>CAZXIJ010000005.1:58015-61743 GCA_964640725.1 uncultured Pseudomonadales bacterium | reverse complement strand
GCGCAGCGATCTGCGCTTTGCCCATTGGCGTTACCGCGCCCTTGCCAGCGCGCATGACGCCATGTTGTTGGTGCCGGATCAGGTTGCCGAAGAGGTTCTTGCAGTTCGCCCGAAGGTGCTACCGGCTGCCACCTGATTTGCGGTCGCTTAGTGGGCGGTCCAGCCGCCGTCCACCCTTAGGCTGTGGCCGGTCATGTGCCGGGCCAGGTCCGACGCAAGGTAACAGGCAGCGCCGGCGATCTCTTCGATGCTGGGCAGTTCCGGCAGGATCATCCGCTCCATCACGAAGCTTTGAAACGACGGGTCCTTCAGCATCGGCTGAGTGAGCGGCGTTTCGACGAAGGTCGGCGCAATGCTGTTGACGCGAATGCCGCTGGGCCCAAGCTCCACAGCCATGGCGCGGGTTAGCCCTTCGATCGCATGTTTGGTGGTGCAGTAAAGCGTGCGGTTCGGCGATCCGACGTGCCCCATCTGAGACGACATGTGAATGATGCTGCCGCGAATGTGCGCCGCCAGCATGTTGCGCACCACTGCCCGGGCAATCCGGAACGGTGCCCGTACATTGATGTCCAGCAGGCGGTCCAGGGTGGTGTCTTCGACGGCGGTGATCGGTTCCGGCTTGTTGCTGCCGGCGTTGTTCAGCAGCACGGTGATGTCGGGACGGTGGTCGATGCGCTCCAGTATCTCGTCGCCCGTGACGTCCAGGCACCAGGTTTCGATTTTGCCGCTGCCATAAGCGGCCAGGGATGCAAGATCGGCTTCGGAGCGCGCAACGCCAATCACCTGCGCGCCTGCATCGGCCATGGCCTCTGCGCAGCCGCGGCCAAGGCCCCGTCCTGCGCCGGTGACGAGAACAGTGTGGGCGCTGAGATCAAAGGACATGGGCGGCACTTCGTTCGCTGTTCGCAGGGCCGGAAACTAGCACTCCGAGCTGAGCTGCCGCCGAGTACCTGGGGTTCGAATCGGGCCGGTTCACTTGTAGCATGGGGGTTCAAATCTACCTGCGAGCCTCGCCATGAGTACTGTGCTGACCCGAGAAGACGCCGCCGGCGTCGCAACGCTCACCTTCAATCGTCCAGACAAGCTGAACGCCCTGACCGTCGAAATCTTCTCGCAGCTGCGGCACGAGGTGCTCGCCCTTCGCAAGGACGACTCGGTGTCCTGTGTGGTCCTTCGCGGTGCCGGCCGCTGTTTCTCGGCCGGGCACGATCTGGCTGACATCGCCACCGGCGAGAAAGTGCCTTCGCCGGGCTGGCATTCAGAGACGCTGCGGCTGATGGAAAAGCTGCCGCAGCCGGTGATCGCAGCGGTGCACGGCCACTGCTATACCGGCGCGCTGGAAGTTGCGCTGGCAGCGGACTTTATCGTGGCATCCAGCAATGCGCGCTTTGGCGACACGCACAGCAAGTGGGCGTTGACTCCGGTGTGGGGCATGAGCCAGCGGCTGCCGCGCCGGGTGGGCGTGGCGACCGCCAAGCGCCTGATGTTCACCGCTGACATGATCGATGCGGCCGAGGCTCAGAGGATCGGGCTGGCCGAGCAGGTGTTTGATGAAGCATCTTTCGATGCCGAGGTCGCCGATCTGTGCCAGCGCATTGCAGCCAACTCCGGCTACAGCCACCGGGCCAACAAGCGCTTGCTCGAAGCGACGGACGCCACGGCCCTGGATGCCGGCCTGCAGTGGGAAATCATGGAAACGGAAGGCGTTGGCCCGGATATGCAGGAGCGGATTGCGGCGTTTTCCCGGCGCAGCTGACAGGGTGCCGGGACTTGCGAAGGGATCGAGCCTCCAGCGCCGGGCCGTGGCCGGCGCTGGAGGTTTCCGGCTAGCCTCGAATCACGCGCCCGGGCCGGGCGCCGGTGTCCTGATCGTGCTGGCGCGTCTTGACGCCGTTCACGAAGGTGTTCAGGTAGCCGGAGGCGCTTTGCAGGATCCGTGAGCCGCCGGCCGGCAGGTCATGGTGAACGGCCATCTCGCCCAGGTTCAACCGGCTCAGATCAAACAGATTCAGATCCGCGCGCTTGCCGACAGCAATGCGGCCGCGGTCCGGCAGCCCGAACAGGTCGGCATTGCGTTGGGTCTGCTTGTGCACCATGAGCTCGATGGGCATGCGTCTGCCCTTGCTCCGGTCACGCACCCAGTGCGTGATCTGGTAGGTCGGGTTCACCGCGTCAAAGATCAGGTTCACGTGCGCACCGGCATCGGACAGGCCGATGGTGGTGTTCGGGTGCTCGATCATTTCCTCCATGACGTCGAAGGTGCCATTGGCGTAGTTGGCGCCCAGCAGAATGGCGAAGCGATCGCCGTCCCCGCCGACCAGATAGTCGTACACGAACTCGTTGATCTCCTTGCCGGCAGCAGCGGCCTGCGAGGCAAAGTTGTCGGTCACATCGGGCTCGTAGTTGATGGGCAGCGTGATGGGGATCATGCCCGGGGCTGCGGCGGCGAGCAGGCCGAACACGTTCGCCATCAGGCCCGCATCCTCCGGCACGATGTCCCGGTCGGTCATGATCTTCTGCTTGATCTCCGGCTTGCGCATTTGCGCCAGGCGTTCCTCGAAGGGCAGGTCCAGCAACTTCAGGTAGGTCTCCCGGCACTGGAACATGTGATAGGACTTGAGGCTGGTGACGAAACCGATTGGCCGCGTCGTGATTTGCGGCGTGATCTCGACGCCGCCGGCGTTGGCCTGCTCGACGATGTCGAGGCACTCGCGCCACTGGTCGGGCCGGTTGCCGTTCTGCACCAGGGTGAAGGTGCACTTGGCGGCGGCGGCTTTGGCGACTTCGGCGAACAGCTCGACCTCTTGCTGGGTCGTCCACTTTTCCGGCCCTGCGAGATCACCGACCACGCCAGCCGGCACGGCCTGGAACACGCCCTTGCCAGCGCGGCGCATACCGGCGGCGATGGCCAGCAGCTCGTCTTTCTCGGCGAAGGTACCGGGGATGGGCTCCCCCTGAACACTGCGATGGCCGACCGTGCGTGAGGTCGAGAAGCCCAGGGCGCCAGCGGTGAGAGACTCCTGGACGATGCGGGCCATGGCCTGCAGGTCATCGGCCGTGGCGTCCTCGTGCTTGAGGGCGCGATCGCCCATGACGTAGTTGCGCAGCGCCGAGTGCGGAACCTGGGTGCCGACGTCCAAGGTGAACTCACGGGTGCCAAGATAGTCGATGTATTCCGGAAAGGTTTCCCAGCGGCCCCATTCGATGCCTTCGGTGAGCGCGGTGCCCGGGATGTCTTCGACCCCTTCCATCAGTTCCACCATGCGCTGTTCGCCACCGGGCGGACAGGGCGCAAAGCCGACGCCACAGTTACCCATGACCACGCTGGTGACGCCGTGGCTGAAGGACGGGTCGATGACGTCGTCCCAGCTGACCTGGCCGTCGTAGTGGGTATGGACGTCGACCCAGCCGGGCGCGAGGTGCGCGCCATCGGCATCAATCGTTTCCCGAGCCTTGCCGCTGACATCGCCGACTGCGCTGATCTGGCCGTTCGCGATGGCCACATCGCCGGTGAAAGGGGCTGCGCCAGTCCCGTCAACGATGGTGGCGCCCTTGATCAGATAGTCGTGCATGCCTGTGCTCTCACTCTTTGCGTGCCGCCATCATACCGCCCGATCCGCAACGGCGGGCGAGGGGGGCGGCACCTTCAGCCACCATCGTCGCCCTCGCTCAGGCGATGGCTGTCCTGCGCCGTCAGCGTCAGGTCATAGACGGCCCTGAGCTGCTCG
>CAZXIJ010000005.1:51829-57915 GCA_964640725.1 uncultured Pseudomonadales bacterium | reverse complement strand
GAGCTGCTCGGCCAGCCCCTTCAGGACTTTGACGAGGCGCTTTTCCAGGCGCACGCCGGTCTGGACTCTTTCGATGGGCTCGGTCATGAATGGTACCTTGGTACCAAGATAACATTTCGTCAATCAGCAGCTTGGAGCAGAGCCCTCACCAGCACGATCGCGGTTGCGAGCAGGACCAGCGCAATGGGCAGGCCGGCGATGATGGCGGCGGCCTGGAGCGCGTCGAGCCCGCCGGCGTAAATGAGCGCCGCGGTCACCAGGCCCAGGGCGCTGCCCCACAGGGCCTTTTGCGGGTTGCTCTGATTTTGCTTCTCGCTGCGCAGGGCAGTGCACAGGATCAGCGTCACCGAATCCAGGGAGGTAATCAGCCAGCTGAACAGCAGCACCGTCACCAGCACGATCAGCGGCAAGGCCAGCACGTCCATGCGGCGAATGGTAGCGACCGTTGCCAGCGCGTAGTTGTCGTTGACGACCGGAAGGATGCTTTGCGCGCCTGACAGCTCTCCTTCCAGGGCGACGCCGCCGAACACGGCCATCCACAGAATGACCGCGGCGGTCGGAATCAGCAGCACGCCGGTAACGAATTCGCGCAGCGTGCGGCCGCGGCTGATGCGGGCAATAAACAAGCCCACGGACGGCGCCCAGGCCAGCCACCAACCCCAGTAGAAAACGGTCCAGGCACCCTGCCAGGCAACATCGTCTGCCGCGCTGCCGGTCCAGAAGCCCATGGGCAACACCCCGAGCGCGTAGTCGGTAGTCGCCGTGGCGATGAACCCCAGCAAGAAACCCGTGGGCCCGAGCAGCAGCATTGCCAGCAGCAGCGCGACACTCATCAAGAGGTTGAGCTGGCTCAGTCGGGCAATGCCACGCCGCAGGCCCAGCACCACTGAGCCAATACCCAGCGCGGTGACCAGGGCCAGGATCCAGAGCTGGTGCGTCGCCGACATGGGCAGATCGAGCAGCTCTCCCAGAGCCGCGTTCATGGCACCCACGGCGATGCCCATGGACGTTGCAAGACCGAACACAGTGCCCAGCACGCCGATCAGATCGATGGCGATCGCGAGCCCGCGAGCGGTGCCGGTCTGATTCGGTGCGAAGACCGTTGAGCTGAGGGCCAGGGGCCGATTTTGGCGATAGGCAAAGAATGCAGCGCTGAGGCCCGTCAGCGCGTAAAACCCCCAGCCGTGCAGGCCCCAGTGAAAAATGGTCAGGGCGGTGGCATTGCGGGCCGCGGCGGCGGTACCGGCTTCGATGCCGCTGCGCGCCAGATGCGGGCTGCTCTGGAAATGGGTGAGGGGCTCTGCCGTCGCCCAGTACAGGATGCCTGACGCCAGCCCGGCGCTGAGCAGCATGGAGAACCAGCTCAGCCGCGTGAACTCCGGGCGGTCCTGGGGCCCACCCAGCCGCACGTTGAACCGCGGCACCAGCGCCAGCGCGACGACCAGCAGCAGCGCGGCGCTGGCGGCGGTGGTAAAGAAGGCATCGAAATGCAGGACGATCTGGTCCTTCACGCCCACGAAGGCCGCGTTGGCGGTCTCCGGGCTGGCCAGAGTGATGGCGACGAAGCTGAGGATGAGCGCAGCCGCGAGAAGCTCGCGTTTTGGCATTAGAGAGACCGTTGTGGGGTTAAAGAGAGAGCCTGTGCGGTGTAGTAGTCCGTGGGCTCTGCCGGCAGCGTTTGACCCAGCACCAGGTCAGCGGCACGTTCTGCGAGCATGATGGTCGGCCCGTTCAGGTTGCCGTTGGTGATGTGCGGGAACACAGAGGCATCGACGACCCGCAGGCTGTCGATGCCGTGCACCCGGCACTGCGGGTCGACCACCGTATCGGCGCCCTCGCCCATGCGGCAGGTGCCGCAGGGGTGGTAGGCACTTTCCGCATGGCTGCTGACGAAGGCGTCCAGGGCGTCATTGCTGTCGGCGGCATCGCCCGGTGTCAGCTCGGCGCCGCGCCAGGCTGAAAGCGCCGGCTGCGCGAAGATCTCCCGGGCCTGGCGAATCGCAGCGCGAAACACCGCCCAGTCCTGGTCGCAGCTCATGTAGTTGAAGCGCAGCGCCGGCGCGTCGTCCGGATTGTTGGAGCGCAGGGCCAGATGCCCGCGGCTGGGGCTGAGCATGGGCCCGACGTGGACCTGGAAACCGCCGCCCGCGGCGGCGCGGCTGCCGTCATAGGACACGGCAGCGGGCAAAAAGTGGTACTGAATGTCCGGCGATGGCCGGTCTGCGCTGCTGCGCGTAAAGCCCCCGGCTTCGAAATGGTTGGTGGCGCCCAGGCCGTCCCGGCGCAGCAGCCAGCGGGCGCCGATGCGAGCCTTGCCGAACAGGCCGAGGTGCCGGTTCAGGGAGACCTCTTCGCTGCAGGACTGCTGCAGGTAGATCTCCAGGTGGTCCATCAGGTTTTGGCCAACACCCGCAAGCTCGTGTTTGACGGGCACCTGGGCCGCCGTGAGCGAATCGGCGGGCCCGATGCCCGAGAGCATGAGGAGCTGGGGCGAGCCGATGGCGCCGGCGGCCAGCAGAGTTTCCTTGCTGGCCCGCAGCGCCTGCGTTGCGCCCCGTCGGCGAAATCGCACGCCCCGGCACCGATCCTGTTCAATCGTCAGGCCCAGGACCTGCGCCCCGGTCAAAACCGTCAGGTTGGCGCGCTGCAGGGCAGGGCGCAGGAAGGCTCGGGCAGCACTGCAACGCATGCCGTCCGCGACCGTCATTTCGAGGTCGCCGAAGCCCTCCTGCCGATAGCCGTTCAGGTCCGGGCTGTGATGGTGGCCGGCTTCCTGCGCCGCTTCCACAAAGGCGTCGTAGAGCGGGTTGGCTTTGCGCCCGCGGCTGACCTGCAGCGGGCCGCTGTGCCCGCGCCACGGGTCCGAGGCTGCCGCCCCCAGTGCGGTTTCCGAGCGTTTGAAGTAGGGCAGCACCTGCGCGTAGCCCCAGCCGGTAGCGCCGAGCTGTGCCCAGCGCTCGTAGTCCAGGGGATTGCCGCGGACGTAGACCATACCGTTGATAGACGAGGAGCCGCCCAGCCCGCGGCCCCGGGGGCAGGCGAGGGCGCGCCCGGCGAGGCGCGGTTCTGCCTGTGCTTCGTAGCACCAGTCATAGCGGCGCGAGCCAATCGGTAGCGAGAACGCCGACGGCATTTGCACAAAGGGGTGCCGGTCGCTGCCTCCGGCTTCGAGCAGCAGCACCTGGTGCTCGCCGCTGGCACTGAGCCGGTTGGCGAGCACGCAGCCGGCGGAGCCGGCACCGACGATGATGTAGTCAAAATCCATGGGTGCCTGTCGATCCGGCGCGCTCCCGGGGCGCCGGGTGAAGGGCGGTGATCTGTCTGGCTACGCGCTCTCGCGAAGGTAGATCGAGCGCTTTGGCTTGGCAAAGACGTTTCTGACCATCGGCTCGAAGGTTTCCAGGGGCAGTGACTCGAAGTCGGGATCGAAGGCCGCCTGATCGAAGCGGCAGAATTCGGCGCAGGCCTCGAAGTGCTCATGGTCCCGGTACTGCTCGCGCATGTTGCGATCCAGACCGATGTGATGAAAGAAGTAGTAACCCTGCAGGATGCCGTGGTGGGCGACGATCCAGTGGTTCTGCTCGCTGACGAAGGGCTTGAGGATATCGGCGGCGATATCAGCGTGGTTGTAGCTGGCGAGCGTGTCTCCAATGTCGTGCAGCAGCGCGCAGACCACGTACTCCTCGTCCTTGCCAGCCTGGTGGCACAGGGTTGCAGTCTGCAGGCTGTGCTCCAGGCGCGAGACGGGAAAACCATCGAACTGCCCGTCCAGCAGCTGCAGGTGCGTGAGTACCCGATCTGCCAGGCCGGCGCTGAAGCCGGCGTTGTGGCGACCGATGATCTTCCAGTCCTGCTCGGTGCTTTCGTCCATGCGGCGGAAGCTGGCGCGATCGGGGAGGGTGGCTTCGCTCATGGGCGCTCCTGGGGTTGTTCCTGGTGAGCGCGCCAGTATACAGGGCTGCTTCGGGAAGCCGCGGCCAGGGCTCTTGAATATATTGTTCCGAGTAGTACAGTATTGCTCAGACGCCAGCGAGCCGCCTGCTCTTGCCACGACCCAAAACCTTTGACGAACGTGAAGTCCTGATTCAGATCGCTGCACTGTTCTGGCGGCAGGGGTACACCGCAACCTCCATGGACCAGATCAGCAAGCAGGTCTCGCTGCGCAAAACCAGCCTCTACAACGCCTACGGCGACAAGGCGGCGCTGTTCCGGCAGGTCGTGGACTGGTATGTCGAAGAGGTCGTGGGGCGGCGGATCGGCCTGCTGACGGGCAAGGGAAGCGTCGCCGAAGAATTTGGCGGGCTCATGCGCCAGCTGCTGTGCAAGCCGGAGAGCGATATCGCCGTGCTTGGCTGTCTTCTTGTGAACAGCGTATGCGAGCTGGAACACAGCGCGCCGGAACTGTTCCGGTATGTACGCGAGCGCATCGCGCTGATTCCGGCAGCTTTTGAAGGCTATCTGGCTGCGGCGGTGGCTGATGGCCGCCTGGCCCCGCACGCCCGCCCCCCGGTGCTCGCGCGTTACCTGATCACCACCTACCAGGGCATGGTCATGCAGGCACGGCTGGCGGGGCCGGCGCGAGAGGTCGACCAGATCATCGATATGGCTCTGATGCCCTTGCAGGCGTTGGCGCTGGAGTCTCACCGCGAGGAAGCTTCTCCTGCGTGAACAGGAACAGACCCCATGACCGATGACTTCGGTAGCTTGCAAGGACGTGTTGCCGTCGTCACGGGTGGGGCGAGCGGTATCGGCGCGGCTACCGTTGCGGCAACTTTGCGCTCGATCGGTAGATAGGCCGCGCTGACCAAGCGCTAAGAGGCTGGTAACCGCTCAAGGTTGGCGGCCAGATTTTTGTGCAGGTGCACGATGGCAGATTCGAATCTGCCAAAGGTGTAGTGCGTATTTGCGCCGGACCCGATCGCGGCCTGAATATCCCGGATCACTTTCGCGTCTTCCTTCAGGCCCGTGTCGGAAAGAAATGCTGCGTCCTTCTTGGCATGGCCGACGGCCTCCGATGTGGGCGCCCTGCCATCGGCCGTAGGCATGGTCATTCGATAGTTGTAGTAGCGCGTACGGAAGGGCGATTCCGGCTCGGCGAAGGAAATCGTGAAGTGATCGGACAGGCGCGTGATGGAGGCATTTGGGAAGACGTAGTTGACCAGCGTGACGGAGCGGCCCAGGGTGCGTTCGGCGCTCGGAGTGTCCCGCATCTTCTCGATGCGGCGAAACGGAAAGCACACGCGCATGTTCGGTCCTTGGGTTTCGATGACGTTCAGGTTGTCGTAACCGTAGGGGTAGAAGGTCTCGGGATGCGTGTGCTTGATGTGATATCCCTCAAGGGTGCCTTCAGCCTGCAGCTTCCAGTTCACGTCGCTCACGGATTCGTGGGAATCGAAGATGATTTGGTCCGGGGCCAGCAGATCAGGCAGAGCCTCGAGGGCGCCTTCGCCGATCGGGTCATCCTGGGTGACGAATACCAGGCCGCCTTGCACCGAGACGCTGTGCAGCGGCACGAGCCCGCGCGTGCTTTTGTCCAGCCCCGGGAAACCGTGCTCGTCGGGCACGTATTCGAGCCGGCCGTCCAGCCGGTAGGCCCAGCCGTGATAGGTGCAGCGAAAGATCTTGGTGCAGCCGGTGCCGTCGGCAAGCTGCATGCCTCGATGTCGGCAGGCATTGCGAAAAGCGCGAATCTTGTTGTCCAGGCCGCGGACGACCACGACCGGGACGCCGGCCGACAGCCGGGCGACATAGGATCCGGGCTGGTCCAGGGCCGCCAGGGGACAGAAGGCAGTCGGCAGCCTGCGCATCATGTTGATTTCGGCTGCAAAGCGCGCCTGGGAGCGGTAGTTGTCGACCGGCTCGAGCCAATCCTCGCTGCCCATATCTGTGCTGTCGCGATCGATCAGATCGAAGATGTGCTCGATGAGCTGGGGTTCTGAGCGCATGTGTGAGGCTCCGATGGCGCGGGGGGAACAGCCTACTGCCGACGGCGGCAATCGCAAAGCGTCATGCCCGGCGTCGGCGTTCGCTAGGTCCAGCCAACCAGGGCAATCCCCACCCAGTACAGCGTCGGCATCAGCAGCACG
>CAZXIJ010000005.1:45500-51729 GCA_964640725.1 uncultured Pseudomonadales bacterium | reverse complement strand
GCCCCGGTAGATGGAGTAGCCGATGACGCCGCCGCCATCGCCCGTCCCGATCGGCGAGTAGAACACCCCGATGCCGAGCGCTGCGCTAAGAATCGCCGTGAACCAGGGAAGCCAACGGGAACTGTCCTGGAAAGGGGCCGGGGCTGGTGTCGGCGCTGCGGGGCCAACGACCAGGGTGTTCGCCAGCCGGTCATGGAGTCCTTGACGATGAGTGTTGAAAGCGGCGAGCAGGAAGCCCAGGCCACCGCTGGCGATACACAGATAGCAGCCAGCAAGGCGCTTCAGGAACGCAAACGCGCGCGGCTTTGCTTTGCTGTTTCGATCCACGATCGAAAGGCCAAGCAAGGCCGTTCCCGGTGTCCGTCGCCAGGCAAGCCAGCACAGCAGCAGCGCGCTCGAAGGCAGGATCACAGCCCAGGCGATAAAGCCTCGGTATCCAGGCAACAGACTCAGATACTCAGGATCGACGTACTGGGGACCGTATAAGAAAAGCAGCGCCGGTACTGTGAGTGCGAGCAGCGCAGCGCTGTCGATCATCACCGCAACGCTGCGTTTGGCGATTGATGCGGGTTCGTGGGCGGGAAGGTCGGCATCCCTCATCGGTCGCGATCTCCCGAACTCTCTGAATAGAGAGAGTGGCCTGTGGGCACCAACTCGCGAGGCGCTCCTATAAGGAGGGAGTGGCCTGTGGCCACCAACTCGCGAAGCACTCCTATTAGGAAGGAGTGGCCTTTGGCCACCAACTCGCGAAGCGAGTTGGTGGCCGGGGGCAGAATCGAACTGCCGACACGAGGATTTTCAATCCACTGCTCTACCAACTGAGCTACCCGGCCAGAACGCCAACGCCGGTGGGCCGGCTTCAGCGAGCGGCGTATTAAAGCGGCAGCCCGGTGGTCCGTCAACCGGCTGGCTGTACCGCCCGTCAGGCCCGCTGCCGCACTGGAACTGTGCGCGAGGTCACGTCCAAACCCTGAAGTGTGTCCAGAAAGTGGTCCGGTCCCTGCGGTAACTTCCCCTCTGCGCGAGGCAGTTCTCAACCTTTGCCCCGCCGTGAGTCGAGGACCGACCGCCCATGCTTCAGGAAGACCAGACCGTCATGACTACCGTCCCTTTTTCCGGTTCCAGCACACCTGCCTCCAGCGATAGCGGCCCGGATGCCAATTTGCCGCCGATGCTGCTCGATCGCCCCGATGATGGTGCCGGGCTGGGCGTCGAGGAGGGCATCGAAGCCGCGGTAGAGCCCATGCCGGCCGCCAATAGCGGCGACCTGGAAGCTGTGCGGGAGATTTTGCTGGGCGGGGCTGTCAAGGCGATCCGCCGCGACCTGCACCTGACCGTGCGCAATCTGCGCGGCACGATCAAACGGGTCCAGCACGAATTCACGCAGCATACGGAAGGTTTCGCCCAGGAACTGACCAGCCTGCGGCAGCGAGTCGAGGAGTCAGAGCAGGCGCGGCTTGATCTCGTGGAGAATATAGATGTCCGACTGGAGCAATCTGGCGAAGCGCTGGCTGTGCGCCTGAAGGACCAGAGCGAAGCGCTGGATGTTGCGGTTCGCCAGATTCACGCCGACATCGAGCTCGAGGCCAACAAGCAAGCCCACGCGCTTGAGGCTTTGGATGCCAAACTGCTTGCCGCTCTGGCAGACCAGGCGGAGGAGTTCCGCAAGGGCAAGATGAATCGCAGCGAGTTCGCCGACGCGCTGGCTTCCCTGGCCGGCCAGGTTTCCCAAAAGGAAGACTGAGAGTTCCGGCGGTACCGCCGAAAAAGCGGTGCCAGCCCCGCAATTCCGGCGGCTGATGACAGGCTTGCTGCCTGCGACCAGATCGCGAGCCTCAGGCCTCCCGCCTTTGTGCTCGCAGGCCTACAACCCCTGACATGATTGAACGTTAGCGGCCTCCCGCGCCGTCTACACTGATGCCTGACGGTCGCGGTGAGCGACGACGAATTACAGCAGGACAGGCGCATGAATCATTCCAGAGCACAGGTTATCGGCATTGACGAGGCCCGCGGTGCAGTTGAGACCGCTACGCCTTCTGCGGCCTCTGACTCTGCGGCAACGGCGGACCCGATCACGATAGCTACGCTGTCGCTGCGTCAGGAGATGAGCCGGATGATGGCAACGCTGCAGGGACAGATAAACGCCCTCGAGGAGCGGGTCGAGCAATCGCTGGCGGCGCACTGTGAGCGGAGCGATGACCTGGCGCAGGAAGTGAGCGACAGCCGTCAGGCGCTGGGCGAGCAGATCGAAGACACACGCTACGAGCTTGAGCTGACCAATCAGCGACTGACCGCCGAGCTGGACGACATGCTCGTCGCTATGCGCAGCGGCTCACTGTCCGGCAACGACCTGTCAAAGGCACTTCTGGCGCTGGCGGAGCGCACGCGCGCCGAGTGAGCTAGCCGTCCTTCGGGACGTAGCCTTCTGCCCGATCTACGGCCTCATTGTCGAAGAAGCGGTCGCGCTGCTCTGACAGATACTTCCGAACTTCCGGATCCCGCACGTTCAGATGCTTTTCGTTGATCAGCATCTTTTGCAGGTCCTGCCATTCTTCCCAAGCCTGCTTCGAGACCGTCTCGTAGATTCTTTCTCCGACGGGACCGGGCATGGGCGGCTGCGTGAGCCCTTCCATATCCTGTTGGTACTTTCGGCAGTGCACGGTTCGCATCAGAATTTCCTCGCGCGCCCTAGTACGGCGCGGTGCCGCCGTCGACACTCAAGCACGCCCCGGTAATGCCGGCGCCGGCATCGCTGGCCAGCATGACTGCGAGCGCCGCGATTTCTTCGACGGTATTCGGACGCTTGATGGCAGACTCCTGGGAAAACATCGCGATCATCTCGTCCAGCGACATGCCCATACTGGCCGCTGTGCGCGGGCCGTTGTCGCGAACGATATCGGTGATCACCAGGCCCGGGCAGATGGCGTTGACGGTAATGCCGTTGGTGCCGACCTCCTGCGCGACGGACTTGGTCATGCCGTTCACGGCGTGCTTGGCCGCGGTGTAGGGGCTCAGCACAGGCTTGCCGACTTTCCCCTCTACGGACGAGATGTTGATGATGCGCCCCCACTCCTTTGGCAGCATTTGCCGCAGCGCGGCGCGCGTACCCCAGAATGTGGAGTGCAGGTTCCAGGTTATGGTTTCTTCCCAGGTCTCGTCAGACAGCTCGACCAGCGGTTTCAGGTCGCCGGCGCCACCGGCATTGTTGACCAGTATGTCGACCTGGCCAAAGCGCTCGACGGTGCCGGTGACAAAGCCCTCGATGTCGCCCTGACGCATCGCGTCGCCTTGAATGAAACAGGCCTGGTCACCGGCGCCGAGAGACTCCAGGGTGCGTTTCGCCTTGACTTCGTTGCGAGCCATGAGCGCGACCTTGGCGCCCTCGGCGAGGTAAGCCTGCGCAATGCCCAGACCGATTCCCGCGGTGCCGCCCGTAATCGCCGCGACCTTTCCTTCCAGCAGACCTGATTTGCTCATGTTCTGTTCCTCCCGGTGGGTGGTGATTATGCCTGCTTGGCCGACGGGAATCCGGCCTGCTGGCCCAGGGTGCTCAGGTCCAGCAAGGTGGCGCTCACGCGCCCGCTGCCGACGACTGCGGCGTCGCTCGCGGGATCGTCGTCGAAGTGCATGTTCTTGATCTGGTGCCGGAAGCCGCTGTCTGCGGGCTGGAAGCAGCCGCCGTAGCTTGAGCGGGCAAGCACGGTCGGGACCGGTTCAGGGTCTTGCAGGGCGGCGGGCAGATTGACGCTCATGGTGACCGGCTCGCCATGGTGATCCGTTACGCAGCGCTCCCAGATTCGCGGCAGAGTGCGATCGAGCTGGTCCGCGAGCTGCTGCAGCTCGGCGTCGTCGAAGCGCCGCTCGCTGCTCCAGCGGTGGTAGGTTGCGCGCTGCAGGGTTTGCGACAGGGCGAGCCCGGGCACGCCGGCAATGTTGCCTTCCAGGCAGGCACCCAGCGTGCCAGAGGCCATCGCGAAACCCAGCCCAACGTTGCTGCCGATGTTGATCCCCGACACGACCAGATCGGGCCGCGTGTTCATCAGCGAGAACATCCCGAGGTTCACGCAGTCGGCCGGGGTTCCGGTCACCGCGTGGCCGGACACGCCGGCGATCTCTACCGGGCTGACGCCCAGCTGGCCGTAGCGGGTCATGGACTTGCCCTGCCAGGATTGCTCCTCCGCCGGCACGACCAGGTGCAGCGTGCCGTAGCTCGCGAGCCGCTCCAGCAGCAGTGCCAGGAGCGGCGAGTCGTGGCTGTCATCGTTGCTGACAAGAATCTGCATGGGCTTTGCGTTCCTGGGTTGGATGGTCCGTGTCCGGCAGCATGACCGGACGCTAGTCAAAGGGCAGTCGGCCCGGGCTGTCGCGTAGCGCATCCAGCAACTTTAGCGCGGGCCTCGAGAGCCCGCGGTCCGGTTGCTTCCCGAGATCCTGCCAGTGCCAGTCGTCCTGCTCCGCGACCTGCTGCGTCGCGCGCGGGTTTGCCAGGGTGGCCCGGAAAGGCTGCAGGTCCAGATGGAAATGCGTAAACGTGTGGCGGAACGGTGGCAGAGCCTGGGGCTCGCTGTCCATGGCGTCGGACAGTTCCAGCGCTGCGAGCAGTTCCGTGAGCGCGAGCTTCGGGTCTACGGCCACTGCGGAGACGCCGTCGAGCTCTGTTTGCGGCGGCGTCCACAGCCCGCCCCACAGACCGGGCGCGGGGCGTCGTTGCAGCAGGCACTGGCCCTGGTCGTTGATCAGCAGCCACACCAGCGCACGGCGGATCGGCTTGTCCTTGCGCGGCTTGCGGCCGGGAAAGTCGGCAATGCGGTCGAGGGCTCGGGCTTCGCAGCGGGCGGCCAGCGGGCAGCGGTCACAGGCCGGATTGCGGGAGACGCAACAGGTTGCTCCCAGGTCCATGATGGCCTGGGTGTACTCGGGGATTCTGCGCGTAGGAGTGTGGTAGTCCGCAAAATGCCACAGCCGTTTGCTGACTGCGGTTTGCCCGGGGTAACCGTCCACCGCGTGAAAGCGGGCGAGAACGCGCTTGACGTTGCCGTCCAGAATCGCCGCGCGTTCGCCCTGCGCAATGGCAGCGATGGCGCCGGCGGTGCTGCGGCCGATGCCGGGCAACGCGCACAGAGCCTCGACGCCAATGGGGAACTCGCCGTTGTGCTCGCGGACCACCTGTTGGGCTGCTTTGTGCAGGTTGCGGCCGCGGGCGTAGTAGCCAAGCCCAGTCCACAGTGCCAGAACGTCGTCGATTGGCGCGTCGGCAAGGGCGGCAACGTCAGGAAATCGTGCCATGAACCGCTCGTAGTAGCCGATGACCGTCGCGACCTGGGTTTGCTGCAGCATGATCTCGCTGACCCACACCCGGTACGGCGTGCGCTCCTGTTGCCAGGGCAGGTGCGTCCGGCCGTGATCGTCAAACCAGCGCAGCAGCGCTCGCGGAAACCAGTTCATTCAAATGCGGAGCCGGTCTCGTCAGCCCGTTCTTCCAGCTCGTCATCCAGGTCATCGCCCAGAAAGTCATCCAGGGTTTCGTCATCGCTCACGCTGTGCCCGAAGATCTCCAGCAGGCCGCGGGCTGCGGCCCGGTATTCTTCGGGCACATTGGCTTCGATCAGCTCGTCGATCTTGTTCCCGAGGCTGCCGTCGCCGCCCTTCATGGCGTTGGCGATCAGGCGCCGGGCAGCCTGCCCATCCAGCTGACACTCGGGGGCCAGCGGCGTCCCGTCGCAGCGCAGCGGCAGGGGCAAATCCTGCAGCAGAGGCGGCACGAGCAGCGTGTTCGGCGGCTGGGTTGTGCTGAAGGTCAGCGTGCCGCGGGCGCTGACGGCGTCGGCGGCGGCGTTGCGATCATCGACCGCGATGTCGGCCGCCATTTCGAACAGCACATTGTCCAGCCGCGCGTTGAGCTGTTGCCGTTCGCCGGTCGGCACCCAGCGCCCGGTCAGGGTCAGGTACTCCAGCTGATCGGGCCACTGGGCTGCCGGGTCCGTGTCGCCCAGCAAGCCCTGCAGGTCTTTGACCGCAGCGCCCGTGCGCTGCTTGATCTCTGTGAGGTCGATGGTGCCGTTGTTGCTCACCAGGCTCATCTCTCCCCGGGCGTTGTGCAGCATCGCCGAGCGTGCGTTGCCCCAGGTCTCGATGCGACCGGTTACGCTCACCGGGCCTTCCCAGCGTCGCGGGGGGGGGGGGGGGGGCGCGGGGCGGGGGGGCGGGGGGGCCGGGGCCCCCCCCCCCA
>CAZXIJ010000005.1:40078-45490 GCA_964640725.1 uncultured Pseudomonadales bacterium | reverse complement strand
CGCCGTGGGGGGGTGGCCCCTGGGCTCGATGCGCCGGGTTCCGCTCACCGGGCCTTCCCCGCGGCGCGCGGGCGCGGTTGCGCGGGCGTCTGCCGGGTCCTGCGGCAGCGCTGCAGCCAGCCAGTCATCGAGCTGCGCGGCCGCGACGTTGTCCACTACCGGAGTCAGCACCCAGCGCGGACCGGCGCGGTCGTCGATCGGCGATGTATCGACGGCCATCTTCAAATTGGCTGAGCCGCTGAAGAACACTGGCAGTTCCACCTCGCTCTGGCTGATGCCCGCGAGATTGTTGGATTGCAGGGTAACGTCGGCAAACTCAGCGCCCGCCCACCGCAGCCGGTCCAGGGCGCACTCCAGGTTCCAGTCCGTGCGGCGCCAGCGATCCAGGTTGAGAACGTCCGTGGCGGCCGCCGGTGCTTCCGGGCTGTCCGGCAGGATGGGTCGCAGGGAGATCTCGGCATTGCACTTGCCATCGGCGATATCGCCGGCGAGCAGCGCGGGCTCGAATTTGAGCTGCCGGTTTTCGGCGCTCAGCCGCAGCTGCCCGGAAAGCTGCAGGGCGACGGGCGCTGCGGCCCCGTCGCGGTAGGCGAGGCGGGCCTCGAAGGGCGCGGCCTGGCCATCTTCCAGGCCGCGCAGCCGGAAGCTGTCGACCTGATAGGAAGTGGCTGCGTCTGCGGCGGCGGCACTGCCCCGGGCGCCACTCAACCCTTGCAGGGCGACGGCCTGATAGCGCCAGCGCTCGGGCGCCGTCGGATGCTGGAGGATATGGAGCGGCGACAGCTCAAGGCGCAGCTGTTCAAGGTGCCAGGACTCTGTCCCGGCTTCGTCGCGGGCAGAGATATCTTCGATGGTCACGGCGGTCGGCCAGAGCATGCGCCAGCCGAGCGCGCCGTTGATCTGCGTTTGCAGCCCGGTGCGCTCGCTCAACATGGTGTTGATGGCGGTCTGGCTGTTTTTAACCATCATGCTGCCCAGGGCCCACAGGCCGAGGGCCAGAACCACGATCAGCGCGGCCAGCCATTTCAGTGCTTTCATGCTCAGATTGCCAAAGCTGGTTCGGCCGCGCCGAGGGCGACCGACGTCCTGTTCCTATGGTGCGTTCACCGCGTCTGCATGTTGTTCCCGGCGCAGCAGGCGCATGGGCGTCCAGGTCCGGGGCCAACCGAGCCGCGGTTCCCGCTGCGTTCTCACAACGCAGCTATGGATGTAGCGGAACATGGCTTTCTCAGCTTCCTGGAGACTTCCGAAGGGGCCTTCAACGCCCTCGCCGCGGCGCTCGTAGTACCATCGGCCGTCGCTTTTCTGATAGATCCGTTTGGCAGGCATGAACTGCGAGCTCTGCTTTCTCGTAAGCTGCAGTATGCCCTTCCGGCCTGTGCGATGGCACCCTGATGCAAGGATTTACGCAAATATGTTTACAATTGAGAGAGCGGGATGACCGTCGGCAGCTTCGACCCGGGCGGTGAAACCGCCGGCGCGCTGAGCCCGGCAGACCTGGATACGCTGCTCGCCGCCAGCGGCGACCTGGATCGCGACAAATTTGGTCTCAGCGATCATGAAATCGCACGTCTGGGACGGCTGGCCCGCACCGATGGGGCCGACTGGGCAGCGGCCGTTGACGGGCTCGGCAGCGATCAGATCGAGGCGCTGATCCGCCTGCTGGTGCTGGCAGAAGCTCGTTTGCCCGAGTTCGAGAGCGGTGACCGCTCACCGGTGGTGCCGCTCGCGCGCCTGCTGCGCAGTCGCAAGGCCTACCCGGCGCCGTTGACGCCCTGGATCAGAGCGCACAGCAACAATCGATTTTTGCCCCATGGCAGTCTGATGGATCGCCTCTGAAGCCCGTATACTCGGCGCGTTGCTGGCGCGCTGGCGCTTGGTATTTGAAGCAGGACGACACCATGGCCACCGTGCAGGCACCGTCGAGCGACGCTCGACGGGCGACAATCACTCGCAATACCCAGGAAACCCAGATCACTCTGACCCTTAACCTGGACGGCACCGGCGAGTCCCGGCTGCGCACCGGCCTGCCGTTTTTCGAGCACATGCTGACGCAGATCAGCCGACACGGTTTGATCGACCTTGATCTGGAAGCCGTTGGCGACCTTGAAGTCGATGCCCACCATACCGTCGAAGACGTCGGCATTGTTCTGGGGCAGGCGTTTGCCCAGGCGGTGGGCGACAAGGCCGGGCTGGTCCGCTACGGCCACGCCTACGTGCCGCTGGACGAGGCGCTGTCCCGGGTCGTCATCGACCTCAGTGGCCGCCCGGGCCTTGAGCATTTCGTGACCTACACCCGGCCGCGCATCGGCGATTTTGATGTCGATCTGCTGTTCGAATTTTTTCAGGGCTTCGTGAACCACGCTCAGGTCACGCTGCACCTGGACAACCTGCGGGGCGTCAACGCGCATCACCAGGCAGAGACGCTCTTCAAAGCTTTTGGCCGAGCCCTGCGCATGGCGGCAAGCCATGACCCACGCATGGCCGGCCGCATTCCGTCCACCAAAGGGACCCTGTAGATGTCGTTGTTGATTCCTGCCATCGATTTAAAAGATGGCCATTGTGTACGGCTTCGCCAGGGGCGCATGGATGAAGCGACGGTGTTCTCTGACGACCCGGTCGCCATGGTCGGCCTGTGGCACGGCAAAGGCTGTCGGCGATTGCATATCGTCGACCTGGACGGCGCCTTTGCCGGCGAGCCGCGCAATCAGGACCTGATCCGGCAGATGTGCGATGCCGGTCCCGGGCTGTCCATCCAGGTGGGCGGCGGGATACGCACGCTCGCGACCATCGACGGCTATCTCGAAGCGGGGGTTGATCAGGTGATTGTTGGTACCCGCGCTGTCCGTGAGCCGAGCTTTCTGGAAGAGGCTGCGAGCCGCTTTCCTGGCCGGGTCATGCTGGGCCTGGATGCGAAGGACGGGCAGGTCGCAACCGACGGCTGGGATGTGGTTTCTGACAAATCGGCGGTCAGCTTCGCGCGCTGGGCCGGCGGGCTGGGTATTGCCGGGATCGTCTACACCGACATCGCCCGGGACGGCATGCTCGGTGGTCCGGATGTCGCCGGGACCCTGGCACTCTCAGAGGGCACTTCCGCGCCGGTCATCGCCTCTGGCGGCGTGACCACGGTCGAGGATCTGAAGGCGCTTAAGGATGCGTTTGCGGATCGGCCCGGCGCTTTGCTGGGCGTTATCACCGGGCGGGCGATCTACGAAGGAACGCTGAAGTTCGAGGATGGCCAGGCCGCGCTGGAGAACTGAGGTCTAGCGCTGCGCCTGCCAGGTGCCCTGATCCAGACGCTGCGCGAGGGCCTTGCCGAAGTGCGCGACCGGCCGAGACGGCGTGACGCCAAGGGCCTGCTCCCGGTCTGTCACCAGATCGATCGCTTCGGTGAAGGCGCTCTCCAGATCGGTGGCGCCGGGCAGAGCATCGCGCAGGAATGCCTCCCCGAAGTAAGTCAGGTCGCGATCGTTGGAGCAGCCGAAGGAGGTCCGGTCTGGCGCCGCCGCGGTGATCAGGACCGTCTCCGGCGTGGCCAGATGTTCCAGGAAACTGCCAGCAAAGCAGGCTGACAGCACGATCAGGCGCCAGCGAATACCAGCATCGTCCAGGGCTGCCCGCAGCAGCGGGCCGTCGAGCGTTGCCAGCGGCAGATCGCCGTTCGATACGGCAAGTTCAGCCTGCTCGCCGCCGTGAGATGACAGCACCAGAATGAGCAGGTCTTCGTCGCGCTGCATCTGTCGAGCGATGCCGTTCAGGGCATAGCGCAGGCCGCTCGCTGTCGCCAACGGCTGTCGCTGCCGGTCTCGCTGATCGTTCAGCAGAAACAGTGTGCGTTGCCCGCTGCCGTAGCGGGCGTCCATGACCTTCGCGGCGAACCGCACCTCTTCGGCGAACACCTTTTCTTCGGCGTAGCCGGCAAATCCGACAAAGAACGCCGAGGGCTGCAGGTCTCTGGGACCGAGCCGCTGCAAAGCCTGGTCGATGCGGGCAGGCTGTGAGAACAGCAACGCTTCCATGGCCGCTGGCGCGCTCCGCGGTGCCGGGTCCTGCTCGGCGGCAATCCACAGCTGAGCCGGAAAATAGAAGTAGTGTCCGCTCAGCGTAAAGACTGCCAGCCAGGCGACTGCGGCCAGCACGGCGGCCGGCTGCCAGCGGCCCAGCAGCCGGCGCGTGCCCAGCAGCAGAGCGAGGCCCGTGCCAGCAAGCGCGGCTGCGCTGGCGAGCAGCGCCGGGAAGTATCCGGGCAACAGGAGAGAGAGCAGTACCAGAACGCCGAGCGGTGCAAGGGATGCCAGCAGCACCAGGCTCCAGCGGAGGCCCAGGCGCGGTCGCGTTGCCGCAGCGAGAATTAGTACCGCGCCCAGGGCCGCAAACAGGTACCAGACCAGCTCTGTCAGGGCGTAAGGATCGAAGGTTGCGTCCGGTCCTGCGGCACCGCGAACGGCGAGCAGCCACAGCAGTGCCGACGCCGCTGCCAGCAGCAGCGGCGCGAACAGCCGCCGGGGCCGCGGCGGGTGAGGCAGGGACTGGGGGTGCTCCGGTGAGTCGTCGGTGTCTGAAAGCTCAGGGATCATGGCGCAAGCTTAGCGCTTCCCCTGCAAGGGAGCGTCGCGCATTCCGCTGGCTCGCAGGAGAACGTAGACTGTCTGCGGGAACTCTGCAAAAAAGGACGATTGCGTGAGGACCATTGGCCTGATCGGCGGGATGAGCTGGGAGAGCACCGCGGTTTACTACCGCCTGCTCAACGAGGGCGCGCGGGAGCGCCTGGGCGGGCTGCACAGCGCGCGTTTGCTGCTTTATTCCTTCGACTTTCAGGAAATCGAGTCCTACCAGGCTCAGGACAACTGGGTCGCCGCAGCCGGTCGCCTTGCCAGCGCTGCTCAGGCCCTGGAGCGAGCCGGCGCAGACTGCCTGTTGCTCTGCACAAACACCATGCACAAGGTGGCTGACCAGCTGGCCCGGGCGACCGCCGTGCCCCTCATTCACATCACCGATTCCGTCGCTGCGGCGATGGCAACAAGATCACTCACGCACCCCCTGCTTCTGGGCACGCGGTTCACGATGGAAGAGGACTTCTACCTTGGCCGTTTGCGCGATCAATTCGGCGTGACGGTGGTGCTGCCAGAAGAAGCCGACCGGCTCTGCGTTCACAACATGATTTACGACGAGCTCTGTATCGGCAGCGTGCTGCCCGACAGCCGGGTGCGGCTGCTGGAAATCGTTGAGCAGGCAGCGCGCGCCGGAGCCGATAGCGTGATCCTGGGGTGCACGGAGCTGGGTTTGCTGCTGAGCGACGGCGAGGCCTCGTTGCCGGTGCTCGACAGCTGTGCTTTGCACGTTGTGCAGGCTCTCGATTTCGCTCTGGAAGACGACCGCTCCTAGCGAAGCGGAAGACGACCGCTCCTAACG
>CAZXIJ010000005.1:20071-39978 GCA_964640725.1 uncultured Pseudomonadales bacterium | reverse complement strand
TTTCGCTCTGGAAGACGACCGCTCCTAGCGAAGCGGAAGACGACCGCTCCTAACGAAGCGGAAGACGACCGCTCCTAACGCTGCAGGTCGAGGTGAGTAATCAGGTCGCTCAGACGGGTGGTGGCAAAGCCCTCTGGGAGCGTTGCCAGCGCGCGCTCCAGATAGTCCAGGGATTCCCGGTGCGGGTGCGCAATCAGCACCGCGTAGCCTTGCCTGCGCGCGATGCGCAGCGCGCGCCGGAACTGACGGTCCATGCTTTGCGTGCTGCGTTCGTGGTCCAGGAAAACGTCGCGCTTGATGGTCGGCACGCCCCACTCCCGGGCCGTGTCGTGAGCCACCGTCGCCGCGGTGGTGCGGCTGTCCAGAAAATACAGTTGCCGGGCCAGAAGCTGCAGCATCAATTCGTCCATGGCGCCGGGCCGGGCTGTTAGCAGGCTGCCGCGGTGGTTGTTGATGCCCACGCTGCCTGGCACCGCTGCCAGATTGGCGCCGAGGGTCGCAGCGTAGTCGGCGCTCGACATGTGTTCGAGCAGTGCGCCGTGGTCTGGACGGTCCAGGGGGGAGACCGGCTGCATGGGCTGATGCAGGATGACCTCGCGACCCAGCGCTGATGCCTGCTGGGCGATGGCGGTAGCGTTGGGCGCGGCGGGCAGCACGGCGACGGTCAGCGCGCCGGGAAGGGCGAGCGCGCGCGCGTCTCGCGCCGGACTGTATCCCAGGTCGTCGATGACCACGGCGAGGCGTTTGGTCAGCGGCGGGCCAAGGAGCTCGGTCCGCGCTGCTGCGGGCAGGGCCGCGACTGCAGGCGTGCCGGTATCGGCCCGGACCTGTGGCAGCCAGGCCAGCGGGCTGCAGAGCAGCAAGCAGACTGCCGAGCGCAGCGCTCGACGGCGCGTGCGTACTCGGGTCAGTGCCGAGCTGTGTTTGCCGCGGGCGGTTGCCATTGACCGGGTGAGTCCTTTGCAGCCTTGCGCCCGGCGCGGAGCCTAGCGTCTGGCGTGAAGAGGCGCTCCTGGCGCCGGGTTCGTTTTTAGCCGTTCGAGCGCTGCTGCCAGCAGGGCCTGATCGAAGTTCTCGTGCGCTCCGTTATCGGCGAATGTGACATGGGGTTCAATGCCGAGTTTGTGAATGGAACGTCCGTCCGGGGTGTAGTAGTACGCTGTGGTCAGCTTCAGGGCCTGGTCGTCATTCAGCGGCACGAGGGACTGCACCGATCCCTTGCCGTAGGTTTTCTCCCCCATCAGCGTTGCCCGCTCATGATCCTTCAGGGCTCCGGCCACGATTTCCGACGCGGAGGCGGAGCCGCCGTTGATGAGCACGACCACGGGCGCGCCGGCGAGGGAGTCGGCATGGGCGGCCCGATACTTGAGCTTGCTGCTGGGCAGACGTCCCGCGGTGTAGACGATGAGCCCGTCGTTCAGGAGCGAGTCGGCGACCGCGACCGAAGCCTGGAGCACGCCGCCGGGATTGTTGCGCAGGTCCAGAACCAGCCCCTGCAGGGGCTTGGACTCCCGCTCCAGGCGCTTCAGCGCGCGCTGGAAATCGCTGCCGGTGGTGGTTTGAAACTGCGCGATGCGAATGTAGCCGTAGCCCGGCTCCAGCATCCGGCTGGTGACGCTGGCGATGGCGATCGTTTCGCGCCGTAGCGTCAGGTTCCGAGCCGTGGTGCTGTTGGCGGGCCGGTAGCGCAGCCGCACTCGGGTGCCGGCCTCGCCGCGCAGCTCGCCGATGACGTCCACCAAGGACTTGCCGCGCAGGGACTCACCGTTCACCTCCAGCAGCCGATCGCCGGCGCTCATGTGTGCGCGGGCGGCCGGGGTATCGTCAATCGGTGTGACGACCGTGAAGTAACCGTCGATCAGGCCGATCTCGAGCCCGATTCCGACGAAGTGCCCGGTGGTCTCCGCCTGCAGGTCCAGGTACTCGGCCTGGTTGAGGTACACGGAATGGGGGTCCAGGCTCTGCAGCATGCCGTGCAGGGCGCCCTCCATCAGCTTGTCGTCCGTGACTTCTTCGACGTAGCTTTGCCGCACGTGAAAGAGCGCTGACTCGAAGCGGGCCAGCTCGTCCCGGTCGATCAGCTGATCGCGCCAGCGGTCGTACGCGATAATGCCGAGACCGACGCCGGTCCCTGTGCTGAGAATCATGGCCAGCAGTGTTAGAGGTCGCAGCACCATGGCTGCAGTCTCGCACCAACGGCGCAGCGGCTCCACCGCGAAACCCGGGACCAGCGCACAGCCCCGGCCGTCAGCGCCGCAGCCAGTTCACCGGATCGTGGGTTTTGCTTTTGTGGCGCACCTCGAAATACAGCCCGGGGTCTTCCTGGCCGCCCGAGCGGCCGGCGGTGGCGATGGTCTCGCCGCTTTCTGCCCAGTCGCCCACCTGTTTGGCGAGGGTATCGGCGTGGCCATACAGGGTCATGTACTCGCCGCCGTGATCCAGAATCAGCAGCAGGCCGTAGCCGCGCAGCCAGTCTGCGAACACCACCCGTCCCCGGTACACCGCCTGCACCGCGCTGCCGACCGGGGCGTCGAACAGAACACCCTTCCAGGCCAGCTCGCCGTCGCTGCGTTTGCTGCCGTAGGCCTTGGCGATCTTTGCCGACAGCGGCATGGGCAGCTTGCCCTTGCTGTTGGCGAAACCGGTGCCGTCCAATTCCGTGCTGCGGCGCGTCAGCTCGGCGAGCAGGTTTTCCAGCCGTTCCCGGTTTGCCCGCAGGCGCTCCCGGTCCTGCTTTTTGGTGGCGCTCTCTGCCTCCAGGCTTGCAATCAGTTGCTGTTGCTGGGTCCGGGCGCCCTGGCGTGCGGTGCGTTCGGCGGCGAGGGTCTCGCGTTGCCGGGTCAGGCGCGCCTGCTCCTCGCGGGCGGTCTGGGCGTTGCTGTCCAGCTCAATGACCGTGGCGCGAAACTGGTCGACGGCGTCGATGCGGGCCCGGCTGAAGTACTCGTGATAGCGGAGCATCCGCTCGAGTTCTGCGGGGTCTTCCTGGTTGAGCAGCTGCTTGAACAGATCGCTCCCCCGCAGCCGTTGGGCGGCAGCGAGGTGCTCGGCAATTTCCTGTGCCTGGGCATCTCGCTGGGCGGTTAGCACCCCTTTGCGCGCTTCGAGCGCCGCCAGCTTCGCCTCTGCCGCGGCGATGCCCCGGGCGGCGGCCGCGATGCTGGCTCCGGCCTGGGCGATTTGCCGGTCGATGTTGCGCAAAGACTGCTGCAGCTTGATGCGTTTGCCGTCGGCAATATTGAGCCAGCTGTCCAGATCGTTCAGCTCAGACACGATCCGCGCGAGCTCTTCGTTGGCGTCCTGGCCGGCGGGTTGCGCAGCGGCAGCGGGGGCCAGGACGCCGGCCAGGGCCCCAAGCAGGAAGAACGCCGCAGCGAGCCGCGGCTGGCGGGTCAACAGCGAGGCGTAGCCCAGGCAGTCAGGCAGTTTGCCTCGAACTGTAGGACGCGAGCGATTGACCGGTCATCTCCTTGGGTTGTCGCAGCCCCATCAGGTGCAGCAGGGTCGGGGCGACGTCGGAAAGAGCGCCGCCACCGGCGAACTCTAGCGCCTGATCGCCTACGTACACCAGCGGCACCAGCTCGCTGGTATGGGCGGTGTGCGCCTGGCCGGTCTCCGGGTCGCTCATTTGCTCGACGTTGCCGTGATCTGCCGTCACCAGCATCTGGCCGCCGTGTTCTTCGATGGCAGCAACGAGCCTTTCCAGGCACTGGTCCAGGGTCTCGACCGCCTGCACGGCGGCATCGAAGTTGCCCGTATGGCCCACCATATCGCCGTTGGCGTAGTTACAGATGATGGCGTCGTACTTGCCGCTGCGAATGGCTGTGACCAGCTCGTCCGTGACCTCGGGCGCGCTCATTTGCGGCTGCAGGTCGTAGGTCGGTACGTCCGGTGACGGCACAAGGATCCGGTCCTCGCCCTGGTACGGTGCTTCCCGACCGCCAGAAAAGAAGAAGGTCACGTGCGCGTACTTTTCCGTTTCGGCAATGCGCAGCTGGGTCTTGCCAAGCTTTTCCAGATGCTCGCCCAGAGTGTTGCTGAGCGCCGCTGGCTCGAAGGCACAGCTGGTATCGATATCGTCTGCGTAGCGGGTGAGCATGACGAAGTCAGACAGCTGGACAGTGGAGCGCCGCTCGAAGCCCGCAAAGTCCTGGTCAACGATCGCCCGGGTGATCTCCCGGGCCCGGTCGGCCCGGAAATTCATAAAGACCACGCCGTCGCCGTCGTTCATGCGTACCGGCGTTTGGCTGAACGCGTGAATGGCTGTTGGCTGGACGAACTCGTCGTTCTCGTCCCGCGCATAGGCCTGGGCCAGGGCGTCCGCCGGGGATTCCGCGTGGAACGGCGCCTCGCCTCGAACCAGCAGGTTGTAGGCGCGTTCGACCCGGTCCCAGCGATTGTCACGGTCCATGGCGAAGTAGCGGCCACAGATGGAGGCCAGGGTGACACCGGGCAGCCGGTCGCACAGGGCTTGCGCTTGCTCGAGGCTGGCCTCCGCGCTGCGCGGAGGCGTGTCGCGACCATCCAGGAAAGCGTGCAGATAAATGTGTGACAGACCGGCTTCGGCAGCCATCTCCAGCAGGGTGAAGATCTGCGCTTCGTGGCTGTGCACACCGCCCGGGGACAGGAGCCCCATGACGTGCAGGGCGCTGCCGTGCTTGCGAATACGGTCGAAAGCCCGGTTCAGGACGCGATTGCGCTGAAACTCGCCTTGCTCGATGGCGCGCCCGATGCGTGTCAGGTCCTGGTAGACCACACGCCCGGCACCCAGGTTCATGTGCCCGACCTCGCTGTTGCCCATCTGGCCGTCGGGCAAGCCGACATCGCTGCCGGAGCCCGAGATCAGGGTGTTGGGCCGGGTACTGGTGAGGCGATCCCAGGTCGGCGTGCGGGCGGCGGCTATTGCATTGGATTCGCCGGCTTCGCGGTGACCGAAACCGTCCAGAATCACCAATAGATTGGTACTGCCCATCTGCGCCTGCCCTAGCTTTCGAACGGGGGCGGGATCTTAGCAAAAGCACCCGTAAACGGTGTGTGTATAATCGCGCGTTTTTGTGAGCCCACGCCGTGCGCGGGGGCCTCGCGAAGCTACCCGAGACGCCTTCCTGAAATGGATCAAGTTATTGATTTTATTGGAAATCATCCCTTCCTTGTGGGTGGTTTCGGTTTGTTGCTGGTACTCTTTATCCGCAATGAGACCCAGCGCGGCGGCGCCGCGGTGACCGTTCAGCAACTGGTCGATATGGTCAACCGCGAGAACGCCCTGGTGCTCGATGTGCGGGACGCCAAGGAGTTTGAGCAGGGCCACATTGTGGATGCGATGAATATTCCCTTCAGCGCCCTGGAGTCCCGCGCTGACGAACTCAAAGCCCACCAGGAACGGCCCATCGTGGTGGCCTGCAAGATGGGCCAGCACGCGAACTCAGCAGGTACCCTGCTGCGTAAGAAAGGCTTCACGACCGTGTCCCGGCTGACCGGCGGCATGCTCGAGTGGCGCAACCAGAATCTGCCGGTGGTCAAATGAGCCAGCTTCAGCTCCGCCTCGAACGGATCTATCTGAAGGACACGTCCTTCGAATCGCCATCGACGCCTGCGATCTTTACGCAGCAATGGCAGCCCAACTTCCAGCTCGACCTGAACACCCGCACCGAAGGGTACGGCGACGACCGGGTGGAGGTGGTGCTGATGGCGACGCTCAAGGCCGATTTGCCGGAACTGGCCGACGGCCCGAAGACGGCGTTCATTGCCGAGGTTCAGCAGGCCGGCCTGTTCGCGCTGGAAGGCGGGGACGATGCCAGCCGGCGCATGGCGCTCGGCATCGCCTGCCCAACCATGCTATTCCCCTACGTTCGCGCCACCATGGATGACCTGGTCGTGCGGGGTGGATTTCCGGCCGTGCAGCTGGCGCCGGTCAACTTCGAGGCGCTGTTCCGGCAGGCCGAGCAGCGAGCCAAAGAGCAGGCTGGCGACAGCTCGGATGTGACCCACTAGCGCGACCGGCACGCCTGCAGGGGCAGTCAGAGCGGGCTAACTCAAGCCCGCAAAGCCCTGCTGGCGCAACGCCTCGTAGCCCACCACGGCAACCGCGTTTGCCAGATTCAGACTCCTTGACCCCTTTTGCATGGGAATGCGCAGGCGCTGGCCCCGCGGCAACGCGTCGAGGAGCTCCTGGGGCAAGCCCCGGGTTTCCGGTCCGAACAGCAGCAGATCGTCTGATTCGTAGCTAACCTGCGTGTACGGCACGCTGCCGCGCGCGCTGAGGGCCAGCAGGCGCCGCGGACCGAGCGCTGCCAGGCAGGCTGCCCAGGACTCGTGCTCGGTCACGTGAGTCAGGTCCCGATAGTCCAGCCCAGCCCGTTTCAGGCGGGTGTCGTTGATCTCGAAACCGTAGGGCTTCACCAGGTGCAGCGGCATATCCATGTTCGCCGACAGGCGAATGATATTGCCCGTATTGGGCGGGATCTCCGGTTCGTAAAGCACGATATCCATGGGTGACAGGGCGCCAGAAGCAAGATTGAAATCCGTTTCTATACTGAGGGAAGCAGTGGGCCAGGAGCAACGAGTTGCCGGTGCAGCAGTGGATTCCCCAGTGGTTGAAAGGACGTGGCGATCGCTCGCGGAGTGCGACCTGCGTCTATCTATCCGGCGGCGCAGTCGCGACGGTACACGGGCGCAGCCTGGCGCCGGGCGATCTGGACGAAGCCGCTTTCGAGATCTCTGTGCGTGCTGACCCGATCAGCAGCCCCGAAGAAATTGCCGACACGCTCCGGACCCAGGTGCATGGCCTGGGCCTGAAGCAGGGCCCGGCACATGTGGTGCTGGCGCCGGAGTTTTACAGCCTGTCACTGGTGGAGCGACCCTCCGTCGCCCGGGAGGATCTGGTCGATGCGGTGCGCTGGCAGGTCCAGGACAACGTTGACTACCCGGTGGAGCAGGCCTCCATCGATGTCTTTGATCTGCCGCGTGCGGCATCGCGGGATCGCGACATGGTGTTTGTCGTCGTGGCGCGCAAGGAGTTTCTCGCGGCGCGAATCCAGCAGATTCGCAGCGCTGGCCTGGTGCCCGATTCTATCGGCATTACCGAGCTGAGCATGCGCAATCTGATCGCGTGCCTGTTTCCGGAGCCGGACCAGAGCATCGCGCTCGTGCGCATGACCTCGAACAGCGGCCTGATCAATGTCTCTCGCTCCGCAGAGCTGTTCCTGTCCCGACGAATCACCGGGGTGCCCGGCGATTTCGATGAGGATGCCTGGGAATCGTTTCAGAACACTTTGCTGCTGCAGGTGCAGCGCAGCGTCGACTACTACGAGAGCGCCATGGGGCAGCCGCCCTGCAGCGCGCTCATGGTCGCCGCAACGCACAGCTGGCAGCGGCGCGTGTGTGAATTTCTGACCGAGATGATGCCGGTACCGATTCGCGGTCTGAGTGACGTGCTTGCCGAACGTTTCAACATCGTGCTGCACAACCCCGAACCGGTGACGCTCGACTGGGACAACATCAAGGACACTGAGGCGAACGCGCTGGCAGCAGCCCTGCCGGCTATCGGCGGCTTGCTGCGCGAGCTGCGTCCAGCGGCGTTGGCAGACGCGGCCTGAGGCAGTCATGCAAGATATTAACCTGCTTACCGATGACCTGAAGCCACGCCGCGAGCCGTTTACCTTTCGCGAGCTCATGATTTTGTGGGCCGGTTTCGCAGTCCTGCTGCTGTGCTACAACGGCTACCAGACCTACGGCTGGATGAGCCAGAAGGCGCTGAGCGTCAAGGCTTCGGAACATCTTCGCCAGATTCAGGTTGCGAACCAGGCACTGACGGCCGAGGCGCAGCGCACCCCGGAACCAGAGCTGGTGGCCAGCGTGACTGAACTCAACGCGCTGCGCGTAGAGCGAGAGCTGGTCGCTTCGCTGCTCAAGGATGTTGCCACCAGTGACGGTTTCTCCGAGCGGCTGCAGGATCTGGCCCGCTACAAGCTGGATGGCATCTGGCTGAGCGAGGTGTTCTTTGGCAACGGCGGCAGCGCCGTGCGCCTGCGCGGGTTCAGCGAATCGGCCCGCCGCGTCCCCGAATACCTGTCGGCCCTGTCGGCGGGGGCGGGCTTCAGCGGCTATGCCTTTGAAGGCTTTGAGTTGAAGGACTCCGACAACGACCTGGTGGAATTCGAGCTGGCGGGACCGGACAGCGATGCGAGCAGCTTGGGAGCAGGCGATTCGTGAGCGAAGCGAGCGGACCGATTGCCAAGGCCAAAGCGCGCTACGCCGCGCTGACCCTGCGTGAGCGTGCGATCATTACCGTCGCTCTGCTTGGCTGCACCTGGTGTATCTGGCTCATTACCGTCAGCGACTATCTCACGACTCAGGAAGCGGAGATGGCCCGGCAGGTTCGCCAGACAGAGATGGAGCTGCGCCTGGCGACGGAAGAGCAGCAGCAGTTGCGCCGGGCGCGCAGTGCCGATCCGAACGATGCGCTGCGCTCCGAGCAGGCAGCTGTTAAAGCGATACTGGATCGGCTTGATGCGGGCATGGCGAGCAGTTTGAGCCGGTTTGTGCCCCCCGAACGCATGCCTGAACTGTTATCAGACTTGCTCGCGGAGCACCGCGGCCTAAAGCTCAAACTGGTCAAGCGTCTGCCTTCTCGGGCTCTGGTGGCGCCGCCCGCGGCGGACGCCGACGGAGACGAACCTGACACTCCGAACCTGTTCCTGCACCCGCTGTTGCTGGAGGTCGAGGGCCGCTACTTCGATGTGCTGGGCTACATCGAAGCCCTGGAGTCCAGTACCTGGCGCTTCAACTGGCGCCGCTTTGACTACCAGACCGACACCTACCCAAGCGGCAAGGCCGTAATCGAAATTGAAACCCTTAGCCGCGACGCGCGCTGGCTGGGCGTTTAGCTGCTGGCAAGGACGCACCATGGATCAGACATTAAACCTGAGCAGACCCTTGCCCGGTTCGAAGCCGTTGGGTTGGTGCCTGGCGCTGGGGCTCGCCCTGGCGCTGTTGACTCCGGGCACCACGCGCGCCGGCGAGCCAGCGAGCAACGACACGGCCCTTGCCAGCGCGGCGACGCCTGCACCTGAAGTGTCCGCAATCCCCATGAAAGATCCGACGCGCCCAAACTGGTACGGGATCAAGGCCCGCGCCCGCCAGGCGGCGAGTGACCTTGAGCTCAGCTCCATCATTATCAGTGCCAATCGCCGCCTCGCGGTCATTAACGGTGATCTCATGCGCGAGGGAGAGCAACGCAACGGCCTGCTCCTCAAGGAAGTGCTGAAGGACCGGGTGTTGGTCGTGAATGCCGACAAGCAACTGCGTGCGCTTCGGTTGCCCGCACTCAAACCGGTCAAAGGTTGAGTTATGAAAGACAGACACAAAAACTGGCTGCTGGTGCTTTTGCCGCTGCTGCTCAATGCCTGCACGCCGCTTGCGCCGCCGGCGACCCGGCACGCGGGGGCCCAGGAAATTCAGGACATACTCGAAGCCGCGGCCGACGATGCCGTGGCCCAGGTGGCGGCGAAAGAGCCGCCGGTGGTCGAAGGAGACGACCCTGAGTCGTCGGCTTCAAGGGTTGCTGCTGAGTCTTCGGAGCGGCGCTTCGATCTCGCCGTTGAGTCCATGGTGGCACCGGATTTCTTTCAGGCACTGGTCGCAGATACGGATTTCAACGTCGTTGTTCATCCGGGCGTCAAAGGCACCGTCAGCCTCGACCTGACCCAGGTCTCGGTCACCGAGGTCATGGGGTTGATGCGGGACGTGTACGGGTTTGACTCTGTGCTGCAGGGCCGAACGTACCAGATCTACCCGGACGTGCTACGCACGGAGATCTTTCAGGTCGACTATCTCAACGTGACTCGAACGGGCCATTCGGAAATGCAGGTCAGTGCAGGCAAGGTCACCGATGCTGCTGCGGGCGTCGGCGGTGTGGGCTTCGGCGGTGCGGGCGGTTTCCTTGGTGCGGGCGCCGGCGGGATCAACGTTGGCGGTGTGGGCATGCAGCAGGGCGCGGCAGGCGCCGGCGGCGTGGTCGGCACCATGGTCAATACGGACGGCTCGAGCGATTTCTGGGTGGAGCTGGAAACGACCCTGGGAGCGATTGTGGCCGGCGATCAGGGCGCCCAGGTTGTGGTGACGCCGCAGGCTGGCCTGGTGGTTGTGCGGGCGAAGCCGGACTCCCTGTCCGCGGTGCGCAGTTACCTGAGCCGGGTGGAAAACAGTTTGCATCGGCAGGTGATTCTCGAGGCCAAGATTCTCGAAGTGACCCTGAAGGAAGGCTTTCAGGCCGGCATTAACTGGAACACTTTTGGCGATGCGGCCGGCGGCAGCTTTCTGCCCACGACCCGCGTCGATGAGAACGGCCTGGTGGTCACCACCGTCGGCAGTGAGCACAGCGCCGCCGGCGAGTTCCGCTTTGGCGGTACCGGTGAGTTCTTTAACCCCACGGGCAGCACCTTTGCGCTGTTCGGCGACTTTGGCGACTTCTCTGCTGTGATCAGCCTGCTGGAGACCCAGGGCGTGGTACAGGTGTTGTCGAGCCCGCGAATTGCCACAGTGAACAACCAGAAGGCGGTCATCAAGGTCGGTGATGACGAGTTTTTCGTGACAGATATCTCGACCAATACGGTCACTGCCGGCAATGCAATCAACGTCAACGACAGCCCTGAGCTGACGCCCTTCTTCTCCGGCATCGCCCTGGACGTGACACCGCAGATCAGCGAGCGGGGCGAAGTAATCCTGCATGTGCACCCCACGGTCAGTGAAGTGCGCGAGCAGATCAAGACGATTCGCGGCGAGCCGGTGCCCCTGGCGGCGAGCACCATTCGCGAGTCCGACAGCATCATTCGGGCCCTGAGCGGTCAGGTCGTGGTGATCGGCGGCCTCATGCAAAACAGCAGTACCGACGAATCCGGAAGCGTGCCGTTCCTGGGCGACCTGCCCCTTGCGGGCCATCTGTTCCGGCAGCGCGTCAGCGGCAACACCAAGAGCGAGCTGGTCATCTTGCTCCGGCCGGTGGTGGTGAACGCCGACAGCCAGGCGGAATGGTTCCGGCGCAGCGCGGGCCGGGTCGGCACCCTGCGTGACCAGATCGGTTCCGATTGATGATCCCGCGCAAGCAAAAAGTCCGGATCGGCGACTTGCTGGTTGCGGCCGGCGAGCTTACGGAAGATCAGCTTCAGGAGTGCCTTGCGGACCAGAAAAAGTCCGGCCTGCGTCTGGGCAAGATTATCGTCGATCGCGGCTATGTCGACGAAGACCGCTTTCTGGAGTTTCTGTCCCAGCAGTTTGAAATTCCCTACTACCACCTGAAGGACTTCAAGATCGATACGGAGCTGGTCGCCCGGCTGCCGGAAACCTACGCTCGCCGCTATCGCTCCCTGGTGCTGGAGGAAAAGGCCGGCGAGCTGGTGGTCGGCATGGTCGACCCCATGGACATCTTTGCCTATGACGAGTTGTCGCGGCAGCTTGGGCAACCGATCAGCGTGGCCGTGGTGCGTGAGAGCGAGCTCATGTCCATGCTTGACCTGGCCTACCGCCGCACGTCGGATATCGTGAGCTTTGCCAGCGAGCTGGAAGGCCAGCTGAACACAGAGCAGTTCAGCCTGAACGATCTGGCGCGCAGCGCCGACGATGCCAACACGCCGATTGCGAAGCTGCTCAAGTCCATCATGGAAGACGCGGTGCAGATGCGCGCCAGCGACGTGCATATTGAGCCGGATGCCGAGGTGCTGCGTATCCGGCAGCGGGTGGACGGCTCGCTGCAGGAGCAGATCATCAAGGAGACTCGCGTCGCCGCTGCGCTGGTCTCGCGCCTCAAGCTCATGGCGGGGCTGGACATCTCGGAAAAGCGTCTGCCCCAGGACGGCCGCTTTGACATGAAGCTCAAGGGCCAGAATATCGATGTGCGGTTGTCGACCATGCCGGTGCAGGACGGCGAATCGGTGGTGATGCGCCTGGCTGACCACAGCGACGCGGCCGGCGGGCTGGACAAGACCGGCATGGCACCGGCAATGCTCGAGCGCTTCCGGTTTCTGATTACTCGCCCAAACGGTCTGATTCTGGTCACAGGCCCGACCGGCAGCGGCAAGACGACGACGCTGTACGGCGCGTTGAACGAGCTGAACGAGCCGGGCAAGAAAATCATCACCGTCGAAGATCCGGTGGAGTACGAGCTGCCGCGCATCAACCAGGTGCAGGTCATGGCCAAGATCGGCCTCGATTTTGCCCGGGTTCTGCGAGCGACCCTGCGTCAGGACCCGGACATCCTGCTGCTCGGCGAGATCCGCGACAAGGAAACCGCGGACATCGCCCTGCGGGCCTCTATGACCGGCCACCTGGTGCTGTCGACCCTGCACACGAACGATGCGGTCAGCAGCGCGATCCGGTTGCTCGATATCGGCGTCGAGGGCTTTCTTGCGGCATCGGCGCTGCGCGGCGTGGTCGCCCAGCGACTCGTCAAGAAAATCTGCGAGCGATGCGCGGAACCGGCAGAGCCGGACGACCAACAGTTCGCCTGGCTCGACGCGCTGGTCGGCGAGCGCCGGGCCCACGAGATGAAATTCATGCGCGGCAAGGGCTGCAACCGCTGCAACCATCGTGGCTACTACGGCCGGCTGGGCATCTTCGAGCTGCTGGAGCTCAACGAAGACCTGGGCAATGCCCTGCGGCGTGAAGACTCGGAGGCCTTTGCGCGGCTGGCGCACAACCAGCCAGGCTTCAGGCCCCTCGTTCTGTGTGCGCTGGAATACGCACAGCAGGGCCAGACGACGCTGGCGGAAGTACTGTCTCTGGCCGGCCAGGTGGAAGACCTGCAGTCGTACACGGAGCAGGCAGCCCCGGCTGATCGCGCGGCCGGAAAAGAGGGGGAGAGCACGGAGCGCACGCGCCTGACCCTGAAAAATCTGGCGTTCGACGGCGAGCCGAAGCTCGCCCCTAAGCACTAAGCCGTGGCCCTCTATGACTTCCAGGCGCTGGACGGATCCGGGCAACGCAGCAGCGGGCGCCGGGAAGTAGCGTCGAGCGGCGCTCTGGCCCGGGAGCTGCAGGCCATGGGCCTGACGCCCTTGAAAATTGAGGAAGTCGCGGCGACCTCCGCCAAGCAGCCTGAAGCCGCCGCAAGCAGCGCCGGGTTTTTTGGGCAGCGTAAAGTCACCCTGGACGAGGTCATCCTCTTCAGCCACCAGATGCACAGCCTCACCAAGGCGGGCATTTCGGTGGTGCGGGCAGTGCGCGGCCTCTCAGAGTCCCAGAAGAACCCGCGGCTTGCAGAGATTCTGGTAGAGACCGGCGACAATCTGGAAAGCGGCGTCGATCTGGCGACGAGCTTTGGCCGATACCCGGAAACCTTCTCGGACCTGTTCGTGAGCGTGATTCACGTCGGCGAAAATACCGGTCGGCTGGATATGGCCTTCAAGCAGGTCGCCGAGTACCTGCAGATCGAGCGGGAAACGCGCAAGCGCATCAAGTCAGCAACCCGCTATCCCACTTTTGTGCTCAGCGCGATCGGCATTGCGATCGTCATTATGAACATCTTCGTGATCCCGGCCTTCGAGGGCGTGTTTGCCAAATTCGGCGCGGACCTGCCCTGGCAGACTCAGGTGTTGATGTCGATCTCGGGCTTTTTCGTGGCCTACTGGTGGCTGCTGCTGCTTGGCGCCGGTGCTGCCTTCATGGGCGTGCGCTGGTATCTCTCGCAGCCCGCCGGCCGGCTGCAGTGGGACCAAGCCAAGCTGAGGCTGCCGATCCTCGGCAGCATTTTCGAGAAGATCAACCTGTCCCGCTTTTGCCAGACCTTTGCCATGGTCTCGCGCGCAGGGTTGCCCATTAACCAGAGCCTGACGATCATCGCCCGGGTGCTTGGCAACGAATATTTGAGTCACAAGGTTGTGCGCATGCGCGAAAGTGTCGAGGCGGGCACCGGTATGCTGCAGACCGCCCGGGAGGCACAGATGTTCACCCCTGTGGTGCTGCAGATGATCGCCGTCGGCGAAGAAACCGGCGCCATGGATGACCTGTTGGAACAGGCGGCGGGCTTCTACGAAGAGGAGGTCGACTATCAGCTGAAGGGCCTGACCGATGCGATTGAACCGATACTGATTGTAGCCATAGCGGGCATGGTTCTCGTTCTTGCCCTCGGCGTGTTCCTGCCACTTTGGGACCTGTCCAGCGTTGCGAACCGATAGGGCGTCATAAAGCCGGCGCGAGGCTGCAAAATCCGAATCCTTGGCTAGGCTTAGGGTGGATGGTCAAGAGCCTCATTCTGCGGCTTGGCAGCGACGATCCGAATTGTTTCAAGAGGATGCGATAATGGATAATGTACAGATGCGTCACCGCGCCAGCGGTTTTACCATCGTAGAACTCGTGGTGGTCATCATCCTGCTTGGGATCCTGGCGGCTACGGCTCTTCCCCGTTTTATCAACATTGACGACGAAGCTCATGCAGCGGCGGTGTCAGGGGTTTTCGGCAGCCTGCAAACGGGCACCTCGCTGTTCCACGCCAAGTGGATCGCCGAGGGCGAGCCGGCAGCGGACTCCCAGATGGACGACTTCAACAACCTGCGTGCCAACGCGGCCGGCTATCCCTATGGCCTGGCGGACCGTAGTGGCAGCGGCAGCAACGTCACGGACTCGAGCGATTGCCTGGCGATCTTCACGAACCTGCTGCAGGCCGGAGCCCCGAGCATGACCACCGCGGCGAATGCGGCGGGCGTGGTAGGCAGCACGAGCGACTACACGGCTGTGCGTACCGGGACCAACTGTGAGTTCTACTACACGGCGCAGAACAACCAGAGCGGCGAGGCAGTGGATCTGCTGACTTACGATTCTGCGACCGGCTCGATCATCCGCACGCAGCCCAACCTGCCGTAAGCAACACCGAACGGCAGGTCCTGCCGGTCATGCGCTCCAGGCGTTGCCAGGCAGCCTTTACCGTGGTCGAGTTGATCACGGTGATCCTGTTGCTGGGCATTCTCAGCGTTGCGGCAGTGAGCCGTATGCTGGGGCCTGACGAGTTTGCGCCGGGCATCATTGCCAGCGGCACCGCAGAGCAGTTTCGCCTCGGCCGTGCCATTGCGCTCAGCCGTGATGATCTGGCTCTGCGCTGGGATCTGTCCCTGGCTGGCAACAGCTGGCAGCTGCGCAGCAGCACGACGACGGATGGCACCCTGCGCTCGGAGGAAGTTGAGCGGGGCGGTACGACCATTGCTGTCAGCAACGGCGGCAGCCCAACCTTTGTGGATGGCTCGACGCCCCTGACGATTGTTCTGGACTCGGAAGGCCAGCTGGCCTCCGCAACGCTTGGCGCCAGCGTCCTGACGGTTGCTGCCGGCATTCAACTCACCATTGACGGCGAGACCACCCGTGTCCTGTGTATCTACCCGACCGGCTTCGTGCACGACGCGAGCTGTGAATAGACGAACATCCGGATTTACCCTGGTCGAAGCAGTGCTGACCATGGTCATCCTCAGCATCGCGGCGCTCGCCATGGGCCAAACCCTCGGTCTGGCTTTCAGCCGCAGCAGCGATGGCATCTGGCAGGCTCGCTCTGTGGCTCTGGCACAGAGCTACCTGGAAGAAATCATGTCCCATCGCTACGACGACGCGACGCCTGTCGGCGGCGTGCCGGCGTGCTCGGCGAGCACTGCGGCCTGCTCAGCGGTCGGGCCGGAAAGCGGCGAAGTCCGATCGACCTTCGATGATGTGGACGATTATCACGGCCTCCTGGACACCCCGCCGACCGATAGCGAAGGGGTAGCCTGGCCGTTGTTTACCGGTTACAGCGCTGCGATTTCGGTGCGTTACCTCACCGCCGGCGAGGTGGCGGGGCTCGGGCTGGACGACGTCACGGACGCCAAGGTGGTGACCGTGCGCATCACGCCGCCGGGACGGGACTCGATGGACTTTGCCGTCCTGCGGGCGAACTTTTAGCGCCGTGCGGGACGCCCGTGCCAGAGCGCTCCGGCGCGATCGGGGGTTCACGCTGGTCGAGCTGGTTGTCGTGATGTCGGTGCTGGGCATCTTGTCCGTAGGCACTTTCATGTTCATCCGCAACGCCAACACCGGCTACGCCGCGACCCTCAATCGCTCACAGATGGCGGAAGACTCGCGGCTGACCGTCGCGCGGCTTGTTAGCGAGCTGCGTCGCGCGCTGCCGCGAAGCGTGCGCGGCACCAGCGAGTGTCTGGAATGGGTGCCGGTGCTCAGCGCCAGCAGCTATCTGTCGGCGCCCGTGACCAGCGCGGCGACCAGCATTCGCGCCTGGCCCCTCGAGCCGGTGCCTGCCGGCAGCAGCTTGCGGGTGTCCCTGTACCCGGACAGCACGCTTTACAGCCTGGCGAACCCCGGGCCCATCAGCCCGCTCGTCACGGTCGGGGCGCCCGCTGCCGACAACAGCATCGAGCTGAGTTTTGCGAGCGCCCATCAGTTCGTTAACGAGTCGCCACAGCGCAAGTTCTTTGTGGTCGACGAGCCGGTCAGCTACTGCTTTGTGGGCGATCGCCTGTATCGCTACAGCGGCTACGGCTACGCAGCGACCCAGCCGGGGCCGGCACTCCTGCCGAGCACTCTGCCCGGGCGCGCGCTGTACGCTGATTCCGTCAGCGGCAGCTTCGCGGTAAACAGCGCCACGCGGGTTCGCAACGGCGAAGTGCTGCTGGATGTGGTGTTCAGCGCCGGCGATGAGCAGGTGCGGATGCAGCAGCGGGTGCAGGTGCGCAATGCGCCTTGACGGCAGGCAGCGCAGCCAGGGAATGGGGCTCGTCAGCGCGATCTTTCTGATCACCGTTGTTGCCGCCCTGTCCGTTGCGATATTGCGCACGGTGCGGGCCGATGCAGACGCCAACGTGCAGGACATACTGTCCCAGCGCGCCTTTCTCGCGGCCGAAAGCGGCGCTCAGCTCGGCGCTAACCGGGTGCTTCCGCCGTTGGGCACGGGCAGCTGCAGCGCGCAAACCTTTGACCTCGGCAACCTTGGGCTTCGCGGCTGTGTCGCGAGCCTGCGCTGCCAGGCAGATACGATCGATTCGCAAACCCTCTACACCCTGGAATCATCCGGACGCTGCGAGTCCGGGGGCGCGATCGCCGAACGTCACGTACTGGTGCGGCTCGCGCCCTGAGCCGTCTCGAGCTCGGTGTCGGCGCGCGCTTCCATCTCGGCAAGCTTGCGGGTGAGCGTGTTGCGCCCCCACCCCAGCAGTTCTGCAGCGTCACGCTTGCGGCCGCCCGTATGGGCGAGCGCGGTTTCAATCACGATGCGCTCAAACTCCGGCATCGCGATGTCCAGCAACGGTGGTGGCTTGCCGTCCTGCAGGTAGTCGCTGGCCCACTGGCGCAGGGCGTGCTGCCAGCTGCCGCCATCAACCGTGCCGCCTTTGTGCTGGGTCTCCAGCAGCTCCGGTGGCAAGTCTTCCACGTAGATTTCCCGGCCGGATGCCATGACCGTAAGCCATCGACAGGTGTTCTCCAGCTGGCGCACGTTGCCCGGCCAGGGGAGCCCGGCGAGGTAGCTGCGGGTTTCCTCCCGCAGCTCCTTGACCTCACCGCCCAGGTCCCGGGCTGCCAGGCGCAGGAAGTGTTCAGCCAGCAGCGGGACGTCTTCCCGGCGGTCCGCCAAGGGCGGCACGTGCACGCGAATGACGTTTAGCCGGTGGAACAGGTCTTCGCGAAACTCGCCTTCCAGCACGCGCTGTTCCAGGTCCTGATGCGTCGCAGCGATGATTCGCACGTCGACCTTTATGGGCGTCAGGCCGCCGACCCGGTAAAATTCGCCGTTCGCCAGCACACGCAGTAGCCGGGTCTGGGTGTCAGCCGGCATGTCGCCGATCTCGTCCAGGAACAGGGTGCCGCCGTTGGCTTGCTCGAAGCGGCCTTCGCGCCGCGCGTTAGCGCCGGTAAAGGCGCCCTTTTCGTGGCCAAACAGCTCCGACTCCACCAGTTCCCGGGGGATCGCGGCCATGTTCAGTGCGACGAACTCGCCTTTGACCCGGGGGCTATGGCGGTGCAGGGCCCGGGCCACCAGCTCTTTGCCGGAGCCTGAGGCGCCGCTGACAAGCACGGTCACGTTGGAGCTGGCCAGCCGGCCAACGGCTCGGAACACCTCCTGCATGGCGGGGGACTGGCCGATGATTTCCGGAGTCGGTACTGCGGTCTGCTCGATACTTTCGCCGCGATCTTCGGCGTGATGGATGGCCCGCTCGATGGTGGCCAGCGCCTCGTCCACATCAAAGGGTTTTGGCAGGTACTCGAATGCTCCGCTCTGGTAGGCGTTCACAGCGCTGTCCAGATCTGAGTGCGCGGTCATGATAATCACCGGCAGCCCCGGATAAGCCTCGTGCACCTGCTCGGTGAATGCCAGGCCGTCCATGCCCGGCATACGGACGTCGCTGATCACGGCCAGAGGGCGCTCTTCCTGCAGGTGGTGCAGAGCCTGGTCGGCGCTGCTGAACGCAGCGATCTGTATGTTCGCCTGGGTCATGGCGCGTTCCAGGACCCAGCGAATCGAGCGGTCGTCGTCGATCACCCAAACCCTTTTGCTCATCTTGACCTCATAGTGCGTTGGCTTCGCTGTTGGCGGGCCGGGAGCTGGCCGGCAGATATACCGCAAAGCAGGTTTGGCCCGGGCGGCTGTCGCACTCCAGCGCGCCGTGGTGCCGGGAGATGATTTGCTGCGCAATGGACAGGCCGAGGCCGGTACCTTCGGCCCGGCCGCTGATCATCGGATAGAAGACCCGATCCATGAGCTCATCCGGTATGCCTGGGCCGTTGTCGATGATCTCGATGCAGGCCACATGACGGTGGCGCTCGGCGCCGATCGTGAACTGCCGGACAATGCGGGTTCGGAGCGTGATGGTGGGGTTGGGGGTGTCGCTGAGCGCCTGGGCGGCATTGCGCACGACATTCAACAGGGCCTGAACCAACAGGTCCTCGTCCCCGGGAAACTCGGGCAAGCTGGGGTCGTAGTCCCGGCGGAAAGTGATGCGCTCGCCGAACTCTGCGGTGATGAGCTTGGCCACCCGCGCCAGCGTGCGATGAACGTTGGTGGGGCGCAGGGCGGGAGACTTGATCGGCCCGAGCATCTGGTCGACCAGCGCGGTCAGGCGGTCGGCCTCCTCGATGATGATGCCGGTGTACTCCCGCAGCCCGATCCCGGGGGCATGCCGGGCGATTTCCTTGCTCAGGAGCTGCGCCGCGCCGCGGATGCCCCCCAGCGGGTTTTTGACCTCGTGAGCGAGGCCCCGGACGAGCTTTTGCGAGGTCTCCTGAACATCGTTCTGACGGTCTTCCCGGTTGATACGCAGCAACCGGTTCAGCTCCAGGAGCTCAACCAGGATCAGATCTTCCTGCGGGATCGGGATGACAGAGTAGTCCACGCGGGTATGCGTGCCGTCGCGCAGGATCAGGTCTGCGTCGCGGTTGGTGGTCGACTGGTTGTCCTTCAGCAGCTTGGTCAGCACGGTGCTGGGCCGGGCGGTGTCGCTGAACAGGGCATCGACGAACTGGCCCCGGGCGGATTGGATGCTGGCTTTCAACAGGGCTTCTGCGGCCGGGTTCAGATAGGCGACTTTCAGGGCGCGGGTCAACAGCATGGTCGCTGTGGCCTGGTTGTCCTGGACGATCTGCTGCAGGCGCGTCATCGCTGGTCCTCGGCGATTCGTTCCGTGTTGCTGCATTTCTGATTCCATAGGGAATCAAAGCAAGTTTTGATCCAGATTTGCGAGATAGGCATTTTGCACCGGCACAGGGCGTTACTTAGGCATATGAGCCGCATTGCGCGGTCATACGGCCCAGAACTGTGCGCAGAAGCTGGGCGGGCTCAGCTGGACGTGCGTCAGCCTGAGCGCATAATGCACCAAAATTGTGCTAATGCGCGAATTCAGTGCGAAGGTGCCCTCAGCGGCGAGGGCAGCGCCCTCATCTTCGAGGGC
>CAZXIJ010000005.1:0-19971 GCA_964640725.1 uncultured Pseudomonadales bacterium | reverse complement strand
CGAGGGCAGCGCCCTCATCTTCGAGGGCGGGCGTTCGGGTTCTGGATGGAATAGCGCAGCACGTGGAACTCGACGGCGGCACTCTCGCGGATTGTCGCCCCGGCGCGATCGACAATCGCGACCCGGGCACTGTGGGTGCCGCGATCGACGGCGGTGAGCGCGGCGGTCAGGCCATTCACGGTCGCCACGGGAACGCCATCCAGGAAGAACCGGAGGGCGTGGTCGTCCTGCAGCGCCGGCAGCACATTGGCGCTGAGCGAGATGTTGCCGTTGTTGGCGCGTATCGCCTGGTCGGCCGTGGGCGATGACAGCTCGAGGGCGGTGTAAGTAACCACTTCCTCCGCCTCGAGAGGCGGCGCCTCCGGCGATAGCCGGACCGTCGGCAGCACAGCCGGTTCGGGGCTGCGGTACGTGTTCAGCTCTTCGACCTGCAGTTCACCTTCGCCCTCCCGCTGGGTGGGCGCAACGTCGGTGTAGACGACGTTGCCGTCCTTGTCGATGGTCTTGTAGATCTTGGCCTGGGCAGGGCTGACCGCGACGGCCATCAGGGCCAGGGCCAGGCTCGTTTTCGCGGCCATCCCGATGGCCCGGGCGGTCTGTCGAAGGCGCCCGAAAGGGTTAATGTCAATATATTTGACCATAATAACAAGGCTCTGCGTTTCAGCTATCTTATTGGACCTGCTCCGGCGCGCAAAATTGCAGTCCTGGGTCACGGTTCTTGCGCTGTCAGATTGACGGGAACCGGTTGGCAACTTGCGTAAATCGTTGCGAGACGGGTGGTGACCCCCGCAGGCGCTTCCGCCATAATCGCCGCCCTTTCGACCCCGGCGTTCCGGGCGGCTCGCTCGCCTGCGAATCGTTCCTGTCCGGGGCCCGTCTGCAGCAGTCCGTTTGGCGCCAATGAGCCGGCGGCTGCCTGCCAACCATGAGGTTCCCCCTTGGCTGCTCTTAAGCTGCGCAACGTCGCAATTATTGCCCACGTCGACCACGGCAAAACCACGCTGGTCGACAAACTCCTGTCCCAGACCGGAACCCTCGACCGGCTGACCCCGGACCGGATCATGGACAGCAATCCGCTCGAAAAAGAGCGGGGCATTACGATTCTCGCCAAGAACACGGCAATCGAACACGACGGGTATCGCATCAATATTGTCGATACGCCTGGACACGCCGACTTTGGCGGCGAGGTGGAGCGAATCCTGTCGATGGTCGATTCCGTGCTGTTGCTGGTGGACGCCGTCGAGGGGCCGATGCCCCAGACCCGGTTTGTCACCCAGAAAGCATTTGCCGCAGGGCTCAACCCGATCGTTGTAGTGAACAAGGTCGATCGCGACGGCGCTGATCCATTCAAGGCCATCGACCGGGTCTTTGACCTGTTCGACAGCCTCGGCGCGACCGATGAGCAACTCGACTTTCCGATCATGTACGCCTCAGCCCTCGAAGGCGTCGCTGGCCCCGAGCCGGATGAGCTGGCCGAAGACATGCAGCCGTTGCTGCAGATGATCATCGACCGCGTGCCGCCCCCGGAGGTCGACCTCGAAGGCGGCATGCAGATGCAGATCAGCTCCCTGGACTATTCCAGCTATGTGGGCGTCATGGGCATCGGCCGAGTGACCCGGGGCCGCATGAACCGCAACATGCCGATCGTCGCGATCGATCGGGACGGCAAGGAGCGCAAGGGCCGCATCCTGACGATTCTCGGCTATCACGGGCTGGAGCGCGTCGAACAGGAATCTGCTCAGGCCGGCGACATTGTCTGCGTCACCGGGGTCGACAGCGTCGCGATCTCCGACACGCTGTGCAGCCCGGATGTGCTCGAGCCTTTGCCGCCGCTGACCGTTGACGAGCCGACGCTGACCATGAGCTTTTGCGTGAACAACTCGCCCTTTGCGGGCAAAGATGGCGACTTCCTGACGAGCCGCCAGATCCGCGAGCGGCTGTGGCGCGAGGCATCCTACAACGTGGCGCTGGGCGTCGCGGAAACACCGGACCCGGACCGCTTCGAGGTATCTGGCCGGGGCGAGCTGCACCTTTCTGTCCTGATCGAAACCATGCGCCGGGAAGGTTACGAGCTGGCCGTATCGCGCCCGCAGGTGATCGAGAAAGAGATCGACGGCGTGCGCTGCGAGCCCTTCGAACTGGTGACACTCGATGTCGAAGAAGAGCACCAGGGCAAGGTCATGGAAACCTTTGGCCTGCGCAAAGGCGAGCTGAAAGAGATGAGCCACGACGGTACCGGTCGGGTGCAGCTGATCTACCGCATCCCGACCCGGGGCATCATGGGCTTCCGGCCGGAATTCCTGTCTCTGACATCCGGCACCGGCATCATGACCTTCGCGTCGGACGGCTACAGCCCGCACGCCGGGGGCGAGATCGGCAATCGCAGTAACGGCGTGCTGCTGGCCAATGCCCAGGGCAAGGCGGTGGGCTTCGCCTTGTTCAATCTGCAAAACCGCGGGCGCATGATGGTCGTTCCCGGCGACGAGGTTTACGAAGGCATGGTCGTTGGGCTGCACAGCCGGGAAAACGACCTGGTGGTGAACCCTCTGAAAGAGAAGAAGCTGACCAACGTGCGGGCGTCTGGCACCGACGAGAACATCATGCTGACGCCAGCCATGAAACTGACCCTTGAGCAGTGCCTGGAGTTCATCGACGACGACGAGTTGCTCGAGGTCACCCCGAAGGCGCTGCGCATTCGCAAGCGCCTGCTGAAGGAAGTCGACCGCAAGCGCGACCCGAACCGCCGCCGCGGCGACTCGGTCGCCTCCTGACGGCGGCGCAGCGCGGGTGAGAGTGCTGCTGCAGCGGGTCTCGGAGGCTGCGGTGCAGGTTGCTGGCTCCGAAGTCGCGCGCATCGGTCCCGGGCTGCTGGCGCTGATCGGCATCGCCCGGGACGACGATGTCGCCATGGCCGGCAAGCTTGCGCGCAAGACCGTCGGCCTGCGCATTTTTCCTGACGCCGACAAGCCGATGAATCGCTCCGTATTCGATCTGGGCGGTCAGATTCTGGTGGTTTCGCAGTTCACCCTGGCGGCCGATACCCGCAAGGGCATGCGGCCGGGCTTCTCGACGGCAGCACCGCCGGAGCTCGCGGAGCCCCTGGTCGAAGCTTACGCGGCGGATCTCGAAGACCTGCTCGGGCGGCCGGTGGCCCGGGGCCAGTTCGGTGCTGACATGCAGGTGTCGTTAGTCAATGACGGGCCCGTCACCTTCGTCCTCGACAGCGTGCCCTGAAGGCAGCGCTCTATGGCCTCAGGCGTGATCGTTCGCCGCCAGCTCGGGCAGCCCGACGGCGACACTGCTCGACAGAGCGAGGGCGCCGCTGGTGACCAGCGGCGCTGCGCCCTGGCCGGCAGCGCTCACGGCGCTGGCGTCGGTCTGGCTGGTTCCAGCCAGCCGCACCCAGCGGTTTTTGCCAGTGGTCTTGGCGATATAGGCCGCCTGATCAGCGAGCTTGGAGACAGTTTCCCAGCTGGCCAGGGTCGGTGCTTCCGGCACCAGAGGGTACGTTGACAAGCCGATAGACGTGGTCATGTGAGCGCCTTCCGCACTGGGCGCCTCGCCGTTCAGGGCGCCTTCGACCGCGAACCGGTGCAGGTCCACGCTGCTTCGCAGCCGCTCGGCGACGCGCTCGATCTCGGACACGTCGTTGATCTCGCCGACGATCAGGAATTCGTCTCCGCCCCAGCGACAGACCGTATCCGTTTCCCGGCAGGCGCCGCGCAGCAGCTCAGCCAGATGCGCGAGGGCCGAGTCCCCGGCGTGGTGGCCGTAGCGATCGTTCAGACCTTTGAAGCCATCCAGATCGATCATCATGAAGAACAGCTGCCGCCCCGGTCGCTGCGGCGCCGGGTCGTCATCGGCGCTCGCGAGGCGGGCGTGCTCGCGATCAATGGCGGCGACCATAGGACCGATCACTTCGTAAAAGTAGCGCCGGTTGCGCAGTCCCGTGAGCGGGTCAGTCAGGCTGGCCTGCGTCAGCTTCTCGTTCAGGTCTGCGAGCTTGTCCTTCTCGTCCTCGAGTTCCTCGGTACGCGTTGCCACCTGGGATTCCAGCTCGCGCTGGTAGGCAACCGACTGCGCAAACTTGTTGCGCTGCGCGCGCACGATGAAGCCAAGGATCATGAGGGCGACGACGGCGTAGAGCGCGAAGGCGACATTGGAGCGCCAGGGCGGCGGAATGACCCGCACGCGGACTGTCACGCCGCGATCGTTCCACAGACCGTCGCTGTTTGCGGCCTTGACCCGGAAGTCGTAGTTGCCCGGCGCCAGGTTGGTGTAGGTCGCGCGGGGATAGTCCGCTGGGTCGATCCAGTCCTCTTCGAAGCCTGTGAGCTGATAGCGGAATTCGTTCTTGTCCGGTGATACGAAGTCCAGCGCAGCGAAGTCGAAGGACAGGTAGTAGTACGGATAGGCCAGCTCGATGGTTTGCGCGACCGGGTCTTCCGAGAAGCCGCGGGCGAGAATGCGGTCCCTGGATTTGGCCGTAATGGCGACCGGGGGACGCATGCTGCCGGACTTCAGTCCTGCCGGAGAGAAGGTCACGACACCGGCGGAGCTGCCGAAGTACAGCTGGCCGCCGTTGCGACTGCGCAACGCCACGCCCTGCAGGAATTCGTTGCCCCGCAGGCCGTTCTGGCTGTCGAACTGGCGCGAACTGCCGGTACGGTAGTCAAAGCGTGTCAGGCCGGCGTTGGAGCTTAGCCATAGCTGTCCCTGGTTGTCTTCGACAATGCCCAGCACGGAATCGCTCGCAAGGCCCGTGCTCTCGTCATAGTGCTGCAGGCGGAACTCGCCGCGCTCCCGAGCCTCGGGGGCCCAGCGGCTGAGGCCACCGCCCTGGGTGCCGATCCACAGGGAGCCGTCGCTGCCATCCTGAATTTGCCAGGCGGCGTCGCTGCGCAGCGCGCCGGGGTCTTCCGGGTCCGCTCGGTAGTGCAGAAACCTTCCGCTGCGTTCATCGAGCCGATTCAGGCCGCCGTCCTCCGTGCCGACCCACAGGACCTGCAGCCGGTCACGATAAATCGAAACGACCTTGTTGGTGCTGATCGTATCCGGGTTGCCGGCTTCGTGGCTGTAGAAGGTTCGCGTCATGGCTGCCGAATTTCCCGCAGGCTGCAGCCGGGTCAGCCCGCCGCCGTAAACGCCGACCCATATCGTGCCGTCGGCATCGGCGCTCAGGCTGGAAATGCCCTTGGACTGGCGCCGCGGCGAGATGTTGTCGACGCGCTCGAAGTGGTCGCTGCCTTTACGCAGGCGGTTCAGCCCGGCGCCGCGGGTACCGACCCACAGGGTCTCGTCCGGGCCCAGAGCCAGGGCCATGATGCGGTCATCGGAAACGCTGTCGGGATTGTCCGGATCGTGCCGGTAGCGGCGAAGCTGGTTACGAGCACGATCGTAGCGGGTGAGCCCGCCGCCGTAGGTGCCGATCCAGAGCGCGCCGTCCGGGGTCTCTGTGAGCGCTGTGATCAGCTCGTTGTCGAGCTGGCCGCTGTCGCGATCGATGTAGCTGAACAGGTCACTGACGTAGTTCCACTTGTCGACGCCTTCGTAGGAGCCGATCCACAGGTTGCCGTTGCGGTCCTCGAACAGATCCGTAAGCGGGTCAGCGTTCAAGCCGTAGCGATCAGCGGGACTGTGACGGTAGCGGGCGAATTCGTTGTCTCCCAGCCACTGCGCGAGGCCGCGATCGGTCGCGATCCACAGATCGCCGTTGTGGTCTTCCTGCAGGTCCCGCACCAGGTTGGAGGGCAGGCTGCCGGGACGGTCCGGATCGTGCTGATGACGCTCGAAGCTTTGGTTTTGGGGCAGAAAGCGATGCAGGCCGCCGCTGTCTGTCGCGACCCACAGATTGCCGTCGCTGTCGCTGTAGAGGCTGCGAATGCGATCGTCGGCGAGGGCCGTGATGTCCTGCGGGTCGTCCTTGAAACGGGTAAAGGTTCTTTGCACCGGATCGAACCGTGCCAGTCCCCGCTTCTGCGTGCCGACCCACAGATTGCCGTCGTTGTCCTCGGCCAGCGCGGTGATGGCGTTGCCGGGCAGAGAGGTTGCGTCCTCGCTGTCGTAGCGATAGTTGGTGAAGTTGCCGGTGTCCGGCTCGAACAGGTCCAGGCCACCGCCCTCGGTGCCGATCCAGATCCGCCCCTGGCGATCTTCGAACAGCACGCGAACCCGGTCGCTGCTCAGGCTGTTGCCGGTATCCGGCGAATGCCGGTAGAGCTGAAAATCGTCCGTGCGCGGACGATAGCGCGCGAGGCCGCCGCCGTTCGTGCCGACCCACAGACGGCCCTTGCGATCGTTCAGCAGGGCCCAGATCCAGTCTTCCGCCAGCGCGCCGGCTGTGTCGGCGCTGGCAGTATAGTTTTTGATGCGCTGCCCGTCGTAGCGGCTCAGACCTTCCTGGGTGCCGAACCACATGAAGCCCTGGGCGTCCTGCGCGATGGTGTTCACCAGTTCCTGCCGTAGCCCCTCGGCGCTGCCAAGGTGCGTGAGCCGCAGGTTTCGGGCGGTCTTGTCGAGCCCGCTCAGAACCAGGTCGGTCCAGTGTTGCTGGGGCTGATCCTCGGACACGCCCAGAGCCGGCGCAGACAGCACCAGCCATAGCGCAACGGCCAGGGCTTGCCAGGCGGCGCGGGCAGCAGACAACACTGTTAGCCTTCGGCTCACTGGGCGGATGCCTCCCGCGGGGCTGCGTCCAGTGCTTCCAGGTTCTTCAGATGCCGACGATAGGTTGGGGGCGTGACGCCCATGAGTGCAGCTGCGTAGCCGCACTGGTCCGGGAGCGCCTGCGAGACCAGGCGCAGCAGCCGTGCGCGTACCGCGTCGATCAGGCTGCCTTCATCGTCCGGCGTTGCAGCGGGGTCTTCGTTCCGTTCGGCGACGCTTTGGGCGAGCAGGGCGCGCAGCAGTTGCGGTAGCGGCTCGAACAGCGGATGAGTCACCCGCATGCCGCACTGTTCGGCTTGTCGCACTCGGTCGAGCTGCCGACGATAGGTCGACTCTGGCAGGCCGATGAGCCCAGCCGCATGTTTGGATACACCGCTGGCGTGCAGGTCTGCCGCCTCGATCAGGGCATCGTTGATCCAGCTGCCAAAGGGCAGTCGCAGGGCTTGGCTGATGGCGGCTTCGCAGGTCTCGGCCAGCATCGATTCCACCGCCAGCCAGGTGTCGGCCAGAGACACTGGCCCTGGCCCGGCGTCGTTGGCAGATGTGGCCGGGGGCGCTGTGCCGGTCGCCATCGCCGCGGGCGGCGGCGCGGCCGGATTCAAAGGCCAGCTCTGGGTCATGGGCGCGCCCTCGCCGGCGGTGCCCGGCTCAGCTTCCGTGAAGCCGATGTCTTCCGGCAGAATCTGCTCGTCGCTGCACTCCAGGCAGGCTTTGAGGATGCTGTGCTTGAGCTCGCGAACGTTGCCCGGCCAGCGGTAACTGCGGAGCTGGTCTTCGGCCTGGGCGGTCAACAGGCAGTTCCGTTGGTACTGGGCGTTGTAGCTGTCCAGGAAGTAGCTCGCCAGGGGCACGATATCCTCTGTGCGCTCGCGCAGCGGCGGCAGCCTCAGCTCCAGTACTTTCAGGCGATACATCAGATCACCGCGAAAACGACCGGCCCGGACCTCGGCGCCCAGGTCGCGATTGGTTGCGGCGATGATGCGGACGTCGACCTGGTGACTGTCGCTCGAACCCACCGGAGACACCTGCTTTTCCTGCACGAAGCGCAGCAGCTTGGCCTGCAGGTCGATGGGCAGCTCGCCGATCTCGTCCAGGAACAGGGTGCCTCCGGCTGCTTTCCGAGCATACCCCGCACTGGCGCTGTCGGCGCCGGTGTAGGCACCTTTGACTCGCCCGAACAGCTCTGCCTCAAGCAGGGTGCCGGGTATCGCTGCACAGTCGACGGTCACGAAGGGGCCGTCTGCCCGGTCGCTTGATTCGTGCACGCGGGCCGCCATGATCTCCTTGCCGGCGCCGCTTTCCCCGGTGATCAGAATGGTTTCGACGGTGCGGCTCCAGCTGTCGGCCTGCTGCAGCAAGCGCTGCATCGCGCCCGAAACGAAAACCGGCGCTGCGGCGCTCTGGCCGGCGGCGGCCAGCTGGGCGCGCAGCCGTTTGGTCTCGTTCTCGCGCACGTCGACTTCCTGCGCGGCAACTTTGAGCCGCTCCACGGCGCGATACAGCTGCAGGACGAGGGCGTCGAGGAGCGTCGCGTCGTGGACCTCAAACTGCCGGGCCTCGTCATCGACGATCAGTACCAGCGGGTCAATCATGGTTCCCGTGGCCGGGCACGCAACGAACCGTTGCCCGGCAATTTGCTCGTCGACCAGGCCATCGGTGAGGGCCCTGCGCATGAGGCGTTCGATAGCGGTCGGCTGGTTCGGCAGGTTGCCGCTGCTGGCGATGCGCAGGCTCTGCTCTTCCTGCAGCTCGAACAGCGCAACCGGGCTGTCCAGGGCCGCGCCGATCAGGTTGACGGCATCGATCATCAGCGCGCTCGCGTTGCTGGCATCGCCGATCAGGCCGACCATCCGCCACAGCAAACCCATGTTGCGGTAGTCGCGCACGGCTTCGCCGGTAAACAGCCCGTCGACCACGGTCTGCTCGCCGCCGCTCTCCGCCGGGTCGAAGCTCAGCAATTCGATCTGGCTGCCAGCGCGAATCTGACACTGCCGCAAGGCGGCTTCCAGGCGCTGGGCGATGTCGACGTTGCGGCTGGTGCCGGCCAGATCGTTGGCGCAGTGCAGCCCGACCACGTGCCATTGAGGTGCCGGATCCAGGCCTGGCCAGGGGCTGGCGGCAAGGCCGGCAGCGAGCTTGTGACACAGGCCCTTCAGCGCGACCGGATCGACCCCGGGCAGCGGCAGGGCCAGAGCGGTTGCGCCGTAGCGGTACAGCTGGTCCGAGTCCCGCAGCATCTCCGACAGGTTGTCAGCGACCGCAGGCAGCAGCGCGCGTGCGCTGTCGGCCAGCAGGGTCCGGGGCTGCACGAGCAGGGCTGAGAACCCGGCGCCGCTGCTCTGCTCGCCTTCGCCGGCGGTCAGAGCGATGATGCGGGCGAGCGTGCGCTCGAACTCGCCGCGATCCGGCAGGCCGGAATCCGGGTCAGAGCGTTGGCTCTCGCCGGTGTAGAGCTGGGCTGCGAGGCGGATGCTGGCACCGATGAGTTCCCGCCGGGCCGCACTCAGTGCCGGGGCCTCGGCGTTGCTGCGCAGGCCGAGCCAGTAGCCCGGCTCGCCCGTGGGGTGTTGGCGTCGCTCCGGGTGCTCGCCGCCGCGTTCGATGGCCTGTTTGGGCACAAACAGCAGCTGGCAGTCCGGCGCTGACGAGGCAAAGCTGTCTACCCGGCTCGATGCCAGGGCGCCGTTGATCAGGTGCTCTGCCGAGCTCAGGCTTTCCAGCTCGGGAATCGGGTCGCCGTCGCCAACGTCCAGGAGCAGGCTGCGGCGCGCGCTGCCGCTGCCGCTGAACAGCAGAAGCGACAGGCGCGTGGCGCCCAGCTCCGAGGCCAGTTGTTCGAGGTACTGCTGGATAGGCTTCACGATGCTGCACCGTGTGCGAGTACTGCTTGCACACTTCTCTCCGGTCCGATTGTCGGCTGTCAGGTGCCCGCACGCACGACGCGCTCACGACGCGTCGAAAAATCGGTGCCTCTGACCGAAAAGATGGTGCCACGGCCCCCCGGGCCGGGAATGCGGATCAGATCACGCTTCGCTGCCGGCGCGAAAATCCCGGCGGCTCAACGGCTACTCCTTCAGCTGGATGCGCAGCGCGCCGTCGTTGATCTCGATCAATTCGACACCGTCGGCAAAGCTGCGCCAGAACCCCGGGTTGCCGCCAAACTGGTCGACGAGGTCGACATTTTTAAGGTTGCCCAGCCAGGCGTTGGGCACGGGCACGCCCATGACAGAGACGCCGCGCAGCACAACCACCGGTTGAGCGTTGCGGTAGTCCAGTTCGAGGCCCGCGTTCACCCGGAGCGTTTTGCCGCCGAACATGGGGAAGTCCGGGTCCACGGGAATGAGCAGCTTGGCGCTGGCCAGGCTGTCGGAAAGGTCTACGGCGAAGCGGCGTGCGAGATCCGCGTTGCTCGCGAGCATCGCGTTGAGCTCGCGCTCTGACAGGTCGATCTGGCGGTTGTCGTCGCGCTCTTCGTAGCGCTCGGGCACCAGGCGACCATCTGCGTCCAGGCGGTCCTGTTGCGCCGGACGCTTGGCGTCGGGCAGCACGTCCCGTGGGTTCAGGCCGAGGGCCGACAGCTTGCCGTCCAGGCGCACCTGCTCTTTTGCTGACAGCTCGACGGGCTGAAAGTCTCGGGCGTAGACATAGGTGCGAATCAGCCAGTAGGTCACGCCGGCGGTCAGCAGCATCGCGATCAACAGGAACAGCAGCACCTGCTTGCCGCTGAAGCCACGGCGCCGGGCGCTGGTCTGGGACTGTGCGGCATCAATTTGAGACATCTGTTTTCCCCTCGCTGTGGCCCCCCTGGCCAGCCGCCATTGTACCGGGCCAGAGCGATTCCAGCAGGCGCACTGCAATTACCATGGCGGCGCCGCTCACGGGGCACCACCAGAAGAAGGCGACGCCGCTGCTGGCCAGCACCGCAGTGATGGCCAGCGCGATTACGAAGCCCACAGCGAAGGTGGCAAAGCGGCCGCTGCGCATCCGGGCCAGCAGGATAGTCCCGAGCACGGCGCCGTACAGGTAGTTCGGCAGCTTGAAGGTCAGGTCCAGCAGGCCTTCCTGGGCATAGCGGTGCAGGAATATGGCGCCGGCTGCGAAGGCGAGGCTCCACAGCGCGAGAGCGAGCCGGGAGATCGCCAGATAGTGCCGTTCACTCCGGTCGGTGCCGGCCAGGGGCTCGTACAGGTGTCGCACGGTCAGGTCCGCAGCCTCGGTCAGGGCGCTGTCCAGGGTCGAAATGGCCGCGGCAAAGATCGCGGCGATCAGCAGGCCAGAGAGCCCGACGGGAATCTCGGTGATGATGAAGTGCGGAAGGATTCGATCGGGCGATGCCGTGACTTCTGCCGCCACCTCTGCCGGCAAGGGCTGCGCGCTGTAGAACAGCACCAGCGCTGCACCGATCGCGAGCATGACCAGGTGCAGCAGGTAGAACGCGGCGGACCAGTTGTAGGCCTTGCAGGCATCCGCAGCGCTGCGACAGGCGCGCACACGCTGCCAGGTGGCCTGGGTGCCGCCCACGGCCAGGCTGAGCGCGACGCTCCCGGCCAGCGCAGCCCACAGGGTGTAGCGCGATTGCGGGTCGGTGCTGAAATCGAAGAGCACGGTCTTGGCCTGGGCATCGAGGCTGGCCAGCGCCGTTGGCAGATCCAGATCGATCCGTGCGATCAGAAAGATCAGCGCTAGGACCGCGCCCACGCTGAACAGGGCGAACAGCAGGAAGTCGGTCCAGATGACGGTCTTCAGACCGGCCAGGGCCGACCACAGCAACCCAATGGCGGTCACGGTCAGCGCGCAGGCCGGGATGCCCCAGCGGGTGATGACGTCCAGCACGATGGCGGCGGTGAGCAGCTTGATCGCGCTGTTGATAAACCCGAGCGCGAGCCCCAGACCGAGAGACACCCGGCCGGTCGCTCGCCCGAGGCGGGCGCCGATGTAGTCGTAGGTGGTTTGCGCGTCCTGCGCTGCGAAAAAATCCCGGGCCAGCACGGCGCCGATAAACAGCTTGCCCAAAGCCAGGCCAATCACAACCTGCAGGTAGGTCATATTGCCGCCGTCGCGGAAGACGGCGGCGGGCACCGAGACAAAGGTGACGGAGCTCACGAGGGTGGCGACGATACTCGCAGAGACCGCCCACCAGGGCAGGGAGCCATCGGCCTGGAAGAATGCCCGGCGCGAATCGATCCGGCCGCTCAGGCGATGGCCGAGCCAGGTGATGCCCAGCAGCGCCGCCAGAATGACTGCGAGATTCAGGATTCTCGCGTGTCGCCCGCTGAGGCTTCGTCGTCGTCCTCGTGCGCCTGCCGGCTGGCTTTTTGCCGCTCGGCGAAGCGAGCAAAGACGATGCCGACTTCAAACAGCAGCCAGGTCGGCACGGCCAGCAGAAGCTGCGAGATCACGTCCGGGGGCGTCAGCAGCATGCCGACGATGAAGCAGCCGACAATCACGTACGGGCGCTTGTGGGCCATCGTGTCTGCGCTGGCAAGACCGGACCAGGACAGCAGCAGCGTTGCCACGGGTATCTCGAAAGCAATGCCGAACGCGAAGAACATCTTCAGAACGAAGTCCAGGTAGCTGCTGATGTCGGTCATCATGGCGACTTCGTCCGGCCCGGCGCCGGCGAAAAAGTTGAAGGCCAGGGGAAAGACCAGGTAGTAGGCGAAGGCCATGCCCAGATAAAACAGCACGATGGTCGATACCATGAGCGGTACCGCGAAGCGCTTCTCGTGCATGTACAGACCGGGCGACACGAAGGACCAGAACTGGTACAGCACCACGGGCATGCCCAGGAACAGCGACAGGATCAGGGTCAGCTTGAAGGGCGTCAGAAACGGGGCCGCAACGCCGGTGGCGATCATCTGCCCGCCTTCTGGCAAATGCGCCAGCAGCGGGGCCGCGATGAAGCTGTAGAGCTCGTTGGCCACAAAGAACAGCGGGATGAACAGGATCAGCACCGCGCCCAGGGCGTAGAGCAGGCGTCGCCGTAGCTCCAGCAGGTGCTCCAGGAATGGCTGCTCGTCGTTGTCGACGCGCTGATCGTGCGCGCCCGGATCCAGCTTGGCGCTCATGGCTGTTTGGCGACCTGTCGCGGCGCGCCGCTGTCGGGATACTCAGTGTCCCGGGCGCTGTCCTGGTCCCCGGCCTCGGCCTCGCTCGCTGAATCCTGGTGCCCGGTCTCGACCGTTGACCCTGGATCGGAGTGCCGGTGGGCATCGTCGTCGTAGTTGTAGTCGTCGTCATCGTCCTGGCGCGACTCGTGCTGCCCAGGGGGATCCGGATCGTCTTCCGAGTGATCGGTTTGAGCGTTCCGCGCTGCCGCGTCGGGCTCGCCTCGAACTTCGGACTCCAGGCGCTTCATCTCGTCCATGATCGCTTCGTTGTGCAGCTGGCGCTTGATGTCGTCCATGCCGACTTCTTTCTCGATCTCGGCCTTCACCGACGCGAAGCTGCGTCGCAGGCGGCCCAGCCAGAGCCCGGCGGTGCGCAGCGTTTCCGGCAGGCGCTCAGGCCCGAGCACCACCAGCATCACCAGGGCGACGATAAACAGTTCCGGAAAGCCGATATCAAACATCGGTGGTCCCGATCAGCATGGCGGGAGCCGGGCGCTCAGGCGCTGGCGTCAGTGTTCTGCTTGGTGCTGGTCGTCGTGCTGCCTGCGACCTCGCCCTCGATGACCTTGGCTTCTGCCTTGGCCTCGGGCTTCTCTTCCTCGGCGACGGCGCTGCGAAACCCTTTGATGGCGGTTCCGAGATCAGCGCCGACGTTTTTGAGGCGCTTGCCGCCAAAAATCAGCAGCACGATGGCCAGGACGATGAGCAATTCCCAAATGGAAAGACCGAACATGGCGTTCTCCTAAGCGTGCGTAATAGAGCCGCATTATAGGCTCCGACGCGATTGGTTTAGTGCGGTGATCATCAGTCCCGGGGATCGTTTGACAAGCGACCTGTTCACGTTTGCGGGGATGCGTCGCTGTGTCGGGCGCACTGCCCCTGCCGTTACGGGCGGCGATTGGCTTTTTCGTCCAAGCCGGACAGTCCGAACCGCTCTTCCAGCTCGTCGAGCACCGCCTGCGGCTCGATATTGAGCTGCACCATCATGACCATGGTGTGAAACCACAGGTCGGCCACTTCGCCGGTGAGTGCCTTTGCCGGCGGGGCCGCGCCTGCGTCGCGGTCGGTCGCGTGTTCGACGTTCTTCGCCGCGATCAGGACCTCGGTGGCCTCCTCGCCGACCTTTTCCAGGATTTTGTCGAGCCCCTTGCCGTAAAGCTGCGCGACGTAGGACGTGTCCGGATCGGCATTGCGGCGAGCTTGCAGCACCCGGGTCAGGGCTTCGATCACGTCACTCATGGTTGCGGGCCTCTGCGGCGCTAGCTGGCAAGGGAGAACAGGATGCTGACAGCTAGCGCGCCGGCAAGCCAATATTGACGTCGCCGCAGCGTCGCCTCCCGCGCTTCCAGAACCTGCAGGTCTCGGGTCTGGCGCGCCATGTGATGCTCAATCTTGCGCAGCTTGAAGCTGGCGGAAGCCAGGACCTCGGGCAGTTCGGGCAGCTGTTCGACAATTCGCGGGGCCTGATCGATCAACGACTGCACCGCACGTGCCGGGCTCAGACGCTGCTCCATCCAGCGCTCCATGAACGGCTGGGCGGTTTCCCACAGGTCGAGCTCCGGATAGAGCTGACGCCCGAGCCCTTCGATGTAGAGCAGCGTTTTTTGCAGCAGCACGAGCTGCGGCTGCACTTCCATGCGAAATTCGCTGGCGGTCTGGAACAGATCGACCAGGAATTCGCCGAAGGAGATCTCGGACAGAGGCTTTTCGAAGATCGGCTCGCACAGGTCCCGGATCACTGCCTCGAAGGCGGCGGCGTCCGTGTCGGGCGGCACCCAGCCTGACTCGAGGTGCAGCCGGGCGACAGCGGCGTAGTCCTGGTGAAAGAAAGCGAGCAGGTTGCGGGCCAGGTAGTCCTGATCCTCTTCCGTCAGGGAGCCCACGATCGCGCAATCGATGGCGATGTAGCTGGGTTCGTCCGGGTTCGTGACATCCACGAAAATATTGCCGGGGTGCATGTCGGCGTGAAAGAAGTTGGTCTCGAAGACCTGGGTAAAGAACGTCTCGACACCGCGAGCAGCCAGCAGCGGCATGTTGGTGCCGGCGGCCTTGAGGCGTTCCACGTCGGCGATCGGAATACCGGTGACGCGCTCGATGACTAGGACGTTGCTGCGGCAGTGTTCCCGGTACACGCGCGGCACGTACAGCAAGGGTGAGTCGGCGAAGTCCGAGCGCAGGCGCTCGGTGTTTGCGGCCTCCCGGGACAGGTCGAGCTCTTCCAGAATCGTTCGCTCGTAGTCGTCCACGACCTCAGTCGGGTGCAGCCGGCGGGCCTCAACGGAGTGGCTCTCGAGCTGTCGAGCAAGGCTGCGGAGGATGGCGGTGTCGGCGCGGATGACCGGCGCCAGGCCTGGGCGGACGATCTTGACCACCACATCGTGGTCTTCGCCTTCGATCTGCAGCCGGGCGGCATGCACCTGGGCCACGGAGGCGCTGGCCAGCGGCTCGCTGCTGAACTCGCTGAAGATCAGCGACAGGTCTGAGCCCAGGGCCCGGGCGATCAGGTCGTGCGCCTCGGCGCTGGGAAAGGGTGCCACGCGGTCCTGCAGACGGCTAAGTTCGTCCGCCAGGGCCACGGGCAGCAGGTCCCGGCGCGTTGACAGCATTTGGCCGAACTTCACGAACACCGGGCCGAGGCTCTCCAGCGCCAGGCGCAGCCGCGTGTTTGGGGCTTCGGCAGGCTCCGGAATCAGGCGCATGGGCGCGAGTAGCGCCCGCAGATGCCAGGGCAATGCCTGGCGGTTCGGGATGAGCGCATCGAGACGAAAGCGGCCGATGGTGCGCAGTATTTTGAGGGCTCGGCGCAGGGATAGGCCGCGGGCTCCGCTCATGGAGCCTTCTTGCCCCGCTCGTCCTGCGTGCGCCGCCTGCGCTGGCTTTCCAGGACATCGATCCGGCGATCGAGGGCGCTGATGCCTGCGTCCAGCCGGGCCAGCTGGTCGCGCAGCGCATCGGCCGGCGACTCCGGCGTCGGCGCGGCGGTTGCTGGCCCCGGTGCCAGCCCGGCTTCGAAGGCGTTGCGCAGCGTGCCGAGCCCCACTTCCAGGAAGCCCCGGGCCTGCTCCGCGAGGGCAGTTGCCGGATGCTCACCGGCGCCCGGCTGGCGCAGGGCCAGGTCTTTGAGCGGCGCCAGCAAGCCGTTCACAGCGCCGGGCAGCGCCGGCTCGAAGCCTTCAAAACAGCGCGCAAAATCTCGCAGAACCGTCGGGTCGCCAGTGACGTTGACCTTGTGGGTGGGCGTGCTGCCGCGCAGCAGGGTCACCAGGTCGCTGAAGTTGCCTTTGACGGTTGCGTCCGTTGGGTTCTCGCTGCCGGGCAGCACGTCCAGCTGGCCGCCGCTGACCCGCAGGGTGACGCGCTGCGGCGGGTTGGTGCAGTGAATGCAAAGGCTGCGGCCTTCGAGGGGGGCCAGTCGCTCGCCGGCAGTCTGGTCGAGGCGCAGAGCCGCCTGCGCGGCGCCGCTCAGCAACTCTGACAGCAGGGCCTCGGCCGGGCTCAAGATGCGGCAACCTCGGCCCGATGGATTGCGGCGATGCCGCCGAGCAGGTTGTGATAGGTCACCTTGCCGAAGCCGGCGTCTTCCATCATCAGCTTGAGCTGCTTCTGGTCGGGATGCACGCGAATGGACTCCACCAGGTAGCGATAGGGCTGGGGATCGCCCACCAGTGCCTGGCCCACCGCCGGCCAAAGGCCCTGGAAGCCGGAGTAGGCGGCCTGCAGCAGGTTGCCCTTGGGCTTGGAAAACTCCAGCACCAGCAGCGCGGCGCCCGGCTTCAGGACCCGGCGCAGCTCCTTCAGAGCGGCGGCCTTGCTGGTGAAGTTGCGAATGCCAAAGGCCAGGGTGACGGCGTCAAAGCTGTTGCTGGCAAACGGCAGCGCTTCGGCGTTCAGCTGGCAGAACGCCACGTTCGCGTGGCCGCGGTCGAGCAGGCGATTGCGGCCAACGTGCATCATCTCGGCATTGCGGTCAGCCAGTACCACCTGGCCGCTGTCGCCGGTGATCGGCGCGAGCAGGGCAGCCACATCGCCGGTACCGCCGGCCAGATCCAGCAGCCGGTGGCCCCGCCGCGCGCCCGTCAGCTCGACCAGCATGCGCTTGAACAGCCGGTGTGTGCCCAGGGACATGAAGTCGTTCATCACGTCGTAGCGCTGGGCGACGCTGCTGAAGACGCCGCCAACCAGTTTGGTTTTTTCCGCCGCGGTGACTTTTCGGTACCCGAAGTCGACCGCATCCGGGCCATCGCCGGGGCTGGGTTCGCCGGTGTCTGTCAAAGGTTTGCTCATGGCTGGATGTTACTCTTTGGGCACCCACTGGCCTACCGCGATCGGGGGCAGCCGCGAGGCGTTGGCGGTTTCCAGCTCTGCCAGGTACTCGTCCCAGAAGGCTTCGCGCTGCTCGCCCAACTGCCGCAGGTACTCGAAGCCGTAGATCCCGCTGTCGTGCCCATCGTCAAAGCTCAGGCGGACCGCGTAGTTGCCGACCGGGTCGATACCGGTGATCTGCACGTACTTCTTGCCGCTCTGCAGCTTGCGCTCCCCGGGTCCGTGGCCGCGCACTTCTGCCGAGGGCGAGAACACGCGCAGCAGCTCGGCCGGCAGCTCGCAGACGAAGTCGTCCCAGGTCACGACCAGCTGCCGGGCGCCCTTGCGGTAGTTGATGGCGGTGGGATGCACCATGGTTCGCGCTTCCTACAGGATGTACTGCGACAGGTCCTGATCGGCAACCAGGGCACTGAGATGTTCGTTGACGTAGCCGGCGTCGATGTTCACCGCCTGCTGCTCCAGCTCGCTGGCCTGGAAGGACAGGGTCTCCAACAACCGCTCCATGACCGTGTGCAGGCGCCGGGCGCCGATATTCTCGGTGCGCTCGTTGACTTGCCAGGCGAGCTCCGCCAGCCGGGCCAGGCCGTCTTCCGTAAAGGTGACGGCGAGCCCCTCGGTGCCCAGCAGGGCCTGGTACTGCTCCGTCAGGGAATAGTCGGGCTCGGTCAGAATGCGGCGGAAGTCCTCCGGGCTCAGCGCTTCCAGCTCAACGCGGATGGGCAGGCGGCCCTGCAGCTCCGGGATCAGGTCCGAGGGCTTCGACAGGTGAAACGCGCCGCTGGCGATGAACAGAATGTGGTCGGTACGAACCATGCCGTATTTGGTCGATACGGTGCTGCCTTCGATGAGCGGCAGCAGATCCCGCTGCACGCCTTCCCGGGAGACATCGGTGCCGCTCGTTTCAGAGCGCTTGGCCACCTTGTCGATCTCGTCCAGAAAAACGATGCCGGTCTGCTCTACGGCATCGACGGCTTTGCCCTTCAGCTCTTCTTCGTTCACGAGCTTGGCTGCTTCTTCTTCGCGCACCCGGCGCAGCGCTTCCCGCACTGTCAGCCGGCGGCTGGAGGTGCGGCCACCGCCCATGCTGCTGAACATGTTCTGCAGCTGGCTGGTCATCTCCTCCATGCCCGGGGGCGCCATGATCTCGACCCCGACCGGGGTCTGCGACAGATCGATCTCGATCTCCTTGTCGTCCAGATCGCCTTCCCGCAGCTTTTTCCGAAACAGCTGTCGGGTGCTCGAGTCGGCGTCGTCGGCGTTGTCTGTCCCGAAGCCGGCGCTGCGCGACGGCGGCAGCAGCGCGTCGAGGATCCGGTCCTCAGCTTTGTCTTCAGCCTGCGCGGCGCGCGCCTTTTGCTCCTGCTGGCGCAGGTTGTTGGCGGCGATCTCTGCCAGATCACGAATGATGGACTCCACGTCCCGGCCGACATAGCCCACCTCGGTGAACTTGGTGGCTTCGACCTTCAGGAAGGGCGCGTTGGCGAGCCGCGCCAGCCGTCGGGCGATTTCCGTCTTGCCGACGCCGGTGGGCCCGATCATGAGGATGTTCTTGGGCGAGATCTCGTTGCGCATCGCTTCGTCGAGCTGCATGCGGCGCCACCGATTGCGCAGCGCAATCGCGACGGCGCGCTTGGCGGTGTCCTGGCCAATAATGTGTTTGTCGAGCTCTCTGACGATCTCGCGCGGGGTCATGACGCTCATGGGCTGTCGAGCACCTCGATGGTGTGGTGGTGGTTGGTATAGATGCAGGTATCGGCGGCGATGATGAGTGATTGCTCGACGACGGTGCGGGCCGGCAACTCCGTGTGCTCCATCAGCGCGCGCGCGGCCGACTGGGCGAAGGGACCGCCGGAGCCGATAGCGAGCACGCCGCCCTCGGGCTCGATGACGTCGCCGGTGCCGGAAATCATCAGCGTCACGTCGCTGTCGGCGACCAGCAGCAGCGCCTCCAGCCGCCGCAGGGCGCGCTCCGAGCGCCAGTCTTTCGCAAGTTCTACCGCAGCCCGGGTGAGCTGGCCCTGAAACTTGGCGAGCGATGCTTCGAAACGCTCGAACAGGGTAAAGGCATCGGCGGTGCCGCCAGCGAAGCCGGCGAGCACTTTACCGTCGCCCAGCCAGCGCACCTTGCGGCCATTGCCTTTGAGGATGGCGTTGCCCTGGGTGAGCTGGCCGTCGCCGCCCATGGCGACCTGTTGCCCGCGGCGGGCGCAGATCACAGTGGTGCCGTGGAGTTTGGTCATCGCTTTCTCTCTGGTTGCGGGGTGGCCCGGTCGCTGTGTTGTCCGCTGGTGCCGGGTATCAGGTCGGTTCGAGTTCAATCCAAAGGGGCGCGTAGGACTGCTCGCGCAGCACGGTCATGGCCCGACGGGCCTGTACCGCGCTCGGGAACGGCCCCACGGTCACGCGGATCCAGCGCTCGTTCTTGACCTGCACGGGATTGGTGCTGACCGGCAGGTCCATAAGCAGGATGCGGGCGCGGGCGACATCTGCCTCATTCTGGGTTCGGAAAGAAGCGGCCTGCAACAGGATGCTGCGCTCGGCCTCCGGCGTGTCCTTGCGCAGCGGCTGCCGGTAGCGGCTGGGGTCGGCAGGCACGTCGGACTGGCTGAGCAGGTCGGGATACTCAAAGCGCAGGTTGGGGCGCTCCCGGGGGGGCTGGAGCTCCGGTAGCGGCGCACTTGCCGGATCCCGGCTCGCAGTTCCGGCGGTCAGCGCACTGAGCCGGGGCAGCAGTTCTGGCACGTAGGCGGTCGCGATGACGATGATCGCGCCCAGCACGACGCCGCCACTGAAGCTTGGGCCGTGGAAGTAGCGTTGCGGGGTGCTCTGGCGCGACCTGGCCGGGGCGCGTTTTTGGGCCTTGCGCGCACTG
>CAZXIJ010000004.1:199771-216578 GCA_964640725.1 uncultured Pseudomonadales bacterium | reverse complement strand
GGGCGTGCCGGGGACCGAGGTTTACACCTACACACCGACCACCGGCTTTGTGGGTACGGACACTTTCACCTTCACCGTTAATGACGGCAGCTCCACGAGCGATCCAGCGACGGTGACGGTGACCGTCGACGGCGCGCCAACAGCGGCACCCCAATCAGTCTCTACCGCGATGGATGTGCCGGTGGACATCACCCTTGCGGGGACCGATCCGGAAGGGTTGGCTCTGACCTTTGCGATCGTTGATCAGCCCACCCAGGGCGCACTGACAGGTGGTGCGGGCGGTATCTACACCTACACGCCGAACCTGGGTGCAACCGGTGCCGACAGCTTCACCTTTACGGTGACCGACGCGGCCGGGACGACGAGCGATCCTGCAACGGTGTCCATTACGATCAATGCGGGGCCAACCGCCAACGCCCAGGTCGTGACCACTCCGCAAGAGACGCCGGTGGTGATCACTCTGACCGGGTCCGATCCAGAGATGGATGCGCTCACCTATGCCGTTTCCAGCGGCCCTGCATCCGGGATGCTGACGGGCACGGCAGATGTTCTTGTTTACACACCGAACCCCGGGTTTTTCGGCACTGATTCGTTTGAGTTCACCGTCAGCGACGGCAGTTCGACCAGCGAATCAGCGCAGGTTGAGATCGAGGTAAATGGGGCACCGACTGCTGCCCCGCAATCACTGACCACGCCCTCGGGTACCGAGCTGGCGATCGTGCTGACGGGATCTGATCCGGAGAATGACACTCTCTCCTTCCAGATCGGTGGTCAGCCGACCTCCGGAACGCTCTCAGGTGCCGGGGACAGCTATACCTATACGCCCAACGCCGGCTTCACCGGTGTAGATAGCTTCACTTTTGCGGTGGCAGACGAAAACCTGTCCAGTGCTCCTGCGACGATCGAAATCACTGTGGCAGGCGGGCCGCCGACAGCGGATTCGCAGGTGGTGTTTACCGACAAAGATACGCCGGTGGCGATCTTGCTGACTGGATCTGACCCGGACGGAGATACGCTGACCTTCGCCATTTCTTCGCCGCCGCTCAACGGCAGCCTGACCGGGAGTGCTGACAGCTACAGCTACACGCCCGGCAGCGGGTTCACAGGCACCGACAGCTTTGTCTTCACGGTGAGCGATGGCTCTGCAACGAGCGAAGATGCCACGGTCTCAATCACTGTGAGCGATGCGATGGTGTTCTGTGGCGACCCGGTGCTCACCCCGCAGAGTGACCGGGGAACCTTCATCTGGAAAGACTGTGCCGGCTCTCAAACCTGGTCGATCCGGGTGGCGGGCGGTAACTCCACGTCCAGGCTGGACTATGTCGGCGAGATTACGGCAGACAGCTTTGCCGATGTAACGCCGATGTTTAACGAGCCCAATGATGTGATTGACACGGGCGCCGATCGTATCGACTACGCATTGATCGTGTATGGAGGCGCGAAGGACGGTTTCGATTTCACCTTCACCGGCTCTGCCTGCTTTGCTCATCTTGATCCTGCCGCGGAATCTGTGTTCCTTGGCGCCGGGCGCGTGCCTGCGACGGCGTCCGAGTTCAGCCTCGCCACTGGCCTGGCGTGCGCATCTGACCGCGACGGCGATGGCCTGACCGATGAGGAAGAAGCGGTTCTGGGTACGGATCCTGACGATGCTGACACTGACGACGGTGGCGTTAACGACGGTGACGAAGTCGCGGCAGGTACGGATCCGCTGGACCCCCTGGACGATATCTCGACGCCTGGCGACGCCTGTGGTGAGCCAGCTTACGATCGGTTCACTCAGCGCGGAACTTTCCTGTGGAGCGATTGCGATGGTTCCGGACGCTGGCACTTCCGCTTTACCGGCGGCGCGACGCCGACTCAGTTGACCTATGTCGGAGCCATCGAAGCTTCTGGAGGCCTGAGCAATCTGAGCCAGATCAACATCGAGTCGAACGACGAGTTCGTGCAAGGCGCTACGACACTGAACTACACGCTGAAGGTCGGCGATATCTATTTCGATGGTTTTGACGTGACGGTCAGCGGCGCCACAGCGTGCTTCACACCGAGCGCGCCCTCAAACCTGCCGGTCTATCTCGGCCAGGGTCAGGTGATGCTGACCACGGCTGACTTCAACATGCTCACTGGCGGTGCCTGTTCGGTGGCGCCAGACCGCGACGGCGACGGGCTCTCTGATGCGGACGAGGCGATCGCCGGCACTGATCCTGACGTCCCCGATACCGATGGCGGCGGCCTGAACGATGGCGATGAGGTGGCAGCGGGTCTCGATCCCCTCGATCCCGGTGATGATGTTGCGTCAGCGACGGATTTCTGCGGGGCGCCTGCTTACGACCGCACGACTGAGCGCGGTACGTTCCTGTGGAGCGATTGCAACGGCACGGATCGTTGGCACATTCGAGTCACCGGCGGTGCAACGCCTTCGGTATTGGACTATCAGGGTCAGTTCGAAGCGGACAGCTTCTCCAACGTTGTCGAGTTCAACATTGAGGCCAGCGATACGGTTGATTCGACAACGCAGCAGGGCGTGCTGAGTTACCAAATGTTTGTGGGCGATGTATGGGAAGACGGTGCTGACTTCACTGTGTCCGGCGCGTCGGCATGCTTTTATCCGCTGGCTCCAGCCAGTCTTCCGGTGTATCTCGGATCCGAGAAGGTCCTCCTCGCCGGGGACTCCCTGGATATGAACCTGGGTGGTGTCTGCGGCGGGAGCGGCAGCAATCAGGCCCCGTTGGCGACGGCGCAAAGTGTGTCTACGAGTTTCGAGACCACGGTGGCGATTACCCTTGCGGGCACTGACCCGGACGGTGATCCACTCACTTTTGTGGTGGAATCAGACCCCGGTTTCGGGATGCTCGCCGGTAGCGGGACGAACTACAGTTACACCCCGCAGAACGGGTTCTCGGGCTCGGACAGCTTCACTTTCTCGGTCTCCGACGGGTTGCTGAAAAGTGCGCTCGCCACCGTATCGATTACCGTTAACGACGCATCAGGTACCGATTCGGACGGAGACGGTCTGACGGATGTTGAAGAGCTGGCCCTGGGTACCAACCCGCTGGTTGCCGATACGGATCTGGACGGTCTTGACGACGGCGAGGAACAGTCTCTAGGCACCAACCCGCTGGTTGCCGATTCCGATGGTGGCGGCGTTAACGACGGTGCGGAGGTCGCGGCGGGCACAGATCCGCTCGAGCCCACGGATGACGTTAGCCCGACGGGCCAGGAGTGCGGTGCGCCCGCCTTTGATGCGGGAACCGAATTTGCGGTCTTCCTGTGGCGCGACTGTGCTGTAACCGGCGAGGCCCTCTGGAACCTGCGAATCACCGGCGGCGGCACCTTCTTCTCGACCTTTGAAGGAACGATTGACGGCACCGAAACCCTGGCGCCGGCCCCGGTGAGCCTGGAAGGCAGCGACGTGCTGGACTCCGTGCCCGGTGATGCCGTGTTGGACTTCGTGCTCAAGGCCGGTGGCAACGGCATCGACGGGTTCACGGTCACGACTCCGGCAGGCTCCAGCAACTGCCTCGACATGACCGTGCTGCCGGGTACCGCATCAGTGCGGCTTGGGGCCGGGAAGCTGCCCATGCCGGCATCCTTTAGCCTGGAAACCCTGCAGGCCTGTTCCAGCACACCGCCGCCTGATGATCAGCAATGCGGCGCGCCTGTTCTTGACAGCCCCGGCATCTACCTCTGGCAGGATTGTGAAGCTGGCAGTGATCCGGAGATCTGGAACCTTCGGGCAAACGGAGGCGGGCTGGGCTTCGGGCAATACTTCGGTGCCATCACGGCAGATGAGCCTCTGTCGTACAGCGGCTTTGGGCTCGAGAGCAATGACACGATCGACACCACCCCGGGCGATGGACGCATTGACTACAGCCTGTTCGTTGGCGGCATCGGCGTAGACGGCCTGACGACGAGCTTTGCTGAAGCTGCCGTGACCTGCTTCCGGCCTCAGTTGCTCCCCGCCGGGGCAGGAGTGTTTGTCGGGCAGAACAAGGTTGCCATCAGCGGCGACTTCAGCCTGGACACGCTGGATGAGTGTGCGAGCGATCAGATCCCGCCGCCATCGACGCCTAACATCCTCTACATCCTGACCGATGATCAGCGATTCGATACGACTTATGTGATGACCGAGCTGCAGAACAAGCTGAATGCCCGGGGTGTGGTGTTCGAGCGGGCGTACATCACCACGCCGCTGTGCTGTCCGGCGCGGGCCAGCATTCTGTCTGGCGGGCTGCTGGCGCAGAACACGAGCATTACTCAGGTCACAGGCGACAACGGCGGGGAGGTTCCCTTCCGGATGCAGGACCACGATACCGTGGCAACCACTGCTCAGTCTCTGGGCTACAAAACCGTCTTCGCGGGCGGCAAGTATCTCAACGCTTACCAGCCGCCCTACGTGCCTCCGGGTTGGGACCTCTTTGTGAACAACAACAGAGGGCCGGCCACCGCTGACTGGTTCAACTACAAGGTCATTGAGGGCTCTTCTGACGAGTACGATTCAGTGGGTCGAGAGCTCAACATCAACCAGTACATCGCGAACTACCATCGCGACCGTGTCCTGGGTTTCCTGGACGACCTGGATCCGCAAGACAAGTTCTTCGCCTTCTACTGGGCCTTCGCGCCTCATGCGAAAGCGACGCCAGATACGCCGGACGAGAGTCTCTTCAGCACCTATGTCTATCGGGATCGAGCCTTTAATGAGACAGATCTCTCTGACAAGCCGTTCTGGGTGCGGAACCCAACGAGCTTCCTGTCCGCCAAAAATTCCGGCGAGCCGGATGACGACGAGTTCCATCGAGATATGTTGCGAACTCTGGTGTCCGTAGACCGTGCGGTCGGAGCGATGATCGACAAGATCGAGGCGCTTGGTCGGCTCGACGACACCGTCATCATCTTCACGTCTGACAACGGATTCCTCTGGGGCGAGCACGGGCTCCATCAGAAGGGTATGGCTTATGAAGAGTCCGTGCGGGTCCCCCTGACGGTGTATGTGCCCGGCGTTGTGCCAAGGACGGACCAGACCCTGGTATCAGCCAATCTGGATACCGGTGCGCTGCTCTACGACATCATGAATGTCAGCAAGCCCAGCGACGGCATGAGCCTGCTCCCGCTGATGGACGATCCGAATGTTCCCTGGCGCAGTCACCTGACACTGCAGGGCTGGGGCTCCCACCAGGGAGCGAACGGTACCTGGGGTTCTGTTCGGACTGACACCATGAAGGTGATCGAGAACGCTATCGGCGAGGTCGAACTCTACGACCTTGTGAATGACGAGCTAGAAATGTCGAGCCAACATGCCAATGCGGCATACGACAGTGAGCGGCAGTCGCTGCTGGCGACGCTGAACGCCGAAAAAGGCCTGGCACCTTTGACGTTCTCGGTACCCGCGGCGCAGGTAGGGGTGCCTTACTCCGTGACCATGACGGCCTGGGGCGGTACGCAGCCTTACCAGTGGACCCTCTACAGCGGTCAGCTGCCTGCGGGCCTGACCCTGAACAGTACGACCGGAGTGATCAGCGGAACGCCAACAACTGCAGGGCTGCAGGAATTCAAGCTGTTGCTGGAAGACAGCTCTGTGCGGCCAAGGCTCGGTGGCCCGCAGCGCTACATTGCGCCGGGCAATCCAAACAAGACTTACAAACTTAACGTGCTGCCGTAGCGATACCGCGAACGGCAGGCGTGTTGGCATCAAAGCTCATGGAGCAGGAAGAGGGAAGGGCATGACCACAGGAAGGAAAAAATTGGCACTGGCGCGCGTCGTTGCTGTGACACTGATGGTGGGAGCACCCTGCACCTACGCTGTTGCACCGAACTTTCAGGACGTCACGAACGTGGCCGGGCTTGCGTTTACCGGAGAATCCTGGGGTTCGTCCTGGGGCGATGCCAACGCAGACGGTCTGCCTGACCTGTTCGTGACACATCACCGGGAGCGTCCGAGCATTTACGTCAACCTGGGCGACGGGACCTTTCAGGATCGCTCCCGAGAGGTAGATATCTGGGAAACAAGCGCAGCTTTCGCAGACCAGCATGGCGGTAGCTGGGGCGACTTTGACAACGACGGCGACCAGGATCTGTTTATCTCGGCCGGAGCGCGCGACTCCAGCCAGTTCCTGGTGAATGAAGGCGGTATTCTGGTCGACAGAACCAGCGAATACACCTTCGACACGATCTCCTGGCCCGGCCGCCAGCCGATCTGGCACGACTTTACCGGCGACGGAAACCTTGATTTCACCATGATGACTCGTGGGCGCAGCCAGACGCATCGCCAGGCCAACGGAGACTTTCAGCAGATCAACGGCTTGACCGGGTTTTGCGAAGATGTCCGGTACGGCCATCTGGCAGACTTGACCTTCGATGGTGTGCTTGACCTGATCTGTGTCTCCTCCACCTTGCCCAGCCGTTTGTTTGATACGCGGGCGTTTCCCTTTATTAACCAGGCCTCGCAGCTGCCAACCCTGTTCAACCCCGTAGACTCGCTGATCGCCGATCTGAACGGTGATCTTAAGAGCGACGTCTTGATGGTAGCTGGCCGTGAACGTGTCAGCGGCGGGGCGATCGTCGGGACCAACAAGGCCGAGGCGCATCTGATTACCCAAAATGGTCGCGAAATCGGTATCACGTTTCAGACGACCGGTGATATTACGATTGAGCTGCACTGGAGTGCCCGCAACATCGGCAATATCAGGATTGGTGCCGGTGGCAGGAACCCGCCGTTCCTGGGGCCCGATGAGCTGATCAAGTTCACGCTGTCGCCGGGAGATCCGACGACTCACGGCGTAAAGCCGCATGACCCGGCCGTGGATCGGGGCATTTTCATCGGCTACGACCCGGCGACCTCGACCTGGAGCTACTTCAACTCGGCCGGCAACAATGGCCAGTTTAGCTACACGTACAGCTTTATCGAGAGCACCTCGCCGATCACGAACCTGACTCAGGAGAATCGCCTCAGTATTGACCTGCCGAACTCTCCGCGTTTTCTTGCGTCGGCGGGGGGTGCCTACGTGGATCGCACGGGCCCGGCGGGACTGAATAGTGGGATGCCCTGTCCGAGTGTCGTGTCTGCTGATTTCGACAACGACATGGACCAGGATCTGTACATGGTGTGTCGTGGGGCGGTCACCAACCTGGAGAATCGCTACTACGAGAACGACGGTACCGGAAAATTTACCCGTCGGTTCGGTTTTGGAGCGGAGGGTCCTCTGGGTGCTGGTGTCGGTATCGGCGAGATTGCAGTCGTCGCTGACTACAACGTCGACGGATTTGTGGATGTATTCATCAGCAACGGCATGAAAATCTACCCTGAGCGCCCCTACACCTACGGTGGCCCGGACAAGCTCTACAGAAACCAGGGCAACGGCAACAAGTGGGCACAATTTGATCTTGTAGGTACCACTTCAAACCGTGAAGGTATCGGCGCAACGGTGCTGGTCTCGGCGGGCGGGGTGCAACAGATGCGAGAGAAAAACGGTGGGTACCACCGTTTCTCGCAGGATTCCGGGCGGCTTCACTTCGGTCTGGCATCGCACAATAGCTTCGATGTCGAGGTGCGCTGGCCGAGCGGAGCGGTCGATTTCCACCAGGGCCTGTCTGCCAACGCGCTGTACGAGCTGACGGAGAACGGCACAGCAGCCAGCAAAACAGTACCGACCTCTGTGCCGCAATCCAGTTGCTTCGCTGCTGGCGGTGGGCGGCCAGAGGTCAATAAGTCCGTCGAGCGAGGCGTGTACCTGTGGCGGGACTGCGCCAATCTAAACAACTGGCACATGATCGTAACCGGTGGCAACCAGCCCTCGCTGCGCGCGATTGGCAGCATCGTCTCCACGGCTAACTTCACCCGTGCTGTCGGTGTCAGTGTCGAAGGCGATGACGTTTTAGTGAACTCGGGTTCGCGAATTGACTTCGAACTCGGAGTTGGCCCTGGTGGCGACGATCAGGTGAACTTTTCTTTCCCGTCGGGCGCAAATGTGTGCTTTACCCTTTCGTCGCCAAATGACGTTCCCGTGCGGTTTGGGCACGACCAGATGACCCGCGGCAGTCCGGTGCAGCTGTCGACGCTGGGCAGCTGCTCTACCTCGGCGGCGGCTGTGAGTTCTGGGCCGGCTGTTGTGGCTGAATCCGCCGGCTCCGTGGAGGTTCCGGTAACGTTGTCCCGATCGACGGGCAGTGCTGTCCAGGTGAACTACCAGACGGTCAACGGCAGTGCCGTAGCCGGTCAGGACTTTGGGTCTGTTTCTGGAAGTTTGACCTTTTCCCCTGGGGAGACTCAAAAAACCGTCACAGTTCCGATCCTGGACGATGCGTTGGTCGAGCCCAGCGAGACCTTCCGGCTGCGGCTGTCTGGCGTTGTTGACGCAATCATTGGCGACTCTGCGCCGGTAACCATTACCGATGACGAGGTGTCGTCCTGTGCCAGTGCTGACCCCAGTGTTCCCAGTGCAGACTCCGGAATATTTCTCTTCAGGGACTGCGCGACAGGGCTATGGTCCCTGAGAATTTCTCGCGGAGGCGACAGCTGGATTTTTCATGATGGCAGCGTGGTCGGCGATCAGCCGTTTGTTTCCGTCACCCCGGTCTCCCTGGAAGGGCCGGATGTGGTGGACACAGCAACCCCCGGAGCCATTGCCTACAGCCTGGCCGTGGGCGGTGCCGGATTCGACGGGTTTGATTTCGAGGTTCCGGCGGTCGGCCAGTGGTGTGTTACCGCCACCAGCCCATCTGCAACGATTTTTGTTGGCGAGAACAAGACGCCCGTTCAGTCACCGTTTGATCTGAACAGCCTGGGTGCGTGTGATGACGCACCTGCCTTGCCGGAAATCGCCGTTTCCGGAGTGGCGGTGGACGAGAATGTGCCTTCTGGTGTTGCGAGCTTCAGCGTGGTTCTGTCCGAGGCAAGCACGAGCCCTGTCACCGTTGACTTTGCGACAGCCGACGGCAGCGCTTTAGAGGGCCTGGATTACGGGCAAACCTCTGGCCAGCTGACCTTCACTCCCGGAGAGATGGCATTGCCTGTCGTGGTTCCGATTTTCGATGACGTCACGGCAGAAGGCACGGAAATATTTGACTTGCTGTTGTCAAACCCAGGCAATGCAGTTATTGCCACCGCGCGGGCGACCGGCACGATTCGGGACAACGAGGTATCAGCCTGCGTTACGTCAAATCCTGTTATCCCGGCAGTTGATCAGGGCGTGTACCTGTTTCAGAACTGCAGCTCCGGGCTATGGTCCTTGAGAGTCGCTCAAGGAGGCAATGGGTTTGTGTTCTATGAGGGCGGCCTGACCAGTTCCGGCGATTTCCAGAATGTTGCAGGCGTTGAACTCGAAGGCGGCGATATTGTTAGTCCTGACGGTGGCGCGCTGTCTTATCGGCTCGGTGTTGGCGGTAACGGCGTTGACGGAATGAACTTCGCAACGGCAGGCAACGAGTCGCTTTGCGTCACATCGCAAAGCCCGACCCAGGTGGTATTTGTCGGAGCGCTCAAGACACCGGTCGCGACGCCTTTCGACACCGCGACGCTGGGCCCCTGCAATCTGGTCACGCCCCCGGGGTGCGGCCCGATCGCGTTCGATGCTGCTTCCGAGCAAGGCGTCTTCGTTTCCAGAGACTGTACAACCGGTGTCTGGTCGGTGCGAGTCGCGCAAGGCGGTGGCAGCTTTGCCCGCTATATGGGCAGCGTGCAGTCATCTGGTCTGATCACGGGGATCTCCGGCTTTGCCCTGGAGCAGGGCGATGTGCTGCCGACATCGCCGGCGACTACGGTCAACTTCAACCTGGGCGTGGCTTCGCCGGGAGTGGATGGCTTTGACTTCACGACTGCTGATGGGGCATCGGTTTGCTTTACCCTTGACTCGCCGTCAAGGCAGGTGCGTGTGGGCCCCGATCGCGTGGTGGTGGCATCAAGCTTTGATATGGAAACCCTGGGCGCTTGCGGCATCGGGCCGGAGCTCGTTGTTGGCGATGTTGCGGTCAATGAAAACGACGCTCAGGGCATCGCCCGGTTCCCGGTGATGCTGACAGCGCCTGCCCTTGATACCGTGACCGTAGACTACGCGACGGCTAACGGTACTGCCGTGTCCCCGGACGATTATCAGGCTGTTTCCGGAACGCTGACCATTCCGGCAGGCACAGACGCGTCGTTTATCGATGTTCAAGTCGTCGATGATGCCCTGGCAGAAGGCGACGAATCGTTCACCCTGGAACTGTTGTCTGTCACCAATGCGGCGCTTGTGATGAACTCGGCAACCGGCACCATCCGGGATGACGAGTCCGGGATTTGCGCCACGTCGAACCCGGTCGTAGCGAGTTCTGATCAGGGCATCTTCCTGTTTCAGGACTGTGCTTCAGAACGCTGGTCCTTGCGTGTGGTTCAGGGCGGCGGACCGTTCCTGTACTACACCGGCAGTTTTGAGTCAGCGTTCTCGTTTTCCGGATTAGATCAGATCGAGCTGGAAGGGGGGGACGTTGTAACCAATGCTTCCGGCACGCTGTCCTATCGGCTGGGGGTCGGCGGGAACGGTGTGGACGGTGTGGACTTCGACGCCAACGGCGGCAGCTTCTGTGTTTTCGCGGATTCTCCGACACAGGTTGTGTTCGTCGGGCCGCAGAAAGTGCCAGTGACCACGCCCTTTGATGCGGTCACCCTGCAGGGTTGCCAGTAGTTTTAACCAGCGCGGCTCGCGCAAGTCGAGATGTGAGCTTGTTCTCGACTGCGTGAGCCCGTGCTTTGGCCCGGAGGTGTCTGCGAACCACTGCTCAATCTAACCAGCCCATCACATCTATAGTTTCCGGCGAAAGGTAACGCAAAGGACGTCGTTGCAGTACACGACTATGTCTGGAGACAACCATTGATGCGCCTTCGCCTTTTCCCTGCGTTGCTGCTTCTTTGCAGCATCGGCCCTCTGGCTCACAGCCAAGCGTCCTACCACTACCTGGAGGATGCGAACCAGCTCAAACCTGACGATCCCGCCACGCGATATCCGATGGTTGGCATTACCGAGCCGCGCTCGGATCAGGCATCTCCGGAAGCGCTGTCTCGCTACGACCTGCTGGGAACCAAGTCCGGCATGGCCTACAAGGTGGCGGCTGCGCAAGGGGTCAATCCTGACGTTCGTTTCCACTATATGTTTCATCACCGGGCGTACCTTGGGTACGAGTATTCAGGAACCTGCGAGATCGCGGTCGGAATGCCCTTTGGCGACACCGGCCCCGCCACGGAGGCCTGTGATCACTATGCTGGGCACTGGCTGTACCGCGCGGGCACGCGCCTGCAGCGCGGTGTGTCCAGTACTGACCGGACGCTTCTCGTTCAGGATGCATCCAACTTCACCCCGGGTCGCTATCTGGTCATCTACAGCGGCGGCCCCGGTGGCTTCGCGAACGCCGAGCATGCACAAATCGCTTCGGTGAACCGCAACGTCACACCGAACCAGATTGTGCTCTCGGTGCGTGGCTACAAATCTCAAGCCCGGTCGCACGGCGCCCAGGCGATCGTTGCAGAACACGCCCTCGGGCAAACCGGCAACCCTCGCAACTGGGCTTACAATCTCGCAACGACAGCGCCCCGGGACTCGAATGGTCGTGCAGTCTCCGAGATCATGGCCGCCTGGATTCCGCAGAATATGCGGCTCAATGGCAAGGGACGAACCAGCGGGGCCCGGGTAGACGGCATCTACTTTGACGAAGACAGTGTGTTCTTTCCGCCGTCCGCCAAGGTTGACGTGAACAACGATCTGCAGGCCGATGACGGTTTCATAGGCAGCCGTAACGTCTTTCACGAAGGGCAGGAGCGCTTTTACGCGATGTTGAGGGATCGTGTCGGCGATTCCCTGAACATTGTCGGTGGCTGGTACGAGGCCCGTGGCTTTGAAGACCTGAACGGTATTCAGATGGAGAACTTCCTGCTCTCCAACGGCGATTTTTCCGTGGATCCGCGTTACGTCGGGGCAGACGGTGCTCAGCCCCAGATGCACAACTATCTGATGCATACGCAGATTCACAAGCCCCAGCGGAGCTATGTCGAGATACTGTCCAAGAATCCGAGCAAGCTCTACCCGGGCACGGCGAAGAACAAGGGCAACCTCAGCGAGGTCCCTGCAGACAATTCCCACTTCCGTCTGACTTTCGGCGCGACCCTGCTGGGTAACGGTCTATACGTTCGCCAGAACTCTTCGACGCACCCGGCTCCCTGGCACGACGAGTATTCCGTGGACGTTGAGCCCGGTTCCTCGACCTATGGCCATGCCATTGCCAGCAATGCCTACGATGAAAGCGAGATTCGCAGGCACAAGGGCTGGCTGGGCCGGCCGCTGGGACCGAGGCAACGCATCTACAATGATCGCGCCTTCGCGCCGGAAAACAATCTGATCAGCGATAGCGGCTTTGAATCCGGTATGGGCGCATGGGAGACAGTCAATCTGAACACCGGTATTGCCACTGACGTTCGAGCCGAAGGTCAGCGGTCGCTCCGCGTCGATGGCCACCGGCAATTTGTCCGGAATCTTGGTGGTGCGGTATTGAAGGGGCCCAAGTTCAACATGCAAAACGGGCGCGACTACACGATTGTGATGGCCGTTCGCGCTGACAAGCCCAGGGATATCTCCTTGCGCCTGGACTTTTCCGGGAAGTTTGGAAATTATCTGGTCGGCACCGAATGGACCCGTATCGTCTACACGGTTCGTGCCAATGGCACCCGGCAATCGCGTCCCATCGTTCAACTCGGGCGCGATACCGACGGCCTCTGGTTCGATGATGTACGTGTGTTCGAAGGGAATCCGAACGTCTTTCGCCGGGACTACGAAAACGGCGTTGTTGTCGTGAATGCCACCGCCGACGACCAGGTCGTTGATCTGGACGGTACCTTCCAACGAATCCTTGGAACGGGTCAGGACCCGGTGAACAATGGCGGTTCGCTCTCGCAGGTGCGACTGCCCGCATACGACGCAGCGATCCTGGTTCGGCCTGACGGCACCCGGGCTGTTCCTGAGCCCGCGCCACAGGGGCCGAACCCCGCTCCTGCCCCGGTATCTCAGCCGCAACCGGCTGCAGTACCCATTGCTTCCCCGCAGCCCGAACCGGCAGCACCGCAAGTGCCGGCAGCACAGCCAGCGCCGGTATCGCAGCCGATCGTTGTGCCTGATCCTGCGCCCGCAGCGGTCAGTGACGATTGCGGCGAGCCTGTCATGGACGACGACGGCTTTTACGCATGGCAAGACACCTGTGTGCGAGGGCGCTACCACCTGCAGTCTGTCGGCACAGGTCCCTTTGCGCGCTACGACGGCACGGTCCGATCAAGCGCCGAGATCCAGGGAGTTAACCGTGATGGTTTCGAGCGCGGCGACGAGGCAGCGCTCACTGCTGACCAGCGGCAGGTGGACTTTGTTTTGCAGGTGGGCAGAGGCAAGGATCGTGTGAGCTTTGATGTGGCGGACAGCGGCCTGGTTTGTGTCGCCTTGAATGCGAATGGCAGGATTCTCATCGGTTCTGCGGCCGCTTCCATGTCCGGCTTCGTCGATCTCGACAAGGAACAGCCCTGCGGCTGCGCTGACGCGAGCGTCGGTACCGAACCGGGCGGAGAAACCGCGGGACTGTTCTTCTGGCGCGACAGCTGCGGCGGAGATCTAAAGATGCGCCTGGTGGGCCTTGACCGAAATCTGGTCGAGCGTTACATCGGCACATTGACCTCCGATGCCGGGGTGGGTGTGCGCGCGCGGCTCGGCTTTGAGAGGCACGACTCGGCCACAACCGTGGGCGAGGATCGTGTGGATTTCGATCTGAGCGTCTGGCGCGGCACAGATGGGCTGGTGCTGGATACCGCTACAGACGGGGCGGTCTGCCTCGACCTGCAGCAGTATTCGGGGCAGGTGTACCTGGCAAATGCGCCGCTTGATCCCGGTGCCGGCCCGGTCGATCTCCTGACCGGCAGGGCCTGCCGTTAGGTCAGGGTACTGACCCGCTGCCTGCAGCACCCAGGCGCTGCAGGCAGTGCCGCTTTCGACTGCTCACGGGACCACAGCGCGTGAGCCCCGGGTGAAGGTTCAGACGACGTTTGCAACCTGAGTTCGCTATAATACGGGCCGTTTGTCGATACGAAACAGCCCATGTCTGACGCCCCATCCCGTCCTGATTCAGCCATCGATCCGCAGTGGCAGGCGCTTGCTGAAAAGGAGCTGCGCGGCAAGCCGCTGGCGGACCTCACCTGGCAAAGCCCGGAAGGTATCGAGATAAAGCCGCTCTACACGGCGGCGGATCTGGAAGGCATGGAACACCAGGACACGCTGCCTGGCCTTGCGCCCTTCATGCGCGGCCCGCGCGCGACGATGTATGCCAACCGCCCGTGGACGATCCGCCAGTATGCGGGTTTCTCCACGGCGGAAGAGTCGAATGCGTTCTACCGCCAGAATCTGGCAGCCGGGCAGAAAGGCCTCTCGGTTGCGTTCGACCTGGCGACGCACCGGGGCTTCGATTCTGACCATCCGCGGGTCGCCGGAGACGTCGGGATGGCGGGCGTTGCCATCGACAGTGTCGAGGACATGAAGATCCTGTTCGACGGCATACCCCTGGACCAGATGTCGGTCTCCATGACCATGAACGGCGCAGTGCTGCCGGTGCTGGCGGGATACGTGGTGGCGGCCGAAGAGCAGGGCGTTGCTCAGAAAGATCTGGCGGGCACGATCCAGAACGACATCCTCAAAGAATTCATGGTGCGCAATACCTACATCTACCCGCCGCAGCCCAGCATGCGGGTCGTGGCGGACATCATCGGCTATACCGCGGAACACATGCCGCGCTTTAACTCGATCTCGATTTCCGGCTACCACATGCAGGAGGCCGGTGCGAACAACGTGCAGGAAGTCGCTTTTACCCTGGCCGATGGCCTGGAGTACGTGCGCGCTGCCCTGGCGAAGGGGCAGGATGTCGACAAGTTCGCACCGCGACTGTCGTTCTTCTTCTGCATCGGCATGAACTTCTTCATGGAGATCGCGAAGCTGCGTGCTGCGCGTATTCTGTGGCACGAGCTCATGAGCCAGTTTGAGCCCAAAAATCCGGCATCGCTCATGTTGCGCACCCATTGCCAGACCAGCGGAGTGTCCTTGCAGGAGCAGGATCCCTACAACAACGTGGTGCGCACCACCATCGAGGCTATGGCCGCGGTGCTGGGCGGCACGCAAAGCCTGCACACCAACGCGCTCGACGAGGCCATTGCGTTGCCAACGCCGTTCTCGGCGCGCATTGCTCGCAACACCCAGATCATCATCGCCGAAGAGTCCCAGGTGACTCGCACGGTGGATCCTCTCGGCGGTAGCTACTACGTCGAGCACCTGACCCAATCCATCGTTACCGAAGCCCGCAAGCTGATCGAAGAGGTGGAAGCGCTGGGCGGCATGACCAAGGCCGTGGTGTCCGGCATGCCGAAGCAACGGATCGAAGAAGCCGCGGCGCGACGGCAGGCCCGGGTGGAACGGGGCGAAGACACCATCGTCGGGGTGAACAAATATCAGGTAGAGGAGGGCGGCGACAACGTCGACGTGCTTGCCGTCGACAACGACAAGGTGCGAGCCGCGCAGATTCGCCGCCTCAAGGCCGTGCGGGGCAGCCGGGACGAGAAAGTCTGCAAGGCCGCGCTCACGGCGTTGACCGATGCGGCGCGGAGCGGCGAAGGCAACCTGCTCGACCTGTCCATCAAGGCGGTGCGCGCCCGGGCGACCGTCGGCGAGGTCTCCGACGCCCTGGAAGAGGTGTACGGTCGCCATCAGGCCATCTCCCAGCGAACTGCCGGGGTATATGCCAGCGAATACGGCGATGACCCGAAATTTTCCAAGGTTCAGGACGAGGTCAAGGTCTTTACGGACCTGGAAGGCCAGGCACCAGCGATCCTGGTGGTGAAGATGGGGCAGGACGGTCACGACCGCGGCGCGCAGGTCATCGCCAACGCCTTTTCAGACTTCGGCTTTGACGTATCGGTGGGCCCGCTGTTCCAGACCCCGCAGGAAGCGGCGGAGATGACCGCCGAGGGCAACGTGCACGTGATCGGGGTGTCCACCCTGGCAGGCGGCCACAAGGCCCTGGTGCCGGAGCTGATCGCCGAGCTGAAAGCCCGGGGCAAGGAGGACGTGGTGGTGGTTTGCGGCGGCGTGATCCCGCAGCAGGACTACGAGTTTCTTTACGATGCCGGCGTAGATGCGATCTACGGACCAGGCAGCGACATTCCTGAGGCGGCCAGCCGAGTGCTCGACCTGATTCCCGGCCGCAACCGGTAGCAACATCAAAAACTCATTGAGGGAGCGAACTGCATGATTGGACAACTGAATCACGTCGCCATCGTGGTGCCGGATCTGGCGGCAGCCTCGGCGCTGTATCGTGATGGCATGGGCGCGACCGTCACCGCCCCGGTTGACCTGCCGGATCACGGCGTCACCACGGTGTTCGTCGAGTTGCCAAACACCAAGATCGAGCTGCTGCACCCGCTGGGCGAGGGCTCGCCGATTGCCAAGTTCCTCGAGAACAACGCCGCGGGCGGCATTCATCACCTGTGCTACGAGGTCGCGGATATCCATGCCGCCATCAGCAAGCTGGTGGCGGACGGGGCCCGAGTCCTGGGCGACGGCAAGCCGAAAACCGGCGCGCACGGGCTGCCCGTTGTGTTCCTGCATCCCAAGGACTTCTGCGGTACGCTCATCGAACTTGAAGAGGTCGCGGCCGCCAGTGCGGCAACGGGGAACGACGCCGCTGCTGTCGCCTAATCCGCTCATGGGCGGCTGAAGGCTCGCCTGAGGCTTGCCTGAGGCTCGCCTGAGGCTCGCTGAGGGCTGGCTGA
>CAZXIJ010000004.1:162086-199671 GCA_964640725.1 uncultured Pseudomonadales bacterium | reverse complement strand
CCGGCAAGGGGCCGGCAGGGGGAAAGGGGAGTAGGCAAGATGAGTGATTCCACGGTGCGCCCGGCGGGCGTTTCTGTCCGTTCCGTCGATGCGGTGATTGTCGGGGCGGGCTTTGCCGGCACCTACATGGCGCACCGGCTCACGGAGCGCGGGCTGAACGCGGTCGTGATCGAAGCCGGTGATGGCCCGGGCGGTACCTGGTACTGGAACCGGTATCCCGGTGCCCGCTGCGATATCGAAAGCCTCGAGTACTCCTACCAGTTCTCCGACGCGCTGCAGCAGGAGTGGACCTGGTCCGAGCGCTACGCCACTCAGCCGGAACTGTTGCGCTACATCGAGCACGTCGTCGACCGCTTCGATCTGCGCCGGCACATGCGCTTCGGTGAGCGGGTGCTGGCAGCGCGCTACCGCGAAGACGATGGGCGCTGGCAGGTCACGACGGACCAGGACATGACCTTCGAGTGCCGCTTTGTGGTCATGGCAACCGGTTGCCTGTCGTCGGCCAATCTGCCGGCGATCGACGGCCTGAGCGACTTCGCGGGGTCCTGGTACCACACCGGTCACTGGCCGCACGAAGGCGTCGATTTCACCGGGCAGCGGGTCGCCGTCGTTGGTACCGGGTCTTCAGGCATCCAGAGCATTCCCCTGATTGCTGAGCAGGCCGCGCAGCTCACGGTGTTCCAGCGCACCCCCAACTACTCCGTGCCGGCCCACAACGGGCCTATTCCGGAGCCTCGGGTGAAGGCGATCAAAGCCCGCTACGACGAGTTTCGGGCGGCGAATCGCGAAACGGCATTTCATGCGGACTTTGCCTACGGTGAAGCCAACGCCCTGGAGCAGACGCCGGAGGCGCTCACGCGCGAGTACGAAGCCCGATGGGCCCGAGGCGGCCTGCCGTTCATGGCCGCCTTTGCGGACCTGCTGTTTGATACCGACGCCAACGAGACCGCGGCGGCGTTTCTGCGGGGCAAGATTCGCGACTTGGTGGACGATCCTGAGACGGCGGAGCGCCTCAGTCCCCGCACGGTGGTCGGCTGTAAGCGGCTGTGCGTCGACACCAACTACTACGCCACCTTCAATCGCGACAACGTCGCCCTGGTGGATGTCAGCGACGGCGGCGTCGAGCGTATCGACGAGCGCGCCATCCTTGCTGGCGGCAAGCGTTACGACGTTGATGCCATTGTGTTTGCCACCGGCTTTGACGCCATGACCGGGGCCATGACCAAGATCGAGATTGAGGGCCGAGGCGGCGTTAAGTTGACCGACGCCTGGGCTGAGGGCCCGAAGACTTACCTGGGCCTGGCGGTGCATGGGTTCCCGAACCTGTTTACGGTCACGGGCCCCGGCAGCCCTTCAGTGCTGACAAACATGTTGCCGTCCATCGAGCACCACGTGGAGTGGATCGATGACTGTATCGGCCATGTGCTGGCGCAACAGGCGATTGCCATCGAGGCGGGAGCCCCGGCGCAGGAAGAGTGGGTCGCGCACGTCAACGAGGTCGGCGATGCCAGCCTGTATCCGCGCTGCAACTCCTGGTACCTGGGCGCGAACGTGCCGGGCAAGCCGCGGGTGTTCATGCCGTATCTGGGCTTCCCGCCCTACGCGGAGCGCTGCGCAGAGGTCGTCGCGAATGGCTACGAAGGGTTCGAGCTGACCGGCTAGCGTCAGCGCCGAGCCGAGGAGGCGCCGGCTGCGGCGCCCCCGGGCGCGTTACTCGAATTCGAGGATCGGCTGGTCCACCTGCAGGCTTTCGCCCTGCTCGGCAAGCACCGTTTCGACGACCCCGTCCTCCGCGGCGCGCAGGCTGTTCTCCATTTTCATCGCTTCGACCACGGCGAGCTCTTCGCCGGCTTTGACCGTGTCGCCGGCTTTGACAAGCAGGCGCACGAGGGAGCCGGGCATGGGCGACAGCAGGAACTTGGAGAGGTCCGGCGCCTGTTTCTCGATCATGTGCCCGGTCAGCAGGGCTGCCGCAGCGCTAACGACAAGGGCGCGAACTTCCCGGCCGCGATGGTACAGGCGCCAGGCGGGCCCATCCGGGTCGACCTGCATGACGATGGCTTCGCCGTTGACCGTCGCGCGAATGACGCGCTCGCCCAGAGCGGAGTCTGAGCGTACCCGGTAAACCCGATTCTCGTAGGTTACTGCGTAGCCGTCTTCGTCGTGCGCGATGTAGACCGGGTAGTGCGTGCCATCGGCGATGACGACCCACTCGTTGGCCGGCGAGCGCGGCGTTGGGGAGATGGCCGCCAGCCGTTCCTCCTGCCGGAAGTGCTGCAGGGTGGCGATCGCCACCGGCAACAGCGGGTCGGCCTGGGGCACGTGCGCTGCGGAAAAGCCGTCGGGATACTCCTCGGCGATAAAGTTGGTCGTGAGCCTGCCCTCGCGAAATCGCTCATGAGCGAAGAGCGCGTTCAGGAAGCTGATGTTGTGGGACACACCGCGAATATAGTAGCTATCGAGTGCGTGGCCCATGTGGTCAATGGCCTCGTCCCGGGTCTCGCCGTAGGTGCACAGCTTCGCGATCATCGGGTCGTAATACATGGACACTTCGCTGCCCTCGACGATGCCGCTGTCGACGCGCACGCTGGCGGACTCTTCCGGTGGCTGGTAGTCCACCAGACGCCCGATGCTGGGCAGGAAGTTGCGGAACGGGTCCTCGGCGTACACCCGGGCTTCCATCGCCCAGCCGGTCAGGGTCACGTCGGACTGGGCAAAGTCGAGCTTGCGGCCCTCAGCGACGCGAATCATCTGCTCGACCAGGTCCAGTTTGGTCACGAGCTCGGTCACCGGATGCTCGACCTGCAGCCGCGTGTTCATTTCCAGGAAGTAGAAGTTGCGCTCCGCGTCGACGATGAACTCGACGGTACCGGCGGACTCGTAGTCCACCGCGGCGGCCAGGGCAACGGCCTGCTCGCCCATCGCCTTGCGGGTCGCTTCGTCCAGGAACGGGGAGGGCGCCTCTTCGATCACCTTCTGGTGCCGGCGCTGGATGGAGCACTCTCGCTCCCCGAGATACAGCGCGGTGCCGTGCCGGTCAGCCAGCACCTGAATCTCGATGTGCCGAGGCTCTTCAATAAACTTTTCGGCGAATACCCGGTCGTCGCTGAAGCTGGCGCGGGCCTCATTCTGGGCCTGCTCGAAGCCGTCCCGGCAGCTGTCGGCGTCGTAGACCACGCGCATGCCTTTGCCGCCGCCGCCGGCGCTGGCCTTGAGCATGACCGGATAGCCGATGTCGGCTGCGATCTCGACCGCGTGCTCCGCATCGCGAATGACCTCGGTGTACCCGGGAATGGTACTGACCCCGGCCTCCTTGGCCAGCTGCTTGGAGGTGATCTTGTCGCCCATGACATCGATGGCGCGCAGGCCCGGCCCAATGAAGGCGATGCCGGCGTCGTCCAGCGCCTGGCGGAACTTCTGGTTCTCGGACAGGAAGCCGTAGCCTGGGTGCACGGCGTCGGCGCCCGTGCTGCGGCAGGCTTCCAGGATCCGGTCAATGCGCAGGTAGCTCTCAGCCGAGGGCGGCGCGCCGATGTGAACGGCCTCGTCGGCCATTTTGACGTGCAGCGCATCGGCGTCGGCATCTGAGTACACCGCCACGGTGGCGATGTCCATGCGGCGGGCAGTCTTGATGACCCGGCAGGCGATCTCGCCGCGATTGGCGATAAGGATTTTGCGAATGGGCTTAACGGTTTGCATAGCGCCCCCTTAGAGCGGGATGTTGCCGTGCTTGCGCCACGGGTTTTCTAGTTTTTTGTTCTTGAGCATCGCGAAGGAGCGGCAGATGCGCGCCCGGCTTTCCTGGGGCGCGATCACGTCGTCGATATAGCCGCGCTGAGCCGCCACGAAGGGCGTCGCGAACTTGGCCTGGTACTCGTCGGTACGCGCCTGAATCTTTTCCGGATCACCGATGTCCTGGCGGAAGATGATCTCGACCGCACCCTTGGCGCCCATGACGGCGATCTCGGCACTGGGCCAGGCGAAGTTGACGTCCCCGCGCAGATGCTTGGACGCCATGACGTCGTAGGCCCCACCGTAGGCTTTGCGGGTGATCAGCGTGACCTTCGGCACCGTGCACTCGGCATAGGCATAGAGCAGCTTGGCACCGTGTTTGATGATGCCGCCGTACTCCTGCGCAGTGCCCGGCATAAAGCCAGGCACATCCACCAGAGTCAGAATCGGGATGTTGAAGGCGTCGCAAAAACGCACGAAACGCGCGCCTTTCTTGGATGAGTCGATGTCCAGGCAGCCGGCGAGGACCATGGGCTGGTTGGCGACCACACCGATCGTTTCGCCCGCCATGCGGATGAATCCCACCACCATGTTCTGCGCGTACTCTGGCTGGGTTTCGAAAAACTCGCCCTCGTCTGCCACTTTGACGATCACTTCCTTGATGTCGTACGGCTTTGCGGGGTCGGCCGGGACCAGAGTCTCCAGGGAAGGCTCTTCGCGATCAGTGGGGTCGGTGGTTGGTCGGGTCGGCGCGCGCTCCCGGTTGTTGCTGGGCAGGTAGCCAAAAAAGCGCCGCGTCATCAGCAGGGCTTCGACATCGTTCTCGATGCCCAGGTCCGCCACTCCGGACTTGCGGTTGTGGATCGACGCGCCACCCAGTTCCTCGGGGGACACAACCTCGGCGGTGACGGTTTTGACCACGTCGGGCCCGGTCACAAACATGTAGGAAGAGTCTTCGACCATGAAAATGAAGTCGGTCATGGCGGGGGAGTACACGGCGCCGCCGGCGCAGGGACCCATGATGAGCGACAGCTGCGGGATGACACCGCTTGCCAGCACGTTGCGCTGGAAGATCTCGGCGTAGCCGCCCAGGGATGCTACGCCCTCCTGGATTCGAGCACCGCCGGAATCGTTGAGCCCGATGAAGGGCGCGCCGACTTTCATCGCCTGGTCCATGACTTTGCAGATCTTCTCTGCATGCGCCTCGGACAGGCCGCCGCCAAAGACCGTGAAGTCGTGGCTGAACACGAATACCAGCCGGCCGTCGATTGTGCCGTGGCCGGTGACCACGCCATCGCCCGGAATCCGCTGTTCCTCCATGCCGAAATCGGTGTTTCGGTGCTCGACCAGCATGTCCCACTCTTCAAAGCTGCCTTCGTCGAGCAGCAGCTCGAGCCGTTCCCGGGCCGTTAACTTGCCCTTGGCGTGCTGGCGTTCGATCCGGCGCTCGCCGCCACCCAGCCGGGCGGCTGTCTGGCGTGCTGCCAGCTCGGTCTTAACCTGTTCAATCGGTGAGGTCATGGATTCTCCGGGGCGCCTGTCAGTTAACGCGCAAATATAGCGTAAGGAAAGTGTGGCTCATAGGTTGACCGGCCGATGCGGTGGCAAGAGCCGTGCATGTCGCGCGCGACAGCAACGTTCAGGTCGGTGCCCGGCGGCGAAACTCGATCACTTCGCTGCGGGTCGGAAACTGGCCGGTCTGGCGGTCGGCAAAGTAGTGCTTGAGCGTTGCGGTGATCACAGGGAAAGACAGGGCGTCCCAGGGGATCTGTGCTTCGTCAAAAAGGTCAACGGCCAGGGACTCTTCGCCAGCACCGAAAGCATCGCCCTTCAGCTCCGCGCGATAGAACAGATACACCTGGGAGATATGCGGCAGGCTGAAGAGCGTATAGAGCCCGTGCATGTCGACCTCGGCGCAGGCTTCCTCAAGCGTTTCTCGGGCTGCGCCTTGCTCGGTGGTCTCGCCATTTTCCATGAAGCCCGCGGGCAGGGTCCAGTACCCGCGCCGCGGCTCGATGGCGCGCTGACAGAGCAACACACGGTCGCCCGCCGTGACCAGGCACCCGGCGATGATGCGCGGGTTCACGTAGTGGATGGTGCCGCACTGGCTGCACACGCTGCGCGGGCGGTTGTCGCCCTGCGGAATTTCTTGTTTGATCGCGCCGCCACAGCGGCTGCAAAAGTTCATGGGTCGCGGAGCTCCTCGAACAACCTCTCACTATGGCACAAAGATGGTGAGGTGCACGTCGTTCAGGCCGCGTTCCGGTCCTGGACGGGTCCCCGGACGGGTCCCCGGATGGGTCCCCGGATGGGTCTTCTTAACCCGTTCCCGGCGGTCGGAAAGCCTAGTCGGTCTCCGGAGCCCGAAACTGCAGGACCGTCGCCTGAGGCGTCGGCGCTGCTGTGACTGGTCGCACGCCCCCGGCCATCGCTGCGCGTTTGGGCGGCTGCGGCTCGAGCGGTATCACGAGGGTCCGGTGCAGGTCTGCGAGGGACTGGGTCATCATTTCCGAGATGCGTATCGTCGCGGCCAGCGGTGTGGCCGCTCGCCGGCGCTCCATCTCGATGCGGAACTGGAGGCCCTTGAGGCGGCGCCGATGGTCATCGCTGGCAGCGCCGGCGATGACGGCTGAGGTCAGCGTCTCGCGCAGTGCTTCCAGTTGAGCCGGATCGTTGCGTGCCAGGTCCAGCATCACATCGAACGCGGGCAGTCTGATTTTCATGGTTCCCCCGGTGAAGCCCTCTGCGGTGCCTGCGGCGCTTGCGCCTGGCGAGCCAGGCGGTGCGACGTTCTGTTGTTGGGCACAGCAGCGTTGTTGGCGAGTAATATGCGGCAGCGAGCGGGGGCGAGGTATCGGCAAGGTGTCTCGGCCTGTAAGGAAATTGTGAAAGCCGCGGTGCGGAAGGAGAGGGAATGCTTTGGGAGCTGGACGATCGTCGGGTGAAAGCGCAGGGCGCTTACTTTGTGGCCGAAAATGCCACTGTGGTGGGCAGTGTTGAGCTGGGCGAGGGGGCCAGCATCTGGTTCGGCGCGGTGCTCCGGGGCGATGCGGACCGCATTGTCGTGGGCGCCGGGAGCAATGTGCAGGACGGCGCGGTGCTGCATACGGACCCTGGTTTTCCCCTGCTCATCGGCGAGAGCGTCACCGTCGGGCACAAGGTGATGCTGCATGGCTGCCAGATTGGGGACAACAGCCTGATCGGCATTAACGCTGTCGTACTCAACGGGGCCCGAATTGGCGCCAATTGCCTGATCGGCGCCGGCGCCCTCATTACGGAGGGCAAGGAGATTCCCGATAACTCCGTGGTCATGGGTGCTCCCGGCAAGGTCGTCAAGACCCTGGGGCCGGAGCAGGTGGCCGGGCTCAAGGCCAGCGCCGCGCACTATGTCAGCAATGGCCAGCGCTTTCGGGACGGCCTGCGGCCACAGACTTCTCCGGATCCGCTGGATCCCTAGCCAGCGCGCCCGACCGCCGTAGACCCGCTGCGCATCGGGCGCTATGATCCGGGTATGTGTTCTGTGCGCTTCCCTGCCAACGTCGCCGCCCCGGGTTTTGCCCTGGCGCTGATTGCTGCATTGGCAACGGGTATCGGCGACGCGGCACGCCTGCTGGCCCAGCTGCGACTGCCGGCGCTGCCGGCATAACCTTCCCCTCCAGGGCTCACGCCCACCCAGATGATCCGAATCCCAAGCCAGCCAGGCTCCGGGGGCGATGACCCGTCCTTGCCCAAATGCGATAGCATCCACCGGCGCCCCGCGACAAGACCGAGAGCAACGATGACCGCGCAACAAAATACGCCCCCCCAGGCGGCCCGACAGCGGCCCGCTGGCCGCGCCGCCGGCCGCATGCCGTTCGAGAAGTACCGCCCCTTTCCTCCGATCGATCTGCCGGATCGCCAGTGGCCGTCCAAAGTGCTCAGCGCGCCGCCGCGGTGGTGCAGCGTTGATCTGCGAGACGGCAATCAGGCGCTGATCGATCCCATGAATGTGGACGAGAAGCTGCGCCTGTTCGATCTGCTGCTGGAGGTGGGCTTTGCGGAGCTGGAGGTGGGGTTTCCGGCGGCCTCGCAGCCCGATTTCGATTTCATCCGCCGGATTGTCGATGAAGGCCGAATCCCCGAAGGGGTGACGATTCAGGTGCTTTGCCAGGCCCGTCCCGAGCTGATCTCCCGCACCGTCGAGGCGCTGCAGGGCGTGCCGAGCTGCATTTTTCACCTGTACAACTCAACGTCAGAGCTGCAGCGCCGTGTGGTGTTCGGCATGGACAAACAGGGCATCATCGATCTCGCTGTCGAAGGTACGAAAGTCGTGCGCGAGGGGCTCGAGAGCCTGGATTCCGACATTACCTTCGAGTACAGCCCGGAGTCCTTTACGGGCACAGAGCTGCCGTTCGCGGTCGACATCTGCAGCGCGGTGGCCGAGACCTGGGGCGCCAGCGCAGAGTCTCCGATCATCATCAACCTGCCGTCGACGGTCGAGATGGCGACACCAAATGTGTACGCCGACCAGGTCGAATGGTTCTGTCGGCACTTTCCGGACCGGGACAGCATCGTGGTCAGCCTCCATACCCACAACGATCGGGGCACCGGCGTCGCGGCCACGGAGCTGGCGCTGATGGCCGGTGCCGAGCGGGTGGAAGGTACGCTGTTCGGCAACGGCGAGCGCACGGGCAACTGCGACATCGTGACCACGGCCATGAACTTTTTCAGCCAGGGCGTGGACCCGCAGCTCGATTTTCGGGCCATGCCGCGCATTCGCGAGACCGTCGAGGCGATCAACAAACTGGCGGTGCCGGAGCGGCATCCCTACGCCGGAGACCTGGTGTTCACGGCCTTTTCCGGTTCGCACCAGGACGCCATTCGCAAAGGCATGAGCAAGGTCGATCGCGCCCACTGGGAGGTGCCCTATCTGCCCATCGATCCGGCGGACGTGGGCTCCAGCTACAAAGAAGCCATCCGGGTGAACAGCCAGTCCGGCAAGGGCGGCACCGGCTTCATTCTCGAAGAGCACTTCGGCATTAACCTGCCCCGGCAGATGCTGGTGGAGTTTTCTCGCATCGTGCAGGAGCTGACCGAGCAGCTGGACCGCGAGGTCAAAACCGAAGAGATCCTGGACGCACTGCTCAAAGAGTACGTGGTGGAATCAGGCCCCTATGTCCTGAAGGACTACGATCTGCTGACGGGGCGCGATGCGGATCAGCGTGTCGTTGCCCGGCTGCTGGCCAACGATCAGCCGGTGAGCATCGACGGGCAGGGCAGCGGCCCCATCGAGGCCTTTGTGAACGGCCTGGTTGAGACGCTGAACGAGCCCCTGAACATCGTCGAGTACCACGAGCACTCGCTGCGGGCCGGTTCTGACGCGAAGGCGATCTGCCTGCTCGGCATCGATAACGGCGAGGGGGAGGCCTGTTACGGGATCGGCCTGTCCCGGAACACCATCACGTCCTCGCTGCAGGCGATTGTCTCGGCGATGAATCGGCGCTGGCGGGCGTGATCTTGACGGTGCGGACCACGTTGTCGCTGATCTGCACCGTTTCGAAGCGGTAGCCCTCGATCTCCAGGCAGAGGTTGTTGTCGGGGATCGTTTCCAGATGCTCCAGCACCAGGCCGTTCAGGGTCTTTGGTCCTGATTCCGGGAGCGTCCACTTCAGGGCGCGATTGATATCGCGAACCAGGGCCAGGCCGTCGGCGAGATGCGCGCCGTCCTCCTGCAGCTCAATGTCAGGCATGTGCGCTGCGAAGTCGGTGGTGAACTCGCCGACGATCTCTTCGAGGATGTCTTCCAGGGTGACGATGCCCTGGATATCGCCGTACTCGTCGACGATCAGCGCGATCCGCTGTTTCTGCTTCTGAAAATTGAACAGCTGCGTGTGCAGCGGCGTGCCTTCGGGCACGAAGTAGGGCTCATTGGCGACAGCCAGGAGCTCGGCCTTGTTGATGTCGCCGTGGTTGATGAAGCGGGTGGCGCGGCGCAGATGCATCACGCCCAGAATGTTGTTGATGTGCGATTTGTAGACCGGCATGCGCGTGTGCTGGCTTTTCGACATGGCGGTGATCAGCTCATCGATGTCGTCGTCGATGTCCAGCCCGGTGATCTCGCCCCGCGGCACCATGATGTCGTCGACGGTGACCTCTTCGAGGTCGAGGACCCGCAGCATGATGTTGCGGCGGCGCCCGGCGCTGCCCAGGCTCTCACCGACGACGGTGCGCAGCTCCTTGACGCTCAGGCCTTCATCGCCGTCGCCATCGGCATTCTTCAGGAACGGGCGCACGATCAGGTTCGAGATACTGTTGATGAACAGCACGCCGGGGTACATCAGCTTGAGCATGGGCTGCAGCACGTAGGCAGAGCGAAAGGCGATCGCTTCTGGCTGCTGGGCGGCCATGGTTTTGGGCGCGACCTCGGCGAAAATCAGAAAGAACACAGTGAGCACGATGGGGGCCAGCACGACGCCGGTATCGCCCAGTAGCTTGAGCCCGAGCACCGTGGCCACGCTGGCGGCACTGAAGTTCACCAGGTTGTTGCCGATGAGGATGATGCCCAGCAGGCGATCTGGACGCTGGAGCAGCTCGTTGGCTTTGACGGCCCCGCGGTTGCCTTCCTTGACCAGGTGCTTGAGGCGGTAGCGATTGAGCGCCACCATCGCGGTCTCGCTGCTGGAGAAGTAGGCCGATGCCACCGTCATGGCGATGATGATGCCGAACAGGGTGCCGGCGGTGAGCTCCATGAGGTTCAAGGCGTTGCGCCCGGCGCCAGCAGCACTTCGATCACGAACTTGCTGCCCAGGTAGGCGAGCACCAGCAGCAGGAACGCAACCAGGGTAAACCGCACGGCCGTGGCGCCGCGCCAGCCAGCCAGGTGGCGACCCGTCAGCAGCACCGCGTAGACCAGCCAGGACAGGCAAGCCAGCACCGTGTGATGCACGACCCGTTGTGCGAACAGGTTGTCCAGGTAGGCAAACCCGGTGGCGATGGCGAGCGACAGCACGGCGATGCCCAGCCACAGCATGGCGAACAACAGGCGCTCCATGGTCTGCAGCGGCGGCAACACCGACATCATCCCGACGCCGCGGCGGGCCCGGAGGGCGCGCTCCTGGTAGGCCAGCAACAGCGATTGCCCGGTGGCCATGATGAGCAGGCCGTAGGCAATGATGGCGAACAGTATGTGGGCAACCAGCGGCGCGGACAGATCCCCCAGGGGAGCTGCTTCCGTCGGCACCAGGGCGGCCAGGGCGATGACCAGGGCGCACAGTGGGCTCAGGAGCAACAGCAGGTTTCGCACCGGCGCGAAGCCGGTCGCAACCAGCACGAACAGCGTCGCCACAAACAGGAGCAGCGTCAGCACCGCGGACAGGTTGAGGGTCACCGTGGTGCCGTCGAAGAGCGCGAAGAACAGGACGATGGCGTGGCCGGCGACGGCCAGGACGGCCAGTGTCAGCCCGGTACGGGAGCCCAGCGCCGGTGCCGGGTCCTGGGCGCCGGGCATAGCAAGGCGGCCGCGCCACAGCAGAGCCGCGGCAGCGAGGTAGCAGGCGATGGTGGCGAGCACCAGAAGGACAGGGGCGTTCACGGCGACCGCAGTGTGTCATAACGCCGGGTGCACTTGAAGCGGTATACTGCGGGCTCCCCAGCCACTGCGCCGACCGCTTCCGCCATGTTTGAGAGCCTTTCCGAACGCCTGTCGCAAAGCCTTAAAGGCCTGAGCGGCAAAGCCAAACTGACCGACGACAATATCGCCGACGCGCTGCGCGATGTGCGCATGGCTTTGCTGGAGGCCGATGTCGCGTTGCCGGTGGTCAAGGATTTCATCGAGCAGGTCCGGGCCCAGGCCCTCGGCCAGACGGTGGCGGACGCGCTGAACCCCGGCGAGGCCTTCATCAAGCTGGTGCATCAGGCGTTGGTGCAGGTCATGGGCGAGGCGAACGACGGCCTCGACCTGAACGCCGCACCGCCGGCCATCATCCTGATGGCCGGCCTGCAGGGCGCGGGCAAAACCACGACCGTGGCCAAGCTCGCCCGGTATTTGAAAGAGCGACACAAGAAGAAAGTGGCTGTCGTCTCGGCGGACGTCTATCGCCCGGCGGCGATCGAACAGCTGCGGACCCTGGCGGGCGAAGTCGATGCGCAGTGGCTCGAGTCTGACGGCAGCGAGCAGCCCCTCGCGATCGTTGAGCGAGCGCTGGCCGAGGCCAAACGTCAGTTTGCGGACGTACTGCTGGTCGATACGGCGGGGCGCCTGGCGGTCGACGCGCAGATGATGGCCGAGATCCAGGCACTGCACGCTGCTCTCAACCCGGCTGAGACACTGTTCGTGGTCGACGCCATGACCGGCCAGGACGCGGCCAATACGGCGAAGGCGTTCAACGATGCCTTGCCGCTGACCGGCGTCGTGCTGGCCAAGGCCGACGGCGACGCCCGGGGCGGCGCAGCGCTCTCCGTGCGCGCTATTACCGGCAAGCCCATCAAGTTTATCGGCATGGGCGAGAAGACCGATGCGCTGGAACCCTTCCACCCAGACCGGTTGGCCAGTCGCATTCTGGGCATGGGCGACGTGCTGTCGCTCATCGAAGAAGCCGAGCGCAAGGTCGACAAAAAGAAGGCGCAAAAGCTCGCCAAGAAGATTCAGAAGGGGCAGAAGTTCGATCTTGAGGACTTTCGCGATCAGCTCGAGCAGATGAGCAATATGGGCGGCATTTCTTCATTGATGGACAAGTTGCCCGGCATGGGCCAGCTGCCGGCGGCTGCCCAGTCGCAAATCGATGACAGCCAGTTCAAGCGTATGGCCGTGATCATCGACTCCATGACGCCCAAGGAGCGGCGCTTCCCGGACCTGATCAATGGGTCCCGCAAGCAGCGCATCGCCCGCGGCAGCGGGACTGCGGTGCCGGACGTGAATCGGCTGCTCAAGCAGCACAAGCAGATGCAGAAGATGATGAAGAAGGTCACCAAGAAAGGTGGCATGCAACGCATGATGCGCGGCCTCCAGGGCATGCCCGGCATGACGGGGCCCGGCGGGGTGCCCGGCGTCTCTGCCGGCCGGCGCCCAAAGGGCCGCTAGGACCCGCTGGGGGCCCTGTCGGGGCCGCCTCAGGAGTCGATCAGGTCTGGCTTGCGCTCCAGCGCCGGTCCGTTAGAATACGCCGCCTCGAAAAACCGACCGTTTAAAAAGCGTCTCAAACCCTATGCTCGTCATTCGTCTTGCCCGTCACGGGGCCAAAAAAGCGCCGTTCTACCATCTGACCGTTGCCGACCGGGCAGCGCGCCGGGATGGCCGCTTCGTCGAGCGCATCGGTTTCTACAACCCGCTGTCCAAAGGCAACGCTGAATCCCTTCGGGTGAACCTGGAGCGGGCGGACCACTGGCTGTCTGTAGGCGCCCAGCCCTCTGATTCCGTGGCCCGGCTGATCGGCATGGCCCGCAAAGCCGCGACGGAAGCCCCAGCTGCAGCGGAAAGCTAGCCGGACGAAGCCCGTCGCCGACTTCATCCTGGTCGGCCGCGTTGGCGCTCCGCACGGCGTGCGGGGCTGGGTCAACGTGACCTCTTACACCGAAAACCCCTCGGACCTGATGCGCTATCAGGACCTCCACCTTGGCGCGCCCGGGCACTATCAGCCCCTGGGCAAGGTTCGCTTTCAGGACCGCTCCCAACCCGGGCGCAACCGCCTGCTGGCCGCGCTGCCCGGCGTGACCGACCGGGACCAGGCTGCGGCCCTGCGCGGGCAGTCCCTGGCGCTGCCGGCCTCTTCCTTGCCGCCGGCGGAGGCCGACAGCTTTTACTGGCGCGATCTCGAAGGTCTGCGGGCCCTGGCGCCCGATGGCTCGGACCTCGGCACCGTGCATGCGGTCATCGATACGCCCGCCCACGCGGTGCTGACCATTCGCTGCAGCGATGAGCTGGGCTCACGCCTGGCACTGGAGTCGCCCTACGAAGTGCTGGTTCCCTTCGTGGCCGAGTTCACCGGCGCCGTCGACCTGTCGGCGGGGACCATCGAGCTGACCTGGCCGGAAGTTTTTGAGCCTCGACCCTGATGCGTTTCACGTTGCTGACGGTGTTTCCGGAGATGCTGGGTTTGCTGGCCGATCAGGGGGTGGTGGGCCGTGCGGCCCGGGACGGGCTCATCGATCTGGACGCGGTGGATTTGCGGGATTTTGCCGTCGACCGCCACGGCAGCGTCGATGATCGCCCCTACGGCGGCGGTGCTGGCATGGTGCTGCGCCCGGAACCGCTGCTGGCCGCAATTGATGAGGCTCGCCGGCGCCACCAGCTGAGCGCCGAGCGGCCGCCCCGGACCATCGCGCTGACCCCCTCCGGCGAGCGGCTCACCCAGCAGGCCGTGAGCGGCTTGGCGCAGGAGAGCGGGCTGATTCTGCTTTGTGGCCGCTACGAGGGCTTCGACCAGCGGGTGCTGGACGCGGCCGTAGACCAGGAGGTTTCCATCGGCGACTACGTGCTGTCCGGCGGGGAGCTGCCGGCGCTGGTGCTGGTCGATGCGGTCGCACGGCTGCTGCCAGGCGTTCTGGGGAACTCGGCCTCGCCCGTGCAAGAATCACACCTTGATGCCAGGCTCGATTTTCCGCAGTATACGCGCCCGGAAAATCATGTCTCGGGCATGGTGCCAAAGGTGCTCTTGAGCGGCGATCACGCCGCGATTGATCGCTGGCGCCGCGGGCAGGCGCTACTGGCGACTTACCGCAACAGGCCGGACCTTTTGACCTCGGCGCCCCTGGGCGAAGAGGATCGGGAACTGCTGAAGAGCCTGCTCGAAAACCTGCTGGGAAGCAGCAACAGCTAACGCGAACGAGGAGTACGCCGCCGTGCGCAACAACAAGATTATCGATGCTCTGGAGACAGAGCAGCTCAAGAGCGACGTCCCCGAATTTGCCCCGGGCGACACCGTTGTCGTTCAGGTGCGCGTCAAGGAAGGCTCCCGGGAGCGGCTGCAGGCCTACGAAGGAGTGGTCATCGGCAAGAAGACCCGGGGCTTGAACTCCGCGTTTACCGTGCGCAAGATCTCCCACGGGGTCGGCGTCGAGCGGTCTTTCCAGACCCACTCGCCGCTCATCGAGTCGGTGACGGTCAAGCGCCGCGGCGACGTGCGTCAGGCGAAGCTGTACTACCTGCGCGAACTGTCTGGCCGCGCTGCGCGGATCAAGGAAAAGGTCTAGCCCTGATGGCGGGCCGCCCTCGGCCCGGCGATGGCTGATACGGACCCGGAAATCGCCCGGTTTCTGGACGAGCTGTGGCTGGAAGCCGGGCTCAGCGACAATACCCTCGCGGCTTATCGCCGCGATCTCACCATGCTTCGCCGACTGCTGGCCGCGCCGCTCGTCAGCGCAACACCGGCTGATCTGCAGACCGCCCTGGCAGCTTGCTTTGACGCTGGCATGCAGGCGCGGAGCGCCGCGCGCTGGCTGTCCAGTGTGCGCCGCTTTTACCGGCAAGCCGTGGCTGCCGGTCGTCTGGCCGAAGACCCCTCTGCTGGCCTGCGCTCCCCGCGTCTGGGCCGGCCCCTCCCCAAGATCCTGTCCGAGCAGGACGTCGACCGGCTGCTTGCCGCACCGGATACAGAAACGTTGATGGGTCTGCGCGACCGCACCATGCTGGAGCTGTTATATGCAACAGGGTTGCGGGTTTCTGAGCTGGTTGCCCTCACGCCGTCGGCGGTGAACCTGCGCCAGGGGGTGGTCCGGGTCATCGGCAAAGGCGGCAAAGAGCGGCTTGTACCCCTGGGCGAGCAGGCGGTGGCCTGGCTGGAACGCTATCAGGCAGAGCGGGGCGCGGTCCCCGGGGCGGCGGGGCACAGCGCCGCGCTGTTCCCAAGCAATCGCGGGCGTGCCATGACCCGGCAGACCTTCTGGCACGCCATTCGCAAGTACGCGGCGCAGGCCGGCATAGCGGCACCGGTGTCGCCGCATGTGCTGCGGCATGCCTTTGCGACGCACCTGGTCAATCACGGCGCTGACCTTCGGGCGGTCCAGCTGATGCTTGGTCACGCCGACCTTTCGACCACGCAGATCTATACTCATGTGGCCCAGCTGCGGTTGAAGGATGTTCACGAAAAACACCATCCCCGGGGCTAGGGCTTCTCATTTTCCGCGCGCCCCGGGAATTCCCGGCGGGCAGCGCGGTCAGAATCTACGGACAGTGCGGTAAGCTGCCGCACTGACGCCATGCAATTGAGGCCGTTCATGAACCAGTCAGTCTTTGCCGCGCCGCGCCGCGGCCCATTCAGCCGCCTGCTGTCTTCCCGCCGGCTGAGCCTGCTGGCCGTTGCCGTCGTTCTCGCGGCGCTCAGCGCCGCTTACAGCGGGGGCCTGCGAGCAGCGGACGAAGCGCCGGCAGGGGCGCCCAAGATAGAGGCCAAAGGCGGCGAGAAGATCGTCGCACGGCTGGCGGCCTTGCGGCCGGGTTTGCCCATCGAGTCCGTGACAGAGACGCCGGTCGCTGGCCTGGTGGCCCTGAACCTTTCTGACGGATCGACATACTACGGCACGACCGATGGCCGCTACCTGCTCGGCGGCGACCTGTTCAACCTGGAAGGAAACGATCTGGTCAACCTGACCGAAGTCGGCCGCTCCGGCAAGCGCCGCAGCCTGATCGCGACCATTGATACCAAGGATACGGTCAACTTCAGCCCGGAAGGCAAAGCGAAAGCCGCGCTGTACGTGTTTACGGACGTTGATTGCGGCTACTGCCGCAAGCTCCATCAGGAGGTCCCGGCCCTCAACGCCAAAGGGATCGAGGTGCGTTACCTGGCCTACCCGCGCGCCGGGGTCGGCTCCAAGTCCTATGACAAGATCGTTTCGGCCTGGTGTGCCGATGATCGGCAGGATGCGTTGACCCGGCTCAAGGCCGGGCAGGCCGTCGCAGACCGGACCTGCGCCAACCCGGTGGCCGACCAGTACGGCCTCGGACGCCAGCTGGGGATCAGCGGCACGCCGGCTATTGTCCTCGAAGACGGCACGCTGCTGCCGGGCTACATGCCCGCCGATCAGCTGGCTGCCACCATGGGCATCTGAAACCGGCTGGACCGTGGTACCTTGCGCGGCTGTGCATCAGCAGGCGCGCGTATCTTGGCCCAGTCTCAGTCGAATTCCCGGTCAGCGGACCCATCCAGCGCTGACGCGCAGCCCCTGCGGGTGGGCGTGCTCGGCCTCGGCACGGTGGCGCAGGGCGTGCTCGATATCCTGAACGCAAACGCAGGCCTGCTCGCTGCGCGAACGGGCCACCCGGTGCAGTGCACAGCGGTGGCCAGCCGCCGGCTGCGCGATGATGCCCAGCTGCACGGGGCCGCGTTCAGCGATGATTTAGAGGCTCTGGTCGCGGACCCGGAACTCGATCTGGTGGTCGAGTGCATTGGCGGGATCGAGCCTGCCCGGGGCCTGGTCGCCGCTGCGCTGGCGAACGGCAAGCCGGTCGTCACGGCCAACAAGGCGCTGATTGCCGAGCACGGCAAAGCGCTGGAAGCGTTGGCACGCCAGCACGAGGTACGTCTGGCTTACGAAGCGGCAGTGGCTGGCGGCATTCCGGTGCTGAACGCGCTGACCGCCGGCCTCAGCGCCAACACCATCGATTGGCTGGCCGGCATCATCAACGGCACATCGAACTACATCCTCACCGCCATGGCACAGGGCGGTCAGACCTTCGAGCAGGCCCTGGCTGAAGCGCAGGCGCTGGGCTACGCCGAGGCCGACCCGACCTTTGACGTCGGCGGTATCGACGCGGCGCACAAGCTGGCGATCCTTGCCGGGCTGGCCTTCGACACCGACTTTGCTTTTCGCGATCTGCCCGTGGAGGGCATTGAGGCGATCGCTCCTGAGGACATCGAATACGCCGAACGTCTGGGTTATGTGATCAAGCACGTGGGCCTGGCCCGGCGGCTCCCGCACGGCATCGATGCCCGGGTCCATCCGGCGCTGCTGCCGCGGACGTCGTTGCTGGCGCAGACCGACGGCGTGACCAACGCCGTGGTCGTCGGCGGCGACGCGGCCGGCGTGACGGCCTTCGTCGGTCCTGGCGCCGGCAAGCTGCCCACCGCCTCAGCCGTAGTGGCGGACATCGTTGCGATTGCCCGGGACTGTTTGCCGCCGCGCTGCGTGACCGCCAACCTGCCGCCGGTCGGGATTGATGCAGCGCGCTGCGGCTACTACCTGCGGCTCTCCTGCCTGGACGAGCCGGGCGTTTTCGCCACCGTCGCGACGGTACTCGGAGAGTTTGATATCAGTATCGAGTCGGTCATTCAGCGTGAGCAGGCGGTCAGCCGCGCGGCCGGGCCACCGCAGGTGCCGGTGGTGCTGATCACCCAGGCGGTCCAGGAGCGCGAGCTGCGGCGGGCCGTGGCCAAGCTGTCGACGCTACCGGCAGTGGTCGGCGCGGTGCGCGTGATCCGGGTGGAAAGCCTTGACGCCGCCTGACTGCCGGCGCCTGCGCTCATGACGACCGCCGCGGTCATTCTTCAGCGTCGGCCGGCTGGCGCCCCGGAGACGGTGCCCGAGGCGCTGGCGGCAGCAGCTTCCATGTCGCCGGAGACCCGGCTGCAGCAGATCTACGAAGCGCGCGGTGAAGCACCGGCGCTGGCCCGGGACCTGTCCCTGGGCCAGCTCCTCAAGCCGGCAGAGCTTCCGGACATCGATCGCGCGGCGCAGCGGCTGGCCCGGGCCGTGCGGGAACAGCAGAAGATTTTGCTGGTGGGCGACTTTGACGCCGACGGAGCGACGTCCGTCGCGCTGGCCATGCGCGTGCTGCGCGACTTTCGGGCTGAACACATTTCCTTCCTGGTGCCGAACCGGTTCGAGTACGGCTACGGCCTGTCACCGGAGATTGTCGAGCTGGCTGCTGCGCAAGTCCCGGACCTGCTGGTCACCGTCGACAACGGCGTGGCCAGCATCGAAGGCGTTGCGCGGGCCAACGCGCTGGGCATGGAGGTGATCGTGACCGACCACCACCTGCCCGGGGCCGAACGGCCGGATGCCTGTGCCCTGGTCAACCCCGTGCTGCCCGAAGCCACCTTCGGGTCCCGGGCCCTGGCCGGGGTCGGGGTGATCTACTACGTGCTCGGCGCGACCCGGGCGGTGCTGCAGGCGCAAGGCTGGTTCGAGGGGCATGCGGCGCCCAACCTGGCGCGCTATCTGGACCTGGTGGCGCTGGGCACGGTGGCCGATGTCGTGCCGCTGGACCGCAATAACCGCATTCTGGTGGCTCAGGGGTTGCGGCGCATGCGCGCCGGGGCCTGCTGCGAAGGGCTGAAAGCCATGCTGGAGTTCGCCAAGCGCGACCTGGAGACGCTCAGTGCCCAGGACCTTGGCTTTGCCCTGGGCCCGCGGCTGAACGCAGCCGGACGCCTGGATGACATGACGATCGGTATCCGGTGCCTGCTGGCCGACGATGTCGATGAGGCTCGGCGCCTGGCGAAAGCGCTGAACGAGCTGAACCAGATGCGGCGGGAGCTGGAAGCCGAGATGGTTGCCGAAGCGGAGCTGCACGCGGCCCAGGCGCTGCGGCAAGCCGAGCTCCAGGCCTCGGCAGCGGCGGCGGAACAGCCCCGGGGCTTGGCGGTGTTCGACCCGCAATGGCATCAGGGCGTGGTGGGACTTGTTGCCGGCCGGCTCAAGGACAAGCTGGCGCGGCCGATCATCGCCTTCGCCGTCGCCGGCGATGCGGCGCCCGGAGAGCTGAAGGGGTCTGCCCGTTCTGTGCCCGGCGTGCATATCCGCGATTTGCTGGACAGCATCGCGACTCGCTATCCGGGGCTGATCCGCAAGTTTGGCGGGCACGCCATGGCGGCCGGGCTGAGCATTGGCGAGATCCACTTCCCGCAGTTCGCGCGAATCTTCGAGCAGGCTGTGGCCGAGAAGCTCCCGGCCACGGCGCTGGCCCGCACCTTCGTCACCGACGGCGCGCTGCCAGCCGCGGACATGACCATGGCGCTGGCCCAGGCGCTGGCAGCCGGGGGGCCCTGGGGCCAGCAGTTTCCGGAGCCTTGTTTTTACGGCGACTTCGACCTGGTCAGCGAGCGAGTCGTTGGCGAGACCCACCTCAAGATGACCCTCGGCTGCGAGGGGCAGCTGTTCGACGCCATCGCCTTCCGGACACCGCCGGTGTCCGTCAAGCGCGTCCGAGCGGTGTTTCGGCTGGAAGAAAATCGCTACCGCGCTCGCTCGACGCTCCAGCTGGTGGTGGAGCATGTGGCCCCCCTCGGCTAGAATTCGCGCCCTTTACAGCCGGGCACAGCACCGACTCATGGCCGAAATCACCTCTATCCGCGAACAGATCAAAGACCTGTCGAGTCGTGATGACGACCTTCGGGGGTATCTTTGACTTCGATGCTCGCCGCGAACGGCTCGAAGAGGTAGAGCGCGAGCTCGCCGACCCGGCGGTATGGGACGATCAGGACCGAGCCCAGGCGCTCGGTAAAGAGCGGGCCAGCCTGGATCTGCTGGTCAGCACGCTGACCAAAAATACCGAGTCTCTGGCCGACCTGGGCGAGCTTGCGGATCTGGCGGCAGAGGAAGACGACCAGCAGAGTCTGGACGACATTGCTGCGGAACTCGCGGCGCTCGATGCAGACCTCGCCAAGCTTGAGTTCCGTCGCATGTTTCAGGGCGACCTCGACGAGAACGGCGCCTACCTCGACATTCAGGCTGGCAGCGGCGGCACGGAGGCCCAGGACTGGGCCGAGATGCTGCTGCGCATGTATCTGAAGTGGGCCGAGAAACGCGGCTTCAGCACCGAAGTGACCGAGGTTTCTGAAGGTGACGTAGCCGGCATCAAGAGCGCCGCGGTACACGTCACCGGCGACTTCGCCTATGGCTGGCTGCGCACAGAAACCGGCGTGCACCGCCTGGTGCGCAAATCGCCCTTCGATTCCGGCAATCGGCGGCACACCTCTTTTGCGTCGGTCTTCATCGCCCCGGAGATCGACGACGACATCGAGATTGACATCAACCCGTCCGACGTTCGCGTAGACACCTACCGCGCCAGCGGCGCGGGTGGGCAGCATGTGAACCGGACCGACTCGGCGGTGCGCTTAACGCACCAGCCCACCAACACAGTGGTGCAGTGTCAGAGCGAGCGATCCCAGCACCAGAACAAGGACAAGGCCTACAAGCAGCTGCGGGCCAAGCTGTACGAGCTGGAGCTGCAGAAGCGCCGCGCCGAGCAGCAGGTGATCGAAGACGCCAAAGCCGACATCGGCTGGGGCAGCCAGATCCGCTCCTACGTGCTGGACCAGTCACGCATCAAGGATCTGCGCACCAATGTCGAGCGCAGCGATCCGGGCAGCGTGCTCGACGGCGATCTGGACGATTTTGTCGAAGCCAGCCTCAAGGCCGGCCTGTAGGCGCGTCAGCGCCTCTGTTTCTGTTCCTTCAACCAGCAAAGCGCGAGAACCCATGAGCCAAGACGCCGATAGCCCCGAAACGCAGGATACGGATGATCTGCTCGCGGTCCGGCGCGCCAAACTGGATGCCTGGAAAGCGAGCGGCGCCCCCTACGGCAATCAGTTTCGCCGCTCGCACCTGGCGGCCGCGCTGCATGACGAGCATGCGCAGGCCGACAAAGCGGAGCTGGAAGCGCAGAGTATCGAGGTCGCCGTGGCCGGGCGCGTCATGCTGCGGCGGGTGATGGGCAAGGCCAGCTTTGTGACCCTGGCGGACCGCAGCGGCACGATTCAGTGCTACCTGCGCAAGGACGCCCTGGAGGCCGCCTATGCCGCCTTTACCAGCTGGTGCGACATTGGCGACATCGTGGCCGTGAAGGGCACGCTCATGCGCACCAACAAGGGCGAGCTGACCGTTGCCGCCAGCGAGTTTTCGCTGCTGAACAAGACCTTGCGCCCGCTGCCCGACAAGTATCACGGCCTGACCGATACCGAACAGCGCTACCGGCAGCGCTATGTTGACCTGATGACGAACGACGAGACTCGCGCGCTGTTCCAGATGCGCACCCGGATCGTCGAAACGGTCCGGCAGTTCTTTATCGAGCGCGACTTTCTGGAAGTCGAGACGCCCATGATGCACTCGATCCCGGGCGGCGCCACGGCCCGGCCGTTCACGACCCACCACAACGCGCTGGACATGCCGCTGTACCTGCGGGTTGCGCCGGAGCTGTACCTGAAGCGCCTTGTCGTGGGCGGCATGGAACGGGTCTTTGAGATCAACCGCAACTTCCGCAACGAAGGCCTGTCGACCCGGCACAATCCTGAGTTCACGATGCTCGAGTTCTACCAGGCCTACGCGGACTACCGGGACTTGATGGATCTGACGGAAGCCCTGTTTGCCCGCCTGAGCACCGCAGTGCTGGACGGCAAGCCCGTGACGGTCGGCGATCAGGCCATCGATCTGGCGGCGCCCTTCGAGCGCTTGACCATGGCCGAGTCTCTGGTGCGGTTTGGCGGCTGGTCCGAGAGCGACATTGGCGATGCGGATCGCATGCGCGATGCGCTGCGCGCGGCGAATGTCGCGGTGGGCGATGATTGGGGGCCAGGCAAGCTGTTGACCGAACTGTTTGAGCTGCGCGTCGAAGAGCAGCTGATCATGCCCACCTTTATCACCGAATATCCTGCGGAAGTGTCGCCGCTGGCGCGCCGCAACGATGACAACCCGGCGGTCACGGACCGGTTCGAGCTGTTCGTGGGCGGTCGGGAGATTGCCAATGGCTTTTCGGAGCTCAATGACCCGCTGGACCAGGCAGAGCGCTTTGCCGCGCAGGTCGCGGCCAAGGATGCGGGCGATGACGAGGCCATGCATTTCGATCACGACTACGTACGGGCGCTGGAGTACGGCTTGCCGCCCACGGCCGGCGAGGGTATCGGCATTGACCGGTTGGTGATGCTGCTGACTGGTGCCAGCTCCATTCGCGATGTTCTGCTGTTTCCGCTGATGCGCCCGCAAGCCGTCGAGGCAGACGGCGCGGCAGGCGCCTGAGCGCCATGTCGGACGCATCGGCTGCCGACCGCGTTGCCCTCGAGCCGGGCTGGAAAGCCCAGCTGGCGTCGCAGTTCGAGGCGCCCTACATGAAGCAGCTGCGCGCCTTTCTGCTGCGTCAGAAGCGCGAAGGCCGGGAGGTCTATCCGCCGGGCAAGCAGATGTTCGCGGCCCTCGACCTGACACCCTTCGATCAGGTTCGGGTGGTGATCATCGGGCAGGATCCCTATCACGGGCCTGGCCAGGCCCACGGGCTCAGTTTTTCCGTGCCGCCGGGCGTGCGGCAACCACCGTCCCTGGTGAATATTTTTGCCGAGATCAATGACGATCTCGGGACCGATGGCGGCCCACGGATCGGCAAGGACGTGAGCTGCCTGGTGCCCTGGGCGCGGCAGGGCGTGCTGTTACTGAACAGCGTGCTGACCGTGGAGCAAGGCCGGGCCGGGGCACATCAGGGCCAGGGCTGGGAACCTTTTACGGACGCGATCGTCGACGCGCTGAGCGACGCTCGCGAGCATCTGGTGTTCATGCTTTGGGGGGCCTATGCGCAGAAGAAGGGCGCCCGGCTCGACGGCGAACGCCACCTTGTGCTCAAGGCCCCGCACCCGTCGCCCCTGTCGGCCCATCGGGGCTTCTTTGGCTGTGGCCATTTCTCTGCCGCAAACCGCTACATCGCGGCGCACGGCGGCGACGGGATTGACTGGTTTGCAGTAGAATAGGGCGTCTTTTCGCGCTTAAGGAACCTGCTGCGATGTCCGACTCCGTGGTCTCTCCCACCGACAAGCTCGCGCTGTCCCAGCGAGGCAACACGCTCGTTGTGACCATCAACAACCCGCCGGCCAACACCTGGGATGCCGACAGCCTGGGCGGCCTGGTGGACGTGGTGCGCGCCGCCGATGCGAGCAAAGACATCTACGCCATTGTGGTGACCGGCAGCGGCGAAAAGTTTTTCTCTGCCGGTGCCGACCTGAAGCTGTTTGCTGACGGCGACAAGGGGGTCGCAGCCTCCATGGCAGGCTACTTTGGACAGGCCTTCGAAACGCTCTCAAATTTTCGCGGCGTCACGATCGCGGCGATCAACGGCTATGCCATGGGCGGTGGGCTGGAGTGTGTGCTGGCCTGCGACATCGCGATCGCGGAGTCGCACGCGCAGATGGCGCTGCCGGAAGCGACCGTTGGCCTGTTGCCCTGTGGAGGCGGCACTCAGAATCTCGCCTGGACTGTGGGCGAGGGTTGGGCCAAACGCATGATCCTGTGCGGCGAACGCGTCAACGCGCAGACCGCGCAGGAAATCTCTCTGGTACAGGAAATCGTGGATGCCGGCCAGGCCCTGGGCCGAGCCCTGGAGCTGGCGGATGCCGTCAGCAAGCAGAGCCCGCCGGCGGTGGCGGCTTGCAAGGCGCTGATCCAGAAAGCGCGCCACGGCGATATCGGCGCGGCTTACGCGACAGAGCGCGAATCGTTTGTGCGGCTGTTCGATACCAGGGACCAGCGCGAAGGGGTGAATGCGTTCCTCGAAAAGCGCGCACCGTCCTGGGTGAACGGGTAGCTCGTGGCCGTGGCAGAAGCTCCCCAGCTGGACCAGGCCGACGCACCGGTGGTGTTTAGCGAGCTGGCGACGGCCAGCGGGCACGTCGTTGCGGTCGCGCGGCTGAACGTGCCGGCGACCCTGAACTCCCTCAGCCTGTCCATGATCGATCTGTTGCTGCCTGCACTCGCGCACTGGGCCGGGCGCCCCGATGTTGTGGCGCTGGTGTTTGCAGGCAGCGGCGACAAGGCGTTCTGCGCGGGCGGCGACATACAGGCGCTGTACCGGGCGGTACGGGCCAATCAGGACGCCGGCGAGATCGTCGACAGCTACGCCTTTGATTTTTTCGAGCGCGAATACCGGCTGGACTACCTGATCCATACCTTTCCCAAGCCAGTGCTGGCCCTTGGGCACGGTATTGTCATGGGCGGCGGTTTCGGCATCTTCAGCGCCGCGGACTTCCGCCTCGTGACAGAGCGCTCAAAGCTGGCTTTTCCCGAGGTTACGATCGGGCTGTTTCCCGACGCCGGTGGCACCTGGGTGCTGCGCAACATGCCTGAGCACCTGGGGCTGTTCTTCGGCGTTACAGGCAGCCACATGAACGCGGCAGACGCGCTCGCGACGGGCGTAGCGACGCACGCGATTGCCGCGACGCTGCGAGACGTGCTCGCCGATCGGCTGGCGGAGCTGCCCTGGCAGGGTGATGCTGCGGCAGACAGCGCGGCGCTGGGCAGCTGGCTCGACAGCCAGCAGGTTGAGCTGGTCCTGACTGCCGAGAGCGCAGCGGTGCCCGAGACGCTCTCCCTTGCCGGCGGCTACGCAGATATCGTGGCGCGGGTTCAGGCCCTGGCCGGCCAAAGTGAGTGGATTGATCGCGGGATTGCGGCCATGAACTCGGGCTGCCCGGTGACCGTGGGTATCGTCATCGAGCAGCTGCGGCGCGCGCCCGCCCTGTCCCTGGCGGACTGCTTTCGGCTGGAGATGACCGTGGGCACACATTGCGCAACCAACCCCGACTTTCCTGAAGGCGTACGAGCGCTGCTGATTGACAAGGACGGTGCCCCAAAGTGGCGTCATGACGCCGTCGCGAATATGCCCGACGCTGACGTGCTCGAGCACTTCCAGCCGCCCTGGCCGGACAACCCCCTGAAAGACCTAGGAGCTTCCTGATGGCAACGATCGGTTTTGTCGGCCTCGGCAATATGGGGGGGCCTATGGCCCGCAACCTGATTGCAGCGGGCCACCACGTCAAAGTCTTTGACCTGGTCCCGGCGGCCCTCGCGCAAACCGTTGGCGCGGCCGACGGCAGCGCCGGCACAGCGGAAGCGTCGGAGTCGGCGGCAGCGGCGGCGGCAGACGTCGAGCTCTTTGTCAGCATGCTGCCAGCGTCCCAGCACGTGCGTTCCCTGTACCTCGGCGACGGTTCCGTGGGTGCGGCCTTGCCGTCTTCGGCGCTGGTGATCGACTGTTCGACCATTGATGCGCAAAGCTCCCAGGCGGTTGCTGCGGGCCTCGCAGAACGCGGTATCGCGATGTTGGATGCACCGGTTTCCGGGGGTACCGCCGGCGCGGAATCGGGGACGCTGACTTTCATCGTTGGCGGCGAGGCGGATGCCTTGACACGGGCCCGGCCGTTCCTCGAGGTCATGGGCGGCAAGATCTATCACGCCGGCAGCAGCGGCGCCGGGCAGACCGCCAAGATCTGCAACAACATGTTGCTCGCCATTCACATGGCCGGCACTGCAGAGGCGTTGGCGCTCGGGGTCAACAGCGGGCTGGATCCGGCGGTGTTGTCCGAGATCATGAAAGAGTCTTCCGGGGGCAACTGGTCCCTGAATGTCTACAACCCCTGGCCCGGGGTGATGGAAGGCGCGCCGGCCAGCCGCAACTATGAAGGCGGTTTTCTGGTGGACCTCATGGCCAAGGATCTCGGGCTCGCGATGCAGGCTGCCGAGCAGTCCGGCAGCTCGGTGCTGCTCGGAGCCCTGGCGCGCCAACTCTACGCGCTGCACAAGGGCGAGAACGATGCCGGGCGCCTGGACTTCTCCAGCATTGCCCAACTGTTCAAGCCAGACCTGAAGTAAGGCGCCCGAGCTGTCGCGAGGGTCTTTGCGTCGCTAGGAGAACGCGACCCGGCCGGCGCCGGCGATGTCCATCATCTTCGCCAGCAGGTCTTCGTTCTGGGGATCCAGACGCAGGGTTTCGAAGGCATGAACGTCGTCCAGACTCAGGCTCTTCTCGTCGTAGTTGTCCAGCCCGCTGACCAGCAGGTCGGCCACGGTCACGACGGCGATAAAGTCTGGCCCTTCGCTGACCCGACGCAGGTCCTGGTAGTGGCTTGGTACCATGGCGATGTCGTCGGCGAAATCCCATTTCTTCAGAATCATCGTGCCGATGCTGCCGTGAATCTTGGCGATCACCCGTTCCAGCGTGATGCTGTCGCTCAGCAGGTGACTGTTCTCCTCCGCCCAGGACAGGATCGGCAGGGCACCGATGCTGTGCGTGAGCCCCGCCAGCATGGCCTGATCCATGCGCAGGTCCGTACGCTCCTTGGCGAGGGTGCCGGCGAGGGCGGCGACAGCAGAGGAGTGGCTCCAGGTATTGCGCAGCACGCGATCCACGTGCTCAGAGGTAGCCTGGAACATTTGCCGCATGGCGACACCGGTGGCCAGGTTGGCGGCGTACTCGAGGCCCAGACGGCTTATCGCTGCGGGCAGCTCGTCGATCACCCGGCTGGCCCGGAACATGGGCGAGTTCACAACCTTCAGGAGCCGGGCCACCAGACCGGCATCGACGGCGATGACTTCTGCCAGGGAGTGCACGGACACGGACGGCTTTTCTGCGGCCTCGCGAATGTTGAGCGCGACTTCGGGCAGCACGGGCAGCTCCAGCTCGTCGTCGCTGAGCGCGGCGTTCACCGCGTCATGAATCTGCTCGGCTAGTTCGGACATGAAGGGTTCCGGGCGCTGAAGATATCTGGAGTATAGACAGCGGTTTCGGGCCTGCCTGACCGAAGGCCGGGCAGAATGCGGGTCCGCGAACGGGCCGTTCAGGCCAGCACGAACGCCGTCACAGCTTGGCCCTTTGCCGCCAGCTGCAGGGGCGTGGACGGGGCTGGGAAGGGCGCCCGCAGCACCGCCAGCAGGTAGTCGCCGGCCTGCTGCACGGCCTCGCCGACCGCCTTGCCGTCGATGCTCAGTTGCCCGTCGGGTGCTGGCGGAGCGGATTCGGTCGCCCCTTCGGCGGCGACCGGGGCGAGCTGCAGGAGCGCCAGCTGGCGCTTCACGGCGCCGCGATGCTGCGCCCGGGCGACCACCTCCTGGCCCAGATAGCAGCCCTTGTCGAAGTCCACCGCGCCCCACTGCTCGAGGCCAAGCATCTGGGGCAGGAAGCGCTCAGCGGTGTCGTGGGTCACGAGTACCCGGCGGGCTTCGCACAGCCTCTGCCAGAATGCCGTTGCGGTATCGCTCTGGGCGGTGGCGCCGGGGGCCAGCCAGCTGCCGGCGCCCAGTTCGATCGGCGCGGTGGGCGTGGCCGGAGTCGACTCCGGAGCGCTGGCGAGCGCGAAGGGCGCGTCCGCTCTGGATGCCTTTGTTTTCGAGAAGACCAGGTACTTCTCCAGGGCGGCGAGCAGCGCATCGGCGACCGTCCCGTGGCATAGCAGGGCCACACCCTCGCTGGGCTCACTGTCGCCGTCCAGGGCCGCAGTCGGCAGCGCCCAGCCGTTGGCGATGACCCGCCCTTTAAGGTTGCACAGGGCAGCGGGCAGCGCTTGCTGCGCAGATAGCTGGTTCAGATCGCAGGTCAGGTAGCCCTGCAGAAAGGTCTGGGCATCAGGCCCGTCGAATCGACAGATCGCGAGCTCTTTTCCGGATTCCAGGGTCTGTGCGGTGGCCATCGTCAAAGTCGGGCACTCTTTGTGGGTATCGACGGCTGTATCACCGCCCCTAGCGCAGCATAATGGCCCAATGGACCGCACGATCAAATCGCCCGAAAGCGGGAGCGCCGAGCGCAAGCGCGCCTACTGGCGCAGCCGCCGTGGTATGACTGAGCTGGAGCAGATACTGCTGCCTTTTGTGATGGCGCGCTACGAACAGCTGTCACCGGCAGATCAGGCGCTCTACGCGCAGCTGCTGGATGAAGAAGACTGGGATCTGTACGACTGGCTGCAGTCCCGCGCCGCGCCCCCAGCGCAGTTCGAAGCCCTTGTGCAGGCGATTGTCCGCACCGGTCAGCAAGACGACGCCCCGGTCTGATCCGGGCCGTCGATCGTGTCCTGCGGCAACCCCCGCCTGCGCCTGTGCAGTGCTGCTGGCCGCGAGCTGCTCAGCTTGCCGCTGCGGGCGAGCACCCTGCGCGCGCAGCACGGCTATCTGCAGCTGCTGGTATTCGCCTTGCTCGTGTTTGTGGTGGGCGGGCTGAGCTTCGCGGTCCCGGCAGCCTTGATCAGCCAGCGCTGCTGGCCGCCGCCGGCGCCGCCGTCCCGGATTCGTCTGTTACCGCAGCGTCGCCTTTGGGCCGGACAGCGATTGCTGGTTTGGCCCGATGGACCGGGCCGCTGGCAGGCGCTCTACGCTGACGAGCTGTCGGCGCGGGATTTTCACCGGCTCCGGCGGTTGCTGATCCGGCTGGCTCGCAGCGGCGATGCGGTCGCGCTGGAGCCGATCGACTTTTATCGGCTGTGAGATTCCGGGAACCTAGCGGCCACTGCCTTCGAAGGCGTTCAGCCGCTCGATGCTGCCCGGGAACAGAATGGTGTCCTCAGCGGTGGGCAGCTGATCCGGGTAGTCCAGCGTAAAGTGCAGCCCGCGCGACTCCTTGCGTGCCAGCGCGGAGTTGACGATCAGCTCGGCCACCTGGATCAGGTTACGGAGCTCGATCAGATCGTTCGTGACCCGGTAGTGGCTGTAGTACTCGTGTACTTCCCGGCGCAGCAGCTGGATCCGGTGTCGCGCGCGCTCCAGACGCTTGCTGGTACGCACGATGCCGACGTAGTTCCACATGAAGCGGCGCAGCTCGTCCCAGTTGTGGGCGATCACTACGTCCTCGTCGGAGTCGGTGACCTGCGACTCGTCCCAGTGCGGGGCTTTTACCTCAGGCACCTGGCGATCGAGCTGACTCAGAATGTGCGCGGCCGCTGCATTGCCGAACACCAGGCACTCGAGCAGCGAGTTGGAAGCCAGCCGGTTGGCCCCGTGCAGGCCGGTGCAGGTGACTTCGCCAATGGCGTACAGGCCGGGCACATCGGTGCGGCCGTGCTGGTCGACAACCACGCCGCCGCAAGTGTAGTGGGCGGCCGGCACCACCGGAATCGGCTCCCGGGTGATGTCGATGCCGAAGGTCGCGCAGCGCTCGGCGATGGTGGGAAAGTGCTGGCGGATAAATCCGGCCGAGCGGTGCGAGATACTGAGGTTGACGTGGTCGATACCCAGGCGCTTGAGTTCGTGGTCGATGGCGCGAGCCACCACGTCCCGGGGCGCCAGCTCGCCGCGCTCGTCAAAACGCTTCATGAAGCGCTCGCCGTCGGGCAGGGACAGCATGCCGCCTTCGCCGCGCACCGCCTCGGAGATCAGAAACGACTTGGCGTGCGGGTGGAACAGGCAGGTCGGGTGGAACTGGTTGAATTCCATGTTGGCAACCCGGCAACCGGCGCGCCAGGCCATGGCAATGCCGTCGCCGGTGGAGCTGTCCGGGTTGCTGGTGTACAGGTAGACCTTGCTTGCGCCGCCGGTGGCGAGGACCACCGCGCGGGCCTGGAAGACCTCGACGTGGCCGGTGCTGCGGTTCAGGACATAGGCGCCGGCGCAGCGGTTCGCGTGGCGGCCCAGCCGGGACTGGTTGATCAGGTCGATGGCGACGCGATCAACCTGCAGGTCGATATTCGGGTGATCGAGCACCTGGCGCCAGAGGGTCTCGGTGATGGCCTTGCCGGTCGCATCGGCCACGTGCAGAACTCGCCGGGCGGAGTGGCCGCCTTCCCGGGTCAGGTGGAAACCGTTGTCCTCCAGGTCGAAGTCCACGCCCCACTCAGAGAGCTGCGCGACCATGGCCGGAGCGGCGGAAACCACCTGGTCCACGACCGCCTGGTCACACAGCCCGTCTCCGGCGACCAGCGTATCGTCGATGTGGGAGTCGAAGCTGTCCTCCGGGTCAGTGACCGCGGCGACCCCGCCCTGGGCCCAGATGGAGGAGCCGCTCTCGATATCTCCCTTGCAGAGCACGGTGACCCGGGCATGCGGTGCGAGCTTCAGCGCCGCGGTCAGGCCCGCTGCACCGCCGCCGATGATCAGAATGTCTGTAGACAGGCGCTGGGTCATCATTGCCCGCTCCCCTTGCGATAGCGCTTTTCAGTATACGAGGAACGGGTCACAATCGCCGGCTGGGCGGCAGGCTTGTGCAGCAGGCAGAGGACATTGAGCAAAGACACTGACAAGGAACTGGTTCGGCGGGTGCAGGCGGGCGACAAAACCGCCTTCGATCTGCTGTTTGCCCGTTACCAGCAGAAGATCCTGAACCTGGTCAGGCGCTACGTGAAGGACCACGAAGAGGTCCGGGACGTCACCCAGGAAGCATTCATCAAGGCTTTTCGGGCGCTGCCCCGGTTCCGGGGCGACAGCGCCTTCTATACCTGGCTGTACCGCATCGCCATCAACACGGCCAAGAACCACCTGGTATCCCGCTCCCGTCGGCCCCCGGGCACTGATCTGGACATTGCTGACGCGGAACTTATCGACCCGAGCGGAGTCTTGCAGGAGGTGGAAAATCCCGAGGCGGCCATGGCCCGGGACCAGCTTTCGGCCGAGATCGACAACGCGATCGCAGATTTGCCGGAAGATCTGCGCAGCGCTGTAACTTTGCGTGAATTCGACGGTCTATCTTACGAGCAGATCGCCGAGGTGATGGAATGCCCCGTCGGCACGGTCCGATCCCGCATCTTCCGGGCCCGGGAAGCGATCGATAAACGGATTGAGCCGCTGCTGCAGCGCAGGAATGGCAAATAAATTGTTTGAGATGATGGTACTAACCAGCGCGAAGGCGGTCCACAGCCGGCCTTCGCCCAGAACGGACTGGCAGGGATGACTGAGCAACTCAAAGAGGCGCTGTCTGCAGTAGTGGATGGCGAAGCCGATGTTTTCGAATTGCGCCGGGTGCTGGACGAGGTTGGGCGCAGCGACGAGCTCACGGGAGCCTGGCGCCGCTACCACCTGATTGGCGAGCGCCTGCGAGGCGAGGCCAGCCCGCTCGATGACCAGGCCGTCAGCGCCATGGGCGACGCGATCTGGGCCAGCCTGGGCGATGAGCCGACGGAAGTGCCCGCGGCACCAGCGGCGCTGTTGTCAAAGGTGCCTTCCGCAGAGCCGGAAGCCAGCCCCGGCACCGCGCCCTGGAAGCGCATTGCGCCCTTCGCCGTCGCGGCCTCGGTCGCGGCAGCGGTCATGCTCGGGCTTGGCGGCACGGGCACCGACAGTGCGCAGCCGCTGGTCGCTCAGGGCGCCATCGAGATCGAGGGCCCGATCGTGCAGCTGGAATCTGACGTCTCGCCCAGCGATGTGCAGCGTGCAAACGCCTACATGTTGCATCACGTGCAACAGAAAGCGCTCAACAACCCCGGGGTCGCTTCCTTCGTCAAGGTCGTGACGTTCGAGAACGCCGAGCCGTCCAGGTAGGGCGGGCGTACATGGCACTTGGATTCAGGCACTCGCGCGCCGTGGCTGTGACGCTGCGCCAGGCGGCCAGCGGCCGCCGTCCGGGCCGCACGCTGACTGGTGCGGCCCTCGGCGTTCTGCTGTCCCTCGGCGCAACAGCGCTGCGCGCCGAAGCGCCCGAGGGCGAGCCGGCAGACTGGCTGGCTTCGATGGACCGCGCTTTCAGCGAGCTCGACTACGACGGCATCTTCAGCTTCTACACCGGCGCCGATCTCACGACCCTGCGCGTGGTACACATGCAGATCGACGGCGTTACCCGGGAACGACTGGTGCACCTGAACGGCGCGCCGCGGGAGATCCTTCGGGAGGGCGAGGCCGTGAGCTGCATCGTCATGCCTGGCGATGACCTGCTCGAGCTCGAGTCGAGTATCCCATCTGGTCCCTTTGCCCGGGCCTTTGTGCGTCGCTTTGATCAGCTCTCCGGGGTCTACGGCCTGACCTTTGTTGGCTATGACCGGGTGGCAGATCGCCGGGCCGTGCGGATTCGGGTCAAGCCCCGGGACGAGAATCGCTTTGGCTATCGCCTGTGGCTGGACGAACAGACCCGCATGCTGCTGCGGTCCGAGCTGGTCGATAGCCGCGGCCAGCGGCTGGAGATCTTTCAGTTCAACCAGCTGTTGCTTGGCGCTGACGTCAAACCGCAGGCGCTGGCATCTTCCCTCGAAGGCAAGAGCAAGGACGGCAGCATGGTCAGCCATCTGGCGCTGGCTGCGAACCAGCCACAGCCGGTGACGCAAAAGTCCGTGGGCTGGCAGCTGAGCTGGGTCCCGAAAGGCTTCACCATGGCGGCAGCTGATGTGCGGCGCAAACCGAGCACGCTGAAGGACGTCAACACCATGATGTACAGCGACGGCATTGCTGCGTTTTCGGTGTTTATCGAAGCCATGCCGCCGGCCGGTGCCGGTAACGTAGTGTCGCGGAACGGCGCTACGGTGGCGGTCACGCATCTGTCGCGACAGGCTGAACCCCATCTGGTGACGGTGGTGGGGGAACTGCCGACGGAGACGGCCCAAAAGATTGCTCGCTCCGTCAGTACTGCCGCCCCGTAGCCGAGGCGCTCTTGAACCCGCCGTCTCTGTCCCCATGTATCGGCTGTGCGGCACGGGGAGCCTGTCGCCTGCAGGGCGGTGGTCCGGCCCGGCACAGCATGCCGCCGGGCAGCCCGCTTCTTGCCGGTGACCGGGGCCCTTCAGATCCGTCTGAGCCGTCGCCCCGAAGCCTGCTGTGGCTCAGCGTGCTGTGCTTCGGCTTGCCCCTGGCGCTGTTCGTCGCGGTGTTGCCGCGGCTGGACGAGGCGGGGGCGGGCCTGCAGCTGCTGGCTGTGCTGGCCGTGTTGACTGTCGTGGTGCTGCTTGTCAGGGCAGTACCCGAAAAGCGCTACCGGCAGCTACTGCAGACCGCTGCGCCGGACCGCTAGATCGTCGAACCAAAGGGCCCCTGCGCGGTCTGATTCCCTGACACAACCTTGGACTAGGAGACCCTGTGTTACGAACCATTTACGCCTTTGCTGTGCTGACGATTCTGGCCGCGACCGCTCCGATCGCCGACGCACGATCGTTGCCGGACTTCACAGAGCTGGTCGATGACAACGCGCCGGCGGTTGTGAACATCTCGACGGTCCAGAACCGCGAGCAGCGATCATCCCGGTCAACCCGGCCCCGGAGCGATGAGCTGGAAGAATTTTTTCGGCGCTTCTTTCCGCCGGACCGTGGCCGCGGTGGCGGTGGCAGCGACACCCCATTTCGCGCCCCGCAGTCCCTGGGTTCCGGATTTATCCTGAGCAAAGACGGCTACGTGCTGACCAATAACCATGTGGTCGAAAATGCCGACGAGATTGTGGTTCGCCTGTCTGACCGGCGGGAGTTCACCGCCGAGCTGGTTGGCGCGGATCCGCGCAGCGACCTTGCCCTGCTCAAGGTAGACGGCAAAAACCTGCCGACGGTACAGCTCGGGCGATCCCGGGACCTGAAGGTCGGTGCCTGGGTCCTGGCCATCGGCTCTCCCTTTGGATTCGACTATTCGGTGACCGCCGGCATCGTCAGCGCCAAGGGTCGCAGCCTGCCCACGGCGCAGAACGAAAACTACGTGCCCTACCTGCAGACTGATGTCGCGATTAACCCCGGCAACAGCGGCGGCCCCCTGTTCAATCTCGACGGCGAAGTGATCGGCATCAACTCGCAGATTTACAGCAACTCCGGCGGCTTTATGGGGGTGTCGTTCGCGATTCCGATCGATGTTGCCATGGAGGTGGTCGAGCAGCTCAAGAGTTCCGGTGCTGTGTCCCGGGGCTGGCTTGGGGTCGTGATCCAGGAAGTGAACCGCGATCTGGCAGAGAGCTTTGGCCTGAAGCGTCCGCAAGGCGCGCTGGTGGCCCGAGTACTGGAAGACAGCCCGGCAGAAGCGGCCGGTTTGCGGGAAGGCGATGTCATCATTGCGTTTAACGGCGAGCCGATCGACTTGTCCTCGGAACTGCCGCATCTGGTGGGCCGGGTACGAGCGGGCAGCACGGCCAAGCTGCGGGTGCAGCGCGGCGGCTCGCCGCGTACGATCGAGGTCAAGATCGGTGAGCTCGCGGTCGCGGGTGGCCCCGCTGCGGGCGGCGGCAGCCGCTCGGACGAGCGCAACGCGACGCTCGGGCTCGGGGTCGAGGCCCTGCCCGAGGGCGCGCTGGAGCGGCTCAACATCAAAGGCGGTGTCCGCGTCGTCAGCGCCAGCGGCCCGGCCGAAGAGGCTGGCCTGCGCGAAGGCGATATCATTACCCGCATGAACAACCAGGCGATCGATTCCCTGGCGGCCTTTGCCAAGGTGACCGGCGACCTGCCCAAGGGCCGCAGCGTACCGGTGCTGATCATCCGCGGTGAAGTGCCCACGTTCCTGGCCTTCCGGGTGCCCGACTAGCCGGGGCGCCCCAACCGCCTGGGAATGCCGCCCCGAAGCGCGTCCCAGGCGGCTTTCTGCGCCTTTGAGGTCCTTGTCAGGACAGCCTGAGGCCCCTTGAGCTACACTCGCGCCCGCAATCTCACAGGGTGCCTGCGCAGTCCTTGGCCGACTTGACCGACATTTCCAGAATTCGCAATTTCTCGATCATTGCGCACATAGATCACGGCAAATCGACGCTGTCTGATCGCCTGATTCAGCTCTGCGGCGGACTGTCCGAGCGCGAGATGGCGGCCCAGGTGCTCGACTCCATGGACCTTGAGCGCGAGCGTGGAATCACCATCAAGGCTCAGAGCGTGACGCTGCACCACGAAGCGGCTGATGGGCAGCGCTACCAGCTCAACTTTATCGACACGCCTGGTCACGTCGACTTCAGCTACGAGGTCTCGCGCTCCCTGGCGGCCTGTGAAGGCGCGTTGCTGGTGGTTGACGCGGCCCAGGGCGTCGAGGCGCAGTCGGTTGCCAATTGCTATACGGCGATCGAGCAGGGGCTGGAAGTGTTGCCCGTGCTCAACAAGATCGATTTGCCTCAGGCCGAGCCGGAACGGGTCGCCGCCGAGATCGAAGAGATCATCGGCCTGGATACCGACGACATCATTTCCTGCTCCGCCAAAACCGGCGAGGGCGTGCCCGACCTGCTCGAGCGCCTGGTCGCCCAGATCCCGGCCCCGGAAGGCGACCGGGACGCGCCGCTGCAGGCTCTGATCATCGATTCCTGGTTCGATAACTACCTGGGCGTTGTCTCCCTGGTGCGCATCATGCAAGGGCGGATCAACAAGGGCGATAAGTTCGTCGTCAAGTCCACGGGCAAGGTCCACAGCGCCGACGAGCTCGGGCGCTTTACGCCCAAGCGATCGCCGAGCGGCGAGCTCGCTGCAGGGGAAGTCGGGTATCTGGTGGCCAGCATTAAAGAGATTCGCGGCGCGCCCGTTGGCGATACGCTGGTCAGCGCCGGAAACACCGAAGTCGAGCAATTGCCTGGCTTTGCCGAGATCAAACCGCAGGTCTATGCCGGGCTGTTTCCGGTGAGCAGCGAAGATTTCGAAGATTTTCGGGAAGCGCTCGCGAAGCTCACGCTGAACGATGCCTCGCTGTTCTATGAACCAGAGTCCTCCGATGCCCTGGGCTTCGGGTTTCGCTGCGGCTTCCTGGGCATGTTGCACATGGAAATCGTCCAGGAGCGGCTGGAACGCGAGTACAACCTGGATCTGATTACCTCCGCGCCGACCGTTGTGTTTGAAGTCGAAGCGATGGACGGCGCGCTGGTGCGCGTCGACAACCCGTCGAGCCTGCCGCCCAACTTCAAGACCATGCGCGAGCCGATCGCCGAGGTGAACATCCTTACGCCCCAGGAATACGTGGGCAGCGTCATGAGCCTGTGCGTCGAGCGGCGCGGCGTGCAGAAGAACATGCAGTTCTCCAGTGGCCAGGTGTCCATGAGCTGGGAAATGCCCATGAACGAAGTGGTCATGGATTTCTTCGATCGCCTCAAGTCGGTCAGCAAGGGCTTTGCCTCGCTGGACTACAGCTTTGCCCGTTTCGAGGCGGCGAACCTGGTCAAGCTCGATATTCTGATCAACGGCGACCGGGTCGATGCGCTGGCCTGCATCGTTCACCGGGACGATGCCCAGTCCCGAGGCCGGCAGCTGGCCGAGAAAATGAAAGAGCTGATCCCCCGGCAGATGTTCGACGTTGCGATTCAGGCGGCGATCGGCGGTCAGATCATCGCGCGGCAGACTGTCAAGGCGCTCCGCAAGAACGTCACCGCCAAGTGCTATGGCGGCGACGTGACGCGCAAGAAGAAGCTGCTGGAAAAGCAGAAAGCGGGCAAGCGGCGCATGAAGCAGGTCGGCAGCGTAGAGATCCCGCAGGAAGCGTTCCTGGCGGCCCTGAAGGTAGAGCGCTAGTGGACATCGATTTTCCCCTGGTCCTGAGCTGGGCGGTCCTCATCAGCGGCGGTATCTGGGCGCTGGACGCCTTGCTGCTCCGGCCGCGCCGGGAGAACCGTGCGGTCGAGGTTGCGGCGGGCGGCGCTCGGGCGGAAGAAGCGGAGCAGATTCGCCAGGAACCGGTGCTGGTAGAGTACGCGCGCTCGTTTTTTCCGGTGCTGTTGGTGGTGCTGATTCTCCGGAGCTTCCTGGCCGAGCCCTATCAGATACCCTCCGAGTCCATGGTTCCTGCCCTCGAGGTCGGGGATTTCGTGCTGGTCAACAAGTTCGCCTACGGCCTGCGCCTGCCGGTCCTGAAAACCAAGATCGTGGATGTCGGAGCGCCTGAGCGCGGCGACATCATGGTGTTCGTGCCCCCGGGCGATGACCGCTACTTCATCAAGCGTGTCATCGGTTTGCCCGGCGACCGGATTCGCTATGCCAACCGGGCTTTGACCGTGAACGGCGAACGGCTCCCCTACGAATTCGTCGAAGAACTGCAGCAGCCTACCCCGAGCGGCGTATTGCGTATCCGGGCCTACAAAGAGACCCTTGATGGCCGCTCCCAGGTCATCTACCGCTACCCGCAGATCCGGCTCCCGGCGGCGCAGGAGTGGGTGGTGCCAGAAGATGGCTACTTTATGATGGGCGACAACCGGGGCCGCAGCGAAGACAGCCGTCGCTGGGGCTTCGCGCAAGAAGCGCAAATTGTCGGTAAGGCCGTCGCCATCTGGATGCACAAAGAGCCCGGCTGGCATTTGCCGACGTTCTCGCGTAACCGCTGGTTCGACACTGACCCGGAGGCCACTCCATGAATCCATCCACGAATC
>CAZXIJ010000004.1:154898-161986 GCA_964640725.1 uncultured Pseudomonadales bacterium | reverse complement strand
TGCCCGCGGCCAAAATGCCCGAGCCGGTCACAACGAACGGCTCGAGTTTCTTGGGGACGCGGTGCTCGGGCAGTGTGTGGCGACCCACCTCTATCGCGAGCTGGCCGATGCCCCGGAATCGGAAATGACGCTCAAGCGCGCATCGCTGGTGCGCCGGGAGACCCTGGCCACGATCGCGCGAGAGCTGGAGCTGGCCTGCTGCCTGCGGTTGGGCAGCGGCGAGCACCGCAGCGGCGTCGGCAACAAGGATTCGGTGCTGAGCGACGCGCTCGAGGCGCTGATCGGCGCGGTCTATCTGGATGGCGGCCAGCAGGCGGCTGAGCGATTGGTGGCTCACGCGATGGGGGATCGCTTCAGGGCCCTGGGCCGCATCGAGACCAAGGACCCGAAGACCCGGTTGCAGGAGTACATGCAGGGCCGCGGAATGCCGCTGCCGCGCTACGAGGTCGTGTCCACCAAAGGCGCGCTGCATCAGCAGACCTTCACCGTGGCCTGTCTGCTTGACCCCCTGGATTTGCGCAGCGAAGGCTCCGGGAGCAGCCGCCGCGAGGCAGAAAAAGCGGCGGCGACCCAGCTGCTGGCGCTTTTGGCGCGCAGTCATGAGTGACCAGGGCAGTAACAAGGACGCACCGCGATGTGGCTACGTGGCGCTCGTCGGCCGGCCGAACGTCGGCAAGTCGACGCTGCTCAACCGGCTGCTCGGAATGAAGCTGAGCATCACCTCGCGTAAGCCGCAGACGACGCGACACAACCTGCTCGGGGTCGATACCCGAGGCCGGGACCAGATCATCTTTGTCGATACTCCCGGAATCCACGATCCTCAGTCCCGGGCCATGAACCGCTACATGGTGCGCAGTGCCCTCAGCGCTCTGAACGACGTCGATCTGGTGCTGTGGCTGCTCGAGCGTGACCAGTTCACCAACGCCGACCAGCGCGTGCTCGAGCACCTGCGCGGTGCCGGGCGCCCGGTGCTGGTCGCGCTGAACAAGATTGACCGCCTGCCGCGCAAAGATGCGCTGTTGCCGGCCATGGACCGGCTCAGTCGCAAGGGCGATTTCCTCGCGATCGTGCCCATCGGCGCGCTGGCAGGCGAGGGGGTCGACGCCTTGCGGGAAGTGATTGTCGACGCGCTGCCGGAGCGGCCCCATCTGTTTCCCGACGACCAGGTCACCGACCAGTCCGAGCGTTTTCTGGTCGCCGAGATCGTGCGAGAGAAGCTGACCCGGCGCCTGGGCGAGGAACTGCCGTACTCGCTGGAAGTCGGCATCGAGCATTTCAAGACCACGGACAGCGGCGTCGACATCGCAGCCAATATCTATGTCGAGAAGGCGGGGCAGAAGCAGATCGTCATCGGCCGCGGCGGCGAGAAGCTCAAGTCCATCGGCAAAGACGCCCGCATCGCGATCGAGGCCCTGGTGGGACGTCCGGTGATGCTGCGGCTCTGGGTTAAGGTGCGCAGTGGCTGGTCCAGCGATCTGAAGGCGCTGCAGCAGTTCGGCTATGGCCAGGATTGAGGACCAACCGGCGCTCGTGCTGCACACGCGCCCCTATCGGGAAACCAGCCTGCTGGTCGACCTGCTGACCGCGCGGCATGGTCGGGTGCCCGCGCTGCTGAAGGGCGGTCGCCCTCGCTTGCAGGTGTTCTCAACGTTCCTGGCCACCTGGTACGGCAAAGACCTGGTGACTCTGGCAGCACCAAAGGACGTGCAGGTCCGCTGGCTGACAGGGCTTGGCGCCAGTGCCGGGCTGTACCTGAACGAACTGCTGGTCCGGACGCTGCGCGAGCGTGAGCCGGTCCCGGAAATTTTCGCGATGGCCTGCTGGGCCGTCGCTGAGCTTGACGATGCCGACGGCGGCAAGGTTCGAGCGGTGCTGCGGAGCGTGGAGCGCCGCCTGCTGCAGACCCTCGGTTACGGGATTGACTATCGCCGCGTGCGAGTCAGCGATGCGCCCGTCGAGGCCCATGGCTGCTACCGGCTGGAAGACAATAGCGGTTTCGTGCCGGCCACGCCGGCATCAGTGCCGCAGGCCGAGCAGCTGGAGCGACGAGGCTACGTTGAGACCAGCCAGGGCTTGCTGCTCCGGGGGGCGCTGATCGCCCAGGTCGAGGCCGAGGCCTACGAGCATGCTGGGGTTGCCGCAGCGGCACGAAGAATCTACGGGCGGTGCCTGGCACCGCTGATTGGCGATCGGCCGCTCAAGAGCCGGGAGCTGCTGACGGGGACACAGCCATGAGTGAAGAACAGCAGGGCGCGTCGCCGGAGCGGCCGCCAACGCCCCAGCGCAAGGCACCGACCGACGTGTTGCTGGAAGTCGAAGGTATCGACGCGGACGGCCACGGGACGGCCATTCACGGCACTCGAAGCGTGAGCATCAAAGGCGCCTTGCCGGGCGAGGCTGTCACGGCGCGTATCCTTCGCAAGCGCCGTGGCCGGCTGCTGGCTGAGGCGCAGGACGTGACTCGGCCGAACGACGATCGGCGCCGCCCGCCTTGCGTGCATTTTCCCCGTTGCGGCGGTTGCGTGCTCCAGCACATGACCCACCCGGCGCAGCTGTCCTTCAAGGAAGCATCGCTGCGCGATGCGCTGCGCGCGGAATCAGTGGTCCCGGAGGTCATGGTCCCGCCTGTCTCGGGCCCACAGCTCGGCTACCGGCGTAAAGCCCGGCTCGGGGTCAAACAGCTTGCAAGCGGCGTGGCCGTGGGGTTTCGGGAAAGCTTCAGTGCTCGGGTCGCTCGTTTGTCGGCCTGTCAGACGCTGGTGCCGGAGTTCGGGGCATCCTTGCCCGCCCTGGCGGCCCTGATCGAGTCTCTGAGCTGCCCGGACCAGATTCCCCAGCTGGAGCTGGCCGCCGGCGACAATGGCGCGCAGATGGTGCTGCGGCACCTGGCAGCATTGACGGACGATGATCGGGCACAGCTGCAGGCCTATGAGACCGCTCGGCCGGGCCTGCAACTGTTGCTGCAGCCAGGCGGGCCGGAGACCGTGACTACCCTGGATGGGCAGGCGCCGCCGTTGCTGTCCTACGCTATTCCGGACAGCGGCCTGTCGCTGCGCTTTGCCGCACAGGAGTTCACTCAGGTGAATCCCTGGATCAATGCCCGGCTGATCGCTGACGTCCGCGCGCTCGTCCACGGCAGCGGCGCTCGCCGCGCTGCAGATCTGTTTTGCGGCATTGGCAACTTTGCCTTGCCGCTGGCGCGGATGGGTCTGAGTGTCTTCGGTGCTGAGCTGTCCGCCACCGCGATTGATCGCGCCAGAGACAACGCCGAGCGCAATGGCCTGGGGGAACGGTGTGAGTTCGCCGTCGCGAATCTGTATGATTCCGACCACAGCGATCTTGCGGCAGGGCGCTTCGGCCCGCCGGACTTGATGCTGCTTGATCCGCCTCGCAGCGGCGCGGGCCCGAACCTTGCGCGCTGGCTCAGCCCGGAGCTTCGGACCGTGGTCTATGTCTCCTGCAACCCCAAGACCTTCGCCAGCGACGCGGCCGTGCTCACCGGTGCGGGCTACCGCCTGGCTCGGGCCGGCATCTACGACATGTTTCCGCAAACCAGCCATGTAGAGACGCTCGGCGTCTTTACCCGCTAATGGTCAGCCTGCGGCAGGACCTGCCGCGCACCGGTGATGGCCGGCCTGACGTTGACGGCTGGACCGACAGCGTCGTCCGACGTCGCCCGGACCTGAACGACACGATGCTGCGCGCCTGCGGCGCGACCCTGGCCGAGCACTGTGCGGCCCAGGAGCTTGAGCAAGGCATGCATATGGCAGACCTGATGCTTGAGCTGAATCTTGACGAGCACGCGCTGGCAGCGGCGCTGTGCTACCGCGCGGTCCGCACTGGGCAAATCGAGCTCGCTGCCTTTGACGGCTTTTTGGGGCGGGAAGCGCGCGGGCTGCTCGAGGGCGTGCTGCGCATGGCTTCCGTGCGCCTCCTGCGACTGAGCAACACGAAGCTGCAAACCACGGAAGCGGGCGATCAGATTGCCAATATCCGGGCTATGGTGACCGCGCTGATCGATGACGTGCGCGTCGGGCTGTTGAAGCTCGGAGAGCGGGTCGTGGTGCTGCGCGCGGCCAAGAACAGCGCCCGGCAGCGACAGATCCGCATTGCCGAAGAGTGTCAACGTATCTTCGCCCCGCTGGCGGGGCGCCTGGGGGTCTGGCATCTCAAGTGGGAGCTCGAAGACCTGGCGCTCCGCTATCTGGATCCGGACGCCTATCGCAGCATCGCCGCGCAGCTTGACGGTCGTCGGGCCGAGCGCGAGGCTCGGGTCACGGCAGTTGCCGAAGACCTGGCAAGGCTGTTGGCAGAGGCGGGCCTCGACGCCCAGGTGAGCGGGCGCGCGAAGCACATCTACAGCATCTGGCGGAAGATGCAGGCCAAGGGGCTGACCTTTGCCGAGGTCTACGACGTGCGGGCGGTGCGGGTTCTGCTGCCCGATATCGCAAGCTGCTATGCCGCGCTGGGCATCATTCACACACGCTGGCAGCATGTGCCCAGGGAATTCGACGACTACATCGCGGTCCCGAAGGACAACGGCTACCGGTCGATCCATACCGCCGTGCATACGGACTCAGGCCTGACGCTGGAGGTGCAGCTGCGTACGCGCGAGATGCACGAAGAGGCGGAGCTCGGCGTCTGCGCGCACTGGGCCTATAAGGACAGCGAAGGGGATCGCCGATACACCGACAAGCTGGACTGGCTGCGCCAGACCCTGGAGTGGCCGGACGAGGACACCTGGACCGAAAGTCTGCCGGACCTGCTCGAGCCCTACAACGAAGATGACCGGGTGTTCGTTTTCACGCCTGCCGGGCACGTGATCGACCTGAACCAGGGGGCGACGGCATTGGACCTGGCCTACCGAGTGCACACGGAAGTTGGGCATAGCTGTATCGGTGCTCTGGTTGACGGGGTCGCAGTTTCGCTGCTGCGCCCGCTGCGCAGCGGCGAACGGGTGGAGATCACCACCGCCGACAAACCGCAGCCGCAGCTGCTGTGGCTGGATCGCAGCCTTGGCTTTGCGCGGACCGCCAGGGCTCAGGAAAAGGTGCTGGAATACTGGCGCGGTGCGCCGCAGCGCGTGCGGGAAAAGGCCCTGCGCGAGCTGTGCGAGTCCGCCTGGGCCCAGCTGGGCTGGGCTGCTCCTTCCGAGGCAGACTGGCAGCACATGATCGGCCTGACCGCCGACGGCGACCGTGAGGCCCTGGTTGCCGCGGTCGCGGGCGGTGAGCTGTCGCTGTTTGATCTGGTGAGCGCCGCGGCACCGGCAGGCGTCCCCGGGCAGCAGCCAGCGGTCCTGGAAGCCAGCGCAGGCCCGTCACGAGTGACCCTGACCCTCACCGGCGAGAACCGCGACGGCTTGCTGCGCGACGTTGCACTGTTGCTGAGCGAGCAGCAGATTTCCCTGCTCTCAACGGTCGCTGACGGTGATCCGAGGCTTGGCAAAGCCCATATGCGCCTGGCGATCGAAACTGAAACACTGCCGGAAACGCTGCGGGTTTTGCTGTTGCTGCGACAGGTGCCGGGGGTGCAGAGCGCGCAATGGGTCGACGCCGATGCGGCGGCTCGATCACCGCAAAACTGACGTTGCAGCAGCGCGCCCCGATTTTTCCTAAACTGCAGGCCGCGGGCCTGTGCAAACCCCGTGACTGCCTGTTCGACGCAGCAGGCTTGAATCAGACTTAAGTACCAGGAGATCACATGCGAATCATTCTGCTTGGCCCCCCCGGGGCCGGAAAGGGCACTCAAGCGCGCTATCTGTGTGAGGCCCATTCGATTCCGCAGATTTCCACCGGTGACATGCTGCGCGCGGCTGTCGCCAACGAGACTGAGTTGGGCCTGAAAGTGAAGGCGGTCATGGATTCCGGCGCCCTGGTCTCGGACGAAATCATCATCGCGCTCGTCGAAGAGCGAATTGCGCAAGACGACTGCCGCAACGGTTTCCTCTTTGACGGCTTCCCGCGCACGATACCTCAGGCCCAATCGCTGCTGGATGCGGGAATCGAGCTGGATTTCGTGGTTGAGATCAAGGTGCCGGACGACGAAATCGTTCGTCGTATGAGTGGCCGTCGTGTCCATCCAGCATCCGGGCGTACTTACCACGTGGACTTCAATCCACCCAAGGTGGAAGGCGTTGACGACCAAACAGGTGAAGCGCTGATTCAGCGTGACGATGACGCTGAGGCCACCGTTCGCGAGCGTTTGGCGGTGTATCACGAGCAAACGCACCCGCTGGTTGCGTTCTATTCTGAACAGGCAAACACGTCGAGTGATGCATCTGTGCAGTATGTATCCGTTAACGGTTTGGACGATGTAGACAACGTTCGTCATAACATCTTTGAAAAGCTGCGAAACTAGTAGTGCTATTTCTTGATTTATTCACTATTATTCGACGCGATTTGCAAGTTGCATACTTAAAACCTCATGTCAATGCAGCTATAGCGAACGATGACTGCGCAACGCGGTGAAGTGAATGCGATCGACGACTCGTCGACTGCTCTGTCACAAGACAGTCACAGGCCACCGCGGAACGCTTGGAACGAAGCTATAGAGACCGAGGTGAAGAGCGCTGTAGCGGCGTACTTCACTGACGCGACTTCTTATCGGACAGCAGCGATACCGACGGGATCGTTGGGTGCTCAGTCAGAGATGGCGCGAGAGACAGTCTGGTAAGGGTGAATTGGCGGTGGTGCTCGTTTCGATGGCGAGGACCCGGGTAGCCGGTAGCGACGGCAGATCGACATCGCTAACAGTAGGACTACTAAGGAGACCTGCATGCCGACAAAAAAGAAGGCTGCGGCCAAGCGGAAGAAAACGGCGAGCAAACGCAAAGCCGTTACTAAGCGCAAAGTTGCCAAGAAGAAGGTTACGAAGCGTAAAGTCGCAAAGCGCAAGACTGCCAAGAAAGCTGCAAAGCGGAAGGTAGCGAAACGCAAGACCGCCAAGAAGAAGGTTGCCAAGCGCAAAACTGCCAAGAAGAAGGCAACCAAGCGCAAAGCGACCAAGAAGAAGGTGGCGAAGCGCAAGGTAGCCAAGAAAAAGGCCACCAAGCGCAAAGCGAAGAAGAAGACCGCTAAGAAGAAGAC
>CAZXIJ010000004.1:92646-154798 GCA_964640725.1 uncultured Pseudomonadales bacterium | reverse complement strand
CCAAGAAAAAGGCCACCAAGCGCAAAGCGAAGAAGAAGACCGCTAAGAAGAAGACTGCCAAGCGCAAAGTAGCCAAGAAGAAGGCCACCAAGCGTAAGGCGAAGAAGAAAACCGCCAAGCGGAAGACAGCCAAGCGCAAAGTCGCCAAGAAAAAGGCCACCAAGCGTAAGGTGAAGAAGAAGACTGCCAAGCGGAAGACCACGCGCAAGCGTCGGTAGGCTCCTGGCAGGTGCTGGTTCGGCGCGGTGCGTCGAGCCAGCCATCAAAGAGCCGGGCCTTCGGGCCTGCTCTGGAAAAAGCGCTCTCCGGAGCGCTTTTTTTGTGCCTGGCTAAAGCAGGCCGTACAGGGCGAGGATGTCGACGGGCGCGCCGACCGCCAGGTCGTCTTGATCGGCTCTTAGCCTGATTAAGCAATTAGCCTCACCGAAACTGCTCAGGCGGTTCGAACTTTGGTCGCCGGTGCTGTGCACGACCAGCGAGCCGTCACGGTTTTCGGCGGTGCCTCGCTGATATTCCTCCCGCCCGCTGCGGCGATGAATAGGCGCGGCTAGCGTTGCAGGCAGAAAGCGAAGCTTTGGCTGCGGTGCGCCGGTCAGCGCGGCGATCGCCGGCGGCAGAAAGAGCAGCGCAGTGATCGCGGTCGAAACCGGATTGCCTGGCAGCCCCAGGAAGGGCGTTTCCCGAAAGCGGCCGAATGCCAGGGGCTTGCCGGGTTTCAGATTCAGGCGCCAGAACGCCAGCGTGCCTTCGGCCCTCAGCATGTCAGTCAGGAAATCGGCGTCGCCGACCGACACCCCGCCGCTGGTGACGAGCAGATCAGCGTTCTGCGCCCCGAGCGAGCTGCTCAGGACCTTTGGATCGTCGGGCAACAGCCCGCCGTCGACCAGCTCAACCCGTCTCGGATCAATCAGTGCCGATACCAGTAGCCGATTGGAGTCGTAGATTTGCCCCGGGCCGAGCTCGGCGCCGGCGGGCACCAGTTCGTCGCCGGTGGAAAACACGGCGACCCGGGGCCGAGCTGCGACCTCGACCTGGGCGATGCCGCTCGCAGCGAGCGCGCCGCAGTGAAATGCGTTCAGCGTATGCCCGCTGCGAAACAGCAGCTGTCCGGCTGTGACGTCGTTGCCCGCAGGACGCACGTTGTCGCCCGCCTGCGGCATGAACGACACGGTGATCTGCTCGGGCCCGGTGCTGACGTTTTCCTGTATCACAACGGTGTCCGTACCCGCAGGCAATGCCGCGCCGGTCGTGATGCGAACGCATTCCCCCGGGCCGACAGGACCGGTATAGGGATGCCCGGCAAGCGCGGTGCCCACCTGCTTCAAGGAACCATGGCCAGTGGCGCGGGCGTGGTGAAACGCGTAGCCGTCCATGGCGGACGCGTCAAAGGGCGGCAGGCTGATCGGGGCAGTCAGGTCCTGCACCAGCGTGCGGCCACAGGCGTTGGCGACTGCGAGCGTTTCGCGGGGCGGCTCCCGCAGCAGCGACCGATAGATTTGCTCGGCGGCTTGCTCGGGAGACTGGCGCGGTATACTCAATGCGGAACTCCTTGAAGCAGTGGGCTCGCATCATACCGTCACCGCCTTTTCCTGATGGCCCCCGGACGATGTCCTGTGTCCTGACGCCTGCACCGACGCTCGTGCTCGATACCTCCACGAGCCGGTGCACGGTGCTGTTGGCGGCGCAGACGCACATCTACTGGCTGGACCTGGAAGCGGAGCGGTCGCACAAGGAGCGGTTGCTGCCCATGGTGCAGGCCGTCTGTGCCGCCGCCGACCTCATCCCGACGGAATGCGAGCTGCTCGGGTGCGTAGTGGGGCCTGGTTCCTTTACCGGGGTACGCATCGGTGTGGCTGCAACCCAGGCGCTCGCGCTCGCCGCAGGCTGTACGGTCGCCCGGCTCGATGCGCTCCGGCTGCAGGCGCTCAGCACGCCGCAACCGGAACGCCCGGTGGTCAGCTGGCGTCACAGCCGGGGCGAGCTCTACTACGCAGCCTGGTTTGCTGCGGGGACGGCAGCGGCGCCGGCGATTGCGCAGTCCGCAGCTGGCGATGGCCACACGGTGCTGCTTGACGGGGCTGCCGGCTATCTCGATTGGCTCGCTCTGGACGATCCGAACAGTGCGGGCCATTGCGGCGATGTACCGCCCTGGCTGCCTGCTGATTGCCTGTCCCGCGTGCTGCCCGAGACCGACGCGTCGGAGCGCTGTCGGCATCTGCTGGCCCAGACCATCGCCGGCGCCGAGGCAGGCCTGGCTGTCAGCCCCGAGGCTGCTTTGCCCATCTATCTGCCGGAGGACTCGCCTTGGCGTCCTGCGTAGCCTCGCTATACTGCTTAGCGTATGAATCCTCTCAGCAGCGTCACAAGCCAGTCTCTGGGTGCCTTGCCGGAACGCTCAGGCCCTGGCCGTGCCGGGCGCTTGCTGGGCACAGACGAGCGTCAGGCAAGCCTGGTACCCGCAGCACCGGCGGGGACGCCGCCCGGGCAAGGCGTCATCGACGCGCTGCAGAACCCGGATCCGCTCCTGGCTCGGCCGGTTATTGAGCCAGGGCTGCTCTCGCGGCAAGACGCGCCGGCGAGCCGGCGCGGTGCCCTCATGATGTATGCGCTGACGCAAGGCGCGTCGCCGGGGGCCACGGTAGGCGGTGCGGGCACGCGGCTGGACGTTCGCGTTTGAGCACAGCGGCTGCCGCCGTGCCCCTTTACGCAGCGCCGGAACATCGCGAAGCAGTCGCACCCTGGGCGCGACAGTTGCCCTGTCATTTCGTCGAGCCGGAGCAGTGGCCGAACCGCTCCGGCAACCGGTGCGAAAACGCATTCTGGCTGGCCTGGCACGAGGGTCGCCTGAAGCTGGCGCGGGGCGCGGAGCGGCGCGCGCAGTGGGTGCCCGTGCCGGACGTTCAGCGGCGCGCGGTCCGCAGCACCGGTCTGGCCCGGGCCTGCGGCTTGGGCCGAAAGTCCAGGCAGGGGGCGGCAACCGTGCGGTTGCTGGACGGCACCGCGGGCTGGGGCGTCGATGGTCTCAGCCTCGCCTTGCTGGGTGCCCGCGTGGCGATGCTGGAGCAGCACGGTGCGATCTGGGCCCTTTGCGATGACCTGTGTCGAGCCGTTGCGGCGCCAGGCAACCTTGTGGCCCTCCAGGCAACCGCCCATCTCGGATCCTTTGACGACTGGCTCGCTGGGCGCCCCGGGTTGCCTGATGAGCCGGTCGACGTGATCTATCTGGACCCGATGTTTCCGCCGCGCAGCAAGCAGGCAGCGCCCGGCAAGCGTCTGCAGTACCTGGCGGCATTGCTGGCGGGCCAACCCGCGCCTGCGGAAGCTGAGCTGGCCCGATGGATTGCCGGGGCTCGGGAACGGGCCACGGATCGAGTGGTGCTCAAACGCCGCCGCCACGATGCCCCGGGCACTCCGGCACCGGACTGGCAGATCCTGTCGCGCAGCGTGCGCTACGATGTTTACGCGGCGCGCTGAACGGCCTGCACGAAGCGACGATCAATGACCGTGGTCGCGGCTCGAATCACCTCGAGCACCGTTTCGGTTGCGTGCAGCTTGTCGTCTGCGTCCTCCGTGACGCGGCCGTGCTCGATCAGGGCCAGAATGAACTGATCGAATAGCCGTCCGTCAAAGAATTCGGGCGCGTTCAGTCCGAGCAGGCGCGACAGCTTTTTGGCGATGTTCTGGCTGCGGCTGCGCAGGCTGGCTCGATCCAGGCTGCCGGGCTCTGCCAGGGACAGCTGTGCGATGACGATATACATACGCTCCAGCGTTGGCATCACGATCTGCGCCAGCAGCCCGAGCTGGGCCGACGCCTGGGTAGCCAGGTCTGGCGTGCTGATCCAGCTGTCTTCCTCCCGGAGCAGACCGGCCTGCAGCAGGTGCTTGATCTGACGTTCGTAGGCGTCGTCTGCCGTTGCTGTGCTCAATTCAATGGCCAGAAACGGATACAGCGTGCGCAGCATGCGCAGCAGGGCTGAGCGCGCGATCGGGCGTCGCCGCTCCGCCAGCAGGCAGGCTGTGAGAGCGGGCAGGGCGAGCGTGTGCGTCACGTTGTTCCGGTACCAGGTCATGAGTACAGCGGTGTAGCTGTCGTGGCTGATGATGTCGCCAATCTCGGAGTGCTCCTCCTGCACGAAACCCAAACGCAGCACTTCGTCGATGGCTTCCTGGCCGGTGTAAGCCGGCAGCGAATAGGCGTGGTGATTCTGGTCTGCCTCGAGCAGGGTCCGATACAGCTCGACCTGGGCTGCGAGCACACTCCGCTCGATGGCGAGCCTTGGCGTAGCGACAGTGACCAGTGCCACCATGTTGACCGGGTTGAGCACCGCAGCGTCGTTGATGCGCCGGTGCAGCTCCGTGCCGAGGGCCGTTGCCAGGGCGCCGTGATCCGGGGCTTGGGCAGCGGCAGTCTCGTCCTGGGCCAGCCACTCGTCGAGCTGCAGCGGCTCGCCGACGTTGACGATCACTTTGCCGAAATCCTGGCGGATCAGGCGCCAGCTGCGCATTACCCCGCCCAGACTTTCCTGCTCTTTGGCACCGCCCTTGAGCTGATCGAGGTAGGCGCCCGCTTCGATGAGCTTTTCGTAGCTGAAGTAAACCGGCACAAAGCTGATCGGGCGAGGCAGGCCGCGTGCCCAGTGCTCCAGGGTGATCCTGAGGAGCCCCACCCGGGGCGGCAGGAGCCGGCCTGTGCGGCTGCGGCCGCCTTCGGTAAAAAACTCCACACAGTGACCGCGTCGATAGACCTGGTAGAGATACTCGGAAAACACCGAGGCGTACAGCGGGTCGCCGCGAAAGCTGCGGCGCATGAAGAAGGCGCCGCCGCGACGCAGGATACGACCCACCACAGGCAGGTTCAGGTTATCGCCGGCAGCGATATGCGGAATCATGCGGCCGTGCTGGAACAGCAGGTAGGACAGCAGCAGGTAATCGACGTGACTGCGGTGCGACGGGACGTAGATGACCGTGTGGCCCTCAACCTGTTGGGAGAGCTGCTCCAGGCCCTGCACCGTCACGCCGGCATAGATACGGTTCCAGAACCAGCGCAGCAGGCGCTCCAGCACCCGCACGGTGGCGTAGCTCATGTTGGAGAAGATCGAGCGGGCGTGGGCTTCTGCCTTGCGCTCCAGCGCCCGTTCTGCCCGTTGCCGACGCCGGGCTTCCTTGCGCGCCTCCCGGGGCTGATCCGGGGCCGTTTCTTTGCTCGCGGCCCTGGCGGCGGCCAGCTCGCTGATTGTTTCGCGCACCCGGCGGCTGCCAACGACCTGGCTGGTCAGGGTGCGCCGGTGCGAGAAGTCCGGGCCCATGGCTGACAGACGTAAATCCCGCAGCTGCACGCGCAGCAGCCGGGCGCAGCGCCGCTGCAGCCGGTTCAGGGGCAGCTCGTCGCTGGCCAGCTCCACCAGCGGCAGCGCGTGCCCGAAGCTGACAACGATGTCGTGGCGGTTCAAAAACAGATTCAGGAAGCGTCGCAGCCGCGAGGTGACGGCCCAGTTTTCGGAGATCAGCAGGCGCCAGAGCGATCCTTCCCGGTTGGGCGCGCGGCCCCACTGCACCATCACCGGCACCAGCGCCGGCAGCGCATCGGGCTCCGGCTTTGCCTGCTGAGCCACCCAGGCGCTGGCGTGGTCCAGCAGCCGGGTCATGCGCTCGGAATGGCGCGCCATGGTGTTGCGACGCAGCAGCCCTTTGCCCGGGCGGTTCAGAAAAAAGAAGCGACGGGACTCCAGATGCTCGCCGCTGTCGACGGCCTGGAGCGGATTTGTGGCGGTCAGCTCCTCGCAGACCAGGTCGAGCATGACCAGATCGGAGAGGGAGCGGTACTCGAGCACGTAGACCAGGTCCCCCGGCGGGGCGACCGGCAGCCGGCTGCCAAGCTTGGGTCGAGCGACCCGGGCGATCAGTGCGCGGGTGAGCCGATAGCGAAGCCCGCGACGGGGCTGCGTGGTCACAGCGCTGGCGCAGGGGCGGGACAGGGCCCGCCGGCGCCGGGGCGGTGGGCGCTACTCGGAGTCCTGGCGGCGGCCTTCGACCACCGCGTCGAGGTTTTCGTAGCCGCTGCCAGCGCGGCTTTCGATCTCGACTTCCCAGATGTCGCTGTATTTGCGCGCCGTAACGTTATTGGCATCGTCTTTGTTGCGGATCACTGTCGGCCGCAAGAATACCAACAAGTTGCGCTTGGTGCGGCTCTTGTTGCGGGACTTGAACAGGTTGCCGAGAACGGGAATATCGCCGAGCAGAGGGACTTTGCGGACCGAGTCAGAAATGTCGTCCTGGATGAGCCCCCCAAGAACGATGGTCTGCTTGTCGTCAGCGAGGATCACCGTATCGATGGTGCGCTTTGACGTGACGACGTCAGAGAAGCCGCTGCTGCCGATCGTGATGCCCGAGTCGACGACATTGGAGACTTCCTGGGACACTTCCAGCCGCACCGCCTCGCCGTCGTGCACGTGGGGCGTGACGGTCAACTGCAGGCCAACGTCCTCGCGCTGAATAGTGGTGAACGGGTTGTTCGCGCCATCGGCCTGGGTCGTGAACGAGCCGGTCCGGAAGGGCACCTCGTTGGCCACCACGATCTTCGCCTCCTGGTTGTCCAGGGTCAGGATGCTCGGTGTGGACAGCAGGTTGGCGTCCGTGTTGGTGGCCAGCGCGTTGATGACGGCGCCGAAGCTGATCCCGTCGGCATCGATCTTGGCCGCCGCGAAGGTCGGGCTGTTGAGGCCAGCCAGGCCGCTGAGCACGTTGATCTCTTCGCCGTCTTCCGGCAGCAGGCCACCAATCAGCGAGCCGATCGTGCCGTCCAGGCTGGTGCTCACCAGCGGCACGCTTTCGCCGCGCCCGTCAGCGGCCGCCATTTCGACACCCAGGTTGGACGTATCGCTGATGGAGACTTCGACGATCGCCGCCTCGATCAGGACCTGGCTGCGTCGGACGTCCAGAGCCGCGACCAGCTCTTTGATCTCGGCGATGCGGCCTGGGTCAGCCTTGACGACGATGGCGTTCAGCGACTCGTCGGCTTGAATATTGGTCTGCTGTGCACCTTCTTCCTGCGTGCCGCCTTCGCTGAGCCCGTTCAGGATCTCGGCAACTTCCGTGGCCTGCGCGTGGCTTAGGGGCAGGACCTGGGTAGACCCCCCGGCGGTCGCAGGCTGGTCCAGTTTCTCGATCAGCTTCAGGACTTCGGCCACGGGGCGGGACTTGCCCTTGACGATCAGCGTGTTGTTGCGCTCGTTGGCGATCAGCTGGATTTTTTGCGGGCCTTTGGCGCTGCGGCCAATCTGGTCCGGCGCGACACGTTCGAGCAGCGCGACGACGGTGCCGACCCAGGCATCCTTCATGGGCACCACGATCATGTCGTCTTCGTCAGCGACGTCGATTTGCCGAATGATGCGCATCAGGCGAATGATATTGTCCGCGTGGTCGCTGATGATCACGATATTCGGTGTCGCGACAGCGGCGATGTGGCCGTACTGCGGAATGAGCGGCCGCAGAATCTTCATGAGCTCTGCGGAGTCAACGTTCTGTGCGGCAACGACCCGGGTGACCAGTTCTTCCGGTGCGACCTCAGACAGGTCGCCGCGAGCGCCCGGGGTCTGCTTGCCCATGGCGTTCTGCTGGATACGCACCACCTCGCCGGTGCCCGACGACGTGGCGGTGAAGTTATGGACCCGCAGCACGGACAGGAACAGCGCGTAGACCGCGTCGCGATCCATGCTGGTGTTCGACATGACGGTGACGTTGCCCTTCAGGCGCGGGTCGATAATGAATGTTTTGCCGGTGATCTCGGCAACCTGCGCCACGAACTCCTGGATGTCCGCGTTCTTGATGTTGATCTTCCAGGTCTGCTCCTGGGCCAGGGCGCTCGATGTGCCGAGCCCTCCAGCGCAGCACAGTGCCAGTACGAACAGCATGCGGGCGAACGAGGTTCGGGCGAACGAGGTTCGGGGCAGTTGGCCAGCGGCCAGAGCGTGGGAGTCAGTCATATTTATTTCAACGATGCTGTGACGTAAAAGCGCCGCGAACCGCGCTGTACCTCGAGTCGTGCAGATCCTTGTGCGAGCAGGCTGGTCATTTGCGAACGGTCCTGTTGTACGTTCCCGACGGCCTGCCCATTCACTGACAGGATAACGTCACCGGACTTCAGGCCTGATTGGCTCAGATAAGGAGAACTCGCCATGCTCCCGACCCGATAGCCGCTGCTCTCGCCGCTGGCTACGGGGGAAACGCCAAGTTCGCTGAGCACGCCCTCAGGGTCTGCCGTCCATTCCTCACGATACGCTTCGATGTATTCCCGGGCAGTTTGCGGCTGCCGATCTGCGACAGACTCGCTTGGCGAAGTGTGCTCGGGGTCTCGGAAGGTGCTGCGCCCGGTCAGGCCGCTGCCCGTCCTGGCTGCTGCGGGTTCCTCTTCCATCGGGTCCGCCACGAAACCGTCGCTCAAGGTCGAAAATTCCAGCTTCTCGGTGACGCCGGCTCTGCGCAGGATCACGTGCGTTGCGAACACCTCTCGCAGCTCGGCGTTGCCCGGCACCTTTTCGCCGATCGCGTAGAGTTTTCCGGGCTTGTTCTTTTGCGCGACGATCGCCGCAGACTCCTCGGGCTCATCGGCAACGAACACGCCGTGCAGCTCCAGGGGCAATCGGGTTTTCTCGACTTTTTCCTGGCTCTCGGCAGCGCCTTCGGCCTGCGCTTCGAGCACGCCGAACAGGTTCTTGCTGGTGACCTGGCTGACGTTGAACGGTCGTTTGAGCTGGCCGGCGTTGGGCTCCGGCAGATTGACGGGCTTGACCGTTGTGGCGCTGGCCGGATCGGAAACAAAGTACAGCACGCCCATGGCCAGGGTGTACGCAATCCCGATCACCATCAGCCAGGGGAGCAGCTCGGCGGCGCGGGAGATCAGACGTGTTGCGGTAGCGCTCATAACTTCCTTCGATCTTAGAAGACCTGCTGTTCGACCTCCAGAACGACAGCGTGATCGGGTTCACTTCCCGGCCACGGCACGCCGGCCAACCGCGTCAGCCTGCGAGTGACCGCTACCTTTGCAAAGCCGCTGGCCAGTGCGGTCAGGGTCAGCAGCGGGTAGTCCGCGCCAGGCGCTCGCTGGCCCTGACCGTCTGCTTGAAAGACCTCAGCGAGCGGCTGTTGTTCCGCATCCAGTTTGAGTTCCGCGTTCAGGGGGGGCATGGCGATCGTGGCCAAGCGGTTGCCCTGGGGGAAGGTGACGCTGCCTCCCGGCCAGAGAAGGTTGCCGGCCAGGCCCGTGACCCGCTGGCCGTCGGAGGCGGCCACGAGCTCGGCGAGCGTCACCTGGCCCGGCACAACCAGTTCATATTCGGCCAAAAGCGGCGCGAAAAGGCGACTCGCAGCGACACCATCACCGGTCAGATGCCAGGCAGACAAGGATCGCCCCGCAGTGCCGGTGCCACTCACGTCTCGCCCGGCCATCTGCCAGGCAAAAGCGAGCTGCCCGCTCAGCAGGCGCGCCGGCTGGAACTGCCAGCTCAGGTCGCCGAGCGTCCGCCCCTGGTGGTGGACGGTCGCGGCGGCGCGCCACAGCGTGCCGCGCAGCTGCTGCAGCTCAACGGCCTGACCGGCCGGCGGCAGGAACGGCTTGAGCAGCGAGACCGGTGCCTGGGTCAGCAACACGATGACCACGATCAACAGGCCACCGAATAGGTAGCGCTTCATGAGCCCTCCGCCAGCTGCTCGGCGATGCCCCGGTAGATCCGGGCCAGGGGCGCAAGGTCCGCGATGCGGACCCGCTCGTCGATTTTATGGATAGATGCATTGACCGGCCCGAGCTCCACGATCTGCGTGCCCAGGCGAGCGATAAAGCGGCCGTCGGAGGTTCCTCCAGCGGTGGACAGTTCGGGCTCGTAGCCGAGCTCTGCTGCGGTGGCGGCGCAGACGGCGTCGGTCAGCACTCCGCGCTCAGTCAGAAACGGCTCCCCGGACAGGTGCCAGCGCAGCTCATAGTCGAGCGCGTGCTGGTCGAGGATCTCGATCACCGCGCGCTGCAGGCCTTCCGCGGTCTGCTCCGTTGAGTAGCGAAAGTTGAACAGCACCTCGGCGGTGCCCGGCACCACGTTGGTGGCCCCGGTGCCCGCCGTGATGTTGGACACCTGGAAGCTGGTGGCGGGATAGTAGTCGTTGCCCTGGTCCCAGACCTTGTCGGCCAGGGCCGCCAGCGGCGCGGCGAGTCGATGGATCGGATTGACCACCTGTTCCGGGTAGGCAACGTGCCCCTGCCGGCCCAGTACCCGCAGGTTGCCGTTGAGGGAGCCCCGGCGGCCGTTGCGCACCACGTCCGCCAGGGCCTCGCTCGAAGAAGGCTCGCCAACGATGCAGTACTCCGGAGCAATGCCGCGCTCCCGCAGGGCGTCGACCACGCGAACGGTGCCGTCCACCGCAGGTCCTTCCTCGTCGCTGGTGATCAGAAAACCGATGCGCAGCCGGGGCTTGCCGGCAGCTAACAGGGCTTCACACGCACAGATCATGGCTGCCAGGCTGGCTTTCATGTCGGCGGCGCCGCGCCCGTACAGGTAGCCGTCCCGCGTTTCCGCCGCGAAGGGATCTACGCTCCAGGCCTCGACCGGGCCGGTCGGCACCACGTCGGTGTGTCCCGCGAACACGAGCCAGGGCCCGTCGGTGCCCCAGGTCGCCCAGAGGTTGTCGACCTCGCCAAAGCGCAGGGCCTCGAGCTGAAAGCCAAGGGCGCTCAGGCGATCGCCGATCAGCTGCTGACAGCCGGCGTCGTGCGGCGTGACGCTGGGCTGACGAATCAGCGTCTCGGTCAGTTCCAGCACATCCACAGGCTGATCCTAGTTGTGCGCGTGCAGCGCGGCGTTCAGCTCGATGGCGCGCCGGTTGGTGCGACATTCGACGGTTCCGGTGCGGCCGTTGCGGATGAACAACAGGTCACTCTCCCCAGCGAGCGCGCGCGCCTTGATCGGCTGGCCTTCCGGGTTGTCGCCGTCGATGAGCAGCACCGGGGTGCCCGCAGTGATGTACAGGCCGGCTTCGATAGTGCAGCGATCGCCCAGGGGAATGCCGGTGCCGGCGTTGGCGCCGATCAGACACTGCTCACCGATGGTGATGCGCATCTCGCCGCCGCCGGACAGCGTGCCCATGGTGCTGGAGCCCCCGCCGAGATCGGAGTTCGCGCCCATAACGACGCCCTGGGACAAACGGCCCTCGACCATGTTGGGCCCCAGGGCTCCGGCATTGAAGTTGATGAAGCCCTCGTGCATGACCGTGGTGCCGTCTCCCAGGTAAGCGCCCAGGCGCACCCGCGAGCTGTCGGCAATGCGGACCCCGGCCGGAATCACGTAATTGGTCATCTTGGGAAACTTGTCGATGGCCAGCACGTCCAGCGGTTCGCCGCGCAAGCGCGCCGCGATTTGCCGGCTTTCGAAATCTTCGGTCGCGACGGGACCGGTCTGAGTCCAAACCACGTTCGGCAGGTTGGCGAATATGCCGTCCAGGTTCAGCGTGTTGGGCCTGGCCTGGCGGTGCGACAGCAGATGCAGCTTGAGATACGCCTCTGCGGTGCTGGCAATCGGGCCATCTTCCGGCAGTGCGCACAGAACGAGCGGCGCATCCTGTTCAGCCAGCGCCCGCAGGGCCTTTGCCAGTGCCTGATCGTCTGTCTGCGCGGCCAGGGCGGTCACCGCGTCGGCGGTGGTCGTCGCGGCCTTGCCGTGCTGCTGGAGCCAGCTGAGCTCTGCGGGTCCGGCCTGCTTTCTGGGCGCTGGAAAGTAGCAGTCAAGCATGGCGCCGGCCTGGCTGTGGCTGGCGATACCGATACCGAAGGCGTGGAAATCTGAGGCGTTGGTCATGGTGCTGGGCAGTGCGCGATCCGGGCGCGCTACGCTACCACAGGGCCCGAAACCGGGCGATGCGCCGGGCCCCTTCGATGCACTCCGCCAGCGGCGCGACCAGAGCCGTGCGCACGTGGCCAGTCCCGGGGTTGGGCCCGCCGGTCGGGCAGTCCCGGCCAAGAAACTGCCCGGGCAGCACGGTCACGTTTTCGGCTTCGAACAGGCGCGCTGCGAAGTCGCGATCATCGCCGGGCACCGGTAGCCAGTAGAAGAAGGCTCCCGGAGGCACCTGCGCCGGGTAATGCGGCGCCAGGATAGGCTGGACCGCTGCAAACTTTTCCCGGTACCGGGCACGATTGTCGAGGACGTGGTCCTCATCGGCCCAGGCCAGGGTACTGACCGCTTGCGTGTGCGCGGGCAGAGCGCAGCCTTGATAGGTGCGGTAGCTGAGGTACGCCGCCAGCAGCTCTGCATCGCCAGCAACCAACCCGGAGCGCAGGCCTGGCAGACTGGAACGTTTCGACAGGCTGTTGAACACCAGCCCCCGGCGACACTCGGGGTCTCCAGCGGCAGCGGCGGCGGTCAGCAACCCGGGCGGCGGCGACTGCTCGTCGCTGTAGATCTCGCTGTAGCACTCATCGCTGAGCACGACGAAATCGTGCTCTTGAGCCAGCGCCAGCAGGTCCTTCAGCTGCTCGAGGCTGTGCACCGCGCCGCTCGGGTTCCCGGGGGTGCACAGATACAGCAGGTCGATGGCCTGCCAATCATCGGCGGTGAGCTGGCTGAAATCGGGCAGATAGCCGCTTGCCGCGGTGGCGGGCAGGTAGCGGGGCTGGCCGCCGCCAAGCAGCGCCGCCCCCTCGTAGATCTGATAGAACGGATTGGGCATGGCAACGGTGCCTGCGCCGGCAGGATCAAGCAGCGCCTGGGCCACAGAAAACAACGCCTCCCGGGTGCCCGCCACCGGTAGAACCTGCCGCGCAGGATCGATGGGGCAGCCAAAGCGGGCGGTCAGCCAGCGGGCCTGGGCCGCCCGCAGCTCATCGCTCCCCCGCGTCGCCGGATAGCTGCCTAAGGAGGCGCGCAGGAAAGCGGGATCGGCCAGGGTGTCTATCACGAAATCCGGCGCCGGGTGCCTGGGCTCGCCGATCGACAGGGCGATGTGCGCCCGATCGTCCGGCGCCGCCAATCCGGCCTTGAGCGCGTTCAGCCGCGCGAACGGGTAGGGCTCCAGCTTGTTCAGGGCAGGGTGCGGCATGCGTCCTTAGGGCCCGGTCAGCCGGCAAGGTCGCGCACGAGGGACCGGTCGAGTTCCTGGCGCAGATGATTTTCGAGATCGTAGATCGCCTGCGGGTCGGTGATCGGCTGGCCGTCTGCCGCGAGGATCGTAAAGCTGTCCTCGACGCGATCGCCCAGGGTCATGATGCGGGCGCTCAAAATTGAAATGCCGAGCTCGGCTAAGAGGGTGGCGGTATCGGCAAGCAGGCCAGGGCGGTCAGAGGCCGTGACCGTCACCTCGGTGACTTCGCCGTCGCGGGCCGTGTGCACGGCCACTTCCGTTGGCCGTACCAGTTGCTTGACCCGGCGAGGCAGGCGTTGGGCGCTGCGGGCGCGCACCGCGCCGGGGTCCTTCAGAGCCTGCGCCATGCGCTCCTGCACCTTGCGCCACAGCTCCTTCGCAGCCGCGACCCGGTTGCCGTCGTCGTCGAGCACGACGATGCGGTTGAAGCACTCGCCCGCCGGGCCGGTCTTCAGGTTGGCCTCGAAGACCGACAGACCGAAGCTGTCCAGGGTGATGGTCGTGGCGGCGAAAATCTCTGGCTGGTCGCGCATGTAGATGTACAGCTGCGTCGCGCCGCCCTCGCTGAGCTGTTGCCCCATGTCGCGGACCAGGATCATGGGCCCGCTGGCGATATCGTGCTCGTGTACCCGCACCGTCAGCTCCGCGACCTTCCGCGGAGAGTGCCGCAGGAAAAAGCGGTCACCGAACACTGCCCAGACCCTGTCGACGGCCTCGGTAGCCAGCCCGCGCCGGCCCAGGTGCTCCCGGGCCCAGCTCCGCGTCTCAGCCAGGGCCTCCTCCCGATCCGGAGAGGATTCCAGGCCGCGCCTCAGAGCCCGCCGGGTCTCGCTGTACAGCTGCCGCAGGAGCGTCGCGCGCCAGCTGTTCCAAAGCGTCGGGTTGGTCGCGTTGATGTCGGCGATGGTCAGGGCGTACAGATAGTTCAGGCGCCGCTCGCTTTTGATCACAGCCGCGAAGTCGTTAATGACGTCGGGATCGTAAATATCTTTGCGCTGCGCGGTGCTCGACATGAGCAGGTGTGCTTCGACCAGCCATGCCACCAGATCCGTATCGCTGCTGGACAGCCCATGCCGCGCGCAGAACACGCGCGCGTCCTTTGCCCCGAGCGTCGAGTGATCGCCGCCGCGGCCTTTGCCGATGTCGTGGTACAGGCCGGCAATGTAGAGCAGCTCAATCTTGGCGATGTTGCGTACACAGTGCGCCGCCACGGGAAAATCCTTTTCGGCGCTCCGGTAACGGAACAGCCGCATGTTGCGGATCACCTGCATGGTGTGCGCATCGACCGTGTAGATGTGGAAAAGGTCGTGCTGCATTTGCCCGATGACCCGACCGAATTCGGGAATGTAACGCTGCAGCACGCCGTAGCGCCGCATACGGGTGAGCTGGCTGACCAGCGTGTGCGGGGCACGCAACAAGTCCATGAACAGGGCGTTGTTGTCCGGGTCGTTGCGGAAGTCGTCGTCGATCAGGTGCAGCGCGTCGCGGATCAGGCGAATGGTGCCGGTCCGCACGCCGGCAGCGCCGCGCCGATGGGCCAGCAGCACGAAGATTTCCATCAGCGCGCTGGGACGGCGCTCGAACACGTCCGGGCGACAGGCCTCGATGTAGCCGTCGCGCAGCTGGAACCGTTCGTTGACCGGGGTGATCTCGTCCCGTGATTTGCGCTGCACGATGGCTTCATCAAAATACTGCAGCAAGATGTCGTTTACTTCCCGCAGGGTCAGCACGTGCCGGTAGTACTGCTGCATGTAGCGCTCAACGCCCAGCCGCGCGGTGGTGTCGACGTAGCCCAGGCGCTCGGCCAGCGCTCGCTGGTGCTCAAACTGCAGGCGCTCTTCCTTGCGCCCGCACAGCAGGTGCAGCCCGTAGCGCACCCACAGCAGATAGCGTCGGCCCGCCAGAAACCACTCGCGCTCCTGCGCCGTCAGCACGCCCAGCTCTTCGAGCGCGTTCGGGTCATCCGTGCCGAACTGCCGCGCGAACACCCACATGGCCGTGTGCAGGTCCCGCAGGCCGCCGGGCGATTCCTTGACGTTCGGTTCCAGCTCGTATTCGTTGTCGGCGAAGGTCGCGTGACGCTTGCGCTGCTCGTCAATCTTCGCGTGGTAGAAGGCTTCGGCCGGCCACAGGCGCCGGTGGTTGGCGGCATCGGTCAACTTGTCGTCGATGGCAGCGTTGGTGCGCAGCGGTCTGCGCTCGAACAGCGCTGTCGCAATCGTGATGTCGCTCTGGGCGGCGCTGCGGACTTCCTTCAGCGCCCGGACGCTCTGGCCCACGTCCTGATGCAGGTCGTACAGGGCGAGCAGGAAGGCCTCGATCTGGCTGGCATGTCGATCCGGTTTGCGGCCAACGATCAGCAGGTCAAGGTCACTGTGCGGGAGCAGTTCCCGGCGGCCATAGCCGCCCAGGGCATAGAGCGCCAGTTCATCGGTGTCGATGTGCGCGTCCCACAGCTCAAGGAGCAGGGCGTCCATGAAAACGGTGCGTTCTTCGAGCAGGTCGAGTACCTGCGCTCGGTCCCAGTAGCGGCGCTCAAGCTCGGCATCCCGGGCTGCCAGGCGTTCTCTTGGGCTCGGGCGGGGCGAATCGGCCTCCGGCCCGGTCACAGGCTCGCTTCGTCTTGCCGGCGAGTGAGCACCTCAGCCCCGGTGGCCGTCACCAGGATCGTGTGCTCCCACTGGGCAGAAAGCTTGTGGTCCTTGGTCACAACGGTCCAGCCGTCCGGCAGGATCTTCACGTGCCGCTTGCCGGCGTTGATCATTGGCTCGATGGTAAAGGTCATTCCGGCTTCGATGACGGCGCCTTTGCCCGGACGCCCGTAGTGCACGACCTGCGGCTCATCGTGAAAAACCGTGCCGATCCCGTGACCGCAAAATTCCCGCACAACCGAGAACCGCTCGGCCTCGGCGTGGCTCTGAATCGCGTAGCCGATATCCCCGAGCGTCGCCCCGGGCCGAACCGCCTCGATCCCCCGGTACAGGCACTCCTGGGTGACCCGAGCGAGCCGCTCTGCCAGCACCGCAGGCTTGCCAACGGCAAACATCTTGCTGGTATCCCCGTGGTAACCATCTTTGATCACCGTGACGTCGATGTTCACCATATCGCCGCTTTTCAGGACTTTTTTGGACGTCGGGATACCGTGGCAGACCACGTGGTTGACGCTGGTGCAGATCGATTTGGGGAAGGGCGGCACGCCGTTACCGCCGCCGTAGTTCAAAGGCGCGGGGATGCAGCCGAGCTCATCGACGATGAACTTGTGACAACGCTCATCCAGGGCGTCGGTGGTGACGCCGGGCACCACGTAGGGCTCGATCATCTCCAGCACGCTGGCGGCCAGGCGGCCAGCCGTGCGCATCTTTTCTATCTCGTCTTCGCTGCTGACCTTCGCGACCATGTGCTACCTGCTTGCCTGGCCCCGTAAAGCCGCTTCGCCCGAGTTTCGGGCGTCCGGCAACTATGGTATAAAGCGCGCCGCTCGCGGGCAACGGCCACGGCGTTTTGCGTCGTGCCGGGACCTCCTGGTCCGGTGCCAGCGGGCTGCAAAACCTTGATTGAACTGAACTCGCAACGAGCGGCTCTGATCGTTCAGCGCGAAATCCGCACACAGTCCATCACCGGGCGCTGGGTGCCGGCGCGATTCGTCTCGAATTGCCCCGGTTGCGTCGCCGGGGGCTGTGGAAGAAACAACCCGGAGAAAAATTATGGATATCAGCATGCGCGACATGCTGGCCGCAGGCGTGCACTTCGGCCACCAAACCCGCTTCTGGAACCCCAAGATGGCCCCCTACATCTTCGGGGCCCGCAACAAGATTCACATCATCAATCTGGAGCGCACCGCGCCTGCGTTCGCCGAGGCCCTGGCGGAGCTCAAGCGGCTGGCCAGCAAGGGCAACAAGATCCTGTTTGTCGGCACCAAGCGTGCGGCGTCCAAGACCATTCGCGAGCAGGCGCTGCGCATCGGCATGCCGTATGTGGATCAGCGCTGGCTCGGCGGCATGCTGACCAACTACAAGACCATTCGGCAGTCCATCAAGCGCCTGCAGACCCTGGAGACCCAGGCCGAAGACGGCACTTTCGAGATGCTGACCAAGCGTGAGGCGCTGCAGCGCCAGCGACTGCTCGAGAAGCTCGAAAAGAGCCTCGGCGGGATCAAGGACATGGGCGGTCTGCCGGATGCGCTGTTCGTGGTCGACGTCCAGCACGAGCACATTGCCATTGCCGAAGCACGCAAGCTCGGGATCAAGGTGTTCGGCGTCGTCGATACCAACAGCGACCCGTCTGGCATCGACTACGTGATTCCCGGCAACGATGACGCGATCCGCGCGATTCGCCTGTACATCACGGCGGCGGCGGATGCCGTGGCCGAGGGCGCGCGCAACGCCGCGGGCGATGTCGATCCTGAAGAATTTGTCGAAGTGGCAACCGCGCAAGCGGCTCCCGCAGAGGCTCCGGCCGCCGCCGCTGCGCCGGAAACTTCCGAGGCACCGGCCGCCGCGGCTGCGGATGCCCCTGCCGCCGCTGCGCCGGAAAGCGGCGCTGCTACCAGCGAAGGAGAATAGCCGTGGCAATCACCGCAGCAATGGTGAAAGAACTGCGCGAGCGCACCGGGCTCGGCATGATGGACTGCAAAAAGGCGCTGACCGAAGCCGGCGGCGACATGGACAAGGCCATCGAAGACCTGCGCAAATCCAGCGCGCTGAAGGCTGCCAAGAAGGCGGGCCGTACGGCCGCAGAAGGATTGCTTGGCATGCGTGTTGCCGACGACGGTAGCAAGGGCACGCTGGTCGAGATCAACATCGAGACGGATTTCGCCGCCAAGAACGAAAAGTTCATCGCCTATGTCGACAGCGTTCTGAACGCCGCCTTCGAGGCGGGCAGCAGCGACGCGGCCGCCTTGCTTGACGGGCCGCTGGGCGACGCCCGGCAGGCGCTGGTCCAGGAGATCGGCGAAAACATCACGGTGCGCCGGGTGGTGACGCTGGCCAGTGCGGCTGGCGGCATCGGCGGCTACCTGCACAGCGACTGCCGCAAGGGTGCCCTGGTGCAGCTGGACGGCAGTGCGCCGGAGCTGGCCCGGGACGTCGCGATGCACATCACGGGCATCGACCCGGCGCCGCTGGTTGTGCAAGGCAGCGACTTGCCGGAGGCCCTGGTCGCCAAAGAGCGCGAAGTGTTCGAAGCCCAGGCGGCAGAGAGCGGCAAGCCCGAAGAAATCGTCGCCAAGATGGTCGAAGGTCGGGTGCGCAAGTTCCTGGCCGAGGTCAGCCTGCTGGATCAGCCCTTCGTGAAGGATCCGAACCAGAAGATCAGCGCCTTGCTGAAGGCCAGCGGGGTGGGCTGCGAAAGCTTCGCACGCTACCTGGTCGGTGATGGCATCGAGGTGGAGAAAGCCGATTTCGCGAGCGAAGTGGCAGCTCAGGTCGAGGCAACCAAGTAACAATGGCGGCACCGGCTGCAGGTGCTCCGCCGCGGCGGGTACTGCTCAAACTGTCCGGCGAGGCGCTCGGCGGCGCCGATGGCTCGGGCCTTGCGCCCGAGGCGGTCACAGAGCTTTGCCGTGAGCTGAAGGCGTTTGTCGAAGCAGGTGGCGAGCTGGGCATTGTCGTTGGCGGCGGCAACCTGCTGCGGGGCGCGAGCCTCGCCGAGGCCGGGCTGCCGAGAGTCAGCGCCGATCACATGGGCATGCTGGCGACCGTCATGAACGGCATCGCCATGGCCAGCGTGCTGGCCCGGGAGGGTGCGCCGACGGCGCTGTTCGCCTCGGTGCCTATCCCTGGCATTGCGCCCGGCTACAGCCGTACAGACGCTCTGGCGGCTCTGGACGCCGGCAAGGTCTGTTTCTTTACGGGCGGCACCGGTAACCCCCTCTTCACCACTGACACGGCGGCCTGTTTGCGGGCGATCGAGATCGACGCAGATCTCGTGCTGAAGGCGACCAAGGTCGACGGGGTTTACAGCGCCGACCCGAAGCAGGACCCATCGGCCACGCGCTACGAGACCCTTGGCTATCAGGACGTGCTCGATCAGGGGCTGGGCGTGATGGATCAGGCGGCGATCTGCCTGTGCCAGGAACACGCGATGCCGCTCGTCGTGTTCGACATGAGCGAACGGGGCGCCCTTGGGGGTATCATTGCCGGCAAGGCCGTTGGCACCCGCATTTCCTGAGCCTCTGCGACAGCGGGCGCCCAGCAAGACAGGATGACCGGAACACCATGATTGACGAAATAAAGGCCGACGCAGACGAGCGGATGGGCAAGTCCCTCGAATCGATGCAGGCCGCCTTCGCCAAGATCCGCACCGGTCGCGCGACACCGTCCCTGCTGAACGGCATTACGGTGGATTACTACGGCGTCGAAACGCCCCTCAGCCAGGTGGCGTCGGTCAATGTTGAAGATGCCCGGACCCTGGCCATCTCCCCCTGGGAAAAGCAGCTGGTACCGGTCATCGAGAAAGCACTGCTGAAAAGCGATCTGGGCATTAATCCTTCCACCGCAGGCAACGTGATTCGAGTGCCGATGCCGCCGTTGACGGAAGAGAATCGCCGCGACCTCGCCAAAGTTGCCCGTCAGGAAGCTGAGAACGGGCGTATTGCCATCCGCAATATCCGCCGGGATGCCATCTCCGACATCCGTGAGCTGGCAAAGGAAAAAGAGGTCGCCGAAGACGACGCTCATCGTGCTGAAGAAGGAATTCAGAAAATGACGGACCGTCGTATCGAAGAAGTCGACAGCGCCCTGGCGGCCAAAGAAGCAGACCTGCTGGAAATCTGATCGCCGCGGGTACGAAGGAATATCGCGGTGTCGGCCAAATCGCCACAACCTGAGCAAGCCACAGCAAGCGCGGTGCAAACCGACGCCGCTCCGGCGCATGTCGCGATCATCATGGACGGCAACCACCGCTGGGCCAAAGCCCGGACCCTGCCCGGCGCTGCCGGTCATCGCGCTGGTGCCAAGAACGTCCGTCCCATTGCGCAGGCCTGTGCCGACGCGGGGGTCCGGTGCCTGACGCTGTTCGCTTTCTCGACCGAGAACTGGCAGCGACCCCGACGCGAAGTGACGCTGCTCATGGATCTGATGCGCAGCGTTTTGAAAAACGACCTGGACGAGCTTCATGCGCGCGGTGTGCGACTGCAGGTGATCGGTGATCGCTCGCGCTTCGCTGCAGACCTGCAGATGCAGATGAATCGTGCCGAGACGCTGACTCGCGATAACGATCGCATGACCCTGAACATCGCTGCCAACTTTGGCGGTCGCTGGGACATTCTCGAGGCTGCCAAGCGCCTGGCGGTGCAGTACAAGCACGGCCAGGTTGACCTCAGCGGTATCGACGAGCATGCCTTCAGCGAGCAGCTGTCCCTCGGGCATTTGCCGCCGCCTGACCTTTGCATCCGCACAGGCGGTGACCACCGCATCAGCAACTTCCTGCTCTGGGACTTTGCCTACACCGAACTGTTCTTTACCGAGAGCTTCTGGCCGGACTTTGACGAAGACGCGCTCAGCTCCGCGTTCTCTGACTTCATCGAGCGCCAGCGCCGCTTCGGGCGCCGCTCTTGAGCGCCCTGCGCCTGCCCGGCCGGTGGCGCCCGTGCTGAAAGCGCGCGTCCTGACCGCGCTGGTTCTGGCCCCGCTGGTCGTCGCTGCCATTTACCTCGCTCCCCTGTGGCTGTACGCCGTGGTGTTCGGCCTGATCACCGCTGCGGCGGCCTGGGAATGGGCGGCCCTGGTCGGGTGCGCAACGATCGCCGCCCGCGCGGTGTACACGCTGAGCTACGCCGCTTTGGCAGCTGTGATCTTCGCGGTGCCGGCGCTGTGGGTGCCGCTGCTCATCGGGGCTGTGGTGTTCTGGATGTATGCGCTGTACCGGGTGCTGGCCTTTGACCCGGCTGCGGCGGGAGGGCAGTTCCGGCCGGCGGACGCACTTTACGGTTTGCTCGCCATCGGCGGGGCGTACGCTGCCCTGATCGTGCTGCGGGCGCTGCCTGATGGCGCCAACTGGGTCATGCTGGCCCTCGCCAGTGTGTGGCTGGCAGATGTCGGCGCGTACTTCGCGGGCAAGCAGTTCGGGCGCCGCAAACTCCTCGCCAAGGTCAGCCCCGGCAAAAGCTGGGAAGGGGTCCTGGGGGGAATGCTGGCCGTCCTGTTGGTGGTCGTGGCGGTGCTGGTGCTGCGGGGCGAGGCGCAGATCGCGCGCTGGCTCCCGGTGCTGGCCGTTCTGGTCCTGGTTTCGGTGCTTGGCGACCTGTTTGAGAGCACCCTGAAGCGGCGCGCCGGCGTGAAGGACTCGGGCCGGCTCCTGCCCGGTCACGGCGGCATGCTGGACCGGATTGATGCCCAGCTGTCCAGTCTTCCGCTCTGGGGGCTGTGGGTATCCTGGACCCTCGGCAGGCTGGGCTGAACCATCTGGCGCGTTAGGGCTCTAACTGCCTAATTCGTATAATATTCGACCGCCGCGCGACCAGGTCGCCGGCGGGCGACCTCGGCCGAACGGAGCTGTGACTTGGAATTTTTGCAATATCCGCTGGCCCTGATTCTCACTCTGGGCATTCTGGTGACCATCCACGAATATGGTCACTACGTGATTGCGCGCCGCTCGGGGGTCCGCATCCTGAGGTTTTCCGTGGGCTTTGGCCGGCCCATCTGGTCCCGGGTCGACCGGCACGGCACGGAGTTCGCGATCGCCGCCATCCCGCTGGGTGGCTATGTCCGCATGCTCGACGAACGGGAAATGGCGGCAGGCGAAACGCTGCCCGCGGGCGCGCTGGCCCACAACCAGCTGACCCCGGCCTGGCGCATCGCGATTTCCCTGGGCGGTCCGGTGGCCAATTTTCTCCTGGCGATCGTTGTCTACTGGGGCCTTGCCGCGGCGGGCAGCAGCAGCGTAGCGCCGCTTTTGAACGCCGCGCTCCCGGAAACCCCGGCGGCCGCGGCCGACATCCAGCGTGGGGACGAGATCGTCGCAGTCGACGGCGAGCCTGTGCAGACCTGGCAGGAGATTACCCTGGCGCTGGCCAATCGTATGGGCGAGTCCGGACAGATTGAGCTGCAGCTGGCCCGCAACGGTGGCGGCCAGCGCGCTGTGAGCCTGCCGATCGATCACTGGCAGCAGGGTGTCGACGAGCCCGATCTGCTCGGTTCCCTGGGCCTTAGCCCCAGCCACCCGCCGGTGATTGGCAGCGTTGAGCCGGGCTCCGCTGCGGCGCGGGCGGGGCTGATGCCGGGCGATTTGATTTTGGCCGTGAACGATGAGCCCGTTGCGCTATGGCGCGAATGGGTCGCTGCGATTGTCCGCGCTCCCGGCGAGCCTTTGGCGCTACAGGTGCTGCGGGATGGCAGTACCCGGTCGCTGACCGCCACGCCCGACGAGCGGCCCGCGGCTGACGGCACCAGCACCGGTTTCATGGGTGTCGGTATCAGCATGCGTGAGGTGCGTTACGGTCCTCTGGATGCCCTGCGCCAGGGCGTCACGCAAACGGTCGACACCACGGTCATGACGCTGTCCCTGCTGAAGAAAATGGTGGTCGGCGATGTGTCCCTGAAGAACATCAGCGGCCCGCTTACGATTGCCGAAGTCGCCGGCGATTCAGCGCGGATGGGATTGACCTACTTTCTGGGCGTGCTGGCTCTGCTGAGCGTCTCACTGGGCGTTTTGAACCTGCTGCCCATTCCGATTCTGGATGGCGGCCACGTCGTGTTTGCGGCGGCGGAGTGGGCGCTGGGCAAACCCTTGCCGGAGCGCGTCCAGCTGGTGGGCATGCAGGTGGGACTCATGCTGGTCGGGGGACTGATGGTGATGGCGATCTACAACGACATCTGGCGACTGCTTAAATGACAATGGGGAGCGCCGTTTTGCGCAGGCAGAACGCATGGCGAAGATTTTTGCGACGGGCGATGACGGTCTGTGCGCTGCTCGGCAGCGCGGGCGCGGTTGCCGATGCATTTACCGTGACGGACATCCGCCTGCAGGGCTTGCAGCGGGTATCGGCCGGTACTGTATTTAACATCTTGCCGCTCAGCGTCGGCGATACAGTGGACGAGATCACTGTGCGCCAGCTGATCCGGCAGCTGTTCCAGTCCGGCTATTTCAAAGATGTACGTATGGCCCGGGACGAGGGGGTGCTCATCATCTCCCTGGCCGAGCGCCCGGCCATCGAGAGCATCGAGCTTGATGGCAACAAGGCCATCAAGAGCGAAGCGCTCCTTGAGGGGCTGTCGCAGCAAGGGCTGCGCGAGGGCGAAATCTTCAAGCAGGCCACCCTGGAGCGGGTTGGCCTGGAGCTGGAGCGCCAGTACGTTGCCCAGGGCCGTTACGGCGCCACCATTGATACGGCAGTCACCGAACTGCCCCGGAACCGCGTCGATATCAAGATCGATGTTGTCGAAGGAAAGACCAGCGGCATCCGCCACATCAACATTGTCGGCGCCGAGGAGTACACGCAGGAAGCGCTGCTGGACGAGCTGGAGCTCAAGCACCCGACGCTCTTCTCCTTCTACAAGAACGACGACAAATACTCCCGGGAGAAGCTGCAGGGCGACATCGAGAAACTCGAGTCCTTCTATCGGGACCGCGGCTACGTGGAGTTTCGCGTGGTCTCCACGCAGGTCAGCATTACCCCGGACCGGCGGCAGGTCTATCTGACGGTCAACGTCAGCGAAGGCGACAAGTACAACGTGCGGGACGTCAACCTGATCGGCGAGCTCAACGAGTTGCGGCCCGAAGACCTCGAGGCGCTGCTCGTGGTTGAGCCCGAACAGGTGTTCAGCCAGGCGCGGGTCACCGCGTCCGAAGAGCGCATGACGCAGGCGCTGGGCAACGCGGGCTATACCTTTGCGACGGCCAGCGGTGTGCCCAAGATCAACGACGACGGCACCGTTGACCTCGAATTCTTCGTAGATGCCGGCAAGCGCGCCTACGTGCGACGCGTCAGCTTTGACGGCAATGCCCTGACCCAGGACGAGGTGATTCGCCGGGAAATGCGGCAGATGGAAGGCGGCTGGGCGTCGACCTCGCTGATTGACCTGTCCAAGGTGCGGCTCGAGCGGCTGGGCTACTTTAAGGGCGTGAACGTCGAGACTCCGGAGGTCCCCGGCACCGACGACCAGATCGACGTGAACTTCTCTGTTGAAGAACAGCCCTCCGGCTCGATCTCTGCCACCTTCGGCTACGCCCAGGCGGCGGGCCTGATTCTCGGTGCCAACTACCAGCAGAACAACGTGCTGGGCACCGGCAACAGCCTGGGCGTTGGCCTGTCGTTCTCCCGTTTTCAGGAGTCGGCCAACTTCAGCTACTTCAACCCGTACTACACCATGGACGGGATCAGCCGCGGGTTTAACGTGTTCTATCGGCGCCTGGATTTTGACGAACGCAACATTGCCCGCTTTATTACCGACAGCGTTGGTGCCGGCGTCAACTTCAGCTTTCCCATCGGCGAGACGCGGCGGGTAAACTTCGGCCTCTTGGCGGAGTACACGGACATCACCGAAGGCCGTTTCCCGGCGCTGGAGATCTCCGAGTTTATCGACAAGAACGGCAACGAAGCCCTGAACTTCAAGGCGAATCTGTCCTGGAATGCATCCACCCTGAACCGCGGGCTGTTTCCTACCGCCGGGCGCTCGCAAGCCGTTAACCTGGAAGTGGCTCTGCCGGGCAGCGATCTGCAGTTTTACAAGGTCACCTACAATGCCCAGCAGTACTTCCCGCTGTCGCGGCGCTGGACCTTCCGCCTGCGCACGGAAATCGGTTTTGGAGACGGCTACGGGTCAACGGACGATCTGCCGTTCTACGAGCACTTCTTTGCCGGCGGCTTCGGCTCGATCCGGGGCTTCGAGGTGAGCACCCTGGGCCCGCGGGCCACCAATCCGACCCTGACGTCGGACGGCGAGCCTATTCCGGAGAACTTTTTTCGGCGCCGGGGCGAGCCCTTTGGCGGCAATCTGCAGTTTGAGGCCAGCGCTGAGCTGATCTTCCCGCTGCCCTTCGTCGAAGACAGTCGCCAGTTCCGCCCGGTGATTTTTGTGGACGTGGGCAACGTCTTCAACACCAATTGTCCAGAGGTTTCTACGCAGTGTTTTGGCCTGAGCAGCGACGAATTCCGCTATTCTGCCGGCATTGGCGTGACCTGGCTGACGGGCCTGGGGCCCATGACTTTCGCGTTTGCCAAACCGTTCAACACCAAAGACTTCGACGAGGAAGAAACCTTCCAGTTTGAGTTGGGTCGAACCTTCTGATTAGAATGCGCGCCGCTTTTCCATCCGATTTTGCGCCGCCAAACCGGCCACAAAGGAGAGTTACCTTGGTTGTATCACGTATGAAATGGGCGCTGTTGGCGCTGGTCCTGGTTGCCGGCACCGCCGCTGCGGAGCTTAAGGTTGCTGTGCTGGATACCCAGCGGGCGCTGGCAGAAAGCGAAGAGGCCAAGGCCCTGATTGAGCGGATCAATCGCGAGCTGAAGAACGAGCAGGAAGAAGTGCAGACCCTGGGCGAATCGATCCGCAAGCTGAACGAGAAGCTGGGCAAGGATGGCGAGGTCATGAGTGCGGCCGAAAAGCGCAAGGCCCAGAAAGAGATCGAAGACAAGCAGATCGATTACCAGTTTCTGGTCAACAAGCTGCAGAAAGAGGTCAATGACCGGCGCAACGAACTGCTGCAGCAGATGGTGCCCAAGGTCGACGCGGTCCTTAAGGACCTGATTGCCTCGGAAGGCTATGACCTGATTCTGGAGCGGGCCAACCTGCGTTACGCGAGCGCCGAACACGACATCACCCGTCGGGTCACGGAAAAGCTCAACGCCAAGCGCTAGCGAGTCCGGCGGTGGCCGCTCGACCGCAGACCTTTCGCCTGGATGCGCTGGCCAGCGCGCTGGCGCTCGAGTTTGAGGGCGACGGCGAGCTGCCGATTACCGGCATCGCGAGTCTGGCCGATGCCGGTCCCCAGGACCTGAGCCACTACTCCAGTCGCAGCTATCTGGACGCACTGCAGTCCAGCCAAGCCGGGGCGGTGATCCTCAAGCCTGATGATCGGGCGCTGCGCAGCGGCCCCGTGCTGCTGGCTGCCAATCCCTACCTGGCCTACGCCCGGGCCAGCCAGCATTTTCTCGATGCCAACCCGCCAGAGCCTGGCGTTCACTCGAGCGCCGTGGTTGCAGCGTCTGCCCATATCGATGCTTCGGCAGCCATCGGGCCCCTCGCCGTTGTCGAAGGCGACGCTCGCGTTGAGGCCGGCGCGAGCATCGGTGCTGGCGCCTTTGTTGGCCCCGCCTGTGTGGTGGGGCCGAACTCCGACGTCCGTCCCCGGGCAGTGCTCGACCGGGACGTCGTCCTGGGTGCGCGCTGTGTCATACACAGCGGCGCCGTGCTGGGGGCGGAAGGTTTTGGATTTACCCCGGACGAGCGCGGCCAGTGGCAGGGCATCGCTCAGCTTGGGGGCGTACGCCTGGGGGATGACGTCAGCGTCGGCGCCGGGACCTGCATCGATCGTGGGGCTCTGGGAGACACGGTCATCGGCAACGGCGTCAAGATCGACAACCTGTGCCAGATTGGCCACAACTGCCAGGTGGGCGATCACACGCTGATCTGCGGCTGCGTCGGTGTCGTTGGCAGCACTGTGATTGGCAAGCACTGCGTCATGGCTGGCGGCTCCGGTATCGGCGGCGATCAGCCCGTCACCCTGTGCGACCAGGTTGTGGTCAGCGCCATGACGCTCATCTCGCAGTCCGTTGACACCCCGGGGGTGTACTCCGGCGCAACGCTGCACGCGCCCCACGGCGAGTGGAAGCGCAATGCGCTCCGGCAGCGACAGCTGCACCAGATGCACCAGCGCCTGCGACGCCTGGAACGCTCCTGAGGCCGCGATTCCTGTGGCGCTGCCGTCCAGTGCCGTTGCTGCCGGGCAATTCGCCCTGCGGCGGCTCCTGATCTTTGCGACAATAGGGGTCACGGGACAGGGCACAGAGACTGAATGACCACGAATCAACGCAAAGATGTTGGCGAGCTGTTCGACTATCTCCCGCATCGCTATCCGTTCCTGCTGGTAGACCGGGTCACAGAGCTGGTGGCTGGCGAGCTGGTGCGCGGCTACAAGAACGTCACGATCAACGAGCAGTTTTTTAACGGTCACTTTCCGGGCCATCCGGTGATGCCCGGCGTGCTCATCGTCGAAGCCATGGCCCAGCTGTCTGGCGTGCTGGCCTTCGAAACCAAGAACCGGCGCCCGGCAGACGGCTACATTTACTATCTCGCGGGCACCGACAAAGTGCGCTTCAAGCGCCCGGTGGTACCCGGAGATCAGCTGCAGATGGCCAGCACCATCCGCGCCGACAAGCGCGGGGTGATGAAGTTTTCCTGCGAGGCAACTGTAGATGGCCAGATGGCCTGCAGCGGCGAGATCACCTGCATGGAGGCGCCGCTGTAGTGGTCGATGCCTTGCCACCGGAGATCGACGCCCGAGCCATCGTTGATCCAGGCGCAAAGCTGGGCCGCAACGTCAGCGTCGGGCCCTGGAGCATTATCGGCCCCGATGTCGAAATCGGTGACGATTGCTGGATCGGCCCGCACGTGATTCTGAAAGGGCCGACGGTTCTTGGTCGCGGCAACCGCATCTACCAGTTTTCCAGCGTCGGCGAAGACACGCCGGCCTTTGCCTATCAGGGCGAGCCGACCCGGCTCGTGATGGGCGATCACAATGTCGTGCGCGAAGGCGTCACGATCCACCGCGGCACCGTTCAGGACCAGGGCGAGACGGTCATTGGCAGCCACTGTCTGCTGATGGCCTATGTGCACGTCGGTCATGACTGCCGGCTCGGGGATCACGTCGTCATGGCCAACAACGCGGGCCTGGCGGGGCACGTCGAGGTCGGCGACTACGCCAACTTTGGCGGCTATGCCGCGGTGCCGCAGTATCGCCAGATCGGTCCCTACACCCACATCGGCGGCATGAGCCTGGTGCTCAAGGACGTGCCGGCCTACATGACGGTCAGCGGCAACCCCGCTTCTGCGATCGGGCTCAACCTCGAGGGCATGAAGCGTCGCGGCTATGACCGGACGCGCATCGACGCGCTCAAGCGGGCCCACAAAACCGTCTATCGGGAAGGACGCACGACCAAAGATGCACTGGCGGCGCTCGCGCAGGCCGCCGCCGACGACGAAGCGGTCGCCCGCTTTGCGGAGTCTGTTCGCGCGTCCAAGAACGGCATCATTCGTTAGTGACCGCGCCGCTGCGGCTCGGCCTGCTGGCCGGGGAGGCGTCGGGCGACCTGCTTGGTGCCGGCGTGCTGCGCGGGCTGGCCCAACAGGGGCGATCGGTGGCAGCCATCGGCGTTGGCGGGGCGGCGATGACCGCCGCGGGCCTGGAAGTCCTCGAGTCCTTCGATCGCTTTGCCATCAACGGTTTTGTCGAGCCCATCAAGCGCTTGCCGGAACTCTGGCAGTTGCTGGGCAGCCTCGAGCAACGGCTGCTGGCAGCGCAGCTGGACGCGTTTCTGGGCGTGGACTTCAATGTCTTCAACCTGCTGCTCGAACGACGCCTGAAAGCCGCCGGCGTGCCGACAGCCCACTATGTGAGCCCGTCGGTCTACGCCTGGCGGCGCGGCCGGATCGCGCGGCTGGCCCGCTCCGCAGATTTGCTGCTGTGTCTGTACCCCTTTGAGCCGCAGCTGTACGCCGATACGCCGCTGGATGCGGTCTATGTCGGACACCCGCTGGCAGACGAGATCGCGCCCGTGACGGATCGGCGCGCTCGCCAACGGCGCGCTCGGCAGGCGCTCGGGGTGAGCGAGGGACAGCGCTGCATCGCGATTCTGCCCGGCAGCCGGGGCAGCGAGATCGAGCAGATGCTGCCGCGTTTCCTGGACGCCGCCCGGCGCCTGCAGGTGGCCCTGCGGCCGGTGACCTTCGTGCTGCCCTGTCCGCGACCGGCCTTGCGAGCCCGGGTGCAGCAGCTGCTGCGCGGCTACGATGATCTGACCTGCATCGTTGACGAGGCGCCGGCACGGACGGCGCTGACAGCCGCCGATGCCGCCTTCGTCAAATCCGGCACCTCGACCCTGGAAGCAACCCTGCTGCAGTGCCCGATGGTCGTGAGCTATCGGCTCGGGGGTCTGAGCTATCAGCTGGTCCGGCGGATGCTCCGTACGGACTACATCGCGCTCCCCAACATCCTTGCAGGCCGGGCGCTTGTCCCTGAGCTGCTGCAGGACGACGCGACGCCGGTGTTGCTGGCCTCCGCGCTGCTCGGTGAGCTCGAGCGCAGCGAGCGAAGCTCGGAATACGCGCAAGCCTGCGCTACGCTGCACGATCTGCTGCGCTGCGACGCCAACGGCCGGGCCGCCGGGGCGATCGCGCAGCTCATTGATCGCAGAGGTTCATGACCGCCATCACTCCGGCGCGCCCCCGCGCCCGTACAACGCACCCGCAATTTGCGGCGCCGAGCGATCGGGCCTTCGATGCCGCCCTTGCAGACTGGCGCGCGCAAGGGCTGGTGGGTATCGACGAGGTCGGTCGTGGCCCCCTGGCCGGGCCCGTATGCGCTGCGGCGGTCATGTTGCCCGTGCAGTTTGACGCGACTTTGGGCCGGGACTCCAAGGCGGTCAGCGCCCGGGCCCGCCCCGGCCTTGCCCAGCGGGTCGAGCAGGAAGCCCGGGCCTGGAGCATTGCCTGGGCCAGCGTCGAAGAGATCGACCGGATGAACATTCTGCACGCCACGGAGCTGGCCATGCGGCGAGCGCTGCAGGCGCTGCTCGACCAGCCTGGCCTCGACGGTCCCGTGCCGTGCGCGCTCATTGACGGCAACCGCGTTCCACCGATTCAGGATCTGGCCCGCTCGGCGTTCGCGGTGGTGAAGGGCGATGCCCGGGTCCCGGAAATCGGTGCCGCCTCGGTTCTGGCGAAAGTCGCCCGGGACACTCTCATGGCCCGTTACGACGATGCGTTTCCCGGCTATCACTTCGCGGCTCACAAAGGCTACGGCACGCGCGCCCATCAGGCGGCGCTGGCCCAGCTGGGCCCCTGCGAGATTCACCGGCGCAGCTTCGCCCCGGTGCGGGCGCTGTGCTCGTGAGGGGCGTCGTGACCACCGCAGGCTGGCCGACCTTCGTGCATCTGCGCGTGCACAGCGAGTACTCCCTGGCTGACGGTATCGTGCGCGTCAAGCCGCTCGCCAGGCGGTGCCGGGCCCAGCGCCAGCCAGCGGTGGCGCTGACCGATCTCGGCAACCTGTTCGGGTTGGTCAAGTTTTACCAGGCCTGTCTGAACGAAGGGGTCAAGCCGATCATCGGCTCGGACCTGAAAGTGCTGGGCGAAGACGGCGAGCCCTTTGCGCTGACGGTGCTGGCCATGAACGCCGCCGGTTACCAGAACCTGATTCAGCTGGTCTCCGCCGGCTATCTGAGCGACGAGCACTACGGCAGCGTTGAGGCCGGGCTGCTCGAGCAGCACAGCGATGGGCTGATCCTGCTCAGCGGGGCTCGCGGCGGCGATATCGGCCAGGCCCTGGCAAAGGGCGACAGCGCCCTGGCCCAGATGCGCGCGCAACGGTGGCAGGCGGCCTTTGCCGGACGTTTCTACATCGAGCTGCAGCGCACGGGACGGTCGGAGGAAGAACGGTACCTGCGCGGCGCTGTGGCGCTGGCCGTTGCCCTGGACCTGCCGGTGGTGGCCACGAACGAAGTCTGTTTCCTGAGCGAGGACGACTACGAAGCGCACGAGACCCGCGTCTGCATCCATGAAGGCCGTGTGCTCGACGACGCCCGTCGTGAGCGCCGCTACTCGGCCACGCAGTACCTGTGTGACGCGCAGGAGATGGCGCACCGCTTTCGAGATCTGCCCTCGGCGCTCGAAAACAGCGTCGCCATCGCGCAGCGCTGCAATGTAGAGCTTGCTCTGGGCACTTACTTCCTGCCGAACTACCCGATTCCCCAGGGTGCGACCCTTGACGGTTTCCTAACGGACTGCGCGACCCAGGGGCTTGCAACCCGGTTGGCGGCGCGGTCCGCGCCGCTCGTGCACTCGCAGGCAGCCTACGATGAGCGCCTGCGCTTCGAGCTCAATGTCATCAGCCAGATGGGTTTTCCCGGCTACTTTTTGATCGTCATGGAGTTCATTCAGTGGGCGAAGGAAAACAGCATCCCGGTAGGCCCCGGGCGGGGCAGCGGCGCCGGTTCCCTGGTTGCCTTTGCCCTGGGCATTACCGATCTGGACCCGCTCGATTATGACCTGCTGTTTGAGCGTTTCCTGAATCCGGAACGCGTCTCGATGCCCGACTTCGACGTCGACTTCTGCATGGAAGGGCGAGATCGCGTGATCTCGCATGTGGCCGAACGCTATGGCCACAACGCGGTCAGCCAGATCATTACCTTTGGCACCATGGCGGCGAAGGCTGTGGTGCGCGACGTCGCGCGCGTGCAAGGCAAGCCCTACGGCCTGGCGGACAAGCTGTCGAAGCTGATTCCTTTTGAGGTGGGCATGACACTGGCCAAGGCGGTCGAGACCAGCGAAGAGCTGCGGTCCTTCATCGGCGAGAGCGAAGAAGTCGTCGAGATCATGGACATGGCCTACAAGCTCGAGGGCATTGTGCGGAATGTGGGCCGCCATGCCGGCGGCGTTGTCATCGCGCCCTCGTCGCTGACGGACTTCGTGCCGCTGTATCGTGAAGATCAGGGGGTCGGGCTGGTTTCCCAGTTCGACAAGGACGACGTTGAGCAGGCCGGCCTGGTGAAGTTCGACTTCCTGGGCCTGAAGACTCTGACGATCATTGATTGGGCCGTGCAGGCGGTGAACGACGCCTTGCCCGAGGGCTCGCCGACACTCGCCATCGAGGCGCTGCCGCTGGACGACGCGGCAACCTTTGCCTTGCTGCGCCGCGCCGAGACCACTGGCGTGTTCCAGCTGGAATCCCGGGGCATGAAGGACCTGATTCGGCGCCAGCTGCCCGATACTATCGAAGACATCATCGCACTCGTGGCGCTGTTTCGACCGGGGCCTTTGCAGTCCGGCGCCGTAGACGACTTTGTAGACCGCAAGCACGGGCGGCAGGCCGTGACTGTGCCTCATCCCAAGATGGAAGAGGTCCTGAGCGGCACCTACGGGGTCATCCTGTACCAGGAGCAGGTGATGCAGATCGCCCAGGTGCTGGCAGGCTTTACCCTGGGCCAGGCCGACCTGCTGCGCCGTGCCATGGGCAAGAAAAAGCCCGAGGAGATGGCCAAGGTGCGCGCTCAGTTTGTCGCAGGGTGCACCGAGCGCGGGGTCGACGAGAAGCTCACGGGCGAGATCTTCGACACCATGGAGAAGTTTGCCGGCTACGCCTTCAACAAGTCTCACAGCGCGACTTACGCGCTGGTGTCTTTCCAGACGGCCTGGCTCAAGTGCCACTACCCGGCGCAGTTCATGGCGGCCACGATGTCGGCCGATCTGCAGAACACCGACAAGATCGTAATCCTGGTCGACGAGGCCCGGCGCATGGGCCTTGAGCTGCTCCCGCCCTGCGTGAACGACAGCGCGTTTCGCTTCAGCGCCATCGGTGCGGTGAAGGCGCTGCCTCACAGCGAGGTGCCGGCGGCATCGGCGGTTGCCGCCGAGCATGCCGCGACCGCGACCGCGACCGCGAATGCGAGCCAGCTCAGTGACGGCAAAGGCGCAGCTGGCGTGCGCTACGGTCTGGGTGCCATCAAAGGGGTCGGAGAAGGGCCGGTCGACGCCATTTGCGAGGCGCGCGATGCCGGCGGGCCCTTTACATCGCTGACAGATTTTTGCGGCCGGGTCGATGCCAAGCGCGTGAACCGGCGCGTGCTCGAAGCGCTGGTCCGCGCGGGCGCGCTGGACGCCATTGCCGGGGCGGGAGAGGGCGTAGACGCCCGGCGCGCGCAGCTGCTGGCGGAGCTCGACGATGCGGTCAAGGGCGCCGAGCAGGCGGCCCGCAACAGCGAGGCCGGCATGACCGATCTGTTTGGCGGCGGCGATGCCACGCCCATGGCGCCGCCGTTGCAGGCGCCGGTGCCGCCGATGGCGCGACGGCTGCGGCTCGAGGGCGAGCGGGAATCACTGGGGCTGTACCTGAGCGGGCACCCGATCGATGACTACCTGGAAGAAATCGCCCAGATGGCGCCCAAGCGGTTAGTGTCTTTGCGCGCGCAGAAGGGCACCCAGGTCGTGGCCGGCCTGGTGGTCTCGATGCGCACCATGCGCAGCAAGCGCGGTGATCTCATGGCGTTCGTGCAGCTGGACGATCGCAGCGCGCGGCTCGAGGCCTCCTTCTTTGCCAAGGTTTACGGCGAGCATCAGGCGAAAATCGTCAAGGACGCCATACTGGTCCTCGAAGCCGTGGCCGAGCAGGACGACTTCAGCGGCGGCGTGTCGCTCAAGGCAGAGCGGGTCTATACGATCGAAGAAGCGCGTCGTCGCTTCGCCCAGGGTTTGCTCATCGATTCGCCGCAGGAGCGCAGCGCCGACTTCGTGGATCGTCTCAAGCGCTGCCTGAGCCCTCATCGTCGAGCCGATGCCGGCTGCCCCGTGTCCGTGCTCTACACCGCACCGGAGGCCCGGGCCCGGGCCCAGATTGCCCTGGGCAGTGCCTGGCAGGTCAGCCCCACAGACGAGCTGCTGGCTTCGCTGCGCGGAGAGTTCGGCGCGAAGCAGGTTGAGCTGCGCTACGGCGGTGGCTGACCGCTCGCCAGCCGGTGCCGTCGTCAGCGCGGCGCTGGACGCCTGGTGGCACGATGCTCGCGGGCACAGCGGCCGGGTTTGGGTCGGCTATAGCGGCGGCATGGATTCAGCGGTGCTCCTGGAAGCCGTGGTCGAGCTGCGAGCACGCGTTGCGCCGGCACCCCGGCTGGCCGCGGTGCACGTCAATCACGGCCTGCATCCCGACGCTGCGCGCTGGGCCGAGCATTGCCAGCGACGCTGCGATGCGTTGGCCGTGCCCCTCGCGACGCACTGTCTCCCGCCTGGGGAGCTGGCGGCGACCGGCGGCAGCCTCGAGGCGGCAGCCCGGGCGGCGCGCTACGCCGCTTTCGCCGCGCAGCTGGTGGCGGGCGATGTTCTGCTGCTGGCGCACCATGCCGATGATCAGGCCGAGACGGTGCTGCTGCGGCTACTGCAGGGCCGTGGCGTGCTGCCCATGCCGGCAGCGCGGTCCCTGGGCGATGGCAAGCTGCTGGCCCGACCCCTGCTGGAAGTGCCGCGCCAGGCGTTGCGGGACTACGCCGAGACCCGCGCGCTGAGCTGGGTCGAAGATCCGGACAACGCCTCGAGCACGCCCGATCGAAACTACCTGCGGCACCAGGTGCTGGACCCGATTCGCGCGCGCTGGCCTCAGGCTGCCCAGGCCCTGGCCCGGTCTGGCGCGGCCAGCGAGGCTCAGCGGCAGGCGCTCGAGCATCTTCTTGCCGGCCTCCCGGACCTGCCGGCGAGGGATTGCCAGGGCGCTGCCGGCATTGCCCGGCTGCGAGCCTGGCTGGCCAGCCAGGGCGAACATCAGGCGACGGACCGGGCCCTGGAGGAGTTCTGTCGTCAAGTTCAGGCCAGCGACGGCCAGCGCGGGACCCTGCGGCTGGGGGCCGGGACACTGCAGGCCCGGGCCGGCCGGATCTCCTTCGGGCCCCTGAGCGAGGCCTCCGGCGGCCGCTCGCCGCACGGATGAATTGAGGTCCCGGGAGGCTTTCGCTAACATCGCGTTCCATCCTGCGGTTGCTTCTCGAACCGCTCGTGCGGGCCCACGGCGCGCTGATCCTGACTTTTTCTCCCGCACGGCGACCCTGGTGGCCGCGGCGGCTATCGGTGTGAGCTGCATGACCAGATATATTTTCGTGACCGGCGGCGTCGTGTCGTCCCTTGGCAAGGGCATCTTGACCTCGTCCCTGGCCGCGGTGCTCCAAGCCCGCAAAGTGCGGGTCAATGTCATGAAGCTCGATCCGTACATCAACGTCGATCCGGGCACCATGTCGCCGTTCCAGCACGGCGAGGTGTTCGTCACCACGGACGGCGCGGAAACCGATCTGGACCTTGGCAACTACGAGCGCTTCAGCGGCGTCGCCATGACCAAGCGCAACAACTTTACGACCGGCAGCATTTACGCCGAGGTGATTCGCCGGGAGCGCCGCGGCGACTACCTGGGCGGGACCGTGCAGGTCATCCCGCACGTCACCGACGAGATCAAGCGCCGCATCAAAGATGTCGGCGAAGGCTACGAAGTGCTCATTGTCGAGATCGGCGGCACCGTCGGCGACATCGAGTCACAGCCGTTCCTCGAAGCCATCCGTCAGATCCGTCTCGAAGTGGGCATGAACCGGGCGCTGTTTATTCATCTGACCCTGGTGCCGTTCATTGCCACCGCCGGCGAGATCAAGACCAAGCCCACTCAGCACTCGGTCAAGGAACTGCGCTCGATCGGCCTCAACCCGGACATTCTGGTTTGCCGCAGCGAGCGCATGCTGCCGCGCTCGGCCCGCAGCAAGATCGCGTTGTTTACCAGTGTCGAGGAACGCGCGGTTATCCCGCTGATGGATGCCGAGACGATCTACCAGGTGCCGGAACTGCTGCACCAGGAAGGGCTGGACGATTTCGTGGTCGAGCGGCTGGAGATCGATTGCGAGCCCGCAGAGCTGTCGGCCTGGCGCAAGGTCGTCCATGCCGAGCTGAATCCGGAGCGCGAAGTGAAGATCGCGATGGTCGGCAAATACCTGGAACTGCTCGACGCCTACAAGTCCCTGACCGAAGCCATCAACCATGCCGGCATTCAGACCCGCACCCGGGTCACCATCGACTATATCGATGCGCAAGACCTGGAGCGCCAGGGCACGTCTCTGCTGGACGGCGTTCACGCGGTGCTGGTTCCTGGCGGCTTTGGGGAGCGGGGCCTGGAAGGCAAGATCCTGGCAGTCAACTACGCGCGGGTGAACAACGTGCCGTACCTGGGTATCTGCTACGGCCTGCACGCGGCGGTGATTGAGTTTGCCCGCAACGTCGCAAACCTCGAGGGCGCGCACAGCACCGAGGTTGACCCCAGCAGCCGCCATCCGGTGATCGCGCTGATCTCCGAGTGGACGGACCAGGAAGGCAATGTCGAAGTGCGGACCGGTGGCGAAGACAAGGGCGGCACCATGCGTCTGGGCGAACAGGTCTGCGTGCTCGATCAAGGCAGCCTCGCTGCCAAGACCTACGGCAAAACCATGGTCGCCGAGCGGCATCGGCACCGGTACGAGGTCAACGAACGTTACGTTTCGTCGCTGGTCGATGCCGGCCTGAGTGTGGCGGGGCGCTCGGAAGACGGGTCTTTGGTCGAGATGATCGAGCTGAAAGACCATCCCTGGTTTGTGGCGTGTCAGTTCCATCCGGAGTTCACAAGCTCCCCCCGGGCTGGGCACCCGCTGTTCTCGGGCTTTATCGAGGCCGCCAATGAGCGCGCTCAGGGCCCCGGGGATGCCAGCCGCGATGCCGAGGCAGTGCCGCCAAAAGCGGCCGCCGGCGGCCAGGAGTAAAGCGTGCGCCTGCTGGACTTTGAAGTCGGAGCGGAGCGCCCGCTGTTCCTGATCGCGGGCCCCTGCGTGATCGAGAGCGAGGCGCTGGCGCTGTCTACGGCCAGCGACCTGAAAGACATTTGCGCGCGCCTGGGCGTACCCTTTATCTATAAAAGCTCCTTCGACAAGGCCAACCGCTCGTCGCACGAGAGCTTTCGCGGGCCCGGGCTCGAAGCGGGCCTGCGGATCCTCGAACGCGTCAAGACCGAGCTGGAAGTCCCGGTGCTGACCGATGTGCACGAAGACACGCCGCTGGACGAAGTCGCGAGCGTCGTTTCGGTGATGCAGACCCCGGCATTCCTGTGTCGGCAAACGAACTTTATCCAGAACGTTTGCAATGCCGGTATTCCGGTCAATATCAAGAAAGGTCAGTTCCTGGCGCCGCTGGATATGCTGCCCGTGGTGGCCAAGGCCCGGGCTACGGGCAACGAGGCCATCATGGTTTGCGAGCGGGGTTTCAGCTTCGGCTACAACAATCTGATTTCTGACATGCGCGGCCTGGCGCTGATGCGCCAGACCGGTTGCCCGGTGGTTTTTGACGCGACGCACTCTGTACAGATGCCCGGAGGGCTGGGCACGCGTTCTGGAGGGCAGCGGGAGATGGTCCCGGTCCTGGCTCGAGCGGCTGTCGGTGCCGGCGTGGCCGGGCTCTTCATGGAGACGCACCCGGACCCGGCGCAGGCCCTGTCGGACGGCCCGAACGCCTGGCCCTTGCCGCGCATGGCGGCACTTCTCGAGCAGTTGGTGGCACTGGATCAGGTGGTTAAAGCGCAGCCGTACGCAGAAGCTGAGCTGATGCTGGGGGATAATGCTGGTTAGGCAGCCGATTGCTGCCGCTCCCGCAGGCAAGGACAAGAGAGACAAGATGGCGAAAATCGTTGAGGTCACAGGACGACAGGTCCTGGATTCCCGGGGCAACCCGACCGTCGAGGCCGACGTGGTTCTGGACGACGGTGCCAGCGGCCGAGCCTGTGCGCCCTCCGGCGCTTCTACCGGCTCCCGGGAAGCCCTGGAACTGCGCGATGGCGACAGCGACCGCTATCTGGGCAAGGGCGTGACCCGGGCCGTGGCGGCGGTCCATGGGCCGTTGCGGGCGGCCGTGACCGGCCTCGAGGCTGCGGCTCAGGGCGCATTGGACCAGGCGCTGATCGATGCCGACGGCACGGAAAACAAGACCATGCTCGGGGCGAACGCCATCTTGGCGATATCGCTTGCGGCAGCCAAGGCTGCGGCAACCAGTGCTGGCGTGCCGCTGTACCAACACATCAATGGGTTGATGGGCGGTGTGCCGATGACCATGCCGGTGCCGATGATGAACATCATCAACGGTGGCGAGCATGCAGACAACAACGTCGATATCCAGGAATTCATGATTCAGCCGGTCTCCATGACCAGCTTTGCCGAGGCGCTGCGGTGCGGTGCTGAGGTGTTTCACGCGCTCAAGAAAGTGCTTGGCGGCCGCGGGCTGACCACAGCGGTCGGTGACGAGGGCGGCTTTGCGCCGAACCTCGGCTCCAATGCCGAGGCGCTGGCGGTGATCAGCGAAGCGGTTGATGCTGCCGGCTATCGCCTGGGCGACGACGTGCTGCTGGCGCTGGACTGCGCCGCCAGCGAATTTTACCGGGACGGTGTTTACGACCTGGCGGGCGAAGGCCAGCGCTACGACAGCGCCGGCTTTGCCGGCTATCTGGGCCAGCTCAGCACGGACTACCCGATTGCTTCCATCGAAGATGGCATGGACGAGAACGACTGGGACGGCTGGAAAATCCTGACGGAACAGCTTGGCGACCGCGTGCAGCTCGTTGGCGATGACCTGTTCGTCACCAACACCGGCATTCTCGCTGACGGCATCGAGCGTGGTATCGGCAACAGTATCCTCATCAAGCTGAACCAGATCGGCACGCTCACGGAAACGCTGGATGCGGTGCGCATGGCCCATGATGCCGGCTACACCGCGGTCATTTCGCATCGCAGCGGCGAGACCGAAGATACGACGATTGCTGACCTGGCCGTGGGCACCGGCGCGGGGCAGATCAAAACGGGCTCCCTGTGTCGCTCGGACCGCGTTGCCAAGTACAACCAGCTACTGCGCATCGAACAGGCCACCAGCGGCCGTGCGCCCTATCGGGGCCGGGCCGAGTTTCGTCAGCTGTGAAAGCGAGCGCCTGGATATCGGTGCTGCTGGTCGTGATCGCCATGCTTCAGCACAAGCTCTGGCTCAGTGATGTCGGCAAGCTCTCGGAAGCGACGCTGGCTGACGAACTCGAGATCCAGAAGGCGCAGTTCGATGCGCTCCAGGCGCGTAACGAAAACCTGACCGCCGAGGTCATGGCGCTCAAGGCCAGCCCTGGCGCGCTCGAGTCCCGGGCGCGGCGTGATCTGGGCATGGTCAAGCCCGGCGAGGTGTTCTACTTCGTGCCGCAGACCCCTTGAAACACAACGCGATTGCCGCCGCTGGCCAGCGCCCGGTCGTCGGCTTCAAGAGGGTCCCGGAAGATTTTCGGGTCTACGAGGAGCAGGGCGGTGCACAGCTGGAAGACGCCGGTGCAGACGCTGCTCAGCGGGCGTTCCTGATCGAGAAACGGGGGTTGGATACGCCGGCCCTGGTCGCGCTGCTGGCGCAATGGGCGCAGGTGCCCGAGGTCGAGATCGGCTATGCCGGTCGCAAAGATCGCCACGCCGTCACGGCCCAGTGGCTCACAGTGCCAGCCCCGGCAATCGCCAGGGCGCCGCTGTCCCTCCCGCAGCAGATCGAGCAATGGCGCAACAGCGGTGGCCTCGCGCAGGGCACTGCGCTGCGGCTCCTGCAGGAGCGTGGACAACGGCGAAAGCTGCGGGTGGGCGAGCTGGCAGGCAACCGCTTTCTGATTCGCCTGCGGGCGCTCAGCGAGACCGGAATGGGCTCTGAGCTGGCCCGGGCTCTGGCCGCCCTGCGCGTACAGGCGCGTCAGGGGATCCCCAATGCTTTCGGGCCTCAGCGCTTCGGCCATAGCGGCCTTGCCGACGCCCGGCGCTGGGCGCAGGGGCGGGCCGAGGCAGCGCAGCGCGGTCGCCAGCGTCGTCGGCGCCGGGCGAGCGCGGAGGGTTGGCACCTGTCCGTGCTGCGCGCGCACTTGTTTAACCAGGTGCTGGCGGAACGGGTTCGGCAAGCGCCGCCCGGCACGAGGCTGCCCGGTGACCAGTTGGTTGGGGGCATTCCTACCGGGCCGCTCTGGGGCCGCGGGCGCACCGGGGTGCAGGGCGCAGCGCTCGATCTCGAGCGATCGGTACTGGGCGAAGAGTCTCTGCTCTGCGACGTCCTTGAACACGCCGGGCCCGCTCTGGATCGACGGGCTCTGTGGATGTATCCCCGGGACCTCGTCGCGCATCGCAGCGGCGCCGACTGGTGGCTGGGTTTTCGCCTGGCCCCGGGCAGTTACGCGACCGTGCTCCTCGAACCCTTCTTTGATTTGCAGCAGCCGGGCGGTGCCTCGGCCCGCGCGCCCCGGGCGGCTTGAAGATGCAGGCGCCGCTGGAAGGTATCGGCATGACCTCGCGACGCACCCGCGAGCGATTGGTGGCGCGCCTGCGCGGGCAGGGCATTGTTGACGAAGCGGTCCTTGCACAGATTCGAAGCGTGCCGCGGCACATCTTCGTGGATGAGGCGCTCGCCCATCGCGCCTATGAAGATACGTCCCTGCCAATCGGCCACGGCCAGACCATATCCCAGCCCTTCGTGGTTGCGCTGATGACGCAAACGCTGCTGGCCCGACAGCCCGGGCGCGTGCTGGAGGTAGGGACGGGCTGCGGTTATCAGACTGCCGTGCTGGCGCCGCTGGTGCGACGTCTGTTTTCCGTCGAGCGGATCGAGGCTCTGGCTCGCCGGGCTCAGGACAACCTGCGACAGCTGGCGCTGTCTTACGTTCGAGCGCGCTGTGCTGACGGCTATCAGGGGTGGCCGGGCGAGGAGCCCTTTGACGGCATTATCGTGACGGCCGCACCGCCCGTGCTGCCCGAGGCGCTGCTGACGCAGCTGGCGCCCGGCGGGCGTCTGGTCGTGCCCGAGGGCGGCGACGGGGTTCAGGAGCTGGCAGTGTATGACAAAGCAGTCGACGGCACGGTGTCGCGGCAATTGGTGGACTACGTGCGGTTTGTGCCGCTCGTGAAAGGTATCTCCCGGATATGAGAACAGGACTTTTTCTTCGCGGCGTGGCCATGGGGCTGGCCGAAGCCGTGCCCGGAGTATCGGGCGGCACCATCGCCTTCGTCACTGGCATTTACGATGAGCTGATCGATACGCTGTCCCGCATTGACTGGCGCTGTTTCCGCGTTCTGTCTGAGCAGGGCATCGCCGGCTTGTGGCGGTACGTGAACGGCAACTTTCTGCTGGTGCTGGGCCTCGGCATGGTTCTGGCGATCGGCGTATTCGCAAACTTCATGAGCTGGGCCCTTGAGCAGCACGCCCCCCTGGTCTGGGGCTTCTTCTTTGGCCTGATTGTCTTCAGCATCGTGCAGATCGGTCGTGGGCTGCCAGCCCGGATGCTGGCGCTGGGCGTGCCCGTCGGGATCCTGCTAGGCCTCGGCGCTGCCATGCTCCCCACCGGCGGCAGCGAGTCGAGCCTGCCCTGGTTCTTTCTCGGCGGCGCGATTGCGGTGAGCGCCTGGATGCTGCCGGCGGTATCGGGCAGCTTTATGTTGCTGGTGCTCGGGCTGTACGAGCCGGTGATCGAGGCGGTCAGCACCCTGCACTGGCCGATCCTGGTGACGCTTGCAGCAGGCTGCGGCGTGGGGCTGTTGCTGTTCGCCAAGGTGATGCGGTGGGCGATGACCGAGATCCGGGTGCCGCTGCTCGCAGTCCTTACCGGTTTCATGGCGGGGGCCTTGCCGCGACTATGGCCCTGGCAGGACGGCCAGGCGCTGTTTCTGCCTGCGGAGTACGCGGTCGCCACGGGCAGTGCCGGACAGCTGCCGCTGGTCATTCTGGCCATGGTGACCGGGGGCGTTTTGCTCTGGCTGCTGACGCGGCTGCAGCCCTGAGCAGAGAGACCCGTACCCGGGAAGCTGCCGGGCGAGCCTGGCGCAACCTGCTGCTGCTGGCCTGCGTTGCCCTGGTCGCCTGCGCCCAGCCCGGCCTGACGCCGGTCGCTGACCGCAGCCCGAACTTCGGCGCGCCGCCGCAGCGCTACCAGGTTCGCCCTGGCGACACGCTCTATTCCATTGCCTGGCGCTATCGCCTGGACGTGACCGCGCTCGCTCGCTGGAATGCGTTGGCCCCGCCTTATGGCCTGCACAGCGGCAAGACGCTGCGCCTGGTCCCGCCGCCGCAAGTCGCGCACCAGAGCCCTGCTGCCCGGCAGCCGCCGGCTGTCCCGCAGACGCCGGCGGGGCGTCGCCCGGTACCGGGCCCGGCGCCAACGCAGTGGCGCTGGCCCTTTGCAGCGCCAAGGCCGCTGGACCAGCTGGTCGCCGATTACGCGTCAGAACGCAGCGGCATGCGCTTTCGCCTGCCAGAGCAGGCTCCTGCGATTGCCAGCGCCGCGGGCCAGGTGGTCTACGCCGGAGCCGGCCTCGCAGGCTACGAGCGCCTGCTGATCCTGCGCCACGGCGGCGGCCTGATGAGTGCTTACAGCTTTGACGGGCAGGCGCGGGTGCGTGAAGGCCAGCGCGTTAAAGTCGGGCAGCCTTTGGCCGATATCTCCCAGGCAGGCATTCGGGCCCGGGCGCTCTACTTCGAGCTCCGGCGCAACGGTGCGCCGGTGGACCCCAAGCGCACGATTCGCTGAAGCCGCCGTCGTCGTTCTGCTTGACCAGCCAGGGACGCGATCGGAATGGCGGAGAAAGACAGCAGCGCAGACGCAACGGCGCTGTATCTGAAGGAAATTGGGTTTTCGGCGCTGTTGACGGCCGAGCAGGAACGGGAACTGTCGCGCCTTGTTGCGCGCGGCGATGACGCCGCTCGGGGGCGGATGATCGAGTCCAACCTGCGCCTGGTGGTCAAGATCGCTCGCCGCTACCTGAATCGCGGTTTGCCCCTGCTCGACCTGATCGAAGAGGGCAACCTCGGCTTGATCCGCGCCGTTGAAAAGTTCGACGGCGAGCGGGGCTTCCGCTTCAGCACCTACGCGACCTGGTGGATCCGGCAGAACATCGAGCGCGCGCTCATGAGCCAGACCCGGACCATTCGCTTGCCGATTCACGTCGTCAAGCAAATGAACCTGTACCTGCGAGCGGCACGGGAGCTGGCGCAGAAACTCGACCACGAGCCGACCGCCGACGAGATCGCCGAGCTGATCGACCAGCCGGCCGACGATGTTCGCAACCTGCTCGGGCTGAACGAGCGCGTCGATTCCCTGGACACGGCGCCCACGGAGCAGAGCCCGGGCCTGGCGCAGACTCTGGCAGATGACCAGGCCGTGGATCCGGCCGCCGCGGTGCAGAGCAACGATCTGACCGACAAGCTGGAAGGGCTGCTGGCCGGACTCAGCGAAAAGCACCAGGCGGTCCTCGTCCGCCGTTTCGGGCTGCGGGGCTACGAGCATGCAACCCTGGAGCAAGTCGGTGCCGAAGTGGGCCTGACCCGGGAGCGGGTGCGTCAGATCCAGGTCGAGGCCCTGGCCCGGCTGCGACGCTCCCTGGAGGCTCAGGGGCTGTCTCACGAGGAAGTCTTTCGCGAGTAGCCAACCACCGAATCACTTGACCCGAGCGGGCCCCGTTTGTACGGTCAACGGACCATTTTTCCCAGGGGAAATCATGTTCCGTTCTCAAGTTTTGCCTTCTGCCGCCCGTCTTGGCCTGCGCCGCTCCGTCCTTGCGGTGCTGGCTGCCTGCGTGCTGGCTGCGCCCGTTGCGGCGGCACCGGGCCCGGCTGATCGTGCCGCTTACGTGGTCGAAAGCCGACAGGCTGCGCTGCATCTGATGGGCTACTACATTGGCCCGCTGGCAGGCATGGCCCGGGGCAAGCTGCCGGTTGAGCTCGGCACGGTCGAAAGCAACGCGACCCGCATTGCCGAGCTGGCGCTGATGCTGCCGGAGGTGTTCGCCACGGATACCCGTGCCTTTGAGCTCGAGACCGAGGCGCTGCCCGTGATCTGGGACAAGCAGGACGAGTTCAACGGCAAGGCAGCCAGCCTTGAGGAGAAAGCGCGGGCTCTGGCGACGCTGGCGGCTGGCGGCAAGGAAGACGGCATTCGCGCCGCGATTGGCGCCATGGGCCAGGCTTGCGGCTCCTGCCATGACGATTTCCGCGTAGACGACGAGTAAGTCCGGCCCCGGCGGTCTGGTTGAGCGACTCAGCGACAACCGGTCGCAGGGCGCCCCTGGTCTGGGACTGGCCGTTGCGCCTGTTCCACTGGCTCCTGGCGCTGTGCTTCGCGGCCTCCTGGCTGACGGCAGAGCTGGGGGTCGAGTACACCGAATGGCACATGCGCAGCGGCTACACGATCCTGGGGCTGCTGGTATTCCGGCTTTGCTGGGGCTTCCTCGGCAACCGCTACGCCCGCCTCTCGGCGTTGCTGCCGCGCCCGCAGGCGCTGATCGCCTATCTGCGCACGCTGCCGGATCGCCGCAGCCAACCACCGGCGGGTCACAGCCCCCTGGCAGCGCCGGCAGTGTGGCTGCTGCTCGGGCTGCTGCTGGTTCAGGCCGGTTCGGGCCTGTTCGTGACCGACGACATTATCTACAGCGGGCCCTGGCAGGGCGCTGTCGCTGCGGACACCTCGGAGTGGCTCACGGACCTGCACCACAGCAACTTCGACTGGCTTCTGGCGATGGTTGGCGCGCATTTGCTGGCCATGGTGTGCTACGCCGTGTTCAAAAAACACAACCTGGTCAGCCCGATGCTGACCGGGCGCAATCCCGCCCTGGCGGTTGAATCGGCCCCGCCAGCGGCCTGGTGGCGTGTTCTCCTGGCGTTGGCGATTGCCGGCCTCGCGATCTATTTCCTGCTTGCCCTTGCGCCGGAGCCTGTTTATGACGATTTCTACTGACCGTTACCGGCGCGCGATCATTCGACACGCCGCGCTGCTGCTGGCCGCCATGGTGCTGGCGGCTTGCTCGGCCACGCCGTCCTCTGACGACGGGGGTGCGGGCACGGCGATCGCTGATGCCGCCTGGGACAGCTGGTCGGCGCAGTTCCTCGAGGGATACTTTGCCGCGTTCCCGTCCTTTGCCGTGAACGCTGGCCGTCACGAATTCGATGGCCTGGTCCCGGACCTGAGTGCCCGGGGTTTAAAGGCGCGCGCCGATCAGCTGCGAGCCTGGCGCCAGGAAGCCCGGGCGCAGGACCCTGCCTTGCTCAGCCGGGACCGTCGCTTTGAGCGCGACCTGACGGTCTGGTACCTCGGTCGTGCCCTGTTCTGGCTCACGGAAACAGATTGGCGCACGAAAAACCCGATGCTCAACCGCGGCGCTGTGAACCCGAGCGTGTACCTGGCGCGAGAGTACGCGCCGCTGGCGATTCGCATGCGTGGTCTCACCCGGCTCTTGAACAACATGCCCACGGCCCTGACGCAGATCGAAGCGCAGCTCGACGCGGCGATTCCCAAGAGCTTTCTCAAGCGCTCCATCGGCTACTACGGCGGTTTGGCTCGGCACCTGCGACGCACGGTGCCCGAGCTCTTTGCCGATGTCGGCACCGATGCCGAGCGCGCAGCGCTGCGCGCGGCCAATGAGGCGGGCACTCGAGCGCTGGACGACCTGGTCGCTGCTCTGGAAGCGCGGCGCGGGGCAGCGACCGAGGACTTTGCCCTGGGCGCTGCACGCTTTGCGCGCATGCTCGCGCAGCGCGAGATGGTGACAGAATCCCTGGACCAGCTTAAGTCGATGGGCCAGCAGGACCTCGCGCGCAACCTGGCGACGCTTCGCCAGGTCTGTGAGCAGGGTTTGGGAACTGCTGATCTGCAGGCCTGCATGGCGCTGGTGGAGGCGAACAAGTCCCTTGACCCGGTCGCCCGCGGCAACGCGCAGTTGCCGATGCTGAAAGCCTTTGTGCAGCGCAAGGACCTGGTCACGATTCCCAGCGACGAGGAGGCCCTGGTGCGGGAATCGCCCCCCTACAATCGGGCCAACCTTGCCTATATCAGAATTCCCGGCGGCTTTGAGCCGAATCCGCTGCCCAGCATCTACTACATCTCGCCCCCGGATCCGGACTGGAGCGAGGCCGACAAGCGCGCCTTTGTGCCGAACGAAGCACGGCTGCTGTACGTGTCGGTGCATGAAGTCTGGCCCGGGCATTTTCTCTGGGGCCTGCATCGCAACCGCGCGCAGCGCCCGCTGGTGCGGCTGTTTACGAGTACCACCTTCTCGGAAGGCTGGGCGCACTACGTCGAAGAGATGATGCAGGACGAGGGTCTGGCTGATGGCGATGCGGCGCTGCACGTAGGGCAGCTCCTCAATGCGCTCAAGCGTAACGTGCGCTACCTGTCGGCGATTGGACTGCACACCGAAGGCATGACCCAGGCGGCCTCGGAAGCGCGCTTTCTGTCCGAAGCCCTGCTGGATCCGGGCAACGCGCGCCAGCAGGCGGCGCGCGGGACCTATGATCCGAGCTACTTGTCGTACACCCTCGGCAAGCTGCAGATCCTGGCGCTGCGCCAGGACTGGCTGGCGCAGGACCGAGCGCGCTCCCTGAAGGACTTTCACGACGAACTGCTGAGCTACGGCGGCGCGCCCATCAACCTGATTCGCCGCTACATGCTCGACGAGCCGGGCTAGCCCGTCTAACCCATCTGGTAGTAGAAGGCTTCTTCAACGATCTTGTCGTCGGCCACCCGGTAGACGGCGACTTCGTCCATTTGCATGCGCTCGCCATCCTTGGGGGTGATGTCCATTTCGAAGCGCACCAGGAACTGGTCCGCTGCCGCGCCCAGGTAAGGGCCGCTGGCGCTGGTGCTGTGAACGGTGTTGTTGGCGTACCACCACTGCGCTTTCGCGCGCACGGCCTCCAGCCCTTCGATTCTTGCCGGCATCTCTTCCGTGCCCTGGCCCTCGATGCTGACAATCGCCGGGCTGTAGAATTGGGTGACTGCGTCCTCGTCTTTGCCGGCGTTGCACAGATTGACCAGCTGGGTTCCGATTTCCATCGCGTTCATAGGATGCTCCGATCTGTTGGTTGGGGGGTCGTAGCCCGGGCGATCAGCAGGTGCCCGCAACGGCGCCTCGCGACATGCCGCGCGAAGGCGCTCCGCAGAGCCTGGCTGCGGGCCAGGGCCTGCTCGCGCACCGCGCTTCGCAAGGGGGTTTGGCTGAGATGATTCACAAGCGCTCCCGGATGGCTGCTGGCGTAGCCTGGGCTACGAGAAGGGCAGTCTGAGCCCTTGCTCCTGACAGCATGATGTCAGGAGCGCGCTACAGATCCGGATTTTCATGATCTGTGCTGACAGCGTTATGTCAGCAGGGTGTCAGCTGCAGGCGCTTCGGTGGCAGCAGGGTGCTAGCATAATGGCATGAGACCTTCAGATCGGCTGTTTCAGATCGTGCTGCAGCTCGGCCGCGGCCGGGTCGTGACCGCCCGCAGCCTCGCCGAGCGCTTCGAGGTCTCCGAACGCACGATTTACCGTGACATCCAGGACCTCATGGCCAGCGGTGTTCCGATCGACGGCGAGGCCGGGGTGGGTTATCGGCTCAATCGCGGGTACCAGGTTCCGCCGCTCATGTTCGACCAGGAGGAGCTGCAGGCGTTGCTGTTCGGGGCTGAGGTCGCCAAGGCCTGGGGGGACCCGCATATGGCACAGGCGGCCGACCGCATCCTGGACAAGGTCGATGCGGTACTGCCAGAAAAGCTGCGCCCGGAGCTGGCTTCCGAGCAGCTGCTGGTGCCCGGATTTCAGATGAACGACGCGACAGCAGCGGTGCTGGGCGATATCCGCGATGCCATCAACCGGCAGGTGCGGGTGTTTCTGGAGTACAGCGACGCCAGCGGCGCGCCCAGCGAGCGGATCATTCGGCCGTTGACCCTGATGTACTGGGGCCTGACCTGGACCGTGGGTGCCTGGTGCGAGCTACGGCAGGATTTTCGCAGCTTTCGGATCGACCGGGTCCTGGCGGCTCGCGGCCTGCAGACCCGTTTTCCCGATGAGCCCGGGCGTGCGCTCGCAGACTATCTGGCGCAGGTCCGCGCCCCGCGCGGCGATGAGCAGGGGGCAGCAGGCCCACCGTGACCGCCGTCCCAAAGCCGGTGGTTGCCGGCACCGATTGCGGCCGCAAATTCGCGAGAACGCTGGCCGCTTCCTACGCTTAGAGCATCGTTCTCTGGCGGCTGATACGCGCTTTGAAAATCTGCAAATGGATCTGCACTGTGCTGTTGCCGCTGGCAAGCGCGGGAAGCTGGGCGGAGAGCCCTGGAACGCACCGGTGGCTGGTGCAGGACCAGCACGGCGCCCCCTTACCGGGCGCGATCGTCACCCTGGCTGACGGCGAAACCGAATCGCCGCCGCCACCGTCTGTGGCCGTCATGCGGCAGAGCGGTCAGCAGTTTGCGCCGCAGACCCTGGTGGTGCCGGTGGGCGCGCTGGTCAGCTTTCCCAACGAGGACCGCACCGCGCACCACGTGTACTCCTTTTCGAAAGCGAAACGCTTTGAGCTTGATCTGTACAAGGGCGATCTGCACCCGCCGCTGCGGTTCGAGAAAACGGGCGTGGTTGTCCTGGGCTGCAACATTCATGACGCAATGCGCGGCGTGATCTACGTGACCGCCGCCCCGAGCTACGCGATATCTGATGCCGATGGCATGGTCGAGCTGGCCGTGCTGCCTGGCGCGGAGCAAACCCTGACCCTGTGGCATCCACGCCAGCTGGAGGCAGTGCCGGATCAACGCTGGTCTCCGAACGGGTCTCCGCCCGGCCTCGCGATCGCGGTGAGCGCGCCCCCCAGGCCGGTCGTTCGCGGGCTGGCAGACTGGCGCAAGACCCGGAGCACGGGCGGACCGTGAGTTTCCAGCGGCGATTGCTGATCGGTTTTGCGAGCCTGCTGGTGCTGGCCATGCTGGTGGCTGGCGCCGCGGTGTCTGTCACCAGCAGTGCGCGAATCGAGCGGGCGACCCTGACCCGGTTGGATGTCGGCGCGGCAGTGCTGGAAGGCTTTCTGGAGGGGCGCCTGTCGCAGCTCGCCAGTTCCGTGCGAGTGCTCACCAGCGATTTCGGTTTTCGCGCTGCGGTGGCGAGTGAAGATGCCGCGACCCTGGGCAGCGTGCTGGCGAACCACGGCCAGCGGATCGAAGCCGACCTGCTGGCGTTGACCGCTCTGGACGGCGCGCTTCTGGCGAGCACTGACCCGCACCTGGTGCAGGGCGCAAAGCTGCCCTTCGATGGCCTCATTGCCGAGGCCGAATCCCGGGACGAGGTGACAAGCACCCTGGTCTGGCAGGACGTTGCTTACCAGATCATCGTGCGTTCCGTGCGCGCACCGGACCCCATCGCCTACGTGGTGATGGGATTTGCCCTGGACGAAACGGTCGCGCGGGAACTGAGCGAGCTGGCGCAGCTGGACGTGAGTTTTCTGACGCTGCGCGATTCCGAACCGCAGGTGACGGCGACGACGCACACGGCAACCAATCTGCGGGCGGCGTTTGATCACATTGATCTGAAGCTGCCCGCAACGCAGACCGGCGTCTGGCGCAACGACCAGTACCTGGGCACGCTGCGATCCCTCGGCGCGCCGATCGATCCGGCGCGCGCGCTGCCGGGCTCGCTCAGCCCCATGGCGCTGCTGCAGGCCGCGACGCTGGAGATCAAGGAAACGCAGCGCCTGGTGCTGACCCAGCTGGCATTCATACTGCTGGTGACCCTGATGCTTTCCCTGGGCGTGAGTTACTGGCTCGCGCGACGCATGGGCGACCCCGTCGCCCAGCTGGTGGACGGGTCCCGGCGCATCCGCTCCGGGGATTACAGCGAACCGATTGTGCTGGAGCAGGCTGGGGAGTTGAGCGTGCTCGGCGATGCCATGAACGTCATGGCGCAGGACATCGCCGAACGCGAAGAAAACATCCGCCGGCAGGCCTACGTGGAGAGCACCACAGGCATGCCAAACAAACTGGCCCTGGGCGAGCACCTGGCGGTGCTGACGGCCAGTCGGGAGCCCTTCGTGCTCTGTCTGTTTGCGCTGGTGAACAGCCGGGAAATCAACCTCAACCTCGGCTACGAGGCCAGCGAGCGCGTTCTGCAGGTCGCAGCGCAGCGGCTTGCATCTGCGGTCCGGGGCGACGACTGCCTTTACGCGCTGCGGGCCGACGAGTACGCGCTGGTGCTGACCAACATGACGCTGGACGCTGCACTGCCCCGCGCCGCGTCCCTCGCAGACACCCTGGCAGACAACTACCAGGTCGATCGCTGGTCGGTGAGCGGTCGCAGTTCTGCTGGGCTGATCGCCTACCCGGACCACGCCCAGGACGCCGAGAGCCTGCTGCGCGGGCTCGGCACCACGCTCGATGAAGCGATCGAGAACGACGAGCGGGTGCGATGCTACGTGCCCGGCCAGGAAGACAGCCACGCCCGGCAGCTACAGATCATCTCCGAGCTGGATCGCAGCTTTGCCAAAGACGAGTTCCAGCTGTGGTTCCAGCCGAAAATCGATATCGCCACCGGCCGGGTCTTCGAGTGCGAGGCGCTGATCCGCTGGATTCATCCGGAGCTCGGCTTTATTCCGCCGGGCAAGTTTGTGGAGCTGGCGGAGCGCGCGGGCAAGATCAGCCAGCTCACGGACTTCGTGCTTGATCGCGGAATAGCCTGCGCGGCCGGGTGGCAGAACCACTTCCCCATGCGCGTTGCCATGAACCTGTCTGCACTGGATCTGGCCCAGCCAGACCTGGCCAGCCGGGTCGCCGCAACCATGGGCCGTTACGGCGCCGCTGGCGAGTGGCTGGCGCTGGAAGTCACGGAGAGCGCGGTCCTGCGAGATGCGGACCAGGCCTGCCAGATGCTCGAACAGCTGCGCGAGCTTGGCATTCGGCTGTCTGTGGACGACTACGGCACCGGCTACTCGTCGCTTTCGCAGCTGAAGAAGCTGCCGGTCGATGAGCTGAAAATCGATATGTCCTTTATCCGGGAGCTCGATACCAGCCCGCACGATGCCGTGATTGTGCAGTCCACGATCGAGCTCGGGCACAACCTCGGCCTGACCGTTGTGGCCGAAGGCGTCGAGAACCGCCCAAGCCTGGATTTGCTCAGCGGCTGGGGGTGCAACAAGGCCCAGGGCTACTACTTCTCCAAGCCCCTCGCCGAGGCCGCGTTCCTCGAGTGGGTGACGCAATTCAACACAACCACGAGAGAGACCGCCGATGCGTTGTCCTGATTGCCGGGGCCTGCTCCTGGCGCTAGCAATGGTGCTGGGCGCGCCAGCGATGGCCGGCAGCAAGATCACCGCGACGGGCGGTGCCCGGGCCCTGGAGGGCGGCGCTGGTGCGGGCCTGTCGCCCTGGTCGATGATCGCCGGCTACGGCAGTTCCGACGAATGGAGTGCGAGTGCGTTCGGCACCCGCGTTTCCGTCGATGACTTCCAGCTCGATATCTACGGTGCTGCCGCGTCCTGGGGCGATCGCCTGGAACTGTCCTATGCGCGCCAGACGCTTGACGTGGAGCCCCTGGGCCTGGCGTTGTCCCAGGACGTGCTCGGAGCCAAGGTCCGCGTCGCCGGCGAGCTCCTGTACTCCGCGATGCCTCAGATCAGCCTGGGCGTGCAGCATAAGCGGCAACGGGCGTTCGCAGTGCCGAGCGCGCTGGGCGCACGGGATGATTCGGGCACGGATGTTTACCTCAGCGCCGGCAAGCTGTGGTTTGCAGCCCTGGCGGACCGCAATGTCCTGGTTAACGCGACGCTGCGCTACACGCGCGCCAACGAGTTGGGTCTCATGGGATTCGGCGGTCCCGATGGCAACGGCTCGGTGGTGCTGGAGCTGGGCGCCGCGCTGTTTCTTTCCGATCGCCTAGTGCTTGGCTACGAGTACCGGCAAAAGCCCGACCACCTGCGTGCCGTTGAAGAGAATGACTGGCAGGACCTGTTCCTGGCCTGGTTCCCCAGCAAGCGGCTGTCTATCGTCGCGGCCTATGCTGACCTTGACGAAATTGCCGGTCTGCCGGACCAGACCGGCTCATACCTTTCTGTGCAGGTTGACCTTTGAGGCGCTCGGAGGCCGGCCCCATGACGATCAGGAGATCAACGGTGTTCAGAGTTTTTGCGTTCCTGGCCTGCGCGCTGCTGAGCGGCTGCCAGCACCAGCCCGCAACCGCCACGCTCTATGGCGACCTGGGTGGGCGGACCGGAGTGACACGTCTGGTCGATGCGTTTATCGACCGGCTGGCAGAAGATCCGTTGGTGGTGCCGGTTTTTGCCGATACCGATATGAGCCAATTTCGCCGCATGGCGATCGATCATTTGTGCAGCGTTGCGGACGGCGGCTGCCGCTACGAAGGCCGGGATATGGTGGAAGCGCATCGGGGGCTGGACCTTCAGCCGCGGCACTTCAACGCTGTGGTCGAAGATCTGATGCAGGCCATGGACGATCTGGCCGTGCCGCAAGGCACCCAGAACCGCCTGCTGGGGCGCCTGGCGCCGATGTACAGCGATGTGCTCTCCCGCGGCGTCGAGCCGGTGGCCTCCCGGCAGCGCTGAGCGTAGCCTAGGCGCTGATGTTGTCCTGCAGCGGGAGCGCCCCATGGCCGATACGGCCCCGATCGATTTGCACTACTGGCCCACGCCGAACGGCTGGAAAGTTTCCATCATGCTCGAGGAGTGTGGGTTTGCCTATCGCACCATCCCCGTAGACATTGGCGGCGGCGAGCAATTCGCCCCGGAGTTTCTGGCGATCAGCCCCAACAACCGCATGCCGGCGATTGTCGATCCGGCACCGATGGGCGGCGGAGCGCCGCTGGCGCTGTTTGAGTCCGGCGCGATCCTCGAGTACCTGGCGGACAAGCGCGGCGCCTTTCTGGCTGCCAGCGGCGCAGCGCGCTACCGGACCCTGCAATGGGTGCACTGGCAGATGGCTAACCTCGGCCCCATGATGGGCAACGCCAATCATTTCAAAAACTACGGCAAGAACCTGACCGACGAAGCCGGGGCGCTCGAATACGGGACGCGGCGCTTTGTCGGCGAAGTCGATCGTCTGTGCGGGGTGATGGACGCGCAGCTTGCGGTCAACGAATATCTCGCCGGGCCGGACTACAGCATTGCCGATATGGTGACCTGGCCCTGGGCCATGCTGGCCGGCCGGCTGATCGACGAGCAGGTCTGGGCGGACTTTCCGCACCTCAAACGCTGGGTGGATCAGGTCGGTGCCCGGGATGCGGTGCAGCGGGGCTTCGAGCTTCGGCGAGACCTGCGGGAGCAGACGCTCACGCCGGAACAGGAGGCGCAGCGCCGCGAGCTGCTGTTTAACCAGACGAACGACAAAGTGCGCGCGGCACGCGAGCAAGCCGCAGAGCTGGCTCGGCAATGACCGGCGGCCTGGGCCAGCCCAGGTTTCCGGCCGGCGGATGTCGCTAGTGTCGCAGCCCGAGCTGAGCGACGGGGCGCGCATGGTGGCCAATCGGCTGCGCAAGAACCTGGCGCGGCTGAAAGGCTGGCGCCGGCAGCACAAGGTGCGCTGTTACCGGCTTTACGATGCCGATCTGCCCGAGTACGCGGTCGCCATCGATGCCTACGAGGTGCACAACGACGGCATCGTGCGCTGGCACGTGCAGGAGTACGCGCCCCCAGCCAGCGTCCCCCCCGACCGGGCAGCTCGCCGGTTGGATGAAGTGTGCGACGCGCTGTGTGCCGTGAGCGGTGCCGAACGTGAGGAGCTCGCGCTCAAGACCCGGCAGATTGGCAAGGGCGGCAGCAAGTACGGCCGCATGGCGGCCCGGGGCGAGACCTTTGCGGTGGGCGAGGGCGAGGTGCTGCTCGAGATTAACCTGCACGATTACCTCGATACCGGCCTGTTTCTGGATCACCGGCCCATTCGGCTCGCCATGGCGAGCCGGGCGCGCGCTCGGCCGGGCCTGCGCTGCGCCAACCTGTTCTGTTACACCGGGGCCGCCTCCGTACACCTCGCAGCAGCGGGCGCGCAGACGGTCAGCGTGGATCTGTCGGCCACCTACCTGGACTGGGCGCGGCGCAATTTCGCGTTGAACGGGCTCCCGGAGTCCGCCCATGAATTCGCCCGCAGCGATGTCCTGCGCTGGCTCTCATCGACGCGGGCGTCCTTTGACCTGATCTTTTGCGATCCGCCAACCTTCTCCAATTCCAAAAAAGCCGAGGACTTTGACGTGCAGCGCGATCACGTTCGCCTGCTGCGCCTGGCGCTCGACCGGCTGGCTCCGGACGGGCTACTGATTTTCTCGAACAACAACCGCCGGTTCCGTATGGACCCGGCGGTGAGCGAGATGGCACAGGTGGAAGAGATTACCGCCCGGACTATTGATCGGGACTTCGCGCGCAACGAACGGATCCATCGTTGCTACGAGCTGCGACCGCTGGCGTGACGCGCCCGTGCTCGGCGGGCATCGAACTCGGTGTCAGGCGGCTCCCTTGCGGGATTTGACTCTGCCCAGGTCTTCCGGGTTCTGGCACAAACTTTTCGCTTCTTCGATGCCGCCATAGACGGTGAGCACCCGGTCGGACGCAAGCTCGGAATCTGATGCCTGGTTGCGCAGCGCGATTTTCACAAACGGCTCGCGCTTGTCGTTCAGGATGAACGGCGCGCCTTTGGCTTTTGCCCACTTCGCGGCGAAGTCCAGATCCTTCGGCCGGTTGGTGTTGCGGACCAGCAATACGCAGCGGTGATCCAGGTGTCCTTCCATGCGGCGCGCGACACCGCGCATGCCGTTGGGGAGCACGTTGGAACCGTCGCAAACCACCACGCCAATGCCGCGGGGCAGGTGCTTGACGTCCACCACGTACCAGATGTGATCGCCAAAGGCCTCGGCGGGCGCACACAGAATCTGTCCGGCGCGAATGTCATAACGGGCGAGCTGGTTGCGCACCAGCGCGGCCCAGCTGGCGTTGTGTTCCAGGCACCACAGATACTGGCTGCGGCGCTGCATGGTGATTGCGAGCAGCACGGTCATTGGCCCGGCGCCGCACTGCAGCACGGGTCCGGTCGCTTGCTGGGCGGCCTCCAGCGTCGTTGTTACGAAAGGATCATCGGCGCTCAGGCTGTCGTCGCCCAGACCGGCGAGAATGTCTGCGACGAGCTGGCCGTCGAGCGGGCCGTTGCCGCGTTGCGTGAGTGCCCGGCGCATGGCCCGGTCGTAGCGATACTGCACACCGAGGTTCTTCCAGAGGGACGGCATACGCGGCTTTGGGTGGCGGACCGGTTTGGCCGTCGCGTTTTCCGCCTTCCGACGACCGCTCTGTTTGCCTTTGACGGCTGTCGGTTGCGCCATACCCTGCTCCTGCCCTGATGCGGCAACGAGTATATGAAGGCCCGGCGGGGCACACTGCCGCGCTGGTCGCAAATGTGGGCGTGGTCCCCGGCATTGTGTGACCCAGGACGCCTCCCGGCGGGCGATTGGCGGTGACTCAGTTCAATTGCGCAGCCCACTTGCGATCGTCTCGAGCAGTGCCTGGGTGTCCGCCCAACTGATGCAGGCGTCAGTAATGCTCTGCCCGTAGCGCAGGGGCTGGGCATCGATTTCCTGCCGGCCGCCTTCCAGATGGCTCTCTAGCATCAGGCCAGCAATGCGGGGCGGCATGCGCGGGGCGGGAGCACCGTCATCGCAACGTTGCGCGAGCAACTCCTGCGCGACGATCAGCTGGCGTTGCGGGTCTTTTTGGCTGTTGCCATGGCTGCAGTCCACAATCAGCCCGAGCCCTTGCCCGGTCTTCGCCTGCCGGGCCAGAGCATCGTCGATGGCCTCGCGCTCGTAGTTCGGATTGCTGCCGCCGCGAAGCACCAGGTGGCAGTCCGGGTTCCCGGCAGTATTGAGCAGCGCCGGGGCCCCCTCCTTGGTCAGCGATGGAAACCAGTGGCTCTGGCTGGCGGCGCCGATGGCATCGGCCGCCACCTGCACATTGCCGTCCGTTCGATTTTTGAATCCCACAGGCATGGACAGCCCCGAGGCCAGTTGCCGGTGGATCTGACTCTCTGTCGTGCGAGCGCCAATCGCGCCCCAGCTGATCAGGTCGGTGTAGTACTGGCCAAGGGTGGTATCCAGAAACTCTGTGCCTGCGGGCAGGCCAAGCTCGTTCAGGTCAAGCAGAAGCCGGCGTGCCAGGCGCAGGCCATCGTTGACCCGAAAGGTCTGGTCAAGGCCCGGATCGTTGATCAGGCCCTTCCAGCCAATCTGCGTACGCGGCTTTTCGAAGTACACACGCATCACGATGAACAGTTCCTCCTGCAGCGCCTCTCGCAGCGCAGCCAACCGCTCGCCGTAAGCCATGGCGGCCTCCGGGTCGTGAATGGAGCAGGGCCCAACAATGACCAGCAGTCGCGGGTCCTCGCCCCGCAGGATGCGGGAGACGGTGTGCCGTGCCTGGCCGACCTGGTCGGCTAGGCCGGTCGAGAGCGGCAGCTCCTCAATCAGAATCGCCGGCGACAGCAGCGGGCGAGTCGCGCGGATACGAAGATTGTCGGTTTGCATGGGGGGGCAGGCCGGTCACGGTGAGTGGCTGCGCAGCGTACCCAATGGGTGGCGGGGCTGGCCACCCCGCTGCCGACTCCGGAGCGCCCGTGTATAGTCGTAGCCCCAGCTGTTTCCGGAGCCGCCCCATGATTCGAGCCGATCGCCGAAACGTTCTCGCGACGCTGCTCGCCGCCCTCGGGGGGCTGTGTTTGAGCGCTGCCGTGCTCGCAGATCACCACGGTGCGGGCATCCAGGTTCCTGGCGGGGCTTACGAGCTGGAGCCCACCCACGGCTACATTACCTTCAGCTACTCGCACCTTGGCTTCTCGACGCCACACCTGGGCTTTGATCGCTTCAGCGTCGATCTGGACCTGACCCCTGACACGCTGTCGGACAGCTCGCTGACCGTGGTCGTTGATGCCGCGAGTATCGACAGCCGCGTTGAGGAGTTTGACAAGCACCTGAAAGGGGACGACTTTTTCGCCGTCGACAAGCACCCGGAAATCCGTTTCGTCAGTGAGCGGATCGAGATGACGGGCACCACCAAAGCCAATATCCACGGCCAGCTGACCATCAAGGGCCTGACCCGGCCGCTGGTCCTCGAAGCACGGATCGAGAAAGCGGCGATGCACCCCATGCTGAAGAAGCCGGTGGTCGGTATCAGCGCATTCGGCAAGGTGTCGCGCAGCGACTTCGGGCTGGGCAAGTACGCGCCGGCCGTTGGCGACGAGGTCGATCTTTACATCACGGCCGAGCTCGTGAAGAAGGACGAGGGCTAGCCGCGCTTCGGGCCCCGGGTACCCGGCGCCGGCGGGTCTGCCGGGGGGCCGGCGAAGCACTGGGCGATCGCCATCCACTGCTGCGCGTTTGGCCCGGTAACGGCGAGCGCCGTATCGGCCACGTTTCTGACCTGGGTGACAACCTGGCAAAACGCCACGGCGCTGCCCTCGATGCACTCGTCCGTACGCACGTCGTTGATGGTCCAGAGCGCGCCGCTCGGCGCCGTTAAGCGCAGGTGCGGGACCGGTTCCGGGGCGTCCAGCTTGCGGTTTGCGAAGCTCCAGCCGTAGGTTCGAGCACCGATCGTCACGATGTTTTCGATACGGTCGTCGTAGCTGCGCGGTGCATCGACCAGGTCGAAAATCTCGGTACCGTGGGCCCAGGTTTCCATTTGCCGGGCGGTGGCGAACATGCGCGGCTTCATGCCCGGTCCCGGCCAGGTCAGGCGGACGTCCGGGTCAGCGGCGTGCAATCCGGCGACCAGCTCGTCGACGCCTGACCGCCAGAGCTTGTGCAGCTCGGCGCCGGTGATATCGCCCAGCTGGGAGCGGACGTAGGCGGCCATGTCGCCGCCGCTGCTGGCCATATCTTTCAGAAGGGCCTTGAACGGCTCAGGACCCGCGATGGTCGCAAGGCCCATGCGGTCCGTGAAGTGCAGATGCCCGATGACGTCCCAGACACGCCAGTCCCGAAAACCGGTCACCTGTTGCCAGTCAGCCTCTGCAAAGGTCGCGACCAGTTCGTCGAGCTGTGCGGCATCGGCTGCGAAGGCGTCGATCTGCGCTTTGGCGCTGTGGGTCTCAGGCATGGCGGGTCCGCGCTGTGGCTTCGGTTAGACTGCGAGCTTAGCAACTGTCGAGTGCCCTGTGTCTGATTCCACTTCTCACGACGGTCCGCAGCGAGATGCCGCGCTGCGCGATGCGGGCCCAGCGACCCGGGCGATTCACGCCGGCGAGGCGCCGGACCCGGTCACCGGGGCCAGCGCGCCGTCCATCGTCACCTCCACGACCTTTGTGACGGACGGGCCCCTGGGGTTTTCCATCAACGCCTTTGAGGCAGATCGGCCCTACATTTACGGACGCTGGGGCAACCCGACGGTCGACCAGCTCGAACATAAGCTGGCTGCCATGGAAGGCGCCGAAGCGGCGCTTGCCTTTGCGTCGGGCATGGCGGCGACCTCTGGCCTGCTGCTGTCCCTGCTGTCCGCCGGCGACGAGCTGTTCATCAGCGAAATCAACTACCCGGGCACGGCGGAGCTGGCACGACGCACCCTCCCGCGCTTTGGCATTCGTGTCCGCCCGGTGGACACCAGCGATCCCGACACGCTGGCAGCTGCGCTGGCTGCCCGCGTGCCGGCGCCGGCCCGCTGCGTGCTGTGGCTGGAAACGCCGGCCAACCCGATCCTGCGCCTGACCGATATTCGCGCGGTTTCCGCGTTGGCCCACGGGCAGGACATCACCGTGGTGGTAGACAGTACCTTTGCGACGCCGGCGGTCACGCAGCCTCTGGCGCTCGGCGCCGACTACGTGCTGCATTCACTCACCAAGTACATTGGCGGCCACGGCGATGCCCTGGGCGGTGCGGTGTGCGGCAGCCGCGAGGCCATCAATGCCCTGCGCGAAGATGCGCTCATTCACCAGGGCGGTGTCCTGAGCCCCTTTAATGCCTGGCTGATTGCCCGGGGCGCTGCCACCTTGCCGCTGCGCATGGCAGCCCATAGCCGGGGCGCGATGGCTGTGGCCCGGTTCCTGGCGTCGCATCCGGCGGTATCCCGGGTGCTTTATCCCGGGCTTGAGAGTCATCCTCAGCACGCCCTGGCCTCGGAGCAGATGGCTCAGCCCGGGGGGATGTTGTCCTTCGTGCCGCGAGCGGCGTTCGGCCGCTCAGTGCTGGAGCAAGGCCGCCACCTCGCAGCCCGTTTTGCCCAGGAGCTGCAGCTCGTGCACTACGCCGTGAGCCTGGGCCATCAACGCTCGCTGATTTACTGGATCGAGGCCGACGCGATGCTCGACGACAGTTACCAGCTCGGTGCGCAGGGCGCGCAGCGCTTTCGAGACTGGGCAGACGATGGCCTGTTTCGGCTTTCCGTGGGCCTGGAAGACCCCGAAGACCTGTGCCGGGATCTCGAGCGGGTTCTGGCGTCGGTCATCGATGACTGACCGGGCCCCGGGTCAGCAGCCGGCGTTGCTCTGGCTGGGCCTCGCCTTGGCGTTTGCCCTGGGACCTGCCGAGCTCTGGCGGTTTCCGCACTGGGCCGCCGAGCACGGGGGCGGTGCCTTCGTACTGGTTTTTGCTGGCGCGCTGCTGCTGGTGTGTCTGCCTCTGTTTTGGGCGGAGCTATCCCTGGGTCGGCGGGGCGGTCCGGATCCTGTGAGCAGCCTTGTTAAGGCCGCGCATCGCGATGATCGGAGCCCAGGCTGGCGCTGGCTTGGCTACCTGCAGTTGCTGGCGCTCTGGCTGCTGGCCACAGTTCAGGTGACGAGCGCGGGCGGGCAGCTTCAGGCAACGGCTGATTCGCTAGGGCATCGCTGGCTGCATGCTGATTCCCGGTGGTTCCCGGCCGGAGAGAGCGCGAGCAGCCTGACCGGTCTGCTGTGCTGGACCCTGATCGGTCTGTTCGTGATTGCCGGGCTGCTGGGGCTGCGCCTGGATCGCAGCCTGCGGGCGCTCGGTCTGACGCTGGCGGTGCCTGTGGGCTTGCTGCTTTTGGGTGCGCTGATGCTTTTTGCGGGGCGGCACGACGCGCCGTTACCGGAATCCCTTTGGGCACTGCCCTTCGATCTGGGAGCCCTCGATGCGAATGGGATTTGGCTGGCCGTAACCCGGGCTTTGCTGGTCGCTGGTGTCGGCATCGGAGTTCCCATGAGCCTGCGGGAACGCTTGCCGCGCACTGCCGCTGTGACCGGTCCAGCATGCGTCCTTGCATTCGGTGTTGCTCTGGTGACATGGGCAGCGTTGGCGATCGGGGTTGCGCCAGGGGAACTGGCGATCGGGATTGCGCCAGTGGAGCTGGCGATCGTGCCTGCGGCTTTGGACCCCGCAGCACCCGCGCGCCTGGCTGTGGTACGCGCTCTGCTGGCCGCGGCAGGACTGCTCGCGGCCTGGGTCATGCTGTTGCCCCTGGTGGCCTGGCAGCAGTCGCGATTTGGATTGGAGCGTGGGACAGCCGCGATGTTGACGCTGCTCAGCGTCTGGATGCTGTCGATGGTGGCAGGCCTGGGGTACGGCGCCTGGGCCGAAGCGCGTTGGCAGAACCTGACGCTCCACGATGCCATGTACTACACCGGTGGCGAGGTGCTGGCGCCGGCAGCGGCGCTGTTGCTCATGGCCTATGCAGGGTCGGGCCCGGGGGGCTGGCAGGCTTTTCTGAAAATCTGGTTGCCGACGGCGTTAGCGCTCGCGCTCGCAGTCTGGCTGCTTTAGCCGCCCGGCGGTTGCGGCCCGACCTGGGTCTGCGAAAGCAGCGGCGAGCGCGCCGGCTCCTGGCTGCGCAGCTCACCGCCGCCGACGGCGAACAGCAGCGCCAGGGGCAGTGCCCAGCGCAGCAGCCAACGGGCAGGGCGGTCATTGTCGGCAGGGGCGCGCAGCAGCCGCGATCGCTCGCTGGTGCGGCGGATGCCGCTATCCGCTGAGGAGTTGACTGCTTGCCACTGCATGACCGAAGTATAGGACCGCTGCGCCGGCGAGCTAGCCGGCGAATGTCACATGTTCGTCACAGTCAGCGGGCGCAGCGCTCTGTTCATTGAACGGTCAGGCGCACCGCGTCTTCGTGCGCACCGATTTTCTGCGCGTCGAAGGGCGCCATGCGGCGGACCATGTTGCCTTCGGCATCGATCAGGTACGCGCTGGGCAGCGCCTGAACCCAAAAGTCCCGGGCCAGGATTCGCTCAGGATCGTGCCGGTGTTCGACATTTCGATGATGGGCAATCTGGCGCGCGCTGCTGGCACTGGTTTCGGGCTCGACGTTTACCGCCACGGTCGCCAGCCCCTGCTGGCCGTAGCGCGATTGCATGCGGGCCAGCCACTCGAAGGCGCTGCTCGTCGGGCTGGTAGCGGACGGTTCCCAGAACAGCACCAACAGTGCCTTGTTCGGGTTCTGACGCATGAGCGTGGCGACTGCATCAGGCACCGTCGGGCGGGCCTGCGGCCTGGACGAATCCGGGGTCACGGTCAGCGGTTCCGGAGCAGCGGCGCTTTCGGGCTGCGCTGGTGTCGCGGCCTCGGCAATGGCCTCTGCGCTTTGCGCCAGCGGTGCGGCCGCGACCGTTTCCTCATCGTCCCCAGCGATGACATCCGAGACCGATTGAATGGTCGCGGTGACTTTGTCCATGGCGCTATCGGCAACGCTCTGTGCCCCCGACGCAAAGCGCTCCAGCGCATTGGGTTCATCAGCTGCGTCTTCTGCTGAGTCTTCTGCTGCGTCTTCTACTGCGTCTTCTGCTGCGACTTGCTCTTCGGCTTCCATTTCCGGTGCCACGGCTTGCGCGGCCTTTGCCGTGGCGGCTTCTTCGTTCGTTGCGGCGATTGCAGCGACTGTCGGCTCTGTGGCCGCCGCGATCGCTGTCGGCTCTGGCGCGACCGCTGCCTGCGCCGCAGATGCTTCGACGGCAGGGCTTTCAGCACCCGGCGCTTGCGCAAGGTTGGCTTTCTCAACTGGCGGTGCGCTGTCGGAGGTCGCGGTCACCGGGGCTTCGGGCCGGGCTTCAGGCCTGTCCTCGGTCTCGGCTTCGGTCTCGGTCTCGGTCTCGGCCTGGGGCGTGGAGCCTGAATGGTCTGAACTGACGGCAGGTGCTGGTGCTTCGGTAACGCTGGGCGCACTTTCGGACGCTTCAGTCGCCGTTGCGACCGCGGCGACTGCGGCGGCGACTTCCTGCTCTGCGGCGCCAACCGCTGCTTCGACTGCGGCCAACTCGTCCGCCGCGATGCTTTCTTTGCCTGCCGGCGTGGTGGCCAATACTGGCGCAAGGGTCGGTGCAGGCGTGCCGGCAGTTGCGACGGACTGCTCTGACTCTGGCTCTGGCTCTGGCGCGGGCTCTGGTGCGGGCGCGGATTTGGACTCAGGTTGGGGCTCTTGCGCTGGGGCTGGTGCTTGCACCGTCTTCTCAAGGGCAGCGGTGGCCGCCAGAGTGGCTTCCTCGCCGCTCTGAGCGCCGCTCTGAGCGCCGCTTTCTGCAACGTTCTCAGCGCCGCTCTCAGCGCCGCTCTCAGCGCCGCTCTCAGAGCTGTCCTGAGC
>CAZXIJ010000004.1:71712-92546 GCA_964640725.1 uncultured Pseudomonadales bacterium | reverse complement strand
TCTCAGCGCCGCTCTCAGCGCCGCTCTCAGCGCCGCTCTCAGAGCTGTCCTGAGCCCCGGTCTCAGGGTCTGCTTGCGCGCCTGCACTGTCGGGCATCGGCTCCGTCACCGCCGCCACGCGGTTGGCGACGTCGCGATCTTTGGCGGGCGCAACGGCACTTTCCTCGGCGACAGCCGTCACGGTCGAAGTGTCCGCCGCAGGCCCGTCCTCCTCGCCAAGGAGCCACCGGGCGCCCAGGTTCACGATCGACAGAAAGATAGCCAGGGCTATGATGTATATCAGGATGCGCATGATCTGTGCAGGCTCCCCCAGAGCAGGTTCAGGACCCGCCAATGGTAGCTGGAATGCCTGTGAAAGGGGCGGTGGCTTCTCGTAGACTGCGGCATCTTCGGGCACATGCCTTCTAATGGACGGATGGCCTTCATTTAGCGCTCGCCGCGGGTGAATGACAGGGCAGGGAAAACTACGGGGCCTTGCGCATGAGTGACATTGCTGTATCGGCCCCCCCCGACAAGGAGTGGCGTGCCCTCCTGAAGCTGGGTTGGCCGATGATGGCAACTCAGTTCTTCATCATGGCCACCGGCTTTCTTGACACCGTTATGGCGGGGCGCTACAGCGCCGTTGATCTTGCTGGGGTCCACATCGCCGGCAATTTCCTGTGGCCGCTGTTCCTGCTGTGTACCGGTTTCACCATGGCGCTGACCCCGATCGTCTCGCAGCTCCGCGGCGCCGGGCAGCTCACCGATGGCGGGCGTCGCGTTCGGCAGGGGCTCTGGCTCAGTCTCGGAACCGGTGCGCTGCTGACCCTGGCTTTGCGCAACGCAGCGCCGTTCTTCGCCTGGTTCGGCCAGGACCCGGAAGTCACGCGCATCGCAGTGGGCTACCTGGCTGCGGCCAGCCTGGGCATTCCGGCGCTGGTGCTTTACGTATCGTTGCGTCAGGTCTGCGAGGGGCTTGGCGAGACCCGGCCGCCCATGTACATCGCGGCTGCCGTGCTGCCGGTGAACGCGGCGTTGAATTACGCACTGATTTACGGTGCCTGGGGCTTTCCGGAGCTGGGCGGCGTTGGCTGCGGCTACGCCACCGCGGTGGTTTTCTGGCTCGAACTGCTGCTGATGATCGTCGTTGTCCGGCGCCCGTTCTTTGCTCAGCTCCAGGTGTTCGCAACCCTGGATTGGCCCATTGCCTCCGAGCTCGGGCGAATCCTCAAGATCGGTGCGCCGATCGGTTTTGCGATCTTCCTGGAGATGGCGGTATTCGCGCTGATCAGCCTCCTTATTGGTCGTATCGGCGTACCTGAACTGGCGGCCCACAGCGTCGCCGGGAACGTCAACTGGCTGACCTATGTCCTGCCCATGGGGCTGGGTGCCGCAGCCGGCATTCGCGTGGGTTTCTTTGTTGGCCAGAACGACCTGGAAGCGGCGCGACTCGCCGCGCGCACCGCGATGATGATGGCGCTGATCTACGGCGTGCTGGTGAGCCTGGCTCTGATTCTGGGGCGCCATCAACTGGTCGCGCTCTACACGACAGACCCGGCTGTCGTGCCGACCGCGGCTGCGCTGGTCATTTTCGTAGCGGTGTATCAGATCGTCGATGACGCCAATGCCGTGGCGGTCGGGGCGCTGCGGGGCTTCAAGGACACCACAGCGCCCATGTTGTTCGGGTTTGCCGGGTTTTGGGTGATCGCGCTGCCGCTGGGCGAGGTGCTGGCCTGGGGCCACTTCGGTCTGCCGGCACTCGGGGTCTATGGCTATTGGGCTGGCATGGCGACAGGGTTGTTCCTGGTCGCTCTGGCCGTGTCCTGGCGGCTTTACAAAACCTGCGACGACCCCGAGCGAATTGCCCGCCTGGCTCGGTTCTAAGGCCTGCCTGGCGGGGGTTTTCGGGTCGATTCACCCGGTAACCCTCCCAGCCCAGCGATGATCCGGAGTGCTGCAGGTCCTTGTTTTATATGGACTTAGGTGTAGGTTTGGCCGAAAGTAACCGGTTGGCCTTGCCGAAATGCGCCGGTGAGACACCGGTCCCGATCCGGGCGCGCACCGGAGGCAGCGCCTCGTTATACTATTGACAATGAAGTCAACAGTTCCCGGGAGCTGTGGCCGAGTACTTTCAATCGAGATTGTCGGAGAAAAGGATCCAATGCCGAAGATTACCTACATCGAACACGATGGCACCGAGCACGTGGTAGACGCCACAACGGGCCAATCGGTCATGGCTGCAGCTGTGGATAACGGCGTGCCCGGGATCGATGCTGACTGCGGCGGGGAGTGTTCCTGTGCGACCTGTCACGTCGTTGTTGCCGGTGACTGGATGGCGAAGGTAGGCCAACCGGACGATCGCGAAGAAGCGATGCTGGACCTGAATCCGGAACGCGAAAGTAACTCTCGGCTCAGCTGCCAGGTGGCCGTGACCGACGAACTCGACGGTCTGACCGTCAACGTGCCCGAATTTCAGATGTAGCCGGAGACACCCCATGAGTGAAGCGATCGAACAGCCCAGCCCCAACCGCAGCGACCTGTGGGACAGCGTCGGCAACGAACGTCGACCGTACACCCCGGAGGACGTGCAAGCGTTGCCCCTGGACACTTTCGATGTGGCTCGCCCGGAGCTGTTCGAACACAACGCGATCGCGCCTTACTTTGAGCGCCTGCGCGAAGAAGCACCAGTGCACTTCTGCCCGAACTCCGTCACCGAATCAGGCTCTTACTGGTCGGTCACCCGCTATGAAGACATCAAAGCGGTCGATATGGACCACGAGCGGTTCTCGTCGGAAGGCGGTATTACCATCGCCGATGACGATGAAGAATTTACCCTGCCCATGTTCATCGCCATGGACCCGCCCAAACACGATCAGCAACGCAAGGTCGTGGCGCCTGTGGCGGGCCCCCGAAACCTTGCGGCAATCGAGTCGACGATCCGGCAGCGAGCTGGCGATATCCTGGATTCTCTGCCCGTGGGCGAAACCTTTGACTGGGTCGACCGCGTCTCCATCGAGCAGACCACCCAGATGCTGGCCACCCTGTTCGACTTTCCCTGGGAGGAGCGTCGCAAGCTGACCCGCTGGTCTGACGTGGCAACGGCAGGGCCCGGGTCCGGCATCGTCGAATCCGAGGAGCAGCGTCGCGCCGAGTTGCTTGAGTGCCTGGAGTACTTCAGCGGCCTCTGGCAGGAGCGTGCGAACGGCCCCGGGGGCAATGATCTGATCTCCATGCTCGCGCATGGCGAATCGACCAAAAACATGCCGCCGATGGAGTACCTCGGCAACTTGATCCTGCTCATCGTTGGCGGGAACGACACCACCCGCAACACGCTCTCGGGCAGTGTGTTGGCACTCAACCAGAACCCCGCGCAGTTTGCCAAGCTCAAGGCCGATCAGTCCCTGATTCCGAACATGGTTTCCGAGACCATTCGCTGGCAGACGCCGCTGGCGCACATGCGTCGGCGTACGACCTGCGACGTCGAGCTCAACGGGGTCACGATTCCCAAGGGCGAGAAGGTCATCATGTGGTACGTGTCGGGCAATCAGGACCCGCGCCAGTTTGATCACCCGCTGGAGTATCAGATCGACCGGCCGAACGCGCGCTCGCACATTGCCTTTGGCTTTGGCCTGCATCGCTGCATGGGCAACCGGGTCGCCGAGATGCAGCTGCGGATCGTGTGGGAGGAGTTCTTCAAGCGCTTTAGCGATATCAAAGTCGTGGGTGAGCCGGAGCTCACGTACTCGACCTTCGTAAAGGGCTATACCAAGCTGCCTGTGCAGCTGACGGCAGCCTGATCAGGGCGGGCTTTGCCTTCCGGGGCAACGCATCGCCTGGCCCGTGCCGGGCGCAAAAAAAAGGCCCGCAGCTGCGGGCCTTTTCCCAGGCGAGGTGCCGGTCAGGCGGCGTTGTAGCCCATGATGGCTTTGGTCTCCAGGAACTCTTCGAGGCCGAAGCGACCCCATTCCCGCCCGTTGCCGGACTGCTTGTAGCCCCCGAAAGGTGCGTTGTTGTCGACCGGGGCACCGTTCAGGTGGACGTTGCCCGTGCGGATGCGTCGGGCCATTGCCTTGGCGCGCTCCGGATCCCCCGATGAGATGTAGCCGGACAGCCCGTAGACCGTGTCGTTGGCGATGCGAACGGCGTCGTCATCGTTCTCGTAGCCGATCAGCGACAGCACCGGGCCAAAGATTTCTTCCCGGGCGATGGTCATCTCGTTGGTGACGTGCGAGAACACGGTCGGCTTGATGTAGAAGCCACGGTTCAGGCCTTCCGGTCGTCCCGTGCCGCCGATCTGAAGGGTTGCGCCTTCGTCGATGCCTTTCTGGATCAGGTCCTGGATCTTGTTGAACTGTACCTCGGACACGACGGGGCCAATGGTGGTCCCTTCAGCATCCGGGGCGCCGACCTTGATGTTCTCGGCGGCGGCCTTGGCGATTGCTGCGGCTTCGTCCATGCGTGCATTCGGGACCAGCATGCGCGTCGGCGCGTTGCAGGACTGGCCAGAATTCATGCACATGCCGAAGACATCGCGGCTGATGTTTTTGGTGAAGTCCGCATCGTCCAGAATAATGTTGGCAGACTTGCCGCCCAGCTCCTGAGCGACTCGCTTGACCGTCGGTGCGGCGTTCTTTGCCACCTCGATGCCAGCGCGCGTCGATCCGGTGAAGGACATCATGTCGACGTCCGGATGCGAGGACAGCGCGGCGCCCACGGTCGGGCCATCGCCGTTAATCAGGTTGAAGACGCCCGGCGGGACACCGGCCTCGTCGAGCACCTTGGCGAACACGACGGCGTTGAAGGGGGCGACTTCTGAGGGCTTCAGCACCATGGTGCAGCCCGCTGCCAGAGCCGGAGCGACCTTGCAGGCGATCTGGTTGATCGGCCAGTTCCAGGGCGTAATGAAACCGCAGACGCCGGCCGGCTCGCGGATCACGTGCGAGGTACCGATGTCTTCTTCGAACTCAAAGTCTTTCAGGACGTTAAGCGTCGTCATGAAGTGACCCAGCCCTGAGGGTGCTTGAGCGGCATTGGCCAGGCCCAGCGGCGCGCCCATCTCTTCGGAAATTGCCTGCGCGATCTCTGGCATCTTGGTCTGGTAGACCTCGATGATTTTTCCCAGCAGCGCCATGCGCTCTTCTTTGGTGGTTTGCGAGTAGGTCTCGAAGGCTGCCTTGGCGGCAGCCACCGCGCGGTCTACATCGGTCTCGTTACCCATGGCGATTTTGCCGACCGGTTCTTCCGTGGCCGGATTGATGACGTCCACCGTCCCCGTGCCAGACGGCTTGACCCATTCCCCGTTGATATAGAACTCGAGTGCATCGGCCATGAGTATTAACTCCCTTTCATTATGTAAAACAGAATCTTACGGCAGCTTTTGAAGAAAATACCTAGCTTCTCGGCGCCGGCCGACGATGTGCGCTCGGCTGCCCTCAGCCAACCCGGCACTGTCATCGCGCAGGAATAGTACGGCGGTTGCCGGTAAAGCCCAAGTGATGGAGCGGCCACTTCACGTCCTGCTGCACCCGGGATCGCTAGCCTCGCGACAGTGCAGGAGGAAGGCCAGTGCCCGAAGGCCCGGAGATACGACGAGCAGCAGATCGCATTGCCCGGGTGGTCGTCGGCCAGCCCCTGGCGTCGGTCTACTTTGACCGCGGAACTTTTCCCCGGCTCGCTCGGCAGGCAAAAGACCTCGCTGGCCAGACGGTGTTGCGGATCGATACCCGGGGCAAGGCAATGTTGACCCGGCTCGATGGCGGGCTGACGATTTACAGCCACAATCAGCTCTACGGGCGCTGGTACACGGCGCGGGCCGGGCAGCGGCCGAACACCAACCGCTCCCTGCGCATGGCACTGCATACGCAAACGCACAGCGCTTTGCTGTACAGCGCGTCGGAAATCGATCTGCTGGATGTTGATGGCCTGGCTGCGCACCCGTTCCTGTCCCGGCTCGGGCCGGACATCCTTGACGAGACCCTCGAATGGCGACCCCTGCGGGATCAATGCCGGGACCCCCGGTTTGCTCGCCGCAGCCTGGCAGCGCTGTACCTTGACCAGAGCTTCGTGGCCGGGATCGGCAACTATCTGCGCTCGGAAATTCTGTTTACGGCGCGGCTGAATCCGTGGCTGAGGCCGCGCGATCTGAGCGTTGGCGAGCTGGGCACTTTGGCCCGGACCACCCTGACCATCGGTCGACGCGCCTACGAGACCGGCGGCATGACCAACCCGCCACGGCGCATTGCAGCCCTGCGCCGGGCGCTCGATCCGGACGTTGCCAGGCATCGACAACGGGCGCGGGAAGCGGTGCGCTTTGCCGTGTTCGATCGCGACGGTCAGCCCTGCTATGACTGCGGCGACATCGTTGAGCGCGTCGAGGTGAGTGCCCGCAGGCTCTATTTTTGCCCGGGGTGCCAGGTGCGGGACTGATCGCGGCGGGTCGCGGGGGACCGTCGCCCTCCCGCAGAGGTCCTGCTAGGCTTCGCGCCGAAGTCCGGTCGCCCGCCGGGCGAACGGCATCCATCCATCGGCGAGGGTTTGCTTTTGACCACTCAAACTGACGCTCAGTGGCTCCAGGCGCTGCGGCAGGCTCGCAGCGATGAGCGAATTGACGTGCAGCTGGAGGGGCCAGTGCTTTGGCTCACCGTTGACCGGGAAGCTCAGCACAACGCCCTGGCGCTCGCCATGCTGGAAGCCATTGCCAGCGTGCTCGACAGCGCTGCCATGGCGCTGCGGTCGACGCCAGACCGTTTGCGGCTGGTCGTGATCACCGGTCGCGGCGAGCGCAGCTTTGCGGCCGGGGGCGACCTGAAGGAACTCGATGCCATGCGGAGCGCTGCCCAGACGCAGGCTATGACCGAGCGCGGCATGGCCGCGCTGAATGCGATCCGCGATTTCCCCCAGCCGGTGCTTGCCGGGCTGAACGGCAGCGCGCGCGGTGGCGGCGCGGAGCTGGCGATGGCCTGTGACTGGCGCATCGCCCACGACGAGGTGAAGCTGGGCTTCATCCAGGGCCAGCTGGGGCTGTCTCCCGCCTGGGGCGGCGGCACCGATCTGCTGGCGAGGCTCGGGCGCGGGCCGACGTTGCGCCTGCTGGCCGAGGCAGCACTGCTCGACGCGCGCGAGGCGCAGCAGCTGGGTCTGATCGAAGTGCTGACGGAAGGCCCGGCGGCGGCCTTCGCCGCTGCATTGCGCAGCTACGTGGCGGGTATCGCGCAGCGGCCGGCCCAGGTCCTCCGGGCGCACAAAGCCCTGGCGAACCGGGCTGCCAGCAGCACGCGCTCGATCCTGCAGGCGGAAGAGTCCGCGCAGCTGGTCCAGACCTGGACGCACGACGATCACTGGGCACTTGCAGCCAACGCGTTGAAGCGCTCATGAGCCGCGTCGAGCGGGATTCCCTGGGTGAAGTGACGTTGCCTGACGACGCGCTTTGGGGCGCGCAAACGCAGCGTGCTATCAACAACTTTGCCTGGGGCGGGGCACCGCTGCCGGCCGCTTTTCTGCAAGCGCTCGGACACATCAAGGCCTGCGCCGCGCAGGCGAACGTCACCCTTGGGGCGCTGGATGCCGGCCGTGGTGCTGCGATTGTCGAGGCGGCAGATCAGCTCTGCGGCGATGCCTTGCTGTCGCAGTTTCCGGTGACGGTGTTCCAGACCGGCTCCGGCACCAGCAGCAACATGAATGCAAACGAAGTGCTGGCTCGGGTCGCGAGCGCTGCCGGCGAAATCGAGGTGCATCCCAACGACCACGTCAACATGAGCCAGAGCAGCAACGACGTCGTGCCGACGGCGATTCACGTGAGCGCCGCCCTGGCCCTGGAGCGCGCATTGCTGCCGGCGCTTGACGACCTTGCAGACGCCTTCGCCGCCCAGGCCAGCAAGGCGGGCGCGCTCGTCAAGACCGGTCGCACCCATCTGATGGATGCCATGCCGGTTACCGTCGCGCAGGAACTGGGTGCCTGGCGCGATCAGCTGCTCGAGTGCGGCGAGCGTCTGCGCGCTGTGCAGCCGCGGCTGCTGCAGCTGGCTCAGGGCGGCACGGCCGTCGGGACCGGGGTCAATGCGCCCGCGGGGTTCAGCGAAGCCTTCGCAGCAGCGCTGGCCGCGCGAACCGGGCTGGCGTTCGTGCCGGCACGAAACGCGTTTACCCGGATCGCGAGCCAGGACACGGCGGTAGAGTTGAGCGGCCAGCTGCGCACCCTCGCGGTGGCGCTGATGAAAATCGCCAACGACCTGCGGTGGATGAACAGCGGCCCGCTCATGGGGCTTGGCGAACTGCGTCTGCCGGCGCTCCAGCCAGGCAGCAGCATCATGCCCGGCAAGGTCAATCCCGTGATACCGGAGGCTGTGGCCATGGTAGCGGCCGATGTGATGGGCAACGATGCTTCGATTGCCGTTGCCGGGCAGTCCGGAAATTTCCAGCTCAACGTCATGCTGCCGCTGGTGGCCGATCGCCTGCTGCGCAGCCTGACCTTGCTCGCCGGCGCGCTGCGCAGCCTGCACCGCGATTGCGTCGACGGGCTTGTCTACGACGAGGCCGTGCTGGAGAACGGGCTGGCCCGGAACCCGATCCTGGTGACGGCACTGAATCGTGTTGTCGGCTACGATCTGGGCGCGCAGATCGCCAAGGCGGCTTACGCCGGGCAACGCCCGGTGCTGGATGTGGCGGAAGAAATGACAGACCTGTCCCGGGAGGAGCTGTCGCGCTTGCTGGCCCCGCTGGCGCTCACTGCGCCGGGGGTGCCGGGCAGCGACGACGAGGGCCCGGGGCCAGGGCAACGCGGAGACCGATGAGACTGATGCAAAACTGGATGGCAAGGCCCATCGCCGTCGCGGCGTTGCTGCTGAGTGCCGGCTGCATGGCTGACGGACCGCAGTACAAGAGCTGGTTTCGGGCGCAGCTGCTGCCAAAGCAGGGCGCGGCGCAAGCCTATGTCCGCATCGAGCAGGATAACGCCGCCGTGCAGCGACTGATCTTGCGAATGCCCGCGTCCCGCTACGAGTTGGGCGATAGCGACGGCGAGGTCACCCGCGATGGCGACCAGGTCACCTGGCTGGTTCCAGCGGACGGCGGCCGCTTGCGCTATCGCTACAACATCACCAGCCGCCGGGACAGCGGGGCTTTCGATGCGCGCCTGACCGAAGACGGTGGCCTGTTTCGCGGAGACGATCTGTTCCCGCCGGCCTCCGTCTTGACGGAAGACGGCGCGATCGCCGTGGCCCGGGTGCGGATCGACGTTCCCGAGGGCTGGAGTGTGCATACGCAGTACGGCCGAGCGAATAACCGCAGCCGGCGGGTCGTCAACCCCCGGCGACGCTTTGACCGCCCGACAGGATGGATGATCGCTGGCCCCCTGGGCGTTCGGATCGATCAGATCGCGGGCCGCACCGTGGCGGTGGCCGGGCTGGCCGGCGACGGCCTGCGGCGCAACGATATTCTGGCGTTCCTGCGCTGGAACCTGCCGGCGTTGATAGACGCTGCGGGCGTTTTTCCACCGCGACTGCTGGTCGTCGGTGCCGACGATCCCTACTGGCGCGGCGGGCTGTCAGCCTCGCGCTCGTTTTACCTGCACGTCGATCGCCCGATGATTGGCGAAGATGGCACCAGCACCCTGCTTCACGAACTGGTGCACATCGCGACCGGGCTGTCGGCGGCGGGGAATGAAGACTGGCTGGTGGAAGGCATTGCGGAGTACTACAGCCTGGAGATCATGCGCCGCACGGACACGCTGAGCCAGGACCGCTTTGATGATGCCATGCAGGATTCCCTGCGGCGCAGCGCGCAGGTGAACGGCCTGGCAACCCGGCGCAGCAAAGGCGATGTCACGCGCCGGGCCGTTGCCGGTCTGCATGCTCTGGCCGAAGAGCTGAAAAGCGAGCACGACGTGCGCGGCGGCCTGGACCCGATTCTGCGGGGGTTGGCTGAGCGCGGAGAGCCGGTGACCGTTGATTCTTTTCAGGAGCTCGTGGAGGCCCAGATCGGCGGCGACTCTCCGGCGCTGGCAACTCTGCTGAAGCTCGCCGCTCAGCCTGCGCCGGCGGCAGACTCCTGAGCGTCTGCCTGCGCGGCTCTGCGCATTTCCTGGCCCAATAGCCGCACGCCAAAGGTCAGCGCCGCAGCGGTCGCTGCCAGCAGGTACAGGCCAGGGGCGAAGGTGCCCGTGGCGTCGAACAGCAGGCCCATGGACAGCGGGCCAAGCACCCCGCCGATCTCTGCAGCGGCAAAGAACAGGCCGCTGGCCGTGCCGGCATTGCGCTCGCCAATGCGCGGCAGCTCCACCAGGGTCAGGATCAGCACGGTCATCAGCGAGCTGCGCGCGATGCCTTGCAGCAACAGTGCGCCCGGAAGCGCGGTCTGGTCCGGGAGTGCCAGCAGGAGACAAGCGCCCATGGCGGCCACAGCCAGGCCGAGCAGGATCGGCAACCGCCGGGCAGGTGTTGCCAGCCGCGGAATCAGTAGCGATCCGATGATTCCGATCAGCGTTGGAAAGGCGGCCCAGTAGCCGGCGGTCACAAGGTCAAGCCCGCCCTCGTTGAGCAGCGCGGGCAGCCAGTTGTTCAGCCCGTGGTTGATCAGAAAAACGCCCACACTCATGACCATGACCAAACGCACGGCTGGGTCCCGCAGCAGGGTTCGGGCAGAACTGGGGCCCTGAGCTTTGCCGGCAGATGCTGCCTGGTCAGTCGGGCTTGCGGTTTCGGGTTTGTCGAGGGCGCCGGCGAGCAGGAACCAGACCACGCCGCTGGCGATCGCGATTGCGGCCCAGAGCTGCAGGACGGCGCGCCAGTTGCCGTCAAAAGCCGGCAGCAGCAACGCGTGGGTCGTGGTCAGGGCCACGATGCCGCCCAGGGCGGGCCCGGTCATATAGATACCCATGGCCAGGCCCCGGTTGCTGCCGGAGAAGTACCGTGCGATGACCTTTGGGGCGCCGGCGCTGATGATCGGACCGCCCAGGCCGAACAGCATGACGGCGCCGAGCAAGGTCCAGTAGTCCGTTGCCAGGCTGCGGCCCAGGGCCGACAGCGCCACCAGGATCACGCCCGCACTCAAGGTCCAGCGACTGGGAAACCGGTCGAGCAGCGCGCCGCTGGGAATCGCCGCAGCGATGTAGACCAGCTGCCAGGCGCCGAGAATGCTGCCCATGGCGCCGTGGCTCAGGTTCAGGTCGTCAACAACCAGGCTGACGATCGGGGCAAGGCTTGCCATCACGAGGCCAAAGGTGCCGTAGACCAGCCAGACGCCGAACAGCAGTACCCAGGGTCGGCGGTGGGCGTTTGCCATGCTCAGCTCAGAGTCTTCCTGAGCATCGCTTCCTGCTCGGCCATAAACCCGGCGAAACTCGGTTCGCTCCAGCGTCGGTGGTTGCCGGCGCTGTAGGCGCGGGCATTTTCCAGATAGGCCAGCGCGTTCAGAGTGTTGGGGATCCGGCTGTCCCGGGTGCCGATCACCTTGGCAGGCACGCCGGCGACGATGCTGTTCGGCGGAATAACCATGCCTTCGCGGACCAGGGAGTTGCCAGCCACAATGCTGCCCTCGCCAATCACGCAGCCGTCCATGAGCGTTGCGTTGATCCCGATCAGGCAGCGATCGCCGATCGCGGCACCGTGCACAGTGACGTGATGCGTGATGGAGCACCAGTCGCCGATCAGGCTCGGATGGCCAGCGCCGACATGAATCATGACGAAATCCTGGATGTTCGTGCCGACGCCGATCTCGATGTGCTGGGACTCGGCACGCATGACGACCTTGGGCCAGATGCTGGTTTCGGCAGCAAGCCGGATATCGCCGTACAGCTCGGCGCTCGGGGCGATAAAGGCTGCATCGGGAAACTGGTCGTCGGCGGTCATGGTGAACGAACTCCGTTGTCGGTGGCGAGCGCGGCGCAGTATAGCGGTCTGCTGCGAGAGCCCTTAGAGTGATTCCATGAACCGGGAGAAGCGAATGACGCAGATAGACAATACCGGCCGCGTGGCCGGCAAGGTGGCGATCGTGACCGGCGCGGCCTCCGGCATTGGCCTGGCCTGTGCTGAGCGGCTGGCTGCCGAGGGCGCCAGCGTGCTGCTGACCGATGTCGACCAGGCCGCCGGCCAGGCGGCTGCGGCGCGGCTGGCCGGCGCCGGAGCAAAGGTCGCCTTCAGCGTTCAGGACGTGACCTGCGAAGAAACCTGGCAGCAGATTGTGGCTCAGGCCGAGGCGCAGTTCGGCGCGCTTACGGTGCTCGTCAACAACGCCGGCATTGCGCTGGCCGGGCGGCTGGTCGACCTGTCCCTGGAAGACTGGCGGCGCCAGCAGGCGGTCAATCTCGAGGGTGTGTTCCTGGGCATCAAGCACAGCATCCCGGCGATGGTTCGCAGCGGCGAAGGCAGCATCATCAACCTCTCCAGCGTTGCCGGGCTGCGTGGCGCCAACCGCCTGGCCGCTTACTGTGCCACCAAAGGCGGCGTGCGCCTGCTCAGCAAAGCCATGGCGGTGGAGTGCGGCGCGGAAGGTTGGCCCATTCGCGTCAACTCCGTGCACCCGGGTGTGATTGACACGCCAATTTGGCAGACCATCGAGCCCCCGGACCTTGCCGAGGGCGCGAACGAGGTCGATCTGGATGGCATGACCCAGACCACGGCGCTCGGCCGGCCGGGGCAGGCAATGGACATTGCCAACGGCGTGCTCTTTCTGGCCAGTGACGACTCGTCCTACATGACGGGCACCGAGCTGGTGATCGACGCAGGCTTTACCGCCTGAGTGCGCTTGCTGCTTCCAGATGCTCCGCCTGGCGTCCGTAGTACCGTTCGTGCGCTTGTTTGAAGTGACGGTATACCCGGGCCGCTGAAGGGGCTTCGGGCTCGCCGGGCACGAGTTTTTGGCGGTGCCTCGCACCGGCCTTTGGCTGCCAGTCCCAGCGTTCCGCAGCGCCGTCCCGGCGCAGTACCGTGACGCCGCCCGGATCGACCAGCCCGACGTCGTAGTCATGCTCGACGGGCACCAGAGCCTGATTGCCGTCGAGCAGGCTGGTCCCGTAAAAGTTCTCCGAACTCTGCAGACCCAGGATCCCGAGCACCGTGCGCGGCACTTCTACGAGCGATCCGAGATGATCGATCTGCCGCGGCTCGCCGAGCACCGCCGGGCCGTGGAGCAGCAGGGGAACGCGATAGCTGTCGACCGGAATGCTGGCGTTGCCCCGAAAGTGGGCGCCGTGATCGGCGGCAATCACGAACAGCGTGTCGTCGTACCAGGGCATGGCCTGCACGTCGTTCATGAAGCGACCGAGGGCCCAGTCGGCGTAGGCCATAGCAAATTCCGAGCGGCGCTCATCGGCCGGCCAGGGCACCCGCTGCGCGGGGTAGTCGTAGGGCCGATGGTGGCTCAGGGTCAGCGCCGCCAGGAAGACGCGCTCGTGGTTGCCAACGCGCACTGTCATTTCTTGCTGCAGGCGCTCAAACAGGTGTTCGTCGGCATAGCCCCAGCTGGTCTGGAACAGGTCCTCGCCGGCAAAGCTGCGGCGATCTGTGGTGTGCTCAAAACCGATCGCCTGCCAGTAAGCAGTCAGGTCTGAAAAGTCCGGCCAGCCCGCATAGACGAAGCCGCTGTGCCAGCCGGCAGCAGTCAGTGCCCGGGGCAAAGAGGGTAGCCGCTGCGGGTCCGGGCGCTGGCTGGTAGACACGCCGGGTAGCGGCAGCATGCCGTTAAGCAATGCTTCCATGCCCCGGGTCGTGCGTGAACCGCTGGCAAAGATATTGGTAAACGACCAACTGCGCGTGGCCAGGCGGCTGAAGTTCGGCAGGTACTGCGCGCGCAGGGCTGGGTCTTGCCAGGTCTCGCCGGCGAAGGACTCCATGATGATCAGCACCAGGTGCTTCGGTCGCTGCGCCGTCGGCGCTGGCGCGAGCTGGAGCGATGCTGGGGTGGTTGTCGGCACCTTGCTGCCGGCGCTCGGCGGATGCGCATCGCCGGGGTAGCGGCCGGTCCAGCGACGTTCGTCCGTGAGCGCGGCGCGCGCGATGCCGAGGTAGCCGTTGCTGGCAAGCTGTGGCGCAACGCGCCCCGGGGGCAGAGCGGCCGGCCAGAAGCTTGCAGCCAGTAGCACGGCGACGATAGCGGCCAGCCCCAGAGGCCGCCGGGTGCCGCTGGCCTGTCCGGGTTCCCGCAGCGGCCGGATCACCCAGACGGTGAGCAGCGCGCCAAGGCCGAGAAAGGGCAGGGCGTACAGGCTCAGGTAAAACTGGTCTTCCAGAAAAGTCAGCACCTCGCGCGGGTACGCCAGATAGTGGAACACCAGCCGATCGAGCCGCGACTGGAACTCGTTCCAGAAGAACAGCTCGGCGATGCTGACGAGCAGCATCACGGCAACCGCAAGGTAGGCGAGGGCACCGGTAACCCGCGGGCGCGCCCGGCGAGCGAGCACGGCAAACAGGATGGCCAGGGGCACCGCAATCAGCAGGTCTGCCCGGAAGCCCTGCAGGAGCACATGGGCGGGCCAGGCGGCGCTGCTGTCCCCCGGGGGCACAATACCGGTCGCCAGGCGCAGGAGCGTCAGGCGGACCGCCGCGCCCAGGAACAGGAAGAGTCCCAGCAGCCGCAAGGCGACCGGGGAGAGCAGGTCAGTCATTCAGCCGCTGGCGACCCGGTAGTGGCTGATCTGCGTGTCGTCTTCGCCCAGGTCTGCAAAATTGTCATCGATGCGGGCCTGTATGTACTGCTTCCAGGGGATCGGTCGATAGCGCGGGGCGCTGCCGGCGAGCGCGTCGAGCGGTGCCAGGACCGCGTCCGGCCGCGGGTTCAAAAAGTACGGTGTGCTGTAGCGTGCGCGCGAGCCCATGGGCAACACGCGATGGACCGCGGCGCAGTAGCGGTCGTTGCTCACGACCTGCAGCGCGTCCCCAAGGTTGACGACCACCGCATTCGGATTGGCAGGCACATCGATCCACTCGCCGCTGCGGGTTCGGGTCTGCAGACCGCCGACATCGTCCTGCAGCAGCAGCGTAACGAGCCCCGGGTCTGTGTGGTGGTGTAAGGCCATGTCGCCCAGCGCCGCCGTCCCGGCGCGGTCCGCTGAGTCCAGGGGGTCTTGAGTGGGGTAGTAGTTCAGGCGCACGTTGCTGGTGCGGGGGCTACCCTGGGGCATCTCGAAGGGGCTGGCTGCCAGCGCCGCCGCGTTCTCGGCGCCTTGTTCCCGGGCGACCCCGTAGGCCAGCGTCTGTCCCAGCAGCGCCAGCAGCTCCAGGGCCAGGGCCCCGGTGGATTCGTAAAACGTCGCCATCGCCGCCCTGAAGTTGGCAGGCTGAGCGGGCCACTGGTTCGGGTCACGCTCTCCGGCGGCGCGGGGCTGAGTGAAATCAAACACCTCTTTGAGGTCTCGCTGGCGTTTGGTCAGCTCCCGGTCGTAGTAGCCCAAAGGCTGCTCGGCGGTGCGGTAAATCGCGTGCTTGTGTTGCGGGTCGCCGGTGAAGAAGGCGGCGCTGGCATCCCACATGGCCGCGAAGGGAGCATCCAGGCCGTGACCGGTTAACAGAAAGAACCCGTGTTCCTGGCAGGCCCTGTCCAGGGCTGAGTGCGCTGCGCTGGCGGCAGACGGGTCCTGCGCCGAGGCACGCAGGGCGGCAAGGCTCAGGGTCGGTACATCAGCTTTGGGCACGGGTCGCTTCTCCCTGCGGCGAGATGCCTGGCAGTGTACCGCAGGCGCTGCAGTCCGGCGGGGCTGCCGCCAGGAAACCGATGCCCCCCTGACCCGATCCCAACGAGCGGGTAGGATGACCGCCGGTCTGGCCACGAGCCGGGCACAGGAGAAGCGCGATGGATCTGGGCGTATGCGTGGCATCGCATATCAACGATATCGATTACGTGGTGCGGGCCGAGGCGCTCGGTTACAGCCATGCCTGGCTGGCCGACAGCCAGATGCTCTGGTCAGATTGCTACGCGACCCTGGCCCTTGCCGCGTCCCGAACCCGCCGGATCAGGTTGGGCACGGGGGTTGCGGTGACCGGCACCCGGCCCGCTCCGGTCACCGCAGCCAGTATCGCCACCATTAACGCCATCGCCCCGGGCCGGGTGTTCTGCGGGGTCGGCGCGGGCAACACGGCCCTGCGCGTGATGGGGGCGCCACCGCAGCGCCTGAAGGCCTTTGAGGCCTATCTGCAGACGCTTAAGCCGTTGCTGAGCGGCGAGGAAGCGATGCTGCCAACAGCGAGCGGATCAGTGCCCATCCGGCACATCATGCCCGAGCACGGGTTCGTGAACCTGGCGGATCCGATACCGCTCTACGTGTCCGGTTTTGGTCCCCGTTCGCTGCGCCTGGCCGGCGCGTACGGTGACGGCGCGGTGGTCGCGCTGGCGTCCAGCGCTGCTGTTATGCGCACCATGCAGCACGCGATCGCTGAAGGCGCAGCGGCGGCTGGCCGCAGCCTTGACGGCGCGCCGTACCCGGTCACCGCGTTGACGGCGATCAGCGTGCTGGACCCCGGCGAGGCCCTGGACTCTGCCCGGGTCAAGGCAGAGTCGGGCGCCATGGCGATGGCCGCCGTGCACTACGCCTACGATCAGTTTCGCAATTTTGGCCATCAGCCGCCCAACGCCTATGCGGGCATCTGGCAGGACTACTGCGCGCTGGTGGAGCAGACGCCGCCAGAGCGGCGGCACCAGCGCATTCACGCAGGCCACAACTGCTGGGTGCTGCCGGAAGAAGCGCAGTTCCTGACGCCGGAGGTGATTCAGGCCGGTTGCATGATCGGCACACCGGACGCGCTGCTCGAGCAGCTGGCGGCACTGGCAGAGGCCGGCCTGACCCAGATCATGGTGCTGCCGGCCTTTGAGCCGCGCTATCAGGTGCTTGAACGGGTTGCCGCGGCCTTGCGCCCGGCGCTCGACGATCTCTAGCTTGCCGTTCACAATGACTCATCATCGACCCAGGACCGCGCTATGAAGCCATCTCTCACCGACGTTTCGCTGTTCTCCGAAGCCACGCTGCTGGATCCCTACGAGGCCTACCAGACCTTGCGGGACGAGGCGCCGGTGTACTTCGTGCCGGAAATGAACCTGTACGCCATCACCCGCTATGACCTGGTTCGCGAAGCGATTCGCGACACCCGCGTGTTTTCCTCGCAGTTCGGCGATTTTCTGGCCGGCGCGCAGAAGATTCTGTTTGACTCGGCGCCGCCGGCCGCCCAGCAGCGCCTGCTGGCGCTCACGGCGCAGCTGATTGAGCTGCCACCAACGATGCTGACCCTTGATGAGCCGGAGCACACCCGCTACCGGTCGCTGGTTGCGGAGCTGTTTACCGCGTCGCGCATACGGGCTGCAGAGGCGTCCGTGCAGACCGTGATCGACGAGACTATTGATCGCTTTGCGGGCGAGACAGCGATCGATTTCATGACCGCGTTTGCCGACCCCGTACCCTTGCTGATTATCGGCGATCGCCTTGGCGTGCCGCGCAGCGACCGCGACTTCTTCGACCATGCCGCGACCGAGGCAGCGGGAACCCTCCGACTGTCGCCCATGACGCCTGACGCGCAAATTGAGCGCGCTGAAACAGCGCTGGCGCTGCAGCGCTATCTGATCGACCTGATCGAAGCACGCCGCACTCAGCCGGAAGACGACATGATCAGCCAGCTCGCCAACAGCCGGCTGGCAGACGAGGACCGGCAGCTGACCCACGGTGAGTGTTTGAGCATCCTGAACCAGTTTCTCGTGGCCGGGCACGAAACGACCACCAGCGCCTTCGGCTGGGGCATGTTGCACCTGACCAGTCGCCCGGAGGCGCAGGCCGCGCTGCGGGGGGATGCGAAACGGGTGCGTACCTTTGTCGAAGAAGCGCTGCGGCTCGACGCGCCGGTGCAGGGGTTGCCGCGCCTCGTCACCCAGGACACAGAGCTCGGCGGCGTGCCGCTCAAGGCCGGCAGCATGGTCATGCTGCGCTTTGGCGCTGCGAACCGCGACGAGCGTCAGTTTCCGGACCCAGATGTGCTGGATCTGGATCGCCCCAAGGCCGGTGCTCAGCTCGCGTTCGGCAGCGGCGTCCATCACTGCATCGGCGCGCCCCTGGCGCGGCAGGAGTTGAACCTTGGCTTTGCGGCGCTGTTTGACCGCATTGAGTCCGTCAGCCTGGACGCCAGCCAGGCGCCGCCCAGCGCCGAGCCCAGCTTCGTGCTGCGCAACCTGCCGCACCTGCCGCTGCAAGTCACCTGGCGCTGACATGACGCGTGTCGTGCTGGTTGCCGGCGCTTCCGGAGTCGTCGGGCAGGCCGCAATTGCCGCATTTGCGGCCGCCGGCGATCAGGTGCTGGCCCTGTCCCGCCGTGTGCCAGCTCTGGCGACCGACGGTCCCGAGCGGCAGAGCGCGGTGGTGCACCTGCCGGTGGACCTGCGGGACCCTGCTTCGGTTCAGGCTCAGGCCGGAGCGCTCGCCAGGGTGACCCATCTGGTCTACGCGGCGCTCTACGAGCAGCCGGGCCTGATCGAAGGGTGGGTAGACCCGGAGCAGATGGCGATCAACGATCAGATGTTCGCGACGCTGACCGCGGTGCTCTGTGCTCAGCCTTCGTCGCTGGAACAGATTTGCCTGATGCAGGGCACCAAGGCCTACGGCGCCCATCTGCACGCGATCGACGTGCCTGCGCGGGAAGACAGCCCGCGCGATGCGCACGACAACTTCTACTGGCTGCAGGAAGACCGGCTGCGCCAGCTGTGCGCTGCCCGGGACGGACTGGCCTACACCATCGTGCGGCCCCAGATCGTGTTTGGCGACGCGCTCGGCTCGGCCATGAATTTGATGCCCGTGATCGGCTGCTACGGTGCCCTGCGCAAAGTGGCCGGGGAGCCCCTGCACTATCCCGGAGGGCCCTTCGGGGCGGGACAGGACACGCTCTTCGAGGCGACGGACGCTCTGTTGCTCGGGCGCATGCTGCACTGGGCAACGCGCGCGCCCGAAGCCCGGAACCGGATCTTCAACGTCACCAACGGCGAGCCCTTCACTTTTTCGTCCCTGTGGCCGGACATCGCCGTGGCCCTGGGCATGGTGCCCGGCGAGCACCGTCCGCTGACCCTCGCGCCCTGGCTCGCGGAGCAGGCGGACCGCTACGGGCAGATTCAGGAACGACTGGACCTGGTCCGGCACCCGCTGTTGTCCATGCTCGGCGAGTCGCATCACTACGCAGATGCGCTCTTTGCGCCCCAGCGCAAGAGCCCGGCGCCACCGGCGCTGGTGAGCACGGTGGCGTTGCGGCAGGCGGGCTTTGGCGAGTGCTGCGATACGAGGCAGATGTTTACAGCGGCGCTGGCGCGTCTCCAGGCCGCGCGCGTGTTGCCGCCTGTCAGCTGGGACGGCCAGCTGTGACGCGGGTGGCCCTGACCCGGCGCTTTCCCGAATCCGTAGAAACTGCGCTGTGCGAACGCTACGACGTTCGGCTGCCCGGGCAGTCCGGCGCCATGGATGCGCAAGCCTTGCGGGAAGCCTGCTACTGGGCTGACGTGGTGTGCCCGACGGTCACGGACGACCTCGGTGGTGGCTTTGTGCAGTCTCTGGATCCGGCACGGCTGCGCTGCCGCCTGTTCGCGAACTTCGGGGTGGGCTACAACCACATCGATGTCAGCGCGGCCCGGGCCCTTGGAATCGCTGTGTCGAACACGCCGGACGTGCTGACGGACGCGACCGCAGACCTGGCGCTGCTGCTGATGTTGATGGTTGCGCGGCGCGCCGGCGAGGGCGAGCGCTGGCTGCGGGCCGGCCATTGGGGCGGCTGGCAACCGAAGCAGCTGATGGGCCGGGAGGTCAGCGGCGCGCAGCTGGGGATTGTTGGCATGGGGCGTATCGGCCAGGCGGTCGCCCGACGCGCCCGCGGGGGCTTCGGCATGCAGGTGTCCTGCTTCAGCCGCTCGCCGCTGCCGGCCGAGCTCGCGGCCGAGCTTGACGTGCAGGCGGCACCGTCCCTGGACGCGCTGATCGCCGGCAGCAATTTTGTCTCTCTGCACTGCCCCAGCACGCCGGAGACGCGGCACCTGATTGACGCCGAGCGGCTCGCGCAATTTTCGCCGGACGCCTATCTCATCAACACCGCCCGGGGCGACATCGTCGACGAGGCCGCGCTTGGACAGGCGCTGGCGGCCGGCACGCTGGCTGGCGCCGGGCTGGACGTCTACGAGCGGGAACCGGTCGTTCACGAATCGCTGCTGGGGCTTGAGAACGTGGTGCTCCTGCCCCATTTGGGCAGCGCCACGGCGCAGACCCGGGCGGCCATGGGCTGGCGCGTCGCAGCGAACGTCGCCGCGCATCTTGCAGGCGAACCTTTGCCTGATCCGGTATGGTGAGCGCCGTTTAGTACCTCAGGAACGCAGGAGCTCCTATGTCTGATCTTATTGCCACCATGCGGACCAACAAGGGCGCCATTCACCTCCGGCTGTTTCCGGAACAGGCCCCGGTCACTGTGGCCAATTTTCTGAACCTGGCCCAGCGCGGTTTCTATGACAATCTCGGTTTTCACCGTGTCATCGCCGACTTCATGGTGCAGGGCGGCTGCCCTCAGGGCACTGGCACAGGCGGCCCGGGCTATCGTTTCGAAGACGAGTGCACGCCGGACCTCAAGCATGCCCAGCCCGGGCGCTTTTCCATGGCCAACGCAGGGCCCGGCACGAACGGCTCGCAGTTCTTCATCACGCATGTCGCGACGCCCTGGCTGGACGGCGCGCACACGATCTTTGGAGAAGTGGTGAGCGATGCTGATCAGGATGTGGTCAACAGCATCGTCCAGGGCGACCAGATTGAAGGGATCGACCTGGCCGGCGAGGTGCAGGCGCACCTGGATGCGCACAGCGACCGCGTCGCCGAGTGGAACAAGACGCTCGACTAGCGCCCGCACTCGGCCCCGGGCCTTGCCCGC
>CAZXIJ010000004.1:55895-71612 GCA_964640725.1 uncultured Pseudomonadales bacterium | reverse complement strand
AGGCCTTGCCCCGCTAGATGACGGCTGCGTCCCGCAGCCGTTCCACTTCTGAAGCGCTGTAGCCAAGCTCCGCCAGCACTTCTTCAGTGTGCTCTCCCAGCCCGGGCGGTGGGCGCCCGGGGACTGGCCCGTCAACATTGGCCATGTGGCCGGGGCCGACGACCCGCGTGTCGCCATCGCGCTTCGGGTGCGGCAACGACTGCAGCACCGGCCGCTCGGCCAGGGCCGGTTCTTCCATGACCTGGTCCAATGACGTGATCTGCGAGCAGGGCACGCCAGCGTCGTTCAGAACTTTGAGCCAGTGCCCGGCGGGCGATTGCGAGAGCACTTCGGCCAGGGCGGTACGGATCTCTTCGCTGTGCGCCTTGCGGCGCTTGGCATCCGCAAAGCGCGGGTCCTGGGCCCAGCCATCCAGCCCCAACGCGCTCAGCAGCGCGTTCATCTGTTTTTCCTTCAGGGCGCTGATCTGCACGTAACCGTCTGCGCAGGGAAACACGTTGGCCGTTGGCTCCCGGGTCGGGGACGAATTGCCGTTGAGCTGCGGCGTCCGGCCGGTGAGCGCGGTGCTCGCCAGCTGGGGCGCCTGCATCATGAGCGCGGTGTCCAGCATCGTAACGTCCAGATGTTGGCCGGCGCCGGTCTGCTGGCGCCGGAACAGCGCCGCGGAGATCGCGAATGCGGCATGCAGGGCGGTGGACATGTCGACGGCAAAGAAGCCGGTACGAGTCGGTCCGCTCTCGGCGTGCCCGGTGATGCTCATCATGCCCGAGGAGGCCTGGATCGCGCCGTCGAAAGCGGGCAGGCCTGCCTTGGGGCCGCGCTGGCCGTAGCCGGACACGGAGCAGTAGACGATGTCCGGCTTGATGCGACGCACCCGGTCATAGCCCAGACCGAGCCGTTCCATGGTGCCGGGCTTGAAGTTTTCGACGAGGGCATCGGCGGTCGCAATCAGCGCTTCGGCAACGTCCCGGCCGGCATCGGTTTTGAGGTCAAGCACGATACTGCGCTTGCCCTGGTTGCAGGTCATGAAGCTCGCCGTCATGCCCGGGGCGCTGTCGGCTTCGCTGTTGCCGCCCACGAGCAGAGCGCGGGTCATATCGCCGGTACCGGGCAGCTCAATCTTGATGACGTCCGCGCCCTGCAGGGCGAGCTGCTGGGTGGCGAACGGCCCGGCCAGAACCTGGGTGAAGTCGACGACTCGCAGGCCGCTGAAGGCGAGGCTCACTGCGATCAATCCTTGTCGTTCTTCTTGCTGCCTTTGCGCTTGCTGCCGGCGCTGACCAGATCAAAGAAGGTGCGCTGAAACGCATCCACGCTCTGGACGCCGCCAGCCACCAGCTGGGAGGCCAGCTTGCCCAGGTAGGCCGGGTCCGAGGTGGCTTCGATCTGGGCTTGCACCCGTTCGACCAGTTTGTCCTGAATGGGCGCGACGTCCGGCAGGCCGAAAAAGTGCCGGGCCTCTTCCGGAGAGACGTCGATTTCGATGTTGATCTTCATGCGGTGTTCCTTTGCGAGCGGGCTACTGTAGCAGTGCCCGGCTGATGACGAGTTTCATGATCTGGCTGGTGCCTTCCAGAATTTCGTGAACGCGAAGATCCCGCAGGAAGCGCTCGATGGGGTAGTCCTGCAGGTAGCCGTAGCCGCCATGCAGCTGCAGCGCATCGTTGACGACCCGGGAACCGTTCTCCGTCGCCATGAGCTTGGCCATGGCCGCGAACTGCGTTTTGTCCGCGGCATCGGCGGTGACTTTACGCGCCGCGAGGTAGAGCAGGGCGCGCGCGCCTTCGACCCGGGTCGCCATGTCAGCAAGCATAAACTGGGTGTTCTGGAAGTCAGCGATGCTGTTGCCGAATTGTTGACGTTCCTGGGTATAGGTAATGGCCTCATCCAGGCATCGCTGCGCGCCGCCCAGGGAGCAAGCGCCAATGTTCAGGCGGCCGCCGTCCAGGCCCGCCATGGCGATCTTGAAGCCCTCGCCCTCGGCCCCGATACGGTTGCCTACCGGCACTCGCACATCGTCGAAGGTAACGGTCGCTGTGGGCTGCGAGTGCCAGCCGAGCTTGCGCTCGTTGGCGCCGAAGGAGACCCCGGGCATGTCGCGCTCGATGACCAGGCAGGACACACCCTTCGCGCCATCATCGCCGGTACGAACCATGGTGACATAGACATCATTCTGGCCGGCCCCGGAGATGAAGGCCTTGCTGCCGTTGACGACGTAGTGGTCGCCGTCCCGGACCGCTCGCGTCTTGAGCGAGGCGGCGTCGCTGCCGGCTCCGGGCTCCGTCAGGCAGTAGCTGGCCATGGCCGTCATGGTGACCAGCTCCGGCACGTACTGCGCGCGGACCTCATCGTTGCCGTAGCAATCGATCATCCAGCTTGCCATGTTGTGAATCGAGATGAAGGCCGACGTCGACGGACAGCCGTAAGCCATGGCTTCAATGATGAGGGCGCTTTCCAGACGCCCGAGCCCGATACCGCCGTGCTCTTCGCCCACATAGATACCGCCGAAACCCAGCTCGGCGCTCTTGCGGATCGTGTCCTTCGGAAAAGTGGACTTCGCGTCCCACTCGCTGGCATGAGGCGTGATCGCGTCGGCCGTGAACCGCTGGGCAAGATCGCGAATGGCCTGTTGGTCTTCAGTGAGGTCCGAGTGCGTCATGAGTTGCTCCCTGTCTGTCGCGTCACCGCGGGAAGCGGTTGCCGCCGGTGCGCCGCCATTCGCTCGCGGCGGTCGGCGGGGATCGGAATCGATTTGCGGGTCTGGAGATCAAGGCTGATGCCGAGCGCTTCGGCGCTGACGGCTAGCGCTCCGGTGCGCTGCTCGTAGATCAGGTGACCAATCTGTTGCGTTTTCTCGCCGAGATCGCCGAGCGCGCCGAGGTGTCGGTATGCCTCGCCCCGGGTCAGCTGACGATGAATCTCCATGCGGTACTCCAGGACAGCACCGCCCAGGTAGCCTTCGCCGGCAGCCTGCGCTTGCGCGTCCTGCAGCTGTGACCAGAAACCGGGCATGCCGTCAGAGGTCCGGCCCATATAGTGCCAGGGGTTCAGCACGCCGCGATCGTCGCACTCCTCTGGCTGAATCACGCCCGCGCCGATAAGCCGGTACCCGGCATCCTGCGCAGCGGCCATGGGCAGGCTTGCGTAGCCCGTGGTGCCCGCGGCGACGCCCCGGGCGCCAGCGTGGTCCGGCACGGCGACCGTTCCGCCGCCCAGCGCAGCTTGCGCCGCCCCGTGGGCCGAGGGCGGCAGCTCGAACTCGCTCAGGAACGCTGCGAGCACCGCGCCCGTCACACTGTGGCGCAGCTCGCACAGCAGCGTCAGCCGGGCCGCATCGTAGCCGACGACCGCCACCTCGCCGGTCATGGGCACGGCCATGCGGGCTTCGCGCAGGTAGCGGATGTGGTGCACCCGGAGGGTGTCCAGCCAGCGTACCTGCCGCGGCAGCGCCGCGCTCAGACCCTCGGCCAGCGCAAAGGCATCGAGGGCCTGATGCGCTTTGTGCAGGTAGAAGCGTACGTTGAGGTGATCGTTCTCGTCACACTCCCAGCGATTGACGCTGCCCTGGTAGTAGCGCTCAAAGGGCATCGAGGTATTTTTCCGAATCGAGCGCCGCCATGCAGCCAAACCCTGCGGAGGTAATGGCTTGCCGGTAGATGTGGTCAGAGACGTCGCCGGCCGCAAACACCCCGGGCACCGTCGTGGCGGTGGCGTTGCCGTCCAGACCGCTGACCGTGCGGATGTAGCCGCCCGCCATGTCCAGCTGCCCGTCAAAGATGCCGGTGTTGGGGGAGTGTCCAATGGCGATAAACACGCCGTGTACGTCAACCTGCAGGGCGCTGCCGTCGTTGCCCGCGAGCCGTACGCCGGTAACGCCCGCGTCGTCCCCCAGCACTTCTGCCAGGGTGTGGTTCCAGATTGGGCGAATGTTGTCCTTGGCGTGGAGCCGGTCCTGCAGGATTTTTTCAGCGCGCAGCTCGTCCCGGCGATGTACCAGGTGCACCACGGAGCAGATGTTGGAGAGATAGAGCGCTTCCTCCACGGCGGTATTGCCGCCGCCGACGACCACCACCTCTTTGCCGCGGTAGAAGAAGCCATCGCAGGTCGCGCAGGCGCTCACGCCGCGGCCCTTGTAGGCCTCTTCGCTGGGCAGGCCAAGGTACTTGGCGGAGGCACCGGTGGCGATGATCAGCGCATCGCACGTGTAAGTCGCGCTGTCGCCCTCCAGCCGGATGGGCGCCGTACGCGGCGTGTCCGCGCTGCCCAGATCCGTAGTGTGAATGTGGTCGTTGATGACCTGACAGTCGAAGCGCTCAATGTGCTCCGCCATCTGCATCATGAGCTCCGGCCCCTGCAGCTCGGCGTGCCCGCCCGGCCAGTTTTCGACTTCCGTCGTGGTGGTCAGCTGGCCACCGACTTCGATGCCGGTCAGCAGCACGGGCTTGAGGTTCGCCCGCGCGGCATACAGCGTCGCAGTGTAGCCGGCTGGACCGCTGCCCAGCACAATCAGCCGATGATGCTGCGATTCGGAATTCGCCATCCAAGGCACTCCCTGAAAAAGCGAGAATTATAGAGGACGCCGGTCAAGATGCACTGTGAGGCACCTTGCGCGCCTCCGGGAGGGCGGAGCGGGCCAGGAGGGCCTATTCCATCCGTGTGGCGCCTGGAATCGGGATCATGGTGCTCGAGGAGCTGGCGACGATCTTTTTCGTTTCTATCAATAGCTCGAAATTGTCTTTCACGCGCTGCATAGCCGTGGCCGACAGCGCTTCGCTGCCGCGAGTGCAGACCCAGGCGTTCTTGCCGTGTGTTTTGGCCAGGTAGGCCGCCAGGTCGGCAACGTCGGCAACCTGCTCCCAGGCTGCGAGGCCGGGGCTCGCCTGGCTGAAGGGGTAGGGCGCGACCCCAATGCTCGCCGACAGGCGCAGGGCTTTGCCATATTTGGGGTCGAACCGATGCTCGGCGATCGTGCGTCGGAAGCGCTCGGCCAGAAGCTCCAGATCGCCCTCGTCGGTGACCTGGCCGATGACCAGAAACTCATCGCCCCCCCAGCGGAACACCGTGTCCGTATCGCGGGCACAGGCCCGAAGCAGATCGCTCACCTGCACGAGGGTGTGATCGCCGGTGTGGTGCCCGAAGGTATCGTTGATCGGCTTGAATTCATCCAGGTCGATCATCATGAAGAACAGCAGGCGCACTTCGCTGTCGCCGTTCTTCTGTCGTTCCGTGTGGGAGCGCTCGACGCGTGCTACCTCGCGGGAAACGAATTCGTAGAAGCTTCTGCGATTCAGCAGTCCCGTCAGCGGGTCTGTGATGCTGGCTTCCTGGAGTTTCAGGTTCAGCTGCTGCAGCTGCCTGTTGCGCTCTTCGAGTTCGGTGGTGCGATGCTCGACCTGAATCTCCAGGTTGCGCCGGGACTGTTGCAGCCGGTACAGCTCCCGGCGCCAGCTGACCAGCAGGTACCCAAGCAGTGCCATCAGAGCGACCGCGTACAGAAAGTACGCCGGCAACGAGCGCCACAGGGGCCGGCTCACCGTGAGCAGAATCTCCGCCCCGGGGCTGTGCCACTGTTCGTCCGGCCCCGCGCTCTGCACACGAAACCGGTACTCTCCGGGAGGCAAGCTGGTATAGGTGGCGTCCTGGGATCGATCAGCCTGGCGCCATTCCCGATCGAACCCTTCGAGCTGATAGCGATAGCGCTGTTGCTCTGGCGCTACGAACTGTAGCGTGTCGAAGGCGAATCGAACGTACTCGCTGTCCGGGGGCAGCGTCATGCTCGCCGGCGATTCGCTGGCGCTGAAGCTGCGAGCGAGAAGGTTGTCGTAGTCGTGGGCGGCCAGGGTCAGCGCCGGCTGTTCCCGCGTGCTGCCAATGCTGTTGGGGTAGAACCCGAGCAGGCCGTCGGCGCTGCCAAAGAACAGTTGGCCGTTGCGGCTGGCCAGCCGGGCACCGTAGTAGAAGCGATCGCCGCGTAGACCGCTGGCGCGGTCGAACCGCTGCACCTTCAGCGTGGCAGGGTCAAAGCGGATCAGCCCCCGATTGCTGCTGAGCCACAGCTGCCCCTGCTGATCTTCAAGCAGGCAACGCAGGTAGTCGCTGGGCAAGCCGGACGCCCGATTGATCTGGGTAAAGGTCGGCGTGCGCTTGCCCAGCAGCTCTCGCGGCCAGCGCAAAAGGCCGTCTCCGGCGGTCGCGATCCACAGGTCGCCGCTCTTGTCCTGCAGCAGGTCCACGGCGGTGCGCTGGCCCCCGTCGCTGGCCAACGGGTAGCTGCGAAAGCGTGCTTCCTCTGGCAGAAACTCGGACAGCTGGCCATCGCCGGTGCCGACCCACAGCGTATCGCTCCTGTCAGTGAACAGCGCGCGCACAGTCTGGTGCGGCAAGGTCATGGCCGGTGCTTTGCCGGCCTCCGCCGGTTGTGACGACGCAGCTCCAGGGTACTGCGAGATCATCGGCGCCTCGCCTGGGGCGCGATGCTCCACCCGGAACAGCCCGTGGTCGATGGTGCCCGCCCAGATGCTGTTGTCTGCGGTCGCGGCCAGGCGAATCACCTGTAACGGCGCCGTTGGTTGCGGGCGGGTCGTCGTTGCGTCGCCGGATTGAGGCAGGGCCAGGGGCGCCTGTCGGAGAATGCTTCGGGCCGGCACGGTGAGCGGGTCGTCGGCCCGCCGCATGAGCAGGCCCTGGTCGACAGTGCCGATCCACAGGTCGCCATTGCCGGCGCAGTGCAGCGTGCGAATCATTCGGGCTTTGCCCGGCAGGAACTTCAGGCTGCCATCGGCGGCGACAAACCGAGCCAGGCCGCGGCTGCGGGTGCCGATCCAGAGGCTGCCGTCGGCGCATTCGCTGACGGCCGTTGCGCGCAGAGCCTCTGCGCCGCTGCCCAGGTAGTTGAAGTCAGCGCTCAGGTAGTTCCAGCGATCCACGCCGCGCTCGCTGCCGATCCAGAGCACGCCGCTCCGATCCTGGTAGAGCCGGTTGACGGCGCTGTCGCTGAGCGAGCCGGGATCGCCTGCGGCGGACCGGTGCCGGTGGAACTCGCCGTCGCCCGTCCACTCGCGCAGGCCGTCTGCGGTTGCGACCCACAAAGTGCCCTGATCATCGACCATCAGGTCGCGAACCTCGGTGCTGGCCTGCTCCGAGCCGCTCGCATCGTCAAGCACGGTGAGCGGAAAGTGCGCAAAGGTCTGCAGCGCGGGGTCGAAACGATACAGACCGAGGTTGCCGGTCCCGATCCACAGCGTGCCCTGACGATCCTCGTAGAGACGCGTGACATGGTTGGTTTCGAGCGCGCTGCTGCCGGCGTCGTAGCTCACAAAGGTTTCGGTTCGACGATCGAAGCGCGCAAAGCCGCCGGCCGTGCTGCCGAGCCAGAGGTTGCCGTGGCTGTCCTCCAGCAGGTCGGTGATTGCGCCCGCCGGCATGCCCTCCGGGCTCGCAGCAGCGCCCTTTGCCGGAGGCTCGTAGTGTTGCAGCAGATCGTCCGCAAGGGCGAACAGGCCCCGCTGACGGGTGCCGATCCAGATCGTGCCGTCGGTAGCGACGGTCATTGCGCTGATCCGTACATCGATGAACTCGGGCCGGTCCGAGACCGGTTCGCGAGCGATGGTTTCGCTCGCGCTCAGGTATCGGTGCATGCCTGTGCGGGTGGCGATGAGCAGCTCGCCGCCCGGGCTCAGCGCCAGATCGACCACGCGATTGTCGCGCAGCGAGTTCACTTCCGTTCGAGCGTGAAAATAGCTTTTGGCGTTGCTGCCGCTGAGTCGAAACAGGCCATCCGCAGTACCCACCCACAGGAACCCCTGGCGATCCTGCAGGAAGCTGCGAACGTCCGACTCGAGGTGGTCGCGACCCAGCGGTTGCGGGGTGAGCCGAAGATTGCGCACTGGTGCGCCGCTCGCCGACAGGGGCGCCGCTGATGGCGACTCAACGCCGTTCATTGCAAGGACAGCGCTGGTCGCCAGGGTGAGCACCGCCCCGATGCATATGGCTCGCAGTTGCCGGATGGGCATGGGCATCCAGCGGCGATTTGCTGCGGTGGCAGGGTTGGGGGAGCGCATGGGTGGGCGGAACTGTCCTGTCATATCCGCCTAGCAGGATACGCAGGGCATCGCGCTCCACCTGTGCGCAAGCGCACAGACTCCCTGCTGAGCCAGCCCGCAGCCGGGTAAACAGTGGTCGTCTGTCAAAAAGCTGGCGCTTACCAGCTTTCGCTCGGGGTTGCTCTAGTGCGTGTGGCGCATGTTCCGCCAGTGAGCCACGATCAGCAGGACCCCCCCAGCGAGGGTGAGCGGGATTTCGCCGTCGTGACCAAGCCAGTGGGACACGCCCAGGGACAGTAGTGCCAGGCCCAGCATGCCAATGCCAAGAACGACGGCAGAGCCCGTGTGCCTGTAGCCGTTGCCGAGCGCGAGCAGGCTGATGGGCACGGCGATGGCCAGCAGCAGCCAGTGGGTGGCCGTCTGGTCCGCAATGAGATCGGCGCTCAAGGCGGGCAGCAATACCAGGGTGGCCGGGATCGCCAGACAGTGCGCGATGCAGAGTCCGGAAATCACGATGGCCCATCGGTCAAGGCGGTGCTGGGCGTCTGCGGACTTCATCAAACCGCGTTGTTTCCCGGAGGTGAAAAGGTGGGTTGGGCCGGTCGCCCTGACGGCGGCAGGCAGGGTCAGGATGATATAGTCCTGCGCGAGGTGAGGCTACTTCACCAGTGGGGGGACGACCATGAGCATTGCCATCAACGGCATTGCCCACATCTATATCACGGTGCTCGACTTTCCGGCTGCCCGGAAATTCTATGGCCGGCTGCTGCCGTTCCTGCAGATGGCCTGTCTGGTCGATACCGACGACCTGTACTACTGCGTGGGGGGACGCACGGGCATCGGCATTCGCCGGGCTCAAGCGGCCGCCCCCTTCGACCCCTACCGCGCCGGCCTGCATCATCTGTGCCTGCGAGCCCGCAGCGAGGCGGATGTCGATGCCCTGGCGGCGGCGATTCCCGGGTTCGGTGGCCGGCTGGTGCACGGCCCGCAGCGCGACGACGACTGGGCCCCTGGCTACTACTCAGCGCTGTTTGAAGACCCAGGCGGCACCCGCATCGAGATCAATTTTGTGCCTGGCAAAGGCAACCTGGACCAGGCCGTCGAGCTGCCGCTGGCGGCAGATACCCAGGCGCGCCTCAGCCAACCGTGATTCCCCGTTCGCCCCATTTGAATTGAAGCAGGAGTAACTCATGGATTTTGACATCCCCGCGGACTTGCAGGCCTACCTGGACGAGCTTGACGCGTTTATCGAAAGCACGATCAAGCCGCTGCAGGACAAGGACGACAACAACCGTTTCTTCGATCATCGCCGGGAGGACGCGCGCACAGACTGGGAACGCGGCGGTCTGCCCAACGAGGAATGGGAGCAGCTGCTGCAGCAGGCCAAGCGCCTGGCCGACGAGGCGGGGCACTATCGCTTCGCTTCGCCGAAAGAGTACGGTGGCAAAGACGGTACCAATCTGCAGATGGCAGTGATTCGTGAGCATCTCGCGGTAAAGGGTCTCGGTCTGCACAACGACCTGCAGAACGAACACAGCATCGTCGGCAACAACGTGGGCCTGCTGCTGATGATTCGCTACGGGACCGACGCCCAGAAAGCAGAGTGGATTGACGACCTGGCGCACGGCCGTCGAGGCTTTGCCTTCGGCATCACCGAGCCGGAGCACGGCAGCGATGCGACCCATATGGAAACCAACGCGCACCGGGACGGAGACGAGTGGGTCATCAACGGTTCCAAGACCTGGAACACCGGCATCCACAAGGCACAGTACGACCTGATATTCGCCCGGACCAGCGGCAAGCCGGGCGATGGCGACGGCATTACCTGCTTCCTGACGCCCACCAATTCCGAGGGCTTCAAGGTCGAAGAAATGCTCTGGACCTTCAACATGCCGACGGACCACGGAACCGTCAGCATGAAGGATGTGCGCGTGCCGAACGACGCCATCTTTGGCGGCGAGGGCAAAGGCCTGCAGGTTGTCCAACACTTCTTTAACGAAAACCGGATCCGTCAGGCCGCGTCGAGCCTGGGCGCCGCGCAGTTCTGCGTGAAGGAGTCGATTGAGTACGCCAAGCACCGCAAACCCTTCGGCAAGGCGCTGTCCACGAACCAGGGCATTCAGTTCCCGTTGGTGGAGCTGCAGACGCAGTGCGAGATGCTTCGAGCCATGATTCACAAGACCGCCTGGCAGATGGACAAGCTGGGCGCGTTCGCTGTGAGCGACAAGGTGAGCATGTGCAACTACTGGTCCAACCGGCTGTGCTGCGAGGCGGCGGATCGGGCGATGCAGGTCCATGGCGGGCTGGGCTATTCCCGGCACAAGCCTTTCGAGCACATTTACCGGCACCATCGCCGTTACCGCATTACCGAGGGCGCCGAAGAGATTCAGATGCGCCGGGTCGCGGGCTACCTGTTCGGCTATATGTCGCAGCAGGCGCCGAAGGGCGTCGCCAGCGTCAAGGGGTAGCCGGTGAGCGACGCGGAGCTGGCGGCAGCCCTTGCGCCGATACTGGTTCGGGAACTGCCGGACTGCCAACGCCTGGTCAGCGCCGAGCGATTGTCCGGCGGCGCCAGCCAGGAGACCTATCGGCTGGTGATCGAGACGCCCGAGGGGCTCGTGCCCCTGGCCATGCGCCGGGCGCCGGGCGGCATGACCACGGCCGAGATCCGTGCGCACGCGGCCGAGCTGGGCCAGGCCAGCACGCACCCGGGCCTGGAGGTCGAGGCCCAGCTCATGCGCAGCGCCCACGCCGCCGGTGTGCCGGAACCCGAGGTGCGCTACGTGCTGGCAGAGGCCGACGGTCTTGGCGCCGGATTTGTGATGAGCTGGCTCGAGGGCGAGGCATTGGGCGCTCGCATCGCCCGCGGTGAGCGTTTTGCGGCGCTGCGGGAACACCTGGCCTACGACTGCGGCCGCATCATGGCGCAGATCCACCACATCGATCTCGATGCCTCGGGGCTGCGGTCGCAGCTGAGCGCGTCCAGCCCGGAGGACTTTCTGCGGCAAACCTGGGACCGCTACAAGGCCTACGACACGCCGCAGCCCATGATCGATTACGCCGGGCGCTGGCTGCAGGACAACCTGCCGGCGAGCCCGCGCCAGGCGCTGGTGCACAACGACTTCCGCAACGGCAATTTCATGGTCAACGAAGATGAGATCGTCGCCGTGCTGGACTGGGAGCTCGCCCATATCGGCGATCCCATGCGCGATCTGGGCTGGATCTGCACCAACTCCTGGCGCTTTGGGGTGACCGAGCTGCCGGTGGGCGGCTTCGGCACCCGGGAAGACCTGTTTCGGGGCTACGAGGACGCCTGCGGTGTCGCCGTCGATCCTGCTGCGGTGCGCTTCTGGGAGGTCTTTGGCTCCTTCTGGTGGGCCGTCGGCTGTCTGGGGATGGCGGAGCACTACCGGCACGGCCCGGACCAAACCGTCGAGCGCCCGGCTATTGGGCGTCGCACCAGCGAGTGCCAGGTGGACTGCGTGAACCTGCTGATCAGCGGGCCTTGCGAGCTGCTGGCAACGGCGCCAGCCGCGCACGACACGCAGGTCGACATGCCGACGGTCGATGAGCTGCTCGCCAGTGTGCGCGACTTTCTGCACGACGAGGTCATGGCACACACCAGCGGCCGTCTGAACTTCATGGCCCGGGTCGCGGGCAACAGCCTCGATATGGCGCGGCGAGAGATTGTCGCCGGGCCGGGGCTGCTGGCTGGCGAGCTGGCGCGATTGCGCGTCCTGCAGAACGATCCGGCACTGCCAGCAAGCGGTGACGAGGCCGAGCGGCTGGCGCGGCGCTGGGCGCTGGTGCGCGCCCTGCGCGAGGGCGGCCAATCGCTGGAATCGCAAGCATTGATCGACTACCTTCGCTTTGCAGTCGTGAATCAGGCCGGTATCGATCAGCCTCGCTATTCAGGGTACGGCACGGCGTGCAAGGCCGCCGGCTGAGCAGACAACAGAAAAGGGGAAACAGTCATGCACACCTTTGCAGACCCGCTGCGCCGGGCGCAGCAGTTGGCGGCGGACAAGGTCGGCGTGATCGACGGCGATCGACGCTTCACCTTTGGCGAGCTGGCCCAGCGGTGCGCCAAGCTGGCCGGCGGTCTGCGCGCGCTTGGGCTTGAGTCCGGCGATCGGGTCGCGATCCTTGCCAACAACAGTCACCAGTACATCGAGACTTACGTGGGCGTACCTGCCGGCGGGCTGGTGGTTGTGCCCTTGAACACCCGGCACGCCGAGCCCGAGCTGCGCTATGCGCTGGAAGATGCCGGTACGCGAGTCCTGATCGCAGACCGGGATGTCGCAGCGATTAGCGGCAGTGTCGAGCATGTGCTGGACATGACGCAGTTTGAGGCGTTGCTCACCGGCGGCGAGCTCTACCCGCTGGGCCAGGACATCAGCGAAAACGATCTGGCCGGCCTGTTCTATACCGGTGGCACCACCGGCAAGAGCAAAGGCGTGATGCTGTCGCACCGCAATCTGATTGCCAACACCTTTCACTGGCTCATGTGCGTGCCGCACGAGCCAGACGATCGCGAGCTGGTGATCGCGCCGCTGTTCCACGCGGCAGGATCCAACGGCGTGCTGGGGGCGATCTGGAAGACGACGCCGCAGATTACCCTCGGGGCTTTCGATCCGGCGGCCGCGCTTGATCTCATCGCCGAGCACGGGGTGACTCATACCCTCGGCGTGCCTGCCATGCTGGCGGCCATGGCGGAAGAGCAGCACGCCCGGCCGCGAGACCTGGCTTCCCTGGCCTACATCGCGCACGGCGGGTCGCCGATCCCCACGGAAGTGGTGCGACGGCTCAGTGCGGCGATACCGCACACTGAAGTGGTCGAGGTGTACGGGGCGACGGAGCTGTCACCGCTGGCGACGGTGTTACGTCACGAGCAAACGTTGCTGGATGTGGATCAGGGGCGCAGCTGCGGGCCATCGGTGCCCGGCAGCAGCATCGAGATACTCCGGCCTGATGGCTCCCTCTGCGACCGGGGCGAGGTCGGCGAGGTGACCTGTCGCGGCCCGAACGTCATGCAGGGGTACTGGAACAAGCCGGAGCAGACAGCGGCGGTGCTGAAGGACGGCGCCTACTGGACCGGTGACCTGGGCTACATGGACGAGTCCGGTCATTTGTACCTGGTAGATCGCAGCAAGGACATGATCGTGTCCGGCGGTGAAAACGTTTACTGCACCGAGGTCGAAGAGGCGCTCTACAAGCATCCGGCCGTGCTCGAAGCGGCAGCCTTCGGCGTGCCGGACGACAAGTGGGGCGAGGCGGTGCACGCGGTTGTGGTGCCTCGCCCGGAGCATGGGCCGGTGGCGGCCGAAGAAATCATCGCGCACTGCCGCGAGCACATCGCGGGCTACAAGGTGCCCAAAGGCGTCGACTTCCAGGACGAAGCGCTGCCCAAGTCGGGCCCTGGCAAGGTCCTCAAGCGCGAGCTGCGGGCGCCGTTCTGGGAAGGCGTCGAGAAAAGCGTGAACTGAAGGCGCCGCTCTTCCGGACCGGGACGCCATTATTTCTGTTCCGGAGACGCCGAAATCGGCGTTGGCGACGATCATCGGGACCAAGAGTTGGCGGTAGCGCGGGCCTCTGGGGGGCGACCGCCGGCTTTTCGCCGGCAGCAGCCCGCGGCAAGCGCCATTCTGGCGTCGGTCCGAGCCAGTTGTGTTTCTCATATTCTCTTACAGGCATTGGGCACGGAAGCTGCAGTTCACTGGCATCGCCAACGCAGAGCCCCCGAGTCCGATGAAAAGCAACAAGCCACAATCCGTCTTCCCCCGAAAGCTGCTGCTGTCGGCAGCCCTGATCGCTGCCGCTCCGCTGGCCCAGGCCGAGCCGGAGCAGCGCGCGCACTACATTATCCAGGGCGCTGAGGTCGAAGCCTTGCGCACCGCGGTCGCTGCGGTAGGCGGCGAAGTGCTGCGGGAACTGAAGATCATCAGCGCCGTCGGCGCATCGCTGACGGCGAATCAGCTGGAAACCCTGTTGGCCGAGAACCAGCTGCGCGCGCATCAGGATCAGCGGGTCAAGCTGAATCACGCGAAAGGTGAATCAACGGACGCTCAGGCAGGCAGCGATGCAAGCTGTGCGTTGACCGGCTTTGGCGAGCGGGAGTTCAAGGACAAGAAGATCAAATGGGAAATCGAGAATCAGGGCGGTGCGAACCTGGTGCTCAGCAGCCTTTCTGCGAGCTGGCCGCGGAGCAACGGTGAACTCAAGAAGATCAAGGGCGGTGCCGAACTGTTCAAGGGCAAGATGGATGCGCCGGTAGCAACGATGGCATCTGGCTGGAAAGGGAAGGAGGACGATCGGACCGTCAAGCCAGGCGAGACCCTTAAGCTCGAGCTGGAATTTGCGAATAAAATCGAGACCGCCCAGGATGCTTATGCCCTGACTGCCCGCTTTGGCGCCGACTGTGCAGTCACGCTCGAGCCTTTGAATGAGGCCACCGATACCAAGGGCGTCGACAAAAAGGCGCGGGTCACCCGCTTCCCGGCCATGGTCGGTGCCGATCTGCTCCACAGGCAGGGCATCACCGGCGCCGGGGTGGGTGTTGCGGTGCTGGACACGGGGCTCTGGCACGATAAACGGAGCGAGAAGTGGCTGGAGAAAGACATCAGCGGCGACGTCCGGGCGGTCAGCTACAACGCCATCGATGACAAGGAAGGCGATCTCAAAAAGGTTGACGACAAGCACGGCCACGGTACGCACCTGGCCAGCCTGATTGCCTCCAGCCGCCGCGCTGAGGGGGCGGACGGCAGCGGCAAGCCCAACGGCATTGCGCCGGACGCGACGCTCGTGGTCGTCAAAGCCTTCGATGATGACGGTGCGGGCACTTACATGGATGTCATTCGCGGCATCGAGTGGGTTGTGAACAACCGCGATGAGCACAACATTCGAGTGCTGAACCTGTCCTTCAGCGCGCCGCCGCAGTCGCACTACTGGGACGACCCCATGAATCAGGCAGTCATGGCAGCCTGGGAGTCCGGCATCGTGGTCGTGGCCAGCGCGGGCAACAGCGGTCCCGCCCCCATGACGATCGGTGTGCCCGGGAACGTGCCCTACGTCATTACCGTGGGCGCCATGACCGACAACCGAACCGCCGGTGACCGGTCCGATGATCGTCTGACCTCCTTCTCCGCTGCCGGGCCTACCCACGAGGGCTTCGTAAAGCCGGAAGTTGTGGCGCCCGGCGGTCGTTTGCTCGGCATCCTGGATAGCAAGGGCCGGATCGCCAAGGCGCATCCCGCGTTTCATGATGGCGACTCCTATTACTACATGTCCGGTACTTCGCAGAGCGCAGCGGTCGTCAGCGGCGTGGCGGCGCTGCTGCTGCAGGCGGAGCCGGACCTGACCCCGGACCAGGTCAAGTGCAAACTGATGTCGACCGCACGCCCGGCCATCGATGCCGACGGCAAGCTGGCCTACTCGGTGTTCCAGCAAGGCGCTGGTCTGGTGAATGCACCGGGCGCGCTCGCCGGGGAGAACTACTTCTGCGGCAACCAGGGCCTTGACGTGGTCGCCGACCGCGCCGGACAGGCGCATTTTCGCGGCCCGGCGAATCAACGGGAAGACGGCTCCTATTTCATTGAAGGGCTGTCAGAGCAAGTCGACAGCGGCTATGTCTGGGAAGACGGCGTGCTCTGGGCCGACGGCTTCCTCTGGAGCAACG
>CAZXIJ010000004.1:53705-55795 GCA_964640725.1 uncultured Pseudomonadales bacterium | reverse complement strand
ACGGCTTCCTCTGGAGCAACGCTCAGACGGCCAGCGTGAATGGCTGGGTTCCCCAGGAGTAACGGGTCGTAAGACCGGCTCGTCAGTTGAGGGTCCCGGTGATCGACTTGCGCTGAGACAGCTCCAGCCAGTTGCCGTCCGGGTCCCGCACGAAGCTGATGTGGGCCACGTCTCCGAGCCTGACGGGCGCCATGCCCTCCGTGCCGCCAGCGGCAATGACCGCAGCGTGAGCTTCGCGAACGTCAAAGACCTGAAGGGTCAGATACCGGAAGCCCACGGCGCGCTGCAGCGGATCCATGACCGCCTCGCCCTGCTGCAGCCGCACACGGGAGGCGCCAGCTGCGAACACCCCGGGCGCAGCCTCTGGCAACGCGAGGGCCTTTCCCCAGTACTGCCGGTGTCGCTCCAGATGCGATACGACCACGGTGACTTCGAGCTGGCTGATCTCGCCGGTTCCGGCCGGCACAAGCGTGACCGCCGTTCCCTCCGGTGACGTCAGCTGTCGGGCCGCCGCAAGGTCGGGCCGGGCGACGGTGAGCCCTCGATAGCCGCAGGGCCCTGCCATGGGCAAACCGTCCCGGGCGTGATTGATCTTCAGCACGGACTCGTCGATCGCGTGCCGGTGTTGCCGCAAACCCTGTCCGAGGGGCAGCATCTCCCGAAAAGGTGCTTGGACGACCTGCTGCCAGAACGCCAGCGAAGCGTCCAGCTGATCGGTGTAGAAACCCACGTCCAGGGCCTGTTTCGCCAGCTTCAAACCAGTTTCTCCCTTCGGGGCGAGGCGCCAGCGTGGCGCTTTTTGCAGCGCCGGTACAGCCTGCGGGCTGCGGTACACTGGCCGGATGAAATGGCTCGCCTTCCTGCTGCTCGGATGTCTGGCGCTGCTCTGGCTGGCGGTCGATCAGCGGCAAGCGCTGTTCTATCAGGTGGCGCGCCTGTCCGGCGGCGAGCCGCCGGCGCTGCTGGACCCCGCCCCTGAGCTGCCGGGCACGCGCTGGCACGATGACTACTACACGGTGGACGAGATTGCCCCCAACACCTGGGCGATCGGCGAGCCGCGCTACTACCAGCAAAACTACAACTACCTGATCGTGGGGGAGGCCCGGGCGCTGCTGTTTGATGCCGGGCCCGGGGTGCGGGACATCCGGCCGGTGGTGGCGTCGCTGACTGATCTGCCGGTTGTGTTCCTGCCATCGCACTTTCACTACGACCATGTGGGCAACGGCATTCGCTTCGAGCAGCGCGCGGTCGTGGACTTGCCGGAACTGCGGGCTCGTGTCCGAGACGGCGAATTGGCGTTCACAGAACTTGAACACCTTGGGCCGGTTGAAGGCTTTCCGGTGCCCAGCTGGCGAGTGGATCACTGGTGGGCGCCGGGCGCCGCTGTAGACCTCGGCGGCCGCAGCGTTACGGTGCTGCATACGCCCGGACACTCCCGGGAATCGATCTCCCTGCTGGACGAGCAGAACGAGCTGCTGTTGTCCGGTGACTACCTGTACGAAGGCCCGCTCTATGCCTTTTTGCCGGGCTCCAGCCTGCGGGACTATCTGGCCACGGCGCGGGCGCTGGTGCGGCATACCGCCGGGGACGTCCGGTTCTATGGCGCGCATCGAACGACGCCGCCGGGCCCGCCGGTACTGTCCAGTGTCGACCTGGCGGATCTGGAGCAGGCACTGTTGCGACTCAAAGACGGGCAGCTGCAAGGGACCGGCGTCTGGCCCGTCACCTATGTCATCAATGACAGGGTGTCGCTGCTGGCTGATCCGGGCATGCTGCAGGATTGGGAATAGCTTCCCGAATGCGAGGAACACGATGAAATCTATCGGGCCGCGCCGATGCCGCGGGCGGCTTCAAAGCGGACGCCGCGCTTGCCGATACCGTTGATGAAGCCTGGCTGGCCGCGCCGGCTACGGGCGAAGCCTTTGCCGCGACACCGGGCGGTGCTCTTCGCGCTCCTTGGCGCTTTTCTGATCGCCTCGGCCTTCAGGCGCGCCTGGCAGCCTCCAGCGCTCATCGCCGCGGCTGTGAGTGTGGGTGCCTTCCTGGTTCTGGCGCAGGCGGTCGGCGGGCACAACGCGGCCCTGGACCGC
>CAZXIJ010000004.1:49409-53605 GCA_964640725.1 uncultured Pseudomonadales bacterium | reverse complement strand
TGGCGGCCTTGTCGGGATCCGCGGACGAATGCGGCCGGACGAGGCATTGTGTGTGCGCCCGTACTGGCTGGTGGCCGATCTGGAAGCAGCCGTTGCTGCTGCTGTTGAGGCCGGGGCTGAACTGGCACATCCACCGCTTGAGCTGACCGGCTACGGTTCCTTCGCGATCTACATTGCCGGCGGCGTCGATCACGGCCTGTGGCAGCGTTAGGCGCAGGTTACTCCGGGTGATTGAGCTCCGGATCATCGGGCACTTCGCCGATCAGCCGGGCGAGCAGCCATCCAGCCAGGCGATCGCCCGGTCCGGGATCCCGTTTGCAGCTGCGATTGACCAGGTGCGTCATGGCGCGCTGCTGAGCATCCCCCAGCCATTCTCGTAACCTTGCCATCTTAGCTAGCCCGTCAGCACTTGTTCAGACAGGCCGGCCGGCGGCTCGGCCAGCCTGACGATGCGCGCGGGAAACCCTTTGAAATGAGGGATACCCTGCTCGTGATCCAGATCCGCCGGCGTGTCAGGGCAAAGCACCGCGTCGCTGCTGATAAAAGCGCCAGCCAGCTTGGCCGAGTCGCGTAGCTCCGGATACCACCAGCCATGGGGCACGCGGATGTGACCTTCTTTCATGCTTTCCTGCAGCAGTACCTTGGCAATGACTTCTCCGGTGGCAGTTTGCAGCTTGACCCAGTCGTTGTCGGCAATGCCCTCCCGGATCCCGTCGCTGGGATGCATAAACAGTTTTGGGGTCGGTGACCGATCGCGCAGCACTTTGACCTGACGCTGGCCGGTCTGAAAGAAGGCGTCTTCTCGTACACCGGTGAACACCGAATACGGGTACTCGTCGCTCACCGCTGGCCCTTCGCGGTAGTAGGGCAGGGGGTCAAACCCCAGCTCTTCGAGCACGCTGGATGACAGCTCGACCTTGCCGGACGGCGTCGCGAAGCCGGTTTTGCGGTATTTGCGGTACTCCGGGGCCGGCACGTGCATGTAGGTCTCTGCAGCAAACTCATCAAAGGTCTTGCCGCTGGGAGACAGCCGGTAGTCGAGCACCTCTTCGATGTTGTTCCAGGGAAAGAGGTCGGCAAAGCCCATACGGTGCGCCAGGTCGTGCCAGAACTCGTAGGTGCTTGTGGCTTCCTCCGGTGGCTCCACGGCTTTCTGCGAGAGCGTCAGGCCCAGCTTCCAGTTCCAGGAGTCCGCAAGGTGGTTGCGCTCGCTGAAGACATCCCCTGGCAGCACGTAGTCGGCGAGCATCGCCGTCGGCGTCATGAAGATCTCGTGGGCGACGATCAGCTCCTGGTTCATCAGCCCCTGGTGAATCTGGTGCTGATTGGGGTAGCTCATGAGTGCGTTGTTGCCGAGCACGAAAAAGGCCTTCACCGGGTAGGGCTGCTCTGTTGCCATGGCCCGGAAGGTCGCGCTGGGGTTCGCCATGTAACAGCCCATGACGATGTCGGCGTAGCCGTAGCCCCACACGCGCTCAGTGTGCTCGTGCAGCATCTCCTGAGCGCGATAGGTGTAGACCGGATGCTGGTCCGCCCCGAGCTGTTTGGCTTTTTGCTCGGCGCTGAGCGATTCGTGCATACCGAGCTGCGACTCAGGGATGTAGTTCGGATCGAAGCCGCCCAGCACCTCGCCGCCGGGCACATCGATGTTGCCGGTGAGCGCGCGCAGGATGCCTTGCAGCCGGATCGCCGAGGTCGAGGAAACCTGCATGTCCGTGATGGGCGTCCAGGGAATGCAGGCGCTGTCGGCGGTGGCGTAGAGCCGCGCAGCTTCTGCGATCAGCGTCGCGTCGACGCCTGTGATCTCGCTGACGCGCTCGAGGGGGTATTGCGCGACGCGTTCGCAGAGCGCTTCGAAGCCCACGGTGTAGTTGGCGACAAAGTCCGCGTCGTAGAGCTTTTCGTTAATGATGACGTTCAGCCAGCCCAGGCACAGAGCCGCGTCAGTGCCGGCGCGGAGCCGCAGGTGCAGGTCAGCAGTCTCGGCCTGGTCTGACACTCGCGGATCCATGACGATCACCTTGGCGCCGCGGGCCTTGGCGGCGTTGATCATGTTGTAGATCGGCGTCCAGCTGTGCTTTCGCGGGTTGTGTCCGAACAGCACGATGCACTTGGAGTTGGGGATGTCGGCAAAGGGAAACCAGCCGTAGGTCAGCTTGTTGACTGCTGCGGTGTTGCCCGCACAGAGGGACACGCCGCTGATGTAGTTGGGGGTGCCGAGCGCGTTCATGAAACGGCGGTCCATGCTGTGGGTCGTTTGCGTGTTCCAGCCGGAGGTCGAAACGGCCAGCGCTTCCGGGCCGTAGCGCTCCACGACCCCCTGCAAGCGCTCGGCGATTTCGTCCATGGCCTGCTCGTATGAGATTTCTTCCCACTGGTCGGCCCCGCGCTCGCCGACGCGCTTGAGCGGCTTGCGCAACCGATCAGCGTGGTTGTGCACGTGCGGCGCGGCCGTGCCCTTGTAGCAGACGTTGCGGGCGAGGGCGGGGTTGTCGTGCGCGATCATGCGCTTGAGCTTGCCGTTCTCGGTTTCTGCCCGGAGCTGGCAGCCGATGTCGCAGATTGTGCACACGGAGTAGCTGTGTTGGCTGGCCTTGCTCGTCATGGAGTGCCCCCTAGGTGGTTTGCTGTTGCTGGTCTTGCTCGCGTGCCAGGTCCGTTAACACCTGAAGCACCATGGGTTCGTGGGCCATGGGCTGGCCGTTGCCGGTGGCGCGCCCGAGCCCGATGCCGATGAGGGCCTCGACGATGGTGCGGTACGCGGCTTCGAAGGCGGGTGTTGCCGATTGCGCCTGCTGTCCGGCCAGAACCATTGCCGGAGAAAAGCGGGCAGAGCCTTTCGCGATGGCCTCGGCCAGCCGGGCGCCCAGCTCGGCGTCATTGCGCGAGGCCAGCCATAGCTCGATCACCGCCTTGAACTGAGGCTGGCTGACGCGCAGGTGAGCATCCGCCACGACCCGCTCCAGTGGTCCCCCGGTGCTGTCTGAGCTGCGCGCCAGCAGCTGACCATAGAGTGTTTCCAGGGTCGCAATCAGGAGCCCGGCGAACTCGGGAAAGTGATGGTTGAGGGCGCCCCGGGTCAGCCCCGCCCGGCGGCAGACCTCGACGCCGGTGGTGTTGCTGTAGCCGCGCTCCGTCAGCGCGCTGACGGTGGCCTCGATCAACCGCGCGCGGGTGGCATCGCTGCGAGCATCGTTCTGGTTGCGAGCGGGGATCGCGTCGGGCGTCATGACAAAAACATACAGACATGTATGTATGCATGCAAACGCCGCTCCTAGCCGGGCTGGTTCCGAGGCTCGTGTTCCGTGCCAGGGCAGGGGGTCAGGTAGATCGCGCGCATGGGCGAGGTGACATCGGCGGTGTGCCAGACGCCCCGCGGATTGATGAAGGTATCGCCGGCGACAAAGGGCGAGCTGTGCGTTTCATCGCCGAACCTCTGGTGAAAAGTGCCGGTGCCCTCGACGATGATCACGATCTCGTCGCCCTCTGTATGCCGCTCCCAGCTTGGCCAGTCGCTGGGCGAGGTTTCGACCATCAGCAAACGTCCCGGTGACGCTGCGCTGCAGTGCTCTTGCACGTACTTGCCAAAAGATGGCTCATCGAAGGCGAACCACGGCAGCGCCTGCGCCGGTGGCGCATCGTCAGCAATCGACGGCAGGTGAACCGGCGTGCGGCTCAGATCAATGGGGCCATGCTCGCTCATCAGCGCGTTCCTTTTCGGCGGGGGAGCCTCGGACTCTGAGACCTCCGTGTCCGAGGGTAAAGTCGTGTGAGCCTGTGCGCCGGAGACTTTGATGATTGATGTGAGCCTGATCTGTGAGCTTCCAGAAGGCTTCGCGGCGACTCGCGACCGTGGCCTGGTCGGTGTCGGCGGCCTCAACATCGACCCCTACGCGTGTTCTCCGTTGATAGGGCGTATGCGCCGCCGGTACGTGGTGCCCACCGCGGGTTTAGCGCCCACTGAGGACGGGACGAAAGCGGCGGGCACGTAGGTCATTTTGTTTACAGCTTGATGGGCAGGATCCGTTGCGGCGCGGCTCTATGTGTCACATTGTTGACAAAAATCATCTTAGAGGGGCGTAGCGTCAGGGCCTCTTTTGACTGACCGTCCTCACAAAACCCTGGAGTTGCCCGTGAAAGATCCCCACAACGATGACCCGACGCTGACCGAGACCGAGACCGAGACCGAGACCGAG
>CAZXIJ010000004.1:0-49309 GCA_964640725.1 uncultured Pseudomonadales bacterium | reverse complement strand
GACCGAGACCGAGACCGAGACCGAGACCGAGGGCGATGTTTCGGGTTTCGGTTCCCGGCGCGCGTTCCTGCGATCCTCCGCCGTGGTCGGCGCGCTGGGCGCGGGTTCTGCCCTGGGAGCGGCGGGCGTGTCCGCGACGGCGCAGGCGTCCAGTCGCCAGCAAACAGCCCAGGCGCGACTAAATCCTCTGGACCGGGCCCAGTCTTCCTACGAGTTCCGGGTCGATGCCGCCGCAAGGCAGCTGGCGCGCACCCGCAAGTTGCCCTGGCAGCGAAGCAACCGCGACGACAGACGCTACGCGGACGACGGTTTCTACGCGAGTTTTACCAAGACCCTGCCCAGCAACCGTTTCGGCGAGGTCAAACCCCGGACCTACCGGCGTCTGCGCCGGGCACTGCGCTCTGGCGCCGCGGCGGATTTCGATCGGCTCCTGCTGGACCCATCTGCCACGCGCAAGCTGGCCAACCCGCGGGGCGCGTTCCGCCATGTGCTCGCTGGCCTGGATGGCCACGGCACCCGCATGCGCCCGGCGCCAGCCTTTCGCAGCGCCGAAACGGCGGCTGAGGTGGGCGAGGTGTACTGGCTGGCCCTGACCCGGGACGTGCCCTTCAACCGCTATGGCAGTGACGAACGGATCGGCCAGGCCATTGCCGATCTGAATGCGTTCAGCGAGACCGTGGGGCCCAAGGAGAACGGCGAGGTCAATGCCGGGACGCTTTTTCGCGGCGCAACCCCAGGCGATCTGACGGGCCCCTACATCAGTCAGTTCCTTTGGCAGAAGGTGCCCTACGGGCCGAGCGTCATCGAGCAGCGCTACGATTTGCCCTTAGCGGGGCAGGACTTCATGACGAACGCCGCCAATTGGCTGAATGTGCAGCGTGGCGGCACCCCTGCAGAGCAGCTGGCTTTCGAAGCCGATCGTCGTTACATCAGCAGTAACCGCGGCCTGGGCGAGTATGTGCACCGGGACGTGCTGTTTCAGGCCTATTTCAACGCAGCTCTGATACTGCTGAGCTACGGGCCGGCCGCGATTGACCGATCGAATCCCTATCTCGCAACGATTGCGAGCGAAGGGGCATTCACCAGCTTCGGCGGTCCCTACGTCATAGACCTGGTCACTCAAGCCGGCAACCTGGCGCTTGCCGGAGCCTGGTACCAGAAGTGGCGGGTGCATCGTCGACTGCGGCCCGAAGCCTATGCCGGGCGTGTGCACTATATGCTGCAAAGCAACCGCTCCTACGAGCTGCATGCCGACATCCTGAACAGCACGGCAAGCTCCGAAGTGGCATCCGCAACCGGCGCTCATTTCCTGCCCATGGCTTACGCCGAGGGCTCGCCCACGCACCCGGCTTACCCGGCGGGGCATGCAACCGTTGCCGGAGCCTGCGTGACAACGCTGAAAGCGTTCTTTAACGAAGGCTTCGTGTTGCCGAACCCGGTGCTCGCAAATGATGACGGCACCGCTCTGGAGCCTTACTGGGGCGATGATCTGACCCTGGGCGGGGAGCTGAACAAGCTCGCGAGCAATATTGCCTTGGGCCGCGACGCTGCGGGCGTGCACTACCGGTCAGACGGCGCCGATGGCCTGTTGGTGGGCGAGCAGCAAGCCATCGGGTTGCTGCAGGATTGCTCTCGAGCCGTTAACGAAGACTATCCGGGATTTGCGCTGACCCGCTTCGATGGCAGCCGGGTGCGCATCGTCAACGGTCACCTGTTGCCCGGCTGAGCCCGCGTGGCTGAGCCAGGTTACTGGCCCTGCATCGCGCCGCCATCGACAAAGAAGCCCTGGCCGCTCACGAATCGAGCGTCTTCCGAGGCCAGAAAGGCGATCGTGTCAGCGATGTCTTCCGGCTGCCCCAGCCGGCCGAGCGCGGCTTTGTCGGTCCAGTAGCGGGCGAACTCAGGTTGAGCCTGGAAGGTTGGTTGGGTCATGGGTGTCTCGATCGCACCTGGCTGCACGCAGTTCACGGTGATGCCGTGGGGACCGAGTTCCGATGCGGCGGATCGCGTGAGGCCGAGCACCGCGTGCTTCGAGGCCCCATAGGCTGTCATGCCTGCGGCCCCGAATCTCGACAGGGTCGATCCAATGGTGATGATGCGCCCGCTGCCCGAAGCTTTGAGGTGGGGCGTCGCGGCGCGAATCATTCGGAAGACCGCGTGCAAGTTGATGTCTAACATACGTTCCCAGGCTTCGTCCGTCAGTGCTTCGAGGGGTGTGACCCCGGTAATGCCCGCACAGGGCACGAGAATGTCCAGCCCGCCGAGCTGCTCTGCCGCGCCGTTCACGAGATTCAGGCAGAAGCTGCGGTCGGTGACATCGCCGCGCACGTCAACATCTGCGGCAACGTCGCTGGTAACGACCGCAGCGCCGTCGCTGCGCAAGCGGGCGGCCGTTGCGGCGCCGATGCCTGATGCGGCACCGGTCACCAGTGCCCTTCTGCCTGTCAGCTTGCCCATCGGGTTTCTCCTTTGCTTGGTCCGGGTGCGAGCCTGTCAGCTCCGTCGTAGCCGGACGACTTTCATGGTTTCGAAGTCCAGACCGCCGATATTCAGCAGCTCCGGGTAGTAGGTCAGGTTGACTCGGCCGCCCTCAAGGCTTCGGTAGCGTCTTTTGCGCTGGTACTTGAAGGGTACGTCGTAGCCCTTCAGCATCAGCGTGTTGTGGACCCAGCCGTCCTCTTCGCGCTGGACGTGGCTGAGCACAGCCGCGTCCTCCAGATGAATCAGCTTGCCGTGTTTCTTGAGCAGCTTGTCGGCATCGGACGACATCAGCGATGGCCGTCGCCGGCGGATTGAGTGAAGCACCTTTCAGGACCAAACCATGGATACATCATCTTCCTCCCTCCGGCAGTATGCCGGCAGCTGTCATTGCCAGGCGGTACGCTTTGAGATCGAGACGGACCTGGCAGAGCTCACGACCTGTGATTGCTCGATTTGCCGACGCAAAAATGCACTGATGGTGCGCGTTCACGAAGACCAGTTTCGCCTGCTGGACGGCCAGTCTGCGCTGTCCCGCTACCAATTTCATACCCTGACTGCTGAACACTATTTCTGCAACGTCTGCGGCATCTATCCCTTTCACCGCAAACGGGTGACCCCGGATTTCTACGGGGTGAACGTATACTGCCTTGCAGACTTTGATCCCGAAGGCATACCCGTGCGGCGCACCGACGGTATCGGCATGGCGTGAGCATTCCCTTGGGCCCGCGGCCGCCTTATCCTTGAGGGCAACCGATTCCCGGAACTGCCATGAAACTTTCCCGTGCCGCCATGACTGCCCCCTTGGCGACTATCCTGCTCATCTTCGCCATGACGGCCTGCCAGAGTACTGAGCCTATGCACAAGCAACATCCTTACGTGTTTCATCTGGTTCAGGCGACGCTCTGGGACGAGACCGTCCGGCAGGGCGGTACCTACTACCCGCCGACCTACGAGATCGATGGCTTCACCCACGGCACCTCGAACCCCCAAAAGCTGCTGAATGTGGCCAACCACTTTTACCCGGAGGTGCCCGGCGAGTGGTACTGCCTGCGCATGACTGTCGACAGCCTGAGCGCTGCGGGGGTCACTACGGTCTTCGAAGGCACGGCACCGGTCGGCGATATCCAGCCAGAGTTTGACGGCGCTGAAGGCGAGCTGTTTCCGCATATCAAGGGCGGTATTGCGCCTGCCGCAGTGCTGGAGGTCCATGCGGTTGCCCGGGCCTCCGATGGCACATTCCTGGCCATCACCGGCGTCACAGACTGACAGGTCTGCCCGTGACCCTTGAAATCCGCATGGCGACGGCCGACGACGCTGCGGCCTGCCGGGAGATCTATGCGCCCAGCGTGCTTGCGAGCAGCACGTCCTTCGAAGTCGCGGTGCCCGCTGTCTCCGAGATGGCGGCGCGCATTGAGCTGGCGTTGAAAAAGCACCAGTGGCTGATTGCGCATGACGCCGCGAGCCAGGTGGTCGGCTACGCGTACGCCGGCGCCTTTCGGAACCGGGCTGCCTATCGTTTCGGGGCGGAGACGTCCGTCTACACCGCGCCGGCCGAGCATCGGCGCGGGGTGGGGCGGCGGCTGTACGAGGTGTTGCTTGCGGGGCTCCGGGAGCAAGGCTATTTTCAGGCGTACGCCGGGATCACGCTGCCCAATGCGGCGAGCGTGGCTTTTCACGAACGTTTGGGATTTACAGCCGTCGGCCGCTTTCCGCGCGCCGGGTTCAAGTTTGGACGCTGGCACGATGTCGGTTGGTGGCACCGGGCGTTGCGCGATGATGCGCCTGAGGCGGGTTGATACGGCGGGCGCAGTTGTCGCCGTCCTGCCGCGCGCTAGCTGCGGGCAGCGTCCAGCCGGTCGATCTCGGCTTTGATCTCTTCAGCCTCGACGACCAGCGTCGCGTTGGCCCGGATGTCCCCGCGGTGCATGGCGTGCATGGCCTCCTCGAGCTTGCGCTCGTAGGACTTGCGCAGCTTTTTGGTGGGGTCTTTCTGGAACAGTGGCATAGGGCACTCCAAGGCAGGGGGCGAACCTTGCAGCAGGCGCCATGAGCGTCGCGTAAAGCCCTGCGAGCTTGTGTCTCTTTTGTAAGTCTGTGCGGCCCTTCGCTACAAGACCGTGCAGTTCTTCCGCGAGGTGCTTGTTAGGGTGTGGTGAACGGGGCGTCTGCCCGATATTTGTCGCTGAGCGCACGGACCGCGCCCTGGAGGTCCGTCGTGCGGAAAGTGCTGCTCTCTTTTTCTCGCTCCTTGCTGGCTGTGATTGCTGGTATTTGCCTGGTGCTGGGGGCCGCGGCGCTGTCTGCGCAGGCGCGGGCCGACGTGCCAGACAACCTGCTGCCTGTGCTTGTCGAGGATCTGGACGAGGCTGCCCAGGCCAGAAAAGACGCCGATATCCAGCAGCTACTCAAGTTGCTGGACGTCTGGGGCACAACGGCGTCCCTCGGGCCGGTCATCGCCGACGAGTTCGCGCAGTCCCTCACCAGCGATAACCCGGAGCTGGACCAATCGATTTCTGACTCATTTCGGCAGGCGCTGCTTGACGTGCTGGGCTCTGACCTCGATGACCGCAAGAGCCTGCTGCGGCAGTCCTACGCCGACCTTTACAACCGCAACTTCACCAGCGGCGAAGTCGCGGAGCTGGTGCAGTTTTACTCGAGCACGACCGGGCAGAAGTATGTGCGACAGCAGCGGCATCTGGTGAACGACTCTGCCATGGTGCTTCAGGCCTGGCTGAACGGGGCCAAGGAACGCGTGATTGTGCGGTTCGAAGAGCTGATGGCCCTGCGCAGCGTGCTGGACGAGGCCGCTGCGACCAACTAGCGTGTGCCGTCTCCGCAGCGCGCGCTCGGCCGCTGCATGGTGCAAGCGAGGTCGCGATGGCAGACGGTCTTTCCCTTTTTTCCCTTGATGGGCGCCGCGCCTTTGTCAGCGGCAGCAGCCGTGGGCTGGGTTATGCCATGGCTCGGGCTCTGAGCCAGGCTGGCGCCAGGGTATGGGTGAACGGCCGCGAGCGAGCGGCGGTGGCCGACGCCGTGACGGGCCTTGAAGCAGCGGGCGGGCAGGCCGATGCTGCCGTCTTCGACGTGACCGACGATGCGGCCTTTGCGCAGCTGCTGGCCGCCCAGGGGCCGATGGATATCCTGATCAACAATGTCGGCTTGCGGGATCGCCGGCGGCTGGATGACTTTGCGCTGGCGGATGTCCGGGCGCTGCTGGACGCCGACCTGGTCGCCCCCTTTGCGCTGGCGCGCCAGGCTGCAGCGGTGATGGGTGCCGGCGGGCGGGTGATCAACATCACCAGCATCGCGGGCCCGATCGCTGCGGACGGGGACGCGGTGTACACCATGGCCAAAGGCGGGCTGGATGCCCTGACCCGGGCACTGGCGGCGGAGCTCGGGCCCCGGGGCATCACGGTCAATGCAATCGCCCCCGGCTACTTCGCCACAGAGCGCAATGACGCGATGGTGGCCGACCCGGCCGTGGCGCAATGGCTCTCCCGACGCTCGTCGCTGGGGCGTTGGGGCAAGCCGGAGGAGATCGGTGGCGCGGCGGTGTTTCTGGCCAGTGCTGCTGCGTCCTACGTCAGTGGCCACACCCTGGTCGTGGACGGCGGCTACCTAAGCCATTTCTGAGATGCCGGCCCCACGCAGCACCCTGCGAAATTGAAGCGCGTTGCAGTATCATTGACGATTAAGGCACTGGCCCCTGGGCCGACGACTAACCGGAGAATGACCCATGGCTGAGCAGGCAATTGATGTGAACGCCCAGGCTGCAGCGGAGATCGCCGCTCTCATCGAGCGTTCGCGCGCGGCCCAGGCGCAAATCGAGGACTACACCCAGGAGCAGGTCGACACGCTGATTCGAGCGATGGTCTGGTCCGTGGCGCAGCCCGGTGTCGCCGAGGAGATCGCCCAGTTCACCGTCGACGAGACCCGGCTGGGTAACTACGACGGCAAGTTCCTCAAGATCTTCAAGAAAACCCGCGCCACGCTCTACGACATCATCAACGACAAGTCGGTGGGCGTGCTCGAAGAAGATCCGGTGCGCAACATCGTCAAGATCGCCAAGCCCATGGGCGTCATCGGCGCGCTGTCGCCGTCCACCAATCCGGAAGCCACGCCGGTGATCAAGGGCATCCATGCGGTCAAAGGACGCAACTCGATCATCGTTGCACCGCACCCGCGAGCCAAGCGCACCAACAAGCTGATCTGCGACCGCATGCGTGCCGCGCTGAAGGCATGCGGCGCTCCGGAAGATCTGGTGATCGCGATCGAAGAGCCGTCTTTAGAAACGACCAACGAACTGATGAAGCAGTGCGACCGGGTGCTGGCGACCGGCGGCGGTGCCATGGTCACCGCAGCTTATTCGAGCGGCACGCCGGCGCTCGGGGTCGGGGTCGGCAATGCGGTCATCACCGTCGATGAGACGGCTGACCTGGACGATGCTGCAGCCAAGATCAAACTGTCGAAGACCCTGGACCTGGCCGCAAGCTGTTCTTCGGACAACGCCGTCATACTGGTCGATTCGATCTACGACGAGATGCTCGGAAAGCTGCAGGCGCAGGGCGGGTTTGTGCTCGACGATACGCAAAAAGCCAAGCTCCAGGCCACGATCTGGCATGACGGCCACCTGAATACGGCGATCGTCGCGCAACCTGCCTCGGTGCTGGCGGAAACAGCAGGGTTCGAGATTCCCGATGGCACCGAGTTCCTGATCGTGCGAGAAACCGGCTTCGGAGCCGAGTATCCGTTCAGCGGCGAAAAGCTCTGCGTGACCATGGCGCTGTATCGCGCTCGCGATATCGAACATGCGATCGAACTCACCAACAACATCCAGGCCTATCAGGGCCAGGGGCATTCCTGCGGCATCTACTCGTCCAGCGACGACAACATCATGAAGCTTGCGAACGCCACCCGCACCTCCCGGGTCATGGTGAACCAGCCGCAGGCGGCCTCGAACAGCGGCAACGTTTGGAACGGCATGCGCCAGACCTTCTCCTTGGGCTGCGGGTCCTGGGGCGGCAATGGCACCAACAACAACATCAGCTGGCGTGACTTGATCAACGAGACCTGGGTCTCCAAGCCGTTGGCCCAGACCAAAGTGGTGCCGGACGACGACGAGCTCTTTGGCGACGTCGTGAACAAGCTCAAGGACCTTTCGGTCTGAGTCGCCGGGCCGCGTCCTGGACTGCCTGAAGCACAACGGCCGGGCCTGGGACGCGCAGGCCCGGGCCGGCGAGAGTCCCTGGGTGCAGCCGGCCTCGCCCCAGGTCATTGCTGACGCCCGCGCTGGCCGCTGGCAAATCATCCTGACGCCGACCAAGCCGGTGCCGCAAGACTGGTACGGCGGCCCCCTGTCCGGCCGAGCGCTGCTCTGTCTCGCCTCCGGGGGCGGCCAGCAAGCCCCGGTGCTTGCCGCAGCGGGTGCCCGGGTCACCAGTTACGACTACTCCGCAGAGCAGCTGGCGCTGGATGACCAGGTGGCAGCGCGGGAAGGGCTGGCGCTCACCACGACTCCGGGCGACATGGCTGATTTGTCGGTGTTTCCTGACGCCAGCTTTGACCTGATCGTGCACCCGGTGAGCAACGTCTTCTCGCGCGTGGTGCGGCCGGTCTGGCTCGAGTGTTTTCGGGTGCTGCGGCCCGGTGGCCGCCTGCTTGCGGGGTTCATGAACCCGGACTATTTCCTGTTCGATCATTTCGAGATCGAAGCCGGCGGCCCGCTCAGGGTCCGCTATGCGTTGCCGTACAGCGATGCGGAGGATTTGCCGGCAGCGCGGCGGCAGGCGCTGATCGAAGACAACGAGGCGTTCGAGTTCAGCCACAGCATGAACGACCAGATTGGCGGCCAACTCGATGCCGGCTTCCTGCTGCACGGGTTCTACGAGGATCGGTGGACGGACGAAGCCACGCGGTTGAATGCCTATATGCCAACGTCCATGGCGACATTGGCGGTCAAGCCCTGAATCCGCGCGCAGGCTAGTCTGTGCTGCGCAGCACCTCGGCAATCGCGTCCGCGACAACGGGCACGTTGGCTGCCGACAGGCCTGCGGCGTTCATGCGGCTGGACTTGAGCACGTAGACGCCGTGCGCCTCACGCAGCCGCGCGATAGCCGGCTCGCTCAGGCCCAGCAGCGAGAACATGCCCCGCTGGGATTCCACGAAGGCGAAATCCTTGCCGACCTGGCGCTCTGCCAGCGCGGTGGCCAGCGCCACGCGCATGCCGTTGATGTGACCGCGCATGCCATCGACCTCGCTGCGCCACAGGGCTTCGAGTTCCGGACTGGCGAGGATCGCGCCGACGATTCCGCCGCCGTGGTACGGGGCCATGGTGTAGCTGCGTCGGGCCAGGGACAGGGCGTGGCTGCGCGCGGCATCGGCTTCCTTGCGATCGCGGCCAGCGAACATCATGGCGCCGGTGCGCTCCCGGTAAAGGCCGAAGTTTTTGGAGCAGGAAGTGGCCACAAGGACATTGGGCAGCCGCTCGACGGCAGCCCGAATCCCGTAGGCATCTTCCTCCAGGCCGTTGGCGAAGCCCTGGTAGGCGCTGTCGATGAATGGAATCAGGTTCCGCTCATCGAGGAAAGCCAGCAGTTCGTCCCACTGGCCGCGATTCAGGTCAGCACCGGTCGGGTTGTGGCAGCTGGCGTGCAGAAGAACCAGATCGCCCGCTTTCGCGGCCTTGAGTCCTTCGAGCATTGCCGGGAAGTCGATGTCGCTGCGCTGCGCGTCGTAGTAGGGGTAGGCCTTGAGCGTAAAGCCAGCAGATTCGAGCAGCGGATAGTGATTGGCCCAGGTCGGGGTGCTGGCCCAGATCACGGCCTCCGGACTCGCGGCGTGAGCGACCTCAGCCGCGATCCGCAGCGCGCCGCAGCCGCCGGCACCCTGGACCACGGCAACCCGCTGGGCGCTCTGCTCGGCCAGGTCAGCGCCCAGAACCAGGCGCGTGATGCCCTGGATAAATGACGGGTCGCCGGCCTGGGGAATGTAGGCCTTGGTCTTTTGCGCTTGCAGCACCGCAGCTTCGGCCTGGCGCACGGATTCCAGGATTGGCGTGTTGCCGCTCTCGTCCTGAAAGACGCCGACGGACAGGCCCACTTTGTCCGGGTTAGGGTCAGCGGCGAACTGCTGGCCAAGGCCTAAGATCGGGTCCGGGGGGAGCAGGTCCAGGTGCTCGAACATCTTCGTTTCCGCGCGGGTGGCTGGCGGGCGCAGTGTACTGCGTCGATACCGGGCGTGCCTAGCGGGGCAGGGCAGAATCAGGGGGCTTCACGGCCCTGGGGTACACTGCCCGCCGCGCCCGCCGGAGATCTTTCAAGCATGACCCTGCACGAGCAGTTCGAAGAGCTGGCCCGGCAAACCCGAGCACTGATCGCGCTGCTCGAAGAGGCCAACCATGAGTTTTGGATCAGCTATCTGCAGCGTGGCCTGCGGCAGGTGGAAGATCACAAGCTGGGGGGCGCGACCTTCATTCTCGGGTGCTTCGGCGGCTTCGAGACGCTCTCTGACCTGACGCTCGGAGAGCAATTCCGCGCAAGCGAGCCGCTGCGTTACCGCAACCTCAACGCCCGGCTCGGGCACCTGCGCACGGCGACCTTCGAAGCGGCCAACGCGATCGCCGCTCGGCGCAGCTGGTAGCGCTGCGCGGGCCTAGGACGGTCCGGTGTGGACGCCCAGGACCTGCAGCAGGAACGCGTATTCCTGCGCATCTTCTCGCAGGGCATCGAAGCGGCCGGACTTGCCGCCGTGACCAGCGCCCATGTTGATTTTCAGAAGCAGGGCGGCATCGTTGGTCTTCAGCGTGCGCAGTTTCGCGACGTATTTGGCCGGTTCCCAGTAGGTGACGCGCGGGTCGTTCAGCCCGCCGGTCACGAGCATGGGCGGATAGGCGCCCGGTTGTAGCTGGTCGTAGGGCGAGTAGGACTGAATGAGGCGGAACGCCTCGGCATCCTCGATCGGGTTGCCCCACTCGGGCCATTCCATGGGCGTCAGCGGCAAAGAGGTGTCCAGCATGGTATTGAGCACGTCAACGAACGGTACGTGCAGCACCGCGGCGCCCAGCCACTCCCGGGCCTGATTGACCGCTGCGCCCACCAGCTCGCCGCCGGCACTGCCGCCGACCATGGCGATCTTGCCCTTGCCGCTGTAGCCGCGCTCCATAAGGTCTGCGCCGACGTCAACGAAATCGTTGAACGTGTTGGTGCGCTGCTTGAGCTTGCCGGCCTGATACCAGGCGTACCCCAGATCATCGCCGCCGCGAATGTGCGCGATGGCGAAGCTCACGCCCCGGTCCAGCAAAGACAGGCGAGTCGGGTTGAAGCCGGGAGAAATGGCTGAGCCGTAGGCCCCGTAGCCGTACAGGTACAGCGGGCGGTCTGGCGCCGGCGGCATGTCGCGATGGTAGACCAGGCTCACGGGCACCAACTCGCCGTCGCGCACCTGAACGTTCAGGCGTTCTGTGCGGTAGTCGTCAGCGGTATAGCCTGATGGAATCTCCCGTACCTTGCGCGTGCGCAGAGTACGCTCCGCGAGGTCGAAATCGAACACGGTGCCGGGGGTGACCATGGACTCGTAGCCGATGCGCAGCTGTTCAAGCTCAAACTCGGCGTTCGTCCCGATGCCGGCCGCGTAGCTGGCCTCTGGAAAATCGATGGCGTAGGGCGCGGTCGCGCCGACGGGCCAGACACGAATCTGGTCGAGGCCGCCGACGCGCTCCTCCAGCACCGTGTGCATCGCAAACACTGCGAACCCGGTCAGATACCGTGCATCGCTACCGGGAACAAGGGCTTGCCAGTGGTCTTCCGTCGGCTGCGCAAGCGGTGCTTCGTACAGCGCAAAGTTCTGGTGGTCGCGATTGCTGCGAATGATGAGCCGGTCGCCGCGGTGTTCCAGGTCGTATTCGTGTCCGGGGCGCCGGGGGCTGATGAGCTGGAGCTCTGCGAGCGGCTCGCTCCGGGCCAGGAGGTAGAGCTCGCTGGTGATGTGATCGCCGCTGCTGATCACAATGAACGCATCAGACTGGGTGCTGTCCAGGCCGACAAAGTACGAGGCGTCAGATTCTTCGAAGACCACTTCCTGTGCGCCGCTGGACAGGTCCAGCCGCATGACGCGATGCGGGCGCCATTCGCTGTTGACCACGCGATAAAACAGGTAGCGACCGTCGGCGCTGAATACCGGCGAGCCGATCGTTTGCTCGATCGGCGGATGGCGGGGCTCGCCGGTATTGCTGTCCACCAGGTGCAGCCGGTAGCGCTCGCCGCCGGTGGTGTCGTCGCTGTAGGCAAGCAAGCGATGGTCCGGGCTCAGCTCCAGGCCGCCGAGGCGGAAGAACTCGTGGCCCTCGGCCAGCTTCGCCTCGTCGAGCAGCACCCGATAGGCGTCAGCGCTGGGTTCTCCGGTTGCCGGGTCGCTCGGTGCCCACAGCCAGGAGCGGTACTGCGCGCCCTCTTCGAAACGCCACTGATACCAGTAGGCGCCCTCCCGCCAGGGGACGGACTGCTCGGCCTCCGGGCGCCGTGCCCTCATTTCCTGGAACAGCACCTCGCTAAGGTCCTCGAGCGGTGCCATGGCCTCGCCGTAGTAAGCGTTCTCGGCATTCAGGTAGGCCAGGACCTCCGGATCGTCCACGGTGGGATAGCCCTGATCCTTGAGCCAATGGTAGGGGTCGCTCACGCGCACGCCGTGGTACTCGAAGCTGTGCGCGATCCGGGGCGCAACCGGGGCGGGACGGTCGGGAACGAACGCGTCACTGAATGTCTTTGGCACAGCAGATTCCTCGGGAGCTGAAGGGACCGGCCGCGCCGCGCCGCATCCTGCGACTAGACTGATCATGGCGACAAGACCTGTGGCGTGTTTCAGACCCATGGCTGTTTGCCTCTGGCGCCAATGACCGGGGAGTGCACTTTGCCCGAGGGCAGGCAGGCGGGCCACCCTGCGTCGGACGTGATCGCCGAAAGAGAGTAAAGTGCGGCTCGGCCAGGAATGGCCATGCCAAGGATTGGCAAAAAAGCTGCAGGACAGCGGTGAAGCCGGCGCGACTTGGCGGGAGCCGATGGATGATAGAAGTTGATCATGAGCGCAAAGTCAGCATCGTGACCTTGAGCGGCGAGTTTGATCCCGTGGGTGTGCAGGCCGTGGTCCAGGCGGTCAAGGCGCACCCGGACTACGACCCCAACTACAACGCGCTATACGACCTGCGCACCGCCACCATGGGTAGCGTCACGGCAGACCAGCTGCAGCGATTGGCCTACGATGTGTTCGATCCGTCCTGGACCGGGACCAAATTTGCCATGGTCGCGCACGATGACGACGTCTTTGGCATGGCGCGCGTCTATGCGGCCGTTGCCGACGGCACGGTGGATCAGCAGCGCCGGGCCTTTCGCTCCTACGATGATGCGCTGGAGTGGCTGACGGACTAGCCGCGAGCGGCGTTCAGGGCGCTTCCCAGCCAATTGCCGCTCCGGCACTGCGCAGTGACGCACGCGCGTTCTCATCAAAGCCTGCAGCGTCCAGAATCTGGTCCGTGTGTTCCCCGAGGCGAGGCGCCGGCAGGCGCACATCGCTCGGGGTCTTGTGGAACAGGGCCGCTGGCCGGGCCTGGCGGATCTTGCCGTGGCCCGAAAATTCGTAGATGCCAATCGTGTCGTTGGCCAGGACCTGCTCGTGCTCGAGCAGCTCCAGGCGGCTCAGCAGCGGGGCGCTGGGCACGCCCTCGGCGCGCAGGCGGGCGAGCAACGGCTCCGCCTCGTAGCGCTCGATCTCGCCGGCGGTCAGTTGCTTGCGCAGCTCGGCGTTGCGGAACCTTGCCGCGGTCGTTGCGAAGCGCTCATCGTCAATCCAGCCTGGTTGCCCCAGCGCGCGGCACATCCCCTGCCATTCCTTGTCGCTGATCGCGCCGGCGGTGATGTAGCCATCCTTGGTCTGGTAGATCAGATCCATCGTGCCCTGATAGCGCGTCACATCGATCTCGTCGCCCACAAAGGTCAGGCCGGACATGCCTTCGGGCCAAAAGAACGCGATCATGGTGCTGTGCATGCTCAGCTTGACGTGCTGGGCGATACCCTGACGCTCGCGCGCGAACAGCGCCGCGCTGATGGCCTGGGCCGCGCTGACCGCGGTCACTTTGTCGGCGATGATGATGCGAAACATTTTCGGGGTACCGGTCGCCCGATCCGCCTGGATGTCCGTTGCGCCGGTCAGCGCCTGAATCACCGGGTCGTAGACGCGTTGATCGCTGTACGGGCCGTCGTCGCCGAAGCCGCTGATCGACACGTAAATGATGTTTGGGTTGAGCTCGCGCACCCGAGTCTCCGAAAAGCCCATGCGCGCCATCGCCCCAGGGCGGAAGTTCTGCATGAACACGTCGGACTGCCGGATCAGCGCTTCCAGCGGCGCTTTTGCAGCCTCCTGCTTGAGGTCCAGACAGATGGACCGCTTGCCGCGATTGCAGGAAAAAAAGGCGGCCGGTACGCCGTTGCGCTGATTGCCGATGTAGCGCATCTCGTCGCCGCGGGGAGATTCCACCTTGATCACGTCCGCGCCCTGATCCGCGAGGATCGATGAGGCCATGGGCCCGGAGACCATGGTCGTCAGGTCGAGTACTCGGACCCCGCTGAGCGGACCGGTGGCGCCGTGATTGTCCGACGTGTGGTGATCGACCATGTTTGCTCCCGGGCTGCTTGTGCTGCTCCGACCGAGTATTGCAAGCTAGGGCGCATGTTGCACCGTTCCAACCCATTGGCGATCGCCCGGGTCCTCGCTTTGGGCTTCTTCCTCGTCGGATGGTTGCCGGCCACTGCCAGCGCGCAGGAAATCAGCGGCGCCTGGGTGCTGCTGCACTCGGATGACTTTGACTGGCGCGAGCGCGGCGATCGCCGCCGGGTTGCCCGAGCCTTGGCCCGGCGGGTCGCTCGACTCAAAGATCGTGTGCCTGTGCAGGCGCCAGACGAGCGGGCCCGGCTCGACAAACGCGAAGCGCGGCTGGTCGGGAACAACGCAGCGACGGACCGCGTGCAGGCGCGGTCCAAGCTGTACCTCTCCACCAGCTTTCAGCACCGCGCGCTCCATCAGCTCCTCGACAACATCCTGGCGCCGCTCGGCTGTATCGAGCAGGCGGATGTGTTGAGTCAGGAGATGGCTTGCTGGAGTGATGCCGCGGTCGCGCTGCTGCAGGACGATCAGTTGGCGCTGGCCCTGCAGACCCTGCGCAAGGCGCGGCGCTTGCCGCGCCAATGGGAGACCGCCATGATTAATCGGGACCCGGAAGTCTGGTATGCGCAGTTTGGCCGCGGGATTCTGAGCTACGTGCTGACGCCCTATCTGCGCGCCGGCGACGGGTCCGCCTCGTGACTGGCGCCTTGCGCCTATCGATAGGGCGAGCCCACCTGGTCCTGGGCACGGTTGGGCTTTTGTTCTGCGCGAATGCGCTCGCCCTCGGCACCGTGCTCGGCCTGGGCGCGAACGCCAGCGGTGGGGCCACCATTTTGCTCAACGAGTCGCCCGCGTATCTCTGCTATCAGGCAGCGCTGCGCCGGGACGAGCAGTTTGGCGTGGATGACTGCGACCGGGCTATTGAGCTCCAGGGGCTGACGCGCATGGATCTGGCATCGACTTTTTCGAATCGTGGCTTGCTGCTCGGGCGCCGCGGCGATCAGCGCGGCGCCATGCGCGACCACAATCGGGCGCTGAAGCTGGCGCCGGAGCTGGCGAGTGCCTGGATCAACCGCGCCAATGCGCACCTGCGCCAGCGCGATCTGGCAGCAGCCCTGGCGGATCTGGATCAAGCTGTGGCGCTCGAGTCTCAGACGCGCCACCTGGCTTACTACAACCGGGCGCTGTTGCACCAAAAGCTTGGCAACCTGGCCGCGGCGCGCTCAGATGCCGAGCAGGCGCTCCGGGAAGCGCCGGAAACCGCGAGCTACGCGGAGTTCCTGGACGCGTTGCCAAGCAGCGAGCCGCTTATTCCCGCACGTCCGCCGTCACCGACACCCTGACGTCCACAAACTGGCCGATGCTGGCCGGGTCGGCCCAGTCGCCGGTGCCGATGCCCAGCGCAAGGCGGTCGAGCCTGGCCTGGCCCGTGAGCTGCCGTTGTGTCCCTTCGGCGGTCACCGAGAAGTCAAACACGACCGGGACTGACACGCCTTTCACGAGCAGCGATCCCGCGGCGGTGAAGGCGTGCTCGGCGTCCTGCGGTGCACGCCGGATCTCGTCGGTCTTGAAAACAATCGCCGGAAAACGCTCGGCCGCGAAGAACTCCGAACTGGTCAGGGTGCTGTCGCGATCGGCGTCATTGGTGGCGGCGGACGTCGCATCGAAGGACACCTTGGCGCGGCTCTGCGTCAGCGCTGCCGCCGAAAAGCGGATATCGGCCTCCCAGCGTTGCCAGGTGCCGTCGAAGCTGGCACCGGCCTGGTCGGCAGAGAAGGTGACACGGCTGCGCTCGTAGTCGATGGCCCAGGAAGGCAATGCAGGCTCGGCAGCCGTTGTGGCGATGACCTGAGATGCTGCCTGCTCTGTCTGAGCCGTTGGCAGTGCGGGTTGTGCCGGTGGCTGTACCGTGACGCCCGACGTTGGCGCAGCACCGCCGGTGCTCGCGCCGGACAAGGTGATCCAAGATAGGCCTGCGCCCAGGGCGACGGCGAAGAGAGTGAGGCTGGCTGGGCTGGTCATGCGCATCAGGGTGGTGTCCCGGTCGACGTAGTGGTGTTTGATCGCTGCTGCCAGATGCAGCCCTGCGAGGACCGCCAGCACGTTGCCGCCGCGTTCGTGCCAGACATACAGCTGTTCTCGCAGGGCGGGGTCTGCAGCGACCAGGTCGGGCCAGGTAAACCAGCCAAACCAGCTGACGCTGTAGGCTGCGGCCGAAGATCCGAGCCAGCCGGTCAGGGGCAAGGCGAACAGCAGCAGGTACAGCAGTCCGTGAGTGAGCTTTGCGAGCAGCTGCTGGGCGTGCGGCGCCGGCAAGGGCGGTGGGGGCGCGGCGCGCCAACGAAAGGCAAGGCGCACAATGGCCAGGCAGAGGATGGTCATGCCGACGGATTTGTGGTCGGCGAGCCAGCCCAGCTGCGCAGCCAGTGAGCCAGCTTCGTCCGCCCGCTCGGCCAGTTCCGCGAGCACAAACTGCAGCACGATCAGAGCGGCAATGAGCCAGTGCAGCCACTGCGCCGGGGCGCGGTAGCGTTCCTGCGTCGGTGGGGCCATCGCAGCTGGTGAGCGGTGATCGGCGTCGCGGGTCACGGGCGGGAGCCTCTGGCAGCCAATGGGTCGGGATTGCGAATCGGAAAGTGTACCCAGTACCGCGAGCGCCTCATACTCGGTCCATGAACAATCGTTGCTCAGCGATGCTCCTGATGCTTGCCTGCTGCTCGGGCTGCGGCGGTGGCGAGGTGGATTCGCGGCCGCCGGCCGGGTCCTTGCTCCTGGCGCGAATCTCGCAGGCGGTCGTTGCCCCGGAGGCCCCGCGATTCCTCGAGGCCAGTCCGAGCGCGGTACTGCTGCGCCGCGCACGCCTTGCTGAAGCTCTGAGCCAACGTCATGGGCCTTCGACCAGCAGCGCCATGCTGGACTGGTCCCGGGCGCTGCTGCGACGGCTGGACCCGGTCTGGGGCGGGCTGTTGGCCTGGACGCCGGATCGGTTGGCAGAGGTGCCGGCTGCCACGACCCTGCTCGACCAGGCGTTGGCGCTGGACGTATTTGCCGGCGCCTGGGCCCTGAGCCGGGAAGCGCAGTTTCGCAGGGCGTTTGAGCGCGTCGACGAATACATCCAGGACCAGCTGCGGCGGCGCAGCGCCCCGGACGACCGGTCTGCCGCAGCGGCCCTTGGCTACCGGGCGCTGCGCGAGAGCCGGCCGGAACAGTTGCCCGCTCGTTTTTCTGTGGCGGATTACTGGCAGCTGCGCAGCGAGCACGATCGGCGCCAGCTGGGAGTGCCGGCACTGTCCGGGCCTGCCACCGCGGCGGACCTCGCGACGCTCGCGCTCAGCTACCTGCGCGCGGCCCGGGCGTTCGATAGCGATAACTACCGCGCGGAAGCAGTACTGATCGCCGGCGCGCTGGCTTCGGCAGCGCCGCTGCCACTCTGTGAAGGGGGCGCTGCGGTGCTGTGGCTGTGGCACCAGCTTGCTCGCTCGGGTGCCGGCGCGCAACGCTGGCAAGACGCCCAGCAAGCGGCCTTGGATGCTGTGGATCCCGGTCATGAAGGTCCCGTGAGCTGCGGCACTGCGATTGCCACGGCCCGAGCGAACGCGCTGCTCGCCGTTCGCGCGCACGGACAGCAACGGCCTTCTGCACACCTCCTGGCGGCGGCCATTCGCAGCTTGCCGCCAGCACCGGAAACGGCAGAGACCCTGGCGGTGCTCGCGCACGCGCTGGCAACGCTTGAATCTCAGGCACCCAAGCAAGCGACAGGAGCATCATGAACGGAAATTTCTACGAGGCGCTCGACGCTGTCATGGCAGCCCAGGGCAGTAAGGCTGCGCTGGTTGATCCGGTTGGCGGCACCCTGAGTTACGAGGCCTTGCGCGCGCATACGGCGGCGGTTGCCGACGTGCTGGCGGAGGCGGGCGTGCAGACGAGTGATCGGGTGCTGGTGCAGGCCGACAAAAGTATGGCTTGCGTCGTGCTCTACCTGGCCGTGCTGCGACGGGGTGCTGTCTACGTGCCCATCAACACGGCCTATACCGACGCCGAGGTCGCCTATTTTGTCGCCGACGCGCAGCCGCGGTTGTTCGTTCACGAAGCGTCCCGGCAGGCCGGACCTGAGCTGTCGGCGGCTCTTGCTGACGGTCAGGTATCGGCCAGCCCTATCGGGCGCCTGGCTGCTGATCGCCCGAATCCGGAGGCTTGCCCCGAGCACGCCCTGGCACAGCGGGCGGTTCGCCGAGCGGCGACCCGCGATACGCCGCCGGCAGTTGTCGATGGCCATGACATGGCCGCGATTGTCTATACCTCGGGCACGACCGGCCGCTCGAAAGGCGCGATGCTCAGCCACAGCAACATCGCCAGCAACGCGCGGGCACTCCTGGCCCTGTGGGGTTGGCGAAGCGATGACGTGCTGCTGCACGCGCTGCCGATTTTTCACGTGCACGGTTTGTTTGTCGCGCTGCACTGTGCGCTGCTCGGCGGCAGCACGGTACGCTTTCTTCCCCAGTTTGATGCCGAGACGGTGTGCGAAGAGCTGGACCGGTGCACGGTACTCATGGGGGTGCCCACTTTTTACACGCGCCTGCTCGCCCTGCCGCAGTTTGATCGTGCCGCCAGCGCCGGCGTGCGCTTGTTCATCAGCGGCTCTGCACCGTTGACGGAGCAGACCTTCGCGCAGTTCGAAGCGCGCACTGGTCAGCGAATTCTTGAGCGCTACGGCATGAGCGAGACCGTCATGATCACGTCCAACCCGCTGGCGGGGGAGCGCGTTGCGGGCACCGTGGGTTTTCCTCTGCCGGGCGTCGACGTGCGGGTCGTGGACGAGCAAGGCGAGGGCGCAGCAACGGGCCAGGTCGGGAGTATCGAAGTTCGCGGGCCGAATGTTTTTGCGGGTTACTGGCAGCAGCCCGAGAAGACGCGTTCCGAGTTTCGCGAGGGCGGCTTCTTCATCACGGGAGATCTGGGCATCCAGGACGATGACGGCCGACTCTCGATCGTCGGCCGCTCGAAAGATCTGGTGATCTCCGGGGGCTACAACATTTATCCGAAAGAGGTGGAGCGCCTGCTCGATGCCCAGCCCGCCATTCGCGAGAGCGCGGTCATTGGCGTGCCCCACGCTGACTTTGGCGAGGCGGTCGTGGCCGTGGTGGTGCCGGCCTTGGACCAGGAGCCGGATCTGCGCAGTGTTCAAGACGCGCTTGGAGAACAGCTGGCCCGCTACAAGCAACCCAAGCATGTGGCGGTGGTGAATGAGTTGCCCCGCAACGCCATGGGCAAAGTTCAAAAAAACCTGCTGCGTGATCGTTTTGAGGCGCTGTTTGCTGGCTAGGATGTGCCTGCATCGCCAATGACCAGCATCGTCAGCTGGTCGCCAAGCAGCACCAGCCCGGCGACCAGGATCAGCCAGTTGGCCATGCGTCCATGTTGCGCGAAGCCCGGGCGAAGACGCCAGAAGCCGAGCGCCAGCCACGCAGCGCCCAGGGCCAGCAGCTGCCCAAGCTCTACGCCCAGGTTGAACCCGAGCATGTTGGGCACGATTGCCGCCGGATCCAGAGACAGATCCTGCAGCTTGGTGGCCAGTCCCAGACCGTGCGCCAGGCCGAACGCAAATACGGCATAGCGCAGGGTGCTTTGGCCCTGGCGGATGGTGCCCAGGTTGTGCAGGGCCTTGTAGATCACTGAGAGCGCGATGACGGCGTCCACCCCGTGGCTGTTGAGTTGCCAACCGCCGAGAACGCCTGCAAGCAGGGTCAGGCTGTGGCCCAGGGCGAACAAGGTCGCAAACAGGGCGACGTCGGCAAGCCGGCGCAGGTAAAAGATCACGCCCGCCAGAAAAAGCAGATGGTCCGCCCCGGTGATCATGTGCTTGCCGCCAAGGTAGGCGAAGACGCCGAAGTGGACGCCCGCAGCGCTGCTGACAAAAGCGCCGTCGCTCTCGGCAACGTTGTGTGCGAGCGCTTCGCTGCCCAGCAGCACAGTGCCCAACGCGATGATCGCGAGCGCCGGGCGGCAGAGCTTGGCGATCGGGGTTGCCTGGTTGGAAGCGGTGCCTGACATGGCTCGAGTGTGCAGGAGTTGAGCGGCGTGCCCAAGGCCGTCAATGCTCGTCAATTCTTAATGCCTATCATAACGATGAATACAATCGAATTTACCTAATGTTTGAAAAATCCGAAGATTGCCGGGTCGCGGCGCTGAGCGCCCATTTCAAACAGAACACAGGAAACAGAAAACCATGAACAATAGAGGTATCGGTGATCGCGTCCCTGACGTGACCTTTCGCACTCGTACGGAATCCGACTGGCTGGACGTCACTTCAGCCCAGCTGTTCGCGGGCCAGCGGGTCGTGCTTTTCGCCTTGCCGGGCGCCTTTACCCCAACCTGCTCGGCGAGCCAGCTGCCGGGCTACAACTCGCTGGCGCCGCAGTTTCGGGCCAACGGCATCGACCGCATCATCTGCTTGTCCGTGAACGATGCCTTCGTCATGCGCGAGTGGCAGGATGCTCAGGGCGCCGACGCCGTCGATCTTATCCCTGACGGCAATGGTGAGTTCACCGAAGCTATGGGCTTTCTCGTTGGCAAGGAGGATCTTGGCTTCGGCAAGCGATCCTGGCGCTACGCGATGATCGTCAATGACGGTGTGATCGAGGCGCTGTTCGTGGAGCCGGAGGTGCCTGGGGATCCCTATGGCCAGTCGGATCCCATAAACGTACTGCGCTATTTGAACCCCGCGGTCACCGAGCCGGACCGATACGCTATTTTTGTGCGTAAAGGCTGCCCGCACTGCCGCCGGGCCAAGGACCTGCTGACGCAGCGCGGCCTGAATTTCGAGGCGATCGAGATTCCCTCCACCGATGCGCTGCTGGCCGTGACCGGTGCGCGCACCACCCCCCAGGTGTACCTGAACGGGGCGCTGATTGGCGGTGCGGATGATCTGGAAGCGCGGCTCGGCGGGACCGTGCAAGCAGCCTGAACCTGAGGCTGGTGGTCGCGCCGCGCTGACGTTATGGTCGAGCCCGAACGAAAAGGGCAGGACTCGACCGATGCAACTGAACGATCAAGCGCTGCTGCGCACCCAGAGCTACGTCAACGGTCGCTGGATAGACGCGGATAGCGGCAACACGCAGACCGTCAGCAATCCGGCGACGGGCAACGTGATTGCCACCGTAGCGGCGTGCGGCGCGGAAGAGACCCGGCGCGCGATCGAGGCTGCGCACGGCGCGCAGCCCGCCTGGCAGGCTCGGCCCGCCAAGGAGCGCGCCAACGCGCTGCGCCGCCTGTTTGACCTGATGATGGCGAGCCAGGACGACCTGGCGCAGATCATGACGGCAGAGCAGGGCAAGCCCTACGAAGAGGCTCGGGGCGAGATCGCTTACGGGGCCGCTTTCCTTGAGTGGTTTGCGGAAGAAGCCAAGCGGGCCTACGGCGATACCATTCCTGGCCCATCGCAGGACAAGCGCATTGTTGTGCAGAAGCAGGGCGTCGGCGTGGTCGCCTGCATCACGCCCTGGAACTTTCCGAACGCGATGCTCACTCGCAAGATCGGCCCGGCCCTGGCTGCTGGCTGTACCGTGGTCTGCAAGCCCGCGAGCGCCACGCCGCTGTCGGCGCTTGCCATTGCCGAGCTGGCAGAGCGTGCCGGCATCCCTGCAGGCGTCGTCAACATCCTGGTGGGCTCCACGGCCGGCATCGGCGGTGAGCTGCTGGATAACCCCCTGGTCCGCAAGCTGACCTTTACGGGCTCTACGGAAGTTGGCAAGACGCTGATCAAGGCGTGCGCAGACACGGTCAAGCGGACCTCGATGGAGCTGGGCGGCAACGCGCCATTTATTGTGATGGACGACGCCGATGTGGACGAAGCCGTTCAGGGCGCTATCGATTCCAAGTATCGGAACGCCGGCCAGACCTGCGTCTGCGCCAACCGGATGCTCGTGCAGGCCGGGGTGTACGACGAGTTCGCCAGCAAACTGGCCGCTCGCGTGGCGGAGATGAAAGTGGGTAACGGCATGGACGACGGCGTCGTTGTCGGGCCCCTGATCGACGGCAAGGCAGCGAGCGGCGTGCTGGCGATGATCGACGACGCGAAAGAGCGCGGCGCCCAGGTGCAGGCCGGCGGCAAACGAGGCGACCTTGGGGAGGCGTTTGTACAGCCAACGGTGCTGACCGAGGTCACCCGGGATATGCGGGTGTTCAGAGAAGAGATCTTTGGCCCCGTGGCGCCCCTGGTCAGGTTTGACACGGAGCAGGAAGCCATCGAGCTCGCGAACGATTCCGAGTTCGGCCTCGCGGCCTACTTCTTCTCCCGGGACATTGGCCGAATCTGGCGCATTGCTGAGGGCATCGACTACGGCATCGTCGGTATCAATACAGGTCTGGTGTCCAACGAGGCGGCGCCCTTTGGCGGGATGAAGGAATCGGGCAACGGCCGCGAAGGGTCCAAGTACGGGCTCGACGAATACCAGGAGATCAAGTACCTGTGTATCGCCGGGCTGGACCGTTAGCCGTGGCTGTTTTCGAAAGCGGCGATACTCGTCTGTACTACGAAGAACACGGCAGCGGCGAGCCCTTGCTGCTCATCGCGCCTGGCGGCATGCGCAGCTCGGTCCCGCTCTGGGCCAACGCCCCCTGGGACGTGATCGGACACCTGGCGCAGCGCTATCGGGTGATTGCTATGGATCAACGCAACGCCGGGCAGTCGTCGGGCCCGGTGAGCGCTACGGATGGCTGGGACAGCTTTGCGGCGGATCAGCTGGCGTTGCTGGATCACCTCGGCGTGGATCGGTTTGTGACCGCTGGCATGTGCATCGGCGGGCCTTACTGTCTCGGGCTGGCCGCGCACGCGCCGGAACGTGTCCGGGCCGTTGTGCTGTTCCAGCCCATCGGCCTGGACGGCAACCGCGACATCTTTTACGAGCTGTTTGACAGCTGGGCGGCGGGGTTGCAGGCAACGACGCACGCCGATGTGCCCGCGCAAAGCTGGGCCTCTTTCCGGGCCAACCTGTTTGATGGGCCGTTCCTGTTCAACCTGGATCAGCAGCAGGTCGCGACCATCGAGACCTCAACGCTCATTCTGCGCGGCGACGATCCTTACCACCCGGACGCGATCAGCCGGGCGCTCGCTGAGCTGCTCCCCAACGGCACGCTGCTCGAGCACTGGAAAGCACCGGAGCATCACGAGGACGCGCAGCAGGCGATCTTCCGGTTTCTCGAGAGAGGCCAGTAGCAAGGCGCCAGCCTGTTTGCTTCGCGCAAGAGGGCGCCAGACATAGGAGTCAATCGGTGAGAACGTTGAAAGGAAGTTGCCTGTGCGGCTCCGTTGCATTCGCAGTGGCGGGGCCGGTGCAGGGGGTCGGCCGCTGTCACTGTTCCAAATGCCGAAAAGTTTCTGGCACTGGCGGCAATGCGCAGTTTGTCGTGCGCATGAAGAACTTCGCGTGGCTGCGGGGCGCCGCCGAAACCTCGACCTTTAAGCGACCCGATGGGTGGGGCCCATCGAGATGCAAGCGCTGCGGCAGTCCGGTTCCGGATACCTACGACAACGGCGAGCGCATGTGGGTACAGGCCGGCCTCATGGACGATCCCCTCGAGACCGACATCAAGCAGCACATTTTCTGTGGATCACGCGCGGACTGGGACAGAGAGTCCCCCGACGTCCAACATCATCCCGAATACCCGCCTTCGTCTTAGGCCCCGCGAACCTCAACGGGCACGCCGGTCATGTGTGCCTGGTTCGAGATCGGCTCGAAGCTGCCTGGCCCGTGCGGAAGCAGGGCATTGCAGTTTGTCCCCGGTGCGGCCTTGGCCACCGACAGGCCCTGGCTGCTGCTGTGCCCCCAGCCGTGGGTCATGGCGACCACGCCGGGCATGAGGTCGTCGGTCAGGGCGAGCGTCGCTTCTATGCCCCCGTATTCGTTGCTGACGCTGACGCGATCGCCAGCGGTGAGCTGTCGCGTGGCAGCGTCTTCCGGATGCATAAAGAACGGGTTGTCGGCGCGCTCGCCTTGCTTGAGCTTCTCCAGGTTGCTGTACCAGCTGTTCAGCATGTACGCGTCGCGCTTGCTGATGAGCTTGAGCTGGTGGGCGGGCTCTGCATTTAGTTCGGCGAGCAGGGCGGCCATGCGCTTGCGCATCGCATCGAACTGCGGCGGGAAACACTCGACGCGCTCATCTTCGTGTTGCAGGTGCTCGCTGAAGAGCGTTTCCGGCGCATTGCGCTCGAAGGTCAGGATGCGTTCGTCTCGCAGCTCGCTCATGGAATGGCCGCGGGAGCGCAGCATGGCGTCCGTGCGCTGCCAGAGCAGTTGCTGCACGGCCTGGTCCGGCAGCTCGAAGTCTGCGTCGTCTGGCAGCACGGTGCCAAAGCCCAGGACCTGGGCGAGCTTCTCGTAAATCCACCAGTCCGGCCGTCGCTCGAATGCGGGCGGGACCACTGCGTCGGTGAATTGCACGCTGGGCTGGTACTGCAATCCCAGGCCCGTGAGGTTGATGTCCTCGCGCTCAAAGGCGCCCGCGGCGGGCAGCAGGTAGTCCGCGTGATCGGCAGTCGCGTTCGGGTAGATGTCGATGCAGACGAGCAGGTCCAGGCCGTTCAGCGCATCGCGCATGCGCGCCTCGCCGGCGATCGAGAGCACCGGGTTGCCGGAGCTGACGAACAGGGCGCGCACCGGTGCCTGGGTGTCCGTGCCCTCCAGGTAGTCGGCGAGCAGGTTGCCGGGCAAATTGATGCCGACCCCGCCCGGGCGGCGAACCGCGCCAAAGGGGGTCTCGAGCATGTCTGTCGGTGCGTTCTTGCCCGCGGCCGGGCTGCGCGCGTAGAACCCCAGGGAGTACACGTTGCCGCCTTGATGGCCCAGGTTGCCGGTGACCAGGCCGAGCATGTGCAGGAGCCAGTAGGCGAGGGTGCCCTGGCGCCCCATGTTGACGCCGGTCGACATGTGCACGCAGGCGCTGTCGGCATCCATGTAGTCCAGGGCCAGCTGGCGAATCGAGTCGGCGCTCATGCCGGTGGCCTGGGCAACGGCGGCCGGCGGGTACTGCTGAACGAAGGCCCGCAGCGCCTCGACGTTCTGCCCGTGCTGCGCCGCGTCCGGGTGGAAGCCGCGCTCGGCGTCGATGACCTGCAGCATGGCTGCCAGCAGATACACGTCCGTATCGGGCTTGATGGGCCAGTGCTCGCCCACCGCGTAGGCGGTTTCGGTCTTGCGGGGGTTGACGTGGATGACGCGGGCGCCCCGGGCGGCAGCGTCCTTCAGGTGCCGCACCGGATGCGGCAGAGACACGAAGCTCATGTGGCTGACGGCGGGATTCTCCCCGATCAGCACGATGAAATCGCTGTGGTCGATGTCTGGCAGCGGGTGCAGGGTCCGGGTCCCGAACACCGCTTCGCTGCCGGCGAATTTGTTGGCGCAGTCCTGGGTGCCGGAGCTGAAGTGCGTTGGCACGCCGAGCTGCCGCATCAGGTTGCCGTACGAGGGGCCGAGGAGGCTGTTGAAGGCGCTTGGATTGCCCGTGTAGGCGCCCAGCGCCTCGTTCCCGTGGGCATCTCGAATGGCCGTGAGCCGGGATGCGATTTCGGTGAGCGCAGTCTCCCAGCTGACGCGTTCGAGCGCGCCGTCGGCATTGCGCCGCATGGGGTAGCGCAGCCGGTCTGGGTCGTTGTGAATGTCTTTGCCGTAAATGCCTTTGTTGCAGACAAAGCCTTGGGAGACCGGGTGGTCGCGATCAGCCTTAAGGGCGATGAGCTGGTCATCACGCACTGTGGCGATCAGGCCGCACGCTGGCTCGCAGACTCTGCAGAACGTTCGTTTGGTGGTGGTTACTTCGCGGTCGCTGGCATCGCTCGTCATCGTGCGGCTCCGGTGAGGTCGAGACGATGTTCGCATGCGAGGGCGCGTCTGAGTACTGCTGAAGGCACAGCAGTGCGGCGCTTTCGGCGCGGTCAAAAACAAAAGCCGCCCAAGGGCGGCTCCAAAGCCGGCGGGTTCGCACTCTTATGTTTCTTGTGGTGCTGGCCGGTTCGAGCGGAATCCCCTCCCGCCCCGATCTGGTTCGCCTGCCCGGCCAGCACAATGCTGGCGGCAAGCCCCTCGGCAGGGCAGATCTCGAAAGACCGTAACAGCGCATACTAGGCCAATCAATCAGTTAAGCTGATCATCTCGAAAAATATTTGTCACGAGACACGGTTTTAGGTGCCTGGTTCCTGGCGCCGGTGTCGGCCTAGCGGTAGCCAATGGCGCCTTGCTGACTCAGGCAGCGCTGCGCCAGGCCAGCACCGGCCGCCACGGCGCGGAGCAGCGCATCCTGGGCTTTGGTGCCGCCGGCCCCGAGCGTGGCCGGCGGGGGGGTGGCCACAGTAGCCCCGGTGCCGGCGAGCCGCGCGTCCCCCCAGCCCGTGGGCTCGAGTATAGGCCGATCGTCAGGGCGTGCCGGCACCGGGCAGGTCGCGGGCGGTGCTTGCGGGACCAGGAGCTTCAGCGGTGCCGCCCCGTCGCTGATCACCACCAGGCGCGCCGGTGGCTGGTCCAACCGCTCGCTCAGGACCGACCATTCGTGGGCGTTCACGAACACCAGCTGGGCCCATTCCCACAGATCCGCAGCGCCCTGCGCTGACAGGTGTTCGACGAACTGGCCCGGATTCCAGATCCTTAAGGGCACGTCAGCCAGCGCCGTCGCGGCGAGCCGTTGCCAGGACTCCTGTGCGGGCAACAGCGCAGCCTGAGTGGGGTTGGCCTGGGCCTTTTGTTGCTGGTAGTGAGCGAGGATGCGGGCTCGGTCGGTGGGGTCTGCAAGGTCCGGGCTGCTCATGGGATAGAAGGTCGTGAGCTGGTTGCCGCTGGCCGGGTCGGTAAAAACGAAGGCGCGCGCACTGGGGCCGGCGCTGGCGAGCAGGCCCGCGCTGGAGATTCCCCACTCATCCAGCAGTGCCTGTTCGCGGACCCCAAAGTCCTCGCCGACCATGGCCAGCGGCCTGGCTTTCACGCCGCAACGGGCCAGGCCGTAGCTCACGTTCAGGGCGCAGCCGCCGAGCTGCTGCCACAGCCGGTCGAGCTTGAGGTTGAGCCGTGGCAGGGCAGGCCCAACCGGCCCGACGGCGGTGCCGGTCCCGTTACTGGAACCGGGACGCAGGAATGCGCCATCGGCCGGCGTCAACTCGCCGATGTGGTCAAAGGCCAGGGCCCCGCAGAGCAGGATGGGTGCCGGCGATTCAGCGGCGGGGTTAGGGGCGGGTGGCAGAAGCTCGATACCTTGAGCCGTGGCGCGAAGCCGGGGCGGCATTGTGCTCGGGGCTGCGCGGCGCGCGCAAGCGCAGGCCGAGTAATCGCCGACACAGGATCCAGAACTGCAGCTGGACCCGCTCGGCCCCATGTAGAGCAGGCGCCGCGGCCATATCCAGGCGGTCCTCCAGACGTTGCACGGACGCCCTGAGGCCGCGCCGGGGCCGGCGCCGTCCCAGCGCCGGCCGGCTGCGGCTGGCCTGAATAAAGCAGAACGCGGCCGCGATCATGAAAATGATGCCGGGAAAGATCGGAATAATGACGCCGAGCAGGCCGATCAGCGCGAAAATGATGCCAGCAGCGGTCCAGGCCAGGGTGCGCATAGGGGTCTGCCTCTCGTTCAGGGTGATTCAGGGTTCTTCGACAACTGCGATTCTGCAACTCCCGTGCCGGCCGTAACTCATTGATTTTAGGCTCCCTGGGTGACCGGAACACATGTTCTTGTGCCATCCCCGCCGCTTTTTGGCCGATACGACCAGCACCGGTGTCGCCCTGCCTGCCGCGCGAGCCCCGAGTTACAACGCCCTTACGCTGCTTGACCTACCGCCAACGTTCACCGCCCGGCGCTGCGGTATCGTGCTCGCACCATGGCAGTAACGAGATGGCCCGCCCAATGAACGAACTGATCGGCAAGCAATTTTCCCTCAAGCAGGACGACTTCAAGATCGTCGATGTCCGCAACTTCAACGGCAACTACATGGTCTACGCTGAGCACTGTGTGCAGGTCGCCGACAGCGAGCCGAAGCGCGCGTTCCATTTCGAAGATATCGCTCACCTGCTGGCGCCCGTTCGCCGAATCTGACCGGACGTTGCGCGCAATGTGACCCCGCGCGCGGCTTGGCAAAGGTTCCGCTGCTTCAATACTGGCGCACCAGTGCGCATGGATTTGTCGTGCTGGGCGCGCGGCGCGCGACAGTACAGGGACCGGAATGAGCAAACAGGACGATTTGGACGAGCTGATCTTCCTGTTCGAGGATGACTTGTCCGCGCTCGCCTCCGAAATGCGCTACTCGGAATTCGAGTCTCTGCTGAACAAGAGCGCGACCGTCGAGCAGTTCGCAGCCTCTAATGTTCGTGCGGCCTATGTGGTCATCGGCGAGGCGCTCTCGATCCGGGCCATCGTGTTCTTCCGCCTGCGCGTGGACGAAGACGGACACGTCGACGACCGCTTCAACGTGCCCTTGCGATACCTCGCCCGGCAGGCCGCAGCTGGCCCGGACCTGGGCACGGGCAAGCGTATTCGCATGGCCTGCCGCAGCCACTGTCCCGTGCCCTGGCATGCTTCCAACCTGTGGGAGCCCGAGGGCGTTGGTGACGTTCATCCGGCCATGCGACTGCAGAAAGCCGTTTGGCGCAACAAGCTCGAGCTCAAGCCCAAAGCATCCCGCATGGCGCAGCTGGCGGAGCAGGAAGAGCTACAGGCGACCGCTCAAAACCTTGAGACCCGGCTGGCCCGCACCATCGATGGCAGCGGCAAGATCAATGTGCAGTCCCTGATCCAGTCGCACAACGAGCAGCTCCAGCAGGTCGCCGCGCAGTTCCGCCGAGAGCTGCAGATTCAGCAACAGGCTTACCTGGACCAGCTCCGGGGCGCCCGGGAAGAAATCCAGAAGCTGCGCACCGCGCTCAATCAGGAGCGGGGGCGGACCCGGCGCTTGCAGGAATTGCTGCGCGGGGATGTTTGAGGCGGCTGGTTGCTAGCTCGCCCTGGGATCCACCAGAATCTTGACCTCTGTCGGGTTGGCTGACAGCCGATCGAACGCATCCTGCATCTCCGCCAGGGTCGTGGTGCTGGTGTGCATCGCGCCGGCATTGATGCGGCCGTCCAGGACCAGGCCCTGGGCCAGCTCAAACTCTTCGTGCAGGTAGGCAATCGAAGTCGCCAGGCGGATTTCCTTGACCAGCCAGGCAGCGGCGTTGATTTGCGCGACGCTGGCTGGCACGCCGACCAGCGAGACGGTGCCGCCCCGGCGGCACAGGTCAACGGCGGTCTGGATCGTCGGCGCGATGCCCGCGCACTCGTAAACGATGTCAGCGCCGGCGCCGCCCAGGGCAGGGGCCAGCTGCTCCAGCACCGCCGGGGTGTCCGGATAGGCCGTTGGGTCCAGCACCAGGTCAGCACCAAGCTGGCTCGCCAGCTCCCGGCGCTCCGGGGCGGGCTCGAGCACTGCAACCATCCCGGCTCCGGCCGCTTTCGCGGCTTGCAGCACCAGCAGGCCAATGGGCCCGGCGCCAATGACGACTGCCCGGTCACCGAGCCGCAACGGGGTGCGCCGCACCGCATGCACGGCCACGGTCACGGGTTCCAGAATCGCGGCCTCGGTGTCGCTGAGCTTGCTGTCGACGCGATAAAGGCGCGCGGCCTCGAAGGCCAGCGTCGGGGCGAAGCCGCCGTGCGCCGCGGCAAGCGGGCCAGCGCCGATGGCGCCGGCGAAGCTGCTGTCGCAGTGGGCGGCATCGCCGGCGCGACAGGGGCCGCATTGGCCACAGGCCGCTGCGACCCCGATTGCGACGCGATCGCCTTCCCGCAGCTTGTCCGGACCGGCGTCGGCCGAGCCGATGGCACTCACGTCGCCCACCCACTCGTGTCCGCAAATGGCCGGGTTGTAGGGGTCCCCGGACAGATACGCATGCAGGTCTGTGCCGCAGATGCCGCAGTAGCGGATCTGCACCACCGCTTTGCCCGGGGCAAGCTGGGGTTCTGGCACCTCGACCAGGGAGACGGTCTTGGGACCGGTCACGAGTCCTGCCTGCATCGACTGTTCCTCCACAGATCTGGCCCGCTATCATGCGAGCGGGTTCGGCAAATGGCCAGCCGGGGGGCCGGGCCAGCAAGGAGTGAGCGATGTTGAGTATCGATATATTTAGCGATCTGATTTGCCCCTGGTGCTTTATCGGCAAACGCCGCCTGGACCGGGTTATGCCTGAGCTCGACTTTGAGTTGTCGCTTCGCTGGCGGGCGTACCAGCTGCGACCGGGACTGCCTGCGACAGGCATCGACCGGCTCGAGTCGCTGCAGCAGCGCCACGGTGCCGCGGCGCGGCTGGACGCCATCCCGTCCCGGCTGCAGGAGGAGGCGCAGGCAGAAGCCATCCAGCTGCGTTACGACCGGGTCACCCGGGTGCCAAACACTCGTGCCGGCCACCGGCTCATGGCAGCGAGCGAGGCGGCCGGCGACCAGCACACCTTGGCCGATGCGCTGTTTCGGGCTTACTTTCAGGAAGGCCAGGACGTCGGCGAGCGCTCAGTGCTGGAAGCTGCTGGCCGGTCCGTCGGCATGAGCGCGGCAAATATTGCTGCGGCGCTTGACGACCCGCAGTGGGACGCGCTGGTGCAGGCTGACCTGGACGAGGCCGTTGAGCACCAGGTGACCGGCGTGCCAAGCCTGATTCTGGCGGGACGTTTCCCCTTGCCCGGCGTGCAGAGCGACGACGTGCTGGCGAGCTTTCTGCGCCGGGCGCACGACCGGCTCAGCGCTGGCTGAACGCGCTCGGCCGCCAGCTCAGCTGTCCTTGGGCAGGGTCAGGCGCGGTGCCTGGCTTTGCGCGAACACGTGCTTGGCCAGCACGTTGTAAACGTGGCCGCAGTCGTCGCAGTGCACGACGATAAACCAGGGCTTGCGGTCCCGGGCGCGCTCTCGACCTTCGGTCGACACGATGTGTTCGATGCCTTCACGCTGACAGCTTGGGCACTTGGGCTCGGCTTTGCTCATGGCGGTCAGATATTCTGGTTCATGTGGTGTGCGGGAACCGCTTCCGCACTGCTGCCGACCACGCGCGCCGGCACGCCGGCAACGGTCGTGTTGGGGGGCACTTCTTCGAGCACCACGCTGCCCGCTGCGACCTTGGCGCCAGCGCCGACGTGAATGTTGCCAATCACTTTGCAGCCGGCGCAAAGGAGCACGCCATGACCGATCTTGGGGTGCCGGTCTCCGGCTTCCTTGCCCGTGCCGCCCAGGGTGACGGAGTGCAGCACAGACACGTCGTCCTCAATGACGGCGGTTTCGCCGACCACGATCCCGGTCGCGTGGTCGAACATGATGCCGGATCCCAGGCGCGCTGCCGGATGGATGTCGACGCCCAGGCTGACGCTGATCTGGCTCTGGAAAAAGCCGGCCAGGGTGCGCCGCCCCTCGTGCCACAGCCAGTGTGCGACCCGATGCGCTTGCAGCGCGTGGAAGCCTTTGTAGAACAAGAACGGCGTGGACAGGTCAGCGCAGGCGGCGTCGCGCGCGTAGGTTGCGAGCAAATCGACCTTGGCAGCGTGCAGGATCCCGGGGTCCGCCGCCATCGCTTCCTGAACCACATCACGGATCAGCATGGTTGGAATCATGGGGTTGTCGAGCTTGCTGGCCAGGCGAAAGCTCAGGCCGGCTTCGAAGGACTTGTGATTCAGGATCGTGGCGTAAAAGTAGCTGCCCAGGATCGGCTCTTCCTCGGCCTTGCGCGCGGCCTCGGCCGTGAGGGTTGGCCACAGGGCATCCAGGGCGATGGGCTGCTTGGCCTTGGCCCGCACGTTCTCCAGTAGGTCTGCGACGCGCTGGTCGGGTGCTGGTTCCGCCCTGGCCATGATCGTCTCCGAAGTTGAGCTTGCTGCAGCGAGCCGCCAGCGTAGAGCACAGGTAACAGAAATCAAGTGCGAGCCTGGGATCGTCTTTTGCTCTACAGTGGCACCGCGCGAACGCGCCGGGGAAGGCATTCGATGACATTACAGTTTGCACGGGTCGGTCTGGTGGCCCGCCGGAGCCGGCACACGCCGGCGGTGGATCAGGGCGTCGTCGACAGTGTGCGACAGGTTGCTGATCTGCTGGATGCCCAGGGCGTCGAGGTGGTGCTCGAGGCGCGAACCGCGAGCGCGCTGGGGGAGAGCGGTGCCGGCGTACACGCGCGCCAGGAGCTGGGCAGCCACTGCGACCTGATTGTGGTGGTAGGCGGTGACGGCAGCATCCTCGGCGTCGGCCGTGACCTCGCTGCCGCGCGCGTGCCGGTCATTGGCGTCAATCGTGGCGGCCTCGGATTTCTCGCCGGCATCGCGCCAGACGCCATGGAGGCCAAGCTGACAGAAGTGCTGCACGGCGAGTACGTGAGCGAGGACCATTTCCTGCTGGAAGCACGAGTGTTGCGGGAGGGCAAGGAGCTGTCGCGCTCGCCCGCCATGAACGATGTCGTCGTGCACCCGGGCTCTATGGCCCGAATGATGGAGTTCTCTTTATGGGTGAACGACAAGTTCGTCTACGAGCAGCGCAGTGACGGCCTGATCATCGCATCTCCCACCGGCTCGACGGCCTATGCGCTGTCCGCCGGTGGGCCAATCATGCATCCAAGCCTGAACGCGCTGGTGATTGTGCCGATGTTTCCGCACACGCTGACCTCTCGGCCGCTGGTTGTGGGCGGCGACTCGCAGCTGCGTATTACGATTGGTGACCGCGGTCATCGCGATGCTGAAGCGAGCTGCGATGGACAGGTCGACCAACCGTTCACCAGCGGCGACGAGCTGCATGTGGCGAAGTACGCCTATCCCCTGAAGCTGCTGTATCCCCGCGACCACAGCTTTTACGAGTCCTGCCGCAGCAAGCTCGATTGGGCCACCCGGCTAGGCGGTCGGTAGATCGGCGCGCTGGTCGACGTCCGCCAGCACCCCGGGGTCCGGCACATCGAGCCACCGCACGTCGTCGTCTCTAGCCTGCAGCAGCGCGCGTGCGCCCTGATCGCCGTGCAGTTGCGTCAGCGCCTCGAGATGTTCGCGTCCAAAGCCCACGGGCTGTCCTGCTTGCCCCTGGTAGCGTGGGCGAACGATGGTTGCGGGCACGCCTTCGTTCAATGTACGAACCAGTGCTGCAAGGGTTTCGTGGGTGACAAAAGGCATGTCACCCAGTCCGACGATCAGCCATTGCGGCGCGGCGTCGCGCAGGGCCGTGACCGCCTGCGCCAGGCTGTGTCCCATGCCCATGGATGCATCGCTGGCGACAAGCCATCGGGGCTGGCGAGGCGCTCCGGCGGCGACGAGTTCCCCGCTGACCGCTTGCTGTAGCGCCCGGTCTTCCGGCCGGGTCACGATTGCCAGCGGGCAACTCAGCCGCAGGTAGCTTTGCGCGGTTGCGGCAAGGAGGGACTGCCCCCCCGGCAGACGAGCCTTGCGCTTGTCGCTGCCGAAACGTCGCCCCTGGCCGGCGGCCAGCAACAGCAGCTGCCCGGGCACTCAGCCGGTACCGACAAGCGTGGCGGTGTTGCCGGTCGCGCCTGCCGCAGCAGCGGCCCGCTTGCTCACCGCAATGATCTCGGCGGCGATGGCGATGGCAATTTCCGGCGGTGTCTTGCTGCCGATCGGCAAGCCGATGGGTGCGTGCAGACGGTCGATTTCAGCGTCAGTCAGATCCAGGGCCCGCAGCCGTTCCCGGCGGCTGGCGGAGGTGCGCGACGAGCCCATGGCGCCGATGTAAAAGGCATCGGTGGTCAGCGCCTGCATCAGCCCCATGTCGTCAATTCGCGGATCGTGCGTGAGCGCCACGATGGCCGAATTGGCGTCGCTCGCGTGGCGGGCCACGGCGTCGTCAGGCATGTCGCAGATCAGCGATACAGCCGGGTTGTTGAACGCATCGATCAGGTGCTGCCGCGGATCGCAGACCGTGACCTGAAAGTCGAGGGTCAGGGCTATTTCGGCAAGATACTGCGACACCATGCCGGCACCGATAATGAACAGCTGCTGCCGCGGTCCAAAGCTGTGAGCCAGGGTAATCTGGTCGCCGTCCCAGGCCAGGGGCTCGAAGCGATCTGCTGGTGCCAGGTCCACCGTGATCGTGCCGGCCAGCACCTTGACCTCGCGCCGCAGCCAGCGCCGCTCGGCCCGGGCATCCCGCAGGGCCTGGATCTGTGCAACCACCGTTGGGTCCCGGGCCGGATCCAGCGGTTCCAGGAACACGCGCAGATGGCCGCCGCAGGGCAAGCCGAGGCGTTCTGTCTCCTCCGGCGTGACCCCGTAGTCGTAGAACAGCGGCTGGTCCTGGGCCAGCTCTCCGGCCGTGAGCGCCTCCAGCAGGTCGTCTTCGACGCAGCCGCCAGAGAGCGAGCCGACCATGGCCCCCTGGCCGTTGCAGGCCAGCAGGGACCCGACCGGGCGCGGCGACGAGCCCCAGGTTTCCACCACCGTGGCCAGCCAGCAGCGCTCGCCGGCGGCGAGCCAGTCTCTGAGTTGTTCGACGACCGTCTGATCGACCGCTTTCATGCTTTCTCCTGCAGGCTAGGGGGTTGCTGCGCGCCCGGGCAGCGCCGAACCCATGCGGCGTTCGGCTCAGCGGGGCTCCGGGGAGCTGTGTACACTGCGCGTCCCGCCGTCAGTTTACCGCAAGGAACGCCCGGTCCTGTGTCGCCCTTCCGTCTGCTGCATCGCCCCCTGACCGAGGACCTCGCGCCCTACAGCCTTGGGCTGCACCGAGCCGGGATCGCGCACCGCGTGTTCGAGGAGTCCGGCGCCCAGGTCCTGGAGCTTGCGGATGCCCGCCAGGCCGACGAGGCCCAGGCGCTGTTCGAGCGCTGGCAGCGCGGCGAGTTGTCTCTGGCCCACCCTGATCAGCTGCAACCGGCGGCGCCAGCCGGGCCCGGGCTCTGGCAGCAGGCGCCTGCGGTGCTGGTGCTGGTGGCCATGGCGCTGGCCGCATACCTGTTCACCGGGGGCGGCGAGGTGCGCCTGCGCGGTACCGGGCTGTTGACCTTTGTCGATATTCATCGCGTTGGCGACACTCTGGGCCAGGCCCTGGGCCGGGGCGAGCTGTGGCGGCCGCTGGCGCCGATCTTCCTGCATTTTGGCATCCTGCACCTGGTTTTTAACAGCCTGATCGTGTGGGAGCTTGGCCGTCGCATCGAGCACGCGCTCGGCAGCCTGCGGCTGCTATTGCTGGTCGCTGCGATCGGCGTCGCCAGCAACCTGGCGCAGTACCTGCTCGGGGACTCGCCCTTCTTTGGCGGGCTATCCGGGGTCGCCTACGGGCTGCTGGGTTTTGTGCTGGTGGCTGCCCGCCGGAATCCGCGCGATCCCCGCTGGCAGCTGCCACAGGGCCTGGCGATCAGCCTGCTGCTGTTTCTGGTGCTGTTCTCCACTGGGGTGACCGAGATGTTTGATTTGTATGTGGCGAACACGGCCCATTGGGCGGGCCTGATGGCCGGGGGACTGTGCGCCCTGGCGCCGTTGTATCGTCGTGCCAAGGAGCAAAGTTAGTGGCTCAGTCTGAACCCCAGGCGTGGGAAGGCGCGCTGCGCAAAATGGACTGGCGCGAGGACGGAGACGGGGAGCGTGCCCCCTGGTTGCCGCTCGGCGACTCTCAGCTTCCGCTGGGGCCGCTGATCGGCCAGGCTCTGACCGTGCGCTTTGACGGCGAGATTCGCTGTCAGAACTGCGATCGGAAGTCGAAGAAGAGTTTCAGCCAGGGCTACTGTTTTCCGTGTTTCAAAAAGCTTGCGCGCTGCGACCTGTGCATGGTCAGCCCCACTCGCTGCCACTACGATCAGGGCACCTGTCGAGAACCGGAATGGGCCCAGGGATTCTGCTTCAAGCCGCACAGTGTGTACCTTGCAAATTCCAGCGGGCTAAAAGTCGGCATCACCGGCCGGGACCGGGAGCCCGTACGCTGGCTCGACCAGGGCGCGCGCCAGGCCCAGGTGCTGGCCTGGTGCGAGACCCGGCAGCAGGCCGGGGAGCTGGAAGCGCAGCTCAGCGAGCAGCTGAGCGATCGCACCCAATGGCGCAAGTTGGTGAGCGAAGACGCGCCCGATATCGATCTGGCGGCAGCGCGGGAGGCCGCTCTGGCGCAGCTCGGCGAACTCCCCGCTGGGGTAACCGTCGCTACCGCACCGGAGCAGCGCTTTTCCTACCCGGTGGCGAGCTACGGCAAAACGCGCAGCATCAGCCTCGACAAAACGGCCTTCTTTACCGACGTCTTGACGGGCATCAAGGGCCAATACCTCTTGTTCGAAGAGGGCGTATTCAACGTGCGCAAGCACACCGGCTATCGCGTGCACCTTTCCGCGCAGCCCGCACCGGCGGGCGAGCCACAACTGGAGATCTTCTGAGATCATGGACGCACAGGAAGCGGCGCCGCGCGCCATCCACCTAAAAGACTACGAGCCCACCCCCTTCGCCACCGATCGCGTCGAGCTGACCTTCGAGCTGGCTGACGGCGAGACGCAGGTCACCGCGCGGCAGTCCGTACGGCGCCGGGACGGCAGCAGCACGCCTGCGGACCTGGTGTTGAACGGCGCTGACCTGTCCCTTGTACAGGTCAGCGTGAACGGGCAGCCGCTGAGCGCCAACGAGTACCGTCAGGAAGACGAGACCTTGACCTTGTTTGCAGTGCCTGGGGACGCTCAGGTAGAGATCGTCACGCTCATCAAGCCGGAAGAAAATACGGCGCTCGAAGGGCTCTACAAGTCGGGCAGCATGTACTGCACCCAGTGCGAAGCCGAAGGTTTTCGCAAAATTACCTACTACCAGGACCGGCCGGACGTGCTGGCGCGCTTCACGACCCACATTATTGCCGACGGTGCGCGCTATCCGACGATGTTGTCGAACGGCAACTGCACTGCCGACACGACGCTCGCTGACGGCCGCCGGAGCGTGACCTGGGAAGATCCCTTTCCGAAGCCCGCGTACCTGTTCGCGCTGGTGGCGGGCGACCTGGCGCGGATCGAAGACAGCTTTGTCACTGCCAGCGGGCGCACCGTCCGGCTGGAGATTTACTCGGAGCCGCACAACATCGATCAGTGTGATTTCGCCATGGGCGCGCTCAAGCGCTCCATGCGTTGGGACGAGGTGACCTACGGTCGTGAGTATGACCTGGACGTGTTTATGATCGTCGCCGTCGATGATTTCAATATGGGGGCCATGGAAAACAAGGGCCTGAACATCTTCAATACTGCAGTCGTGCTGGCAACACCGAACACTGCGACGGATGCCTCCTACCAGCGCGTCGAAGGCGTTGTGGCCCATGAGTATTTTCACAACTGGTCGGGCAACCGGGTGACTTGCCGGGATTGGTTTCAGCTGTCCCTGAAGGAAGGCTTTACGGTCTTTCGCGACGCGCAGTACTCGTCAGAAATCTTTGGCGCAACCGACAAGCGCATCGAAGACGTGAGTTTTCTGCGCTCGGTTCAGTTTGCCGAAGACGCCGGGCCCCTGGCGCACCCGATCCGCCCGGATAGCTACATCGAGATCTCCAATTTCTATACGGTGACGATCTACGAGAAAGGTGCTGAGATCGTCGGCATGTTGCATCGCCTGCTGGGGCCGGAGCAGTTTCGGGCAGGCAGCGACCTGTATTTCGAGCGCCACGACGGCGAAGCCGCTACCACAGAGGATTTCGTGGCAGCCATGGCTGATGCCAGCGGCGAAGACCTGTCGATCTTCCAGCGCTGGTATGGCCAGGCCGGGACGCCGGTACTCACCGTGGCGGCCAGCTACGCGGATGGCGAGCTCAGCCTCGTCCTGACCCAGGAGGTGCCGCCCACTCCCGGGCAGCCCGACAAGACCCCTGTGCTGATCCCGATCGCCCTCGGCCTCGTCGATCCGGACGGGTCGCCGGTAGATCTGTCCGCGCTCGATCGGAGCGGCGACTTCCGCGCTGATCTGGAATCGCCCCAGACGCTGCTGGTGCGAATGGATTCCGCCCGAGGCACGGTGCGGCTCGGTGGCCTGGCCGCCGAGCCGGCGGTCAGCATGGTGCGCGGCTTCTCGGCGCCGGTGCGGGTCCGCTTTCCGCGCAGCGCACAGGCCATGGCGTTGCTGGTGCGTCACGATCCAGATGGCTTTGCGCGGTGGGACGTGCTGCAGGAGCTGCTCGTCGAGCAGATCTTTGCGGCCGCGGACGGTGCCGACAAAGCACAGCCTCTGGCTGACACCATTGCAACCCTCTTTGCGAGCCTGCTGAACGAAGCGCTCGCCGCGCCGCTGGCGGCGGAGCCACTCTCGCTGCTTGCGAACATGCTCGCCCTGCCGACAGACAACTATCTGTTTGAGCAGCGCGAACAGGTCGCGGTGCTGCCGGTCGTGCAAGCGCGGGAAGCACTGGAGGAAATGCTGGGCGCGATGATGCCGGAGCTTTGGCTATCGCTGTACGAAGCGCACGGCGAGCTCGGCGTTTTCGAGCCCACGCCCATCGCCATGGCCCGGCGACGCCTGGCCAATCTGTCGCTGACCTATCTTGCGGCCGGTGCGCGGTTGCGATCGACCCAGGACGCCGAGTTTGGGGCGCACGTGCGGGAGCTGGTGAGCGCGCACCTGGAAGACGCCGACAACCTGACGGATCGGCGGGCCGCGCTGGCCGTCATGCTTGGCAGCCCGCTATTCGATCGGCAGACCCGACAGACCATCCTTGACGGATTTTACGAGCGTTGGAAGGACCAGGCGCTGGTGGTTAATCTCTGGCTGCAGCTCCAGGCGATGGCGCCGCAGGTGCACATCGAAGACCTGGAAGCTCTGGAAGCCCATCCGGCGTTCGATACGCGCAACCCGAACAAGGTTCGTAGCCTGTACGCGGCCTTCGCGCAGCACAACGCCCGGCAGTTTCATCAGGCTAACGGTGCTGGCTACCGGTTTCTCGGGGAGCGTGTGGCGACGCTGAACGCGAGCAATCCTCAGCTCGCGGCGCGCCTCGCGATTCCTCTGTCAAAGTGGCGCGGTTTGGCTTCGCCAAATCGCGAGCAGATGCGTGCAGTGCTGGAAGAGATCGCCGAGCGTGACGATCTCTCGCCGGACGTGTTCGAGATCGTCGACAAGAGCCTTTCGAGCTAGCGCGAGGGTCGCTCCGGGTAGAGCGGTGGCAGGGCGGTCTCGCGGCTCGGACTCGCCAGCTGCCACCAGGGGCGTTTGCGTCCCTGGGACAGCTCGTCGTTGCAGGCTTCCTGGAACGCTGCCTGCACCGCATCTGTGGTGGGCCAGGCGCTGCTTTGGCGCTCGCTCTCGGGGCCGTAGCCGGCCTTGTCGAGGGCCTGCATGACGGCGCTGCCGTGCGTGCCAGCGCGCAACCTGGCAACGGCGCGGGCCGGGGTCAACCCCGTGGCCTCGGCAGTGCGGTTGATCAGCATGGGGCGCCATTCGCCGGGCGAGGACGTGCTCAGGGCGGCTGACAGGCTGCGGGCCCTGGTGCTCTGCTGGCGCGGTCGGTAGGTCGCCCAGCGCTGCGCGAGTTGCCTGGAGAGTGCTGGCCCCCAGCGGCGCCCACGCTGCCAGCCCAGGAACAGCGCACCGACAAGGACAACAACGCCGACCAGCCAGGGCCAGGGCAGCAGGGGCTGTGCGGGACGGGACAGCGGTTCCGGCGCAGCCTGCGCGTCGCCGGCATCGGCGGTTTGCGGCTCGTCGCTGGCGCTGCTCGCATCGACCACCGGATTGCCGCTGATCAGGGCCTGCACGACATTGGTCGCCGAGCGCTCCACCCGGCGCAACTCAGTGTTCCACCAGGTCAAAGTCGCCGTGGGCAACTTCATGGCGCCGGGCTGCAAGGCCACCAGGCCAGCGCGTTCTTCCCGCACTCCCAGGTTGCTGATGCCAAGTACTTGATCGCGGGTCGTCACGGGCTCGGGGTAGCTGCGCAGGCCGGCGGCAGCCAGGGCCGCTTCGTCCGCTGGCCCCGCCAGGGGCGGAATCGCAGAGCCGACGTTGCCGGTGACTTCTGCGCGCAGCACCCGCTGTACCGTATCGCCGGTCTGCCAGCCGTTCTGGGGCTCAACGGTCTGCGACAGGTTGACGCTGCGCGCCGGCAGCCACGGCGCGTCGGCCGGGTAGCTCGGCGGAATGGGAAGTACGGTCACGGTGACGGGATCGGCGTCAACGCGAACGCCGCTGCGGCGGGACCGACCGTTTTTCAGAACTCGCACGCTGCTGGTGAGCGCGACACCGGGTACCGTGAGCGTGCCCGCGCGCTCGGGGTACAGCGCGTAGCGCTGGGCGACAACGCCGTAACCGATGCCGTCGCGCTGCTCTGTGCTGGATACGGGATCGCCCAGCGGGAGCACGACGGCGTTGGCCACCTCCGGCGTGCCCGGAAGGTCGCTGTACATCTGCACACCGCCGCTCGTTGCGTAGTACAGCCGGCGCTCGTACACCAGCTCGGCCTGCACGTAGACTTCCTCGGCGCTGACGGTGGTCTCGAAAAACACCATCCGGTCGATCTCGGCCCGCAGCGCCGGATCCAGAGGCCGCACGTTGATGCTCACGGCTTCGGTGCGCTCGCCGCCAAAGGTGAGCGACGGAATCGTCAGCCGGCCCGTCCGTCGCGGTCGCAGGCTGATCTGGTACTCCACCCAGGCCTGCACGCGGCCGTTGCGGCTGCGGTACTGGCTGGAACTGTTGCTGCCCAGGACCTCGAAGTCCTTTTCCAGGGGCTCAAGGTCTGGCGCCGGCGCGGTGCGCGTACCGTCCAGGCGCAGCGTCAGGCGCAGCGACTCCGTCTCGTCCAGAGCTTTGGGGTCGACGAAGGTTCGCACCTGGGCCACGGCTGTGGCGGCCAGGCACAGCGCCAGCGCCAGCAGCCAGCGAAAGTGAGCAGCGCGCCTCACCAGATCTGTTCCTGGTCCCGGGCGCCTTCGCCCCGGCGACGCCGCTGATTGGACTCGTACTGAAACTTGCGCCTCAGCAACCCGCCCGGATCATCCGGCACCCGGCGCAGCCACTGCTCCATTGCTTCGGTGTTGGCATCGCGGCTTGCCTGGCTTTCGGGCTCAGCAGTGGGTTCCTCGGGCTGCGATTCGTTGGCGCTTTGCTGGTCAGACTGGTCTGTCTCGTCGGCATCGCGTTGCTCGCCGTCCTCTGGCGGTTGGGATTCATCGCCATCGGCCTGGTCGCCGTTCTGATCGCTGCTGTTGTTGGCGTTCTGCTCTGAGTCGTTTTGCCCTTGCTGGTCCTCGTTTTCCTGCTCGCTGCTGTCGCCTTCCCCGGAGTCCTGCTGGTCCTGCATCAGTTTTTCCAGCAGCGCCTTGTTGAAGGCCGCATCTGCATGGTCGGGCTCGTTCGCGAGCACGCGATCGTAGGCGGCGATTGCGTCCTCGTAGCGGCCGAGATGGGCCAGCGCGTTGCCCCGGTTGTAGGTGTCCCGCAGCCGAGCCGCCGCGGGCTGATCCACAGGGTCTGGTGTGCCCGAGAAGGCTTCGAGCGCGGCGTTGTAGTCCTTGCTGCGGTAGTGGGCGACTCCGGCCCAGTCCTTGTTTTCGAAGAGCGCCGCGGCGCGCTCCGGCGCCCCTTCCTGCAGCGCTTTGCGCGCCTGCTGATCGGGTCGCTGCCACAGGTCTTGCCACAGGCCGGCGTGCGCCGCAGGTGGCGCCAGGGCCATGGCCGCTCCCAGCAGTGCGGCGCTGAGCAACGGCCCGGCGCTGGCTGGGGCAAGCTGCGCGAAAGTGCCGCGGCGAAAGCCGAGGGCGAGCAGCGGGATGAGCAGCAGGGCCAGCCAGTAACCGCGATCCGCCCACTGGTCGAACTGGCGCTCTGTCTCTACCGTTTCTTCGGTGCCCGGCAGCGCCGTGGCCAACAGCGTCTCAAGATCGCTCAGGGTTTGGCCCGCAGTGGCGTAGCGGCCGTAACACAGGTCAGCTACCTCGCTCAGCCGCTGTGGGTCGAGCCTGGCCCGGATGACATCACCCTGGTTGGTCTGCAGGACCCGGCCGGGCTGATTGGCAAAATCAAGCGGGATCGGCGCCCCGGCTTCGGTACCGATCCCGAGCACGCTGATGGGGAAGTTGCGGCTCCGATGGCGGGTCACGTCGCTCATCTGGTCGACGCCGTCGGTGACCAGCAGAATTCGGCCCTGCGACATGCCCGCGCTCTCAAACAGCGTGCGCGCCAGCGTCAATGCCTGGTTCGGGTCGCTGCCCAGCACCGGCATCATGTTCGGTGCCAGCGAACCGAGGAGGTTGGCGATGGTCTGTGTGTCGTCGGTAAGCGGCGCCACCGTATGCGCATCGCCCGCATAGGCGACCAGCGCTGTATAGCCCTGCTTGCGCAATCGCAGCACATCGGTGAGTTTCTGCCGCGCCCGGACCAGCCGGGTGGGCTCGACGTCGCGCGCGTACATCGACAAGGACAGGTCCAGGACCAGGACCAGCGCATCGCCGTCCCTCGATACCGGCTGCGGCAGCCTTTCCCATGCGGGGCCGGCCAGCGCGATGATGGCCAGCGCCAGGGCGACAGCAAGGGCGATGGTCGGCCATAGCCCACTGCGCCGGTTGCTGTTTTCCAGCAGCACCTCAAGCAACTCCGGATCGATGGCATCGGCGAAGGGATTGCTGCGCTGCCGGCGCCGGTGCCAGGCCCAGACCAGGGCGGCCGCTGGCAGCAGGGACAGCAGCCACTCCGGGCGCAGAAAGTGAAAGCTATCCGCCATGACGAAGGGCCTGCCGGTTCGCGAACATTTTGCGCAGCGCTGGCAGCAGCAGCGCAAGGCTCATCAGCAGGGCCAGCGCCAGCGGCCAATGGTAGAGCGCGCGTACGGGCCGAAAGCTCTCGGCATCCTGGCTGACGGGCTCCATAGCGTCGATCGTCGCGTAGATCTCCTGCAGCCGCTGGGTGTTCCGGGCGCGGAAGTAGTCGCCTCCGGTCAGGCCCGCGATCTGGCCCAGGGTCTCTTCGTCCAGCTCCGCTGACGGGTTGACCGTGCGCGAGCCGAGCGCGCCGAACAGCCCGGGCATTTTCAGCTGCATTTCGTCGGCCCCGACGCCGACGGTGTAGATTTTGACGTCGGCCGAGGCTGCGAGCTCTGCGGCTTTGACCGGCGCGATCTCGCCGACGTTGTTGGCGCCGTCGGTCAGCAGGATCAACACGCGCTCGCCTTCTTGCTTGGCCCGCAGCCTCTTGACCGCGAGGCCAATGGCATCGCCGATGGCGGTTTTTCCCCCGGCGATCCCGACCGGCGCATCGCCGAGCAACTCCTGGACGCTGCCCAGGTCGAAGGTGAGCGGCGCCTGCAGATAGGCGCGCGTGCCGAACAAAATCAGGCCGACGCGATCACCCTGACGCTCGGCCAGAAAACTGTTTACGACGCTCTTCACCACAACAAGCCGATTCACGAAGTCGTCGCCCAGCTGCATGTCTTCGGTGCCCATGGAGCCGGAGATGTCGACCGCCAGCATCAGATCCCGGCCAGTCGCTGGCAGGCTGACTTCAGCCCCCGTCCACTGCGGCCGCGCGCCGGCCGCCAGCAGGGCCAGCCAGGCAACCCACAGCAGTACCAGCGGCAGGAGTTGTCGACCGCCGGCCGCGCCCGCGCCTTGCTCTGTGTCGACGCTGAAGGGGGCGAGGTCCGGCACTGCCAGCGCTGCCTCCTGTCGCGGCGGGGGCGGCCACAGGCGCCGCACCAGCAGCGGGATCGGTGCCAGCGCGAACAGCCAGGGCCAGATCCAGTCGATGGTCACGGGGCAGGTTCCTGCGGCTCGGGACGGCGCGCCGCGCTGAGCAGGGCCCGAAACCAGCCGACAAGTTCGCTCGTTTCCTGCGTCCCCAAAGCCCGGATCGATGGCTGAAAGCGCCGTTCCGTCAGCCAGTGGCTGGCGCTGGCCGGCACCGGCGCTTCCGGTGCCAGGGCTTGCAAACGTTCAAGCCACGCCTCGCCACTCAGCGCAGCGGCGCTGGCTTCGTCCCGGGCATGCAGCATGATTCGCTTCAGCAGCGCGTTGGCCTCGTGCACGTAGCGTTCTGGTTCCAGAGCGCCGGCCTGGAGGTCGCTGACCAGCTGTTCGTGGAGCAGGGCGGCCTGCACGTAAGGCCGCCGGCGACGCTGCCAGCGGCGCAGTTGCCGCAGCGCGAGCGCGGCAAGGCACAGGGCTGCCAGGGCCAGGAGCCACCAGCCCGGTGCGGGCGGCCACCAGGAGGGCTCGGCCGGCAGGTGCACGTCCTTCAGCTGTTGCAACGGGTCGGCCTGCATCAGTGCCACAGCGGCAGCGAACTGATGGGCTGCTCCGTGCTGATGCTCGCGAAATGCACGCCGCTGTGTTGCAGCGAGTTTTTAAGATCGTTCATTGCAGTCACCGCGCGTTCGCGGTAGCGGGAACGGGTCTGCGCGCGGTTGCCGTCTACCCGCAGGCGCTCGCCCGCTGCGGCGACCGTGAAGTCTTCTGCCAGAGGCAGCGCTTGCTCCATCGGGTCGCTGATGTGGATGGCCAGCACTTCGTTGTGTCTAGCCAGCGCGCCGAGGGCGTCCTGCCAGAACTCGCCCCGGGGCAGGAAATCGCTGACCAGAAGGATGCGGTGTCCGGTGCGAGCGAGCCGCGCCAGCTGGCGCAGCTCGCTGTCCAGATAGGCCGGGTCCGGCGTTGGCAGCGTGCGGTTGAGGGCCTGGTTGCGGCTGGCCAGGGTACCGAGCATGCGGGCCACGGCGCGGCTGGACCGCTGCGGCTTGTGCCAGACAGAATCGCTGTTGCCCAGGACCAGGCCGCCCACCCGGTCCCCTTCCGCCAGGGCCTGCCAGGCCCAGCGCGCCGCAAGTTCTGCGGCGGCGACCGATTTGAGTCGGACCCGGGTCCCGAAAAACTGGGTGCGGGACTGATCAACGCAGATGAGCGTGGGGCGCTCGCGTTCCTCTCGGAAAATCTTGGTGTGCGGCTCGTTCATGCGCGCCGTGACGCGCCAGTCGATGTTGCGCACGTCGTCGCCGGCCTCGTAGGCGCGCACCTCGGCAAAATCGATCCCGCGTCCCCGCAGCCGGGAGCGGCGCTCGCCCGCCCCGGGGGGCAACCGACGGGTGCGTTGGCGCGGCGAGCGGCCCGCTTTGAGCCGCAGGGCAAGCAGATCCTCCAGCGCCACGTAGGCGCCGGTCAGCGACTTTGCTGCAGGGACGCTGCGGCTGGCCATGTTCAGGGGGAAGGCACCTGTTTCAGAATGCGCTCGATTACCATGTCCGTGCTGATGCCCTCAGCCTCGGCCTCGAAGGTCAGCAACAGCCGGTGCCGGAGGCAGTCCGCCGCAATGGCTTGTACGTCTTCCGGCGTGACGAAGTCGCGGCCGCCGAGCCAGGCGACGGCGCGGGCGCACAGGTCCAGGGACAAGGTGGCCCGGGGCGAAGCACCGAACTCCAAAAGCCCGGCGGTGGCGTCGTTGTCTTCTCGAGTGGCCATCACCAGTTCGACCAGGTAGCGCTCGACGGGTTCAGCCATGTGCATCGCAACCAGTGCATCGCGCGCAGCGAACACGTCGGCCTCGGTGAGCCGCGCCGGCGGGGGCGTGACTTCCTGGGCCTGGCGGGTCTCGCTGCGCACCAGGCGTAAAATGTCGACTTCGGCGTCCCGGTCCGGATAGCCCACATTGACCTGCATCAGAAAGCGATCCAGCTGCGCCTCGGGCAGCGGGTAGGTCCCTTCCTGCTCGATGGGGTTTTGCGTGGCCATCACCATAAACAGGTCGGGCAGCGCATAGGTTTCCCGGCCAATACTGACCTGGTGCTCCGCCATGGCTTCGAGCAGTGCCGACTGTACCTTGGCGGGCGCCCGGTTGATTTCGTCCGCCAGCACCAGGTGGTGAAACACCGGGCCCTTCTGGAAACGGAAGCTGCCGTCCTCCGGGCGGTAAATCTCCGTGCCGGTGACGTCGCTGGGCAACAGGTCCGGGGTGAACTGGATCCGGTGGAAATCGCCCTCGACGGCGGCCGCGAGTTCCTTGACGGCGCGGGTCTTGGCCAGACCGGGAGCGCCTTCGACCAGCAGATGGCCACCGCAAAGGAGGGTCATCAACAGGCGTTCGAGCAGCGTTTCCTGGCCGATAACCCGGCCGCGAAGCCAGCGGGTGATGGTCAGGACTTTTTCCTGAAGGGGGGGCATTGGTACATTCATGGGCGCATTGTAACCAACCGATGTGCCTCTGCGGTGGCCAGCTGGCTCAGCTGAGCTAGCCTTGCGTTGAGAGCCCAGGCGAAGTTTGGCCCCATGCCGCGCTATCTGTTGGACATTCACATCGACACCCAGGAATGGCTGCGCTTTTACGCCGGCCGGGCACATCAGGTGCACGCCATTGCCCGCTGTGGCACCCGGGTGGCGTTTCCGGCGAGCTGGCTGCGAGGGGTCGTCTCCCATGCCGGGGTGCAGGGGACCTTCGTGCTGGACACGGACGCGCAGCACCGGCTCAAAAGGTTTGCGCACGCCAACCGCTGACCGCGCGCTGGTAAGATGGCGTGATGTACACCGTTGCCCGCTCCGCGCTCTTCGCGCTCGATCCTGAAGCCGCTCACCATCTGGCCATGACCGGGCTCGCTGCCCTCGGCGCGCTGCCCGGAGCGATTCGGCCCTGCACCGGCCGGGCCCGCAAAGTGATGGGCCTTGATTTCCGCAACCCCGTCGGCCTGGCTGCCGGTCTGGACAAGGACGCGATCGCCGTAGCCGGTCTCGCCCGGCTTGGCTTCGGCTTTGTCGAGATCGGCACGGTCACGCCGCGACCACAACCGGGCAACGACAAGCCCCGGCTGTTTCGCGCCGCGAGCCAGGAAGGGCTGATTAACCGTATGGGGTTCAACAACGATGGCCTGCCTGGCGTCGTGCCCCGCTTGCGCGCCCTGCGGCGCAGCGGCCGGTTGGCGCACACGCGCCTGGGCGTGAACATCGGCAAAAACAAGGTCACCGACAACAGCGATGCCGGGGCCGACTACGCGGCCGGCTTCGACGCGGTCTCGCCCTATGCGGACTACGTGACCGTTAACCTGTCGTCTCCGAACACCCCCGGTCTGCGTGATCTTCAGGGCGGCCGCGCCCTCGCTGCGCTGCTGGAACCGCTCAAAGTTCAGCAGGGCGATCTGGCGACCCGCGATGGCAAATACACCCCCCTGGCTCTCAAGATCGCGCCGGATCTGGCGCCTGAAGAAGTTCGGGAAATCGCGGCGATTGCGCGGGATTTGGCGCTGGATGCGCTGATCGCAACCAATACCACCATCACTCGCCCCGGCATTCCCGAGCCGCTGGCGGCCGAGGCCGGAGGACTCAGCGGCAAACCGCTCTTCGAGCTGTCGCGGATGACCGTTGCCCGCTTTGCCGACGCGCTGGGCGAGGCGTTGCCGGTCATCGCGGTGGGGGGGATCAGCAGCGCGGCGGACGGCCAGGCGATGCTGGATGCGGGTGCGCAGCTGCTGCAGATCTACACCGGATTTATCTATCGCGGACCGCCGCTGGTCTCTCAGCTCGCAAGGCTCTGACAGCCCGGCCTGGTTGTCAGCACCAATCCCTTTCTCCATACTTTTGCGCACATAATTGGTGCGATGCGCAGCCTGGCGCGAAGCTTGTTCGTGGGAGTTCGGCGTATTGCACGATATTGCACCAAAGTAGTGCGCTTTTGAGGGGGTAGATGATGTTGATGGGGAATGGTCGCGGATCAGCGGCCCATTCAGGCACGCGCCTGCGAGATACTCTGTCCGGCGGTCTGGTGCTACTCGGCCTCCTGGCCATGGCGCCGCTCGCGCAGGCCGAGGACGGTCTGAGCAGCGGCAATACGGCCTGGATCCTGACCTCTACCGCCCTGGTGCTGTTCATGACCATCCCGGGCCTGTCGCTGTTTTACGGCGGTCTCGTGCGCAGCAAGAACGTTCTCAGCGTGCTCATGCAGTGCTTTGTGATCACGTGCATGGTCTCCCTGGTGTGGGTGGTGATTGGCTACAGCCTGGCCTTTGACACGGGTTCTGCATTCATCGGCGGCTTGAGCAAGGCGTTTTTCGCCGGCGTGACCGAAGACGCGCTCGCTGGCGACATTCCGGAATCGGCCTTTGCGCTGTTCCAGATGACCTTCGCGATCATCACCCCGGCGCTGGTCGTGGGCGGCTTCGCCGAGCGCATGCGTTTCTCGGCCATGCTGCTGTTCAGCCTGCTGTGGTTCCTGGCGGTCTATCTGCCCGTGTGTCACTGGGTCTGGGGCGGCGGCTGGCTGGGCGAGATGGGTTTCATGGATTTCGCTGGCGGTGCCGTGGTGCATATCACCGCCGGTACCGGTGCACTGGTCGCTGCGTTGGTGCTGGGGCGTCGTCGCGGTTTCCCGCAGCAGGCCATGCCGCCGCACAACATGACGCTCACGATTACCGGTGCGGGCATGCTCTGGGTCGGCTGGTTCGGCTTTAACGGCGGCAGCGCGCTGGCTGCGAACGGTGATGCCTCGATGGCGATGCTGGTGACCCATATCTCTGCGGCGGCGGGGGCTTTCGTGTGGATGTGCATCGAGTGGGTCAAGTACGGCAAACCGTCGGCCCTGGGGATCGTCACCGGTATGGTGGCAGGGCTGGGTACCATCACGCCGGCGTCCGGCTTCGTTGGTCCTGCCGGTGCCCTGGTGATCGGCGTCTCGGCGGGGTTTGTCTGCTACTTCGCGACCACTTTTATGAAGCAGCGCCTGCACATTGACGATTCCCTGGATGTCTTCCCTGTACACGGGGTTGGCGGTTTGCTCGGCACCTTGCTCACCGGCGTGTTCGCCAGCAACGCGCTAGGCCTGTTCAGTGGCCAGCAGGACATCGTCATTGCCGAGCAGCTGGGCACCCAGGCAATCGGTGCCGCCGCAACGCTGGTCTACACCGGGCTGGTGACCTGGGCCATTCTGTTGCTGGTCGGTGCGGTGATCGGGAACCGGGCGAGTGAGGACGAAGAGCAGCAAGGCCTCGACCTGACCATGCACAACGAGCGGGGTTACGATCTTTAGGGACTAAAGGTTCTCGGCGGACGGCCGATAGCTTCCAGGACAACATCGCTCATGGAAGTCGCGAGATGCAAATCGCCAACGCCGCCAACCCGGCTCTTACCCTGCCGGCGCAGACCCCCGCCCAGGCCAGCAGCAAAGGTCCTGGCGCACCAGCGCCGGTCGCGCCGCCGCCCGGGGCGGCCGCCACGACGGGTACCTTTTACCCGCAGCAGGCCTTTAGCAGCGGCTTTGCGAGCCCCTTCAACGTGTTCGGCAGTCCCTTTGCCGGTGGCGGCTACGGC
>CAZXIJ010000003.1:122819-220249 GCA_964640725.1 uncultured Pseudomonadales bacterium | reverse complement strand
GCAAGATGGGCCACGGCAAGATGGACCATTCCCGCATGGGCCATTCCCGCATGGATCATGAGGCGATGGGCCATGGCGCCGGTGATGCCGGCGCAGCGCAGCAGCACAACCACAAGAAAGGTGCTGGGGTGGTGGGGCTGGCGATGAATCCGGTCAACCGGCTGAGTGAGCGTCCCATCGGGCTCGAGCAGGCACCGCACCGGGTGCTCGTCTACACGGACCTGAAAGCGCTGGACCGCAACCCGGATCTCCGAATGCCGGAGCGAGAACTTGAGCTGCACCTGACCAGCAACATGGAGCGCTACATGTGGTCCTTTGACGGGATCAAGTTTTCGGAGGTGGATGGCCCGATTGTGCTGCGCAGGGGCGAGCGGCTACGGCTGACCCTCGTGAACGACACGATGATGCCGCACCCGATTCACCTGCACGGCATGTTCTTCGAGCTGGTCACCGGCGAAGGCGACTACAAGCCGCGCAAACACACGGTCGTCGTCAAGCCTGGGGAGAAGCTGGCCGTCGACCTGACCGCAGATGCCGTGGGGGATTGGGCGTTTCATTGCCATCTGCTCTACCACATGCATGCGGGCATGATGCGGGTCGTATCGGTGCGCGAAGACGCAACCCCGGCATGAGCTGGCGGCTGGCAGCGACCCTCTGCCTGCTGCTTGCTGCGCGACCGGCGGCGGCCGAGCATGCGGCGGATGCCTATTTCGACCCGCAGGCCATGGCCAAGTCGCGCGCTGCGCTCCGGCAGATGCACGGCAATCAGATCAACACGCTGATCTTGGGCGAACGGTTTGAGTATCAGTCCGGCGAAGGCGACCCCCTGGCCGTCTGGGAAGGGCAGGGGTGGATTGGCGGCGACCTGCGCAAGCTCTGGATCAAGACCGAAGGCGAGTACGAGCTCGAGGCAGGTCGCTTTGAGGAAGCGGAGGTCCAGGCGCTGTACAGCCGGGCGATCAGCCCGTTCTGGGAGCTACAGGCGGGGGTCCGCCACGATGCCCGGCCTGGGCCTTCGCGCAGCTATGGCGTGCTGGGGTTGCAGGGCCTGGCGCCCTACTGGTTTGAGCTCGATGGGGCGCTGTTCCTGAGCGAACGGGGGGGCCTGTCCGCACGGGTCGAGGCGGAGTACGAATTTCGTCTCACACAGCGGCTGTTCCTGCAGCCGAGGCTCGAAGCGAACCTGGCATTCGCTGACGATACCGCGTCGGGCACTGGCTCTGGCCTGTCGACGCTCGAGTTCGGGTTGCGCCTGCGCTACGAGATGGTGCGGGAGTTTGCGCCCTACCTTGGCGTCAGCTGGGCGGGCAGCTTTGGCGATACCAAGGCCTTGGGCGAAGAGGCAGGGTCGGAGGCGCAGACGGTGTCCTGGGTGCTGGGGTTGCGGTTCTGGTTCTAGAGCGCAGGTCGGATGCATCCGGATGTGCTGCGGCCCCTGGCCGCGACTCCTTCGCTGTCGCGTCATTGCGCCCACGCAGGGCCTGATCCTCCGATACACTCAGCCCAACGACTGTCTCGGTAAAGTTCCGCATCATGAACCGCTCTGCTGTGCTGCTCTCTCTTCGACAGGCCATGCGCGACGAGCGCATCGCCGCGTGCATCGTCACCAACTACGACCCGCATCACAGCGAGTACTCCGGCACGCATTGGCTGGCACGGGAGCATTTTTCCGGCTTTACGGGTTCTGCCGGCGATTTGCTGGTGCTGGCGGAAGGCGGAGGCCTCTGGACGGACGGGCGCTACAGCATTCAGGCGGCGGAGCAGCTCGCGGGCACAGGCATCGATGTGTTCATGACGCGGGTCGAGGGGCTGCCGACCATCGCCGATCACCTGGCGACGGTCCTCGCCGCCGGCGATCAGGTGGCCGTTGCGGGGCAGACCATCAACGTTGCCATGTATCAGGAGCTGCTTGCAGGCTGTGAGGCCGCAGAACTCGTGCTCCGCACTGATCTCGATCTGCCCGCGCGCGTCTGGCAGGACCGGCCGCCGCGGTCAGCGGCCGCAGTGGTCGACTACCCCGAGTCTTTCGCCGGCCGCTCAACGGCAAACAAGCTCGAAGAGCTGCGGGCGACGCTGGCGGCGCAACAGCTCGACGCCATGGTCATCAGCGCGTTGCCCGATCTTTGCTGGCTGCTGAACATTCGGGGCAGCGATGTCCCGTACTGCCCGCTGGTCGAAGGATTTTTGCACGTGACTGCAGACACCGCGGTGTTCTGCGTGGCCGACGGCAAGGTGTCCGCAGCGCTGCAGGCGCGGCTCGCAGGGGCGGGCGTGACCCTGGATCGCTACGACAGCATCAGCGATCGGGTCTCGACTGGCTGTGGGCGTATCAGCCTGTGTCCCCAATCGACCAACAGCGCCATCTATCGCGCGGCGGATGCCCAGGCGGAGGTCGTGCTGGCGGCACCGCCCACGGAGCAGGTCAAGGCGCAAAAGAACACCGTCGAGCTGCAGGCGTTTCGCGAAGCGCTGCGCCATGACGGCGTGGCGATGGTGCGCTTTGCGCGCTGGCTGGAAGAGCACGTGCCTCAGGGCACGGTCACGGAGCGATCAGCGGAACGGGAACTGCGTGGCTACCGCGCTGAGCTGCCGCATTTTCTGGACGAGAGTTTCCATACCATTGCCGGTTACGGGCCCCACGGTGCGCTCATGCACTACGCAGCGACCGCAGACAGCGATGTCACCGTGGGCACCGATCAGCTGTTCCTGGTTGATTCCGGGGGCCAGTATCTGGGCGGCACCACGGACATCACCCGCACCTTTGCCTTTGGCGAAGTCAGCCGTGAACAGCGCCTGGATTACACCCGGGTGCTGCAGGCCGTGATTCGGCTGACGCAGACGCGCTTTCGCAAAGGGGCGCGCGGCTGCAATCTCGACATCATGGCCCGCGGCGTGCTCTGGCAGCACGGCATCGACTACGAGTGCGGCACCGGGCACGGCGTCGGGCAATGCCTGGTGGTTCACGAAGGGCCGCAAAACTTCAGCCAGCGGCTGGTCGACGCGGCGCTGCTGCCCGGCATGTCCATTACCAACGAGCCGGGCATCTACCGGGCCGGGCGCCATGGCGTGCGCATCGAGAACATCATGGTTGTGGTTGAGGCCGAAGAGACAGAGTTCGGCGTCTTCTACGGGTTTGAAACGTTGACCATGGCGCCGATTCAGACCCGTGCCCTGCTGCTGGACGAACTGTCAGGCGGCGAGCGGCGCTGGCTCAACAGCTACCATGAGCAGGTGCTTGCGGCGCTGTCGCCGCTGCTGTCGGCAGAGGATCAAGGCTGGCTGGCCGACGCCTGCCGCCCAATCTAGCTGGAAGTCTGCTGGGCCTGCCTTCAGTTCGCGCCGCGGAGCTAGGGCGTCATCGCGGTGAGGTCCGGTCCCCGGCGCAGGTGATGCCCGCCGTCGACGGGCAGGCTGACGCCGGTGATCCATCGCGCGGCGTCGCTGGCCAGAAAACCGATCGCGGCGGCGATGTCGGACGGCTGTCCGATCATCTGCAGCGGCATGCACTTCAGATAGTCGGCGCGCATGCCGTCGTTCTCGTGCAGTCCTGCCGAAATCTCGGTTTCGACCAGCCCTGGACAGACGCTGTTGACTCGAATGCCAGCGCTGCCCAGCTCGTCAGCGGCGGTCCGCACCAGCATGTCGATCGCTGCCTTGCTGGCACAGTAGGCCGCCATAAAGCGATGGGACTTCAGGCCCGCGATCGAAGACACGGCACACAGAGTGCCGCCCCCGTTGGCCGCGAGCGCCTGGCCGCCGTGCTTGAAGCTGTGGAAGGTGCCGTTCAGGTTGACGTCCATGATGTGCTGCCACTCTTTGGCCTCGGTTTCGAGCAACGGGCTGGCACCGCCGACCCCAGCGTTGGCAATGACGCCGGTCAGCGGCTGGGTATCGTTCGCCGCGGCGACAGCCCGGGCGACATCGGCTTCCTTGCTGGCATCCCCCGCCGCGACATGAACCTGGCCGGCCCGGTTCAGCGCGCTCTGCGCTGTGGCGAGCCGGTCGGGGCTGCGCCCAAAGAGCGTCACGGCGCCGCCCTGATCCAGGAAGTATCGCGCGCAGGCGAGCCCGATACCGCTGCCGCCCCCGGTAATGAATACGTGTTGCTGTCGATCTGCCATGGGGCCCTCCCGCCGCTTCGAAAAACACCATAGCAGCCGATTGCCGGATGCCAAACGGGCGCAGCCTGCTTAGACTCTGCCTTTACCCCTCGCCAGGATTCTCGTGCCCGAATTCGCGCCCACGACCACCGAGCTGCTGTTTTGGAATGCCCTGGCGTTGATCGTGGCCGCGTGCCTGTTCGCCCCGATTGTTCGGCGGGCGGGCCTTGGCACCATCTTGGGCTATCTGGCGGCGGGCCTGGCTGTGCAGCTGGTGTTCCCCCACAGCCTGGCCGAGCACCCGGAAGGTTTGCTGCACTTTTCTGAGTTCGGCGTGGTGCTGTTCCTGTTCGTGATCGGGCTGGAGCTGCATCCGGCGGAACTGTGGGCGATGCGCCGGGACATCTTCGGGCTCGGCCTGGCTCAGATGCTGTTGTGCGGCGCGATGCTGGCGGTCGGTGCCTGGCTGGCGCTGCCCCTGGGCACCGGGCCGGCGATCGTGGTGGGGCTGGGTCTGGCGCTGTCGTCCACAGCGCTGGTGATGCAGACCCTGGACGAGCGCAACCACCGCGGCTGGCGCTATGGCCGCAAGAGCTTCGCGGTGTTGCTGTTCCAGGATCTCGCGATTGTGCCCCTGCTGCTGCTGGTTGCGCTGCTCGCACCTGCTGGCGGCACCATGGATCCCGCCGAATCGCTGGTCGCTGTCGGCTGGGCGGTTGCGGCGATCCTTGTGCTGGTTCTGGTGGGCCGCTACCTGCTGGACCCGCTGTTTGGCTTGATCGCCCGCACCGCGATGCCCGAACTCATGACGGCCGCGGCGCTGGGGGTCGTCATCGCGGCCGCTTTGCTCATGGACCTGGTCGGCATGTCCTACGCCATGGGTTCTTTCCTGGCTGGCGTGATGCTGGCGGAATCGAGCTACCGGCACCAGATCGAAGCCGATATCGAGCCCTTCCGGGGGCTGTTTCTGGGTCTGTTCTTCATGGCCGTGGGCATGTCTTTAGACCTTGCTGTGGTCGCAGATCAGTGGCTGCTGATCCTCCTGGCAGCCCCCGTCGCCATGCTGCTCAAGGGGGTAACGATCTACGGGCTTGGCCGGGTGGCCAGGCTGTCCCATAACGACAGTGTCCGTCTGTGCCTGTCGCTGCCGCAGTTCGGGGAGTTTGCCTTCGTGCTGTTTACAGCGGCTGCGACGGCGGCCGTGTTACCGCCATCGCTTGCCAGCACATTGATTGCCATTGTCACCGTGTCGATGGTGCTGGCGCCGCTGATGGTGCGTCTGGAGCCTGTGCTGGAGCGCCCGGACGCCGCGCCGGTGATCGAGGAGCGCTTTGACGACGCCGACGGCCGCGTGCTGCTCATCGGGTTCGGACGCTTTGGCCAGGTGGTGTCGCAGCCGCTGTTCGGTCGCGGCATCGACATCACCATTCTCGACAAGGACCCGACGCGCATTCAGGATGCCGGGCGCTTTGGCTTTCGCGTTCACTTTGGCGACGGCAAGCGCCGTGATGTCCTGCGAGCGGCCGGGGCGGGGCGCGTGGACCTGATTGTGATATGCGTCAATGATGCGGACGATGCCAGCGAGATCGTCGAGCTGGTGCAGGCCGAGTATCCACGGATGCCGCTGTATGTGCGGTCCTACGACCGGCGCCACTCGGTGCACCTGTTGCAGGCAGACGTTGCGTTTTCTGTGCGCGAGACCTTCGAGTCCGCGCTGCGCATGGGCGCCGTGGTGCTCGAAGGGCTGGGCGTGGCGAAGGACGAAACGCGCGCCGCCATCAAGGACATCCGGCGACGGGACCTTGCCCGGCTGCGCGCCCAGGCGAAAGAGGGGATTGAGGCGGGCCGCCATCAGCTGCATACCGCGCCGGTGCGTCCAGAACCGCCGTCAGCTGCCCTGGATACCACCCCGAACGAGATCGAAACGAAGGAAGCAGAAAGCACGTGAGCAGTCAGGATCAACCCCGCGACGTCATTGTCATCGGTGCCGGCGTTGGCGGCATTTACCAGATCAAGCGCCTGGTCGACGAAGGATTCGATGCGCTGCTGCTGGAAGCCAACGCAGATCTTGGCGGTACCTGGTATCGCAACCGCTATCCGGGCTGTCGCTTTGACTCGGAAAGCTACTCCTACGGCTATTCCTTCTCCCGGGAACTGATTGACGAGTGGCACTGGAAAGAACGCTTCTCGCCGCAGCCGGAAAATCTGAAGTACCTGAACTACGTGGCAGACAAGTTCGCGCTGCGCCCGCACATGCAGTTCAACGCAGCCGTGCAGGCCATGCGCTGGGACGAAGCGAGCCGTCTGTGGACCTTGACGCTGGCCAGCGGCGACAGCTACCGGTCGCGCTTTGTCGTGACCTGCCTGGGCGTGCTGTCCGTGCCCTACATCCCCGAGATCGATGGCCTGCAGGACTTTCAGGGCCAGGCCTTTCACAGCTTTCACTGGCCCCAGACGCCGCTCGATCTGTCGCAAAAGCGGGTCGGGGTGATTGGCACGGGGGCGACAGGTATACAGATCATTGCCGAGATTGCCGATAAGGTCGGGGCGCTGACGGTGTTTCAGCGCCGGCCGAACTGGAGCATTCCTCTGAACAACGCGCCCATCTCCGAGCGGGAGATGGCCGAAATCCGCGAGCGCTACGACGAGATCCTGGCGACCTGTGCGCAGTCCCAGGGCGGCTTCGTGCATCTGCCGGATCGCCGCGGCTACGATGCGGTCACGCCGGAGGAACGCCAGGCCCTGTGGGACGAGCTCTACGACAAGCCCGGGTTTTCGCTGCTGCTGGCCAACTTTCCCGAGACCTTTCTGGAGGCAGAGCCCAACCGTGCCCTGTCTGCCTACGTGGCGGCGCGCATTCGCGCCCGGGTAGACGATCCTGCGGTGGCCGACAAGCTGATTCCCCGGGATCACGGTTTTGGGATGAAACGTCTGCCGCTGGAGACGCGCTACTTCGAAGCCTACAACCGCAGCAACGTCGAGCTGGTTGATATCGCGCAAGCGCCCATAGAGCGAATCACGGCTTCCGGGCTGCAGACGACCGAAGCGTTTTACCCGCTGGATGTGCTGGTGCTGGCGACAGGCTTCAACGCGATCACGGGCGGTTTTAACCAGATCGAGATTCAGGGCGTCGACGGTCTTGCCCTGAGCGATAAGTGGCAGGACGAAACCCTGACCTATCTGGGGATTCTCAATCGGAGTTTCCCGAACCTGCTCATGGTTGCCGGGCCGCAGAGCGTTTCCGGCTCAACAAATTACCCCCGGTCCATCGAGGTCGGGGTCGACTGGGTGACCGATTTGCTTCTGCAGGCCCGATCGCAGGGCGCGACGCGTGTTGAAGTGCGCGAAGCCGCCGAGCAGGACTGGGTCCGGCGCGTGGCCGAGGCGCAGGAGCGCATGCCCTTCAGCAAGGTCGAGAGCTGGTTTACCGGCTACGCCCCGGATCGCCAGGGCGGAGACGATCGGCCCGTGCGTTATAACGCCTACTGGGCCGGCGCGCCACGCTACCGGGCGCACCTCGCCGAGGTGGCGGCCGATGGCTATCCCACCATCGACCTGCGCTGACTCTTGGCGAAGCCTGGCACAACGGACGATATTTCGTCGCGGTGGGCTGCCGGCCGCTAGGCGCCGGTCTCGATCACGACTTTGCCGTAGCGGGGCCGGTCGCTCTTCATGTAGCGCCAGGCGTCGACGTACCCCTCCATGGGAAACACCCGATCGACGTTCGGTGCCAGCGTGCCGTCGGCCAGTGCCTTGTACACAAACGCCTTGCCGCGCTCGTTCGATTCCCGCTCGTCCACATAGTTGAACAGCGAATAGGCATGGAACCAGAGGTTACCCTGGAACATGGCGGTGAGCGGCGGCGTGGAGAAGCTACCGCTGAGCCCGCCGTACAGGAACAGCAGGCCGCCCTTGGCCATGGCACCGACGTAGCGGTCCATAAACTCGCCGCCCACCGGATCGAAGGCGGCATGGACGCCGGCGTTACCCGTGACGTCGCGCAGGAAGGCCTCGATGTCGGCGCCGTCATCGACGAAGACGTGATCAGCGCCGCTGTCCATCAACAGCTGGCGGTTGGCCTCGGAGCGAGTGGTGCTGATCATCGTGGCGCCGTACATGCGGCCGATCTGCAGGGCCGCACAGCCGGCGGTACTGGTGCCCGCAGGGACCAGAATGTTGCGTCCCGGCGCGGCGTTGCTCAGCTCCACGATGGGAAAGTAGGCCGTCATGAACTGCATCCAGATCGACGCAGACTCTACTGCGGACAGTCCGTCTGGCGCTTTCGTCAGGTACTTCTGGTCCACCACCAGCGTGTCTGCGCCGGCGCCTTTGTAGTCGTAAAAGTGGGGCAGGGTGCAGTAGCGGTCACCGGTCTCGATGCCCGTGACCTGCTCGCCGACGGCCTCGACAATGCCGGCGGCCTCCATGCCGATGCGGGCCGGGAACTGGGAAAAGCTGAAGGAGTAGAGGTTGTTCATGAGGTCGGCGTCCCCCCAGTTCAGGGCGAAGGCCTCGATGCGCAGCCGCACCTCTGTGGGGCCGGGCTGCTCGATGGCGCAGTCCACCAGCTGCAGCCCGTCCACACCGTCGTAGGCCGTGATCTCCCATGCGCGTGCCATTCCTCGATTCCCGGTCGGTGGTGTCGAGCCACTCTAGCAGTACAAGGCGAGTGTCGGGGCATGCAAGTAGCGGCTCACGCCCGGTCGCTCCAGCGCTCGCGCTGCAGTTCCGGGGATTCGGGCCGCGGCGATCGATCGGGGGCCTGCGGCTGGCTGTCCGTTGGCAGCCCAGTCGGCACGGCGCTCTGGTCGTCTATGAGCCGTAACCGAATGTTGGCGGCGATGTCCGGGGCAGAGGTGATCACCGTGGCGGCGAGGACGAATCTGAGGATCGTCTTTGCAGCGTTGCTGTTGGTTTGCGACATGGGCGGCCCTCCTGCACTGGCGCTCCGGGGAGCGGGTATGCAGAGAGCTTAGGGGCCTGTCGGCGGCGCCATTGTCAGGAAGCCGACACTGGGCGCCGACGGGCGGGGGCTACGCCTGTTCCGGCGCTGGCGCGGGTTCGGTCCCTGGCTGCTCCGGGGCAGAAGACAGCAGCCGGTGCAGGCCAAACAGTACCGCCATGGCGATCAGCAGCGCGATGTACCAGGGCACGCCGTAGCCGGTCGGCAGCAAGCCGCAGAACAGGCTGACAGCGCCAACGACCAGGGCGTAGGGCAGTTGCGTGCGGACGTGATCCACCAGGTCGCAGGAGGTCGCCACCGACGAGAGGATGGTGGTGTCAGAGATCGGCGAGCAGTGATCGCCCATGACAGCGCCGGCGAGCACTGCGCTGACGCTGCCATAGATCAGCGGCATGGGCGCGTCGATGCCCTGCACCTGCGCTGTGGCCCAGACCAGAGGTATGACGATGGGCAGCAGGATGCCCATGACGCCCCAGCTGGTGCCGGTCGCAAAGGCGGTGAAGGCGGCCATGGCAAAAACGATGCCGGGCAGCCAGCGGGCGTCGAGCTGATCGCTCAGCAGGGCGGTCAGGTACTCCGCGGTGCGCAGTTCTTCGTTGATGTTTGATAGTGTCCACGCGAGCACCAGCACGATAATGGCCAGCAGCATGGCCTTGCAGCCGGCGTACCAGGCATCCATGGCCTCGGCCAGGGTCAGCAGGCGCTGTACGAGGCTCAACACCACGGCAACGATGACCGCGCTCAGCGTCGACCACACCAGCGCCAGGTATGAATCCGACGCGCCGATGATACTGCGCAGCGACTCGTCGTAGCCAACGCTGCTGCCGCCGGTGATGTAGAGCGCCGTCAGCATCACCACGATGAGCGTCAGCAATGGCAGGTAGGCGTTCAGCGCGCGGAGGGGGACGCCGGGTTTGGCGCTCATGGCGTTGGCCTCGCTGTCGTCGCCCAGCTGCGCCTCTGGCGCCATCAGCGCGCCGGTTTGCACCGCTCTCTGTTCCGCCGCGGCCATGGGCCCGAAGTCTCTGCCGCTCAGGCATACCAGCGCTACGAAAAACAGCGTCAGCATCGGGTAAAAGTTGTAGGCCAGAGAGTTCAGAAAGATGCCGTAGGCGTTGGCGTTCAGGCCATCGATCTTGTCGATGGCGTCGCCCACCAGCCCCAGCTGAAAACCGATCCAGCTGCTGATCAGCGCAAGGGTTGCCACTGGCGCCGCGGTGGAGTCCACCAGGTACGCAAGCTTCTCCCGGGAGACCCTGAGCGCGTCAGTCACCGGGCGCATGGTTTTGCCGACCACCAGAGTGTTGGCGTAGTCGTCAAAGAAAAACACCAGCCCGAGCAGAAAGGTCGCCGTCTGGCCGCGCTGCCGGGTGTTCGCCCAGGTCGTGATCTGCGCGACAATTCCGCTGGTTCCGCCGTTGCGGGAGATGACCGCAACCAGGCCACCGATCATGAAGGTGAAGACAATGAGCGTGGCGTGGCCGCTGTCGGTCAGCGCTTTGACCGCGTAGCTTGACACCGACTGCAGCAGGCTCGGGACCAGAGTTTGGATGGACGGCCCCAAAATCAGGAAAGCCCCCAGCCAGATCGCGACGAACAGCGCCGGGATCACTTGCCGGAACAGCAGCGCCAGCAGAAACGCGAGCATGGGCGGCGCGATGGACCAGATGCCCGACAGCACGTAGCGCTGCTCGCTGGCGATAACGTCGCCGTTGCGGTCCTGCAACGCCAGGGTCAGTGCGCCGCTGGCGCCGGGGGGCAACTCGCCGCCCCAGGCGGTGCCGTCCCAGGTGAGCGGCACGGGCTGGCCATTGGCGGTCAGGGTCACGCCGTCGCTTTCGCCGTTGACGGTCAGCGGCGTCGCCAACTCTGCCAGCAGAACCGTCGGTGCGTCGATGCTCCCGGGGGCGGCAAAAGCGGCGGGGCTGAGCAGGCTGGCGAGCAGTACCAGCAGGGAGGTGGCGCGCGGCATGTGTTTCCAAATCGTTACGCGCAGGCACCTTAACAGAGCGCGCGGAGGGTCGCGAAACAGGCATACTCCCGCGCAGCCGCGGCTTCGAGTACCCTTTCTCCCCATGACGTTGACCCCCGATCCAGGCCGTGTTCCAGGCCCCGTCCGCCTCGCCGACGAGCTTGCCATTCAACGCTTGCTCGCGGCGCACTGCCGCGGGGTCGACCGGGCCGACGAAGCCTGCCTCAAGGCTTGCTACTGGCCGGATGCAACGGTTGCCTATGGCCGCTTTAACGGCAGCGCGCACGAGTTCTGCGGGGTGCTGCCGCAGGCCATACGGAGCTATCGGCACACGCAGCACACGATCTCTAACTGCCTGATCCACTTCGATGCGGGAACGCCTCCGGCGACCGCTCGTTCGGAAACTTACGTGACGGCCTACCACTATCGGAGCGGAGAGCCCGACGAGGAGATGGTGTTCTTCGGGCGCTATCTGGATCAGCTGGCGCGCCGGGGCGATGAGTGGAAGATCGCCCACCGGCAGGTGGTCATGGACTGGAACCGCATGGGCCCGGGCGCGTCCAAGGATGACGGGCCGCCTTTCGATGGCCTCGCTCGCGGCGGTCGCGCGCCTGACGATCCGCTGTACACCCTTTTAGGAAACGGAAACCCTGAACCATGAAGAAGCTGTTGATCGCCGTTGTCGTGCTGGTCGCTGTCCTGGCCCTGCTGGCCGGCGGCCTGCTGTGGGCATTGAAGGATCCGAACCGGTTCAAGCCGCAGCTGGAAACCCTGATCAGCGACACCACCGGTCTGCAGGTCAAACTGACCGGCGATCTGTCCTGGCAACTGTGGCCACCGGTGGTGCTCAAGGGCCAGGACATCAGCTTCGAAGATGACGAGAGTCGCTATGAGATCGGCTCCGTCGGGGTCAAGGCCAACCTGATGAGCCTGATCACCGGGGGCGGGGAACTGGTGATCGATCAGCTCCGCGTTGCGGATACGCGCGTGATCGATAAAAAGTTCGGAGATGTCATCCAGGTCGATGCACTCCGTCTTGACGACTTCGCGTTCGGCACGCCCAGCCCCCTGTTTTTGCAGGCGCAGCTGGAAAGCGAGGGCGAACCGCCGGTATCGGTACGGGTCGAAGGACCGCTCACGTACTTCGACGACGAAGACCGGCTGACGCTCAAACCGATGCGCTTCAGCTACGACGGAATCCAGGGCCAGTGCGACGTGGCGGCCAGTCAGCTCAGCCGCGAACCTGCGATTGTCGCGCAGGAAACCAGGGACGATGTGCTGCCCCTGGATACCTTTCGGGCCATGAACTGGCAGGCACAGTGCACGGTGCCGGAATACGTTGCCGACGGCGCGAGTTTCCGCAACATCGCCATCGATGCTACCAACAAGGATGGCCGCAGCAACAACGTCATCACCATTCCCGATGCGCTGGGCGGCTCTGTCAAAGCCACCGCGGCGATCGATACCACGCGCCGGACCCCGCAGTGGCGCATCAAGACCGATGCCGATGCCCTGCAGGCTCAGGCGTTGATGGACATGATCGCCCCGACCCTGAAATGGGTGGCACCGCTGCTGGCTGGCGGCGAGTTGACCATGCAGGGCAATACGCCGGAAGCGCTGGTCAACAGCATGAGCGGCGAGCTCTCTTTCGATTCCAGCGAAGGGCTGATCGACATCGCGGTCATTAAAGAAGCGGTCTCCGGGATCGCCGCCCTGGCGGGTCAGAGCGAGACCCTGGCCGGCTGGCCGGAACAGCTGAGCTACCTCAAGCTGGACGGTAGCTGGAAGCCCAAGGGCACCCGGCAGTCGCTGCGCTTCGCCCTGGACAACGTCAAGCTGACCGGCGACGGCATCGTCAACCCGCTCACCGGCGAGCTGGATCTGGCCAGCGCGATCACGATTGACCGTCATCCGAGCCTCGACGCGCTCCCGGTCAACGATGCGCTCTACGGCCTGCCGATACCGATCCGCTGCACGGGCACGCTCGAGGAACCCAGCTGTGGGCTCGATCGCGCAGGCGCTCAGAAAGCACTGGCGGGGCTCGCGGCCGGCAAGGCCCGGGACAAGGTCAACGAAGAGCTTTCGGACGTCATCGACGACAAGGTGCCCGAAGAGTATCGAGATACTGCGCGGGAAGCGTTGAAGGGGCTGGGCGGCCTGTTTGGCGGCAAGAAGGACGACGACCAATAGCGGTGCGGATCTCGCCAGTGCCATTCGCGGGTCGCTGCGCTAGCATAGCGCCGGTTTGCTGCCAGCCGCGAGTACCGGCCCTTGAGTCCAGACGATCCCGCTAACCCGCCAATGCCGCTCGCGTCGTCTCCCGGTGACGACGTGACCGCCGTGCCGGCGGGCGCTGGCCGGGGCCGGTTGCTGCTCTACGGGGCCACGGGTTTCATCGGGCGCCAGCTGCAGGCTGATCTGCTGGCCAGCGGCTATCGACTGCGTGCCATGGTGCGCCCCGAGTCCCCCAATCGGGCCCTGCTGGATCCGCGCGTCGAGCGGGTGGATGCGAGCCTGGACGACCATCAGGTGCTGCGGAGCGCGCTGGCCGATATCGATGCGGTGATCTACGGTGCCGGCGCCGTACGCGGCGCCAGCCTGGCGGACTTCCTGCCGGCCAACGTAGCAGGCCTTGCGGTGCTGACCAAAGTGTTGGGCGAGACGCCTCAGATTCCCCTGCTGCTGCTGTCATCCCTGGCCGCGTCGCGCCGGGACATCTCCTGGTACGCGGCCAGCAAGGCGGCAGGCGAGGATATGGTGCGCCAGCATCCGCAGCTGGCCTGGACCATCCTGCGGCCGCCTGCCGTGTACGGCCCGCACGATGCGGAGCTGATGCCGCTGTTTCGCATTGCCCGCTCTGGCGTTCTGCCGCGGGTCGCCAGTGGCGAGCAACGCCTGTCCTTCATTCATGTCGAGGACCTGTCTGCCGCTGTGCTGGCCTGGCTCCAGCACGAAGCACAGCTGCGCCATCAGGTATTCAGCATTGATGACGGCCATATCGATGGCTATGACTGGCATCAGATTGCCGGCTCGGTGATGGAGTCCCGAGAGCGTGGCTGGGCCCGGCACGCCTTTGTCATGCCGTTACCGCACGCGCTGCTCAAGGTCGCGGCGCGGCTGAACCTGTGGCTCGCGCGCTTTCTGGACCGAGCGCCCATGCTCACGCCGGGCAAGGTGCGAGAGCTGCGCGCGCCGCACTGGATCGCCGACAACACGGAGTTTTCCAGGCTGACCGGATGGCAGCCACGGCTGGGGCTGGCGCAGGGCATTCGCAAAACCCTGGACGGCGATCCGCTGCCTGAGCCGCTGCCCAGCCTTGAGCCCTCTTAAGGTGCCAGGCACGGACGACATTACGGCGCAGCTGATCCGCTTGCTGCAGCAGGAGCTGGACGTCGTCGCAACGGCCCAGACCAACCTGGTCGACGACCTGGCCCTGGAGTCCGTGCAGATTATGGGCTTTGTCACCGAGGTCGAAGACCACTTCGATATCGCCATCGAGCTCGAAGCGCTGGCCGACGTTCATCGGCTGGACGAACTCGCCGCCCTGGTCGCGCGGAGCCTGCCCGCATGAGTGCCAGCCCCGATGACCTCAAGGCAGCGGCGGACGCGCCGGTCGACTTGCTCGACAAGTTCGCGCTCGTTCGCGCGGCTCGAGACGAGATGGCCAGCCACGGCGAAGACCCGACCCGGGTGGTGATCGACGCTTTGCTCTCGCCCACCGAGGCGATGAGCGACGGGCGCCGGCTGTTGCTGGCGGGCACCAATAACTACCTGGGACTGACTTTCCACCCGGACTGCGTTGCTGCGGGCCAGGACGCGCTGGCCCGCTTCGGCACTGGCACCACCGGCTCGCGCATGGCCAACGGCAACTACAGCGGACACGAAGCGCTGGAGCGTGCCTTTGCGGATTTTTACGGCATGCCGCACGGCATGCTGTTCTCCACCGGCTACGCCGCAAACCTGGGGGTGCTGAACGCTCTGGTCGGCCCGGACGATGCGGTGTTGCTGGACGCCGATGCCCACGCGAGCCTGTATGACGGCTGCAAGCTGGCCGGCGTGCGCGTCTACCGGTTTAAGCACAACGATCCGGACAGCCTGGACAAGCGGCTGCGGCGACTCGGCCAGGACGCGCGCCGGGCGCTGGTCGTGGTCGAGGGGCTGTACAGCATTCTGGGGGATGCCGCGCCACTCGCAGAAATTGCGGAGATCAAGAACCGTCACGGCGCCTACCTGTTCGTCGACGAAGCACACTCTCTGGGCATCTACGGCGAGCAGGGTCGCGGCGTGGTGGAGGCCGCGGGCATTCTCGATCAGGTCGATTTCGTGGTCGGTACCTTCAGCAAGAGTCTTGGCGCAACGGGCGGCTACTGCGTCAGTCCCCATGCGATCACTGACCTGCTGCGCTACGCTTCGCGCCCGTACATTTTTACCGCTTCCCTGTGCCCGTCGGTCGTTGCCACGGTGCACGCTGCGCTGGACGTTGTGCGTCGGGACCGCAGCCATCGCGAGGCGCTGTGGCGCAACGCCAGGCACCTGTATCAGGGGCTTGCCAGCGCTGGCTTTCACCTGGGACCGGAGTGCAGCCCGGTCATCGCCGTTCGTCACAGCGATCGCAATGAAGTCATTGCCGCGTGGCAGGCGCTCCTGGCCGCCGGGGTGTACGTGAATCTGATCGTGCCGCCGGCGTCGCCGGACGGCGGCAGCTTGCTGCGTCTGAGTGTCAGCGCGGCCCACAGCCCGGCTCAGATCGACGAGCTGATCGCGGCCTTTAACGCGCACTGCGGCCCGCTGAAGCCCGCGCTTGTCAGCGCCTAGGCGCGGGTGAACCCTGAATCTGACCGCTGCAGGATCACAGCGGCGCCGATCACGTTGACGAGTGCCGCGGCGATGCTGCCCCAGCCAACCGCTGCCAGCCCAAAGGATTCGCTACCGCTCAGAAAGAACCCCAGGTAGACGATCTGGGCGATCGTGCCGACAGCCAGCAGCGAAAGCGAGCGATCGGTTGCGTAGCCGGCAGCGCGAAACACGCTGGCTGCGAGCATGAGCGAAGCTGCGGCAAGGAGCAGCACGGTCAGCGACGCCGCGGGCAGGTAGCCGGCATCTGCGGCCAGATGCACGATGGCTTCGCCCTGCCACCAGAACACCGCGGTCATGCCGGCGCCGATGAGCGTTGCGCCGACGGCGAAACGCAGGGCGGTCCCGAGCAGGGCGCCCGCGCTGCGGTCCGGGCTCGTGGCCAGCCTTGTCAGATCGGGAAAGAGTGCCTGGCGTAACAGCGTCGCAGGTTCGGTCAGCACGCTGGCAAGTTCCCTTGCCAGACGCAGATGGCCAGCCGCTGCGGCGCCCAGCAGGCCGCCGGCAAGGACTGTGGCCGCATGCTTCGGAATGAGGTCCAGGTTGCTTTGCCAATACACGGCGTTGAGCAGGCGCCAGACGCCCGGGTGTTCCCGGCTCAGGCGCGCGGGGGAAAAGCGTGCCGCTCGCAGCGGCTGCCCTCTGGCCCGGGCCGCCCGGGCGCCCAGCCATTGCAGCAGCAGGTACTCTCCCAGCAGGCCGAGCCCGAAGCCGAGCAGAAACCCTGCCGACGGCGCATCTGCCAAGGCGCAGGCTCCGAACACCAGCAGCCGTAGGGCCGGCGCAATGGCCTGAGCGAGACCGAGCACGGCGAACTGCCCGTCCAGCCGCAGAATGCCCTTCGCGCTGCCGGTGCCCGAAGCCAGCAGCACCAGCGCGTAGCCGATGGCGAGGCCCCGGTCTGTGGCGGCGATGCCCAGGCGATCGCTCAGCAAGGCTGCGACCAACGCGGTCAGGAGGCATGCGGCCACGGCGCTGGCGTGGTCCATGCAGCGAGTGAAACCCAGTAGGTGGGTAAACGCTGCCGGTGATGTCTGTGAATCGGCGCCGTAGCGCACAATAACTTCGAAGGGCTTGAAGTTCAGCAGGCCCCGTACGAGCAGGGCCAGGGCGTGAATGAGCGCGACGCCGCCGAACTCGGTGACGCTGAGGGATTTGGCCATGATGATGGTGGCGAGGACGCCCAGGACCGCGGCGACCCCTCGCCCGGACAGGAGCAGCGCAATGTTGCGCAGCATCTGCGGGACGGGGTCGGCGGCGCTGTCAGCCATTGGCTAGCGAAAGCCGCCGGCGCGCCAGGCCCGCCACACCAGTGGCCAGGCCAGCAGCAAGGGATAGCGCCGTTGGCTCGGGGTGGCCTCCAGCCGGACCCCGCTGTGTCGCTCCACTTTCCACAGCAGGTAGTCCAGACCGTTACTGAAGGTGAGCGAGGCTTTCATGAGGCGCAGCAGTGACAGCAGCTTTCCCTGGCGCCGCCGCTGTTGCCAGCGCTTTGTCAGGGTGCCCGCGTCCTCGATAGAGGACGCGTCCTCCACCGAGGACGAGTCCTCCACCAAGGACGAGTTCTCGGCCTGCAGTGTCGGCTTCGCGCTGTGCGGCACGGCCTCGCTTAATGTCCGGAAGTAGTCCTGTTCCTGCGCCACGATGGCGTCCGCTCGCTCCGGCGGCTCGCTGCGCAGCTCAGCCCGGTAGGTCTGCCGAAACAGGGCTGTCCACGGTGTCAGGGGGTCCTGGGCCTGGGGCATCAGCTGGCGCGCTTCGCGCAGCGCTCGAGTGACAGCGCTGGCTCGGAGCTGCAGCATGTGCGCCCGGGCGTCATGGTCCCGAGCCCAGAGCAGCCTGCAGGGTTGGGCCAGGCGCGCCCAGAAGTAGCTGTGTCCGCCGGTTTCCAGCTGGCCCTGCAGCGCGCTGGCAGCAATGGTCGCGTATTTTGCATGGGCGTTGGCCGTCGCACCGCTCCCCGCTTCGCTGCGGGGCAGGTAGTAAACGTTGGGGGGCAGGGCACGTTCCAGCCACTGTTGCCAGCGCGGTTCCGGACGCAGCGCCTGATCGTCCAGCACCAGGTAGAAGTCGATGAGCGTGTCGCGCTTGCCGCGCAGATACGAGCCGTAGAGCCAGATGCCGAGCAGCGCCGCGCCGTAGCGCCGCTGCAGCTGCTCGGTCAGATGCGCCAGAGCGGGATCCTGGCCCGCCGGTGCGTCCAGCTGCGCGAGCGTCTCCTGCAGGCTCAGCGGGCTTGCCTCAGCCATGACTGGCGGCAGCGTTGTTGGCGGAACCGTAGGCGGCGCGGGTCCGGGCAAAGGTGCGATAGCTCCCGGGGTGTCGCCGGGCCGCGGCTTCGCCGTCAGCCAGCCAGGACGTCAGGGGGCCGCTGCGCAAACGCACCATGGCCGCGTAGAGCAAACGCAGCCCCAATATCGCGGTGGACAGCAGGGTCCACCACACCACCCAGAGCAGCCCCAGGTCCGGGCGCCCGATCGCAACGCCGACGGTAAGCAGAATCATGCACGGGTTGCGCCGGCCGGTGATCAGGCGGAACCAGGCATCGAACGGACGCCAGGCAAACATGCTGCACTCGCCCAGGCTGTGGAACAGACCCTCGATCACCCGCCCGCCCAGGTAGCCTGCAAAGATCCAGGTGGCGAGCGTTGCCAGGTCCCAGCTGTTCCAGATCGCTGCGTTGGCCGGCAGGCCCCAGGCCCAGGCCAGATACCAGAACGGCGGATGGATGATGTCCATGCCGTGATCGAGCACGTGTCCGATGGGGCTCGACTGCACGCGCACGCGCGCCAGCTTGCCGTCTACCGTATCCAGGTAGGTCATCAGCCAGCCGGCGGCGAGGCCGATGGCAAAGGCGCCAACGGCGAAAGCCCAGAGCGCCAGCAGCATGAGCGCGGCGCCGAACAGGGTGACCTGGTTGGGCGTGAGGTTCAGGGCCGCGCACCAACGCACCCCGACCCTGGCGGGCCGTGGCCACAGCCACTTGGTCACCAGGTCCGTGATGCCCTTGTAAGCGGCTCCGTAGAGCTGGTCTTCGAGCCGCTCCGCGGCTTCCGGCTCGAGCCGTGCGAGGGTCGGCACCGAATGCCTGCGCAGCTTGCCGTCGTATACCGCGATGTCTGCGGGCGTTAGCGCCCGTAAGGATTTGGTGGGTGTCGGTGCCTCGTCGAGCAGGGCGACGGCCTGCGCGAGATCGGTCTCGCTGTGGCCGGCAGCGAGGCTGACCACGGCGACTCGCTGGCTGGCCGGATCCACCAGCAGTGTTCCTGGCCGGGCTGCGAGCTGTCGCAGCGTGGCGCCCTCGTAAAGGAACGCGGCTGACACGAGCAGCAATGGACTCGCTGCCGTGGTCGGCTCGTGGTCTTGCGTCAGAGTGCTTTCCGCAGCGATCTGCCGTTGCAGCCGGGTCGTGGAGTCCAGGTGCCACAGATGAATCTGGCTGTCGCCGATGACGCGAACAGGTACGACCATGGTGCTCATTGCCAGAAAAGTGCGCGGAGGTTAGCGAATTCCAGCCAGGGCCGCATCTGCCTCGCGGGTCGTCAGGGCGTGCGGCGGGCGAGGGCGCCCAGCGCCAGGGCCAACAGGAGCAGCCTTGGTACCAGGGCGATCGCGAGCGCGTTGCCCCCGAGCAGCACTGCCAGTTGGCTGCTGCTTTGCTCGAACAGATAGTTGCCGATGCCCAGCAGGGCCCCGAGGGCGACCCGGCTGCCCAGAGGCAGCCGACGCAGAGAGCCCTGCACCATGGCGACCGCCAGCAAGGTCATGGCCAGCAGCGACAGCGGTCGCAGCACGCTCTGCCACCAGGCCACCCGGTAGCGCTGGCTATCCAGTCCCCGGCGATCCAGATCGTCGATATAGCTGCGCAGGTCCACCGGGGACAGGGCTGCAGCCGGCAAGATCAGTCGCGACAGCTCCGCTTCCTGCACGAAGGACGGCCAGCGCCAACGCTTGTGAACGGTCACGGCCGGGCCTGCAGCTGATGGCTCCCAGATCCGCACGTCCTCCAGCAGCCAGGTATCGGTGCCAACTTCGATGGCGCGGGCGGCGGTGATGGTGCGCACGATCGCGCCCTGCTCGTTGCGGCGATAGATCTCGATGTCCAGGGGTGTCCGGCCCCGGTCCAGGCCGTTGACGCGCAGATAGCCGCGGCGGTCGCGGGTCCAGAATGCGCCGTCGCTGTCTGTTTGCGCGGCCAGCCCATCCAGCGGTGTGGCCGTGCTCGCATCGGCGAGCAGCACGTCCGGTACGGCCCCGGCCAGCGCCTGGGTGCTGAGCCGGTTGGCGTTCAGCTCGGCGCCGGGAATGACCTGCAGCGAGAGGTAGACGTCGGCGACGATGAGCAGTGCCAGCACCCACAGCGCGGGCCGCGCCTGCCGGAGCGGCGACTGCCCGGCAGCTCGGAGCGCGATCAGTTCCGAGCCTGCTGCCAGCCTGCCAAGACCGAGCAGGCCGCCGAGGAGCACCACTACGGGCAGCAGATCGATCAGGATGCGCGGCAGCCGCAGTGCGGTCACGAGGATCGCGTCGGTGGTGCTGAAGCGTCCCTGTCCGACGTCCTCCAGCGCCTCGGCCAGCATCAGAAACCCGAACAGGGCCAGCAGCAGGATCCCGACCGGCACCATGCCGAGCGCGAAGGCGCGGGCGATCACCTGATCGTAGCGGGCCATCATCGGTCGGGTCGTCGATTGCGGCCCAGCGCCAGGATCGGCAGGAGAACGAGCAGCGGTGCCAGCACCACCGGCAGCAGAGAGGGCAAGGTGCCTTGCTCGACGGCGCTGCGCCCCAGGCCAATCAGGTTGTAGTACGCCGCGTACAGCAGCGCAGCGATCACCACGCGCGCAAAGGGGCTGCGTCGCGGTGTCGTGCGCGCCAGCGGCAAGGCCAGCAGCGTCAGGACCAGGGGTACCAGCGGCGCGGACAGTCGCCAATCACGCTCGGCGCGCTGCGGGGCAAAGCCTGCGTTCAGGTCGAGCACCGTGTGGCCCAGCCAGGACCCTGGCAGCGCCTTCAGCTTCAGGCCATGGCTGTCGGCGGTCGGAACGTCGAGCTGCATGTCAAAGCGATCGAAGCGGCCAAGCACCGTTGCGCGCGCGGTCAGGGCCTGGGGGTCCTGCTGCGGCCCGGCGCCGCCGGCCAGCGTCGTCGGTGCGGCCAGCCGCATCACGGTGGCATCCTGCAGCAGTAGCCGGTGGGCGCTTGCGGTGACGTAGGGCGTGAGCACTCCGCGGGGCGCGGTCACGATCTCGAGGGTCGTGCTCTCGGGGGCGCTGCTGCGCGTGCGCACGAACACGCCCTCGAGTTCGGTGCGCGAGCGGTCAAGGTCGGTGATGAAGACCGCCCGGCTGCTCTCGCGCAGCCCGTCGCTGCGGCGGTTTGCCTGGTAAAACTGGCCGGCACGAATCCGGTCCAACGCCATGGCGGCTGCAGCCTGGTGTTCGATGCGGTAAATCTCGGCATAGGCCCATGGCCGCACCAGCCAGGACAGCAGGCCAATGAGCGCGCACAGGAGCAGTGCCAGACGCAGAAGCGGCCACAGGAAACGGCTTTCGGAAATGCCGCTGGCGCGCAGCGCGGTGATCTCGAAGTCGCCGTGCAGCCGGCTTAAGGAGAGCAGCGTGGCCAGGTAGAAGGCCAGGGGCAGCAATACCTCCAGCGCGATCACTCCCCGCAGGCTGGTGAGCTGGGCGATCGCCATCGGCGGAATCAGGCCATCGACCGCTTCTGCCAGGTAGCGGCTGACACTGAAGGTCAAAAAGATGCCCAAGAGTAACGCTGCGATGAGCGCAAAGGGGGCGGTGACCTCGCGAATCAGGTAGCGATCGATCAGCAAGGCGGGTGGGTCCGGAACGCTGGAGCCCGGCGATGGTGCCATACTTCGCCGACCTTTGCGTTCCGGGAGCACTGCCGACCATGGGCCGTCAGCCCTTGCCGAACCGTCGCCGTGGCTGTGGCCGCAGCCTCCGGCGCAGCCGCGTGCCACTGTTTGCGCTGCCGCCTTGCGCGCGCAAAGCGACCGCCAGCCTGTGTGTGGCCGCGCTCATCGCGGCTGCGGGGCTCGCAGCCGCCCAAGCTGCGGCGCCCCGAGCAGGCTATCGGCCGCTGGTTGAAGCTGCGGATACGATCAGCATTGATGCGGGGGTCTTGCGGGAGGCGCCAACGTCCAGAGAGCTGTTTCTGAGCGGTGGCCTGACGATGGCTGGCACCCACTGGCGGCTGACCGCTGTGAGCGGGCGCGTGCTGGGCGAGCTGGCCATGCCGCGCCGGGTCGATCTCTATGGGGTGGCCGAGCAACCAGCGAGGCTGTGGCTGCGTCGTCGCGATGCTGCCCCCGGGTCGGCCGCCTCGACCTTGACCCGGGAAACGGCCAGCTTCTATGCGGAAGGTCAGCGGATCGTTTACGAACGGGAGCCGGAGCAGCTGGTCGTCACCGGCCGCGGCCTGGTGGAAGAGGACGGCAAGGTGCTCCGGGGCGAGCGTCTGGTTTACGACCTGGCCACCGAGACCTTGAGGGCCGCCGGCGAGGGCGGCGTGCGTTTTACCCTGGACCCGGCAATCGACGAGGTGCTGGAACCAAACTAGCTGAGCTCGCCGGTGGGCTCAGTGACTGGCTGGCCAGCGCGCGCGCAACATGGCTGCCAGCGCCGCATGTTGCGTCGCCGACAGCGCGGTGGGCGCATCGAGCCGCGGCAGCGCCGGCCAGCCGGCGTCTTCGAAGACCACATCTTCCAGTGCTTCGACCGGACAGCGCTGCGGCGTGCTGTACCGCGGCAGCACGTGGTAGTGCACGTGCGGGTCCACCATCATGAGCATCAGGTGATTGACCTTGTCGTAGCTGAAGGCAGCGCTCAAGAGCTGCTCGCAGCGCTGCATCATGCCAGGCATGTCAGCCAATGCTGCCGGGCTCAGGGCGTGCAGGGCCTGCGCATCTTCTTTGCAGGCCAACACCAGAGCGCCGAGCGTTGCTTGCTGCGGTCGCAGCAGCGCTACCCAGTGTTCGCTCTCACCGATCAGCGTTTCCGGCCAGCCAAAGCTGGTAATGGTGTCGTTCACGGCGCGCCGCTGCCGACGCGATCGAGGGCGGCGACGTCTGGCCAGCTACGCACGACCGTGTCGGCGTGGGCCAGATCTTCCTGGTCGTCGACCTCGCACCAGCTCAGGCCTTCGATGCTTTGCACGGCCACCTGATCGAGGCGCGCCAGCTCGTCAATGGCCGACAGATACCAGCGGCCGCGGCCTTCTTCGCTGCGCATCAGCTGATCGAGCTTGCGCCGGAACAGTGTCGGGCCCTCGCCGGTGAAGGCCATCATGCCAATCGATTCGCCGTTGACCCGGTCCGCGGGCAGCTGTTTGCCTACCTGCTGCAGGCGCCTGCCGTCGACGATGACTTTCATATCGTCATCGTCGTAGCTGCCCTTGCGGTCCATGGCCAGCGTGATCGGGCGCTCGCCGATGCCTTCCAGGAGCCGGTTGACGACGGCGCTCTCAAACAGCGTGTCGCCGTTGACGAGCAGGAACGGCTCGTTCATTTCCTCCCGGGCGACCCAGCAGGTTCCGAGATTGTCGCTGTGGGCATAGAACGGGTTGTACAGGGTGCGCGATGGCGGCGCGACAGTGCGGGCGACGATGTTCTCCAGGACCTCGGCCGCGAAGCCGGTGATCACCACGACTTCAGAAATGGCGGTGTTGGCGAACTCCCCGAGCTGCGAGGCCAACAGCGATCTGCCGCCGGCCTCCAGGGAGCTTTTGGGGCGATCCTGGGTTAGCGGCAGCAAGCGACGGCCCTGGCCAGCGCTGAGGATAAGAGCTTTCATGGGCGCGCACATTAGCAAAGATAGGCGGGCAGGGAACCTGTTGCCGGGGTCATCAGCTGCCCGGCCGGGTGATCTCTTCGGCCAGGCGGTGGGCGAGCGCCATGATGGTCAGGGTGGGGTTGGCCCAGCCAGCGGTCGGAAACACGCTGCTGCCGGCGACATGCAGGTTCGCGTAGCCATGCACTCGGCAATGGGAGTCGACCACGCCGCTGTGCGGCGCATGGCTCATGCGGGTGGTGCCCATATGGTGGTACCCGCCAATCGGGTGATTGCTGACCGTAGGGTCGACGGGCCATGCCACGCCGGGCCCGTCCAGCCACTCCGACAGTTGCAGGGTGCCCATGCCGCGGGCGGCGAACTCGTCGCGGATCAGTGCCGCCTGGCGCTGGGCAGCGCACCGGTCCAGCTCCGTCAGGCGCCAGTCGAGAGCGCCGCGCGGCATGCCCAGGGCATCCTTGTCCTCGCTCAGCTGCACGCGGCTATCCGGGTTTGGCGCCTGCTCGGCACGCAGCATGACGTGCAGCACCGCCTTGCCGCGCCTGGCCTGACGCTTCAGTACGCCCGAGCGCAGCCGGTCCTGATAGTGCACGCGAAGAGAGCGGTAGAAGTGCCACAGCACCCGCTGGGCCCGGCCCGGGGACAGGTCGTGCTTGAGCTTCAGATACAGCTGTTGCGGGGCGGGCACGCCGGTTCCGGGCGGCGCCTTGAACTTGAACGTCACAGCGCTGTTGAGCAGCCGATGCTGCTCCTGGGCTGTTTCGCTCGGCACAAAGGCCGGCGCGACGGCGCGGCCGCTGCCCGGCACGGTGCGCTTGCGCGAGGCGTGCCAGAGGTTGAAGCCGGTGCCGTCCACGCCGGCCGCCAGCCGCGCGTGCGGGTGCTCCATGAAGTAGCGGCCGACCTGGTCATGGTCGTTGCCGACGCCGGCAGGCTGCACGCTACGCGACGCCAGTAGCAGACGCGCGTTCTCGATGCCGCCGCACGCGAGGACGTAGTTGCTGGCCGTGACCTGGCGACGAGCCCCGGCAAGGTTGGCCACGGCGAGCCCGGTGACGGCACTGCCGTCAGCGTTGACGTTGATCTCGGTCACGTTCGCGCCGAGGAGCACCGTGCTGCGCTCGTGCTGCAGCAACGCCTGGGCGCGCTGCCAACCGAACCGTTCGGCGACGGGGTCGAACTGCCAGAACCAGCTGTCCAGCGCAGCGCTGTCGGCGAAAGGATTGGCGGTATCCAGCTGCCGCCACAGCGCATCGTCGTAGCCGTCTTCCGGCACCTGCAAATCAGCCGCCGCGCGACGGTAGCCGTCCTCAAGCGCGGCCAGGGTCAGCGGCCAGCCGCTGTGGGGAACCCAGGAGCGCCTTTGAAAGTCGATGGGGGCCAGCGGCACGCAGCGTCCGCCCCAGATGTTTGTGGTGCCGCCAAAGAAGCGCAGCCGTGCGTGCTCCAGCTCGTAGTACTCGTGGCCCAGGTTTGGTCCGGCGTAGAGATCTTGTGTGGCCTTGTGGAAGTCCTGCCCGCCGCTTTCCAGCAGGAGCACGCGCAGGCCGCGCTCGAGCGCGGCGCGCGCCAGCGTTTGGCCAGCGGCGCCAGCGCCGACGATGCACAGGTCCGCTTGCAGCTGCTGCTCGCCGACACTCTGATTAAAGGGCAAATGCACGCTGCTGCTCAGCCGCGCGCGGCGGTCTGATTCAGACGCCTCAGGGGTTCGCGCACATAGGCGCTGGCTCGGATCGCGCGCAGCAGCAAACGGTTGGCCGCCTGCCCGATCCGGTCGCTGGGCCGTTCGATGTCGATGAACAGCACCACCCGGCGGCCATCGGTTTCGTTCTTGACCTCATGTTCGTAGGTGTCGTCGAACAACATGACTTCGCCGCGCCGCCAGCTCCGTCGCTCCGTGTCGACGCGAATCCAGCAGTCCTGGGCGGGCTCGGGCACTCGCAGCGGCAGATGGCAACGTACCAGAGCCCGGGTCGGGCCCCGGTGAGGCGGGATGTGGTAGCCGGGCGCGAGGATCGAGAACCAGGCGTTCTGCATGCCGGGCAATGCCTCCAGCTGCCTCACGGTCTCCGGGCAGCGGGCGCAGTTGGCTTCGATCCGCTGGCCGAACACGTGGAAGACGAAGGTTTTCCAGTGGTCGCCGGTGCTGATTCGAGCCTGGTCGGGGGACACCTCATGAAACGCCGGTATGTCGTCCAGGGACGCAAGGAGCGGTGCCAGCTCCGCGTCAATTTTGTCCGTCGCGGCGGCCAGCGCTTCGACCCAGGGAAAGCTGCTGCCCGGCAGAAAGGGCGTTGCAGGGATCCTTGAGTGTTGCGCCTGAAACTTCGCCAGAGCGCGCAGTGCGTGCTTGCCGGTCTTGATGACAGCCCGCCGGATCACGCGCCGGCGTCCGCCAACAGCTTGTTCGCGAGTTCCCAGTCGGCGAGGGAATCGACGTCCACCGCGGCCCGGGCGTCGTCGAGCATGACGAAGGCGATCCGGGCACCGGACAGCGCCTTGAACCGGGCACTGACGTCCGCCAGGGACAACGTGTTGGTGAGGTAGCGCAGCAGCAATGTCGGGCCAAGGCGGTGCGCCAGCCGCCAGGGCTGTTTGCGCAGGGTCTCGAAGCGCTGCCACTCGCGCACGGCCTCGTCCCCGCGAGCGGTACGCACCAGGAACAGGTTGCTGCCGCAGTAGTGGCCGTCCTGAAGCTTCAGGCGCGTACGTCGAGTTCCGGGGAACGCGGCCTCGACGGTCGCAAAGGGAACCAGGCCAACGACCAGGTCAGCGTTTTCGCTTCTGGCCTTGTCGACGAAGCCATCGACGACTGCGCCACGCAGCAGTGCGTGATCGGCTGTCGTCACCAGCATGGGGCGAGCGGTGGTTTGCCGCAGCGCTTTGCAGACGCTCGCCGCCGGCCCCGGCTCCGGCGTCAGAACCTCCAGGGCCAGATCTGCCAACAGCGGTTTGAGAATGTTCGCCTGAGAATCGGTCAGCAGCTTCGGTGCCAGCAGGTAGCCGCCACGGGCTCGGCTGGCGTCTCGCAGTGCGCGCAGAGCCCAGACGATGGGCGAGGTGCCAGCCAGCGGCACCAGCACGCTGTAGGGCACATCGAAGTGTTTGGCGAGCGGTGATCCGCCGGGTCGTTCGCCGGCCAGCAACACCAGCGGCAGCGGCGGTTTGTCTTGCGGCACGTCGGAGTCTGAGTCAGTCAATGGTCTTCTCGTACATGCGATAGCGCTTGCTGATGTGGCCGCCGATGGTCTCGCAGATGCTTCGCATGCCCTGATTGTCAGCCAGGATCCAGGACATCTCCACCTGACGGACACCGCGACGGGTCGCGCCGTGCCGGACCGCGTCCATCACCGCCATCGCCAGCGCCGAGCCCACGGGGCGATTCTGGAACGCTTTGCGCACGCCCATGAGCGGCACCCGGCTGGTGCGCGGGTGCCGCACCTTAAGTCGCCAGAGCAGCTTTGCCCAGCCAAAGGGCAGCAGCCGCCCCCCCAGGTCAGCGATGGCTTCGTTAATGTTGGGCAGCATCACAATGAAGGCGGCTGGCTCGCCGTCGTAGCAGGCGATCTGCACCGCATCATCTGTGAGCAGCATGGCCAGCTCGCGGCCCAGCGCGCTGAATTCTGCCTCCGTAAACGGCACGAACCCCCAGTTGTCCGCCCAGGCATCGTTGAAGATCTGGCGCATCGTCTCGATCTGGGCATCGAGCTGCTTGCGGTCCAGCGTCGACACGGTCAATCGTTGTCCTTGTCGTTCGATCAGGCGTCGCATGACCGGCGGCGCATCGAAGTCCGGTCGGATCAGGTAGGCCAGCAGCTCCTGCGCGCAGCGATAGCCGGCGCCTTCGAGCAGCTCGGCAAAGTAGGGCCGCCCGTGCGGCATCATGAAATAGGGCGGCGCGTCGAAGCCGTCCACCAGCAGGCCCAGCTCCTGGTTGATGCCGAGATTGAAGGGCCCAACGATGCGGCTGGCACCCTGGTCGCGCAGCCAGCTTTCCGCTGTCTGCAGCAACGCTTTTGCCAACGGTGGGTTATTCGGGACATCGAACAGCCCGAAGTATCCGGCGCGCTCGCTGTAGCGTGCTTCATGCAGGGCGTCGAGTTGCGCCGAGATACGCGCGATCGGACGCTGGCCATCGAACGCAACCCAGCTTTGCCAGCGCAGGTGCGCGAACAACGGGTGCTTTGGGCTCAGGGCACTGCGGCGTTCCCAGTACAGCGGCTCGACCCAGTGCGGATCGTCGGCGTAAACCGCTCGGGGCGCTGCCAGCAGGTCGCGCAGGGTTGCGCCGGCGCCGACCATTCGGATGTCAGTGAGTATGCGCCCGTCTCCCCTGTGCCCCGCCAGAAACCTGCCGACAGATCGAAAGCAACATGCCAAGTTGCCAAATGGCTGTGCTAACATACCGTCCGCTTGTGCATCTGTCAGCTAAGCGATTGAGAACGCTGCGTTTTAGCAGCCTGCGATACCCAGCGGAGTGGGGCCACCTGGTGGCAGCAAAGCCTGGAAGGCGAGTCGCAGCGCGCTATACCCGGGGGACCAAACATCCTGGGGCAATGCAAGGGAGGAAGCTGGCAGTGCCTGGCGATGGCGTGACCGGGCGGTCTGTGGGGACAGGCGCGTCAGTCCGATGGCCGCACTCAGGGACTGCGGCCAGAGTCTGCAACCAGCGTCTGTAATCAGACTTCCAGGGCGACATCTTTGGCTCAACAAGATCTCTACGAACCCACTCCGACGGGTAGCGGTATCCCGCAGCGCCTTGCTGGTTTCGACAGCCTTGCCGATGCGTTGGCCTACGCGGCGCAGGGCGAGACCGGGTGCAACTTTTACGATGGCCGAGGCCGCCTGGCGGCCCGGCTGACCTACCGGGATCTGTACGACCAGGCGCAGGTGCTGGCGCGGCAACTGAAGTCTCTCGGGCTGCCCCGCGGCGCGCGCTTCGCCATCCTGGCAGACACCGATCCGCTCTTTCATCGCTTCTTCTTCGCCTGTCAGCTCGCCGGCTATGTGCCTGTCGGGCTGCCTGCCGGTTTTCAGCTGGGGGGCAGTGAGGCCTACGTTCAGCAGCTGGAAAAGCTGCTTCGCAGCTGTGGCGCGACGATCGCGGTCGGCCCGGAATCGCACATCCACTTTTTGCGCCGGGCGGCGGAAGCAGGGGCGGATGGCCCATCGGTCAGCGTGCAGCTACCGGAGCAGTTTGACGCGCTGCCTGCAGATGAGTCGGCGCTGGTGCCGCTTGCCGGCGACGAGATCGCCTACCTGCAGTACACCTCCGGCTCGACGCAGTTTCCGCGCGGTGCCGCGCTGACCCAGCGTTCGATCCTGAATAACCTGGACGAGATCGCCGGCATCGGCGGTCGGGTGACTGACCAGGACCGGCTCGTGTCCTGGCTGCCGTTCTATCACGACATGGGGCTGGTCGGGTTCGTGCTGGAACCCATGTTGGCTCAGCTGTCCGTTGACTACCTGTCGCCCCAGGCGTTTGCCATGCGGCCGCGTCTCTGGCTCAAGCTGATCTCGGACAACGGCGGCACCATCTCTTCGGCGCCGCCGTTCGGTTACAGCCTTTGCACCGCGCGGCTGCGCCCGGGCGACGCCGAGCAATATCAGCTGTCGCAGTGGCGCATGGCCTGCGTAGGCGCTGAACGCGTGCACCCGGAGCCGTTGGCGGAGTTTGCTGCGGCTCTCGCGCCGGCCGGCTTCAGCGGCGATGCCTTCGTGGCCTGCTACGGCATGGCCGAATGTGGTCTGGCGGTCAGCTTTGTGCCCTTGGGCGAAGGCATTCGCATCGACCGCGTGCTTAAACGCGCCATGACCGACGACGGCGACGCGTTGGTTGCCAGCGCCGCGGTGCCCGCAGACGACACGCTTGCCTTTGTCGATTGCGGGGTGCCCTTGCCGAGCTACGAGGTCGAGATTCGCGATGAGCATGGCGCGCCGCTGCCCGAGCGGCGGTGCGGGCGCATTTGCGTGCGCGGGCCAAACGTCATGGCCGGGTATTTTGAAAACCCCGAGGCAACAGCAGCGGTGCTTGCGCAGGACGGTTGGCTGGACACCGGCGATATCGGCTATCGCTTCGGCGAGCGGCTGGTGGTCACGGCGCGGCGCAAGGATGTCATCATCGTCAATGGCCGCAACCTGTGGCCGCAGGACCTGGAGTTTCTGGCGGAACAGGTCATGGAGCTGCGTCTTGGCAACGTCTCAGCCTTTGCTGTATCCCGGCCCGACGGCAGTGATCTGGCGGTGATGGTGGTGGAGTCCAAGCGTGCCGCGCCGGATATGGCGCAGACGCTCCGAAGCCTGATCCGCTCGAGTTTTGGCATTCACTGTCACGTCGAACTGGTGCCGCCACGAACCTTGCCGCGGACCAGCTCCGGCAAGCTGTCGCGCAGCAAGGCCAAGGCCGACTTTCTGAACCGCGTGATCTGGGATGACAGCGCCTTGCCGGTCCTCGAAGAAGGTGCTGTTGCGGTGGCGGAACCCGGCGCCTGAGCCGAGCCGAAGCGGTGCCCGGCAGCGCTCGCCGGGTCGCGCTACACTCCCCCTATGCTGATTTCCAATATCGAATCCATACCGGGGCAGCGGGTCGTTCGCCATCTGGGGCTGGTGCAGGGCAATACAGTCCGTGCCAAGCATCTGGGCAAAGACATTCTTGCTGGTTTTAAAAACATCTTTGGCGGCGAACTGACGGCCTATACGGAGCTGCTCAGCGAGGCGCGAGAAGAAGCCGTCGCCCGCATGGTTGAACATGCCGAGGCGGTGGGCGGCAACGGCGTCATTAACGTGCGTTTCTCCACCTCGTCAGTGACCGCCGGCGCTGCGGAGCTGTTTGCCTACGGGACCGCCGTCGTGCTCGAAGCCGACCGGGACTGACCCTGTGGAACTGATCCTGCTGGCCGTACTCGCGACCCTTGGATTCGTGTTCGGCCGGATCGCCGAGCGGCGGCACTTCGCATCGATTTTCGCGCGGGAAGCGCAGCTCAAAGAGCTGCTCATCTTTAACGAGCGCACAGTGCCGCCGGGCGCCTGGCAAACCGGCCAGCTGGTGGGCGGCAACGTGGTGATCTCCGTGGACTATTTCAAGCGCCTGGCCGCCGGGCTGCGAGCGCTCTTTGGGGGCCGATTGACGACCTACGAGTCCCTGCTGGAACGAGGACGGCGGGAAGCGCTGCTGCGCATGAAGGAAGAGGCGCGCTCGCTTGGGGCTGCCATGGTCATCAACGTGCGTCTGGAAACCGCCAGTATCTCCAAGGGCGACGGCGATCAGATCGGCAGCATCGAGGTCTATGCCTACGGGACGGCGCTGCGCGAGGGGCCCAGCCCCCTTGCCTCGTGAGCTACGAGAACCCGCCGCAGCCTGAAGGCATCAATATCACGCGCGAGAACCCGTTGCGGGAATTCTTCGCGATGTTGCTGGTGGTGGTGGTCGCCGCTGCGGTGGTCATCGCCGGCCTGGCTGCCGCTGCGTCCTGGCTGGCGGAGCGGGTGCCCTACGAGCTGGAGCTGAAGGTCACCGAGGGGCTTGGCCCGTCCATGCTGCCCGGGGTTGACGGCACGGCCACAGAGCCCGAACTGCTCGAGCGGGAAGCCTACCTGCGAGCCCTTGGCGGCCGCCTGCTTGCACATATGGATTTTCCCCCGGAGATTGTGCCGCGCATTTACTATGTGCCCGGCGAGACGGTGAATGCCTACGCGAGCCTGGGCGGCCAGGTCGTGCTGTTTGAAGGCCTGGTGTCGAAGCTGCCCAGCGAAAACGCGCTGGCTCTCGTGCTGGCCCACGAGCTGGCCCACATCAAGCTGCGGCATCCGGTGGTCGCAGCGGGGCGGGGTCTGACCGTGTCCCTGGCCCTTGGCGCCGTCTTTGGTTTGTCGGACAACGGGACCATTGCCAGGCTGGTGGATTGGGTCGGGGTTACGTCGACGCTGAGCTTCAGCCGGGCACAGGAGCGGGCCGCCGACGAGCTTGCGGCGGCTGCCGTGCTGGCCGAATACGGGCACCTGCAGGGCGCCCGGGGACTGTTCGATCTGTTTTCGCGCGAGACCGGGGGCGGGCGCGCGCTGCTGCTGGAGTTCCAGAGCACCCATCCGGATATTGACCGGCGCATCGCCTGGCTCGAAGCGCTGGCCAGCAAGCATGCGCCTGCGTCCGGTGGCAGCGCGCCAATCACGCCGCTGCCCTGGGCCGTGCAAGATATGCCCTGAGCCCTTGCCGCCGGCGCAGGGCTGACCAATACTTTCGGCTTGCAAGCGGAGTCACCATGTCCAGCAGCCTTCGGGATCAGCTCGTTAAAGCCGGGCTTGCCACCAACGCGCAGGCCAAGCAAGCCGAGAAGCAGCAGGCGGCCGCGCGTCGCAAGAAAAAGGGCGGCAAAAAAGGCGCGGCGGGCAGCAAAAAAGGCGATGCAACCGGTCAGACCGCAGAGCGTCCGGACGATCCAGCGGTCGTTGCCAAGGCCCGCGCCCGGCAGATACGGGCCGAGAAGGCTTCCCGGGACAAAGCGCTGGCCAAGGTGCGCAATGAGAAGGCCGCAGAGCGCGCCCTGCGAGCCGAGATCAAGCAGCTGGTGACCCAGCACGACCAGCGGCCGGCCAAGGCGGCGGAAGACGATGTGGCCTACAACTTTGCGCACGGCAAAAAGATCAAGCGCATCTATCTGCCGCAGGCGCTGGTCGACGCGCTCAGCGCCGGGCGGCTGGTGATCGTCAACAACGACGGTCGCTACCACCTGGTGGCGAGCGACGTTGCGGACAAGATTCGAGCCCGCGACCCCAAGTGGATCGTGGCGGCCCACGATGCCGGCAAGGATGCCAAGGCCAGCGACAGCGCCTCGGCGGACGACGCCTACTATGAGCAGTTCCAGGTGCCGGACGACCTGGACTGGTAGGCGGCCCCGGAAGGGATCCCGGTCCTAGAGCAGTTCCTCGAGCACCTCGGCGTGTGCCTCGTACAGCTCGTAGTTGTGTTCTGCGGTGTCGCTGCTGTCCGGGCTCAACCGGGCGTTGATCAGCTGCTGCTTGATCCACTCGTGTTCCGCCCAGTTTGCGCCGGCCGCCTTGACCACCTGGGGCTCTGCGGTGCCGACGTCGACCAGCCCACGAATACCTTTGAACAGATCTCCGAGCGACGGCTCCTCGCCGCTACCGTCGTCAGCACGTTCTGCCAGTTCCTTCAGGCGGCTGCCGCTGTCCTCGCGCAGCTTCGCGGTGCGCTGCAACAGCTTGACCGTGCGGGCAACCTGCGCCGCGGTCAGCCGGCCGTGACCGGGCGGATCAAACTCGTCGGTGGTGGCCGACTGCACGGAGTCGATCTGCGCGTCGACGCCCAGCAGTTCGGGCAGGCTCCGTTCGCTGGCGTCCGCGGCCTCGATCTGCGCCTCGAGCGCATCGACGCCAGCGTCCACGCGATCCCGGGCCTGGTCCGCGGCGCTGCCCAGCAAGATGGCGCCGAGCAATGCTGACAGCACCAGAGAAGCCACGAGCGCCGCCAGAAAGGTTGCGATGAAATGCTTGAGACGATCGGGCTCGGCAATGGGCAAAAAGACCGGCAGGGCGCGGTACAGGGTCATGAGCGCATAGATCGCTGCGATCACCATGATCAGCGCGCCAACAAACGGCAGCGCTTGCAGCACCATGCCGACAAAGCCCGGCAGAAAGCCGAAGGTCACCGCGGCGAAGGCCTGATCGAAGCTGCGGGGCGCCAAGCTGGCCATGGCCGCTGCCGGTTCGGCGGCGGGCTCTGTGGTGGTCTCGACCGCTTCAACGTCCTCTTCGGCATCGGCACCGCCATCTGACGGCCCGACCGGGGGCGCCGTTGCCGCCGGCTGGAACAGCCCGGCAAAGTAGTAGGCGGCGCCGGCCCAGATAAACAGCGCCGCCACGGCGATCAGCAGGCCGTGCAGCAGCGTGCCGATTCCCGCTGCGCCGAACAGGTAGTAGCTGCGAAACACCATCCCCAGCAGGAAGCTGCCCAGGGCCGCAATGACCGCTGCCGGCAGGCCGACATTGAGCAGCGTATCGCGCCAGGGGTGGCGCTCCGCCGCGTAGGGCGGCCAGACTTCCCGTTCCCGCAGGAGACTGCCCAGGATGAGTGACTGACTGTGCTTCAGGTCCATGGCAGGGGTTTTCCGTTTTGGCGCCGGTAGGGCAGACAAGTCCCTATAATGCCCGGTCCGGCAAGCTTCGCGAAGAGCCCCATCCTTTGACGTCACTGCGGCTCACGCCCCTTCACCGCTATCTGGCCGGCACCGGCAGCTGGTTTCTGTCGACCGGTATGCAGTCGGTGCTCTTTGCCTGGCTGGTGACCATGGTGCTGCGCGAGAGCCCGCAAATGGTCGGCGTCGCTCAGATGGCGCTGTTGCTGCCGGGCACGCTGTTCATCCTGGTCGGGGGCAGCCTCGCCGATCGTTTTGGCGGTCGCATGATCGCAAGCCTGTCGCACCTGCTGGCAGCGACCGCTCCGCTGCTCCTGTTGCTGTGCCTGTGGCAGGATCTGCTGCGTTTCGAAGTCATGCTCGCCTATGCCGTTTTGCTGGGCACGGCTCAGGCCTTTGTCACCCCGTCTCGAGACGGTTTGCTCAATCAGGTTGCCGGCGGGCGCGTGCAGCGCACGGTGATGCTCACCAGCATCGCCCAGTTCGGCATGCAGATTATCGGTGCGCTCACCGCGTCCCTGGCAGACATCGGCGGCCCACAGCCGATCCTGATCGTGCAGATGATCTCTCTGCTGATCGGGGCCTACCTGCTGCGCACGCTCCCCAGCAAAGCCGCCGTGTTCGGCACCGCAAACCCGGCCCCGCAGCAGGTCCCGGCCCCTGCGGACGATCCGGCGATCAGCGCGACGCCGGTCCCGCCGCGGCCGCGGCTATCGCCCGGTCGGGCCCTGGTCCGATCGATGATCGATGGCGGGCGCGTGGTCGCCGCTGCGCCGCCGCTGCGCATCATCGTGATTCAAAACGTGGCCATGGCCCTGACGTTTATGGGCTCTTTTATCGTGACGATCCCGCTGCTGGCCCGGGAGGTGTTCGATGGCACCGCGTCGGACCTGTCGCTGATCAATGCCACCAACGCCGGCGGCCTGGTGCTGACCATCGTGGTGCTCCTGCGGATCGGCGGCATCCGCCGGCAGGGCCGCGCGCTGGTGCTGTCCCAGCTCGTCGGTTCCGCGGCGCTAGGTTTGTCCGCCTTCATGCCCAGCTTTCCCCTGTTTTTGCTGGTGATCTTCGTATGGGGAACCTGCGGCGGCATTGCCATGACCATGTCGCGCACGATCATGCAGGAACAGGCGCCGGAAGCGATGCGCAGCCGGGTCATGAGCTTTTACGGCTTTTCGTTCATGGGCGCCGGTCCCCTCGGCGCCCTGCTGTGTGGCTACCTGAGCGCCGCCTATGGGCCCCAGCAAGCGCTCATGATCGCGGCGCTGTTCATGCTGGCAGTCACCATTGTGCTGGCGCTCAGCTCCGGCCTCTGGCGCATCAACAGCATGGAGGTTGCAGTTCGTGGCGCATGAGAGGGTGCGGCTGTCCGTGGACATCGGCGGCACTTTTACCGATCTGATTCTGGATGACGGGCAGCAGCGGTTTGCTGATAAACGCCTGACCACCCACGAGCAACCGGCCCGGGCAGTCATCGAGGGGATTGCCGCGCTGCTGGCGCAGCAGAACCTGGCGCCAGCGGCGGTCGATCTGGTGCTGCACGGCACCACCCTCGCGACCAACGCGCTCATCGAGCGGCGGGGGGCCTGCACCGCGCTACTGACCACAGCTGGGCACCGGGACGTGCTCGAGATGGCGCTGGAAAACCGCTTTGAGCAGTACGACATTGCCATTGACCGGCCACAGCCGCTGGTGCCCCGGGTGCTGCGGGTGCCGGTTCGTGAGCGCCTGGCTGCCGATGGCGAAGTGTTGCTGCCGCTGGAAACCGCCGATGTGGTGGCGGCAATCCCGCGCCTGCGGGCCGCCGGTGTAACCAGCATTGCGGTGGGTTACCTGCACGCCTGGCATAGCGGGGTGCACGAGGCGCAGACCGCCGAGCTGCTGCGCGAGCACTGGCCGGAGGTGTCCCTGAGCCTGTCTAGCGAAGTCTGTCCAGAGATTCGGGAGTACGAGCGGCTGTCCACCACCTGTGCCAACGCTTACGTCAAACCGCTCATGAATCACTACCTGGCGGAGCTTGAGCGGGCTTTGCGCGCGCTGGGGTGCGCCGCGCCGGTGCGGCTGATGACGTCCGGCGGTGGGCTGACGACCCTCGACACAGCCCGGGCTTTTCCGGTCCGGCTGGTGGAATCCGGGCCGGCGGGCGGCGCCATGCTCGCTGCGCATCTGGCGCGCCGCCACCAGGCCTCGCAGGTGCTGTCCTTCGACATGGGAGGCACCACCGCCAAGCTGTGCCTGCTCGACGACGGCGAGCCGTTGCTGTCGCGATCCTTTGAGGTGGATCGGGTCTATCGCTTCAAGAAAGGCAGCGGCCTGCCCGTGCGTATTCCTGTTGTAGAGATGGTCGAGATCGGGGCCGGGGGCGGCTCCATTGCCCGGATCGATCAGCTGGGCCGGCTGCGCGTGGGCCCGGAAAGCGCCGGCAGCGAACCGGGACCGGCCGCTTATGGCCGGGGCGGCGTGTCGCCGACGGTTACCGATGCCGACCTGCTGCTGGGCCGGGTCGCGACGACGGGTTTTGTCCAGGCCGGGCTGGCCCTGGACCTGGCGGCGGCCCGGCGTGCCTTCGACAGCGGCCTTGCGGCGCTCAACACGGACGCAGCAGGGGCGGCCTTTCGGTTGGCGGAAGTGGTGGACGAAAATATGGCTGCGGCCAGCCTCGCGCACAGCGGCGAGTGGGGCCGGAGCCTGGAGGGCCGCTTGCTGGTGGCCTTCGGCGGCGCCGCACCGGTGCACGCAGTGCGCCTGGCTGACAAGCTCGGTATCGATCGCGTGCTGGTCCCGGCCAACGCCGGCGTGGGCTCGGCACTGGGCTTTCTGCTGGCCCCCGTACGCTACGAGGTCGTTCGCAGCCGCTTCGAGCCGCTGGCGGACCTTGATGGTGCAGCGGTGGCGCAGCTGCTGGAGGAGATGCGCGGCGAAGCCGAGGCGGTGGTACGCGCCGCCGACAGCGAACTGGTCTTCGAGACGCAGTGCTGCGCCTATATGCGCTACGCGGGGCAGGGCTTCGAGATTGCGGTGCCGGTCGATGTTGCCGTCGCGGGCTCCGAGGCCTTTCGCGAGCAGCTTGCCGCCGGCTTTGCCCGGGCGTACCGGGCCCTGTACGGGCAGACGATTCCCGGCGCACAGATCGAACTCATGAGTTGGACCCTGACGCTGAGCGAGCCGCCGCTGCAGGACGATCGCGGGGACGCAGCAACGGCGCCCGGGCCGCCCGGCCCGCCGGCCGAGCCGATCCTGCTCTGCGATGCCGATGGGCAGCAGGTCAGCGCGCCTGTGCTTGAGCGCAGCGCGCTGGCGGTCGGTGCCCGGCAAGCCGGGCCGGCGCTGGTGGCTGAGCCTCACACCACAACTTTCGTGCCCTCTGGCTTTGCCGCCGAGGTCCTGAGCGACGGGTCTCTGCTGGTGTCGCGGCGATGAGCGATCAGGGACCACGCATCGACGACCTGAAGCTGCAACTGGTGTGGGACCGGCTCCTGGCGCTGGTCGAGGAGCAGGCTCAGACCCTGATGCGCACCGCCTTCTCGACGGTCGTGCGCGAAGCGGGCGATTTGTCCGCCGGCGTCTTTGACCGCTCGGGGCGCATGCTGGCCCAGGCCGTGACCGGCACTCCCGGGCACGTCAATGCCATGGCCGCTGCGGTCTCGAAATTTCTGGCGCGCTATCCCATGGAGACGCTCCGACCGGGCGACGTGCTGGTCACCAACGACCCCTGGGACGGCACGGGCCACCTGAACGACTTCACGGTCGTGACCCCGACCTTTATGGGCGAGCGCTGCGTTGCCCTGTTTGCCGCCACCAGCCACATCGCCGATGTTGGCGGGCGCGGCTTTGGGCCCGAGGCCGCGGAGCTGTTTGAAGAGGGGTTGCGCATTCCGATCATGCCGCTGTTCCGTGCGGGCGAGCGCGACGAGACCTTGTTCGCGATCATCAGTGCCAACGTGCGGGATCCGGCGGTCGCGGAAGGGGACCTGTACTCCCTGACCGCGTGCAACGAAGCCGGGGGCCGGCGCCTGCTGGCGACGCTGCGAGAATTCGAGCTGCCAGACCTGGAAGCGGTCGGCGCGCAGATTCTGGCGCGCTCGGAACAGGCCATGCGACGGGCGCTGCAGGCACTGCCCGACGGTCGCTGGCGCGAGCAAATGGTGATCGATGGCTATGATGTGCCGCTGACCCTGCACTGTGCCCTGACAATCGACCACGGCGACCTGGCCCTGGACTTTGCCGGCTCGCCGGCACCGTCCCCCTACGGCATCAATGTGCCCTTTCCCTACACCGAGGCCTACGCGAGCTTTGGCGTGCGCTGCCTTGTGGGCGGCGATATCCCTAACAATGCCGGATCGCTGGCGCCGATCAGCGTGCAGGCCCCGGACGGCTCCCTGCTCGCGGCCCGGGCCCCAAGCGCAGTGTCCGCGCGGCACGCGATCGGCCAGATGCTGCCGGACCTGGTCATTGGCTGCATGGCTCAGGTGGTGCCGGGCCAGGTGCCCAGCCAGGGCGCTTCCTGCATCTGGAACCCGGTGCTGCGGGGAGCGGGCTTTGTCATCAACCCGATCTTTAACGGCGGCACCGGCGCCCGCCCCGCCGCCGATGGCGGCAAGGACGGGCTGTCGACCACCGCCTTTCCGTCGGGCGTTCGCACGACTTCGACAGAGGTGAACGAAGTGACGGCACCGCTGGTGTTCTGGCGCCGGGAACTTGCTGCAGGCACGGCCGGCGACGGCGAGCTCCGCGGCGGGTACGGGCAGGTGCTGCACGTCGAGCACCGCAACAGCGAGCCGTTTACGGTCTCTCGCATGTTTGACCGGGTCGATCACCCGGCCGCGGGCCGGGACGGCGGTGGGGCCGGGGCGCCCGGCATCGTGGCCATACGCTCCCCTGAGGCTGAGACCCCGTTGCGCGGCAAAGGCGTCGACACCGTGCCCGCCGGCAGCCGGCTCATTCTGCAAACTCCGGGCGGCGGCGGCTTTGGCGATCCCGGTGCCCGGCCACAGGCGCTGCGCCAGGCCGACCAGGCGTCAGGGCTGGAGCCGGATCAGGGCGCCAGCGACGTCCCGTCCCAGTGATAGAAGCCGCCCTGGTGGGATGGGATCATGGCGTCGAAGAAGTCCAGCAACCGCTCGCCGGTCACCGCCGCTTCGACGACCGGCAAACCGCGCTTGGCGAACGGTGCCGACAGGGGTGACTCGGTGGTGCCCGGATGCACGGCGGCGATGATCGGCGCGCGCTGACTGCGCGCAAACTCGATCCCCAGGTTACGCACGCCCATGTTCAGGCCGGCCTTGGCCATGCGGTAGCTATGCCAGCCGCCCAGGCTGTTGTCGCTGATACTGCCAACCTTGGCCGAGAGCATCATGATGCGCGGTCTCGCTTCGCCGGCGCCGGCACGGAGCAGCGGCGACAGTTTTGACAGCAGGGTCAACGGGCCGCTGGCGTTGATTCGCCAGGCACGATCGAAAGCCTCCATGGACAGGCTGCGCAGGCTCTTTTCCGGCTGGTGGTCGGCATCGTGCAGCCAGCCACTGGCGACCACGACCCCGTCCAGTTGCTCTTCCTGATCCAGCAGCGCGGCAGAGAACTCGGTGATCGAGGTCTCGCTCGTCAGATCCAGAGGCAGCCAGCGGTGAGCCTCGTGCGGGCCCTGGGGCGGCGGGTGCCCGGGTCGGTGCGTCGCCGTCCGGGCGCAACCGGGCCAGCGCCGGGTCGCGGCAACCAGCAGCGCCTGACCGATGCCGCCGCCGCCGCCGACGACCAGCAGGTTTTGCGGCGTACTCATCGGGTATGCGCCTTCAGGAACTGGTCGGCGGCGGCAAAGATCGCGGTTTTGCGCGTGCCCTTCAGCCGGTCCAGGTTGCGCGGCATCATCGCGGTGCGCGGATTGCGGGCCAACGTGTCGCGGTGCTCGCGCACAAAGCGCCAGTACAGGCCGTCCACCACATCGGTCCAGTCGCCTTTGCCGTAGTCGCTCATCTTCAGCCAGTAGTTCGAGCCGCAGATGTAGGGCTTGGTGGCGAAGGTGTTGTCGTCGCTGTTCAGCCCCATCCCGTACACGTTCGGCACCATCACCCAGTCGTAAGCATCCAGGTACCAGGTCATGAAGAACTCGTGCACGTCCAGCGGCTGGATCTCGGCCAGGTTCATCAGGTTGGCGATGACCATGAGCCGCTCGATGTGGTGGTTCCAGCCGTAGCGGCGCATGGTCTTGACAGCGTCATCGTAGGGGGGGATGCCCAGGGCCCCTTCGTGCCAGCTGTCGGTGAGGCGTCGTGTTTGCCGCCGCTGGTTGGCATGCCGCATGTCTTCGCCGTGCCGTTGATAGACCCCGTGCACGAACTCGCGCCAGCCGATCAGCTGTCGGGTGAAGCCTTCGACGTCGTTGATCGGCACGGCAGATGCTTCCGCCTGGGCGAGAGCGCGCTCAAGCACCTCGTCCGGGGTCAGCAGGCCGAGATTCAGCAGCGGCGACAGGGCTGAGTGGAACAGGCTCCAGGACCGCTGGCTGATGGCATCCTCGTAGGTGCCAAAGCCGGCAAAGCGTTCTTCAAGAAAGGTGCGTAGCCAGCGCAGGGCGCCGGCCCGGGACACGGGCAGCCATAGCTCCTGGCCAGCACCGGGGTGATCGGGAAAGTGTCTGGCCACATCGCGGGCGGTCGCCTGAGTCAGATCGTCTGCCGGGATGTTCGGCAGCTCGGGAACCGCCTGCTTCTTTGGGAGCTTGCGACGATTGTCTTCGTCAAAGCTGAACTGGCCACCCACCGGTTCGCCAGCGGCGGTCATGAGGATGTTCAGCCGGCGACGCTGTGCGGTGTAGAACCGCCCCTGGTTCAGGGGCAGCCTGGTACCGGCGAGCTCCTCAAAGGTCTCAGCGTTGGTCAGGAACATCGGCGAAGGCCGCTCCTGCCAGGCGATGTCGTGCTGGCGGCAGGCACGCCTGATCCAGGCCCGCTGGCCTTTGCTGACGGCAGTGAAGGAAACCAGTTCGCGGACCTTCTGGCGCTTCAGCACTTGTGCCAGGCTCAACTCGTCTTCGAGGGTGATGTAGTCGACCCGGTAACCGCGGTCCTCCAGCGCATCGCGGTGGCTGCGCATCGCGGCCAGCACCAGCGTCAGCTTCTGTTGGTGGTAGGTTCGGCGACGACACAGTGCTGCATCCTCGACCATCAGGACGCGAACGGTATCGGGTGCAAGTCCAGCTGCCCGCAGGCGCGCCGGGGCAAACAGCTGATCGCCGCAGATCAGGAGCGTGGGCTTCACGGGGGGCTGCACCTTGGGCCGGGACGAAACGGGTAGGCAGCGTCGATGCTCGGCAGTCAACGACCTGTGAAGCTGCGCTGCTGTGACCGGATCTACAGTTTCGGCGAAGCCGCGGTGAGAAACTGGCGTCACGAAGGTGTGCGGCCCCAACGTCCCGCCGCCAAGGGGAGCAAGACGCCCATGCAACGCCGGTCAGACGATCAGCAAAAACTGAAGCAGCTGGATTCGCTTCCGCAGCGCGGCGAACGGATCTATGAAGAGGGTGACGGCTGGTATTTCAAGACCCGGGAAGGCATCTCCGTGGGTCCCTATCGGGACATGTTCGATGCTGAGCTGTCAGCCTCGCTGCTGATCAGCCGGCTGGCGCAGCTTGAGGCGCACGAGGATCCCCGGGCGGCGATCCTCCATTTTCAGGACGATCCTGCTGTGGGCCCGATCGTCCGCTGCATGTCCCAGGTTTCCCGCTCTGAGCTGGATACCTTGCTGCAGAACTGCCGGCGTGAGCGCCGCCTGCCGACCTTTCGGAAGGCCTGGCGCGCCGTCAGCCGCTATCTGCCGCACCATGATGAGGCCGCTGGCGACGAGCAGAAGTCCCAGCAAGGCTAGGGTCGCTGCGAGTCCCGTCGCGAGGCGTTTGACAGTGTGCCCGGGCGCTATACAATGCGCAGCCCAAGCGGGTGTAGCTCAGTTGGTAGAGCGCGACCTTGCCAAGGTCGAGGTCACGAGTTCGAACCTCGTTACCCGCTCCATTCTTTTCTCTCCGCCCCCCCGCGGCGTACTCGCGCCAGCTTCAGTTCATCGGTTTTTCGCTGTGCTAGCGGTTTATGCAGTTCCCGTAAAGTGCCTGAATGTTCCTTTAAACATTTGAATTACAAAGGAATATAAGCCTCCGACGATTCTGTTGGATTGCCGTGACAAGCGTCGGCGTACGGACCTTTTTCCCTGCTAGACTGCCGTTTTGGTCGCCAGAGGGCGTCTATGGCCGTCGCCCTTGCCGGCGCAGCTCCGTACATTGTCGCGGCGCTGCTGCTGCTGACATTTGTTGCCTTTGCGAAGGAGTGGCGGCCACCGGCGGTGAGCGCTGCCACCGCGGTTGGGACCCTGTTGCTGCTGGGTATTCTCGACGTCGACCGGTTCCTGGGCGTGCTCTCCAGCCCGGCTCCCGTCACCATCGGGGCCATGTTCATTTTGTCGTCGGCGCTGGTGCGTACCGGCGCGGTCGAGCTCCTGGCGCAACGGGTCACGCGCGGGGCACGGGCTCATCCGTTGCGGTCGGTGGTGGCCTTCCTGTTGGCGGCCGCGCTGTGCAGCGCGTTCGTGAACAACACGCCGCTGGTCATGCTGATGATTCCCGTCGCGGTGGAGCTGGCCCGGCAGACGCAGCGGGCACCGTCCAAGCTGCTCATTCCTCTGTCCTACGCGTCAATCCTGGGCGGCACCTGCACGCTGCTTGGAACCTCGACCAACATCCTGGTCGACGGGGTGGCGCAGAGCTTCGGCCTCGAGCCGTTCCACATCTTCGAGATAGCCCCGCTGGGCCTGGCGCTCACGGCGGCCGGCATTGTCACCCTGCTGCTGCTGCAGCGACTGCTGCCGGAGCGCGACCACACGGTTGGCCTGAAGAACAACGACGAGAGCAAACGCTTTCTGCTGGAGGCCGTTGTCGAGCACACCTCGGACTTCGTGGGGCAGCCAGTCAGCTCAATCAACGCCATTACCCAGGCCGACAGCGAGCTGATTGACGTGTTGCGAGCCGGTGAGTCCCTGCGCCGGGAAATGGAAGACATTGCGCTGGAAGCCGGCGACGTCGTGGTGCTGCGCAGCAGCGCTGCCGAGGTCATGTCCCTGTCCGAGGCCGGGGCTCTGGGCCGGGAAGAAGACAACATGCAGCGCGTCGGCACGCGCTCCACGGAGGTGGTCGAGCTGCTGCTCACGCCCCAGTCGCGCATCCTCGGCGAGACCCTGGGCCGCCTGCGCCTGCGGCGCCGCTACCGGGTCTACCCCCTGGCGCTGCATCGCCGCGGCGAGAATGTCACCCAGCGCTTCGAGCGCACCCGGCTCGCGGTCGGCGACACGATTCTGGTAGAAGGCGCAGAGAAGGATCTGGCCCGCCTGATTTCCGGCGAAGGCCTGATCAATATTTCTGATCCGGAAGCCCGGGCCTTCCGACGCCGCAAGATGCCCATTGCCGTGGGCGCGCTGCTGGTTGTTGTGCTGGGCGCGGCCTTCGGCGTGCTGCCGATCGCCGGGTTGGCCATCGCCGGTGCTGGCGCGGTGCTGGCGTTTCGCTGTGTGGAGTTCGACGAAGCGGTGGCCGCGGTGGACTGGCAGGTGCTGACGCTGATTGTCGCGATGCTCGGCATGGGCGCCGCCATGCAGGATTCCGGGCTGGTCGCGCTGGTGGTGTCGCAGCTGGAACCGCTGTTGCTCCTGACCACCCCGCTGGTCGCGCTGATCGCGGTCTACTTCTTGTGCTCGATCCTCACGGAGCTCGTCACCAACAACGCGGTGGCGGTGATCGTCGTGCCTGTCGCGATCGGCATCTCGACCAGCATCGGGGCGGATCCGAGACCCTTTGTGGTGGCGGTGATGGTTGCTGCGAGCGCGAGCTTCCTGACGCCCATCGGCTACCAGACCAACACGCTGGTCTACAGCGCCGGCGGCTACCGCTTCTTCGACTTTCTGCGCGTCGGCATTTTCCTGAATCTGCTGACCGCTGCGATCTCGCTCACCTTGATCCCGCGTATCTGGCCTTTCTGATGACCTTTGTGCTGGATGATCGGCTGGCGCGCGATACGTTCTTCGTCGCCGACCTGCCGCTGAGCCAGATACGCGCCATGGATGACCGGCGTTACCCCTGGCTGGTACTGGTGCCTCGGCGCGCTGCCGTCACTGCGCTCGATGCGCTGGCACCGCCGGACCGCACGCAGCTCTCTGTCGAAGCGGATCTGGCCGCGCGGGTACTGCGCGCCGACGATCGCGTGGCGCGCCTGAATGTTGCGAGCCTCGGCAACATCGTCGCGCAGCTGCACCTGCACGTCGTGGGGCGTTGGCCGGGCGATCCGGCCTGGCCCGGGCCGGTCTGGGGACACAGCCCGGCCGAGCCCTATGCGGCGCCCGCCCGCGCTACGCTGACCGCTGTTCTGCAGGAGCGCTTGCGCGCGCTGGAGCCTGGAGCCGGTTGATGCGGGTGCGCATCGCGACCTACAACGTGCGCAACCTTTTCGTGCCCGGCGATATCGGGGTCGAGCGGAGCACCGCCAAGGCTACCGTCGCGCTGAAGGCCGTGGCCCGGGTGCTGGATCTCATGGCTGCCGATATCGTGGCGCTGCAGGAGGTTGGCAGTCAGGCGGCGCTTGCGGCCCTCAATCAATTGCTGCGCGAGCCGTACCCCTTTGCGCAGTGCGTGCCGGGCAACAGCGACCGGGGCATTCACCTGGCGTACCTTGCTCGCGTCCCGCTGACTCTGACATCCCTGGGCCAGGATCCCCTTGGCGACACGGAAGCGCTGCAGGCGCTGCGGCTGCAGCGCGATCTGCTGCGGGCGGATCTTGCTGCCGGCGATAACCATCAGCCCCTGAGCCTGTTTGCCGTGCACCTGAAGTCGAAAGCCGCTGCGCCGGACCTGGCCCTCGGCAACGACGAGCTGCGCGCCCACGAGCTGGCCTACGTGCTGTCTCAGCTGGCTGAGGCTGAGGCCGCCGCGCGCCCTGCGGCGCTGCTGGGGGACTTCAATGACCTGCCGAGCAGCGACGCCCTGACAGCGCTGCGGGGCAGCAGCTGGGTGGATGCGCTCGTTTACGATCAGCAGTTGACCGAAGGCACGGGCCGATTGCCGGGCAGCTTCTGGCCCCGGCGCCGGGCGCGCATTGATCGGATCATGCTGAACCCGGTCGCGGCGCAGCGGCTGGTGCGGGGCTCGAGCGCGACCCACAGCAGCACCCTGGCGCAGCGCGGTTCGGATCACTACCCCGTCAGCGTTGACCTGAGGCTCTAGCCCGAAGCGGGGCGCTCCCGGGCCCGCCCCAGCCGCAGCAACAGCGCGGCGGCGAGTACCAGGGTGCCGGCGGCCACGACGCTCGGCAGCAAAAAGCTGTTGCTGAACGCCGTCAGCCGGCCGGCGATGCCGGGGCCGAGCAGCTGGCCTACGGCGAACACGGCGGTCATGGTGCCGATGACGCTGGCGCGCTGCGCGCCGGCCAGCTGGCTGCCGAGCGCCAGCCCGAGTGCGGTGATGCCGGCAAAGGTGCCGCCCAGCAGCGCCGCCGCCAGATTCAAAGCCAGCGTCGACTCGCCCGTGGCTGCAAGCAGCACGCTGCCGGCTTCGACCAGGTAAGCCGCGCCGAGCGCGGCGGTCAGGCCGACCCGTTGCCCGAGCCAGTGCCACAGCGGTACCGAAGGCATCGCGGCCAGCCCTGCGATCAGCCATACGTTCTGGGCTTCGGCGGCGTTGCTCGCCGTGTTCTGCGCCATGGCGACGATAAAGGTCGCGGTGATGATGTAGCCAAACCCGAAGAGACCGTAACCGGCAATCACCGGCAGTAGCCGGGAGGGGGGGGGCGCGCCAGCATCGACAATGGGCAGGTGCGGCTGCGGGCTTTCCGGGCTCGGTGCCGGCGGCGTCGGCACCGAGCGAAACAGCGCCCAGGCCGGCAGCAGAAGCGCGGCGGAAATGCCGGCCAGGGCTGCCCAGTGTTGCTGCACGGTTTCGATTTGCGGGGCACCGGCGTCCCGGACCAGCAGCACGCTCGCGATAATGCCCAGGCCAACGCCGGAAAAGTGCAGGTGTCCAAGTTTCGTGCCGGGCTCGCGAGCCAGCAGTGCGCCCAGCCGGGTGGTAACCAGGACCAGACAGAGTGCGCTGGCGACCCCGGCCAGCAGACGCAGCAGGCACCACATGAGGTAGCTGTCGGCGAAGGCTCCGAGCGCGCTGGTGAGCACGCAGCCCGCCAGGGCGATGGCCAGCAGCAGGCTCGGGTCCGGTCCGGCAGCGCGCAGCAACCGCGGCGCTGCCAGCGCGCCGACCAGGTAGCCCAGATAGTTCACGCTCGCAAGGTCGCCGACCTGGGTGACGGACCAGCCAAAGGCTGCCTGCATGGTGGGCAGCAGCGGCGTGTAGGCGAAGCGGCTGATGCCCATCGCCACGGCCATGGTAGCCGTGGCGCCCAGGATCCAGCGCGTAGCAGGGGTGAGTGTCATTTCGTGCTCGGGCTTGAGAGGCGTGGATCGGTTGCGCGAGTCCCGGGGGATCCGCACACTGCCGGCCATTCAACGAGAGGAAGCCCTATGTCGTTTCTGCTGCAAGAGCGCCATGATCATGTGCTGCTGCTGACCATGTCCAGCCCGGAAACCCGCAACGCCCTGACCAGCGCCGACCAGTTCGATGCGTTTGTCGATGTCTGCGCCGCAGTCAACGACGATGTTCGCATTCGCGCCGTCGTGCTGACCGGCGAGGGCTCGGCCTTCTGTGCCGGCGGCAACGTCAAGGACATGCGCGATCGCAAGGGTTTGTTCTCGGGCGATCCGGCGGATCAGGCCGAGGCCTACCGCAAGGGCATTCAGCGCATCCCTCGGGCCGTGTACGCGCTGAACGTGCCGGTCATCGCAGCAGTCAACGGGCCTGCGGTTGGCGCGGGCTGTGATCTGGCCACTATGTGCGATATCCGTATCGCTTCCGAGAAAGCCATGTTCGCCGAAAGCTTTGTGAAGCTCGGCATCATTCCCGGCGACGGCGGTGCCTGGTTCCTGCCGCGCGCCGTCGGCTACTCGAACGCGGCCAAGATGGCCTTTACCGGCGCGCCGGTCAAAGCCGATGCGGCGCTGGCCATGGGGCTGGTGTCTGAGGTGGTGCCACCGGAGCAGCTGCTGGCCCGGGCGCTTGAGCTGGCCGCAGAGATCGCGTCCAACCCGCCGCACGCCCTGCGGCTGACCAAGCAGCTGCTGCGGGCGAGCGGGTCGTCTTCGCTGGACGAGCTGCTGGAAAAATCTGCGGCTTCGCAGGCGCTCTGTCACGCAGAGCCCGATCACCAGGAAGCCATTGCCGCGTTTTTCGAGAAGCGTCCGGGCAACTACCGGTCGGAGTAGCGTTCCATCAGGCCCTGGCTGTCGATCAGCTCACCGTATTTGGCCTGCAGGTCGTACAGGTTGGCCTGGTGAGCCTCCGGGTCCCGGTCCGCAACGGCATCCTTGACGACGAAGGTTCGGAAGTCGTGCTGCAGCGCGTCGACTGCTGTGGCGCGCACGCAGCCGCTGGTGGTGAAGCCTGTGACCAGCACGCTGTCGACGCCGCGCTGGCGTAGCGACTGGGCCAGGGTGGTGCTGTGAAAGCAGGAAGCGTGAGTCTTTTCCAGCAGCAGGTCGTCATCTTGCACGGTGAGCCGGTCATCGACTTTGACCCACTGCGAGTCTGGCGTGAGCAGATTCAGCGCAGGCACCTTGGCCCGAAACACCGAGGCCTGATCGTCGCTGTGATAGACCACGGTGCTGAAGACGCAGGGCCAGCGGTTGGCTCGGGCCACGGTCAGGAGCTGGCTGATCACCGCGACTTCCGGCGTGAAGTCACCGCCTAAAGGGCACTCCGGATCCGTAAAGCCCTTGATGGCATCGACGACAATCAGCGCCGGGCTGGTGCCGATCGCGATCGGTGCCGTGGCCAGCGCTCGCCGGCTCAAGAGCCGCTCACGGCGGTCACGATGCCGCGGCCGCGGCGCGCGAAGGTCGGTGCCCGGGGTGCGGGCAGCCCGGTCTCTTCGAGCGCGCGCGCCTTGATCTCGTCGATGCTGCCGCCGAAGTCGAAGACCGGCAGCTCGCCGCGGTTCTTGCTCATCTCAGCGCGCAGCGCCGCGGTTGCTGCCTCGTCCACGATGCCGTGGGCATCGCAAACCACGCCGTAGCGCCGCGCGCCGTCTACGGTCACGAGCCCGCGCTCGACGTCCTTGCCCACCCGCGCCGTCTCCCGGGCCAGCGGATCGCCGGCGCCGCCCCCGCCCCAGGTGTTGTAGAGCAGCAGATCGCCTTCCTTTACGGCGATGCGGTCGCACTTGGACGGCAGCAGCTCGCGGCTGCCGTCAGCGCGGACCAGCTCCTTGGAGCCGCGGCCGCCCGGCTCGCCGCCGTTGACGCCCCAGGGATAGGTGAGCCAGCGATCGTCGTGAATAGAGACCTGGCCGTCTTCCAGGAACCGGTAGCCCATGCAGATGCCGTTGCCGCCGCGGTTGAGCCCCGCGCCACCGGAATCGGGAATGGTCTCGTAGGTCTCGATGCGCAGCGGGAAGTAGGCCTCGATGTACTCGTTCGGGACATTGGTGAAGCCGGGCCACAGGGAGTGGCCGTCGGGCCCGTCGCCCATGGGCCGGCCCGGAATACCGCCGAAGCCGATCTGGAACAGCTGGTACCACTCGCCGTTCTTGTCGTAGCCCGAATACATCAAATGGGGGCTGTCGGAAAAGCCGGCGGCGCACAGAAAGTCCGGATTGCCCTGGCCCAGCAGTCCGGAGATCACGTCAAAGATGCGGCCCAGGGCATGCGTGCGGCAGGACAGGGCCGCCGGTCGCCGCGGTTTCAGCAGACAGCCTTCGGGAATGCGCACGTCCATGTAGTCGTAGAAGCCATCGTTAAAGAGGATCTGCGGGTCAAACACGGAGATCATGAAGGTGCCGCAGAACATCTTGAACATCTCTTCGTTCAAGAGGAAGTTGATGGAGCCGGAGCTTTGCGGGTCTGTGCCTTCGAAGTCGAAGATCACCCGCTCGCCCTCGCGCCACATCGCGCACTTGATCTTGTAGGGCCCCTGACCGATGCCGTCGTCGCACAGGTAGTCCTCGAACACGGCCTTGGTTTCCGGCACCGCGGTCTTGATGAGCTGCTTCATGGCTCGGCAATTGCGTTCCAGCAGCTCGTCCATGGCGGAGTAGAACAGGTCGTCGCCAAAGCGCTCGGCGATCTCGATGCAGCGCCGCTCCGCCATGTTGCAGGCGGCGATCACGCCGTTGAAATCGCCCTTGTTCCAGTGCGGCATGCGGCTGTTGCGCAGGATGATGCTGAGAATGTCTTCCTGCAGCTCGCCCTTGCGGAAGATCTTGACTGGCGGTACCGCCACGCCTTCTTCAAAGATCTCGTGCGCGTCGATGGGCAGGGAGCCGGGCACTTTGCCGCCGATGTCCGTCATGTGGCCGAAATGCGCGGCCCAGCACAGGTGGCGGCCATCCTTGAAAATCGGCTTGAGCACCAGCCAGTCGTTCAGGTGACTGACCGCGGCACCGCAGGAGTAGGGGTCGTTGGTGAACAGCATGTCGCCCTCTTCGAGGACGCCGTCGTAGGCTTCCATGAAGCCGTGAATGAACGAGCCGAACTGCCCGACGACCATCTTGCCGTCGACGTTGGCGATCATGGGGAAGGCATCGCCCTGTTCGCGGATGCCGGGGGACATGGCGGTGCGGAAGAGGGTGGCATCCATCTCGACCCTGGCATTGCGCAGGGCGTTCTCGACGATGTCGAGGGTGACCGGGTCGACGTCGACGCGGTTAAAGGGCGTGGTATTGGTCTGGCTGATTTGTCCGGGCATGAGTCTGTCTCCTGGCCTTGCGATTCGTTCGGGCGTCGTGCGGGTTAGCGGCTCGGGTTGAGCAACAGGTTGCCGACCCGGTCGACGGCAGCTTCGTGCTTGGGCAGTACCAGCGTGGTGGAGTCCATCTCGAGGATCACGGCGGGGCCCGGCACCACCTGGCCGGCCTTGAGCTTGTTGCGGTCGTAGAGCGCGCCGTCATGCCAGGCACCTTCGGCGTACACCCGATGATCGCTGATGCGGGCATCGCTGATGGCGCCGCCGCTGCTGTCGTCCACCTGCGCGCGGATATCGGCGCTCGGGCCCTGGACGACCACGCGCAGATTGACAAACTCGCGCTCGGCGTCCAGCGCGAAGGTGAACAGCTGCTCGTGCAGCGCGTCGAAGCGCGCGGCCAGCGGGGCGAAACCTTCGTTGGTGAGCTCCGCGGCGCTGGTGCTGACCGTGAGCACCAGGCCCTGGCCGCTGTAACGCAGATCGGCCTGCAGCTCGGCGGTGATATCGCTGTCTGTGAGGCCGGCATCGGCGCGCTGATCATCGCCCTGTTCCGCGAGGATCGCGCTTCGAGCCTGCTGCTCCAGCTCTTTGAGTTCCTTCAGGATCGCCAGCGGCTCGACGTCGTTGAGCCGGGTAATGAACGTGCGCGACGACTCGTCCCGCAGGCGCGTCGTGGCGTCGCCGTAGGCACACAGGACACCCGGGCCCGGGGGCACGATCACGGGCCAGGCGCCTGTCAGGGTGCCCAGGGCGTTCGCGTGCAGGGGCCCGGCGCCGCCGAAGGCGATGAGCGAGAAGTCCCGGGGATCGTAGCCTTTCTCGACGGAGACCAGGCGCAGGGCGCCGAACATATTCTCGTTGACGATTTTGATAATGCCTTCGGCCGCAGCTTCAATGCCCAGCCCCATGGCTTCGGCAACCCGCGCGACCGCCTGCTCGGCGAGGTCCCGGCGAATGGCCATGTCGCCCCCCAGCTTCTGGTCGGAAGGCAGGTAGCCGAGCACCACGTTCGCGTCGGTCACGGTCGGCTCTTCGCCGCCTTTGGCGTACGCGGCGGGCCCGGGCACCGCGCCAGCGGACGCTGGCCCGACGCGCAGCGCCCGGGTCAGTTCCGGCACCGAGGCAATAGACCCGCCGCCGGCGCCGACCGTGCGCACGTCGACGGAGCTGGCGCGGACGTTGACGTCGCCGACGGTCGTCTCCCGGCGCACCAGCGCCTCGCCGTTCTCGATGAGCGAAACGTCCGTCGAGGTCCCGCCCATGTCAAAGGTGAGCAGGTTGTTGATGCCAGACTGCTGGCCGATCCAGCGCGCGCCGGCCACGCCGCCGGCGGGACCACTCATCAGCAGGTTAACCGGGAAGGTGGCCGCCGCCCGGGCTGTGGACAGACCGCCGTCGGAGCGCAGGATCGACAGCTTCGGGCTGTCCATGCGCCGTTCCAGCTCGGCTTCCAGGTTGTCGATGTACTTCGCGACCTCGGGCCGCACGTAGCTGTTGGCGACGGTCGTGATGGTGCGCTCGTATTCCTGCATCTCGGGAATCACTTCGCTGGAGATGCTGACGGGAATGCCGGGCAGCTCCTCGGCCGCGATCTCGGCCAGCCGCTGCTCGTGCGCCGGATTGGTAAAGCTGTTGATCAGAGAGATGGTCAGCGCTTCGATGTTTTTGCCCTGCAGTTGCTGCAAGGCCGCCCGGGCGCCGGCTTCGTCCAGCGGGTGCACGATGCGGCCGTCGGCGCCGATCCGTTCCGGCACCTCCACCGTGCACTCCAGCGGAGCCATGGGGTCGGACTTGTCGTAGATCACCCAGCCGCCCAGCCCACCGGGCACAAAGGATCGGGCAATCTGCAGCACCTGGCGATAGCCCTGGGTCGTGACCAGGCCGACGCGGGCGCCGCGACCGGTTAGCACCGCATTGGTGGCGACGGTGGTGCCGTGGGTGACCTGGCCGACCTCGCCCGGCTTGATGCCGGCCAGCGCGCAGGCGCGCTCGATGCCGTTCAGAACGCCAATGGACGAATCCTCCGGCGTGGAAGGCACCTTGGCGGTGTAGACCGCGCTGCTGTCGGTTTCGATGAGCAGGACGTCGGTGAAGGTGCCGCCGACGTCGACGCCGAGTTTGTAAGCCATGTCAGTTCCCTATGGTGGGTCAGGGTGAGCCGTTGGGTTCGGGTTACGCGGTTGCCGCCGCGCGAACGTTGCGCTGCCAGGGCAGGGTACGACCGCCCAGGTCGTGTGCGACCAGCTCGTGCGCGAGATCGACGCAGGCAAGGAGCCGCTCTTCATCGATACCGGTCTCGAAGCCCGCCTGGTGCAAGAGCGAGACCAGATCTTCGGTCGCCAGGTTGCCGGCCGCGCCGGGCGCGAAGGGGCACCCGCCGAGGCCGCCAATGCTGGCGTCAAACTTGCGGATGCCGCACTCCAGGGCCTGCCACGCGTTGGCCAGGGCCAGCGCTCGGGTGTCGTGAAAGTGAGCCGACAGCCGCGCGGCATCGAAGCGCGACACCAGCCGGTTGAAGAGGCTTTTGACCTGGGCCGGATTGCCCCCGCCAATCGTGTCCGCAACGATGACTTCTTCGGCGCCGGCCTCGAACAGGGTGGCGGTCAGGGACTCGATCTGGGCTTCGGGCACCAGGCCTTCGTAGGGACACTCGATGGCCACGGACACGTAGCCGCGTGCCGTCAGGCCGTCTGCGCGCGCCTGGGCGACGATGTCGCGACAGACACTGACCGTCTTGTCGAGGCTCATGTTGATGTTCTTCTGGTTCATGGTCTCTGTTGCTGACAGCACCACGGCAACGGAGCGCACGCCAGCGGCCTTCGCCATCTCGTAACCGCGCTGGTTCGGAATCAGCGCGCTGTAGTCGGCGCGGTCCAGGTCCAGCTGGCCGACAACTTCGGCGGCGCCGGCCATTTTCGGGACGGCCTTGGGGCTGACAAAGCTGACCATCTCGACCGCCGGCACGCCGGCATCCACCAGCGCCTCGATGAGCCGCGCGCGATCGGCCGGGCTGACCGCCGCGCTGTCGTTCTGCAGCCCGTCCCGGGGGCCCACGTCGTTCACGGTAACGAAGTTGCTGGGTCTGTCTGGCATGTCGCGCTCCTGGTATGGGCTGACCGCTGCGGCGATCGGTTTTGTGCGGGCTTTTCAGTCCGGTCGAGGGTTGCCGGGCGCGCCGGGCGCGGCCTGTGCATGCCCCGCGCTGATGGCGGCGTCGATGTCCGCATCGCTCATGGCGCCCCAGTCCCGCAGTACTTCGCGCGTGTGCGCGCCGAGCAGCGGCGGCGGCGTAAAGGTCTCTTCGCTGTTACCGCTCAATTTAATCGGGTTCCCGGGCACTTCGGTGGCGCCGCTTTCCGGATGATTGACAGTCACGACCATGTTTCGGTGCCGCACCTGCGGATCGCTCAGGGCCTGGGCCAGGTTGTTGACCCGGGCACAGGGAATGCGCGCGGCCTCAAGCTGCTCAAGCCAGAAATCGGCAGACTGAGTTTGCAGCCGCTCGCCGACCAGCGCTTCGATTTCGGCTTGCCGGGCCAAACGCGCTGGCGCGGTGGCAAGGCTGGGATCGCGCAGGGCATCGACGTCCAGCAGCTCAACCAGCGCTGGCCAGAAGGTATCGCCGATCACGGCGATGATGATCGTGTCGTCAGCGGTTGGAAAGGTGTTGTAGGGCGTGTGCACAAAGTGGCTGTTGCCGATTGGTCCGGGCACCTGCCCGGACAGGGAGTACATGGTCGCCATGTAGCTCAGCAAGCTGACCTGCACGTCGAGCATGGAAATGTCGACGTGCTGCCCGTGTCCCGTGCGCTCTCGAGCGAGCAAGGCGGACTGGATGCCCATGACCGCGAACATGCCGCCGCCCAGGTCGCCAATGGGAATGCCGGCGCGGACGAATTCCCCGGGCCCGGCGCCGGTGATCGACATGCCGCCCCCCAGCCCCTGCACGATCTGGTCGAACGCGGGGCGGCGATAGTGCGGGCCGTCGCTGCCAAAGCCGGAGACGGAGCAGGTGATGATGCGCGGGTTGTGGATGCGCAGGTCATCGTAGTGAATCTTCAGGCGCCGGGTGACGTCGGCCGAGAAGTTGTCGAGCACGACGTCTGCGCCGGCGACCAGCCGATAGAACAGCGCGCGGCCCGCGTCGCTCTTCAGATCGAGAGCGACGCTGCGTTTGTTGCGGTTCAGGGTGAAAAAGTAGGCGCCCATGCCGCCCAGGGAGTTGTTCGGGTCCGTTTCCAGCAAGCGCCGGGTGCCTTCGCCCTTGGCGATGGGCTCGACCTTGACCGTGTCGCAGCCGAGGTCCGCCAGGATCATGCCGGCGTAGGGGCCCGACAGCATGTGCGTCAGGTCCAGCAGGCGGATACCGGCGAGGGGTTTGTTTGGGCCGAGCGGGCCGTTGGGGGGAATGCTTTGCGCCCCGGTGGTGGCTTCGGTCATGGCAAGGCCTCAGGAAAGCAGGAGGGCGATTGTATACAAAGCGCCAGGATCTGAAAGCCTCAGCTGTGGGCCTGCCGGGCCAGATCCTTGTCGCGCTCCGAGGCTGTTTTCGGCGTCTGGTCAACCGCCAGAGCCTGCCGGGCGGCGCGGATGTGGCTGCGCATAACGGCCTCACACCACAGCGGGTCCTGAGCGTGGAGGGCGCGCTGGAGCTCCAGGTGGTGGTGGTGGGACTCGCTCAGCCGGGCCAGGGAGAAAGCCCGCACGGTACGGACTTGCAGCGATTGCTCCACCAGCCGTCCCAGCATCGCCAGCAGGTGCTGGCTGTCCGCCGCCTCCCAGACGGTGCTGTGCACAATACGGTTAAGCCTCAGAAACTCCCGTGCTTTGCGCAGGTGCGCGCTGCGGCCTGCCAGGATCCGGTCCATATCGGCAACGGCTTGATCCAGCGTTTCCAGCTGCGAGGCCGTGATGCGGCTGGCCGCCCGGGCCGCGGCGTGGCCCTCGAGCAGGGCCCGGAGCTCAAACAGCTCGTCCAGCTCGGTGTTGTCCCAGCGTTTGACCCGGGCACCCTGATTGCGGCTGGCCTCTAAAAAGTCCTCGCTGACCAGGCGGTTGATGGCCGTCCGGACAGGGGTGCGGCTGACGCCGCAGGCGTCGACCAGTTCGGCTTCCGTGAGGCGCTGTCCAGGCTGGTAGCGCCCGGAAAGGATACGCTCGCGAATTTGCTCGTAGGCATGTTCAGCTGCGTTGGCCATGGCTTGGGGCGGCAAAGGCGGTCGGAAACTGCGCCAGGCAGCTTGCAGGCCTCGCCGGGTTTGTTTTTAGGTGCTGTTAAATGTATACAATGCGCGCGTTCATGCACAAGGGGTGTTTCCGTGAGCCAATTCAGTGACCGCGCGAATTCCGCGCCTAAATCTGCGTCGCAGCCTGCAGCGACGCTGCTCAGCAGCAGCCTGCTCGGCGCTGGCCTGCTGCTGAGCGCCTCCGTCCAGGCATCGCCGCTCACGGCGAGCGCCGCCGCGATCGAGGAGATTGTCGTCAGCGCCCGGCGGCAGGCGGAAACCTTGTCTGACGTGCCGATCGCGGTCACCGCGTTCACCGGACAGCAGATTGAGGACGCGGGGATCCAGCGGCCGGAGGATTTCATCAACCTGACTCCGAATGTCGTGATGGCCAATACGGTGAACGTCGGCGATACGCTCGTGACGATTCGCGGGATCACCTCAACTCGCGATGCGGAGTCGAACTTTGCGCTGGTGGTAGACGGGGTACTGATCACCAACCCGAACGCCTTTAACCGCGAGCTGCTCGATATCGCACAGATCGAGGTGCTGAAAGGACCGCAGGGCGCTCTTTACGGCCGCAACGCCAGCAGCGGTGCGATCCTGATCACCACCAACAAGCCCGGGGAAGAGTTCGAGGGCAAGATCACCGCTGGCTTCGGCAACAACGATGCTTTCCGGGTTCAGGGCGTGGTCGGGGGCCAGCTGGCCGACAACCTGTCCGGTCGGCTGAGCTTCAGCACCCGGGAGGCCGACGGTTTCAACCGCAACCGCTTCAGCGGCAAAGACAACGTCGATTTCTTCGAAGACCAGACGGTCCGCGGGCGGCTGCTGTTCGAGCAGGAGCGTACTTCCTGGGACCTGCGCATGGGCTACTCCCAGGCCGATAGCGGCACCATTAACTTCAATGCGACCTTTGCGCTGCCGGCCTTCCAGGGCTTCGGCACCCCGGGCGCTGACCTGTTCTTTGCCGACGTCAACGAACACGATTTCCTTTACACCTTCAACGTGCCGCCATCGAACGAGCAGGAAACCCTGGATCTGAGCCTGAAGGTTGAGCACGACTTCGACAACGGCAGCGTGCTGACGGTGATCGGTGCCTACAACGACCTGGAAGAGTCCCTGCTGTCTGACGGCACCAGCGCCGCCTTCGGCGGCTACTCGGCCGTGCCCGCTTGCGCGGCATCGGTGACCGCAGAGACCATCAACCTCATCAACAGCTCGCCCCCGGCGTTTATCTTCGCGGCGCCGGGCGATGCGCCGTCGGCGGCTAACAGCCTGCTGTCGGCTTACACCCCAACCACCTGCGACGGCTACCAGTACCAGGAGCGCAACCAGAGCGATATCAGCCTCGAGGCGCGGCTGGCGGGCCCCATGGACGGCGCGGTGCGCTGGATTGGCGGGGTCTACTACGCAGCGATCGAGCGCGAGGTCGTCGTGGGCTACGGCGCCGATCTGGGGCAGGGCTTCAGCGAGCAGCCGTTCGTGCCGGCGACCGGTCTGAACCCTACCGACCTGCTGTTCAACGACGAGTTCGACACCACGGTGTACTCTGTGTTCGGGCAGCTCAGCATCGACCTGAGCGACCGGCTGGAGCTGTCGCTGGAAGCGCGCTACGACCGGGAAGAGCGGGAGGTCGACAACCGCGTCCCTGTAGCGCCGTCGGCGCTGCTGTTCGGTGGCGGCGCGCCGCTGAACCCGGCACGGGCCTCGGTGACCGACGCGATCCCCAGCCGGGACGAGACCTTCAGCCAGCTGCAGCCGAAGCTCTCGCTGCACTACCGCCTGAATGAAAGCACCAGCTTCTATGGCTCCTACGGCGTGGGCTTCCGCTCAGGCGGCTTCAACTCGATTGGCAGCGAGGCGCTGACCGAGTTCTGGTTCAACAGCGGCAACCCCTTTGGCCTCGGCAACGTCGGCGCCGGTATCGACGTGAACGACGAGTACGACAAAGAAGTCTCCAGGGCGATCGAGATCGGCTTCAAGGGCACGTACCTGGATGGCCGTTTGCGCGTGAATGCCGCCGCGTTCCAGACCGATGTTGACGACAACCAGTTCTTTGAGTTCTTTGCCGGGCCCTTTGGCCTGCTGCGCGCCGTGACCACCATCGATGAGCTGCAGCTGCGCGGCGTCGAAGTGGACTTCAACTACCAGGCGAACGACGTGCTCGCCGTCTACGGCGGCTTCGGCTACACCGATGGCGAGATCAAGGAGAACCGTCACCGCCCGCAGACCGTTGGCAACGAAGCGCCACTGGCGCCGGAGTACACGCTGAACCTGGGCGGCCAGCTGACTTTCCCGCTGAACGGCAATATGGAGCTGGTCATGCGCCTGGACTACCAGCGGGTCGGCGAGACCTGGTTCCACACGGTGCAGGACAACACCCAGCCGGCAATCTGGACGGCGCTGCTGGGCTTCCCGGTGGCGTCAGACACCAGCCGCACGGTGCGTGACCCCTACGACTTGATCGACGCGCGCATCTCCCTGCACGGTCCGCAGTGGAGCGTCACCGCCTGGGGCCGAAACCTTGAGAACGACGAGTACCTTGCAGAGATTATCGTCGCGCCGGAGTTTGGCGGCTCGTTCATTCACGAGGCGCCGGAAGCGGCCTACGGCCTGGACTTCACCTACCGCTTCTAGCGCGGGTTCAACCGGTGCCCGATGATCGCGAGGTCATCGGGCTTGCCCCGGGGCTCACCACCCTCGTTGTCCGCCATGCGCTGCCGGGCGAGCGTTGCCAGCGATGTCACCGCGTGCCCCAAAGGCCCGGTGCGTGCTGCGGCGACGACCTCGTCGGCTGAGAGGTTGTCGAAGAGGCCGTCACTGCCGAGCACGATGGTATCTCTGGCCGCCAGCCGAAAAGGCAGGCCAACCTCGACGCTCATGCTCTCAAAGCCAATCATGTTGGAAACGTAATGGCGATCTTCGTGCACGAGCGCTTCGTCTTCGCCCAGCAGCCCCGAGCGTACGGCATAGCCGACCGGGGAGTGTGAGGTGGTCTGCTGCTTGAGGAGGCCACGCTGGCCGAACACCAGCGCTGAGGAATCGCCCACCTGATACAACCGCGCCATATCCTGCTGCAGTTCAGCAACCAGCAGTGTGGTGGCCGCTCCGGCGGCGTGGTCGAGGACGGCCTGGTGGGCACTCTCGAAACCGTTCAGGATGCCGGCGCGCAGCGGCAAGCCGGCCTTTGCGGCCGCCTCGACCTGATCGCACAGCGTCACCACGGCGAGTCGGGACGCGGTGTCGCCCGCCGGGCCGCCGCCCATGCCGTCGGCGACCGTGAGCACGCAGGCGCCGTTCTCGAGCTCCAGCACGGCTGCGCAGTCCTGGTTTGGGGCCTGTGCCAGCGGGCGTGTCAGTACGCTGATCTGGTGTGCGGCGGTATCGCAGGCTCTGACACCGTCGGTGTCGGCGTTGATGAACAGGTGCCGCGGCATGGCTAGCGCTGATCCCAGGACATGGTTTCCAGATGCACGCGCAGGTGGTCGGCGCTGCGAAACTTCTGGGCGATCAGGGTACGTTTGAGTCCCTTGATGATGTCTTTGATCTCAGGCCGTACCGCGGTGTAGCGTTTGGGCCCGCCCAGCACGTCGTAGAGCAGCCGAACGATGTCGCAAACGTCATCCCGCACATTCTGCCGAGTGCCGCCGTTGGAGATATAGAAATCGAGCAGCTTGATGTCGAAGCCCAGGCCGGTTCGGCGCAGGATGATGTTCTCGCTGTGCAGGTCGCCGTGGTACTCCCGGGCGCGATGCATGGGCGCCACCGCGGCGGCAATGGCGTGAATCAGATGCAGGGCCTCGAACTCGGGCAATCGTTGGCCGCGCTGCCTTTGCAGGTAGTCCGCCATGACTTCGCCTTCGACGAACTCGGAAATCAGCAGCGTGATGTCCTGCTTTTCGAAGCGGATGATTTCCTGGTTCAGATACTGGATGAGCGCTTCGCAGTAGCGCAGCTTGTGGAGCTTTTTCGCATAGGCGATCGCGACCCGGTTCCGCAGATTGCGCTCGGGAAAGAACAGCTTGGCGGCGCGTTCGATGCCGGTTGCCTGCTCGCGGACCAGATACACCTGGCCCTCATAGCCGCGTCCCAGCTCGCGGATGACCTCGTACTTGCGCGCCAGCACGCGACCGGGAGACAGGCTGAAAGACTCGATACGGGACATGGCCGCCGGCAGGAGGTTGTGAGCAGCGGTCATTGTAGACCGGTCCGCGCTTTTGAGCCTCCGACCAGTCTCCGACCAACCTCTGACGAGCCTCTGGTGCTACTGCTTGGGGCTTCGCACTGATTAAGGTACTTTGCGTTGGTCATCCACCCGGTCCGCCAGGTGCGGAAGCTATAGCGGCAACTTTGAACAGCCTCACGAACCCACATCCCCCGCTCGTCAGCACTGGTCGCTGGCGACTCGTCACGCTGCGCCGGTTGCTGGCCCAGGTACTTGCGATGATCGTGCTCGGTGCCTGCGACGCCGGGCCTGAATCCGCCCGGGGGCCGAGCAGCGCGCCCGTTTCGACCCTCGATCGGTGGACGCTGACCTTCGATGCCAATGGGGCCGCCAGCGCTGCGGCCTTGCCCGGCAGCCGCACGCCTGACGGCGCGCTGGCACCGGTGGCGGCCGAACGGCTGCGCCAGGCCTTCGAGTCGGTGGCGGACGGCCAGGATCTGACAGTCGGGACCGTCCATGGCGACACCGGCCCGGACGGCGCCCCCGTCGCGCTCGTCCTGCGCGCGCCCGAGGCCGGTTATCGCGCAGTGCTGCGCGGCGGTGGCGCCGGTACAGACGGGGCGACCGTGCTCGCCGACGACCGCGTGGCGGCGGTGCTGGGCAGCCCGTTCGTTGCTGAGTTCAGCCCCCTGCGGCCGCTGGGCCTGCTCAAGGTTGAGGGCGCCGAGATTGGGCCGCTGCAGCCCTACGGGTACACGAGGATTATCGGTTTCGGGGAGCAGGGACTCGGCGTCGTCAATCGCGGTGCCTATCATCGCGACCTGTTTGAGAGCGCCCTGCAGGCCGGGCCCGGCATTGTCGAGGGCGGGCAGCTCGATATCTCAGAGCGGGAGCTCAAGCTGCCCGCCTATTTTCGAACCTTTGTGGCGCGCTGCGACGGCGCCTTGCTGTTTGGTGCGACGGTTCGACCGGTCCATCTGCGCCATCTCGGGGCACATCTGCTGCGTTACTTCGCGGCTCAAGACCTGCAGTGCGATGAGGTCGTCAACCTGTCCGGCGATCGCGAAACCTTGCTCGGCCTGCGGGCGGGCGATCGGGCGGCGGTGCTCGGGAATCCACGCGTCAGAAAAACGGCACTGCTGGCGCTGATTCGGCGCGAGCCGCCAGCGGACGTCGGGGCGGAGCAAAGCCTGTTGCCGGCGTCGGAATGACCCCCTATAGTCCGTGGACCTTGAGCGGAAATTAAAAGGAGGTGATCAATGTCTATCCGTTTTGCCTGTGAGGGCCAGCGTTAAGCATTGCCTTCGGTAAAGGCTAACGGGGGGCCGGCTTTGCCGGCCCTTTTTATTTCCGCCTTTCCGGCGCCCGCGGTTGCTCCCTTCGAATCTTGCCGGTTTTTGCCACCGCTAGCGCACCGCTTCTCCCAGTGCTTCGGCTCTGCTCAACCGGCTCGCTTCGTCCTTGGGCAGGTGTTTCATGGCGAGCACCAGAAAGATCAGAGAGACCAGAAAGATCAGCAGGGCCAGAGCGATCGCGAGCCGCAGCGCGTCCGCATCGGCATAGCCCCCCTGCATAAAGCCATCGCTGACCCGCCCGATCAGATAGGGACCGAGGGCGAGCCCGATGAATGTGTTCATCAGCAGGAAGTACGCAGTCGCAACCGCGCGCATGCGCGGCATCACCAGGTCTGTCGCCGTCGCACTGGGGATGCCGACCCACATGGCGGCCGGGATGTGGTACACAAAGTTCAGGATGAACGCCCAGACGAGGCTGTCGGTGTACAGCATCCACAGCAAACCCGGTGCCGTGCACACTGCGGTAATAATACCGATGTAGAGCCGGCCGTTCGGAGTTCGAAGCTTGAACCAGTCCGCCAGCACGCCGCCCAGGGTGACGCCGATCAGCCCGCCAACGGCATTGCCGGCACCCACCCAGATACCGACTTCGCCGGCGCTCACATCAAAGTTGCGAATCAGATAGGGCACGGTCCAGAAGCTCGCGCCGTAGGTCAGAAAGGAGATCGTCGGAAAGGCCAGGGTGACGTAGATCAGCGCTCTCGAGCGGAACATCATGGCAAAGGTCGCCGGGTCACGGCCTTTCAGGGACTGGGCCCAGCTGAAGGTGATGTACGCCCCGATACCCAGGGCGATCCACTGCACCACGCTGCCGGTAGCCAGGATCAGGCCAAGGGCCAGCAGCGCGATCCCGCCTGCGGCTGCCAGGTTCACCGCGACGGAGCCGCCGTGGCGGCGCACGCTCCAGAGCGTTAAGGGCGGCAGCACCGCGCTCATCTCGGTCATCAGGACCCGGATCGGATCGTCCTTGCGCGTGACGGCCAGGCCCTCGCTGGCGCCCCGCACCGGCTCGCGCAGGGTGCGTACCCACAGTGCCAGCAACAGCCCGGGCGCGCCCACGGCCATGAATGCCATCTGCCAGCCCTTCAGACCCATGGGCGGATCGGTGGGGTAGGTGGTCGACCAGTAGTCGAGCACCACGCCGCCGATAATCAGTCCCAGCCCGCCGCCGACGTAAACGCCGGACGAGTAGATGGCGATGACGGTCGCCCGCAGCCTTGGCGGGTAGTAGTCGGACAGCATCGAGTAAGCGGCCGGAGACGCGCTGGCCTCGCCAATGCCGACGCCGACCCGGTACAGGGCGAGAGGCACAAAGGAGCGCGCGGTGCCGGACAGCACCGTCATGAGTGACCAGAAGCCGAGGCCCATGGCGATCAGCGAGCGCCGGGTCCAGACGTCAGCCAGGCGCGCCAGCGGAATCCCGAACACCGAGTAAAAGACGGCAAAGACCGTGCCGTACAGGAAGCCCATCTGCGCATCGCTGATGCCCAGGTCGGCTTTGATGTCTTCGGCCAGGATCGACAGGATCTGCCGGTCGACGAAATTGAAGATGTAGACCAGCACCAGGACCAGAAGTGCGTAGTGGGCGTACCCCGACCCGGCCTGCGGTGAGGCTGAGCTGTTGGACGACGCGACGGAATCGGGTGCCTGGCTACCCGGAGCCTTGGGTTCGTTCATACTGGCCAAGTCTAACGAAAAGGGGGTTCCTGTGATCCGTTATCTGCCCTTCGCCGGGATCGTGGCGCTTGCGCTGCTTACGCCCTGGCTGCCCGTCTGGCTCGCTGTCGTGGTTTGGCCGCTGCTGCTGATTGGTGTTGCCGACCTGGTCCAGCAACGGCATAGCCTGCTGCGCAACTACCCGGTGATCGGCCACCTGCGACGGCTGGCGGAGAGCGTGCGCCCTCAGATTCACCAGTATTTCGTCGAAGGCGATACGGAAGGTGCGCCCTATGATCGGGAGCAGCGCACCTTGATTTACCAGCGCGCGAAAAGCGCCATCGAAACGCATCCGTTCGGCACCGAACGCGACGTCATGCGCAGCGGCTATGAATGGGTCAACCATGCGATCTGCCCCAAACCGCCGGCGGAACATCCGCCCCGGGTTCCGGTGGGCGGCGCGCAGTGCACGCAGCCCTACGAGACCGCGCTCCTGAACATCTCCGCCATGAGCTTCGGCTCGCTGTCGGCGGCTGCGATCGAGGCGCTGTCCCGGGGCGCAGCAAGCGGCGGCTTCGCGCACGATACCGGCGAGGGGGCGATCAGCCCCTATCACGAGCGGGGCGGGGCCGACCTGATCTGGGAGCTGGGCACCGGTTACTACGGGGCTCGGGCGCAGGACGGCGGTTTTGACCCCGGCGCGTTCCGAGAAAAGGCGCAGTTGCCGCAGGTCAAGATGTGCGAGATCAAGTTGTCCCAGGGCGCCAAGCCCGGGCACGGCGGCATTCTGCCCGCGGCCAAGGTAAGCCAAGAGATTGCCAGCACCCGCGGTATACCGGTCGGCGAGTCCTGCGTATCACCGCCGTACCACCGCACCTTCTCGACCCCCCGCGGGCTGTTGGAATTTGTGGCCCAGCTCCGGGAGCTCAGCGGCGGCAAGCCGGTCGGCTTCAAGCTGTGCATCGGCCACCGCTGGGAGTTTCTTGCGATCTGTAAGGCGATGCTGGATACCGGTATCAAGCCTGACTTCATCGTCATCGACGGGAAGGAGGGCGGCACCGGCGCTGCGCCCGCGGAGTTTACGGACCATGTGGGGACGCCGCTGCGCGATGGTTTGCTGTTTGCACGGAATGCGCTGGTTGGTTGCGGCCTGAAAGACGATATCCGGCTGGTGGCCGGCGGCAAGATCGCCACGGGCTTCGACATGGCGATCACGATGGCGCTGGGTGCGGACTGGTGCAACGCGGCCCGCGCATTCATGTTTGCGCTGGGCTGCCTGCAGTCCCAGCACTGCCATACCAATCACTGCCCGGTCGGGATCGCAACGCAGGATGCCTTGCGGCAAAAAGGTCTGGACGTGACGGAGAAGTCGGTGCGCGTCGCCACCTACCAGGCAAAGACTGTGCATGCCTTGCTGGAGATCACCGCCGCTGCGGGGCTCGATCACCCGCATCAGCTGGAGCCGTACCACTTCTTTCACCGGCTTACGAGCCGGGATTCGGTGCTCCTGAGCGAGACTTATCCGTTTCTGAAGGCCGGGGCGCTGCTGGACGGAGAGGTCGATGCCAACTGGCAGCGCATGTGGCAACGAGCCAGCGCCGACAACTTTGTTCGCAACGATGTTGCCTGAGTCCGCCGGTCAGGGCGTCGCAGCAGCGCGCTGCTCGCCGGGGCCGGGTCGGCCGGTCCATTCGCGCCAGCGCTGGTTCGCAGGACCAAAGCGGGGATGGAAAGCGAAGACCTCCTCCAGCGTGTTGCGGGCCTGAAACTCTTCGCCGGCGCTGTAGGCTTGTTCGGCCTGGGTGACCAGCCGGTCAGCGGCGCGATTCAGTAGCGTGATTGCCCGGGCGTTGCCTGGGTCTGCACCGAGCACGCTCAGAATGAGCGACGTCGCGCTGATGCCGACCGGGTTGTTGATCTCGCCGCTGGCGATCCGCCGTTCGGCGCCGTCCAGGCGAAACTCAATCTGTGCCAGAGTCAAAGGCTCGTAGCCGGCCACCGGTCCCACGGGAAACTCCGCGGGCCGGCTGTCACCGCGGCTGTCGCCGAAGGCGGGCGCCGGTTGCTGGCCTGGCCTGTTTGTTTCGGGCGCCAGCGGCTCCGCAGTCAGGCTTGCGGACGCTGCCGATTCGCTCACATCGGGCATGAAGGTTGGCTTGATGCCTTGCTGTGCCCGCAGCACCGCCGTGCGGTTGCGCGCGTTGCTCAGCTTTGCGGCGAGCTCGGTATTGTCAGGCTCCTGCGCCAGAATGTACTCATAGGAGCGCACCGCGAACTCCCAGGCTGCCAGATCGTCCGGATCGCTTTTGCCGATGATGTTCTCGACCGACGCCATGAGCGACTCAGCCCGGGACGCGGGGGCAGGCGCTGGCAGGCTCGCGGCCGGTTCAGCCGCGACGACGGAACGGGCATCCGGAGCGCTATTGGTCGCGACAACGATCGCGGTCAGCACTCCGAGAATCAGGATGCCGCTCAGCGTCCACAAATAGGTGAGGTTGCGACGTTCCGTTACGATCTCGGTGACCGCCGGCGTCAGAATCGGGCTGTTCGCCGCGTTGCTTGCTGCCTTGCCGCGGTGATGTCGGCTGCGGATGCGCTCGGTGATTTCGATCGGGCGCTGCATGGCTGCGGAAAGCTCGTCGGTGCCGAAGGGCGGCTCGGCGTCCACAGGAATCAGCGCGGTCTCGATGGAGTCTTCCGTGCGCAGCGACAGCGAGTTGCTGGTGGTTGTGCGAGCGGCGTACAGCGAGTCCTCAAGCCGCACCGTTTGCGAGGTGCTCTGGTCGTCGCCATTGCCGGTCAGCGGGTATTGCAGCTGCACCTTGCGGGTGCCGCTGTCAGTGTCGTCACGGTCGGACGCGGGCACGTCGCTTTCGGTGATGACGGTTTGCGCCAGGCGCTGGCTGTCATCTTCGGCATCGTCCATATCTGCACAGCGCACCACGGCGGGCGTGGCGTCGGTGCGGCCCCGGCGAAAGCTGTCGCTGATATAGATCTGGTTGTGCGGCAGGGAAATCGGATCGCCGGCCTGCAGCAGCAGTTCGTTGTGCGACGCGCCATCGAGATCGATGTCGATGTCCCGTCGGCAGGGGCGAGCACTCAGGTTGCCGTCGGCGTCGATCGTAAACTCGAGCCAGCGATTGGCGGCCACCGGGTGATTGAGCGTGAGCTCTCCCCAGCGGTCTTCGCCGATCTTCAGCCCGGTGGTGATGCGAAGCGTCAGATCGGCGTCTTCGGTGATCACGTACCAGTCGACATGTTGACGGGTCTGCCCCGCGGTTGCCGCCATTGCGCTTGCGTGTCCTGATTGCCCAGTTGTCGACCAATTCGCCAACGCCCCCGTTCACGCAGCCTCTGGGGCACCCGTTGGTGCGGCAGCGGCGGCGCCCCGTCCGTTGGTGCGCAATTGAATCTGGTCCCTATCCTGCCCCGGGGGATCGCCTGTTATTGTCGTGCCGGCGACTGATCGGAGCAGGTTTTCAGCACCGGATTCTACCTCAGTGCTGTCAAGGCCGCATCCCGGCGCAGGATCAGTCGGGCAGGCCGAGAACGCGTTTGGCGATGATGTTGGCCTGGATTTCGTTGCTGCCGCCGTAGATCGTCGTGGCCTTGGTGCTCAGCCAGTCCTGTACCGCCTGCAGCTCCGGGGCGGAGAACACGCTGTCCTGCTCGTCGCCGGGCTCGGCCCGCCAGTCCTCTGGCCGGACCCCCAGGCCTCGCGTGCCCATCAGCTGGCGCTTGAGCTCTGCGCCGTCCTGCTGCAGAGCAGCGCCGTAAAGCTTGAAAATCGACGTCGCTGCGCCGGGCACGCCAGATTTGTTTTCTTCGTTGACTCGCCGCGCAGTCAGGCGGAAAGCGGCCCAATTCATGTTGAAGCGGAGCAGGGTGTCCCGGGTCACCGGGTCTGTCAGCCTGCCGCTGTCGGTCCCCTCATAGGCCCGTGCCATGGCGATCAGCTCCTCGTTCATGGGGCTGCGCCGGGAGCCGCCGGACAGGCCGCCAATGCCTGAGCGCTCGAACTGCAGCAGTCGCTTGCCTATGGTCCAGCCCTTGTTGGCTTCGCCAAGCAGGTCTTCTTTGCGCGCTACGGCGTTGTCCAGGAAGGTTTCGCAGAACGGCGAGTTGCCGGACAGCAGGCGGATTGGCTTCACAGTCACGCCGGGCTGATCCATGGTCAGCAGGACAAAGCTGATGCCCTCGTGCTTGGAGGCACTGAAATCGGTGCGCACCAGGGCAAACATCCAGTCGGCGGTGGCGGCGCCAGAGGTCCAGATCTTCTGGCCATTAAGCAGGTAGTGATCGCCGTTGTCCTCGGCTTTCGTTGTCAGGGCGGCAAGGTCAGAGCCAGCATTGGGCTCTGAGTAGCCCTGACACCACTGCCGCTGGCCCGCGGCGATCAGCGGAATGTGTCTCTTCTTCTGCGCTTCTGTCCCAAATTCCAGCAGCGTGGGCCCGATCATGGTGACCCCCATGCCGCCCAGGGGCGCTCGGGCCTGAATCTTGCCCATTTCTTCCGAAAGCACCCGAACCTCGGCGCTGCTCAGACCGCCGCCGCCGTATTCCTTGGGCCAGTTGGGCACCGTCCAGCCTTTTTCTGCCATGCGTTCCAGCCACAGGGCGGTGTCGGGCGCCAGATCGATCCTGGTGCTGCCGACAGCGATCTCGCCCGGGCCCCGGGCGCCGGCGGGACAGTTGGCCTTGAGCCAGGCGGCAGTTTCTTCACGGAAGGTATCGAGTTCGGCCATGGTGCCTTTGCTGTCGGTCATTTTGCTGAGCCCGAAGCTTACTGGCGCCCGGGAACCCCCTCAAGGTAGAGTCAGGCGCAATCACAGGAGGGCGTGGTGCAGATACCCGAATTCGCACTCAAGGGGTTGGCTGGCGAGGATCTTTCCCGTCCCCAGCCGGGGCTCGTTTGCTTTATCAAAGAAGACTGCCCGACCTGTCAGACCGTGGTGCCCGTGCTGCAGGCGCTGCACGAGCAATGGGGCGATGCATTGCCCGTCATCGCGGTCGGGCAGACCGCCGAAGGCAATCGGGTGCTCGCCGACCGTCACGGCCTGTCGGTGCCCATTGCCGACGACTCGGCGCTGAAAATCAGCTTCGCCGCCGATATCGACACGGTGCCCACGCTGTTTGCGCTCGGCGAAGACGGCACTTTGGCCCCCGGCACGGCGCCACAGGTCGGCTTTGTGAAAGACGACTGGCGGGCATTCCTGCACGCCCTGGGCAGCGCCGCCGGCCGGCCGGAGCTGGCGCTGGACTGGGACGAACTGCCCGATTGGCGTCCTGGCTGCGGCTCGCTGTCGGTGGACCCGCAGCACGCGGACCGGTTGCGGGCCGAGGCTGACAACAGCCCGATCCGGGCGCGCAAGCTGACCATTGGCGCGCTGGATGACCCGTTCGAGTTCATGTTCGATCAGGGCTTCAGCGACGGCCTGCCGCTTGTGCCGCCGACGCCGGAGCGGGTCTTGCGGATGCTGGGCGGCACCGGCCGGGACCCGCAGTCCGTCATCGCCAGCATGCCGCCGAACCTTGCGGAGCTGACGGTGGAAAAGGTCGCGATCAACGCCGTCATGGCCGGTTGCAAGCCGGAGTATCTGCCGGTGGTCATCGCCGCGATCGAAGCCATCTGCACCGACGAGTACAACATCCACGGGGTCATGGCGACGACCATGGGGGCAAGCCCGGTGATTGTCGTGAACGGGCCGATTCGCCGGCAGATCGATATGAACATGGAAGTCGGCGCGCTGGGGCAGGGCAACCGCGCGAATGCCACCATTGGCCGGGCCGTGCGCTTGACGGTTCGCAATGTGGGCGGTGCCCGGCCCGGGGGCACGGAGCGCTCGACGCTCGGCAACCCGGCCAAGTTCACCCAGTGCTTTGCCGAGTGGGAGGAGCGCCACCCCTGGGAGCCGCTGCATGTGGAGCGCGGCTTCAAGCGAGAAGAGTCGGTGGTCACCGTGTTCACCATGAGCAGCGGCCCGGTGCTCATGGTCGACCAGGACTCGCGCAGCGGCCGGCAGCTGGCCGCAAGCTTTGGCCTTTGTCTCGAGGCCATCTGGCATCCCCGGGCGCACTACGCCACCGAGGCACTGGTGGTGGTCTGTCCCGAACACGTGGATACCTTTGTGAAGGACGGCTTCGACAAAGCCGCGATTCGGGCTCGTATTCAGGAGGTCACCGAGCGCCGGATTGCGGACCTTGCCGCCGATGATGACTGCGCGGTCGGCTTTCAGCCCGCAGCGCTGGCGCGAATGAGTGACGCTGACCGCGAGCGCAAGCTCGCCAAGTTCAAGGATGTGGGCGATATTCACATGACCGTTGCCGGCGGCGATGCCGGCAAGTTTTCCGGGGCGTTTCACGGCTGGGCCACGGGCACCATCGGTTCGCAGATGGTGTCCCGGCGTATCGACGACTGACTTTCGCAGCTTCAACAGGAGACCAACATGACGACCATTCTCGATCCCACGGACGAGCGGGTGCCGGTGACGCGGCAGCTGGCGCCCCGGAGCGGCACCATCACCGGGCGGCTGGCGCTGCTCGACATTGCCAAACCCAAGGGCAACCATTTGCTCGACCGGCTGCAGGCCTTGCTCATGGCGCGGCATCCGCAGGTTGAGGTCACGCGCTACAGCAAGCCGACCTTTACCAAGCCGGCCCCCGATGCCCTGCGAGCAAAGATTCGCGAGGAAAACGACTTCGTCATCGAAGCGCTTGCTGACTGAGGATCCTGTACCACGTGCAGTTTGCATGACACGGTATGGTTTGAGATTCAGGGAATGCCTTCAGTTTCGATTGCTTCGAGCGTCTTTGCAGACGCCGCAACAACCCAGGCCGAGGCGCTGGGCATGACCGATGCGCGCCGCGTATTCGTGGCTCATCCGATTCAGGATGCGACAGAAGCAGAGATGTTTGAAAAGGCAGAAGCCGTTATCGATCAGGTGGTAGAGGCGCTGACAGCTTGAGATGGGTGTACCGCGGCCTGGTCGCCGCCATGGTTGTGCTGTTCGCCCTGATGGGAGCGGGGTTCTATTTCGACCCCACCGTGTCTGCGGCTCGTATCGGCCTCGAGGCCATGAACGCCACCGGCGCCAATGCCTTGCCTGGAGACCTGGGCGGTCTGTTCATCGGCATGGCCTTGCTGCTGGTGCTCGGGCTCCGTCGGCCTCAGGCGGCCTGGCTGCCGGCGGTGGCTGTGTTGCTCGGCACCATAGCCGTGGGCCGAGCGATTGGCTTTGCCCGGGGCCCGATGAGTGACGAAGCGATGTTGTTCTTCATGGTCGAAGTGGTGAGCGTCGCGATCCTGCTGCTCGCGCACCGGCGGTTGTCCTGACCGTGCGGCAGTACCCTTTTGGCCGCAAGGACCTGGCCGCGTACTCGGACCGGCTGACGGTCAGTCCCGGGGACAGGGTTTCGGTTCGCGTGAGCGCTCACTACGCGGGCACTTATCTTGCGGAGCTGGTCCAGATGATCTGCGGCGATGACCGCCCCCGGGGCACTGGCTTCGATGTGCGGCCGGTTGCGCTTGGGCCCCAGAACCCGGGGGGATACCTGGGGGACTATCGTGCCCGGGAGCAGCCGGTGGTCGATGGATCCTGGGCTCTAGCGAGTCAACTGCCGGAATTTCAGTCGCTTAGACTGACTTTCAAGTATTTCCCGACGACTCCGGAACAGGCGGCGACGATTGTCAGCGGCCCCGGGCTCGAGATTCTGCAGCGGCAGGGCCGGCTCGAAGTGCGAGCAACGGCCGGCGCGGTCGTCATTGTGGAGCGCCATCTTGCCGCGCGCCGATGGCACGAGGTCGAGGTCGCCGTCGCCGCCAGCGGGCAGCTGGCGGTGTCAGTTCGGTGCCTCGGGATCGGAATCGGCGAACGCGAGGTCCGCTGGGCGGTGCAGCTGGAAGCGCAGCCGGCGGTGCCTGGCAGCGTGGCCGCGGCAGCGGGCGACTGGCGCCTGGGCCGCGGCAGCGATGACGCTGAGCCGGCGCTGAACGGCAAGCTCGAGGCGCCCTGCTGGAGCGGCGCGGAGCCGGTGGCGGAGTGGGACTTCGGCTCGCAGATGGCGGCGCGCACCCTGGTCGACCTGACCGGGCGCTACCACATGACCTTGCACCAGCACCCGGCCCGGGCGGTGCGGGGCAGCCGCTGGGACGGCTCGGTGACCGACTGGCGCCTTGACCCGACGCACTACGGCGCGATCCATTTTCACGACGACGATCTGACCGATGCGGGCTGGGATGCCGATTTCGAGCTGCCCCTGCCGGAAGATCTGCCCTCTGCCGTGTATGCGGTGCGCCTGACGCCGCGCCCCGCGGTGCCGGCCCTGGATGAAGTGACCCTGGTGCCCGAGTACGTGCCGCTGTTCGTGCGTCCGGCAGCGACGGCCGCGCGCGCGCCGGTTGCCTTCCTGGCATCCACGGCGACGTACCTGGCCTACGGCAACCAGCGCCTTGCTGCCGCAGAGGTGGTCGGCGGCAAGCCACCACGCAACCCGAACGATCTGTACCTGATGGATCATCCGGCCCTGGGCTACTCGCTCTACGAGCACCACCGGGACGGAGACGGAGTGCGGCATGCTTCCGGGCGCCGGCCCATGCTGAACTGCCGGCCCGGCTCGATCATGTGGTCCTTCAATGCCGACACCAACCTGCTCGCCTGGCTGAACGCCATCGATCAGCCCTTTGACGTCATCACCGATCACGATCTGCACAGGGACGGCGCGGCAGCGCTGGCGCCCTATCAGGCCGTCGTTACCGGCACGCACCCGGAGTACTACTCCACGGCGATGATGGATGGGCTCGAGGCCTGGCTCGGTGCCGGTGGGCGACTCATGTACATGGGCGGCAACGGCTTTTACTGGCGCATTGCCTTCGATCCGGACGACGACCAGGTCATCGAGGTGCGTCGCGCCGAAGATGGCACTCGGGCCTGGATTGCCGAGCCCGGCGAGTACCATCACAGCTTTACCGGTGAGCTCGGCGGCCTCTGGCGCCGGGTCGGGCGGCCGCCCAACAAGCTGGTGGGTATCGGCTTTACGGCGCAGGGCTTCGACGGCGGCACGCACTATCGCTGGAACGCGGCGGCCGAAGACCCTCGGGTCGCGTTCATGGTGAATGGCCTGGATCGCGCCGTCGCCTTCGGGGCGCACGGCACCCAGGGCGGCGGGGCGGCCGGCGAAGAGATTGACCGCTTCGACCTGTTCCAGGGGTCGCCGCCGCACGCGGTGGTGTTGGCGAGCTCCGAGGGGCATCGCCCGGGCATGCTGCTCGCCAAGGAGGAATACCGGATGATGGAGCCGCCGCATCCGGACGATGCGCGCATTCGCGCCGATCTGACCTTCTTCGAGACGCGCGCCGGCGGTGCTGTGTTCAGCACCGGCTCGATCTCCTATGCCGGGTCCCTGTCCACGAACGGCTACGACAACGACGTGGCAACGCTGACCGGCAACGTGCTCCAGCGCTTCATCGACCCCGAGCCCTTCGACCTGCCCGACTGACCCTCGCCCCGCGGCGGCTCGAGCCCGATTCGGGGACCTGGTAACTGTACCGTCTGGACGGTATAGTCTCGGTTCCCCGGCCAGCCCTCAGGATTCTCATGTCCCGTTCCTCCCCCGGAGCTGCGCGAGCGCGGCTCCTGCAGGCCGCCGCGACTGTGGTAGAGCACCATGGCGCAGCCAAATTGACCCTGGACCGGGTCGCCGCCGAGGCCTCGGTGTCGAAGGGCGGGCTGCTCTATCACTTCCCCAGCAAGCAAGCGCTGCTGGAAGGCATGATGCAAGACCTGCTGAGCCGTTCCCGGGAGCGCCTGGAAGATGGCCGGCGAGCCTTCGACGGCGACCCCCGAGCTGCCATTCGGAGCTTCGTGCGGGCCGAAGCCGAGCAGGGTCCGGCAGAGCGTCGCATGACGAGCGCGTTGATTGCCGCGGCCGCGCAAGACCCGAAACTCATCGCTCCGGCACGGGCGCTGTTCGCTGACTGGATGCGCCAGGTCAAGGCGGAAAGCGATGATGGCCCGTTGCTGATGTTGGCGTGCGAGGGCATTCGCTTTCTGTCGATGTTTGACCTGCTGCCCGGGGGCGCGCGCGGCCAGGCCCGCCTCTTTCGCCAGCTCCAGCAAGCAGCGGCGCAGGGCCTGGGCGAATGACGACCGTGCGTCTCGCTGTCAGCGCTGCGATGCTGCTGGCCTTTGCAGGGTGCGAGCGGGCAGCGGTGCCGCCAACCGTCGATCAGTCTTTGCACCGCGCGCAGGTGCTGCAGGTACAGGCCGCCGGCGCGGCAGAAACACATCGCTTTGTGGCGCGCGTCGCCGCTGCGCAAACGGTAGATCTGGCCTTCGAGGTGGACGGTCCCCTCGCGCAGCTGCCCGTGCTGCCCGGCTCCCGGGTCACGCGGGGCACCCTGGTCGCTGCGCTCGACAAGACCGATTTCGAGTTGGCGGTGGAAGAAGCCGCGGTCGCCCGGCAGCTCGCGGTGGCTGACCGCGATCGCAAGCGGGCCCTGCTCAGCCGGCGCGGCATCTCCCGGGCGGAGGTCGACCAGGCCGATGCAGAGGCGGCGCTCGCCGCGGTCCGCCTGGCGCAGGCCCAGGAGGCGCTCGCCGATGCGACCTTGCGGGCACCCTTCGATGCCTACATCGCGCGGCGCTACCTCGACCAGCACAGCACCGTGCGCGCCGGGGACGCAGTGCTGCGCCTGCTGGACCTGTCGGAGCTGCACCTGCTGCTGAGCGTGCCGGAAGCGTTGGCGGCAACCGGCGACCCGGAGCGGCTCGAGCGCGTCGAAGCGAGTTTTGCCTTTGCGCCGGAACGGCGCTTTCCGCTGACTTTTCGGGAAAACCAGGGCGAGGCGCAGTCCGTGGCGCAAAGCTTCGAAATCACCTTTGCGCTGGCGCCGCCGGCAGATCTGAACGTGCTGCCGGGCATGACCGCCACCGTTGACCTGACCCTGAAGGCGCCCGAGGGCGTGACCGCCAGGCCGCGGCTCCCGGTCACCGCGGTGGTCAGCCCGGCGCAGGATCGCTATCACGTCTGGCTCGTGGACCCCGCGGACGGTTCGGTCGAGCAGCAACCCGTCTCGGTCGGGCGCGTGCGGCCGGACGGGCTGGAGATTCTCAGCGGCCTGACCGGCGGCGAGTGGGTGGTCGGCGCCGGTGCCGCGAAAGTGCAGGCGGGGATGCGGATCGCGCCGATAGCGCCGCCGGCCGGTTGGCCTGGTCCTGGGTCATGAGCGGGCTGGCAACCCTTGCCCTGGATCGCCCGCTGTACCCGGTGCTGCTCGCGTTGGCCTGCTTGTTTGGGGGCTGGTACGGCTATGAAGAGGTTGGGCGCCTGGAGGATCCGGAGTTCCCGATCAAGAACGCCTACGTGATTACGCCGTACCCGGGCGCGACGGCGCTGGAGGTCGAGCAGGAAGTCACCGATACCATCGAGGCGGCGCTGCAGGAGATGCCGCAGCTGTATCGCCTGACTTCCAAGTCCCTGAACGGGCGCAGCGAAGTCATGGTGGAGCTGCTGGAACAGTACGGCAAGACCGATACGCCGCAGATCTGGGACGAGCTGCGACGGCGGGTGCAGGAAGCCACCTTGCGGCTGCCGCCGGGCGCCCTGCAGCCGCTGGTGGAGGACGACTTTGGCGACGTCTACGGCATGGTCTACGCCTTCACCCTGGGCGGCCACGAGGTCGCAACCGTGCAGCGCACGGCCAAGGACCTGAGCCGGCTCGTCAAAAGTGTGCCCGGGGTGGGCAAGGTCGCGCTGGCGGGGCTGCCTCGGGAAGCGGTCTATCTTGAGCTGTCGATGGACCGACTGGAACGTCTCGGGGTATCGCCGCAAACCATCTTCGCCGCTGTCGGCCAGGAAAACCGCGTCATTGGAGCCGGGTCCGTGGCGCTTGGCGGGCGCCGGCTCCCGGTGCTGCCCCCCACGACCTACAGCAGCGTCGACGCGATCGGTGCGCTACGCATCGGCGGTAGCGGCAGCACGGAGATCATTCCCCTGGACGCCGTCGCCGATATCCAGCGAGCGCTGGTGGAGACGCCGGACGAACTGATTCGCCACAATGGTGACCGGGTCTTCACCCTGTCCGTTTCGGTGACGCCGGGGGAGAGCGTGGTCAAGGTCGGGGCTGCGGTGGACGCGATGCTCGGGCAGGCCGGGCCGACGATTCCCCTTGGCATGACCATGATCGGCGTGTCCCGGCAGCATGTGCTGGTGCAGGACGCGGTCACGCAATTCCTGAAAAACCTGTCCGCCTCGGTGCTCACGGTGATTGTGACCCTGTGTTTGTTCATGGGCTGGCGGGCAGGCACGCTGGTGGGGAGCGTGTTGCTCCTTACGGTGCTGGGCACGCTGGGGCTGATGGCGTTGCTCAGTATCGAGCTGCAGCGCATCTCCCTGGGCGCCCTGATGATTGCCATGGGCATGCTGGTCGACAACGCCATTGTGGTCGCCGAGGGCATGGTGACTGGCGTGGCGCGTGGCCTGAGCCCGCGTCAGGCCGGTGTCGCCGCGACCGAGCGCACGCAGTTTCCGCTGCTCGGCGCCACGGTGATCGGCATTCTGGCGTTTGCCCCCATTGGCCTTGCGGACGATGACTCTGGTCACTTTCTGCGCTCCCTGGTGCAGGTGGTGGGCCTGTCGCTGTTGCTGAGCTGGGTGCTGGCGGTGACGCTGGTGCCGGCCTTTGGTGCCCGCTTGCTCCGCAGCGCCAGTGAAACCCGGGGCGCGCCCCGGGGCTGGGCCTACGAGCCCTATCGGCGCCTGGTCGCTGGCAGCCTGCTGCGCCCGTGGCGGGTCAGCCTTTTGATTGCCGCCATTACCGGCACCTGCCTCTGGGGTTTTGCCTATGTGAAGCAGGCTTTCTTTCCGACCAACAACGCGCCGTTCCTGATGGTTGATTACCTGCTGCCCGAAGGGACGGATATCTACCGCACGCTCGATAGCGTCGAGCAGCTCGAGGCCGTGCTGCGGGATACCCGCGGGATTCGCGATATCACCAGCTTCGTGGGTCGGGGCACGATCCGCTACGCTGCCACCATTCGCCCGGAACAGCCCAACCCCGCCTACGCGCACCTGCTCGTCCGCGTCGAAGACGCGGCCCTCATCAACGATCTGCTGGTGAGCCTGGGGCCGCCGCTGCGGGCCGTGGACCCGGATGCCGAGGTCATTCTGCGACGCAACGAATTTACCCCCGGCGGCTCTTCCAAGGTCGAAGCGCGTTTCTCCGGCCCGGACCCGGACGTGCTGCGGCGCCTCGGGCGGCAGGCGTTGGCGGTCTATCTCGATCTGAACCTGGTCGACCGCAAACTCGACTGGCGCCAGCGCGCCCTCGACCTCAAGCCGCGCTTCAACGCCGACCAGGCGCGGCTGGCCGGCATCGATCGCGTTGCGGCCTACCAGAGTGTGGCATTTGCGACCGAAGGGGTACCGGTGGGCCTGTACCGGGAACGGGACCAGCTGTTGCCCATCATTGCCCGGGCGCCCGCCGATGAACGCCTCGATCTGACGCGCCTGGCGCAGCGCAAGATTTACAGCGCCGGCGCGCGCAGCTACGTGCCGATGACCGCGGTGTTTGACGACGTTGCCCTGGGCGCGGCAGATTCCCGCATCCTGCGCCGGGATCGGGTGCGGACGCTGACCGCGCAGGCCAATCTGCCCCGGGGGCAAAATTTTGTGCGAGCCTTCGAGCGCCTGCGTGTGCCGGTGGAGGCTATCGCGCTGCCCCCGGGCTACACGCTGAGCTGGGGCGGCGAATACGAGAGCTCTTTAGAAGCCCAGACGGCGCTCGGCAAAGCCATTCCGCTCACCTTTGGCACCATGTTTTTGGTGACGCTGCTGCTCTTCGGCAAAGTCCGGCAAACGCTGGTGATCTGGTTGACGGTGCCGCTGACCGTGTGCGGGGTCGTGGTGACGCTGCTGGCAACCGATACGGGATTTACCTTTCCGGCCTTCCTGGGCTTTCTAAGCCTCGCTGGCATGCTCATCAAGAACTGCGTCGTGCTGGTCGACGAGATCGACAAACGCACAGCCGAGCAGCAGCTGGATGTCGCGACCATGACCGAGGCCTGTGTTTCGCGGCTGCGCCCGGTGCTGCTCGCCACGGGCACAACCATTGCCGGCATGGCGCCGCTGCTGGGCGACGCGTTCTTTCGGGAGATGGCGATCTGCATCATGGGTGGCTTGGCCTTCGCGACCCTGCTGACGCTCATCGCGGTGCCCGCGTTTTATCGACTCCTGGTCCGCAAGGGTGCCGTGCCTGCCTCTGCCGGTGCTCTCGCACCGTCCCTGGACTCGTGATCCGGGCGCTCACCGCCGAACGGGCGCGGCCAGCTCGCCGCGTTGCGCGGCCGCAAGAAATTGCAGCACCGCGGCGTCGAAGGCCTCCGGGGCTTCGATGTTGATCGAGTGGCCTCCGGGCAGCTCGGCCACGGTGATCTGGTCGTACTGCGGCAGCATGCTGGCGAGGTCGCGCTGAAAAGACTTTTCCCAGGTGCCGTTGGCGATCATCACGGGCACGGCCAGCGTCTCCAGACGATGGCGAAAGTTGAGCGCCGCGACCAGCTCGCCGCCGTAGCGGACCGCCTGCGGGTCCATGCGATCGGCGCTGTCGATTAGCGCCTGGTGCACCGCTGGCGGAAAGCGCCGAGCATGGATCGGGTGATAGGGCAGCTGGCGGAGTGCCTCAACCCCCGCTGCGGATGCCAGGCGCTGCTGAATCCGCTCCATCGGTGACGCCCGCTCGACCGGTTCGCGAAAGGCAGACCGGGAATTAGTGGCCACAACGGCGCAGCAGCGATCAGGGTGCGCCTGCGCGTAGCTCAGCATCAGGCCGGCACCGTAGGACTGTCCGACCAAAAACCACTGGTCAATGCCATGGGCCTTTCGGATCTGTTCGAACTGAGCCAGATAGCCGTCGATGCTGACTTCACCGGCCGGTGGCAGGGGCGATGCGCCATGGCCCCAGAGCTCGATCTCAATCAGCCGGCAGGATGCGCCGAGGGTCTTCTCGTTGAGCTGCCACTGCGCGTTGCAGGACATGAATCCATGCAAGAAGGCGATGGCGGGGCCGTCGGTGCGGCCGGCTTGGCGAACGTTCAACTGCATCTGGCTTGGGCTCTGCCTGTGACCGGGTCCGGCCGGGGCCGTAGCGATCCTCGCGCCGGCGCGTACTCACCTTAGCAAAGGCCCCCTTGATTGTCGGGATGCAGCCCCGGCAAGATGCATCAGACAACGCCAGACAGCGATCCGCTTCGATGAATGCCCATGGTCCCCGCAACCGCGCCGAGCAGTGCTCGTGACGGCACTCGATGAGGCGCCGGCGACCATGACGCCCAATCGCTGGCGCCTGCTGTTCACCTGCCTGATCGCCACTTTTCTGATCTCTGGCGGCGTCGGCACGATCGGCATCGTGGTGCCAGACGCGGCGGCGCGCTTCGGGGTCAGTGCGCCGAGCATGGCCGCCACCTTCAGCTGGTTTACCGGCGGCATTTTCGCCGGCAACGTCATCTCCTTCGTGCTCTTCGATCGCTTCTCGATCCGGGCTGTCATGCTTGCCGGTTACGGAATCTGTGTTGCCAGCCTGCTTCTGATTCACGCGACCAGCCACAGCGCGGTGATGGCAGCGGCGTTGCTTGGCTTTGGCGTTTCGATCAGCTGTGTGATTTGCGGGGCCGGCACGCTGATCACGCGGCTTTGGAATGGCCGGGCGCGGCAGACCGCGCTGGTCGCGCAGGACGCCATGTTCAATGGCGGCGGGCTGTTGTTCAGCACTGTGGCCACGGGACTGATCGTGCGCAGCCTCGCTTTTTCCTGGCTCTATGTCTTTCTGGCGGTGATTGCCGTGCTGGCACTGCTGCTGGCCCTGACCTCAGACTTTGCCGACGGCCAGGCTCAGAGCAGCGATGAGCCGCTTGCCGGGCCCACGGAGTGGAATCTGCCATTCATCATGCTCGGGATCAGCCTGCTGGTCTTCATGCTCGGCAAGATCTCGCTGTTCATCTGGGCACCGCAACTGGTGGACGCGCGCTTTGGCGGCGAAGGTGCTGGCGGGGCCTTTATGGGCAACGTATTTCTTGCCGCTTTCTTTGGCTCCATTGCCGGCACCTGGCTGGTGACGCGGTTTGCCGCGGGGGTCCTGGTCTACGGGCTGGTGCTGCTGTCGTCCGCTGCGACCTGGGGCGTGTTGCAGGTTTCCAGCACTGCAGCGCTCATCCCCCTGGCCGTTGCCTACGGCTTTTCAGTGTCTGCCACGTTTAACGCTTACTGCGCGCATGCGCTGTCCAAGATTGACGTGCCGACGCATCGCAACGTCGCCTACCTGCTGCTCATGTCCGGGCTGGGCGGGGCGCTGGCGCCGGTTCTCAGCAGCCAGGCCGTCACTCTGGGCGATGGCATCGAGACCGGGGTGATCTTCAGCCTTTGCTGCACCCTGGCGGTGATTGTGCTGTTGCTGGTCAGTGCGTGGAGTTGGTCTCGCCGGGTGGCCGCGCTCGGCAGCAGCCCCAGCTGATGGCGTTGCCGGAGCTTGCCCGCACGTCTTTGGATGCGGTTGCCGATGCGCCGCTCACGGCCCCGGTCCTGGGCGGCTACACGGCGGTCTCCTGGCTGGAGGCGGCCCGGTCCCTGGGACCGGTGTTTCGCACCGATGCGCTGGGCGAGCCCTGCGTGGTCATTGCCGGTGCCGACAGCAACCGTCAGGCCTGGCAGACGCCGGAGGACTGGTCCTATCGGCAGACCGATGCAGGCACCTTTTTCTGCCGGCAGATGGGCGAAGACCATGTCAGCGCGCTGGACGGCGAGCCGCATCGACGTTTGCGAAAGCTCATCCTGCCAGCCTTTGGCGCTGCGGCCCTGCAGCGAGATATCGCGGCCACGGCGCGCACGCTGACAGAGGGCATCCAGCAGGGCATCGGCGCGACGCTGGACCTGTACGGTGTTCTCTGTCACCTGTTTGCCCGGGTGCTGACCCGCACCCAGCTCAAGAGCTTTGCCGGCGAGGCGCTGCTGAAAGCGCTTTGCGAGTTTGAAGAGAATTTCATTTTCGGGCAGCAGATTCCCCTGGCGGAGCAGGAGCGTTGGTTCGACCGGCCGCTATACCGCTCGGTGCGCGCGACGGCGTTCGATCACTTTCGGGCGGTGGTGGCCGAGCGACGCAACGGCGAGCGCGCGGACGACTCGTTGCAGCTGGTACTGGACCGCCCGGCGCCCGACGACTGGGCACCGCTCACGGACTCGGAGCTGTGCGAGATGGTGTACCTGCTGTCCGTCGCAGGGGTTGGGAACATTGCCAACCTGATCTGCCCGCTGGTGCACAGCGTGCAGGATGGACCCTGGGCGCAGGCACTGCGCGACGAGCTGGCCGGCGCAGACCTCACGGACCCGGCGCAGCTGCGGGCGCTGCAGGTGTTGCCGGCGCTGCAGCGCGAGACTGAGCGACTGTTTGCGCCTGCGCCCATTATCCCCAAGCGCACCACGCGCGATCTGGAGTTTGCGGGGCAGCCGGTGCCTGCGGGCACCCTGATCATGCACCTGCACACGCTCTGGCAATTTGATCCGGCCTGTTTCGAAGACCCGCTGGCATTCCGTCCGGAGCGCTGGCTGGAAGGCGGTGCGAGCAAGCCCAATGCCTTCGGCGGCGGCAAGCACCTGTGCCTGGGCATGGGGGTCACTCGGGTCTTGCTGCCGCTGACCGTCGCGACGCTCTATCGCGAGACGACACCGATCGCGCTGGAAGCGCCACACCGTATACCGATTGATGCGGCCTTTACGCCGTCGCCGCTGACGACGGCCATGCGGACCGAGCTGCGGGCCCGATCGGGCTAGAGCATGGCCGGACTGAAGTGCGTCAGGGCCTCGGGGTTTGCGAGCGCGCTGGTGTTGCGAACCGCTCTGCCGTGAATCGCATCGCGCACGGCCAGCTCCGCGATCTTGCCGCTCCGGGTGCGGGGAATGTCGGGCACAGCACGAACGATGGCCGGCACATGGCGCGGTGAGGCGCCGCTGCGAATCTGTGCCTTGAGCGCTGCGACTAACGCTTCATCGAGCACGACGCCATCGCGCAGCACCAGGAACAGCGCGACCCGTACGTCGCCGTTCTGATCATGTCCCACGCACACCGCATCCAGAACCGCATCAAACTGTTCCACCTGCCGGTAGATTTCTGCCGTGCCGATGCGCACGCCGCCAGGGTTCAGCACCGCGTCGCTGCGGCCGTGGATCACGAACCCGGCGTTCGCGGTTTCTTCGGCAAAGTCGCCCTGGGCCCAGGTACCCGGGAACTGCGTAAAGTACGCCTTGCGAAATCGCTCGCCGCCCTCGTCGTTCCAGAACCCGAGGGGGCAGGAAGGAAAGGGTGTCGTGCACACCAGCTCACCTTTCTCGCCGATCAGCCGCTCCCCGTTGTCGGCCCAGACCTCGACCGCCATGCCCAGGCCGGCAGCAGGGATCTCGCCGCGGTAGATCGGCGCCATCGGGTGGCCAAGCACGAAGCAGGACAGGATGTCGGTGCCGCCGGACATGGAGACCAGCTGAATCCTGGGCGGAAACGCGTCGTACACATAGTCGAACCCCTCGGCCGTGAGCGGCGAACCGGTCGACAGCAGCTGCCGCACGGCGCTCAGGTCGTGGGTCGCAACCGGCCGCAGCCCCTCGTTCTGCAACGCCGACAGGTACTTCGCGCTGACACCAAAGTGGGTGATCTGGTGCTGCTGGGCGAGCGTCAGCAACCTGTCGGGTCCTGGATGAAAGGGCGAGCCGTCGTAAAGCACAACGGCGCTGCCGCAGCCCAGGGCGGAGACCAGCCAGTTCCACATCATCCAGCCGCAGGTGGTGAAGAAGAACAGGCGATCGTCGCGATGCAGATCGGTGTGCAGCAGGTGCTCTTTCTGATGCTGGAGCAAGGTGCCGCCGACGCCGTGCACGATGCACTTGGGGACGCCCGTGGTGCCCGACGAATACATGATGTAGAGCGGGTCGTTGAACTGCCGGCTCGCGAAGGACAGCGGGGGCGGCGTGCCGTCGGCTGTGGAGAGCGTCTCGAAGTCGAGGTCGCCGGGCCGCAGGGTCCCCAGTATCGGCACCCAGATGACGGTGTCGATGCTGCTGATCTGCGCCGTCACGGTGTCAACTTTGCGCTGTAGCGGGTGGGTTTTGCCGGCATAGCTGTAGCCGTCGCAGGCGATCAGTACCTTGGGCTCGATCTGCCCGAAACGGTCCAGCGCGCCGTCGGTGCCGAAGTCCGGCGAGCAGCTCGACCAGACACCGCCCAGCGCGGTGGTTGCCAGCATGGCGATGACTGCGGCTTCGGTGTTGGGCAGCCATCCAGCAACGCGGGTGCCGGGCGTGACCCCTGCGTCTTGCAGGACGGTCGCAAAGCGCGCGACCCGGGCGTACAGCTGCGCGTGCGTCAGCGTCAGCTCGCTGCCGTCCTCCAGCACCCGGATGATGGCCAACCGGTCGTCCCGGTGGCGCAGCAGATGCTCGGCGAAATTCAGCGTCGCCCCCGCGAACCAGCGCGCCCCGGGAAAGCGCTCGCCGTCGGTCAGCACGGCTGCGGCGCGCTCGTGAAAGTCGATCCCGGCGTAGTCGGCCAGGGCTTGCCAGAAGTTTGCCGGCTCCGTGACGGACCAGTGATGCAGGGCCCCGTAGCCGTCCCCGCGATAGCCGTGCGCGGCTTGCACGGCGGTCGTGAAGTGATTCAGATGGGAGCGCGCGACCTGTTTGGGGTCCGGTCGCCAGAGTGGTTCCGCACTCATGGGTCGACCGCTCTAGGCCTCGATGCCGCGCAGCGCCGTTCGCACTTCGCTGACGAACAGCTCTGGCTGCTCGAAGGCTGCGAAGTGACCGCCCTTGGGCAGCTCGTTGTAGTGCACGATGTTTTTGAACCGTGTTTCCGCCCAGCGTTTAGAGGTGCGGAAGATTTCCTTGGGGAACTGGCTGATGCCGGCGGGGATGGTGACCGGGTCATCGCTGCGGGGGCCGCCGAAGCTCTCCCAGTACAGGCGCGCAGAAGACGCGCCGCTGCCGGTCAGCCAGTAGATCATGACGTTGTCGAGCAGCTCGTCCCGGCTGACGACATTTTCCGGATGGCCGTCGCAGTCCATCCACTGATAAAACTTTTCCAGGATCCAGGCTGCTTGCCCGACCGGGCTGTCGACCAGGCCGTAGCCCACGGTCTGCGGGCGCGTGGACTGCTGCTTGGAGTAGCCGCTGTCGTGCTGCTGGTAGAACTGCATGCCCTTCAGCGCGTCCTGCTCTTTTTCCGTCAGGTCGCCCATCATGTCCGCCGGCGGCGTGACCACGGGCATGTTGGTATGCATCGCTGCGCAGTGCTCCGGATCTCGCAGCGCTATCGTCTGGGTGACAATCGCGCCCCAGTCTCCGCCCTGGGCGAAGTAGCGCTCATAGCCCAGGCCGACCATCAGCTCTGACCAGGCGTCGGCGATTTTCTCGACGCCCCAGCCCGTGGCATCCGGCTTGCCGGAAAAGCCGTAGCCGGGAAGGGCGGGGCAGACCACATGGAAGGCGTCTTCCGCTGTGCCGCCATGAGCTTTGGGGTCCGTCAGGGGACCCAGGACCTTCATGAATTCCAGCACAGATCCTGGCCAACCGTGGGTCATGACCAGCGGCCGTGCCGTGGGTTCCGGGGAGCGCACATGAATGAAGTAGATCGGCAGGCCCTGCACCGTGGCCTTGTACTGCGGCAGGGCATTGAGCGCCGACTCGACCTTGCGCCAGTCGTAGCCGGTCTGCCAGTAATCGACGACTTCTTTCATGTAAGACAGCGGGGTGCCCTGCGACCAGTCTTCGGTGGTTTCCGCATCCGGCCAGCGGGTGACCGCCAGCCGCTGCTTCAGCTCGTCCAGGGCGCTGTCCGGAATTTCGATCTTGAACGGTTCGATGTTCATTGGGGCAGCCCCGCGCAGATGTGGCCGCCATCGACCGTGAGTACAGAACCCGTCATGTAGCGGCTGGCGTCCGATGCCAGCAGCATCAGCGGGCCGTCCAGGTCTTCGAAGTTGCCGAAGCGACGCAGCGGAATCCCTTTCATAAAGCCGGGTGCGGCCTCGCTCTCGAGCAGAATTTTACTGACATCGGTCAGGATGTAGCCCGGGGCCAGAGCGTTGACCCGAATACCGTAGCGGGCGGCTTCCAGCGCCATGACCTCGGTCATGCGCGTCATGGCCCCCTTGGAGACGGCGTAGGGAAACTGGCCCTTGATGGTGCGCCGGTCGGTGATGGACGAGACCATGATGATGTTGCCGCCCGCCTGCTTGTTGGCGACGACCCGTTCCGTGTACAGCTTGGACAGCAGCCAGGCACTCTTGACGTTGGTGTTGAAGACGTAGTCCCAGTCGTCCTCGTCGATCATCGCGTAGGTTTTGGCTCCGGCCTCGACGCCGGCGTTGTTGATGAGGATGTCGACGGGGCCAAAGCCCGCTTCGGCGGCGGCCAGAAAGGCTTCCTGGCTGCTGCGTTCATTCACGTCCAGAGTGCAGGCCTGGGCTTGCCGGTCCTGGCTGCGCAGTTCTTCGACCCGCGCCTCCAGCTTGTCGGTGCGCCGTGCACCCAGGGTGACCTTGGCACCGGCGGCGCTCAGGACCCCGGCGAAATGGTGGCCAAAGCCCGAGGAGGCCCCGGTAATCACGGCATGGCGGCCCGCGAGATCGAATGGGTTCATGAAGACGCTGCGCTCTGCGAGGGGATGCAGCGATGCTAGCCAGTCCCCTCCCAGATCACAACGGGAGGGCGAATTCGGGGACTCAGTCGAGGACGAGCTCGCACTCGACGAGTGCCCGGGCGACGCTGAAGGCCTCGCCGTAGACGCGGTCCATGAGGTGCTCGGAGAACTTCTCGAGATCGACGCCCGCGGCTTCCCGCACATGCAGGTCGATCCGGCCCGCGTCGCGCAGAACGAGCGTCTCGGCAGCGCTCAGCTCGCAGCGCAGGCGTTCCAGGACCTGATTCTGCAGCTCGGTGGCCAGTTCGAGGCCCAGGTCCCGGGCGTGCAGATCGAAGTCCAGGATACGGAAATGGAGCACTTCCTGCTCGCCCTCGGGCGCGTGGTCCAGGGGGCCGTGCCAGCGACTGTCGTTGGCGGCGACCTCGGTCCAGGAGTGGCCGCGAAACCAGCGATGGATGTTGACCAGTGTCAATTCAGGAACCTCCGGAGGAATGGCGCCAGTCTGCCGATTTGCCCTCGCCGCTGGTGTTAGCTGCATCACACTGCGAGTTATAGGCATAGACCCCGCCGCGCTTGGGGACGGGGCCTTCCGGCGCTACAGTAGGGTTTTACTCAACGGGAGAATCTCCGTGGCAGACGAAACCTACGTGCCCCCGAAGGTCTGGACCTGGGATAGCGAGAGCGGCGGCCGGTTCGCCAACATCAACCGGCCCATTGCCGGCGCGACCCACGACAAGGACCTGCCGGTGGGCGAGCACCCGTTGCAGCTCTACTCCCTGGCGACCCCCAACGGCGTCAAGGTCACGATCATGCTCGAAGAGCTGCTGGCCCTGGGCCACAGCGGCGCTGAGTACGACGCCTGGTTGGTCAAGATTGGCGATGGCGACCAGTTTGGCAGCGGTTTCGTGGCTGCCAATCCAAACTCCAAGATTCCCGCTCTGATGGACCACAGCACGGATCCTGCGACCCGGGTCTTCGAGTCTGCGGCGATTCTCGTCTATCTGGCGGAAAAGTTTGGCGAGTTCATGCCCACAGACGGCTCCCGGGCAGAGGTGCTGTCCTGGCTGTTCTGGCAGATGGGCAGCGCGCCTTATCTCGGTGGCGGCTTCGGCCACTTTTATGCCTATGCCCCGGAAAAATACGAGTACCCGATCAACCGTTTCGCCATGGAGGTCAAGCGCCAGCTGGACGTGCTGGATCGCCGTTTGGGCGAGGCCGAGTATCTGGGCGGCGACAGCTACAGCATCGCCGACATGGCGACGGTGGCCTGGTACGGCGCGCTCGTAAAACACAATATCTACGATGCCGCTGAGTTTCTCGACGTGGCCTCCTACAAGAACGTGATTCGCTGGACCGAGCAGATCGAAGCGCGGCCCGCCGTGGCGCGCGGCCGGCGAGTGAACCGGCCCTGGGGCCCGGAGGAGACCCAGGTGGTCGAGCGGCACAGCGCCAGCGACTTCGACTAGGCGCGGTTGAGGCTGGCCAGGGTGACCACCCGGTCGCAGGCCGCCAGGGTCTGCGGCCGGTGCGCGATGAGCACGCGGGTCATGGCCTGGCGCTTCAGATTGGCCAGCACGGTGGCTTCGCCCGCGGGGTCCAGGTGGCTTGTGGCCTCGTCCAGAAACAGGATGCGCGGCCTGCGGTAGAGGGCCCGTGCCAGCAGCAACCGCTGCTGCTGGCCGCCGGAAAGGCTGGCACCCAGCTCCCCCACCAGGGTTTGGTATTGCATGGGCAGGGCGAGGATGTCGTTGTGGATCGCTGCCAGCTGGGCACAGTGCGAGACCCGTTCTACATCCGGCACCGGATCGAAGGCGCAGATGTTGTCGAAGATGCTGCCGCTGAGGAGCTGGTCAGTTTGCAGCACGGCCCCCATCTCTCCGCGATAGCCGGGATGTCGATCAATGGCGCGTTCCTCGTACAGCACCTGGCCCCGCTGCGGATCGGCCAGCCCGGTTAACAGGTGCAGCAGCGTGCTCTTGCCGCAGCCGCTGGGCCCGGCAATGCCGACGCACTCCCCCGGTTCGATTTGCCAGTGCAGGTCCCGCAGCAGCCAGGGTTCGCCGTCGCCGTGGCGAAACCACAGACCTTCGGCCCGCAGACCTGCGGGGCCGTTTGCGAGTCGACTCTGACGCGGTGCGGCGACCGTCTCCCGTGGTGCCAGGACCAGCTCTGCGAGCCGTTCCCGGTGCAGGGACAGCATGCGAAATTTCAGGACCTGCTCTGTGAGCCCGCCCACCGCCTGGCTAAACCGTGCCTTGTAGCTGACGAACGCGAACAACATGCCGACGCTCAGACCCCCGTCCAGGACCAGCTGCGCGCCCAGGTAGATCAACAGCAGGTGCTCGGTGCCCAGCAACAGCCGCGTGCTGGCCTGCTCCCCGAGCTGCCACAGCCCCTGGGATTGCTCGCGCTCGACTGCGCGGGCGCGGTGCTGCAACCACTGTGACTGGCGATGATCTTCCCGCTGCAGCAGCTTGACGGTCACGAAGGCGCGCAGCGTTTCCATGAAGTGGCTGTCAGCGCGGGCGTTGGCGATGAGCGTTTCGGCCGTACGATCGCGCAGCACGGGAAAGAACAGCAGGCGCGTGAGCAGCACAGCGATGGTGGTGGCCACAGCGAGCGTCGCCAGGCGAGGGCTGTAAAGGAAAAGCATAGCGAGGGTGCCAAGCGCCAGCAGCCCGTCGACCAGGCTCGCAATCACGCCTTCCGTGAGCAGGTCGCGCACGGGGTCCAGGGACTGAAAGCGAGACAGCAGGTCGCCCATGGCGCGACGGCTGAAATACCCGGGACGGGCTTGCAGAATTGACCCGATCGCGCGCTGCCCGAGCGCCAGGCTGAGCCGCGCGGCGAGCTGCACGAGCACGGTGCCGCGCAACGATTGAATCAGAACCTCCAGCAGCAGCAACAGCCCAAAGCCAAGGCCCAGCACGGTGAGCAGGTCGTGATCCTGGCGCGGGAGCACCTCGTCGATCACGGTTTGCAGGTACAGGGGGCCAGCCAGACCGATGACCTGAAGCAGGACAGACAGCACCGTGACGAGGGCCAGGGTGGTGCTGAACCGGGTCAGGGGGCCGGTGAGCTGCCGCAAGGCTACGGTCGGTGCGGGCGGTGGCACCTGCATCGATTCCGAAGGCGTGAGCTCCAGAGCAATGCCGGTGAAGTGCTCGCCACATTCCGCCAGAGACAGGCGACGACGGCCGGTCGCAGGATCTGCGAGCTGCAGCCGGCGCCCGCGGCATCTTTCCAGCACAACGAAGTGATTCAGATCCCAGTGCAGAATACAGGGCGTGTGCAGCTGGGGCAGTTCATGCAGGGAGAGGCGCAAAGGGCGCGCGATCAAGCCCAGCTGGGCGGCCCAGGCCATGAGTGTCTTCAGGTCAGCGCCGCGGGCGCTGCTGCCGAGCTGAGCGCGTAGCCCCCGCAGGCTGACGTCCGGCTGCCAGCGGGACGCGACCATCGCCAGGCAAGCCAGGGCGCATTCGGAAGCTTCGCTCTGCGCTTCGAAGCGCAAACGGGAGTTTCCTGGCGAAGGGCTGGCCGGGTTGCTTCTCAAAGCCGGCCTTTCAGACTCAGCAGTGGCTCGAACAGCCATTCCAGGAAAGACCGCTCGCCGAGTTTGACCTGCGCGCGCAGCGTCATGCCGGCCTTCAGCGCCATGGCCTTGCCGAAGGCTGTGACGGACTGGCTGCAAAGCGTGCCGGTCAGCCGATAGTGCGGCTCGTCCAGCCTTGCGGGCAGCCGGGCCAGCTCCCGATGAGTCAGGGGGTAGGGCGCGATGCGCGTCACCTGGCCGCAAAAGGTGCCGTACTTCTGCTGCGGAAACGCATCGTAAGCCAGAGCCAGGCGTTGTCCGGGCTGCAGAAAACCGATCGCTTTGACGGGAACCATCAGTGCCAGCTGCAGCTTGGCCTGCGGCGCGCCAAGGGTCAGAAGCGGTGCACCGCGCTCGACGAGCTGTCCGCGTCTGGCCTGCAGTTTGGCCACGATACCGCTACGGCTGGCTCGCAGCAGCTGACCGTGGGCGGCCTCTCGGCTGAGTCGCTGCCGGGACAGGCTGGCCAGCTGCGACTCGATGCGGCTGCGTGCTTCGGTGACGCGGGCCGGGTGCTGCGCGATTTCTGCCGCCAGGCGCTCCCGTTCCATCTCGCCCTGATTGTGCAGCCGCGACAGCTCGAGATTGCGTTCGCGTAACGCGAGCACGGTTGCCCGGGCCGCAGCCTGTTTCTGCGGGGCAGCGTGACCTCGATCCACCAGGACCTGGATGCGACCGTGCTGTTGACGAGCGACGGCGATGCGTTGCGCCAGCAGCTCGCGTTGCAGCTGCAGCGCCAGCTGCGATTGCTGTGTGCGGGAGAGCGCAGTGCGCAGTTGCTGGCGTTCAATAGGCGCGCGCCTTGCCAACTCCTGCACCTCGGCGCGTAAGGCGGCCTGCTGCTGGGCCTCAGCCGTTGCTGCCGCTGATCCGAGGGCCGGGCCAGTGAGCAGATAGGGGCCTGTAGCCAGGGCGATCAGCGGATCTCCGATCTCGACCGTTGCGCCCTGCGCGACAAAGACCCGGGTGACCGTAGCATCGGCCGGGCTGACGAGTTCCATCGTGCCGGCGGTGGGCTCCAGCCAGCCAAATACTGTTTCGCTGCGGGCGTAAGAACCTGTGGCGAGCATCCACACGCCAGCGCCGCAGACCAGCAGCACCGCGAAGCCGAGCGACCACTGCCAGCGGGCGGGCATCATCAGGGGGCGCCCGAAGCCGGCAGCCTGCCGGGCGTTGAGCGCCTGTGCGCGAAACAGTGTCATGCGGATCTGCAGCCCCTGGATGGCGCCTGGGAAAAGGCGTCAGTGGGCAGGGAGCCTAGGGTGAGATGCGCAGCTTTGGGTCAACGTGCGCCGCTTTCGCACGTGCAGCCGCGAGGTCAGCTGGCGCTTGGGGATCCGGTCAGGTCAGCACCGCGGTGCGGTTGCCCCGCACAAACACTCGGTGTTCCGCGTGCCAGCGCACGGCGCGATTCAGCACCAGGCTCTCGACATCGTGGCCGACCTCGGTGAGTCGCCGGGCATCCATGCTGTGGTCCACACGCTCAACGGCCTGCTCGATGATCGGTCCTTCGTCCAGGTCTGCGGTCACGTAGTGGCTGGTGGCGCCGATGAGTTTGACGCCGCGGTCATAGGCCTGAAAGTAAGGCCGCGCGCCCTTGAAGCCCGGCAGAAAGGAATGGTGGATGTTGATGCAGTGGCCGGCCAGGGCTTCGGTCAGCGCCGGGGACAGGATTTGCATGTACCGCGCGAGCACCAGCAGCTCGGCGTCGAGCTGCTGGTACAGGGCGAGCAGCCGCGCCTCCTGCGCCGCCTTGCCGTCCGGCTCAATCGGGTAGTGGTAGAAGTCCAGCCCGTGCCATTCGACGAGCCTGCGGTTTTTGTCGTGATTGGACACAACGCCCACGATCTCGATCGGCAGGGAGCCGTTGTTCCAGCGGTGCAGCAAACTGTTCAGGCAGTGGTCCTGCTTCGACACCGCGATCAGCACCCGGCAGCGATGGTCGCTCGGCCACAGTTGCCACGCCATATCGAAATCGGGGGCAACCTGCGCAAAGTCCTGTTCGAGTTGCGTCTGGGTCGTCGCCTCGGCTGTATCGAATACGGTGCGCATGTAGGAGCGGTTGCTGACCGGATCCCGAAAGTGCGACGCTTCCAGGATCAGGCCGCCGCGATCGGCGATAAAGGTACTGACGGCGCTGACGACGCCAGAGCGGTCCGGACAGTCGATGGTCAGGGTGTAGCTGTGGCCCGCCACAGCGCTAGGACGGGCTCCGGGGATTCGGCGGCGTGGTGACGCTGGCGGCAGCCGTAATGGCCTCGTCCGGTGCGGCCAACATGGCGTCGTACACGGGGCGGGGATGCACCATGTGCGGTTTGTCAGGATCATAGGCCGGCTGCGCTACGGGCGCCGGCCCGGCTTCGAAGGGTTCCGGGCGCATGAACGCCGCCAACTCCTCGGGCGAGATACCGGCTTCGGCAACCGCTTCCTGGTCGATCCAGGTGCCGTCGCCATCGAGCGGATCTACTGCTTCTGCCGACTTCGCGATATCCAGGGACAGGTTCTCTGGCCCGGCAAAGTAAATGGAGCTGCAGATGCCATGGTGAATGGGACCGAAGGCTGGCACGCCCCGGGACCGGATGCGATCGCGCAAGGCCAGCATTTCGGCCATGGAGTCGACGTTAAAGGCGATGTGCTGCGTGGTGCCCGGCGCCGATGACTCGCCGCCGTTGCCCGCATGAGAAACGCCCATGACCGGTTCGATCTTGTCGTTGCCGGGGATGAACACGAAGGACATGGAGGCTGTGCCGAGTTTCATGAAGGCATGCCAGGCCCCTTCGACACCGTGCATCCAGAACAGGCCCTGCAACTCCATGCCCAGCACGTCGGAAAAGAACTGGATCTGCGCTTTCATGTTGCCGGTCGAAACGGCCAGGTGATGAACGGCGTTGGGCGTGCTCATAAGGGCTCCGTTGCTGTGAAAAAGGGGTCGTGGCAGACAGTGCCACGCCGGTGCGCCTCAGCTCAAGGCTTTGCGACCTTGACCGGCGGCTCTCGCTCGCTGTTCTCCCACAGCACCTCGTCGGGCGTCGACATCATGGTCTGGTAGCGCGCCTTCGGGTAGTGCATGTGCGGGCCTGGCCCCTCCAGATCGGCCTGCGGCACGGCGCCGCCCTGGCTTTCGAAAGTGGCCGGGCACCGATAGCGGGCCAGCTCTTCGTCGTTGATCCCGGCCAGCGCCTGGACTTCCGGATCGATCCAGGCATTGCCGTCGATGGGTGCCAGGGAGTAGGACAGCTCCAGCGCCAGGCGTTCCGGTCCCGCAAAGTAGATCGACACGCACATGCCATGATCGATCGGGCCCATGACCGGTACCCCTTTGCTGCGGAGCCGGTCGCGCATGGCCAGCAGCTCATCGTGGCTGCGAACCTTGAGGGCCAGGTGCTGCATGGTGCCTGCGGCGCTGTTGGCCCCCGGGGTCCCGGCGTGGGTCTGCCCCATGCGGACCGGGATCTTGCCGATCTCCGGGTTGTGCACAAACGCGACAGAGCTTTCGTCGTTCAGCCGCAAAAAGCCGTGCCAGGTATTGGGCACGCCGTGCATCCAGTAGAGCGCGACCAGTTCCATACCCAGCTTGTCGGTAAAGAACTCGATCTGCGCTTTCATGTTGGCGGTGGTGATGGCGAGGTGGTGAAACCCTTCGACTTGGCTCATGGCTTACTCCGGTTGCAGGGCGTTGTAACGGTAGATGCGGTCCATGGTTCTGCTGCCCATGGTGCTGGCTGCCTGATCCCGGGTCCAGGCTTGCATGCCGCGCAGATGGAACACTTTGGCGTTGCGGCGCGAACCGAGCTGAATCTGTGCGGTGCGTTCCCGGCGAAGCTGCTCGTAGCGCTGGAGCGCGGCCGGTACGGGGTTGCCCGTCGACAGGCAGTGGGCCAGCACTGCCGCGTCTTCCATGGCCATGGCCGCACCCTGGGCCATAAAGGGCAAAGTCGGGTGGCAGGCGTCGCCCAGCAGCGTGACCCGTTCCCGGCCCCAGCGCGCCATGGGTGGGCGATCGTACAGCGCCCATTTGTAGAGCGAGGCCGGGTCCGCGTGCTCGATCAGCATCTGCACGTCCCGATGCCAGCCCGCAAAGTCTGCGCGCAGCTCCTGGTGATCGCCCGGAGTGGTCCAGGACTCCACGTCCCAGCCATCTTTCTCCACTACGCAGACGCAGTTCACCAGCGTGCCGCGGCGCACAAAGTAGTGCACGAAGTGTTTGCCGGGACCCCACCAGACCGTACCGGTCGGGGCGATCGCATCGGCGGGCAGGGCGGCAGCGGGGACCAGAGCGCGCCAGGCCACATTGCCGGTAAAGCGCGCCTGCTCTGCGCCCCACAGGGCTGTGCGCACCTTGGAGTGAATGCCGTCGGCGCCAATCAGCGCATCGCCTTCGACACAGTTACCCGCAACAGTCAGCGCGACGCGCTCCGGGCCGGCCTGATCCAGGGTCTCGACCGGGGCGCCGGTGTGCAGCGTGATGCCGGGTTCCTGCAGCGCGCGGCGAGCGAGAAGCGCGAGCAGGTCGCCGCGGTGGATGTGGTAGTAGGGCGCGCCGTACTGCTCGACCGCCGCGGCGCCAAGGGCGGTTTCGGAGATCAGCTTGCCGCTGCGCCAGCTGCGAAAGCGCGTAGCCTTCGGCAGGAAGGCCTGATCCTGCAGTGCCGCTTCCAGACCAAGATGGTGCAGTACCCGCGTGGCGTTGGGCGACAGCTGAATACCGGCACCGGTTTCGATCAGCGCCGGAGCCTGTTCAAACACCTCGACCTGGACGTTCGCTTTGGCCAGGCAGAGCGCGGCACAGAGGCCGCCGATGCCGCCGCCGGCGATCAGAATTTTCAAACCTCGCTCCGGTGCGTGGCTGCTCGATCCAGTGATGGTACCGCGCAGCCGCCGGCGGGACATCCTGACACTGGCTGTTAGACTGCGGCGCAGGGAATTTGGGAAGGGGCCCTGGCATGAGTGATACCAAGCATTTGCTGGATCCGGAGCTGCACGCCTTTGTCGATGCGTTCCCGGGCCTGGAGCTGACACCTGAGATGCTGCCCATGGTCCGGGCGCAGCAGGACTCGATGGTCCAACTGGGCGACCCGGCAGCAGTTGGCGTGTCTCGAGAAGAGGTGGCGATCGAGCACGGCGACGTCTCGGTGCCGGCGCTACTGTATCGGCCCGGCAAAGCGCAGGGGCGAGGACCGGCCTATCTGCACATTCATGGCGGTGGCTATGTGCTGGGCAGCGCTGCGGCATCGGATGCCGCGAATCTGGACATCTGTGCCCGGCTCGGCCTGACGGTTTTGTCGGTCAACTACCGGCTGGCCCCGGAGCACCCGATTCCGGCACCGCTGGAAGACTGCTACGCCGGTCTTCGCTGGCTACACGAGCAGGCGCAAACCCTTGCCATTGATCCCGCACGCATCGCCGTGGGCGGCGAAAGCGCCGGGGGCGGGCTCGCTGCGGCAACGGCGATTCTGGCGAGAGATCGTGGCGAGTACGCGATCTGCCACCAGCAGCTGACCTATCCCATGCTCGACTGCCGCACGGGCCAGCCCGGTTACGAGGGCGACCCGCTGGTCGGCGAGTTCATCTGGACCCGATCTCTGAACCGCATGGGCTGGAGCGCTTTCCTTGGCGATGCGCCGGCCGCTGCGCCGCAGGTGCCGGCCTTGCTCGAAGACTACGCGGGCCTGCCGCCGGCCTGGATCCACACAGTCACCCTCGATCTGTTCCGGGACGAGAACATCGCCTACGCGAAAGCGCTGATGCAGGCCGGCGTTGCCACAGAACTGGTGGTGTTGCCTGGGGGCTGCCACGGCTATCAGATGAGCCCCAACGCACGGCTCAGCCACAGCTATCGGGCCTCTCATCTGCAGGCGCTGGCGCACGGTGTCGGCGCCTCCCTGACCTGAAGTAGCGGCAGCCTGGGCGGCTCGGCTCGCAAAGCTCGGGCGGGATCCATCGCCACGCCTGGAGCACTGGTGGTCCTTCGCTGGGTCTTCACGCTCAGCGGAGTGACGGACCTGCCATCCAGTCGAGCGAAGTACGATTGAACGGATCTATTAGATAGATAATATCTATCGAATTTACGGGTCAATGCGCGGCGCGTAGTCTCCCTGCTGTACAGCCCGAGCCGTCTTTTTTGCCCCACCCGGGCACGACGGCCTCAACTTTGGAGACAGATCATGAGTGACGCGCAAGGAAGCAACGGCTGTCCGGTCATGCACGGCGGCAACACCGGCAACGACAAGGCAGTCACCCAGTGGTGGCCCAAAGCGTTGAATCTGGACATCCTGCATCAGCACGATGCCCGCACCAGCCCCATGGACCTGGACTACGACCATCGAGCGGCGGTGCAGGGTCTCGACTTCGAAGCCGTTAAGGCGGACGTGAAGGCGCTGCTCACGGACAGTCAGGACTGGTGGCCGGCAGACTGGGGCCACTACGGCGGCCTGATGGTTCGGCTTGCCTGGCACTCGGCGGGTTCCTACCGGGTCGGTGATGGCCGCGGTGGGGCAGGTCACGGCAACATCCGCTTCGCGCCCCTGAATTCCTGGCCCGACAACGCAAGCCTCGACAAGGCCCGGCGCCTCCTCTGGCCGGCAAAAAAGAAGTACGGCAACGCGCTCAGCTGGGCGGACCTGATCATTCTTGCCGGCAACATGGCCTACGAGTCCATGGGCCTGAAGACCTTCGGCTTCGGCTTTGGCCGGGAAGATATCTGGGGCCCGGAGAAAGACGTCTACTGGGGCGCCGAGCAGGAGTGGCTCGCGCCGAGCGAAAACCGCTACGACGACCTGAATGACGCCAGCACTCTGGAGAACCCGCTGGGCGCCGTGCATATGGGGCTGATCTACGTGAACCCGGAAGGCGTGAACGGCACCCCCGATCCGGCGCGCACGGCGCTACACGTGCGGGAAACCTTTGCGCGCATGGCGATGGATGATGAAGAAACTGCGGCCCTGACCTGTGGTGGCCATACCATTGGTAAGGCGCACGGCCGTGGCGCCGTCAACGACATTGGCGTCGAGCCGGAAGCGGCGGGGCTGCACGAACAGGGACTCGGCTGGCACAACCCGGGGCATAACGGCAAAGCTACGAACGCGTTTACCTCGGGCATCGAAGGCGCCTGGACGAAGCACCCGACCCAGTGGGATATGGGCTACTTCGACCTGCTGTTCGGCTACGAATGGGAACTGAAAAAATCGCCCGCAGGTGCCTGGCAGTGGGAGCCGATCGACATCAAGGAAGACGACAAGCCGGTCGACCCGACGGACCCCGCCGTGCGCCACAACCCGATCATGACCGATGCCGACATGGCCATGAAAGTGGATCCGGCCTACAACGCGGTGTGTCAGAAGTTCATGGCAGACCCGGAGTACTTTGCCCAGACCTTTAGCCGCGCCTGGTTCAAGCTGACGCACCGGGACCTGGGGCCCCGGGCCAACTACTTCGGCCCGGATGTGCCGGCAGAGGACCTGGTCTGGCAGGACCCGATCCCTGCAGGCAGCAGCACCTATGACGTGGCAGCGGTCAAGGCGCAGATCGCCGCGACCGGCCTGGCCCCTGCCGAGCTGATCGCGACCGCCTGGGACAGCGCGCGCACTTTTCGCGGTTCAGACAATCGAGGCGGCGCCAACGGCGCGCGCATTCGGCTGGCCCCGCAGCGCGATTGGGCGGCGAACGAGCCGGAGCGGCTCGGCAAGGTGTTGGCTGCCCTTGAACCGATCGCCGGCAGCACCGGCGCCTCGCTCGCCGACCTGATTGTGCTGGGCGGCAACGTCGGGCTGGAGCAGGCGATCGCGGCTGGCGGGTTCGAGGTCTCCGTGCCTTTTGCCCCGGGCCGCGGCGACGCGACGGCAGCGCAGACGGATGCGGATTCCTTCGCCGCCCTTGAGCCGCTCGCCGACGGGTTCCGGAACTTCCAGAAGGAAGCCTACGCGGTGAGCCCGGAAGAGCTGCTGCTGGACCGGGCCCAGCTCCTGGGGCTCACCGGCGCAGAAATGACGGTGCTGATTGGTGGCCTGCGGGTGCTTGGCGCGAATCATGGCGGCTCGCCGCACGGCGTGTTTACCGATCGGGTCGGGCAGCTGTCGACGGACTTTTTTACCGTGCTGACGGATATGGCGTACAGCTGGCACCCGGTGCAGGATGGAACCTACGAGCTGCGCGACCGGAACTCCGGCGCGGTTGCTTACACGGCGACCAGCGTAGACCTTGTGTTCGGCTCAAACAGCGTGCTGCGGGCTTACGCAGAGGTATACGCTCAGGATGATAACGCCGAGAAGTTCGTCCGAGACTTTGTGGCGGCCTGGACCAAGGTGATGAACGCGGATCGCTTCGACCTGTAGCGAGCGCTAAGGCGATACCAGGGCCCGGGCTTGTTGCTGAATAGCGCTGGCCCATCGTCACCTCTGCACGACCGTGCCCTCAGATTACTTCACCGCAAACACGCGGTGAATCGGTCCGCCATCGCCGGTTCGGGATTTAGTCACTGCGATGATGTTGTTCAGCCAGGCGTAGCGGGCATCACCGGTCTCGAACTGCGGTGCAGCGCGAAAGTAGTAGCGCCAGGCGCCGGCGGGATCGTCCGCCTTCTCGACGTCAAAGGCGTATTCCGAATCCTCGGGCTTCGACCAGACTCGACCTTGCCAGTACACGTAGATGAGCGCGCCGTCGTGGGTTTCCAGGCAGAAACGCACGTCCAGAGTGCCCGAACCGTCGGGTCGCATTTTGATCCAGTCAGCACCAGCGTCCGGCACGACGCGCCCTTTCAGGAGCGGGCCTTCGAAGGTTCCGCCTTTAATCAGGAAGATCACACGCTGGCCATCCGCCATGGCGCCCACATCCATGGGCGGAAGGTGCAGCTTGACGCGTGCTTCGAACAGAAACTCCAGCTCCGGCGGGCTGTTGGCGTCCCAGTCGGCTGCTGTGGTCATCAAGCGATCCAGCATTTTAAAACCCTCTGTCTTGCTCGCCGTTGTCTTTGGCGATGTTGCTTCGCCGAGCCTCGCGGAGTCCCTGCTAATGATCGTCTCTCCGGGCTGTGGATCATTATGTGCGCAACACACATAATGTCAAATTGATTAATTCGGGTGCGGCCCGTAGTTTCTTCGCAATGACTAACCGCACTGCAAACCTGCTCGGCGTGGTCGGGCTCGCTGTCGCGAACCGGATCGAGGACACCGCGCGCGAAATCCTGAAGCACGCCGGCGAGACGCCGGCAGCGTTGGTGGTGATTGGCTATGACCTGGGGCCATCCAACGATCAGCTGCGGCGCGTTCTGGGGCTATCGCACTCGGGCACGGTGCGCCTGGTCGACCGGCTCGTCGCCGATGGCTTAATCGAGCGCCGGCAAGGGCAGGACAAGCGCGAGGTCGCGCTCTATGTCAGCAAGCGGGGCAGAGCCCTCCGCGAAAAAATTCTGAAAGAACGGCTTGCGGCAATACGACCGTTCCTTTCGCCGCTGACCCGCGAAGAGCAGGGGACGCTCGATGCGCTGCTACACAAGATGCTGTCTTCTATGGACACGACGGATCTTGAGCGAAAAACACTCTGCCGCCTGTGCGATGACCGCGTGTGCACCAACTGCCCAATCCCGGCGGACAAGACACCAAAGGTTTAGCTTGTCGGGTCCTGTGGGGACAGTCCGGAATCGCCCAGCGGATTAGCGAGCACATCGGCCTCGGTCATATGCGGGGCGGTGTCCGGTACGGACAGATAAGACGGGCAGCTGTCCACGAAGATATGGGCATCCAGGCTCAGGCCATGGTCGCCGTCCAGCGCGCCCAGGCTCACATCAAAGAACGACCGGTCGGCGTTTGACTGCCAGAACAGGCTCGAGCCGCACTCGCTGCAGAAGGCCCGTTTCGCTTTGCTGGATGAGTCGTACCAGCGTACCGATGCAGGTTGTTCGATGGTCAGCGTGCCCTGCAGCTCGGCGCCGAAGAAAGGGCCGCCGCCGTTTTGCTTGCGGCACTGGCCGCAATAGCAGGCGGAAACGCGCTTGAGGTCGCCGACCGCGATGAATTGAACGCTGCCGCACAGGCAACTGCCGTTGAATGTTGTTGCCATTGGATCGATTGCCCTTGCCGGCGTTTCGGCTGCCCGTCGA
>CAZXIJ010000003.1:44062-122719 GCA_964640725.1 uncultured Pseudomonadales bacterium | reverse complement strand
GGAAATGGTCGGAGTGAGAGGATTTGAACGCGTCGCGCTGCAGCGTAGGCCCCAGGGGCCAGAGGTTCAGTTGCACGAAGTTCCTGGACTGCTGAAGGGAAATGGTCGGAGTGAGAGGATTTGAACGCGTCGCGCTGCAGCGTAGGCCCCAGGGGCCAGAGGTTCAGTTGCACGAAGTTCCTGGACTGCTGAAGGGAAATGGTCGGAGTGAGAGGATTTGAACCTCCGGCCCCTACGTCCCGAACGTAGTGCTCTACCAAGCTGAGCTACACTCCGATTTTCCTGCCAGCCTCGCATCGGGCGCTGGCGTCGCTCAGGCCGGGAACCCCAAGCGGGCCGCTAGTCTAGAGACCCTTCTGACCGATCTCAAGCAACTGCGCGGGCTACCCCAGAATCCGCTCCTTGCTGTACAGGCGGATCGCCAGCCAGGCAAAGAACACGCCCACAATCAGGGTCACCACGGCCGAGAGCAAGATATGCAGGGGCACCAGCGGCTCCCGGGCGATGATCAGAGACACCAGGGTGGCCTGGCTCTGGCTGGGGATCATCATCAGCCACCAGGTCACGTCCAGGTCCAGGAACTGGGTGATGATGACCGGCATCGTCGGGATCAGGATCAGCAGGCTGAGATAGGTCTGCGCTTCCTTGTAGCTCTTGGCATAGCTCGCGACCAGCGTCAGCAGGCCTGCGGCCAGCACGATCAGCGGCAGACAGACCAGAAACACCTTGATTGCCTGTACCAGCCCGAAGTCCAGGCGCATGCCCACCTTGTGGAAGGGAATGAGGGGGACGGACAGCGCAAACACTGTCAGGAAGAGAATCAGGACCAGCATGCCGAACACCCCGGTCGCGCCCATCTTGCCCAGCACCAGGGCCGGCCGGCTGATGGGCTGAATCAGCAGGGATTCCAGCGATTTGTTTTCGCGCTCCCCCGCGGTGGTGTCGATCGCGAGGTAGAAGCCGCCCATAAACACGGCCAGGATCAACAGGTAGGGCAGGGTGGACATGAGCATGAGCGCCCGCTCCGCGGGGGACGAGACGTCGACCTGCTGGACGTTGATTGGGCGCACGACGGCGGGGTCGATGCCGCGCATGGCCAGCCGCAGGCTGCCCAGGGTCGACGTGTACTGGTTGAGCAGGCCCCGGGCGGTGCTGAAGGTGCGGTTGGAGGAGCCGAAGTTGGAGCTGTCGTAGACCAGGTCCAGGGCGATCGCCTGCCCGGCGCTGAAGCGCTCGGCGTAGTCGGCAGGAATGCGCAGCACCATGGACTCGTCGCCGTCGCGCACGGCCTGCTCGGCGTCTTCGATGGTGGTTTCTGTCAGGTCGGTGTTTTGCCGCCGCAGGTAATCCATGAGCGCCGGCGCGTGCTCGCTGCCGGTGACCGTCAGCGCCAGGGGCTCCTCGGACTCGCCCAGGGCGTTGTTCAGCACGAAGCTCATGAGTACGACAAACAGCAGCGGGCCCAGAGCCGCGATGGAAAAGGAAGAGATCATCGTTCGGCGATCGCGCAGGTTGTCCAGGCACTCCTTGCGCAGGACGATCAGCGCTTTGCCGGCGTTGCCGCTCACGGCGTGGCCATCGTCGTCAGGGCGATAAAGGCTTCTTCCAGATCCTCTTCGCCGGTCTGGGCCTGAAACTCGGCGAGCGTGCCGCGGAACTTGACGGTGCCTTCGTCGATCACCACCAGGGTGTCACACAGGTTGGTGACCTCCTGCATGATGTGGCTGGAAAACAGCACGCAACGGCCTTCGTCCTTCAGCCCGCGAATGATCTCGCGCAGCCCGCGAGTGGCCATGACGTCGAGCCCGTTCGTGGGCTCGTCCAGGATGATGTTGCGCGGGTCGTGGATCAGTGCCCGGGCCAGGGCGACCTTGACCTTCTGCCCCTGGGAAAACCCCGCGCAGCGCCGGTCGCAGAACTCGGCCATGTCGAGCCGGTCGATGAGCGCGCCCAGCCGCTGATCGATCAGCCCGCGATCCAGGCCGTGCAGCTCGCCAAAGTAGCGCACGTTCTCCCGGGCCGTGAGCCGCGCATAGATGCCTGCGTCATGGGGCAACACGGCCAGCCGGCCGCGCACTGCGAGCGGGTCTTCGCGAACTTCGATGCCGTCGACCCGGGCCTCGCCGGCGTCCGCTTCGATCACGGTCGACAGCATGCGAAAAGTGGTGGACTTGCCGGCGCCGTTGGGGCCGAGAAGTGCGGTGATGGCGCCGTCGGGCGCATCAAAGGACACATCACGGACCGCCTGCACGGTGCCGAAGCGCTTTTGCAGGCCGCGCACCTCAATCATCGGCCGGGACCCATGAGATCGATGAAGAACGGTTCCGGACCGAGCCGATCCACGCAGCTGGCATCCAGAGCGCCCGGGTCCCGGGACTCCACAAACTTTGCCAGCAGGCCGGGCAGGCAACCGCGCATCACCACGCCGTGGCCTTGCCCCGGGGCGATCAGATGGCGGGCGTTGCTCAGTGTCTTGAGCGTTTGCTCGGCATTGGCGGGCGGGGTGATCGGGTCGAACTCGCCCGACAGGAGCAGCGTCGGAATGTCGGTGGCAAGCGGTTCATGAAACTCCGGGTCGATGACGCCGGCCGGCCAGCGGCTGCAGATTGCCACCAGCGACCTCAGCTGGTCGCCGCCCAGATAGGTGTTCGCGAGGCCGGCAGCGCGCTCCGCGGGGTCGAAGCGGTAGCTGGGCACGTCTTCGGTGCAGACCACCGCGTTGTGCATGCCGTAGCTGAGGGCCTCGCTCAGCTGGCTGGTAATCCGCAGCGCCTGGGAGGCCAGGGGCAGATAGTTCCCAATGTTTTGTGCCTCGCTGATCAGCAGGGGGATCAGGGCCGCTGTTTCCGGCCCGTAGGACAGCAGCCGAATCGCCACTGCCAGGTGCGCGTAGCTCAGGGTCAGTGTCTCCTGTTGCCCGGTCGTGGGGTGCGGGAGCGTCAGCGTTGGCGGGTTCTGGCGGAGATCGTCCCCCAGAGCGGCGAACAGCTCGGGCAGCGCTGGAAAAGCTTCCCGACAGCTCTCGCTGGCTGCGCAGCGGACAAAGATAGCGTTCAGCGTGTCCTGAGCGTTTTCGGAGATCTGTGGGCCCAGGGCCATCGATAGCGGCACTACACCGTCAATGATCAGAGCCCGGGTCTCAGCCGGATGACGCTTGGCGTAGTGCTGGGCGACCCGGGTGCCGTAGCTGACGCCGTACAGGGTCAGCTGATCGTAGCCCAGCAGTGCCCGCACGTAGTCCAGGTCCCGCACTGCGACGCTGGTCGTAAAAAAAGCCGGATCCGCAGGCAGCGCTGGGATGCATGCTGCCGCCAGTGCGGCGGTGGTGTCCGGATCATAGTCCGTCACTTCCTGCTCCAGCGCCGGGCAGGTCAGCTGGGTGGAATCCCCGGTGCCGCGCTGATCGACAATGACGATATCGCGCTCGCGCAGGATGGGCGTCAGGAACGGCGCGAAGTCGGCAAACAGGTCGATGGACGAGCCGCCCGGTCCGCCATTGATGACCGTAAAGGCGTCGCGTGCTGGCTCTGGTGCCAGGGACTGAAGCCGGGCGATGCGCAGCTTGATCTGCTCGCCCGCAGGGTGGCTCGGGTCCAGCGGTACCTCAAGCGTTACGCATTCGGCAGCGACCCGGGTCGCACCGCCGTTGCCGCTCAGGGCGCAGTCCGCAAAGGCGGGCGCCTCCGGCCTGCTGGCCGGCGGTTCGCTGGCCCCAGCGGGGCTGCAGGTCAGCGCCGTGAGCAACAGCGCCAGCAGCGGGGCGTGGCGAAGAGGCGCGGTCATGGGGGGATGCTGTGGCAGCCTAACCGAGTCGCGACAGAGAGTAGTCGCAGAGTTCCTGCAGGGCCGTGCGGTAGGCGCTGTCGGGCAACATCTGCAGCTGCGCGATGGCGCTGCGGCACTCTTCCCGGGCGCGCTCCTGGGTGTAGCGCAGGGCGCCGCACTCGCGCACGATGGCGAGCACCGCAGGCAGCTCGGCGCTGGCCTTGTCGCGAATGGCCTGCTGCAGCCGGGCGCTGTCTTCGCTGCTGGCGTGGGCGATGCCGTAGATCAGGGGCAGGGTGACCTTGCCTTCGGCCAGGTCGTCGCCCGCGTTTTTGCCCATCTGGGCCGTCTCGCCGGCGTAGTCCAGGTAGTCGTCCATGAGCTGATAGGCCAGCCCGAAGTGCAGGCCGAAGCGTCGCAGCGCCTCTATCTGCGGCTCGCTGCCGCCGGCAAGCACCGCGCCGGTATGCGTGGCGGCCTCGAACAGGAGCGCCGTCTTGCAGCGGATGACCTCCATGTACTGGCTCTCGTCCAGACCCAGGTCCCCCAGCTTGGCGAGCTGCTGAACCTCGCCTTCGGCAATGGTGTTCGTGGCGTTGGACAGGATCTCCATGATTCGCAGGTTGCTAAGACCAACCATGAGCTGGAACGCGCGCGAGTACAGGAAGTCGCCGACCAGCACGCTGGGGGCATTGCCCCAGACTGCGTTGGCGGTGCGCTGGCCGCGGCGCAGGCCGGAGCGATCGACAACGTCGTCGTGCAGCAGCGTTGCCGTGTGCAGGAACTCGATGACAGCCGCAAGGCGAATGTGCGCGGGCCCGCGGTTGGCGCCGGCATTGTCCCCGCCAGTGATGGCGCCGGCCTCAGCCGCAGCGGCACCGTGACCGAGGGCCCGGGCGGCCAGCATGACCAACACGGGCCGCAAGCGCTTGCCGCCGCTCTCGACGATGTAGCGGCCGATCTCTTCGACCAGGGTGACGTCAGAGGTCAGCTGCCGGGGAATCAGGTCGTTCAGGATGGCGACATCGGCCCGCAGCAGGTCCCGGTAGATCGCCGTCACGGCACCCCCGGGCAGCGTTTCCGGTGCTTCGGCGGTGCGGGTAATGCTGCTGGCCGGCTGGGCTGGCATCCGATCTCCTAGAGCTGCCGGCAGCTGGTACTGTCCGACGATGGCATGGCCGTCAGGGTCCGCCCCGGGCCGGTGCTATGCACGGGACCGATCCTCGTCCCTAAACCGTTGTTTCTGGGTGAAAACCCCCAAACCCTGCGCCTGCAACGCCTGGGGTAAAGGGATTTGCCATCCGCGGAGCCTGGCCGTAAAATTGCGCGCCTTTTTCGGGCCCGCTGCTTTGGCTGCGCAACGCCCACCATTGTAATACAGGTTTGACACGGGGTCAGGGACAGCGCTGATCAACTCACTGGCCTGGATCGAATCGAGGATATTTGGACATGTTTGCGGTAATTGCCAGCGGTGGAAAACAGCATCGCGTTCGGGCGGGCGAAGTCGTCCGGCTCGAGAAACTGGATGGAGAGCCTGGTGACCAGGTCGTTTTTGATCAGGTCATGATGATTGCGGACGGCGCGAACGTGTCCGTCGGCAAGCCCTTCGTCGACGGCGGCAGCGTCGTGGGCGAGGTGGTCAAGCAGGACCGGGCCAAGAAGGTCCATATCCTGAAGTTCAAGCGCCGCCAGAACTACATGCGCCGGCAGGGCCACCGTCAGTGGTTCACCGACGTTCGCATCACCGACATCAAGGGGTAGACAGACGCCATGGCACATAAGAAAGCAGGCGGCAGTACTCGTAACGGCCGCGATTCGGAAAGTAAACGCCTTGGCGTCAAGAAGTTCGGCGGCGAAGTCGTCACGCCCGGCAACATCATTGTTCGCCAGCGCGGCACCCGCTACCACCCCGGACCGGGCGTGGGCATGGGCAAGGACCACACGCTGTTTGCCACGGCCGGTGGCCACGTGACCTTTGTGCTGAAGGGCAAGCCCCAGCGCCAGTACGTGTCGGTCGAGCCGGCGGGCTCGCAAGCCTAGGGCCGCCTGGGGCTCACGCCTCAAGCGCTCACGAAAACCCCGCCAGGCGCGGGGTTTTTTGTGCCAGCCCGAGAAGTCATGAAGTTCATCGACGAAGTCACCATTGATGTCGCTGCCGGCAACGGCGGCAACGGCTGCCTGAGTTTCCGCCGCGAAAAATACGTGGCCAAGGGCGGCCCGGACGGCGGTGACGGGGGGCGCGGGGGCGACGTGATCTTCGAAGCCAACGATGCGCTCAACACCCTCGTCGACTTCCGCTTCAAGCCGCTGTACCGGGCGAAGAACGGCCAGCCCGGCAGCGGCCGCAACAAGACCGGCGCCGCGGGCGAAGACCTGATTGTCAAAGTGCCCACGGGGACCCTGGTGCTGGACGAAGCCACCCTCGAGACCCTCGGCGATCTGACCGCAGTGGGCGACCGGCTGCGGGTCGCCCGGGGCGGCGAGCGGGGCCTGGGCAACGCGCACTTCAAGAGCAGCACCAACCGGGCGCCGCGGCAGACGATCCCCGGCAGCCCGGGCGAGAAGCGCCGGCTGCGTCTGCAGCTGCGGCTGCTGGCCGATGTGGGTCTGCTTGGGCTACCCAACGCCGGCAAGTCGACCTACATCCGGGCGGTCTCTGCGGCGCGCCCGAAGGTCGCAGACTATCCGTTCACGACCCTGATCCCGAACCTGGGCGTGGTGCGGGCTGGCAGCGACGGCAGCTTCGTCATTGCCGACGTGCCCGGTCTGATCCGCGGCGCCGCAGAGGGCGCCGGGCTCGGCATCCAGTTCCTGCGGCATCTGTCCCGCACCCGGGTGCTGCTGCATCTGGTCGATGCGCTGCCCGTCGATGGCAGCGATCCGGTCGACAACGCGCGGGATCTCGAAGCCGAACTCGGCGCTTACAGCGAGGCGCTCCTGGAACGGCCCCTGTGGCGCGTGCTGACCAAGATCGACACCCTGGACGACGAAGCCCTGGCGGCCCTCAAGGGGCGCTTTGAGGCGGCCTGGCCCGGGGCACCGCTGTGGACGGTATCGGCGCTCTCCGGGGCCGGGATGCAGCGGCTGACGGATGCCCTGGGCGATGCCGTCAGCGCCTTCAAGATCCGGCTGGCGGAGGACGAGGATGCCGCGGTCGCGGAGCGCGACCTGACCGACCGGATCGCTGGCCAGGTCTGGGACCAGTCCCTGAGCGCGCGCCCGATCAAGCCCCTGCCCAGGCCGGAAGGGGAGGACGCGGACGACGCAGACGACGAGCACGATGTCGAGGTGGTCTACGTCCAGCCCGATGGCTCGCACAAGCGCCAGCCACCGTGAGCGAGCCCCTGCAGCGTCAGCCGCTCTCGGGGGGCATGCCTCTGGTCGTCAAAATTGGCAGCGCGTTGCTGACGGACGGGCAGGCGGGACTGGTGATCGATCGGCTGGCAGGCTGGGCGGCCCAGCTGGCAGCGCTGCGCAGCCAGGGCGTACCGGTCGTGGTGGTGTCCTCGGGCGCCGTTGCCGAAGGCTGTGCCCGGCTGGGACTGACCGAGCGGCCCCGGCGCCTGCACCGGCTGCAGGCCGCCGCCGCCGTGGGCCAGGTCGGGCTGGCCGAGGCTTACGAGCGGGTGTTTGAGGTGCTCGGGCTGCGCACTGCGATGGTATTGCTCACCCACGAAGATCTGGCCAGCCGCGAGCGCTACCTGAATGCGCGCTCGACCCTCAATACATTGCTGGCGATGGGCGTCGTGCCAGTCGTCAACGAGAACGACACGGTGGCAACCCAGGAGATTCGGCTGGGCGATAACGACACCCTGGCGGCCATGGTCGCGAACCTGGTCCAGGCCGAACGCCTGCTGATCCTCACGGACCGGGCTGGCATTCACCGGGCCGACCCGGCCGAAGACCCCGCCGCACCCGTGTTCGATGCAGTGGCTCTGGACGACCCGGCGCTGGCGGCGGCCATCGGGCCCAGCCGCAGTGCCTTTGGCAGCGGCGGTATGCACACCAAGGTGCAGGCCGCGCGCACCGCAGCAAGATCCGGCGCGGCCACCATCATTGCCAGCGGCCTGCAGGCGGATGTCATCGCCCGGGCCGCCGCGGGCGAGCCGGTGGGGACCTGGTTGGCGGACGGTCAGGGCACGCTCGCGGCTCGCAAGAACTGGCTGCTGAGCCAACGCCACGTTGACGGCACACTGGTGGTGGATGCCGGCGCGGCGGCGGCGTTAGCCGCTGCCGGGGTCAGCCTGTTACCGGTGGGCGTGCTGGCGGTGCAGGGCGAGTTTCGGCGCGGAGATCTGGTGCGAATCTGCGATGAGAGCGGACGGGCGCTGGCCCAGGGACTATCGAACTACGCGAGCGGCGAGGCGGTGCGGCTGATCGGTGTGCCGTCGGCGGGGATCGCCGCGGTGCTCGGCTATACCAATGAAGAAGAGATCGTACACCGGGACAACATGGCGTTGCTCCCGGCGTGACGCCCTGCGTTCTTAGGGCCTGCGGCTCAGGCGAGGCCCTTGACGGCGCGGTTCAGCCGGGACTTGTGCCGGGCTGCGGCGTTCTTGTGCAGAATGCCCTTGTCGGCCATGCGGTCGATGACCGGGCCGGCGGCTTTGAGCGCTTCCTGCGCGGCTTCCTGATCGCCAGAAGCGACGGCAGCGCGCACTTTTTTGATGTAGGTGCGCACCATGGATCGCTGGCTCGCGTTGTGTTGGCGCGCCTTGTCGGCTTGACGGGCACGCTTGCGGGCTTGTGGGCTATTGGCCAAAGGTGGCTCCTGAGCGGGCGAAAATTTAAGGCGGCGTAATATGCAGGTCACCCCCTAGCGTGTCAACCGAGGACCGGACGGAGCAGCCAGCTGCCGCCTTGCCCAAGCGCGGAGCCAACCTCTCCCGGCAAGGATCCGTGGTGGCGGGCATGACGCTGCTGTCGCGCATCTCCGGTTTTGTGCGCGATGTGGTGCTGTCCTACTTCTTCGGCGCGAGCTATGCCGCGGATGCCTTTTTCGTGGCGTTCCGGATCCCGAACTTTTTTCGCCGCCTGTTTGCCGAGGGCGCGTTCAGCCAGGCCTTCGTGCCGGTGCTGGCGCGCTATAAATCGCAGCCGGTGGCTGAGCTGCGGGCCTTTGTGGGCCACATCGCCGGCAATCTGGGCCTGGCGCTGCTGGCGGTGGTGCTGCTGGGCTGGCTGTTTGCCGACGGGCTGGTGCTGGTCTTCGCCCCGGGCTTTGCCGATGAGCCGGCGCGCTACGATCTGGCGGCAGAGCTCGTGCGCATCACCTTGCCGTACCTCGCCTTCATTTCTCTGGTGGCGCTCGCCAGCTCCGTGCTCAATGCTCACAACCGCTTCGCGATCCCGGCTTTTACTCCCGTGTTGCTGAACTTTTGCCTGATCGGCGCGGCGCTGTGGGGCGTCACCCAGCAGCAGCGGGGCGGCGCGCCGATCGAGGGCGCGGTGTTAGTCCTCGGCTGGGGCGTGCTCATCGCCGGGGTCGTGCAGCTGCTGTTCCAGCTGCCGGCGCTCGGCCGGCTTGGCCTGTTGCCGGTGCCGCGGCCGAAGCTGGCGCATGACGGGGTTGCGGAAGTGGGTCGGCTGCTGCTGCCCGCCGTTTTTGCCGCCTCGGTGGCCCAGATCAACACGCTGATCGACACCATGCTGGCTTCGACGCTGATCACCGGCAGCATCTCCTGGCTGTACTACGCGGACCGGCTACTGGAATTGCCCGTGGGCCTGGTGGCCGTAGCCCTGGGCACCGTGCTGCTGCCGCATCTGTCATCCCTTGCTGCTCAGGACGACGATGTCGCCTTTGCGCAAACGTTGGACTGGGGCCTGCGGATGGCCCTGGTACTGGCCGTGCCGGCGGCCTTTGCGCTGTATTTTCTGTCACTGCCCATCTTCGCGACGATTTTCATGCACGGCGCCCTGACACCGGTGGACGCGCTGATGGCGAGCTTCGCCTTGCAGGCCTTTGCGGGCGGACTGATCGGCTGGGTGCTCGTCAAAGTGCTGGCCCCGGGCTATTTCGCGCACAAGGACACGAAAACCCCCTTCCGGTTCGGAGTGGTCGCGGTGGCGGTCAACATCGCGGGCAACCTGGCGCTGTTTTCCTGGATGGGACACGTTGGCCTGGCGCTGGCGACCTCCGCCTCCGGGCTGGTCAATGCCGCGCTGTTGCTGCGCGGGCTGATTCGAACCGGGCGCTATCAGCCGACCCGGCAGTTCGCGCGCACCGGCCTGCGAACCTGCGCGGCTGTCGTGCCCATGGTGCTGCTGTTGGTGCTGCTGACGCCCGATACCGCGTTCTGGCTGTCTGCTGCGCCGCTCGAGCGCGCGCAAGCGCTGGCGCTTCTGGTCCTCGGCGGGGCGGGCGTATACCTGGTGATGCAGCTGGCGCTGGGCGCCCGCCCGGCAGACTTCCGGTATCGGCTGCAGCGCTAGGTATACTTGGCGCATGGAGATTATTCGAGGGCTGCACAACCTGCGCGCGCACCACCGGGGCTGCGTGCTGACCATCGGCAACTTTGACGGCGTGCACCACGGGCACCAGATGCTGCTGTCGCACCTGGCGGCAAAAAGTAAAGAGCTGCGGGTGCCCAGCCTCCTCATGACCTTCGAACCGCAGCCGCGGGAGTACTTTCGCGGCGCCTCGGTGCCGGCCCGGCTCACCCGCTTTCGCGAAAAGATGGTTCTGCTTCAGCGCACGACGCTGGATCGCGTGCTCTGCTTGCCGTTCAACGAGCAGCTGGCTGCCCTGCCGGCAGAGGCCGTGATCAACGAGGTCATTCGAGCCGGGCTTGGCGCGCGCTATGTGGTCGTGGGCGACGATTTTCACTTTGGCCAGGGCGCTACCGGCAATTACACCATGCTCAAACAAGCCGGTGACAGGCACGGCTTTGGGGTCAGCCACATGGGAACCCTGACCTTCGAGCACGACCGGGTGAGCAGCACCCGCGTGCGCCAGGTGCTCGCCGAGGGCGATTTCGGTCTTGCCAATCGGCTGCTCGGCCACCCTTACTTCATCATGGGGCGCGTCGTGTACGGGCGGCAGCTGGGGCGCCAGCTTGGCGTGCCAACCGCCAACATTCGCCTGCAGCGCTATCGCGCGGCGCTCGAAGGGGTGTACGCGGTGACCGTTTTTTGCCGCGGCGATAACAAGGAATATCACGGCGTCGCCAACATCGGCGTACGGCCCACGGTCGAAGGTCGCGAGCCGTTGCTGGAAGTGCACCTCTTCGACTTCGCCGGCGACCTGTACGGGCGCCTGCTGTCGGTCACTTTTCGCAGCTTTCTGCGCGAAGAACGCACCTTCGATGGCCTGCCGGCCCTTGAGGCGCAGATTGGCCGGGACATGGAGCAAGCGCGCGCGTTTTTCGCTGGCGCCCAGCTGGAGCCGGGGTTTCCCGCCGCAAATTCTTGATGGAGCCTCGCCCATGACTGCCCATGCCGGTGCGACACCGTCTGTTCTTCGCGCCTGGCCATGGCTACTGCTCGCGGCGGTGGTCGTGGCCATCGACCAGGCGACCAAGGCAGTGGTGGTGCGCAGTCTGTTCCTGTCGCAGGAGATTCCCGTGACGGATTTATTTTCCTGGGTCTATCTGTGCAACACCGGCGCGGCTTTTTCGTTCCTGCACAGCGCTGGCGGCTGGCAGCGCTGGTTCTTTATCGCGCTGGCTGTGGGCTTCACGATCTTTATCCTGTTCGAGCTGCGGCGCCTGCCAGCGGGGCAGCGGCTCCTCGGCGCGGTGTACGGGCTGATCCTGGGCGGGGCGATCGGCAACGCCATTGACCGGGCGTTGAACGGCTGTGTGGTGGACTTCCTGGCTTTCCACTGGGGCCAATCCTATTTTCCGGCCTTCAACATCGCCGACTCGGCGCTGTTTTGCGGCGCGGTGCTGTGGATTGGCCTGATCGTGCAGGAGCACCGCAAGGAGCAAGGAAATGGCTGATCTGATTTCGAGCGACCAGATCATCGGCGCCGGCAGCCTGGTGACGCTCCACTTTTCCCTGTCCCTGGCCGACGCGCCGGCAGGGACTGAGGCGCGCATTGACGGCACGCCGGAAGGCTCTCCGGCCAGCTTTGCGATCGGCGACGGCAGCCTGCTGCCGGGCTTCGAGGCGCGTCTGCTCGGCTTGCGGGCTGGCACCGAAACCAGCTTTCGCCTGCCGCCGGAAGAGGCGTTCGGGGAGCCCCAGGCCGGCAGCATCCGCACCTTGCCCGCCAGGGATTTTGCCGGCATCGATCTGGAACCCGGGCTGCTGATTTCCTTTGCCTCTCCCGAGGGCGAGCTGCCTGGCCTGGTGCGGGAGCTCTCCGGCGAGCAGGTGACCGTCGATTTCAACCATCCGCTTGCGGGCCGCCCGATCGACTTCGAGGTCCGGATCCTGAAGGTTGAGCCCGCGCCCGTCTCCGCAGCCTAGGTATTTAAGCAGCCAATTTGCTTATGTGATGGCTGCCGGGCGGGGCGAGTGACCGTTCGTCGCCGCTCTCCCGCCGCTCAGCGGAGGCCGCTACGAGACCGCCCGCCCGGCCGGTACATTCGCAGCGTCAACTTGCGGATGCTGCGCATGAATTCTCGTGGTTTTACTCTGATCGAACTCATGGTCACCCTGGCGATTCTCGCTGTGGTGGCGGCCATTGCCGTGCCCGCGTACACCGCTTACTCGGAGCGAACGTACCGAACGGAAGCGCAGGCCGATCTGCTGAGCGCCGCGCAGGCCATGGAGCGCTTCGCGTCGATCAATTTCTCCTACGAAAACAGTGCCGATACGGACGGCGACGGTGCTGGTGATGCCAACGCCGGGCCCCTGGCGGCAGACATCTACCAGGCCCGCTCTGAAGACCAGGCGCGCTATGCGCTCACCATTGCCGCGGCGGCGGGCACCTTCGTGATCACCGCGACTCCGGCGGATCCCGGCGTGATGGAGGAAGACGGCATCATGACCATCGATGAGGCCGGCAACCGCCGCTGGGATCGGGACAACGATGGCCTGGGCGCTACCGACAACAACTGGGAAGAGTAGGGTCATGGCACCGCGCCGCAAGGGCTTCACGATCGTCGAGCTGCTGGTCACGTTGGCAATTGCGGCGGTCCTGCTGGGTTTTGCCCTGCCGGCCTTCAATGGCTTTACGGCGCAGCGGCAGCTCACCGCGCAGGTCAACAACTTTGTGCTGGCGCTGAATTATGCGCGCAGCGAGGCGGCCCGGCTCGGCGCCACGGTTACCGTGCAGGCGATTGACTCGACAGACAACGCCAACGAGTGGGGCCCAGGCTTTTGCGTGGTGCAGGGCACGCCCGGCAACTGTGCCGGCACACGGCTGCGCACCTTTGCCGCTTACGACGACGGCACGATGGACGCCGGGGGCACCCTCGATGGCGTGACCGCGTTCAGCTTCAACTCCCGCGGCATCATGACGGCCGGGGCCGCAGGCCCCATGGCCGTATGCACCACAGATACGGACCTGGACCCAGGCCGCACCGTGACCCTCAGCGCGATTGGGCGTACCTCCGTCGCCGAACTTGTCTGCCACCCGTAGGAGCAGCCTGAATGAACGCATTCCTCCATCCCGTCAGGCGCCCTCGGCGGCCCATGAGCACGACGACTCGCGCAGACGCCGGCGGGTTCTCGATGATCGAGCTGCTGGTGGCGGTCCTGGTCATGGGCATTGGCGTGCTCGGCATCACCGGGCTGCAGATGGTCAGCCTGCAAAACAACCGCGACGCGCTGCTGCGCGCGGAGGCGACTCAGCTTGCCTACGACATGATGGACCGGATTCGAGCCAATCCCCTGGGCGCCCCCCTCGGCGCGCCCTACGCGGGGGTCGACATCGGCGACGCGCCCCCGGGCGGTGCCGACTGCGTGACCAATGCCTGCACGGCCAACAACATGGTGGCCTTTGACCTGTCGATCTGGAAGTGCTCCCTGGGTGACTGGCACGAGAACGACGTCTGTGTGGATTTTCGCGGCGACGAAGTCATGCCGTCCGAAGATGACCAGCCCGGGCTGCCCGATGGTGACGGCAGCATCGAGATCGACGGCGCCGGCACGGTGACCATCACCGTGCAGTGGACGGGCCCGAACAATATCGATCAGACCATCGAGATCGACAGCCAAAGCTGATCGATTTCGGGTCGGAGCCCGCACATCTGCTGTTTGCGACCGGCCGTCGGGCCATCCCTGTCCTGCTCGCGGGCAGCCTTTAGGGTAGGGCGGTGGCAGAAATCGGGCGATGGCCGCACAGGCCATCGTCGTTCAACAGGCAGCGGGAAAGCAGGTTCATGACGCAAGCCCAACGACAACACAGCAATGCAGCAATGGGCGGAGCCCGGCCCGGTAGCGGCCGCCGGCAGTCCCAGCGCGGATTTTCGTTGATTGAGCTGATCCTGGCACTGGGGCTCGGGCTGCTGGTCGTCTCCGGAATCGTCAATTTGTTTGTGGGTAACAGCCAGACCTACAACATACTGAACGGCCAGGCGCGGCTGCAGGAAAACGCGCGCTTTGCTTTCGACTTCATCACCCGCGCGTCCCGTACCGCCGGCTTCTTTGGCTGCGCCCCGGAGTTCGACAATCTGGTCAACACCCTGAACGCGCCCGGCTGGAACAGCATGCCGGAGTTTGATCTGGGCCGGGCCGTGCAAGGCTACGAAGGCACTGGTGCCGGTAACTGGTCTCCGGTCCTGGCAAGCCTGCCGCGTACCTCGGGGGGCGGCAACGCCAACGTTTACATTAACGGCAACGGCATCGACGTCGGCGCCATCGTCGACGAGACCGATGTGCTCGTCCTGCGCAGCATGCGGCAGCCGGTCCGACGGCTCATGGTCGCAGCGGGCCCGACGGACAACCCGGTGGTGGAAGCGCCTGGCGGCAACTCGGATTTCGCGACCGGCGATATCGTGCTCATCTCTGACTGCGAGCAGGGTGCTCTGTTCCGGGTCAGCAACGCTGCGCTGTCCGGAAACCAGGTGACCCTTGAGCAGTCTGCTGGTGGTGCCGGACTTTACGATAATGCAGCGCAGGTCCCGGGCCCGACCGGAAACCCCGTCGCGCGCACGCTGTCGATCTTGGGCCGCCCCTACGGCGAAGACAGCCAGGTCGCCAGAGTCGAATCCGAGTTCTTCTACATCGCGCCCAGTGCCGGCGTCGATAACCGCGGCAACACGCCGAACGCGCTCTGGCGCAAAGCCGGCACCGATGCGCCGCAGGAGCTGATTGCTGGCATCGAGAACATGCAGGTGCTCTACGGCGTCGATACCACGCTCAACGATGGTGTGCCGAACGCCAACCAGTACCTGACGATCGACGCGGTGCCGGACGTCGACCAGGTCGTCGCGCTGCGCGTCACGCTGGATGTGACCTCGGTCGATGCCGTGACCGATGACGGCAACCAGCTCGAGCGCACCTTTACGAAAACCATCTTGCTGCGCAACGCGCGGCCCGGCGTCTAGGGAGTCCCGTTCATGAGTCGTTTGATGCCCTCGCGCCTCCAGCCGCTTCCGGTTCACCGGCCTGCCGGTGTTGCGCTGTTCATCTCCCTGGTGCTGCTGCTGGTGCTGACCATCATCGGCATCTCTGCTGTGCAGACCACGAGCCTCGAAGTGCGCATGGCACGCAACGACTACGACACCCTGCTGGCTTTTCAGGCCGCCGAGTCTGCGCTGCGTGATGCCGAGGCACAGGTCGAGAACTTTCTGAACCTGGACAACTTTGATGACGCCGGCACCCTGGGCCTGTGGACGATCGCCGATCTGGGCGACCCGCCGCGCTGGGAGACGCCCAATCTTTGGACCGGCGCGCTGAGCGTGTCGGCCCCCACGGCCGTCGACGGCGTTGCGTCGGCCCCGCGCTTCATCATCGAAGAAGCTGCAGAAGTGCAGCGTAGCGAAAGCATCATGATTGCCAACAACGACGACGCCGGTGGCGTCGCCGATCGAATCAACATTTTCCGCATCACGGCGCGCGGCGTGGGCGGCACGGCACAGGCCACTGTGACCCTGCAGTCCACCTACGGCCGGATCATCGACTAGGAGAACACTGATGGGCAAAGCAGCATTTCATGCCGGTCAGAGAGATCGGTCCAGGCCCCTGGGCATGCAGCTGGCGCAACGGGCGCTGTGGGCGGTGCTGGCGCTGCCAACACTGGCCCTGGCGGCCATTAACGCGGGGGACGACAGCTTTGTCGGCAGCGAAGACACGTCGCTCACGCGCAACGTGTTCGGCAATGATTCGCAAAATCCCGGGACTTTCAATGTGGAGTCGTTCACGCAGCCGACCAACGGCAGCGTCACCTTCGACCTGGGCGGCAACTTTACCTTCACTCCGGACGGGGACTATGCCGGCCCGGACGCGTTTACCTATACCATTCGGCCAACGGACCCTGCTTGCCTGAATCCGGCTCCGCCCAATCCGGGCTACTGTGCGGATCGCGCGACGGCGACGGTCACTCTGGACATGCTGGCCGTGGCGGACAACCCGTCCGTCAGCGCTGGCAACGTGAGCGGTGACGAAGACACGTCCATCGCTCTGAGCCTGGCGGCAGCGGCGACCGACGTGGACGGCTCGGAAACCATCGAGGCCCGGCTGCGTAACGTCCCGGCCGGCTCTGTGGTCACCGGCGGTACAGATGAAGGGGGCGGTGTCTGGCTGCTCCCGGCCGGCTCCCTCGGCAGCGTTGCGGTAACGCCGCCGCCGAACGCCAACGGCAACGGCACGCTCACCTTCGAAGCCACCGCGATCGATACCGCGAGCAACACGGACTCGCAGGGCAACAGCATCGTCTTCCAGGTGAACGTGAACCCGGTGAACGATCCGCCCACCGTTGTGGCCGCCCCGGTGCCCACGACGGTCAATGAGGACAGCGACATCCGGGTGAGTCTCGCCGGTGTCTTCGAAGACATCGACAGCGCCCTGGCGCTGAGCATTGCCAGCATCGGCGGCGACCCGGTGACGGTGTCGGGCAGCGAGACCATCGTTGGCCTGGAACTGCGCGCCAACCTGGAGCCGGAAGCCAACGGCACGGTCAGCTTTGTCGTCGAGGCCGACGATGGGCAGGCAGCGCCCGTGAGTGTGACCGTGGTAGTGAACGTCACCGCGATCAACGACACCCCAGTCCTGGTCTCGTCCCTGCCGGACCTGGTATTTGACGAAGATGGGGGCTCGGTAGCGGCCGATCTGACCGGCGCCTTTGACGACGCCGATATCGCGACCAACGGCGATTCCCTGACCTATACCTTTACGACGTCAGATCCTTCTCTGTTTGATTCTGCCAGCGTCGCCGGCGGCAGCCAGATCAACTTCACCCTGGCCGAGAACGCCAACGGCGCAGCGAACGTTGTGGTGACCGCAACGGACGCAGCCGGTGCCACGGCTCAAGACAGCTTCAGCCTGACCGTCAATCCGGTCAATGACCCGCCTACGGTCGAAAACGCGATCGGCACGCTGAACCTGCCGGAAGACGCGCCGGCACAGTTCCGGGATCTGACCAACGTGTTCGGCGATGTCGATATCCTGACCAACGGCGATCTGCTGGCTTACTCGATCGTCTCCAACAGCAATGCTGCGCTGTTCGGCGACCTGAGCATCAGTGGCGACAGCCTCAAAATCGAGGTAGCGCCGGATGCCAACGGCACTGCGACGATTGTTGTCGAGGCCGACGACGGTGAAGCCAGGGTCACCGATACCTTTACGGTCATTGTGGCCTTCGTGAACGATATCCCGGTTCCTGCAGATGACGCAGTGACCATGGTGGAAGACGGTGGCCCGATACTGATCGACGTGCTGGCAAACGACTTCCAGGCCGACGCGCCGGCGACAGTTTTCAGCGCTGGTAGCGGCGGTTTCAGCGATTCCAGCAGCGACTTCCGCTACCTGAACCAGGTCGGCGATATCGTGAACGATCCCGACGGTACGGTCACTATTGTTGGCAATCAGATTCAGTACGAGCCTGAGGACAACTTTGTCGGGGTCGACACCTTTACCTATTCCATTCAGGATTGCTGCCTGCCTGATCAAAGCACACCCGGTGAGGTCAGTATCCTGGCGACGGTCACGGTGACGGTTACAGCGCAGAACGACCCACCGGAACCTGTGGGCGGTGATCGCACCTTCACCATGTTTACGAACGAAACCCTGGCGATTGACAGCAACAACGCGCTGATTCGGGATGCTTACGATCTGGAGCACTCGACGATCGATCCGGATACGGGTAGCCCCGTGGGCGGCACCATTACCGCAACGATCCTGAGTACGCCAGATGCTGGCGGTTCCTTCAGCTTTGCCAGCGACGGCACCTTTAGCTACACCCCGCCCACAAATTTCGAAGGCGAGACGACCTTTACCTACCAGATACAGGACGAGCTGGACTCGAGCGCGGCGATCAACACCGTCCGCATCGTCGTCGCGCAGGAACCCGCTGCGGCAACGCCGCCGGCACCAGGCGAAGTCGCTGTGACCTTCGATCTGGCCACGACCCCGCTGGAACAGGCGAACGGCGTGACTCCTAACGTGCTGATCATGATGGACGATTCCGGTTCAATGGACTGGAACATCACCACGCAGGGCACGGCCAACGACGGCGTCATCCGACTGTCTAATGAAGACATCGCTACCAGCAACGTCCAGTCTATTAGCTACACCTACCTGTATCCCCTCGCCAACAACAGCTATCTGGACTTTTTCTTCAGCGGGCTGTCGGCCGTAACAGAAGAAACGTTGCGCAGCGATACCAATTTTGACGGCAACCAGTTTGGCGCCTGGCGAGTGTACAACTCGGATTTCAATGCGACTTACTACAATCCGGAGCTGCGGTACGTCCCCTGGGTGGGCTTTGACAGCGCCAATGTCGCGTTTGCAGATGCAACCCCCACGGCGGTACGCCTGGATCCTATCGACTCAACCAACACGATCAGCCTGCTGGACGAGATCACCTACATTTCCTATCTGATTCCGATCTGGGATGTGAATGGCGGCAATGTGTTCAGCATCTGGAACACGACCTATCTGCCGCACTACTACACCAGCAGCGCGACGGACTCGCCGGACTGGGACGACAACTTGACGGAACCGGTGGGCGGCCAGGCCGCGATCGAAGGTCTGGTGGAGATTTGCGCGCCGACGGCGACGAACTGTGTCGGTCCCGCGTCCGGTTTCTATGCCGGGGGCGAGGCGCGGACAGACTGCGCGAATCCCTATCAGTGCACGTACACGGAAGAGCTGCAAAACTTCGCGAACTGGTTTCAGTACTACCGCAAGCGCGAGTACGTGGCCAAATCTGCTGTCGCCAGCGTGCTGGAAAACGTGAACGACCTGCGAGTGGGCTACGAGACCCTGAACCAGCGGGCCTCCGTCGACGTGGAGCAAATGAACGACCTGGTGTCTGAAGGCCAGAAGAAGATTCTGTACGACGCGGCGTTTGGCGTGAACTCTGTGAGCGGCACGCCGCTGCGCGACGCGCTGGAGCGTGCGGGCGAGATTTACTCCTGCAGCGATGCCGGACGCACTTGCCCGGTTTTGCCGGCACCTGACGGCACCTGCCAGCAAAACTTTACGCTGCTGTTCTCGGACGGCTTCTGGAACGGCGCCGCTGGCGTCGCCGGAGACCAGGACGCCGATGCGATTGGCAATCCCTGGGACGGCGGCCTGTACGCCGACGGTCGAGCGGATACGCTGGCCGACACGGCAATGTTCTACTACAAGACCGACCTGCACACGACCCTGGAAGATCGTGTTGTGCCCACATCTCGTGACCGTGCCGCCCGGGTCACCGGCGCGTTTGCCGATGGCGACCGCATGCACCAGCACATGAAGACCTTCACCATCGCATTTGGGGTAGAAGGCAGCCTGGACCCCAATGCCGTTCCGTCGGACCCAACGACAACGACTTATGTCTGGCCCGATCCGCTCAGCAGCGATGCCGCCAAGATCGACGATATGCTGCACGCGGCAGTGAATGGCCGAGGCGAGTTCCTGAGTGCCAGAAACTCCGTCGATCTGCGCAATGCGGTGCAGGATGCCTTTGACGAGTTCAGCGATGCGCAGTCTTCAACCTCGGCAGCCTCGTTCAACAGCACTTCGCTGCGGGACGGCACATTGCTCTACCGCGGTTTTTATGACCTTGAGGACAGCACCGGCGAACTGACCGCAACAGAGGTTGACGCAGACGGCGTGCTGGCCACGTCGCCGACCTGGCTCGCGTCAGAGCAGCTGGACCCAGCGAACAAGCTGGCTTCGGCCCGGCGTCTTGTGACCTTTGATGCGGTCGCCCGGGATGGCATTGAGTTCGACAGCGCGCAGCTCAATCCCGAGCAGCTCACCGGCCTGTCCGCAGCGCAGCTGCTATGGATGCGTGGTGATCAATCCGCCGAGAGCGATAATGGCGGCACGTTCCGTGACCGCGACTCCGCGAAACTGCTGGGTGACATCGTGCACTCGAGCCCGGTATTCGTCGGCGAGCCGCGCGGCTTTAACCGCGATCAGGCGCCGTACCCCACCGGTACGGGCAATTTGTACTCGGATTTCCGGGAAACTCAGAGCACCCGCACCTCGATGGTTTACGTCGGCGCGAACGACGGCATTCTGCACGGCTTCGCGGCAGCAACCGGCGAAGAGTTGTTCGGCTATGTGCCGAATGTCTTCATCGACGGCACGGCGCGCTTCGCCAGCGAAGCCAGCGAGTTGGCCGATCCCTTCTACTCCCACAACTACTACGTTGACCTTACGCCGCGCATCAACGATGCGTTCATCAAGGGCCGGATCGGCGCCACGACCAAGACCTGGAACACCGTGCTCATCGGCGGTCTGGGTGCGGGCGGCAAGGGTTACTACGCCCTGAACGTGACCAATCCGGCGTCGGCGTTCAACACGAATTCCAACGCGGCCAATGCGGTGCTGTGGGAATTCACAGAAGAAGACGACACTTACCCGCTGGAAAGTGACGGCACCCCGCTGGGCGGCGCGGTTGACGCGATTACCGATCCGGACGGCCAGCCTGTCAGGGATCTGGGCTACTCCCTGTCTCTGCCGACCCTGGCCATGAGCAATGCCGAAGACGGCGGCGAGAAATCCTGGATCGCGCTCTTTGGCAACGGCCCGAACAGCACGGCAGGCATCGCGAAGCTGTTTGTTTTGTTTGTCGATAAAGGGCTGGACGGCTGGGACGGCGCTGACGACTTCGTCAAGATCAGCACCGACCGTGGTGTGCCGATCACCGAGCCGGCAGAGCTGATTGGCTATCCCAACGGTCTTGGCAGCCCCACGGCGGTTGACGAAGATCTGAACGGCACGGTGGATCTGGTCTACGCCGGCGATCGGCTGGGCAATCTGTACCGCTTCGATCTGCGCGACAGCGATCCGGACAACTGGAAAGCCGTTCTGCTGTTCACTGCCAGCTACGATGACGGCACCACGGTGACACGACAGCCGATTCTGGAGCGTCCGCTGGTGCTTCCGCACCCGACGCAGGATGGCTTCCTGATTACCTTCGGTACCGGCAGCTACGTCACTGACGACGATGCCAGCGATGCCTCCATTCAGAGCATTTACGGGCTTTGGGATATCGGTACCGGCAACGCCGCTGCGACTGCGGCGTCGAACAGCAAATCAGTACGAATGGTCGAACAGACGCTGGAGAACATCGTCGATGACACGGTTTCTCCGGCCCAGACCCGGCGCGTGCCTTCTAACCTGGCGGTGAATTACCGGACTGATGTCGGTGCGCTGGCAGGGGTTTACGGCTGGTACATCGACCTGGATCTTCCCCGGGCAACCACCACGAGTTCCGGCTCGGTGAACACCGATACGTCAGGCGACGCCCCGCCAGATCCGCAGTTCCCGGGCGAGCGTGCCGTTCGACGGTTCCTGGTGCGCAATGGCAATATCATTACCTCGACAGTGCTCCCGAGTACGGGCCAGGCCTCCTGCTTCGGTACCCGGCCTGGTGCGATTCTGTTGTTCCGGGCGGAAACCGGCGGCGTGGCAACCAGCCCGACGATCGACTTCAACCGCGACGGCGTGGTGGACGAGGGCGACCTGGTCGATACGGGCAGCGGCCTGCAGGCTGGCGGTGTATTGCTCAACCAGAATGATCTCGACGGCTCCCTGGTGGATCTGTCGACACTCGGCGGCACCGGCGATACGGACTTCCTGTTCGTATCGGGCGGTAACGACACCGTGTCGTTCCGGATCGAAGATGTGAACGATCCTCGCACCGGGCGCCTGTCCTGGAGCGAGCTGGTCAACGAAGATTAACGGGAGACTTGGCCATGACGTTTACGCAAACCTTCTCGAACAGAGCCCGACGATCGGTCGGCATCATGCTCGGTCTGTGCCTGCTGGCGCTCACGCAGCTGGCAACGGCGCAGGAGTCAGTGTTTGGCGCCCGTGCCAATCCGGCGCACGATGTCGGGCGGATCGAGCAGGTCAACTTCGATAGCGGCACGCTGATCATCGATGGGCTGCGCTACTGGGCAGCGCACAACATTCAGGTCGAGATTGGCGATTCTTATGGCGCTCTGACCATGCTGCGGCCGGGAATGGTGGTGCGCATGCACTATCGGACCAAGCCTGGCGGGCAGCGTGAGCTTTACCGGCTCGAAGAAGAAACCAACCCGCGTCGCCATCACGATACCTGATATCGGGCGCACCGCCGCGTTCAGCACGCCAGGGGACGACCCTGGCTGTCTTCGGCGATGCCGTCGCCATCCTGGTCCCGCGCCTTGCGGGCACGGCCGCCGGCGTTCAGCACCAGCTGCACGGCGAGGCTGGCGTCCCGATCGTCTGGACACCAGGTAAAGCTGCCGTTTTGCCAATCTGTCATGCCGTTGGGCCGAAAGCGCAGATAGCTGCGGTTGCGGAAGGATCGCCAGCGCACGCGCGCCGGCCCGGACCAACCGCTATCCCGGCGTACGGCGCGTTCCCCGATCGCGTAGCGGCCGTCGCCGTTGCGGTCGGCGAACAGCAGAGTGCCCAGGTGCCAGTCATCACGCCCGGCACAGGGTGCGTCGGCTTCGGTGCTGTCGCTGGCGCAGAGCACCAGAGCGCGGTTCTGCCGGACTGCTGAAGCTCGTGCCTGTGCCACCAGGCCGAGCATCCGGTTCAGGGCCGCAGTAGCCTGTTCCCGAGCAATCAGATCGTTGAACGCCGGCAAAGCCAGCCGGAAGAGGGCGGTCAGCAACGCCAGCGCGACGAGCAGCTCGACCAGGGTAACGCCGCGGGGCGATGGGGCAGATGTGGCCATGACCCGAGCATGAGACCTTGCTCGCACGGCCAGTGTGGGGCCGTCGCGCTCGCGCGCGTACGTTCATGGCCCGGTGGGCCCCCAGTGATCGTGCAGCTGGAACCGCGTCGAAGTGTTCGAGCGGCTCCTGCTCGGACGCTTCCTGCTCGGACTATTCCAGCTCGAGTTTCTTCAGGCGATAGCGGAGCGCTCGAAAGGTAATTCCCAACTGCTTTGCCGCCGCGGTTTTGTTCCAGCGGGTGGCTTCCAGCGCTTCGGTAATCAGTTTGCGCTCGATCTGTTCCAGGTGGGCTTCCAGCGACATGCCTTCGGCGATGCTCTCGTGCGCCTCGAGTTCGGGCGCCAGACCTGCGCCCGGCTCCGGCGCGGCAGCTGGGGCGCTGGAGGCGGTTGGCAACGGCACCACCACGGCGCTGTCCTGGCCACTCAGCTGCAGATCATGGGCGTCGATGTTGTCGCCGTCGCACAGCGTGAAGGCGCGCTCGAGAATGTTCTCCAGTTCGCGCACGTTGCCCGGAAAGCCATAGGATCGCAGGGCCGCTTGCGCCGCGTCGGTGAGCTGCGGTGCCGGTGCGTCGTAGTCCTGGGCCAGGCGGGCAAGGATGTGTGCAGCGTGCGCCAGCACGTCGTCAGCGCGGTCCCGCAAACTGGGAATCGGCAGCTCGATGACGTTGAGCCGGTAGAACAGATCCTGGCGAAAATGCCCGGCGGTGACCTCGTTGGCGAGGTCCTTGTGTGTGGCGGACAGGATGCGGACGTCAATCGGGTCTTCGCCGTGGGCACCGACGCTGCGAATGGCCTTCTCCTGAATGGCCCGTAGCAGTTTGACCTGCATGGACAGCGGCAGGTCCGCGACCTCGTCCAGGAACAGCGTGCCCCCCTGGGCGGCGCGGAACAGGCCTTCCTTGTCGGTGTTGGCGCCGGTGAAGGCGCCTTTGACGTGCCCGAAAAACTCGCTTTCCATCAGCTCGCCGGGAATCGCGCCGCAGTTCACAGGCACAAAGGGCCCATCGGCACGCGGCCCTTGCTCGTGCATCAGTCGCGCCGCAACTTCCTTGCCCGAGCCGCTCTCGCCGCTGATGTAGATGGGCGCCTGGCTCCGGGCCAGCTTCGCGATCTGCGCACGCAGCCGTTCCATGGGCGCCGACGTGCCAATCAGCGCCGTGGCGCCGGGGCTTGGGTCGGAGTCGCGGGTGACCCGGAGAGCGGTATCAACGATCTGCCGCAGCTGCTCCAGGTCCACCGGCTTCTGCACAAAGTCGAAGGCGCCGTGTTTGAGAGCCGTGATGGCGGCGTCCATGCTGCCGAACGCCGTGATGACGGCCACGGGCAGCTCGGGCTGGGCCTGAGCCAGATGGGCGAGCAGATCCATGCCGTTGCCGTCGGGCAGCTGCAGGTCGGTCAGGCACAGGTCGTAGTCGTTGGCGGCCAGCAGCGAATGGGCCGTGGCCAGGTCGGGCGCGGCGTTGGTGTCCACGTTCATGCGGCCGAGGGTGATCTCCAGCAGCTCGCGGATGTCGGGCTCGTCATCGACGATGAGTGCGCGTTTGGCCTGCATGTTGATGTCCTTTCAACGACCTGCTGCCGAAGGGCGGCAGGCAGTCAGTGTGTGATGCGGTCCGGGTGTGCGAAGTTGATCCGAAAGCAGCTGCTGCCTTGTTCGGTGCGCTCGTAGCTCAGCCGTGACTGGTTGGCTTCGCAAAGCTCCTTCGAGATGTACAGTCCCAGACCGGTTCCCTTGTTCTCTGTCGTGAAGAACGGTTCGAACAGGTTGTCGGCCTGCTCTTCGCTGACGCCTGGTCCTTCATCGATAATATTCAGGTACGGGCGATCGGTGCGTGCGTCCTGCCCGCCAGACAGGGCAACCCAGGATCTTCCCGTTTCCTGCTCGCTGTAGCGAATGCCGTTGCTGACCAGGTTCGTCAGAACCTGCTGCAGCTGGCTGACATCCACGCGTACCTCCGCATCAGGCGGATTAACCTCAACGTCTATGATCGCCTCTGGGTGCCCAGACTCTTTGAACGTGGTCACAAAATCGTCGAGCATGCCGCGCATCGGCAGCCGGGAGGGCATGGGCGGCTTGCGTCGGGACATCTCCAGCACGTTCTGGACCACGCCGTTCATGCGCTGGGCGTGGCTGTGAATGATCTCTGTCAAGCGACGATCGCCCGGGTCCAGGTGCTCGGATTCCCGCAGTAGCTGCGCGGCGTGGTCCATGGCTGACAGCGGGTTGCGGATCTCGTGGGCAATGGAGCCGGACAGGCGCGCCAGGGACTGGAGTTTGAGTTGCTGGGCCTGCTGCTGAATCTCGCCGGTGTCCTCGATAAAGATCGTCACATCGCCCGCCGGGTCGCCGGTGCGCACGGGAAAGAAGTTGATGCGGATCTCCGGCGTGTCAAAGGCAGACTGGAACGGCGACGGGCGGTACTGGGTGTTTTGCCGCCACTGGTTCAGGCGCTCGACCAGCGCCTCGGGCAGGATGGCCAGATGCTCCTGGTCGGACATGGCCAGCAGCTTCAGGGCTGAGCTGTTGGCCATACGGACCTGATTGTCCGGGTCGACCAGAATGATGCCGGTGCGCATGCGCTGCACGATCTGCCGGTTAATGCGCTCCAGGTCGGCGAGCTCCGTGGCCTGGGTCAGGGCGCGCAGGTCGTTGTCCCGCAACCGGCGGGAAAAAGACGCGATGGTCAGCGAGAACAGAAAATACAGAATGCCCAGCACGCCGGCCTGAAAGTAGTCTTCGCCGGAGCTGGCCAGGCTCAGGTAGAACTCTTCGTACAACACCGCAATGGTCGCAATCGCGGCCAGCAGGGTCGCAGGGCGCCCCGTGACGATGATCGCCCCGACCGCCACCGCGATCAGAATCAGCCCGCCCAGGCCGCTGGCGACGCCGCCGCTGAAGTACATGAGCAGGGCCAGCCCGAGGATATCGACAGAGACCAGCGCGAAGGCGAGAAGCTGACGCTCCAGGATCCGGGTCGGAATCAGCTGCAACACCAGCACCGACAGCAGGTTGGCCCCGGTGTAGATCCATACCCCGACGCTGAACCAGTGGGGCTCGAGGCTGCCCAGGCGCGTGGCGACCGCGGTTTGCGTCGCCAGCAGCAGCAGGGTCAGGCCAACGAAGACCCGGTAGTAGCCATAGATGCGCAGCAGGCCAACGGTCAGCTCAGAGCGTCGGCGGTGCAGCTCCTCAGTAAATTCAGCCCGAGGCATTCAGGGCCGCTTTCGTGCCCGGTGTCACCAGCTTCAGCGGCGGAGGCACGTCGGGACGATCAAGCAGGCCCAGGGTCATCAGGTTGACCCAGGAGCGGTCCCGGTTCTTGATCGCTTCGGCCAGGACCAGGTCGCCGGTGCCATCGAACGCCGGATACTGGGGGAAGTTCAGCGCCAGCACGCGCAGGTTGCTGTTGGCAGCTTCGGTCAGGCCCAGCTTGTAGTTTGCTTCTACCGCAAGGGCCAGCGCATCGGGAACGGCGGTGGACTTGCCGTAGTTTTCGATGACATAGCGGGCGCGGTTGTTGGCGGCAACGTAGGCGCCCTGGCGGAGGTAAAAGTCGGCGACGTGCAGCTCCGAGCGGGCGAGCAGGTTGCGCAGGTAGATCATTCGCTGGCGCGCGTCTGGTGCGTAGCGTGATGTCGGGTAGCGCGCGAGCAGCTGGCCGAAGTCTGCGTAGGACTCCCGGGCGCTGGTAATGTCGCGTTTGGCGGCGTCAGTCTTGAAGAACCGGTCCATCAGACCGACGTTCTTGTTGAAGGCTGCAAGGCCCTTCAGGTAGTAGGCGTAGTCGACGTCCGGATGCTGCGGGTGCAGGCGGATGAAGCGATCAGCGGCCAACCGGGCAGCGTCGTGGTTAAAGCCCATGTAGCGCGCGTAGATCAGTTCGAGCTGGGCCTGCTCGGCATAGCGCCCGAAGGGGAACTGAGCCTCGAGCTGCTCCAGGCCCTGCACTGCCAGGTCATAGTTGCCGCTACGCAGGCTGCGCTGGGTGTTGCGGTACAGGAGGGCTTCCGTGGCGTTTGGATCGGCAGCTTCCCGCTCCTTGTCGTCGTCACCGCCGAAAGGCCAGAGCATGCACCCGGAGGTGGTCAGAACCAGGGCGAGGAGGGCGGCGCTGCTAAGATGCCGGCGAAGCAAGGGGCGGCCGCAGGGCGGTGAAATGTCGGACATAAAAAGGGTCCCGTAAGATGGCGCTAATGTAATGATTTCCCTCGTACAAGCAAGTTCCCCACCGGGCTGTCCCGGTGCCTGAGGAGCAGGGCGAGCTTCTGCCCCAGGATTCCGCGTCCGTCGCTGTTCGCGAGGTGCCGGCCGCGCTGGGGGGCAAACGCCTGGACCAGGCCGCGACCGCACTTTACGACGGCTATTCCCGGTCCCTGCTCAGCCGCTGGATCCAGGCAGGGGCCCTGACCTGCGATGGCCGCACCGCGAAGCCCAAGGCAAGGCTGCGCGGCGGCGAAAGGCTGGTCCTGGCCATAGACGCGGTGCCCTACGAGAACTGGAGCGAGCCCCAGCCCATGCCGCTGGAGGTCGTCTTTGAAGACGAGCATCTGTTGATCGTTAACAAGCCTGCGGGCCTGGTGGTGCACCCCGGTGCTGGCAATCTCGACGGTACCCTGGTCAACGGCTTGCTCGCTTACCGGGCCTCGCAGCAGGGCCTGCCCCGGGCGGGCATTGTTCACCGGCTGGACAAGGACACCAGCGGGCTGATGATCGTCGCGGCTAGCCTGCCGGCGCTGAATGCGCTCACCCAGGCGATTCGGGACCGGGCGGTCGGCCGACGCTATCAGGCGCTGGCTCTGGGCGACCTGGAACGGGAGGTGCTGGTCGATGCTCCGCTCGGCCGGGATCCCCGGGTTCCGACCCGGCAGGCGGTGCGGCCCGACGGGCGCGAGGCGCGCACCCGGGTGCTGCCGCGGCAGCGCTTTGGCTTCGCGACGCTGATCGAGGCGCGGCTGGAGACCGGCCGCACGCACCAGATCCGCGTGCACCTGCAGCATCTTGGCCACCCGCTGCTGGGCGATACGCGCTACGGCGGCACCTTTAAAAAAGGTGCGGTCAGTACTCTGGGGCTGCCCGAGCCGCTGATTGCCGCGCTGGGCGCGTTCCCGCGCCAGGCCCTGCACGCCGCTCATCTGGATCTTTTGCACCCGGTCAGCGGGGTGCCCCTGTCTCTGAGCGCCGCGCTGCCGTCAGATTTGGATGCGCTCGTCACTGCCCTGGCCCCTGTCGCTCAATGAGCCTTGATTCGTCATCGGTCCCTCCGGCGCTGAGCCCCTGGGTGCAGCGGGTGCCAGTGCCCGGCGAGGCATCCGGCCGGATTGCGATGGCGCAAACGTGCACGAGTGCGAGCCCGGATCCAGATTCAGTGTACGGCGCGTTTAACCTGGGACCGCACGTGGGCGACGACCCGGTCGCGGTTGCCAGGCGCCGGGAAGCGCTCGCTGAGCATCTGGGCCTGCCTCGAATCCAGTGGCTTGCGCAGCTGCACGGGGTCGGTGTCCTGCGGGCCGCCGGGGCACAGCCGCTGGCCGCTGGTCAGGACAGCCCTCCCGGCAGCGATCCGGAAGCCGACGCGTTGTGGACGGACGAGCCCGGCCTGGGCCTGGCGATCATGACCGCAGATTGCCTGCCGGCCTTGCTCTGGAGCGATCAGGGCCGCTGGGTCGCCGCGCTCCACGGCGGCTGGCGCGGCCTGGTCGCCGGCGTGATTGGAACCACCCTGGCAGCGCTGCAGGACGGGGGCTGTGACCTCCGGTCGCCGTGGCAGGCGTGGCTTGGCCCCACCATCAGCGCAGCGCGCTACGAGGTGGATGAGCCGGTGTTCGCGGCGGTACGGGCAGGGCTGGCCCGGGATGGGCTATCCAGGCAGGCGCCCCGGGTGCTGACGGCGTCCGCGGAGCGGCACGGGCGTTGGCAGCTGGATCTGGTTGCCCTGGCGCGGGCGCAGCTCGAATCGGCTGGCTGTGGGGGGGTGCACGGTGGCGATGAATGTACCCGGGGGCTGCCGCGCTACTACTCGCATCGCGGCGCAGGGGCAGTCGGGGCCCGGGCGACGGGCCGGCAGGCCAGCCTGATCTGGATCCAGCCGCCGGGCTGAAATTGGCTCAGCAGTTGTCGATGACGCCCTGTTGTGCCGCCTGAATGCGGGCCTGGCGATCTTCCTCACGCATGACAATCTGGGAGCCGTCTTCCTGGTTCAGGCGGATTCGACCGCGGGCCGACAGCTTGCTCAGCAGGGACCGGGAACGCGCGCAGTTGTCTTTCTTGGCCGCCTCGTAGGCAATCTTGCGCTCGGCCTCCTTGGCCTTGAGCTCGTCAAGCATCTTCTGCTGTCCGGCGTTCAAGTCCCCATCTTCTGTGCTGGCCACCGTGGCGACCGCGCCTGCGGCCGCGGATTCGGGGGCGGACCTGCTGCTCCGGCGGCGCGATTTGCCGTCGGAAATCAGCGTGGCGCTGACGCCATCGGGTTTTTGCTGGGTGTAATTGACGACGCCGTTGGCATCGATCCAGCGGTAGACGTCTCCCGCCATGAGCAGCGGCGCTGCGAAAAAGGCCGCCAGAGCGAGCACAGCGCTCGCCAGCAGGGGCGCGGGTCGGGCCGGAGCGGCCGCATCCTTGGTGTTCTCGCCGATGGAATTCATGCAGTCATTGCTACGCTGTCCAGGTCGCGACATGGTACGCCACGACCGCTCGCCTTCCCATGTGGTCCGCCCGGTTCGCAGTGAGAGCTGTGTCGCAGATTCATTGACAACATGGGCCGCGGTCTAAACAATACCCGGCTCTTTTTTTGCCGCCCAGCCTTCCTTGCCCCCTGTGGCCGGGCGCGCAGCGGTATCCACGGTTACCCACGGAGCACAACCATGACGGAGCGGCTCTCCGGCGGCGACATGCTGATCCGGGCGCTTCAGGATGAAGGTGTGGAATACATCTTCGGCTATCCCGGCGGCGCAGCACTGCACATCTATGACGCAATCTTCCGCCAGCAAAAGGTGGAGCACGTGCTGGTGCGTCACGAGCAGGCCGCCACGCACATGGCGGACGGGTACGCTCGGGCGACCGGTCGGGCCGGCGTGGTGCTGGTGACCTCCGGGCCCGGCGCGACCAATGCCGTGACCGGCATCGCGACCGCCTACATGGATTCCGTGCCCATGGTGGTGATCTCGGGGCAGGTTCAGCAGGATCTGATCGGCACTGATGCCTTTCAGGAAACCGACATGGTCGGTATCTCCCGGCCCGTCGTGAAGCACAGCTTTATGGTGAGCTCCGCCGAAGAGATCCCCGAGATCGTGCGCAAGGCGTTTCATATCGCCGAGTCCGGGCGCCCGGGGCCGGTGGTGATTGACGTGCCAAAGAACACCACAGACCCGAGCCTGCTGGCGGACTACCACTACCCGCGGGAAGTGAAGATGCGTTCCTACAACCCGGCCGTGCGCGGCAACGGGCGGCAGATCCGCAAGGCCGCGCAGGCGCTGCTCGGCGCCAAGCGGCCGGTGATCTATGGCGGGGGCGGCATCGTGCTCGGCGACGGCAGCGAGCCGTTTCGGGCCGTGGCAGAACGGTTGGGCGCGCCGGTCACCAATACCCTCATGGGTCTTGGGGCCTTTCCCGGTGCCTCTGACCAGTTTCTCGGCATGCTCGGCATGCACGGCACCTACGAGGCCAACATGGCCATGCACAACGCCGACGTCGTGCTGGCAGTGGGGGCTCGCTTCGATGACCGGGTCACGAACAACCCGAAAAAGTTCTGTCGCGAAGCCACGATCATTCACATCGACGTCGATCCGGCGTCGATTTCGAAGATCGTCGAAGTCGACATCCCGATCGTGGGCCAGGTCCGCAACGTCCTCGAAGAGCTCGACCGGGAGCTCCAACGACAGCTGGCGGACGGCACCGAGCCCGACAGCGAAGCCCTGGCGCACTGGCGCGCTCAGTGCCAGCAGTGGCGCGACGACCACGGGCTCGACCACCATCTGGCGCCAGCCCCGGAAGCCGTGATTCCGCCGCAGTACGCGGTACAGATGCTGTATCAGGTCACGAACGGCGACGCCTATGTCAGCAGCGATGTCGGCCAGCACCAGATGTTCGCGGCGCAGTACTACCCCTTCAAGGCGCCGCGCCAGTGGATCAACTCCGGCGGGCTCGGAACCATGGGCTTTGGGCTGCCGTCCGCTATGGGCGTGCAGTTTGCTTACCCGGACGCGGTCGTTGCCTGTGTCACCGGCGAAGGCAGTTTCATGATGAACATGCAGGAGCTGTCGACCTGCCTGCAGTACGGGCTGCCCATCAAGATTCTGAACCTGAACAACCAGGCGCTCGGCATGGTGAAGCAGTGGCAGGACATGCAGTACGGCGGCCGGCACTCGTCCAGCACCTACAGCGACTCCCTGCCAGACTTCAAGACCCTTGCCGAGTCCTTCGGCCATGTCGGCTACCGTGTCGACAAGGCGGGCGATCTGAAAGCGGTGCTGGAAGAGGCGTTCTCGGAAGAGATGAAGCGCAAGCTGGTGCTCATCGACGTCTGGGTCGATCCGGGCCAGCACGTGTATCCCATGGCCATCAAGGGTGGCTCCATGGCCGACATGGTGCTGAGCAAGACGCTGACCGTGGGTGCCGCCTGATGCGCCGGGTGATTGCTGTGCTGCTGGAAAACGATCCCGGTGCCCTGTCTCGGGTAGTGGGGCTGTTTGCCCAGCGCAACTACAACATCGAGTCGCTCACGGTCGCGCCGACAGAAGACGAGACCTTGTCCCGGGTAACGCTGTCCACCTCTGGCGACGACAGCAAGATCGAGCAGATCATCAAGCAGCTCAACAAGTTGATCGAAGTGGTGAAGGTGCTCGACCTGTACGACAGCCCGCACATCGAGCGCGAGCTGATGCTCGTTAAAATCCGCGCCGAAGCGGGCGTGCGTGAAGAGATCAAACGCACCACCGATATCTTTCGTGGGCAGGTGGTCGACGTGACGCCAACCAGCTATACCGTGCAGCTGGTTGGCCCGAGCGCCAAGCTCGACGCCTTTCTGGCGGCGATCAGCAAGAGTGCGGTGCTGGAAGTATCGCGCAGCGGCGTCACCGGCATGAGCCGCGGCGACAAAGTTTTCGGACTCTGATTTTCTCCTCAACTTAACGAACCAGGCAGGACCCCAACATGCAGGTGTACTACGACAAAGACGCGGACCTCTCGATCATCCAGCAGATGAACGTGGTCGTGGTGGGCTACGGCTCCCAGGGACACGCGCACGCCAACAACCTGCGGGACTCCGGCGTCGAAAACGTAACCATCGGCCTGCGGCAGGGCGGCGCATCCTGGAACAAGGCCAAGAACGCCGGCTTTCAGGTGGCAGAAGTCGCCGACGCAGTGAAGGACGCGGATCTGATCATGATGCTGACGCCGGACGAGCTGCAGCGCGAGATCTACGAAAACCAGATCGAGCCGAACGTCAAAGACGGTGCGACCCTGGCCTTCGCCCACGGCTTCAACATCCACTACGGACTGGTTGAGCCCCGGGCCGATCTGGACGTCATCATGATCGCGCCGAAAGGCCCCGGTCACACGGTCCGCTCGACCTACGTCGAAGGCGGCGGCGTGCCGAGCCTGATTGCCGTGTACAAGAACGCGACGGGGCAGGCCAAGAACATTGCGCTGTCCTACGCGAGCGCCAACGGCGGTGGCCGCTCGGGCATCATCGAGACCAGTTTTCAGGAAGAGACCGAGACCGACCTGTTCGGCGAGCAGGCGGTGCTTTGCGGCGGCGCCGCAGCGCTCGTTCAAGCGGGCTTCGAGACCCTGGTGGAAGCTGGCTACGCGCCGGAGATGGCGTACTTTGAGTGCCTGCACGAGCTGAAGTTGATCGTCGACTTCTTCTATCAGGGCGGCATTACCAACATGTGGTACACCGTGTCCAACACGGCGGAGTACGGTGGCCTGACCCGCGGCTCGCGTGTCATCACGGACGAAACCAAGCAGGAAATGAAGCGCATTCTGGAAGAGATTCAGAACGGCAAGTTTGCCCGCGAGTTTGTGACCGAAAACCAGGCCGGGGCGCCCTCTATCAAAGCCATGCGGCGACTGAGCCAGGGCCACGAGATCGAGGCCGTGGGCGAGAAGCTGCGCGGCATGATGCCCTGGATCACGAAAGACGCGCTGGTCGATCGCGACAAGAACTAGCGCCATGACCGGCAGCAGCTCGCCAGAGACCGAAGAGTCAGAACCGCGGCGCCGGCGCCGCGGGATCTACCTGCTGCCGAACCTTATTACCACCGGGGCGCTGTTTTCCGGTTTTTACGCCATTGTTGCCGGCATGAACGGCAACTTCATTCCGGCAGGGCTCGCGATTTTTGTGGCGATGGCGCTCGATACCGCCGATGGCCGCGTGGCGCGCTGGACCCGGACCGAAAGCGCCTTTGGCGCCGAGTTCGACAGCCTGTCGGATATGGTCGCCTTCGGCGTTGCGCCCGCCCTCGTGGCGTTTTCCTGGGGCCTGGTGGGCCTCGGCAAAATCGGCTGGATGATCACTTTCGTGTTTATGGCCTGTGCGGCCCTGCGGTTGGCGCGCTACAACACCAGCGGCGACAACGATTCCTTTACGGGCCTGGCGAGTCCCTCGGCCGCCGGCATGGTGGCCTGTCTGGTCTGGGTCCTGACCGAAGACTGGTACAACGCTGCGGCCGGCTGGCCGGTTTACCTGGTCGCGGCTGTCACCCTGGTGGCCGGGCTGCTGATGGTCTCGCCCTTTGAGTACTACTCCCCGAAAAACGTGAACCTCAAGAGCCGGGTCTCTTTTGTGACCCTGGTCGCAGTGGTGATGGTATTTGCCGTGCTGTCCGCAGATCCACCGCGGGTGCTGCTCTTTCTGTTTTCGGCTTACGCGCTCTCTGGGCCGCTGATGGCCGCCTGGCGCTGGCGCCAGCGCCGGCACCGGGACGCCGTGCTTGCCCCGGCTGCGCAGGACAGCCAGCCGCGCCCGCCGGATCCGGACGGCCGCTGACACGCCCTTGCCGGGCGGGGGGTGAACTTCTACCCGTCGGCTTCGTCTAACACCGTGAACTCAAGCAAGGTCCGCGCATGTCCAAGCGATTCCATCGGTCTCAGGCACCGGCGATCCAGCCCTCGGAAATCACCAGCGAAACGGCCTATCTGAACCGGCGCTCGCTGCTGACGGGCCTCGCTGGCATGGGGGCGCTCGGGCTTGGTCTGGCTGGCTGTGAGCCGGCCAGCGCAGCGCGAGACGGTGCCTCGGCCGCCGCAAAACAGCCGGCCCCGGCGGCGACCGCAGCAGCGGGCGGCGTGTCGGCCGACGGCTTCCGCACCGACGAGCCGCTGACCCCCGAGCAGATTGTCACCAGCTACAACAACTTTTACGAGTTCGGCCTGAACAAAGGCGACCCGGCAAAGTACGCCGACGCCCTGGTCACAGAGCCATGGACGGTGCAGGTCGCGGGCGCGGCCGGCAAGACCGGCAAGTTCGACCTGCAGGCGCTGCTCAAGGACCTGCCGGTCGAAGATCGAATCTACCGGCTCCGCTGCGTCGAAGCCTGGTCCATGGTGGTGCCCTGGAGCGGCGTGCCCCTGGCGGCGCTGCTGAAGCAGTTCGAGCCTGCGGCGGACGCACGCTACGTCGAGTTCACGACCCTGGAGCGGCCGTCGCAGATGCGGGGTCAGCGTTCGCTGTTTTCCGGTATCGACTGGCCGTACGTCGAAGCGCTGCGCCTGGACGAAGCCATGCACCCGCTGACGCTGATGGCGACCGGCCTTTACGGCAAGCCGCTGCCCAACCAGAACGGCGCGCCCTGGCGCCTGGTCGTACCCTGGAAGTACGGCTTCAAGAGCGGCAAGTCCATCGTCAAGATCCGCTTTACCAAACGCCAGCCAAAGAACACCTGGCAGCGCCTTGCGCCCCGGGAATACGGCTTTTACGCCAACGTGAATCCCGAGGTGTCGCATCCGCGCTGGAGCCAGGCCACGGAACGGCGCCTGCCCAGCTCGCTGCTCAGCCCGAACCGGATGCCGACGCTCAAGTTCAACGGTTATGGCCCGCAGGTCGCCAGCCTGTATGCGGGCATGGACCTCGGCAAGAACTTCTAGCATGCGCGCTGAGGCCTCCTCATGACCTCCCGCGGGGCGACGCAGATTGCGGCCTGCCTGCTGCTGGCCCTGCCGGCGGTCTGGCTGCTAGCGCAGATCGCCGGCGAACTGAACGCGCCCGGGTCGCGGCTAGGCGCTGATCCTGGCGAAGCTGTCACAGACTTTCTGGGCGTCTGGGCGATCCGCCTGCTGCTGCTGGCGCTGGCCATCACGCCGCTGCGGCGTCTTGCCGGCTGGAGCTGGTTGGCGCCGCTGCGCCGAACGACCGGGCTCTTTGCCTTCGGCTACGTGGTGGCACACGTGCTGTCCTATGCCGGCTTTCTGAAAGGCTTCGATCTGCAGGGCATCGTCGGTGACCTGACCGAGCGTAGCTACATCATCGCCGGCGCCGTGGCGCTGTTGGCACTGCTGCCGCTGGCGATGACCTCGACCCGGGCCTGGCAGCGGCGCTTGCGCAGCCGCTGGGTGCAGCTCCATCGCCTGGTGTTCCTGGCCATGGGCGCCGCGCTGGTGCACTTGCTGTGGCTGACCCGGGACGGCTACGGCGAGCCGTTGCTGTACCTGGCGATCTTTGCGGCCCTGGTGGCCGAACGGCTGATTACTGCCCGGCGCGCTTCGCGGCAGCTGCCGCAAGGTCCCCGAGCAGCACTGTCGTAGCCTCCCAGTCGATGCAGGCATCGGTGATGCTCTGCCCCCAGGTCAGCGTTTCCGGCGGGCCGATCTTCTGATTGCCCGCTTCCAGATTGCTCTCGATCATCACGCCCAGAATCCGGTCTTCTCCGGCGTGCAGCTGCCCGCAGATATCGGCGCCAACGGCGATCTGGCGCTCGTGGTTCTTTTCGCTGTTGGCATGGCTCATGTCGATCATGATCCGGCGGTTCAGATCGGCCTGTTCCAGCACGCCGCTGGCCTGCCGCACGCTGTCGCTGTCGTAGTTGGTGCGGCCGCCGCCGCCGCGCAGAATGACGTGGCAATCAGCATTGCCGGCGGTCGAAAAGATGGCGCTGCGCCCTTGCTTGGTCACCGACAGGAAAATGTGTGGGTGCGCGGCCGACTTCACCGCATCGACGGCAACCTGCACCTGGCCGTCGGTGCTGTTCTTGAAGCCAATCGGGCAGGATAGCCCGGAGGTGAGCTGGCGGTGTACCTGGCTCTCGGTGGTTCGGGCGCCGATCGCGCCCCAGCTGACCAGGTCGCCCAGATACTGGGGGGTGATCGGATCCAGGTACTCGGTGCCGGCGCCCAGCCCGAGCTCGGCGATATCGCGAAGCAGGCCCCGGGCGGTATGCAGCCCGCTGTTGATATCGAAGGACCCGTTCAGGTTTGGATCGTTGATCAGCCCTTTCCAGCCGATGGTGGTCCGCGGCTTTTCAAAATAGACCCGCATGATGATGAGGAGCTGATCGGCGTAGCGTTCGGCCTGCTCGGCCAGGCGCCGCGCGTACTCCAGCGCGGCCTCCGGGTCGTGGATGGAACAGGGCCCGACGACCGTCAGCAGGCGCGGGTCGCGGCCGTGCACAATGTCGGCCACGGCTTTGCGCGTGGCGAAGATCAGCCGGCTGGCCTCGACGCTGACTGGCAGCGCCTGCAACAGGTCGTCCGGCGGAATCACTTCCTCCATGCCGGTGATGCGAAGGTCGTCGGTTTGATACTTCATGGGGGCCCCGTGGTTGCTGGAACGGATCAGGCTCCCAAGCCAGCGCCGTCAGCCGCTACAATGCCAGCAGAGAGATTCCGGGTCCAAGGTGATCGTGTCCGTTAATGCTTCCCGCCGCCGCCGTCAGCTGATTGCCGACATGGGGCTGAGCCTTTGGGTTCGGCGGGATCGGCTGCGAGCCGCCGATGCGGACGCCAGCACCGGGCCTGCGGCCAGCGCAGCGCCCCGGGGGCGCAATGTCGATCGCGTGGCTCAGCTGGAATCCATGTTGCAGGACATGGACGGCGCGCCCGCGCCCCGGGCCGCGGGGAGCGCTCGCAGCGCGGCGCCGCCGCCTCGCCGCAGCCCTGTCGCCCGCGGGGCGGCGGAGCCCGCGCTGCTCGCGTTCACCGAGCTGCAGTGCACCTGGGTGCCCGGGGTCGTGCATCTTGGCCCGCCGACCATCGGTGCCGCCCAGCGACGATTTCTGGCTGACCTGCTCAGCGCCATCGCGGCGGAGGCTGCGCGCCCGCAGCAGCTGGCGCTGCGCCCGGAGTCCCTGCCGGCAGACCTGTCCCCGGACGACCGGATCGCCGCGCTCCTGGGCTTTGTCAGCAAACGCGTGGCTGCAGCGTCTGCGCAGCGCGTCCTGCTGGCCGGAGAGCTCGCCCCGGAGCTCGGCACCTGGCTTCAGGCCCAGCCGGCGCTGGCCCCGGTGGCCAAGCTGTCCCTGCCGCCGCTGGAAGGGCTCATGAACGACGGCGCCAGCAAGCGGGCCCTGTGGCAGGCCTTGCTGGCCCTGACACCGGCGGCCGCTGCGACCCCCGGCGGCGATACCCCGTGAGCAGCCCGGTCGATGTGCCGCAGCCGCCCGCCGAAGCGCCCGGCCCCCTGCAGTTTCGGCCCATGCTGCCGGACGATGTCGAGGCCGTAGTCCAGGTCGAAAATCGCTCTTACGCGTTTCCCTGGACCTCTGGCAATTTCATGGACTGCCTGAACGCCGGGCACCAGTGCTGGGTTGCCCTGGAGGCGAACGAGGTGGTCGGGCACGGCATTGTGACCGTCGCCGTGGGCGAGTCCCACCTGCTGAATCTGTGTGTGCTCCGGGACCGGCAAGGGCAGGGGCATGGTCGACAACTGCTGGCCCACCTGCTCGCTCAGGCATTTACGCAGGGCGCGCGGCGGATTTTTCTGGAAGTTCGACCGTCGAACTACAGCGCCATCGCCCTCTATCAGTCCATCGGCTTCTTCGAGATCGGCGTGCGCAAGGACTACTACCCGTCGCAGCTGGGGCACGAGGATGCCCTGGTCTACGCGCTGGATCTGTCGCAATACTTCGTCGGCCGCGCCCTTTAGACTGCGCCCATGAATGCCAAGACTTCAGGAGCGGCGACCGACGAGGCGACGGCCAGCAGGGCTGATCAACAGGCCATTAGCCGGCGCCGCACCTTCGCCATTATCTCGCACCCGGATGCGGGCAAGACCACCATGACCGAAAAGCTGTTGCTGTTCGGCAATGCGATCGCGCTGGCGGGCACGGTGAAGGCCCGCAAGTCTGACCGCCACGCTACATCCGACTGGATGAAGATGGAGCAGGAGCGCGGCATCTCTGTCACGACCTCGGTCATGCAGTTCCCCTACGGCGACGCCATGGTGAACCTGCTCGACACGCCGGGACACGAAGACTTCTCCGAAGACACCTACCGAACGCTCACTGCGGTCGACTCGGCGCTGATGGTGATCGACGGTGCCAAAGGCGTCGAGCCGCGCACGATCAAGCTCATGGAAGTCTGCCGGATGCGCGATACGCCCATCCTCACTTTCATCAACAAGCTCGACCGGGAAATTCGCGATCCTGTTGAGGTCATGGACGAGATCGAGGACATCCTGCAGATTGCCTGCGCCCCCATGAACTGGCCCCTGGGGATGGGGCGAAACTTTCGCGGCATCTACGATCTGCACCGCGACCAGATTGTTTGCTACGAAAAAGGGCACGGCCACCACATCCACCCCTTTGCCACCATCGACGGGCTCGACAGTGACGCAGCTCGCGCCTATCTGGGCGCCGACTATGACGACGCGGTAGGCGAGATCGAGCTGGTCCGCGGTGCCAGTCACGAGTTCGACCTGGAAGACTTTCTCAAGGGCGGCCTGACGCCGGTGTTCTTTGGGACGGCGCTGGGCAATTTCGGGATCGAGCAAATGCTCGAGCGGTTTGTCGACATCGCGCCGGCACCCCTGGAGCGCGAGGCAGAGACGCGCACCGTCACGCCAACGGAAGATCGCTTCTCCGGATTCGTATTCAAAATTCAGGCCAACATGGACCCGAAGCATCGGGACCGCATCGCCTTTCTTCGAGTCTGCAGCGGCCGCTACGACCATGGCATGCGCATCCGGCACGTGCGCCTTGGCAAAGACGTCAAGATTTCCGATGCGGTGACCTTCATGGCCGGCGACCGGGTGCAGGCCGAGCAGGCGTACGCCGGCGACATCATCGGTCTCCACAACCACGGCACGATTCAGATCGGGGATTCCTTCTCTCAGGGCGAAGCGCTCGAGTTCAAGGGCGTGCCCAACTTTGCGCCAGAACTGTTTCGCCGCGTCCGCCCCCGGGACCCCCTCAAGGGCAAGCAACTCGAGAAGGGGCTCGACCAGCTGTCCGAAGAGGGCGCCACCCAGGTATTCAAGCCGTTGACGCGCAGTGAGCTGGTGGTCGGGGCGGTGGGCACGCTGCAGTTCGACCTGGTGGCCCATCGTTTGCAGGACGAGTACCGGGCCGATCCGCTGTACGAATCCACGAACATCTTCACGGCCCGCTGGATCTACTGCGACGATGCCAAGCGGCTCGCGGAATTCCGGGCCAAAAACGAGTCGAACCTCGCGATCGATGGCGGTGGCTACCTCACGTACCTGGCAACCTCCCGGGCAAACCTCGCGCTGGCCCAGGAGCGCTGGCCCGAGGTGACCTTCGCGCCGACCCGCGAGCACTGATGCGAACGCTCAGGATTTTGCTAAACTGGTCAGGTAACTGGAGCTTGCCATGAGTTCGATCCTGGTCGTTGACGATGATCCGCAGGTGCTGGAGCTGGTTTCCCAGATGCTGGTGCTGGAGGGCCACACGGTGACCCGGGCAGCCAACGGCATCGAGGCGGAGCGGGCCTTCGAGCGCATCGACTTCGATCTGGTGATCACCGACCTCATCATGCCGGAGCGCGAAGGGATCGAGACCATTGCGCGCATGCGGCGGGCGACGCCAGTCATGCCCATTATCGCGATCTCTGGCGGCGGGCGAATCGGCCCCGGAGACTACCTGCAGACGGCGGCCCAGATGGGAGCGAACGCGACCCTGGCCAAGCCGTTCGATCGCACCGATCTCGTATCCATCGTGACCGAGTTGCTGGGCACTCGCGGCGCGCCGGTGCCTGGCGCTTGCTGACGTGACCCTCCATGCCGATTGCGTGGCTTTCGGCAACGCTGTTCGACAAGCAGGACCGACGGCCGCAGCGCCCGATGAATGGGATGCCGCGATGCTGGTGTGCCGCTGGCTGCGACGGGATGCGCCGGTATCTGCCGAGGACGCCGCGGGGCAGCTTGAGTCAGTCCTGCAGGCTGCCGCCCCGGACTTGCCGCCCTGGCAGGCGCTTGCGCAACTTGGATTTGCCGGTAACGCGCAGAACTACGCGGTGCTTGCGAACTCGGATGTGCTGACGGTGCTGGCGCGGCGTCAGGGCATTCCCATTACCCTTGCGGTGTTGCTCATCAGGCTCGCGCGCCGGCGCGGACACGAAGCCTTTGGCCTGAACCATCCCGGACACTTTATGGTGCGCGTCGACGGCGAGCTGATCGATCCTTTCGCGCTGGTACCGTTGCCGCCTCAGGGCGCCGATACCCAAGCCGCCCGCGCCGCGGACGCTGCAGATGCTGTTGCGATTGCGCTGCGCATGTTCAACAACGTTAAGGGTCTGGTGCAGAGCGCCGGCGACTGGCACGAGGTCCTGGCGGTGCTGGAGCTCCAGCGAGGACTGCTGCCCGAGGGGCATTTGCAGCAGAGCCTGTTGCTGGTCGAGATGGCCACGGCCTGGGCGCAGCTCGGGGCGCCGGACATGGCGGCCGAGCGCTGCACGGAAGCGCTGGCGCTGCTGGATGCCCGGCGCGGAGAATCCTGGGCTCTGGCGCCCGATGGCTGGAGGGACCAGTTTCGCGGCGAAGTCGAAGAGCGTCGGGCTGAGTTCGGCCAGCGCTCACCGGCGGTTCGGCACTAGCCGCGGATACAGCCGCGGCTTGCGCCCAAGCGGTCAGTCAGCCCGGAACGGGTCGGGCACGTTCAGGTCAACGGCGCGGCCGAACCCGGGCACGGAAATGTGCTGGTCGTCGATCGCCAGGTCCGCGCCGTCCAGCACGCCTTCGCCAAAGCGGTAGATGCTGGGCTGGGGCTCTTTGCACATGGCGTCGTCATAGGCTTGCGCCTCGGCTGCAACAGCTTCCTGCGCCGCCGCGTGTTCCTTCAGCCGAGCCTTGCCCCACCGCGCTTCCAGCAGCGATCGGGTCGTTGCCGGAGACAGCACCAGGCCGGTGGCGTTGTTGCCCCCAAAACCCTTGCTGTTGATCAGCGCGCCGAGCTGCTGCTCTGGGGCCAATTGCCGGTGGGCCATGTTGAACGCCAGGTGATCCTGGTGAACATCGTCGGCCAGGTGATCGATGGAGTGGATGCCCGGCAGCCAGCCATCGCTCCAGGTACCCAGCACCGCTGACAGCTGGTCGCCGCCAGCGGGCGCCATGGAGTGCCCGACGTAGGACTTGATGGCGGCGATGGGCCAGTCTTCGATACCAAAGGCGCCGGCAAGCCGGGACAGGATGTCCGACTCCGTGACCCGGTTCTGGGGCGTGCCGGTGCCGTGCGCCTGAACGTGGACGCCGGTCCGCAGTCCGTTTTCCCCGAGCAGCGTCCGTGCCAGCCCCATGGCCTTGCCCATGGTGATGTAGTTGCCGATCCCCGGACCGGGGATGGACTTTTTGTAGCCGTCGGCATTGGCAAACACGCCGCCAACGCTGCCGAGGATGCGGGCGCCCAGCTGCAGGGCCAGCTCGTCGTCCATGAGCAAGACGTAGGAGCCGGCCTCGGCGACGGTGAATCCGCAGTTGTCCGAGAAGGGCCGGCAGGCGCGCCGCAGGTCCGGGGTGCTGGCTCCGTCCAGGGCGGCCAGAGCGTCGTCCTCGGCCAGCGCGCCCATGGTGCGATAGCCCTCCATGACTTCCGGCACAATGGGCGCTTCGGCATTGCCGATCATGACCAGGCGCTTGCTGCCGCTGGCGATGGCTTCCGAGCCGCGCTTGAGATTGTACAGAAAGGTTGCGCAGGCACCGATGATCCCAGCGGTGTCGCCGGCGAAGCCGAGCACGTAGGCGTTGACGAAATCGCCGGGCATTTCGGACAGGCCGAGGGGCACATTCTTGGCGGTGGGGCGACGGCCCGTCAGGCTGTTCTGATACATGCCGCCGTAGCCTTCGTTGTCCAGCTGCCCCATGGCGCTGCCAGAAAACACCGCGACCTCGTCCGGAGACAACAGGCTTTTGAGGCGCTCCAGGGGCAAGCCGGAGGAGCGCAGCGCGTCAGATGCTGCGAACACCGTGATCTGCAGCGCCCGCGGATGGCTGCGGGACTGGTACAGGTCACCGGGATTGAATCCCCGCGGCAGCTGGCCGGCCGCGTTGACCTTGAGCGGCTGCGGCGCTTTCGCGTAGAGCGTGGCGTCGGGCGGCAGAGTGATGCGTACCGTCCGGTCGTTGACCGGGCTTGCTTGCCAGCCCGGGGGCAGAGGGTCAGGCAGAGAGCGCTTGCTCATCTCGAAGGAGACGGGCGCGCCGTCACCGCGTTGGCTGGCGTCCATGTGCCAGTTCATCTGATCCTGGTGCGGAGCCTCCAGCCGGCGAATCAGGGTGCCGTCCAGGATGGCCTCCCGGGCCCCGGACTCCTGCAGGGTGTCCTGCCGGCCCATCAGGCTCGCGAGACTTTCCAGGGTCCGCTGCTGCGGTGCCTGTCCCAGCGCGTCGAACACCATGCGCCGGTAGCTGTGGTTGAACGACATGCGCCCGGCGGCGTTGATACCGCCAAAACCTGCAATCACGGGAAGCCTTGCTGCCATGGCGAGCGCTCAGTCCCGAACCAGCGCGATGGCTGTGGCCTCGCCGCCGCCGATGCACAGGGAGGCAATGCCCCGGTGCCCGCCGCGCGCTTGCAGGGCATGGGCAAGGGTCACGATCAGCCGCGCGCCTGTGGAACCGATGGGGTGCCCCTGGGCGCAGGCGCCGCCGTATACGTTGACCCGGTCTGCGGGCAAAGACAGCTCGCTGATCGCGAGCATCGTGACCATGGCAAAGGCTTCGTTGATCTCGAACAGGTCGACCTCGTCGGCCTGCCAGCCCAGCTTGCTGAGCAGCCCGCCGATGGCGCCGACGGGCGCGGTGGTGAACTCGCTGGGATGCTGGCTGTGCGTGTGGTGCCCGGCGATACGCGCCAGCGGCTCGGCGCCGTCGGTGCGGGTCGACAGCACCAGGGCGCAGGCCCCGTCGGAAATGGAAGAGGCATTGGCGGCGGTGATGGTGCCGTCTTTCTTGAACGCCGGGCGCAGCTTCGGAATCTTGTCGATCTTGGAGCGCATGGGCTGCTCGTCTTCGCTGACGTCTGCGTCTTTCACCGCCAGCGGCCTGATCTCTGCGGCCAGCGCGCCGGACGCCATGGCGGCGCGGGCTCGCTGAACGGATTCTACGGCGTAGGCGTCCATGGCCTCCCGGGTCAGCTGGAAGCGGTCGGCAGTGGCCTGTGCGAAGCTGCCCATGGCGCCACCGGTCTCGGCGTCTTCAAGACCGTCCAGGAACATGGCGTCCTTGATCTCGCCGTGGCCCATGCGTTGCCCGGCCCGGGCCTTGGGCAACAGGTAGGGCGCATTGCTCATGCTCTCCATGCCGCCGGTGACAACCGTCGTGCCGCTGCCGGCCGCCAGCAGGTCGTGGCCGAGCATGGTTGCCTTCATGCCGGAGCCGCAGACCTTGTTCAGCGTGCTCGCCGCGCAGGCGTCGGGCAAGCCGGCCTGCCGCAGCGCTTGCCGCGCTGGCGCCTGGCCGAGCCCGGCGCTGATGACGTTGCCGATAATGCCTTCGCTGATCGCGTCCTGCTCGATGCCGGACTCGGCGACCGCAGTGCGGATCGCGTGCGCGCCCAGCGCCGGTGCAGACAGCGATGACAGCGCGCCCTGAAAACTCCCGATTGGAGTTCGGGTTGCGCTGAGCAGGTAAACGGGTGAGGTCATGAAGTTTCCTTGGGTCGGCACCAGCCGTGCGGCGGTGCTAGCGTTCGTTGAAGCGGTGGATCAGCTCGACAAAGTTGCAGGGCTTGTTGTTGATATCGAGCTGGTTGTGCAGGATTTTCTCGTAGCCCAGGCGCACGGCGCCGCTGGAGCCGGGCAGGGCGAAAACAAGCGTCGCGTTCGCCAGGCCGCCCACGGCCCGGGACTGGATCGTAGACGAGCCGATGTCGTCATAGGACAGCTGCCGGAACAGCTCGCCAAAGCCATCGATGGTCTTGTCGAAGAGCGGCATCAGCGCCTCGGGCGTGCTGTCGCGGCCGGTGAAGCCGGTGCCGCCGGTGGTGACGATGACGTTGATCTGCGGATCTGCGATCCAGCCGGAGACCCGGGCCCGAAGCTGGTAGCGATCGTCCGGGAGCAGGTCGCGATCGACCACCTGGTGCCCGTCGCTGGCCAGCAATTCGGCCAGCAGGTCGCCGGAAGTGTCGTTGGCCGCGGTGCGGGTATCACTGATCGTGAGCACGGCGGCGCTCAAGGCAGTCATGAAGCGGATTCCTTTGGCATTTTTTCTGAACGATATCCGAAGCTTAGCCCCAGTTGCCGGGGGGCGGAGGCATTTCCTGCCTGTGGTTTGGCCGGGGCACCGGGTGTTAGAGTAGCGCGCAATTCTACATGGGACTGGGCGGGCATTGGACAAACCGTTAATCGAAGGTGATCGGCTCTACCTCATCGCTGAGAGCCTGGCCAAAGACTTCTCCCTGTTTCCGGCGAGTGACCGGGACGAATCCATTGAAGGGCTGCTGACCCGGCGCCAGTGTCTGCGCCGGCGCAGCCAGCTGGCGAACCTCGATGTGGACTCCTACATCGAGGCGGCGGTGTCCCAGGCTGAAGATCCCGGCCGCACACCGGCACCGGAAATCATTCGGCAGCTGGGCCGCATTGTCGAAGAGCAATCCGAGGGCTCGTTTTACAGCGCCATCATCGAACTCGCCTTCCCGGAGGAGCCGCGGCTGGTTGGGGTCATCGCCCAGGACCGCAGAGTCCAGAACGGGGCCTGGATGCCTGAGCATCATCTGTTGGCTGCCGAGTTCGTGGGCCGCTGCTCGCGGCGCGCCATGCCCATCGTTACCTTCATGGACACGCCCGGCGCCGATGCCGGCGAGGCGGCAAACCGGCAGAACCAGGCGCACAGCATTTCGCGGCTGATCGTCGAGATGAGCAACGTCGATGTGCCCAATGTGGGCGTGATCTACGGGCTCGGATATTCCGGCGGTGCCATTCCGCTGGCCGCCAGCAACGTGATCCTCGCGGTGCGCGACGGCGTGTTCAGCACCATTCAGCCCAAGAGCCTGGCCAACATTGCCCGGCGCCTGAACCTGTCCTGGCAGGAGTGTGCGAAGTACGTCGGTGTGTCCAGCTACGAGCTGTATGCCCAGGGCAACATCGACGGCGTAATCGACTTCTCGCCCAACGAGCTGGCGGACCTTGATAACCTGCGCAACGCCATCATTGGCGGCATCGTGCAGGTCGAGCGGCGCACCGCGCAGTTTGTGGCCGAGAACCCCTACATCATCGAGCACTACCGGCAAAGCCTGCGGCGCTATCTGGACCCGTCGGAAAAGCTGCAGGTCATGCAGTCCAAAGCGTCTTTGCGCCTGACCAAGAACCCCACGGAATACCTCAACGTATTCGGGGTCGCTTATCGCTACCTGCGGTACCTGAAGGTGCGGCAGCGCATTCGCTCCACCAGCAAGTCCCAGTACGGACGCCTGGCCAACCAGGAAATCCCCACGGGCGAACTGAGCCAGCGAGCGGACTTTGAACGGCGCCAGACTTTTCTGCGCTGGCTGCAGGATCCGGACAAGGTGGTCTACGAAGACAACCTGTCCAAGCTCTGGAAGACCTACGTCGAGCGCAAAGAAGCCCTCGGCGGCGAGCGCGGTCGCATCGCGCAGCTCATCTTTGGCGAGCCGACCAAGAACTATCAGGAAGCGCGAGCCAACCTGCTCGCGGTCTTCGGCGCGTTCCTCTACAACCGCTGGAAGGGCGAGTCCCTGGGCAACCTGCGCACGCTGCGCGAGTACCTGCACCACCACGAAGACACCCGGCAGATCTTTCAGATCAGTGACCTGACGGACACCAAGGGGCTGATCCGGGCAATCCGGGCCGATGAGCGTTTGTACCGGGCAATCCACAGCCGCTTCAGCCACGAAGGCAAGAAGCTGCTGCAGGAGCAGGGCCTGAAACAAAAGTCGGAGCTGTACATCAGCACCCAGCTCACCTCGGAGCTCAACCTGGCGCTGACCGGCGATTCGCTGTACGAGAGTCTGGGCGCCGATGCCGACGAGCAGTCCCGGCTGCTGCATCAGCGTGGCGGCTCGAACATCTCAGTCAACCGCGCGATTCTGCAGAACCGCTATCCGGCGCACGTCGCGCGCAAGGCGATGTCCGGAGATCTCCCGGAGCTCAACGAGCTGACGGTGCTGGACGTGCTGCTGGCGGACGACCTGCGCGAGGACTTCATTGTCGAGTGCGAGAATCTGCTGCTGTTCGACTCCGTGTACGACCAGATCATCGCCAACCTGGACACCATTGCTGCTGAAGCCCAGGCCAACCAGTCTCTGTCCAAAGAGGCCCTGGCCGGGTTGTTGGACACGACTGTCGAGCTGGCCGCAAAGGGGGTAACCCTGGGGCCGCAGGTGCCCTCTGGCAGCGAAGATGATCCGGTCACCGCGATTCGCGATCAGCTGGAAGACTGGTATCTGCGCGTGATGCGCGCGCCCAAGGGCACCGAGTTTTTCCGGCAGGTCGAGGAGTGGAAGAAATCGAGCTTCCCGCACCTGTCCGATGCGCTGTTTGTGGTCGTGACCTATCTGTTCGAGCACCTGCTCAGCGCCTACATCTCCTCCGAGCGAGACGGCAAGGCGTATCAGGGCCGGATCGCGCCGCGCAACATTGGCCGGCGCAAAGACTTCTGGAACCGCCTGAACATGGCGTATCGCGACCTGCAGATGCAGAACGAGCTGCGGGAACAGCGCGGCCGCAACCGTTTTGGCTGGCAGACCTTTGTCGACACTTTCTTCGACAGCTTCGAGCCGCGCTTCGAAGACCTGCTGACCAGCGATCCCTGTTCTTTCCCGGGCTTTCGCCTGGCCATTGAGTCAGCACTGCAAAAGGACGTGGTGCCCTGCGGCATCGTGGCGGGTATCGGCGAGTTCAATGAGGCCTCCGGCGGTCTGCGCGCCGGAGTGGTGATTTCCAACGTCGACTTCCAGGCCGGGTCTTTCGATATGGCCAGCGCCGAGAAGTTTTGCCGGCTGCTGGTGGAGTGCGCCGAGCAGCACTTGCCGGTGGTCTGTTTCATCAGCTCCGGGGGTATGCAGACCAAGGAGGGCGCCGGGGCGCTGTTCTCCATGGCTGCGGTCAATGATCGGATCACGCGTTTTGTGCGCGATCACGATCTGCCCGTGGTCGTCTTCGGCTTCGGGGACTGCACCGGCGGCGCGCAGGCCAGCTTTGTGACGCACCCGCTGGTGCAGACTTACTACTTCTCTGGCACCAGCATGCCCTTTGCCGGGCAAATCGTAGTGCCGTCCAACCTGCCGCTCAACTCGATTCTCTCGAACTACCTGTCCCTGGCGCCGGACGCCATGCAGGGCCTGGTGCGACACCCGTTCCAGCCTGAGCTGGACGATGTGCTCAAAGAGGTCGACGCGACCATCCCGCTGCCCCAGCAAACCGTTGAGGACGTGCTGACCCGCATTGCCTCCGGCGTCCTGAGCCAGGAACGACCGGTGGTCGTGGCCTACCGGCCGCGCTACTCGGACGAGGACCTGATCCGGCCGGTGCGCCGCGTGCTCATTCATGCTCGAGGCTGCACCGCGGTCAAGCTTGTGCGCATTGCCCAGCGCCAGAACATCGAAGTCGTGCTCGTGCAGTCCGACCCGGACATGGAGTCCACGGTGGTGGACATGCTGCTGCCCCGGGACACGCTGGTCTGCATCGGCGGCAACACGCCGGACGAAAGTTACCTGAACGCGATGAGCGTGCTGAACGTCGCAGAGCAAGAGGGTGTCGATGCACTCCACCCGGGCATCGGCTTCCTGTCAGAGAACGCGCAGTTCGCAGAGCTGGTGCGCAGTCATGGCTTCAACTTTATCGGTCCGCCGGTGTCCAGCATGGAGACCATGGGCAACAAGTCGAACGCCATCAGCACCTCCATGCGCCTGAACGTGCCCGTGGTGCCCGGCAGCCACGGCATTCTCACGGACGTCGAGCGTGCCGCCGAGGTCGCGGCCGACATCGGCTATCCGGTGCTGATCAAAGCGGTGCACGGTGGCGGCGGCAAGGGCATCCAGGTGGTCAACGAGCCCTCAGAGTTTCACGGCCTGTTCCATCAGGTGATGGCAGAGGCGCGCAGCGCCTTCGGCAACGGTGACGTCTACCTGGAAAAATTCGTGACCTCCCTGCGCCACATCGAGGTGCAGCTGTTGCGCGACACGCACGGCAACACCCGCGTGCTCGGCATCCGGGACTGCAGCGTGCAGCGGGACAAGCAGAAGGTGTTCGAGGAGTCGGACTCCACCATGCTGCCCGACAATCTGCGCGAGGCGGTGCTCGGCTACACCGCGGCCATCGCCGACGACGTTGGCTATGTGGGCGCAGGCACCGTGGAGTTCATCTTCGATCTGAAGAACGAAGCGGTTTACTTCATGGAAATGAACACGCGGCTGCAGATTGAGCATCCAGTGACGGAGTGGACGAGCGGTGTGGACATCGTGGCCGAGCAGTTCCGGATCGCCTCCGGCGGCAGCATCGAGAATCTGGCGATCGCCAGCAAGGGCTACTCCATCGAAGCCCGGGTGACCGCTGAGCGGGTGCAGGTCGAAGCCGGGGGCGTGCTGCGCTTCCGGCCGCAGCCTGGTCAGATCGCTGACTGCGAGATGCCAGAGGAAGAGGGCGTCGAGGTCATCAGTGCCGCCGGCGCCGGCAAGTTCGTATCGCCCTACTACGACAGCATGATCGCGCAGATCATCGTTTTCGCCGAGGATCGGGACGCTGCAATCGCCAAGCTGCACGACTACCTTGGCCGTGTTCGGATTACCGGCATCAGCACCAATATTCCGCTGCTGCGTCGAGTCTTGAAGGACTCTGTGTTCCAGGGCGGGACTTACGATACGGGCTATCTGCCCGAGTTCCTGGGCCGCATCGATATCGCCTCGCTGATCGAAGAGATCGAGCAGGCGGCGGGCAGCACCGAGGGCGACATCAGCAGCGACAGCATTGCCATCGAAGGCAGCGATGAACTGCGCGTGCTGGCCCCGGCGACCGCGATCTTCTACAGCACGCCAACGCCGACGGAGCCGGAGTTTGTGTCCGTGGGCGATGTGATCGATGGCAAGGCCGTGATGTGTCAGCTGGAAGCCATGAAGATCTTCTCGCCGCTGCGGCTCGGGGACTTCAACAAGGAACAGGTGCTGTATGACCCGGAGCAGCGCTTCGAGGTGACCCGCATCAATATGTCCAACGGCGAGCAGGTCAACGTCGGCGATTTGCTCTTCGTCGTGAAGCCCGTGCCCAAAAAGGCGTCGGACAGCGCAGCAGGGTAGCCCCGCGCGGGCCCGTGCTCAGATCAAAAGCAGTCCGCGCGCCAGGCAGATGCCGCCGATGGTGAGTACCACGGCGCCGCTGACCTTCTGAAAGCTGTCCTGGTTCCAGCGCGCCAGCAGCAGGGTGCCCGTGCGGGTGCCGAGCACCGCGGCGATCATTGCCAGGGCAACCCAGTACACCGGGATCGCATCAGCGCTGGCAAGCAATGTGCCCCAGTAGCCCAGCTTCAGGATATGGCCGACCGCCTGGGTCAGCGCCTTGCTGGCCACAACCGCGAAACGGTCCAGCGGGGTGTTCAGGTAGAAGACGTCCAGCAGCGGGCCGGAAACCCCGGCGAATAGCTGGGCGCCGGTCACGACCGTGCCGCACAGTATCGCGGTGCCAGGCCGGGTGATGTCCAGGCCGCCATCGGGTTCGGCCTGCCGGGCGCGCAGCCAGCGTTGCAGCCGGGCCAGAAACGGAAACGAGCCGATCACGATCAGGATGAGCGCTTCGTTCGGCCGGATGGCCAGCGTGTAGAACAGCCCGAGGGCGGCAGCGGCCCCCAGCAGGTAGGGCGGCAGGACCGCCCAGGCGATGTGCTGGCGCAGGAACCAGGCGCGGCTGCCGTTGGCCGTCGCCTGCACGGCGCCGTGCACCATCATGGTGACCGGTACCGAGAACACCGCGAGCAGGATGGCCATCAGAATCATGCCGCCGGCCATGCCCAGCACGCCGGAGAGCACACTGGTGGCAAAAACGCTCGCAAGAAGAATGGACAGCAACAGCATGGCGCCATCATTTGCCCCCGGAACCCATGAAAAAAGCGAAACTATGGAATATGATCGGCCGGCTTTTGGAATAGATTCACATGATCGAGAATCTCGAAACGCTGGTGGCGCTGTCCAAGACGGGCACAATGATGGCTGCCAGCACCGAACTTAAAATCTCCCAATCCGCTGTCAGCAAACGAATTTCCGCGCTGGAAAAGTTCTATGACCGCGATCTGATCGAGCGGCAGGGCCGGCGAGTGGTGCTGACGCATCACGGGATGCGGCTGGTCGCCCGAGTCAGCCCGCTGCTCTCAGAGTTGAAGAGCGTGTTCCTGGAAGACCAGGAACTCTACCGTGGCCGCATCATTATCGGCGTGTCGGAGGCGATCCTCGCGAGCTGGGGCCCCCGGCTGTTTGCCCGGGTGCAACAGGATATGCCGGACGTCGAGTTCACGTTTCACGCGCAGCGATCGCCGGTGGTGCTGGACCGGATTCGCAGCGGCGAGTACATGGTCGGCATCTGCACCGGGAGCCCGACGGCGGATACGGACCTGCAAAGCGAGGTGATTCGCCTCGAGCCCATGGTCATTGTGCCGTCGGCGCTGCGGCCGCTCGCCTACGAAGTGGGCGATGAGCTGGAAGTGGTGACGATCGAGTCGCGTTCCGGTGCCTGGCGCTCCATTGAAGAAGATATGCGTCGGCTGCGGCTCTACCGCGTCGTGTCCCTGGAATCATTCTTCTCCGTCGCGCAGATGGCGCTGGCGGGCTTCGGGCACGGGCTCATTCCAGCCGGGGTGGCACGTACCCTGGGCGTTGACATGAGCCGGGTCATTGCGCTGGATGCGGAAGGGCTGAACCGGCCGGTGCGTTTTGTGGCGCGCAAATCCATGTTCAGCCAGAGGCTGATCCAGAAGTTCTACCGGGGCGTATCGGCCCTGGCCAACCAGGTCTGAGGAACGACATGATTTACCTGCACCACTACGAAGCTTCGTTGTTCTCCGAGAAAGTGCGCGCCCTGCTCGGCTATCTCCAGCTGGAATGGCAGTCGGTCATCATTCCTTCGATCATGCCCCGGCCCCAGCTCATGCCGCTCACTGGCGGTTATCGGAAAACGCCCTGCCTGCAGATCGATGCGAACGTTTACTGCGACACAGCGGTGATCGCTCGCGCCCTGGCTCGGGAGACCGGCGATGAGACTCTGTTCGCTGCAGGTTTCCCGGCAGCTCGGGTTGCGGAGTGGGCGGACTCGCAGCTGTTCCGGGTGACGGTGGCCCTGAACTTTCGGCCGGAAGCCCTCGGTCCCATGATGAAGCGGCTCTCAGAGACCGAGATTGCAGCCTTTCAAAAGGATCGGGCGGAGCTGTCCAAAGGGGCGCCGATGGTCAGCTACAGCGTTGAAGCCGCGCTGGGTTACCTGGAGACCTACCTGACGGATTTCGAAACGACCTTGAGCCGCGGCGGTCCCTACCTGTTTGGCGAAGCGCCCTGTATCGCCGATTTTTCCGTGTACCACTGCCTGTGGTTCCTGCGGAACAACGCGGTCAACGCGCCGCTGCTCGATGGCCGGCCAGGGATCTCGGCCTGGTACGAGCGCATTCATGCCATGGGTCACGGCACGATGCACAGTGCCACCGGCGAGGCGGCCCTGGCGGCGGCCAAGGCCAGCGAGCCGAAGGTGCCGGCGCTGGCAGGACCGGTGCCAGAACCGCTGGTCCTGGGCGATCGGATCACGGTCATGCCCGTGGATTACGGCCGAATCACCGTGCCCGGCACCCTGGCGGCGATCGATGCCGAAGAGGTTGCTATCGCCCGGGAAACGCCGGAAACCGGCGCGGTGCTCACGCACTTCCCCCGCGCCGGCTTCGAGATCCTGGCCCTGGCCTGAAGGCCAGCGCCGGCGGCGCCTAGCTGGCGGTCCAGCGAAACTGAAACTCCAGCTCTTCTTCGCCATCTTCGCGCTCGTGCTCGATGGTGAACTGGGCACTGACCGGCACGTAGATGCGCTCGCCGGCAACCTGAATCTCAAAGGGCTTGCCGGTCTTCATACACTCGACCAGCCGTTCCAGCTTGGCGATATTCTCGCTGTTGGAGTATGCCTTCTCGACGTCGCGATCTGCGTCTGCCATGGCGGGGATCCTGATCGTTTAGGGACCCCTATTGTACGGACTGAGGGCTGCGGCGCGCGGCTGGCTGACGGCTAGGCGGCGACGGCCAGAGGGTCGTTGCGAATCCAGCGGCTCAACACCTGCACCCAGCCCGGCTGGGCGTTCAGGCAAGGCACGAGGGTGAGCGACTCGCCACCGGCGGCGAGAAAGGTCTCTCGCCCCTGGATGCCGATTTCCTCCAGGGTTTCGAGGTTGTCGGCCACGAACGCGGGGCAGGCGACAACGAGTTTCTGGATGCCTTTGCCAGGCAGCTCTTCCAGCGTCTGGTCGGTGTACGGGGTCAGCCACGGCAGGCGGCCGAGCCGTGACTGAAAGCTGGTAGAGAACTCGTGCTCGGCCAGCCCAAGGGCCTGACCCAGCGCGCGGGAGGTTTCGTAGACCTGGTGGCGATAGCAGGTGGCATGGGCGGGCGATGCCGTGGCGCAGCAGTCTGGTTTGGCCAGGCAATGCGTGCCGGTCGGGTCGGCCTTGGTCAGATGCCGCTCCGGCAGCCCGTGGTAGCTGAGCAGCAGGTGGTCGTAGGGCGCGGCCAGGGCCGGGCGCACGCTGTCTGCAAGTGCCGCGATGTAATCCGGATGGTTGTAAAAGGGCGGCAGTACGGTCAGGTTCATGCCCCTGGGCATCAGGGCCTGAACCGCCTCGATACAGGTGGTTCGCGTTGAGTCTGCGTGCTGCGGGTACAAAGACACGAGCAGGATGTCGGTCACGTCGCTGGCCCGCAGCTGGGCGACGGCATCTTTGAGGGACGGTGCGCCGTAGCGCATGCCCAGGGCCACCGGCATCGCCTCGTCCGTCAGCGCCTCCGTCAAGGCGGCCTGCAGCTTCTCGCTTTCGAGCAGCAGCGGCGACCCGCCTTCCTCCCAGATGCTGGCGTAGGCTTCGGCGCTGTTCTTGGGGCGAAAGGGCAGGATGAAGGCCGAGACGATCAGCTTGCGAACGGGCCAGGGCACATCCAGCACATGGCGGTCCATCAGGAACTCGCCCAGGTACGCGCGGACGTCTGCGACCGCCGGGCTTGCCGGGGTGCCGAGGTTGGCTAGCAGTACGCCGCGTTTGGGTGCTGACATGATGATCCGTGTGAAGCCCATGAAGCGTGGCCGGAAGCCGCGCCGTTCGCCGCGCCATAATACCCGACCCGGAGCGGGAAATTAGCGAAGCCGGGATGAATGAGCGGTGATTGCCCAGGGGGGTTTCTGCTCGCGCCCGAAAGCAGCTAGTATCCGCGACCCATGGAGAATTCCGGCAAAACCGCAATCATCGACTACGACGCCGGCAATCTGGCGAGCGTTCGCCGTGCCTGCGCGGAAGTCGGCATCACCGCGCACATCACCCGGGACCCCGACGTGCTCGCAGGCATGGACCGGGTGATTTTTCCCGGGGTCGGCGCGGCCGGGCCCGCCATGCGCAGCATTCGCGAGTCCGGCATGGAACAGGCCCTCAAAGCCTTCCTTGCCAGCGGCAAGCCGCTGCTCGGCATCTGTCTGGGCATGCAGATCTCCCTGGAGCACAGCGAAGAGCAGGACACGGACACCCTCGGGCTGATCGCAGGGCAGGTTCAGCGTTTTCGCTTCGATGACCCGGCGCTGAAGGTCCCGCACATGGGCTGGAACCAGGTACGGCCGCAGCGCGCGCACCCGTTGCTTGACGAGATAGAGCCCGGCGACTATTTCTACTTCGTGCACGGCTACTATCCGGCTCCGGCCCGGCCCGAAGACGTGTACGCGGTGGCGCAGTACGAGCAGGAGTTTGCCTGCGCCCTGGGCCGGGACAATTATTTCGGCACCCAATTCCACCCGGAAAAGAGCGGGCGTGTCGGGCTGCGGTTGCTGGCGGCCTTTGCCCGCTGGGATGGCTCATGCTGAGCAAACGTCTGATTGCCTGCCTGGACGTGCGCGACGGCAAGCTGGCCAAGAGCGTCAAGTTTGTCGACACGAAGGACATCGGCGACCCCGTTGAGAAAGCGCGTGAGTACTACCTCGATGGTCTGGACGAGCTGGTGTTCTACGACATCACCGCGTCGAGCGACCGGCGCAACATCATGCTCGACGTGGTCGAGTCCGTGGCCGAGCAGGTCTTCATCCCCCTGTCGGTCGGCGGCGGCGTGCGCAGCGTTGCCGATGCCACGGACCTGCGCCATGCGGGTGCCGAAAAGATCAACGTCAATTCCGCCGCGGTGCAGCGCCCGGCGCTGATCGGGGAGTGTGCCGAGGCGATCGGCGTGCAGAACGTGGTTCTGTCCATGGACATCGCCGTTACCGAAGATCGCACCAGCTTTCCCAGTGGCTATCAGATTGTGATTAACGGCGGCCGCAAGCCCATGCCCCTGGACGCCCTGGCCTGGGCCCGAGAGGGCGAACGACTCGGGGCTGGCGAGCTGGTGGTGAACTCCATTGACGCCGACGGCACCCGGGACGGTTACGAGCTGGCCCTGACCCGCATGATCAGCGAAGCCGTGCGCATACCCGTGATCGCCTCCGGTGGCGCCGGCACCCCGCAGCATCTGGTGGATGTTCTGACCGAGGGGCGCGCGGACGCTGCGCTCGTCGCCTCGATGGTGCACTACGGCGACTACCGGGTATCCGGTCTGAAGCAGGCGCTGGCGGAAGCTGGCGTTGCCATGCGAATGTCCTGGTAACTGATTGACGTCCTGACCTTTCCCGAGGAGCTGCCATGCGCGCCATCATCATCGAAGACGATCAGCTCAGCTGGGCCGAGGCGCCCGCACCAACCCTCGGGGTCGGCGAAGTGCGAATTGCCGTGCATGCCACGGCAGCCAACCGGGCGGATCTTGCGCAGCGCAGCGGCCGATACCCGCCGCCCCCGGGGGCGAGTGACATTCTCGGGCTGGAATGCGCGGGCGTGGTGACGGAGCTGGGCGAAGGCGTGACCCGGGTTGCGCTCGGCGATCGGGTCTGCGCGTTGCTCTCAGGCGGCGGTTATGCCGAAGAAGTCACGGTGCCCGCCGGGCAGGTACTGCCGATTCCCGGCGCGCTCAGCTTCGAACAAGCGGCGGCCCTGCCGGAGGTGTTCGCCACCGCCTATCTGAACCTGTACATGGAAGCCGGCCTGCAGCGCGGCGAGCGTGCGCTGCTGCATGCGGGCGCGAGCGGCGTCGGGACCGCCGGAATCCAGCTGTGCAAGGCCTTTGGCAACCCCTGCTATGTGACCGTTGGCAGCGCTGACAAGCTGGCCGCCTGCGAAGCGCTGGGGGCCGCGGGCGGCGTCAATCGCCACGACGGACCGTTCCAGGCCAGCGTTGCCGACTGGACGGACGGTGCGGGCGTTAACGTGATTCTCGATCCCGTCGGCGCCGGCTACCTGGATGCCAATCTGCAGAGCCTTGCGCTCGACGGCCGGCTGGTCGTGATCGGCCTGATGGGCGGCGTGAGCGCCGAAGTCAGCCTGGGGCTGATGATGATGAAGCGGCTGCGCGTGATCGGCTCGACGCTGCGGGCGCGGCCTGCCAGCGCGAAAGCGGCGGTCATGGATGCGCTCTGGGAACACGTTTGGCCGCGCATTGAGGCGGGCACCATCAAGCCGATCATTGACCGCAGCTTCTCGATCCAGGAGACGGCGGCCGCGCACGAGCACATGGCCGCCGATGCGAACATCGGCAAACTGATTCTGAACGTGCAGTAGCAGTCAACGCTGACAGGGGGACGGGAATGGGAACAGTGGCTGATCGCGCGCAGGCCATCGCCGCGCTGACGGCGCCCGGGCAGCCCTACGAGCTGACCGATATCCAGCAGTACGGGCGCCCGCGCAAAGCCTTTGCCAATGCGCCGCCAACGCTGCGGGAGCTGTTCGCAGGCACCGCCTCGGACGAGACGTTTCTGGTCTTTCGGGACGAGCGGCTCACCTTTGCCGAAGCGCTGGCGGACGCGTCCCGATTTGCACAGGTGCTGGTCACACGCTATGGCGTACGCCCCGGCGATCGGGTGGCGATCTGCGCCCGGAACTACCCGGAATGGGTGGCGACCTTTGTGGCTGCGACTTCCATCGGCGCGATTGCGGTCGCCATGAACTCTCTCTGGAAAGGGGACGAGATGCGCTACGGGCTGGAAGACAGCGGCGCACGGGTGGCGGTGCTGGACGACGAGCGGCTGGCGCGGCTCGACGGCCACCGGCAAGGGCTGGACTGCGAGCTGGTGGCGATTCGCACCGCTGCGCCCTCGCCGGGCGCGCAGCGCTGGGAGGATCTGCTGGCCGCTGCGCCCCCGGGCATGCCCGACGCCGACTTTGCCCCCGACGACGACGCGATCATTTTCTACACCTCGGGCTCTACCGGACACCCGAAGGGCGTTGTGTCATCGCACCGGGCAGTGCTGAGCGCGCTGTTGTCCTGGGAGCTGGAGGGCGCGATCGCCGTTGCGCTTGCAGGCGAGGCCCCGGAACCGCCGCCCCATCAGCTGGCGACGCTGCTGGGCGTTCCGCTGTTCCATGCCACGGGCTCACACGCGGTCTTTCTGTCCTGCTACCGCGCGCAGCGCAAGATGGTCTGCATGTACAAGTGGGACGTTGACGAAGCCCTGGCGCTGGTCGAGCGCGAGCGCATCGTTAACTTTGTCGCGCCTTCGGCCATGACCGGCGATCTGATCAGCGCGGCGGCGGACAGCGACCGTGACCTGTCGTCGCTCCGGGTGATCGGCGGCGGCGGTGCTGCCCGGGCACCCGAGCAGGTCGCGCGCATCTCCCGGGCCGTTCAAACAGCGCTGCCCAACACCGGCTGGGGCATGACCGAAACCAACGCGATCGGCACGGGCATTGGCGGCGAAGACTATCAGGCGCACCCGGCCAGCTCCGGCCGCTGCAGCGCGGTCATGGCGCTGCGCATCGTTGATGGTACGGGCAAGGAACTGCCGACGGGAGAGCGCGGTGAGCTGCAGGTCAGCGGCACAGGCATGTTTCGCGCTTACTGGAACCGGCCTGACGCGACTGCCGAGGTCTATCAGGACGGCTGGCTGAGCACCGGTGACGTGGCCTATCTGGATGAGCAGGGCTATCTTTACATCGTTGACCGCATCAAGGATCTGGTCATCCGCGGCGGCGAGAACATCGGCTGCGGCGAGGTTGAAGCGGCGTTGCTCGAGCATGAGTCGGTGGTCGAAGCTGCCGTTTACGGCGTGCCGGACGAGCGGCTGGGGGAAGAGGTGGGTGCGACCCTGTACACGAGCTCGCCCATTGACCCCGACGAGCTGCGCGCGTTCCTGAAGGCGCGAGTCGCGGCGTTCAAGGTGCCGCGCTACCTGATCTTCAGCCCGGAAGCGTTGCCGCGCATTGGCTCTGGCAAGATTAACAAGCGAGCGCTGCGGGAAGCGGCTCACGCAGCGCAGCAGGGCTGATCTGCGACGACCGACGCTACAGCGCGCTGAGCGATGCGGCGATGTCGCTCATCTGGGCTGGTTCAGCGATGCTGGTCAATCAGGATCTGGTTGCCGTCCGGGTCAACGATCATCAGGCTGGCCGGCCCGGTGGTGTCCGGGTCTGCGCCCTGCACCGGCTCGATGCCGGAAGCTCGAAGCTGCGCCTGCAGCTGCCGCACGTCCGTAAAGGGGTCGGCTTCTTCGGCCTGTTGGTTCCAGCCCGGGTTGAAGGTCATCAGGTTGCCTTCAAACATGCCCTGGAACAGCCCGATGACGTGGTCGCCGTTGCGCAGCATCAGCCAGTTCTGTTCCGGGTTGCCGCCAAAGACTGCAAAGCCCAGGGCCTCGTAGAAGGCGCGGGACTGTGCCAGATCCTTGACCGAAAGGCTGACGGAAAAAGCGCCCAGGTCCATGGGGCGGGCTGGCTCGGCGGAATCGCTCATGATCGGCTCCTGTGGGCGGGAGACCGAACCATACTGAGAGTCAGCGCAGCTGGTCCAGTGCCGTCAGCTGCTCGTCCAGGGTGGCCAGCGACTGGCTCAGGTCAGCGGCCTTGGCGCGTTCCTTGTCGACGACTTCGACCGGTGCCTTGTCGACGAACTTGGCGTTGCCCAGCTTGCCTTCGACCCGCTTCAGATCGCCGCGCTGGCGCTCGATTTCCTTGCTCAGCCGGGCCTTTTCCGCCTCGACGTCGATCAGGCCTTTGAGGGGCACCATCACCTTCAGGTCGTCGACCAGCGCCAGCGCGTTCGGCGGCGGTTGCGCGCCGTCCTCGAGCCAGTCGACCTGTTCGATCTTGGCGAGCCGCTTGAGGATGTCCGTCGTTGCCGCAGCCTGAGCCCGGTCAGCGTCGCCGCCGCCCTGCAGCAGCAGGGTGATAGCCTGCCCGGGCTTGATGTTGGCTTCGCCGCGAATGTTGCGGACTCCTTCGACCACGCGCTTCAGCCAGCGCACCGCGGCGGCTGCATCGGCATCATCCGGGCAGTCGGCCAGCGTCGGGAACGGCTGCTCCATGATCGTTGGGCCGCTCTGCTCAAGGCGCGGCGCAACGCTCTGCCACAGCGATTCGGTGATGTAGGGAATGATCGGGTGCGCAATGCGCAGCAGCATCTCCAGCGCCTGCAGCAGCGTATGGCGGGTGCCCCGAGCCACTGCTTCGTCGGCGGTCTCGTCCCACAGCAGGGGCTTGGTGAGCTCCAGGTACCAATCGCAGTACTGGTGCCAGGCGAAGTCGTAGACGGCGGCCGCGTACAGGTCGAAGCGATAGGTCTCGACGGCGCGCTCGGTGCGTTCCAGCAGCCCTCGAAGCTCGGCAAGAATCCAGCGGTCGGCGAGGGTCAGCGTTTTCGGTCCCCGCAGGTCGACGCCTTCCGTGTTGGTCAGCACGAAGCGCGATGCGTTCCACAGCTTGTTGCAGAAGTTGCGGTACCCGGCGACGCGCTGGCTATCGAAGCGGACGTCACGACCCGGAGAGGCAAGGGCGGCGAAGGTGAAGCGCAGGGAGTCGGTGCCGTAGGGCGCGATGCCTTCGGGAAAGTCCTTGCGGGTCGCCTTCTCGATCCGCTTGGCCATCTGCGGCTGGGTCAGATTGCTTGTGCGCTTGGCCACCAGGTCATCGACGGCGATGCCGTCCATGAAATCGATGGGGTCCAGGCCGTTGCCTTTGGTCTTGGACATCTTGTTGCCATCGGCGTCGCGCACAAGGCCGTGCACGTAAACGGTCTTGAAGGGGACCTCGCCGGTGAACTTCAGCGTCATCATGATCATCCGGGCTACCCAGAAGAAAATGATGTCGTGCCCGGTGACCAGCGCGTCGGTGGGGTGAAAGCGCGCCAGGTCCTCGGTGTGCTCCGGCCAGCCGAGGGTCCCAAAGGTCCACAGCGCCGAAGAGAACCAGGTCTCCAGCACATCGTCGTCGCGTCGCAGGGCGAAGTCAGGAGTCAGCGCATGCTTGCTGCGCACCTCGGCCTCGCTGCGCCCCACGTAGATCTGGCCGTCGTCGTCGTACCACGCCGGGATGCGATGGCCCCACCACTGCTGCCGGGAGATACACCAGTCCTGAATATTGCGCATCCAGGCAAAGTAGGTGTTCTCGTACTGCTTGGGCACGAATTCGATCGCGCCGTCTTCGACGGCCTTGATCGCCGGGCCGGCCAGCGGCTCGATCTTGACGAACCATTGGTCCGTCAGCCAGGGCTCGATGACGGCGTCCGAGCGGTCGCCCCGGGGCACCATGAGTTTGTGGTCGTCGATTTGCTCAAGCAGTCCCAGCTGCTCCATGGCCGCGACGATGGCTTTGCGGCCAGCCAGCCGGTCCAGGCCCTGATAGGCCGCGGGCACCGGAGACGCCTTCAGCAGGCTCGCATCGGCGGCGAACACATTGATCAGCGGCAAGCTGTGCCGGGCGCCAACCTCGTTGTCGTTAAAGTCATGAGCGGGCGTGATCTTGACGCAGCCGCTGCCAAATTCCGGATCCACGTAGTCGTCGGCGATGACCGGGATCTCGCGATCCACCAGGGGCAGCCGCACGGTCTTGCCGATCAGTGACTGGTAGCGCGGATCATCGGGGTGCACCGCCACCGCCGTATCGCCGAGCATGGTTTCGGGCCGGGTGGTGGCGACCACCAGGTGGTCCTTGCCGTCCGTCGTGGTGCCATCGATCAGGGGATAACGGAAGTGCCACAGGTGGCCCTGCTCCTCGCGATTCTCGACCTCAAGGTCGGAAATGGCTGTCCCGAGCACCGGGTCCCAGTTGACCAGTCGCTGCCCGCGGTAGATCAGACCTTCGTCGTAGAGCTGGACGAACACTTCCTGCACGGCGCGGCTGAAACCTTCGTCCATAGTGAAGCGCTCACGGCTCCAGTCCAGGGATGAGCCCATGCGTCGCAGCTGCCGCGTGATATTGCCGCCGGATTCCGCTTTCCATTCCCAGACCTTGTCCAGAAAAGCCTCTCGGCCGATGTCGTGCCGGCTCACGCCCTCGCTCTGCAGCTTCCGTTCCACCAGCATCTGGGTCGCGATACCGGCGTGATCGGTGCCCATTTGCCAGAGCGTGCAGCGCCCTTTCATGCGCTGTATCCGGATCAGCGTATCCATGAGGGTGTGCTGGAAGGCATGGCCCATATGCAGGCTGCCGGTCACGTTTGGCGGCGGGATCGCGATCGAGAAGGGCGCGCCGTTGCCCTTCGGCTCGAAATAGCCAGCGGCCTCCCATTGCTGATACAGATCCGCCTCGATTTGATGCGGATCGAAATTGGTTTCCATATCAGTCCTTGGGGTCAGCGTCTTCGTTCAGCGCGCCATCGACGCGCAGCCGAAGCTCCTCAGAGATGGCTTCCAGCACTTCGGCGCGAAGCTCGTCGATGTGCTCTCGCAGCATCTTTTGCAGCCAGTCGTAGATGGTCGCGTCGATCCGGACCCGGAGCGCGTCGTTCAGCTCGTCGGTGTCTTCCGGCGACCAGGCCTCGGCCTGCTCGTCGATCGAGCTGCGTGCGGCGCTCAGCAAGGTATCGGTCCGGGCTTTCCAGCCGTCGCTCATGAGCGAGTCGAAGACATCGTCGGTCAGGTTGCTCCCTGGACCCTCGGTCGGCACCTCCGGCGGCGCGTCGACGACGTCCTCGAGCACCGGCACGTCGCCGGCATCGGCAGGCGCTGGCGGGGCGCCGGCGGCAGCTTCTTCTTCGTCCAGCAGCGTGCGGATCGACTCCAGATCGCCCAGCAGCTCTTTCGACTCTTCTTCTTTCGGCGGTTTGGCCATTTCAGGCTTCCCACTCATCCAGTTCGTGGTGGTGCAAAGGGTAACCCCGATCGCGATAGTGCTTGTAGCGACCCCGTCCGCTTTCGCGGGTCTGGCCCACGACGATCTCGGCGACCCGGTCGAAGCGCGCAAAAAAGGGCGGCACGGCGTCGATGGTATTGATCAGCAGCCCGTGGCGGTCGTTTGGCGCGGTGTAGCCGACGGTCACCGGGGCCGTTGCGCGATCGCCGTCGCGCAGCAGCTGGTGGGGCAGAAACCGCTGCTCCGGGTAGTCCCAAAGCAGCTCGTCCAGCGCCATGGCTTCCGCCTCGTCCTGCGCGTGGATATGGACCAGCTGACCCTGATGCATGCCCTTGAGCGCGACCCGGCAGGCGAAGCGCGCCAGCGCAGCGCGGTCCTCATCGCTCAACAGGTAGAAGTCGACGCGGGTCACGGGCGCGGCAGGGCCGGCGGGCCCGGGCGATTTTCGATGCGAATGCGCAACTAACCAGCTCGCTTACTTGCCCGCGCGCTCGCGCACGAAATCGAACAGCAGGCCCACCGGGCGGCCCGTGGCACCTTTGGCGGCGCCGCCCTGGAAGGCACTGCCGGCAACGTCCAGGTGCGCCCAGGAAATGTCTTTGGCAAAGCGGGCCAGGAAGCACGCTGCGGTGACCGAGCCGGCCTCCCGGCCGCCGATGTTGGCCATGTCTGCAAAGTTGCTCTTGAGCTGTTTCTGGTAGTCGTCCCACAGGGGCATGTGCCAGGCGCGATCGCCGGTGCGTTGGCCCGCCGCCAGCAGGTCCGCGGCCAGTTCGTCGTCGTTGGCATAGAGCCCGCTTGCGTGGCTGCCGAGCGCGATGATGATGGCGCCCGTGAGGGTCGCGACATCGACTACGGCGCTGGGCTTGAAACGCTGGACGTAGGTGAGGGCATCGCAAAGTACCAGCCGGCCTTCGGCATCGGTGTTCAGGATCTCGACCGTTTGCCCCGACATGGTGCTGACGATGTCGCCGGGCCGGGACGCGCGGCCGCTGGGCATGTTCTCTGCCGCCGCCACCATCGTGACCAGGTTGATGGGCAGCTTGGCCTCGATGATTGCTTTGGTCGCGCCGAGCACCGAGGCGGCGCCGCACATGTCGAACTTCATCTCGTCCATGCCGGGCCCGGGCTTGAGGCTGATGCCGCCGGTATCAAAGGTGATGCCCTTGCCAACCAGGGCGATCGGCGCGTCGCCGCGCTTGCCGCCCTTGTACTCGATGATGATCATCTTGCCGGGTTGCTCACTGCCCCGGGAGACGGACATAAAGGCGCCCATGCCGAGCTCGGTCATTTTCTTCTCGTCCAGCGCGCTGACCTTGACCTTATCGGCCTTGCCCAGCTTGCGCGCCTGCGCCAGCAGATAGCTCGGATGGCAAACGTTCGGTGGCTCGTTGCCGAGATCGCGGGCCAGATCGAAGCCCTGCTTAAGCGCGTTGGCCTCGCGAACGGCGGCCCGGGTCGTCTTCTCGCCGCGCTTGTCGGTCAGCACCGAGACCGTTCGCAGCGCCGCGGTCGGTGCCTTGCCGCTCTTGTAGCTGTCGTAGCGGTAGCTGGCAATCGAGATCGCAGACAGCAGCGTGCGGATCCGGGCAGCGAGATCGGCGTCATCGACCTTCGTGCCCGCCAGGGCACAGAGCGCGGTCCGGGCCTGGGTGTTTTTGAGGGCGTTCGCGGCGGCGGTGGCGCTTTTGCGAAAATCCGTCAGGCTGAGGGTCCCATCGCATCCGCCAACCACGAGCAGCCGGTCGACGGCACCGCCGGCCTCCAGCTGGACGGTCAGGGTCTCGCCGGCCTGGTCTTTGAAGTCGCGCACAGCGGCGGTGACCAGCGCCTGCTGCTTCAGGCTCCGGGCCAGCTTGTTCGCATCAGCCAGGGAAACCATGGCAATACCGGTCTTGCTGTCGGTAAGGGTGCCGGTCTGGGCGGAGTACTTCATAATTGCGCATTGAGCCTTGTCGTCAGGTGGCCGGCATTTTAGTGGAAATCCTTCAGCAAGTATGCCTCCTGCGCGAGCCGGTTCAGGCCGACGGGCCGCCTTTGTGAGCCTGCTTGGCCGGTACCTCAATCGCGAGCTGCTCGGGGTGTTCCTGATGGTGCTGCTGGTGCTCTTTCTGGTGGCAGTCGGCGGGCGGTTTATCGGCTTTCTGCAGGACGCTGCGATCGGCAAATACAGCGCCGGCAGCCTCTTTGCGCTGCTGGGCCTGCGCCTGCCGGAAATCGCTCAGCTGCTGTTGCCCTTTGCCCTGTTTTTGGCCCTCCTGCTGACCCTCGGCCGGGTCTACGCCGAGCAGGAAATGGCCGTGCTGTTCGGTGGCGGTGCGGGCGCCGGGACGCTGCTTCGCTGGTTGGCGCCCATGGTGCTGCTGGTGACGGTTGTGGTGGCTGTGCTGGCGCTGCTGGTGACACCGGGCAGCAATGCAGCGCTGGCTGATGCGCTGACCGAGGAGCGGCTCGACCGCGACTTTGCCAACTTGAGTCCCGGGGTATTCCACGTCTATGCCCGGGGCGATCGGGTGTCCTACGCCGACGCGGTGTCCCCGGAAGGCGATCGCCTGTACAAAGTCTTCCTCGCCGAGCGGCACGGCGGATTCGAGACCGTGACGGTGCGCGCGGAAGAGGGCATGCAGTATGTCGATCCGGAAACCGGCAGCCGCTTTCTGCGTCTGCTCCGCGGCAGCCGCTACGAGGGCCGGATCGGAGCGGGGGACTACCGGGTGATTGAGTTCGAGACCATGAGCCAACGTATCGAGATCGACAGCAGCCACCGTTCCGTGGCCGAAGTCGGCGCGCTGCCAACCCGTGCCCTGTTCGGTTCGTCCGATCCAGGGCAGCGGGCCGAGCTGGGCTGGCGCTGGTCCATGCCGCTGCTGACGCTGCTGTCCTCCCTGTTGGCGATCGGGCTCGCGCGGGTCAAGCCGCGGCAGGGTCGCTTTGCCCGGTTGCTGCCGGCGCTGGGCGTCTTCCTGCTGTATTACCTTGGCCTGAGCCTGGTGCAGAACCGGCTGGCCGACGATGCCTGGCCGCCGCTGCTGGGCTACTGGCCGGTGCACCTTGCCTTCGCTGCGCTGGCAGCCTACGGGTTGAGCCGCATCGGCTCGCCGCAAAAAAGCTAGCCGGCGTGCTCTGGCTGATCGCCAACCGTTATGTGGCCCGCGCGGTCCTGCTTGCAACCCTGGTCGTGCTGGTGGCCATGGGCCTGCTGATGACCCTGTTCGCGCTGGTCGAAGAACTGCGCGACGGCATTGATGGCTACGGCTTTGCGCAGGCACTCTGGTACTGCGCGCTGACCTTGCCCCGGCGCTTGTACGAAGTGTTGCCGTACGCGGTATTCCTTGGCGCGCTGCTTGGGTTGGGCACGTTGGCCGGGCACGCCGAGATGGTCGCGCTGCGTGCTGCCGGACGCTCGCCGGCGCAAATCTTCGCCGGCGTGGGCAGTGCGGTCGTGCTCTGCGCCGGGGCGGGGTTCGTGCTCGGCGAGTCTGCGGCCCCGACCGGCGAGGCCCGCGCCGAGGTGTACAAGCGGCAGGTCGAGTCGGCCACGACGCAGCTGGCCCTGGCGGGCGGCTACTGGTATCGCGAAGGCAAGCTTTACATGAACGTCGAAGGCCTGAACGCCGACGGCTCGCTTGTCGGCGTGCGGCAGTTTGAGTTCGATGACGCCAACCAGTTGCAGCAGACCCGGTTCGCCAGCGAAGCCCGCTACGACCGGGAGCGTCAGGGGTGGCTGCTGGAGCAGGTGCGGGTCACGGACTTTCGCGACGTGCGGCTGAACACCGTGCGTCACGACAGCTGGTTCTGGCCCGGCCAGGCGACCCCGCGGCTGCTCAGCGCTGGCGTGCTGCTCGAGCCACGCAAGCTGTCCCTCAGCGATCTGCGCTTCCAGATCGAGTATATGGACCGGGAGGGCCTGGGGGCCGGGCGCTACCGGCTCTCGCTGTGGACCAAAGTCTTTCAGCCGCTGGCGATGCTGGGCCTTGCGTTGCTGGCCTTGGCCTTCGTGCTCGGGCCCCTGCGTCAGGTCAGTATCGGCACCCGTCTCGCCGTCGGGGTTCTGGCGGGCCTGTCCTTCAAGTACCTGCAGGACCTGTTCGCGCCCATGAGCCTGGTTTACAGCCTGCCGGCCTGGCTGGCGGTGCTGTTGCCCATCGTTCTGTGCTGGCTGGTGGCCGCCTGGGCAATTCGTCTGAATCGCTGAGCGGGGCAGGGCCTAGCTGATCCGCGCCACAATGAGCGTTTTCGAGAGCAGGTCCGGCCAGGTTCTCTGGTCCGGGTTGAGGTAGCGCCAGAAATACCCCAGGCCCAGCGTGGCCAGGGACAGCAGGGCGCCCAGAAAGCGATAGGTTGCCTGGTCAAAGCTGAGCCGGTCCCGGTCCGAGACGAGCCACAGCTTCCAGGCGCGCATGCCCAGGGTCTGCCGGTTGCGGACCCACGACAATGCGAAATACGCATACAGCTCCAGAAACAGCACAGTCTGGACCCGGTAGCCGAACACCGTCCCGCCATCGTTGGCGATCACCAGCACAAACAGAGTCATCATCCAGATGCCGATCACGGGCAGGGTGTCGTACACCATGGCGGCCAGCATTCGCCACAGCGGTGCCGGCGTATCGCTGCCTGTGGCCTGCGGCGCCTGACTCACGGGTTGCTCAGGAAGGTATGCACCTCAGAACTGTGCCTGATGATCCTGCAAGCGCGCGTCACGACCGCAGTATTCCTGTTGCGTCATGTCGTCGAGCAGGTCCGCGTCGCTGGCTCGGGCCCAGCTGCGCTCGCCGTCTGGTGTCCGCATGGCAAGCAACGCTTCCGCCGGCCCTTCAGGACCGTACATGACGGTGTAGCTTTCGACGGTGGCTGGACCGTTGTAGTCCATGTTCAATGGGGTGCGGGGCTTGGCGTCGACCTGTGCCTGCAGGTCTTCGTGCTGGTAGGGCCGGGCCGGGGGCTCGGTGCTGTAGACGCCGAAGGCGTGCTTGGTGAGGAAGCCGCCGTTGGCGGTTACCAGACCGGTCTTGCCCGGCGCCGCGCGCAGGCAATCGGCCATGCGGGCGATGGCGTGCATGACGTAGTTGTTTAAGGGCCCGCCGCCGAAGGTCAGGCCGCCGGTCACGGTCAGCGGACGTTGCTGGTCGATGCCGAGCGCGCGCGCGGCAACCTGCACGGCCACGGGAAAACAGCTGTACAGATCCACGAAGTCCAGGTCCCCGGCAGCGACGCCGGCCAGCTCCAGGGCGCGGTTGCCGGCGATCTCGATGGCAGGAGAGCTGTACAGGTTCGCCCGGTGCGAGACGTACTGGGTGTCCTGTGCATCGGTGCCCACGTGGGGATACACCCACTGCGAGCGGTCGATGCCCAGGGCCCTGGCGTGGTCCTCGGTCGTCAGAATGAGCGCCGCGCCCATGTCGACGTTGCTGTTGGAGTTCATCAGCTTGGGGTAGGGGAAGGACACGGGCCGGTTTTTAGGGCCCGGGGTGCGGATCTGCTCGGCGGGTACGGGCTCGCGAATCCAGGCGTTCGGATTTTCCGCGGCGACGTCGCTGAAGCGCGACCACAGCTGCGAGATTCGTAGCTGGTGGTCCGCCACGGACTCGCCCAGGTGATGCCGCAGGGCGTTTTCGAACAGGGGATACACCTGGATCGGCGCGTTGATGCCGGCGGCTTTCTCCGCATCGCTGCGCATGGGCTTGTCGACATCAATGAGCAGGTCGGGCTGCCCCGGCAGGCTCTGCCAGTCCAGATCCACGCCGGCGCGGCGCGCTTTGGCCTGGCTGTTGCCGCACTCGGCGCCGGTGAGGACGATCACCTGTTGCCGCCCGGCCTGCAGATCCAGGCAGGAGCGATTAACGGTGGTCTGCACGTAGTTGCCGCCGTAGGGCGCCAACGCGGTTTCGGCATTGGGCGCGCCAATGGCTTCGGCGACGGCTTTGGCCGGGTTCTGGTAGCCCCAGATGCCGCGGATGACGCGGACCGAGCCCGCGTCCTCCAGCAGCTGCCGCGAGCCGGCATCTGCGGCGGCGCGCTGCACCGCCTCGATCATCAGCTCGATCGGCTCCCGGCCCTCGCCGGCAGCGCTGATGCGCTGCTCGACCTGGGCCACGCCGACCAGCACCGGCACCTTGGCCACTAGCTGTTGCCTGCGGCGAGGCTCGCAAAGCCCTTGCCTTCGGCGACCAGGCGCTCCAGCAGCGGCGCCGGCTCCCAGGCCGAACCGCCGTACAGCTCACCGTAGCGCTTGATATCGGCGAGGACAGTGTCGAGCCCTTGTTGCTCGGCCCAGAACATCGGGCCGCCGGTCACTTCCGGGAAGCCGTAGCCGTTCAGGTACACGATGTCGATGTCCACGGCGCGCAGGGCAATGCCTTCTTCGAGGATCCGGCAGCCTTCGTTGACCATCGGGTACAGGCAGCGCTTGAGGACTTCCTCATCGCTGACGTCGCCGCGCTCGATGCCGAGTTCCTTCGAGGTTTCCTCGACCAGCGCCACGACTTCCGGGTCAGGCTGACCGGCCCGGGAACCTTCGGGGTAGATGTAGAAACCGCGAGAGGTCTTCTGGCCAAAGCGCTCCATCTCGCACAGCTTGTCGGCCACCCGGGCGGTGATCGGCACGTCTTCCGGAGCGACGCCCGCGAGCTTGCGCGCGCGCCAGCCCAGGTCCAGACCGACCAGGTCGTTCATCTGGAACGGGCCCATGGGCATGCCGAACTTGTTCATCACCGAGTCCACCTGGTAAGGCGTGGCACCCTGCAGGATGATTTGCCCGGCCTGGGTGGTGTACTGGCCCAGCATGCGGTTGCCAATGAAGCCCGGCGCGTTGCCGGAGAGCACGGCGACCTTGCGCAAGCGCTTGCCGAGTTTCATGGCCGTCGCGATGACGTCTTTGCCGGTGTCCTTGCCGCGGACGACTTCAAGCAAACGCATGATGTTAGCCGGGCTGAAGAAGTGCATGCCGATCACGTCGGCCGGGCGGCCCGTGGCCTGGGCAATGGCGTCGACGTCCAGCCCCGAGGTGTTGCTGGCCAGGATAGCGCCGGCCTTGGCGACCGCATCGATCTTCTCGAAGGTCTCCTTTTTGACGTCCAGATTTTCGTAGATCGCCTCGACGATCACGTCAGCATCTTTCAGGCCGTCGTAGCTCGTAGTGCCCGTCAGGAGCGACATGCACTGGTCGACCTGCGCTTCCGTCATGCGGCCGCGCTTGGCCTGAATGTCGTAGTTGCGCTTGATCACGCCCAGGCCGCGATCCAAGGCTTCCTGATTCATCTCGACGATGGTGACCGGGATGCCGGCGTTGGCGAAGCACATGGATATGCCGCCGCCCATGGTGCCGCAGCCGATCACGCCGGCCTTGGCGATGTCCCGGGTCGGGGTGTCTTTCGGTACGTCCGGAACCTTTGCGACTTCGCGTTCGCCAAAGAACACGTGGATCAGGGCTTCCCGCTGAGGATGCTTCAGGCACTGGGCGAAGCGGTCCTGCTCAACCTTCATGCCGGCATCGAAGTCGCCTTCGTTCACGGCGGCCTCGATGCACTGAATGATCATCTCCGGAGCAAAGCGGCCGCGCATTTTGCGGGCAGCCATCTTGCGCGCTTCGGCGAAGATCTCCTCGTTGCCGCGGTCCTTGTCGATCTGGGTGGTCTCGTTGCGGATCTTGCGCAGCGGGCTGCCCTTGGCAATCAGATCCTGGGCGAAGGCGATGGCGCCGTCCACGATGTCGCCGTCGATGACCTCGTCGACAATGCCAAGGGCTTTCGCCTGCGGTGCCAAAGCCGGATCGCCGGACAGGATGAAGGCCAGGGCTTTCTCTGCGCCGACCAGCCGCGGCAGGCGTTGGGTGCCGCCAGCGCCCGGCAGCAGGCCCAGCTTGACCTCCGGCAGGCCGACCGGCGCAGTCGGGGCCGCAACGCGATAGTCGCAGCACAGGGCGACCTCGAGACCGCCGCCGAAGGCGGTGCCGTTCAGGGCCGCGACGATGGGCTTCGGGCTGCCTTCCATCAGCGCCAGGCACTCGCCCAGCCCGGGGCCTTCCGCTGCGCCGCCGAACTCGGAAATGTCGGCCCCGGCGATAAAGGCCCGGCCAGCGCCGGTCAGCACGACGGCGGCGATCGCGTCATCGCCCAGGGCCTTGCGGATGCCCTCGTCCAGGCCTTTCCGGACCCCGCCAGAGAGCGGGTTGACCGGCGGATTGTCGACGGTCATGAGCGCGATATTGCCGCGGGTTTCGTAGTGAACGGTGCCTTTCATGTTCTGTCCCCAAAAAGTTGAGGCGGGAGTATGGCGAATCCCCCTGAAACCGGGCAAATCTTTCCGCATCGGACGTTCAGGAAGTGGACAGTTTGGGTTCAGGGGCGATTCAAGGGTTCCCGCGTACATTGGCCCCACGGTCGACAGCCAGGAGAAAGACCATGAACCACCCCAAAAGCAATACCGAGAGCCCGATCCGCGGCAGCAAGACTGCCCTGAAGCGGAAGTTGCCGTGGCTCGCTCTGTGCACCGCCATGCTGATTCCCGTTGCGGCCTCCGCCGACCCGGGCTCGCGGGCCGGGCTGCGCAGTGAGCACCAGGCGGTGAAGGTCGGCCATGTCAGAGATCATCGTCATGATCGCCACGATTCCCGCATCGAGCGCAAGCGTGACCGTCGTGCGGATCGACGCGCAGAGCGCCGCATCGAACGCCGGATCGATCGCAAGATCGAGCGTCGGATCGACCGCCAGCTTCTGCGTCATGCGCCGGTACGGCACGCTCGGCAGCATCGCCAGGGCTACAACACGCGCTACTTTGTGCGCCCCTGGGAGCCGCTGAACTTCAAGCATTGGTGGCGCGTCGAGCGACAGTTCAGTCGCTACACGCCGAACCTTCGCCATCTGAACCGCTATGAGCGCAAAGAGGTGTTGAACCACGGCTACAACCGCTACCTGCGCGACCATCGTCGCTGGAGCAAGCGGGCCCAGCGAGATCGCCGCCATGCAAGGCTCGATCGTCAGCGCGGTCGCCTGATCGCTCGCATCGAGCATGACTGGCGCAACTGCGATGACCGCAGCCACCGTCACGGTCGCCGCTGGTAGGTCCTCGCCCTTAACGACAACGCTGCTGGCCCCGGGCAATCGCCCGGGGCTTTTTTTTGGCCGCCTGTTGCGCCGGGCGGCTCAGGAGACGCGGAGCTGCGCGCGAAAGGTCGTGCCCCTGCCGGGCTCTGTCTCTGGCAGCAACATCAGGTCGCCCTGCATCTGGGTCATGAGTTTGCGGGCGATCGTCAGCCCCAGGCCGGTGCCCCCGGTTTCCCGGCGGGTGGTGAAGAAAGGCTCAAAGATGCGCTCCCGGTTGCCGCTGGAAATGCCGTCGCCGTTGTCCTGCAGGTCAATATTGACCCAGTCCGGGTCCGCCTGGACAGCAATGCTCAGCTTTGTGGCGCCATGGCGGCTGGCGTTGTCGGCCAGAGTCTCGAGCACTCCGGCCAGGGCCTCCGGATTCCCGCTGACCGGTGGCGGGCTTCCCAGATCCCCGAGCTCGATGGATAGCCGTCCGCGAAACTCGCCCTCCAGATCGGCGAGGCTGCGTCGTACGTCAAAGGTTTCGCCAGCACCGCCGTCGGCCACCTCGGCGCGCGTCAGGTCCAGCAGGCGGGTGGTCAGACGCTGCAGACGCTCGTTGTCGACCTCGATGTTCTGCAGGAATTTGAGGCGCTGGGCGTCGGTCATGTCGTCGCCGTGGTCGCGCAGTACCTCGACCGCGCCGCGGACGCTGGTGATGGGCGTTTTGAACTCGTGGGAGACATGCCGGGCAAACTCCTCCAGCGCCGCGGCGCGCTGCCCGAGCCGTTCGGTCATGGCCATGATGCTGTGCTGCAACTTGGCGACCTCGTGGGTGCGCGCATTGATCAGCGGGCGGATGGATCCCGTCTCGCCAGCGGCAACCCGCTCAGCCCGGTTCGCCAGCTGGGCGATGGGGCGCGTCACCAGCCGGCTGGCGAACAGCGACAGCAACACCGCCAGGATGAGCGCCGCCGCGCCGGCCTGCGCCAGCAGCCAGCGCTTGGCGTACAGCGCCTGGACGATGTTCGGGGGCGTGCGCGACAGCAGCACGGTGCCGACGCTGCGCTGGTGCAGGACGATCGGCGTGGCCACGAACACCCGGATGCCCGTGGTACGGCTGAGCGACTCCAGGCCCTGGGACGGGTCCCGGTCGGCGCGTCGCCGCAGGTTGCTGGCGGCGCGGCCGAGCAGGGCCTGCTCGACCTCAATGCCGCCATCGATGGCCAGGCCGAGATCCTCGCCGGTACTGGCGACGACCACGCCCCAGGGGTCGGTGACCCGGATGCCTGCCAGGGTCACGGCCTGGGCATCTTTCAATATGGGGGTCAGGCGCTCGCCCACGGCGGCTGCCAGCGCTTCCGGGGCCCGGCCATGCTGGCCGTCCGGAAAGGCCGGGGCGATCTGGCTGTCGGCCAGATCCAGTTCCGCCGGGCGTGGGCGCCAGACCAGCGCAGCGTCCGAGCGAATGTCGCTGGGCAACTCGCGGCTCGCCAGCGGCCAGGTCTGCGGCGCGGACTCCTCCAGGAGGGAGCGGTAGGTCGCGCTGATAAAGGCGCCCTGGGCGATGAGCGCGGATTCGGTCTGTCGGACCAGCGCGCTTTCGTACAGGCGCAGCAGCTGTATGCCGGCCAGGGGCAACAGCAGCAACAGGACGTTCGACAGAATCAGCAGCGTTCGCAGCCGGGGCCGAGGGAAGCTGCGCATCGGTGATGGCGGGGTGTCCGTGGCGATCGCCCGTCAATCCGTCTGCAGGCGGTAGCCAACGCCGTGCACAGTCTTGATACCCGGCGCCCCAGCCTGAGCGAGCTTGTCGCGCAGCCTGCGGATATGGCTGTCGATCGTGCGGTCGCTGACGATGCGGCGCGTGTCGTAGGCGCCTTGCATGAGCCGGTCCCGGGTCAGCACCTTGTCGGCGTGGCGGGCCAGCGTTGCCAGCATGCAGAACTCGGTGTGCGTGAGGCCCAGCGATTGGCCGTTAAAGTCTGACTCGAAGGTGTCGGTGTTGATGGTGAGGCCGCCGATCACCAGGGTCGCTGGCGCTTCGGCTTTGTCTTGCTCGACGCGCCGCAGGTTGGCTTTGACGCGCGCCACCAGCTCCCGGGGCGAGAACGGCTTGACCAGATAGTCATCGCCGCCCATTTCCAGGCCAAGGATCCGGTCGACCTCTTCGTCCTTGGAGGACAGGAACACGATCGGTACTGCGGAGTGGGTGCGCAGCTGGTTGCAGACGGCAAGCCCGTCGGCCTCGGGCATCAGCACGTCCAGCACCACGAGATCCGGCCGGTGTCGATCATGCTGGCTGATCGCGGCGCGCCCGTCGGCGGCTTCCAGGGTCTTGAACCCGGCACGTTCCAGAGCGAAGCACACAACTTCGCGAATGTGCGGGTCATCGTCGGCGACAAGAATCGTTTGCATGGGGCTCAGTATACCCAAGGGACGCGGGCGGGCTGCGGCGAAAGGGCTTGCTGCACGCCCCTTGCACAAATTGCCTGCGGTTCTGCGCGCCGTGGGGCCGCGAACGACACAGGGGCTCGCCACAGTGTGCCCATGCCATCGCTGTTACACCGAATCGCGCCCTGTCTTTGCCTGCTGTTGCTCAGCGTTGAGCCGCTCTGGTGGCTGATCGGCACCTGGTACCTGCCAGGCTATGAAGGCACCGGAGCGTTGGCATTTTTGTTAGCCCTCGTGCTGCTGCTGTGGTCTGCAAGCTCCCCGCGCCTGCGGGCGGAGCCGGTCCGCTGGCCGACGCTCTACCATTTGCTGTGGCTCAGCCTGAGCCTTCGGGTGCTGGGCACCCTGGCCGGGGTCAATCTGATCAACGCGCTGGTGCTGCCCCTCGACGTGTTTGTGCTGGGCCGTTGGCTGCAGCTGGGATCCAGGCAGCGTGCCCTCAGCCCGCTGTGGCTGGCCGTTGCCTTCGCCTTCTGTCTGCCCCTGGAGCCGTTGGCCCAGCGCACCTTCGGTTACCCCCTGCAGCAGCTGAGCGCGGCGGTCAGCTGTCAGCTGCTCGGGCTCTGGACAGACGCCCTGCAGTGCCAGGGCGTGCGCATGGTCCTGAACGGGCGCGAACTGCTGGTCGACCTGCCGTGTTCCGGGGCGAGGCTGGCCACTCAGCTGGGCCTGTTCTACGCCGTGCTGGCCGCGCTGCGCCGGCCCGGGATGCGGCGCGCGCTGGGCCAGAGCGCCCTGGTGCTGGTCCTTGCCGTTGGGGCCAACGCCCTGCGCATTGCCGTGCTGGCCGTCGGCGCTGGCGGCGAGTCTGGCATCGATACGATGGCAAGCCCTTGGCACGAGCTCATTGGGCTGGCGGCGCTGAGCGGTGCCGCCGGGGTGCTTTGGGTGCTGACCGGCGGGGCATCGCGCCCTGCGCAAGCCCCTGAGCTGTCTGGCCGCTGGACGATGATGGCGAAGCGCCCAACTGCTTGGACCGCAGCGCGCTGGGCGCCGCTGCTGGCTGGCGCGGCGTTGCTGCCCTCGCTTGGCGACGGTTTGGGCAGCGCGGCGCCGGTCGGGCCGCAGCCTCTGACAGCACCGTCCTACCTGGCGGGCTATGCGCGTGAGGACGCGCCGCTGTCGAAGCTGGAGTCCGCTTACTTCCAACGCTACGGCGCCAGCGCTCGCCGCGCGAGCTACGGGCCTTACGGCCTGTACATGGTTCGCACCCGGGCACCGCTCCGGCATCTGCACGCGCCGGAGATCTGCCTGCGAGGCCTGGGGCACAAGGTGCGGTTTCTGGGGACCCGTTACGAGCCAAGCCCGGCGTCGATCTACGAGTCCGTGGCGCCGGACGGTCAGCGCTACCACGTTGCGGTCAGCTACATCGCCAGCACCGGGCAGGTAGCGCCGAGCATCGCCGAGGCGGTCTGGCGCTGGTTCGCTGCGCCGCGCGGGCACTGGACCATGGTGCAACAGGTGGTGCCGGCGACGGCCCCCGCCGCGATCTTCGAACAGGCCGTTGCCCGGGCCTTCAATCTGGCCGGCCAGTCGGCTCACCCGAAACTTTCCATGCTTACGCTGAAGGAGGCCTCATGGCGCCCTTGAATCGACGATCTCTATGGCTGCGAGGGCTGGTGCTGGCATTGCTTTGCTATGGCACCGCAAGCTGGTCGGTTGCCGTGCACAGCGCGCCAGCTGTCGACGCCGAGCTGCTGGCGGCGCTGAAGTCCCAGCGTCAGGACGCGGATCGGCTCAGCGGCTACCTGGAAGCGCGCGTTGGCAACGACCAGGTGCTGCTGCCGGCCCTTGATGTGGACTACCAGGTGCAAATCAACGGCGATCTGGCCGAAGTCACTGTCGTGCAGACCTTCAGCAACCCCCTGCCCGTGGCGATCACGCCTCGCTACCTGTTTCCCCTGAGCGATCGCGCTGCCGTTAGTGCGCTTGTTATGACCGTTGGCGATGAGCGGGTGGTAGGGGAATTTCAGCGCCGGGCGCAGGCGGAGGCGACCTTTGTTGCAGCAGCCAAGGCCGGCAAGGTGGCTTCGCTGGTGCGGCAGCAAAGACCCAACCAGTTTACCCAGCGCGTATCCAACCTGATGCCCGGCATGCAGGTGCAGGTGGCGCTCACCTATCAGGAGCAGCTGCGCCGGGAGCAGGGTGCCTACGAGCTGGTGCTGCCCCTGGTGGTGGGCCCGCGCTTTGACCCTGAACGCACCGCGGAGCCGCTGGACGCGCCGGTCCGCTACGCGCCGGTGCAGGGCCTGACGGCGCCGGCGCCGGAGCCTGGCGAGCGGGTCTCGGTGCAGGTTGCCCTGAACGCGCCGGTACCGATCCTTGCCGTCGATAGCCCGAGCCACGCGCTGCAGATCGAGCGTCAGGCGTCGCAACAGCTCGCCGCTTCCCTGGCCGGAGGGCGGGTTGCCGACAACCGGGATTTCGTGCTCCGCTACCAGCTGGGAGGCGATGCGGTGACGGCCGGGTTGCAGTCTCACTTTGCGGGCCCCGAGGGCGGCTATTTCAGTCTGTTGATCGAGCCCCCGGCGACGCTGGCAGACGCCAGCGTCTTGCCCCGGGAAATGGTTTTTCTGCTGGACTGCAGCGGCTCCATGAGCGGTTTGCCCATGCAGGCGAGCAAACGTTTCATGCGCTACGCCCTCGATGGCCTGCAGCCCGGCGACAGCTTCCGCATCATTCGCTTCAGCGACGGCGCGACGGAGTTCTCCCGCGCCCCGTTGCCGGCGACGCCTGCGAACATTGCGGCGGGCATTGCCTACACGGAACAGCTCGCGGGCAGCGGCGGAACGGTGATGAGCTCCGGGATCTACCAGGCGCTGGCCGCGCCCTTGCCGGATGGGGCGGTGCGAACCGTTGTGTTTCTCACGGACGGCTACATTGGCAACGAGGTCGAGATTCTCAAGCTGGTCGCCGCGGAACGGCATACGGCACGGCTCTACGCCTTCGGCGTTGGCACCGGGGTGAATCGCTTCCTGCTCGAGTCTCTGGCCCGCACCGGGCAGGGTTTTGCCCGCTACCTGGACCCCACCGACGACAGCGACGAGGTCGCTCGCAGCCTTGCAGCGCGGCTGGCGCAGCCGGTGCTCACGGACCTGACCCTGGACTGGGGCGGCTTGCCCGTCGGCAGCGTTGTGCCGGAGACCTTGCCGGATCTGTATGCCGGGCAGAGCCTGCGGGTCATGGGCCGCTACCGCGCGCCGGCTGCCGGACGGGTTGAGCTCCGGGCCCGCTCGGCGTCGGGCCCGGTTCGTTTCGGGCTTGATGTGGCGCTGGAAGATGCGGCGCTCCGTCCTGCCTTGCGGCAGGTCTGGGCCAGGCAGGCCGTTGCGCAGCGCATGCACGAGCTGGCCACGCCCGAGCCCCAGCGCGTGCCACCGCAAACGGATGCGCAGCTGCGCGAGCGCGTGACCGTGCTGGGAGAAACCTACGGGCTGATGACCCGCTGGACGTCGTTGGTCGCCGTGGCGGCACGCCCGGTCCAGCCGTTCCCGGACGCGACCGCCCTGACGGACGTCGCACTGCCCATGGTCGCCGGCGTGTCTCCAGCCGCTTACGGGGTAGGCGGTGCGTCCTTCCAGGGTGCGGGCACCCCGGAGCCTGGCGTCCTGCTTGGCTTCGGCACCCTGTGCGCCCTGGGCTTCCTGGGCTGGCTCCGGTGGCGCCGGTGGCAGCCGCGCACCCTGGCTGCCGGGGCCTGAAGTGCGAAAACCGTCAACTTTGACGGTTATTGGCAAGACCTGAGCTCCTGCGTACACTGACGGCTCACCGGGGTCGAGAGAGCCGCATGGCCGCACTGAAGCACCCGCTCTCCGGAGCGATATACCGGGTCCGCGACGACGGGCTCGTAGCCGTGGAAAACAACGGCGTCCAGGGCGTCTTCCACTATGACGGCCGCTATCACTCCGGCGAGATCACCTACGCCGACCCGCACATGCTGCTCTGGCTGGCGGGCCCGCAATTGCCCGAGGACGCGATGTTCAACAGCCGGCTGCAGAGCGCCGCCGGTACGGACAACGCCTGAACCCCACCACGAGGGCCGGCCGCTTGCCGGCAGCAGCGAGGATTTCCGATGAGCGCGAAACCTGAAACCGCGAATTCCAAAGGCGTCAGCTATCAGGACCTGATCGCCAGCGATGCGGTGCCGCCGCCCCGGACCCTGACGCTTGCGAACCGCTTCGAGTCGCCGCTGGTCTCTGTGCCCGTGAGCCGCTACACCACCAAGGCCTTTCACGATCTCGAAATGGAAAAGCTCTGGCCCAAGGTCTGGCAAATGGCCTGCCGGGAAGAAGAGATTCCCAATGTCGGCGATTACAGCGTCTACGAGATCGGCTCCTATTCCATCATCGTGGTGCGCACCAAGGACGGCATCAAGGCGCACCACAACGTGTGTCGGCACCGGGGCCGCAAGCTGTGCGAAGGCGACGGTCATGCCGCGAGCTTCATCTGCCCGTTCCACGGCTTCAGCTGGCACACGGACGGCAGCCTGCGCGGTGTGACGTCGGATTGGGACTTCCCACACATTGACCAGAACAACTTCGACCTGACGCCGGTGCAGTGCGACAGCTGGGCCGGTTGGGTGTTCGTGAACATGGACATGGAAGCCGGGCCGCTCCAGGAGTTTCTGGGCGACCTGCCGGCCCACTTCGAATGCTGGGAGCCCCAGGATCGCTACATCGAGGCGCACGTGGCCAAGGTCATGCCCTGCAACTGGAAGCTGGCCCAGGAAGCCTTCATGGAGGCGTTTCACGTCATCACCACGCATCCGCAGATTCTTGCGGGCATCGGGGACGAAAATACCCAGTACGATGCCTGGGGCAACCTGTCCCGGGCCATCACGCCGAACGGCACGCCCAGCCCTCACCTGCGCTACGCGCCCGATGAGCAGGAACTGCTGGATGCGGTGATGATGAAAGACCTGGACGCGCCATCGGCCATCGAGGTGCCGCCGGGCGCAACGGCCCGCAGCGTGCTGGCAGCCGTGGCTCGGCAGAACCTGGCCGGGGTCGTGGGCGACAACGCGTCGCTGTCAGATGCCTGTCTGAATGACAGCATCTACTACACCTTGTTCCCCAACTTCCACCCCTGGGGGGGCTACAGCCGGATCGTTTACCGGTTCCGGCCCTACAAGAACCACCACGACAAGTCGGTCATGGAGTGCTACTTCCTGAGCCCCTTTGCCGGCGAGCGCCCGGCGCCTGCGCCCGTGCACTGGCTGGGCGAAGAGGATGACTGGACCGCGGCGCCCGAGCTGGGTCGCCTCGCCAAAGTGTTTCAGCAGGACACGTTCAATCTGCCGAAGGTGCAGCAAGGACTGGAAGCCGCGCAGTACGACGAAGTGGTGCTGGCCAATTACCAGGAAACCAAGCTGCGACACTTCCACCACACGCTCAAGGCTTACCTCTAGCGCAGTCCCCGGGGACTGCGAGCGGCGAAGGGGAGGTCAGTCCTCCCAGTCGTCATCGTCGTCATCGTCGTCTTCGAACTCGTCGTC
>CAZXIJ010000003.1:0-43962 GCA_964640725.1 uncultured Pseudomonadales bacterium | reverse complement strand
GAGGTCAGTCCTCCCAGTCGTCATCGTCGTCATCGTCGTCTTCGAACTCGTCGTCATCGTCGTCTTCGAACTCGTCGTCTTCGTCATCCAGCGCGTCGACGAGCAGCTTTTGCTTGGCCATCTCCAGGGTGCCGATGATTTCGATGTAGCTGGCTTCCGTCTCGTCGATCAGGTCCTCCAGCTGCGAGGCGAAATCTCCGATATCCGTTGGTCCGTTGGGCATGGGAATACCTCGAAGTGATGGTGCGCGTGCTCAGTGTAAGCGAGTTGCGCCCGCGGAGCGCCGGGTTCTTCAGCCCGGGCTCTGGTGCTCCGGCTCAAACAGGGGGTCCTGCGCGACCGTGCTGTTCTGCGCCGCCAGTTCTGTCACGACCGCGGCAGTTTCGCCGAAGGACGCAACGTGAAACAGGGCTTCACCCTCGTTGACCAGGGGCAGGCGGTTCTGGCCAATGACGATGCCTTCGACGCTGGTGGTCACCAGTTCTTCCGCGGCGGAAAAGGGCGAAGTGACGACGCCGATGGGCTGGTCCTTCCGGACCCGATCGCCCAGGGCCACCAGGGGACGAAACAGCCCGTCGTTGCTGGCGCGGATCCAGCGGCTGGCGCTGGCGATAAACGGCTCATGGCGCGAGCGGCGCTCGCTGCGCGCCCGCAGCATGCCCAGGGTGCGCATGGTGTTCATGACGCCGCGCACGCCGGTGACGATGGCTTTTTCTGACATGCGCAGGGCCTCGCCGGCCTCATAGGTGATCACCGGAATGCCCAGGGCACCGGCCTCGGCCCGGAGCGTGGCGTCGATCAGCCCGGCATTCATGACCACCGGGATCGCAAAACCCTCGGCCATGCGCCGGATTTCCGGCACGGACAGATCGGCGCGAATCTGCGGCAGATTGTCGCGATGTACGGCAGCGGTGTGCAGATCGATCACGTGCGTGCATTGCCGCACGATTGCCTCGAAGAACTGGTACGCCACCCGGGACCCCAGGGAGCCCCGCGGGGTGCCCGGAAAGCAGCGGTTCAGATCGCGGCGGTCCGGCAGGTAGCGGGACTGGTCGATGAAGCCGTGCAGGTTGACGACCGGCACCAGAACCAGCGTGCCGGAGAGCTGGTTGAGGCTGCGCTGGGCGCTGAGGCGCCTAATGATCTCGACGCCGTTCAGCTCATCGCCGTGGATCGCCGCGCAAACCAGAAGCACCGGGCCCGGGCGCTTGCCGTGGATGACCTCGATGTTCATGGGCAGCGGGGTGTGCGTGTAGAGCTGCGCGCTTTCCAGCTCCAGGCTGGCCCGGGACCCGGGCGCGACCGGCGTCCCGCAGAGGGTAAAAGGACTGGCGTTTTCACTTTTCTGAGCCACAATTGCGCCGCCCTGACCGTTTGCTGAACCCGCTATGGTATCGCCCCTAAGCAGCCTCAACAGCCTGTTTCTTTCTGTGACGATTCTGTTGCTCGGGCACGGGCTGCAGCAGACGGTGATTCCCTTCGCCGGCGCCGATGCGGGCTGGAGCAACAGCCAGATCAGCCTGCTCGGCGCCGGCTACTTTCTCGGCTTTATCGGCGGCTGCATCGGCATGCCAGTCCTGGTGCGCAATGTCGGCCACGTGCGAGTCTTTACCAGCTGCATCGCTTTGCTGATCGTTGCAGTGCTCTGTATCTCGATCTGGTCCTTGCTGCCGCTGTGGATTGCGCTGCGAGTTTTGACGGGCATCGCGATGGCCGGCGCCTATCTGATTATCGAGAGCTGGCTGAACGAGCGTGCGCCGGATGGTCGGCGCGGTGCGGTGGTATCGCTGTACAGCTTCCTGTGCATCGCTGCGCTCATGATCGCTCAGCTGCTGCTGCAGCAGGGGAGCACCGTGCCCATGCTGGTGCTCATTGCCATCCTGATGGCCCTGGCCATTGTGCCCGTGGCGCTGACCCAGGCGCCGCTGCCGACGCCGCCGCAGCAGGTGCAGATGGATCTCGGCTTTGCCTACCGCGCCTCCCAGGCGGGGTTCCTGTGTGCGGGGTTTTCCGGGCTGGTGATGGGCACGCTCTGGAGCGCCGGGGCGATTACCCTCGCGCAGGCCTTTGGGGACAACTCGGCGGGGGCGGGGTTTCTGCTTTGGATGTTGCTCGGCGGCCTGGTCGCGCAGTTGCCGGTGGGGCGCCTGTCCGATCGTTTTGATCGTCGCTGGATGCTGCTGTCCCTGGCGCTGCTCGGGCTGATCGCGTCGCTGGCCTGGATGTTCCTGCTGCCGCCAACACTTTGGAACATGCGGTTCCTGGCTTTTGTGCTGGGCGGCACGGCCATGCCCATGTACGCGGTCGCCGTGGCCCAGGCCAACGACAACGCCGACGGCCGCTTCCTGCAGATCGCCAGTGCCATGCTGGTTGCCAACGGCTGCGGATCGATCTGCGGGCCGCTGCTCTACGCGGCGCTGAGCACCTTCGAGGTCCCGCAGGCGATGTTTGCGCTTCTGGCCGTGGGGTACAGCCTGGCCGCGCTGTGGACAACGCTGCAGCTTTGCCTGCACGATGCTGCCATGGCCTACCGCGAACCCTTTCAGCCGATTCCGAAGACGACTCAGGCCGCAGCAGCGCTGGATCCTCGCGATGATCAGACGCCCAGCGCAGAGACAACGACCGGCGAAGCCCTCGCCGGAGCCCGGTCGACGTCGTGAGCCCGCAGCCTGCGCCGATCGTCGGCTGGCGCGAGCGGATCGGCTTGCCCGAGCTGGGCGTGGCTGCAATCAGCGCCAAGACCGACACCGGCGCCCGGACCAGCGCGATTCACGCCGCTCAGATCGAGCCGTACCTCAAGGGCGGGGCGCCCTGGGTGCGGTTCGTGGTCCATCCCCGTCGGCAGGACTCGCAACGGTCCCTGGAGTGCCATGCGGCAGTGTCCGATCAGCGACCGGTCCGAAACTCCGGCGGGCAGGCGCGCACCCGGTATTTTATCGAGACGACCTTCGTCATCGGTTCTCATGCATTTACGGCGCAGCTGTCCCTGGCAGATCGTCGGCAAATGGGCTACCGCATGCTGCTTGGTCGCACGGCCCTGCGCCGGCGCTTTCTCGTCGACGTCAGCGGGTCTTTTGTTCAGGGACGTCCGGAAGGGGACGCGCCGCGGATGCGCAACTTGCGCAAGCAGAAAAGGTAAAGCTATGAAGACTGTTGCTGGCGCTGCGGCGCGTTTACTGGTTGGCCTGATGCTGGCCAGCGGGGCTGTTGCTGCAGAGGAAGACGGCCCGGACCGGACGCGTGCAGAGCGGGATCTGGAAGTGATCGCTCAGATGCTTGCCGGGCACTACGCGAACGCCAACCAGGCGTACTTCGAGCGGCGGCTCAAGGATCCCGAGAAGGCCCGGCACGAACGGCGCGACCTGACCATCGCGCGTCAGGCCGGCACCCATCAGTTTACGATGGCCGTTGGCCCTCCGGACGGCGAGAGCACCGGCTACGAGGCGGCCCTGTCCCAGGATGGCGAGCAGGTCCTGATGACCGTGACGAACGATAACGGCGCTGCCTGTGACTATCGCTGGCAGCGCGAGGCCGCACAGATGCGTGCGACGCCGCTGCAGCGCTGCCCCAAGGCCCTGCCCGGCGGCTTTGTGGTCAGCGATCCGGAGCTGTGGATTTACCCGACGCGCGCCGAAGCGCTGGCCAGGACCAACGCCTACCGTTTTCATCGCTCCCGGCCCTTCACCTGCTATGCCGATATTCCTGGCGTGGGTGGCGGCCGGGCGACGCCCTTTGAGCGTTACGAGCCCCTGGCGCTGCACGATCAGGGCGGCGAAGCCTGGTTCACGACCCGGGAAGAAACCCCCCGGGAGATCGGCATTTCGATGTTCCTCGTTGACTGGCCCATGAACAATGCCGAGGGCATCTTTACCCGCAATTCGCTGGTGGTGTACGTGAACGAACGGCTGCCGGGCGGGGGCATGAAGGAACATGGCTACGCCTTTACGGAACCGGGCGTCCGGCGCCTGGGCATCAACCTGAAATGGCTGCTGACGCTGTGTTTCATGGAGTCGAACGCGGACGCGACACCGTCCATGTGAGCGGTTTGACCTGCCGGATCTCCGGCCCACCAACTCAGGGATGCAGTGACCGATGAAGCTAGCCATACTGTCGCGCTCGGTTCGGGCCTACAGCACCCGCCGCCTCAAGGAGGCAGCGCTTGCGCGGGGCATCGATGCCAAAGTGCTCGATACGCTCAAGTTCGCCATTGACCTGAAAGCAGGAGCGCCGGACCTGTACTTCCGGCAAAAGCAGCTGTCGGACTACGACGCCGTGCTGCCGCGCATCGGCGCGTCCATTACCTACTACGGCACGGCAGTCGTGCGGCAGTTTCAGGAGATGGACGTGTTCTGCGCCAACACCGCGCACGGCATCGCCAACTCCCGGGACAAGCTCCGCAGCCTGCAGATCCTGAGTCGCCACGGCATCGGCATTCCCGAAACCACCTTTGTGCGCGACAAGAAGGACGTGTTGCCGGCCATCGAGCGGGTCGGCGGGGCGCCCGTCATCATTAAGCTGATCGAAGGTACCCAGGGCATTGGCGTGCTGCTGGCAGAGACGGTCAAGGCAGCGGAATCGATCATCGAACTGCTGCAGAGCCAGAAGCAAAACGTACTCATTCAGAAGTTCGTTGCCGAGAGCCGGGGCAAGGATGTGCGAGCGCTGGTGGTGGGCGATCACGTGGTGGCAGCCATGCGCCGGGTGGCGCAGGGCCAGGAGTTTCGCAGCAACGTGCATCGCGGCGGAGTGGCCGAGCCGGTCGAGCTCGACGCGGAGTTTGAGCAGGCCGCGGTCAAGTCAGCGCAGATTCTCGGTTTGCGCGTGGCCGGCGTTGACATGCTCGAGAGCGCCACCGGCCCGCAGATCATGGAGGTCAACTCGTCTCCGGGGCTGGAAGGCATTGAGTCGTGCACCCAGCTCGATGTTGCCGGCGCGATCGTTGACTACATCGCCGCCCAGGTGGACTTTCCGGAAATCGATATCCGCCAGCGCCTGACGGTGTCTCGCGGCTACGGCGTGGGCGAGATCTACATTCCCGAAGGCTCAAACTTTGTCGGCAAGACCATCAACGAAGTCGACCTGATGGAGAAGGACGTGAACGTGCTGACGCTTTATCGGGGCAGCAAGGTCATCCCGAATCCCAAGGGCTCCCGTACCCTCGAGCCCGAAGACAAGCTGCTGTGCTTCGGCAAGCTGGAGTCCATGCGGGAGATGGTGCCGGCTCGCACCCGGCGCCGGAGAAATCCGAAGATCAAGGATCTGCCGGAAGGGGCGTTGGGCGAAGGGGACGCCGGGAGCTGATTGCAAGCCGTGGTACCTGGGGTCGGGATCGAACCGACACTCCCGTGAAGGAACCAGAGTTTGAGTCTGGCGCGTCTACCAATTTCGCCACCCAGGCTGCGGGCTTGCGCAGGCGCGATTCTGCCCAATGTGCTGCCAACTTGGAACCGCGAACTGCTAGACTCCGCGCCCGCCGCACTGCTGCGCCCCATTCACCGGTTGGTCCGTCAAGCCAATGCCCCCAGTTTCCGAAAATCCCGCCCCCGGCGCGCTCGCCGAGTTCGACTACGAACTGCCGGCCAGCCAGATCGCCCAGCAGCCGTTGCCCGATCGCACTGCCAGCCGGCTGCTGCTGGCCGACTCGCTGCGCGATCAGCACTTTGACCAGATCGCGACGGTCCTGAAGCCCGGCGATCTGCTGGTGCTCAACGACACCCGGGTGATCAAGGCGCGGATCCGCGCCCGGAAAGACACGGGCGGCCAGGCTGAGATCCTGCTCGAGCGCGTGCTCGACACAGACCGGGTACTGGCCCAGGTCCGGGTCAGCAAGCCCCTGAAGCCCGGGCGGACTTTGCTGTGCGGCGATCAGGCCATGACGGTGCTCGGCCGGGAAGGACCTTTCTACGAGCTGCGCACGCCGACGCCGGCCCTGGACTGGTTTGAGGCCCACGGCCAGGTGCCTTTGCCGCCCTACATCGAACGGGCGCCGGTGCTCGATGACGAGCGCAGCTACCAGACGGTCTACGCCGGCCCCGAGGCCGGGGCGGTGGCTGCGCCGACCGCTGGCCTGCACTTCGATCAGGGCTTGCTCGACCGGCTGGCGGCGCAGGGCGTTGAGCAGGCCCGGGTCACGCTGCACGTCGGCGCCGGCACCTTCTCGCCCATTCGCGGCGACATCGACGCGCACCAGATGCATTCGGAGCGCTACCGGGTGGGGGCGGAGGCGGCCGAGGCGATTGCCCGCGCTCGCGCCAGGGGCGGTCGGGTCGTGGCCGTCGGTACCACGGTGGTGCGGACCCTCGAGAGCGCGGCGCGCGAGGACGGCGCCGTCACGGTCGGAGAGGGCGAGACGGCACTCTTTATCCGCCCCGGGTTTCGCTATCGGGTGGTCGATGCGCTGATCACGAACTTTCACCTGCCGCAGTCCACGCTGCTGATGCTGGTTTGCGCCTTCGCGGGCACGGCCCAGACGCTGGCGGCCTATCGCCACGCGGTGGCGGCAGGCTATCGTTTCTTTTCCTACGGGGATGCCATGTTTGTCGAGCGCAACAATGAGCTTTGAGCGGCTGACCCAGGACGGCGCTGCTCGGCGCGGTCGCCTGCAGACCGCGCACGGCGCCATCGAGACGCCGGTCTTCATGCCCTGCGGCACCTACGGCACGGTCAAGGCCATGACGCCGGCGGATCTGAAAACGGTCGGCACCCAGATTTTGCTGGGCAACACCTTTCATCTGATGTTGCGTCCGGGCGATACGATGCTCCGGGAATTCGGCGGCCTGCATCGCTACATGGGCTGGGATGGTCCGATCCTGACGGACAGCGGCGGCTTTCAGGTTTTCAGCCTCGGGGCGTTGCGCAAGATCAGCGAGCAGGGCGTCATCTTCAAATCGCCGGTCAACGGCGACCGGGTAGAGCTGACGCCGGAGCGCTCCATGGCCGTGCAGCACAACCTGGGCACGGACATCGTCATGGCCTTCGACGAGTGCACGCCGTACCCGGCCACGGAACAGGAAGCGGCGGACTCCATGGCGCTGTCCATGCGCTGGGCTGCCCGCTCCCGCACGGCACACCAGGAGCTGCTGGCGCGCGGCGACGGCGCCAACAGCGAGCACCGGTTGCTGTTCGGCATCGTGCAGGGGGGGATGTTTGCGGGACTGCGGGCGGCGTCCCTGGAAGCGCTCACGGATCTCGGGTTTGACGGCTACGCGATCGGCGGGCTGTCCGTGGGCGAGCCCAAGGACGAAATGAACGAGACCCTCGCCGCGATCACGCCAGCCATGCCCCAGGATCGCCCGCGCTACCTCATGGGCGTTGGCACACCGCAGGACCTGGTCTACGGGGTCAGCCAGGGCGTCGATATGTTTGACTGCGTCATGCCCACCCGCAACGGCCGTAACGGCTACGCCTTTACGGAGCGGGGCACCATCAAGATTCGCAACGCCCGGCACCGGCATGCCGACGAGCCGCTGGATGCGGACTGCAGCTGCTACACCTGCGAGCACTTCAGCCGCGCCTACCTGCATCATCTGGATCGCTGCAACGAAATGCTCGGGGCGATGCTGATGACGCAGCACAACCTGCACTACTACCATCACCTGATGGCTCGTTTGCGGGCCTCTATAGAAACGGGTACATTTCGCTCCCTTTCCGCCACCCTCCATGAACGCTGGGCAGAAACCGCATGAATCTCTTTGAAAACCTTAGCTTTTTTAGCGTCGCCCATGCATCTGCGGGCGCTGCGCCGCCGGCGAACGCCGGGCTGATCAACCTGATCATGATCGCGGTTCTGATCCTCTTCTTTTACCTGCTGATCTGGCGGCCGCAGAGCAAGCGCCGCAAAGAGCACGCGTCGCTCATGGGCGCGCTGGGCAAGGGCGACGAAGTCGTGAGCGCGGGCGGCATCGTCGGCACCATTACCAAGGTCGAAGATGACTTCGTGAAGCTCAAGCTGGCCGAGAATGTCGAGATTCGCCTGCAGAAGTCGGCCATTGGCGCGACCCTGCCCAAGGGCACGCTGAAGACCCTGGACAACAGTTAAGTGGCCCGCGAGCCGCGCCTGGTGGGTGAAGGCCTGCTGGGCATGTCCCAGGGGCCTGCCCGGCCCCCAAATACTTTTTCGATCACCCGTTACCTGCTGATCGCGTTCGTGGTCGGTCTCGGCCTGGTGTACGCCGCGCCCAACCTGTTCCAGCCGGACCCGGCGATCCAGCTGCGCCCGGCCGGTACGGAGCAGGTCGCCGATGCGGCGCTGCTGGCACGGGCGGAGACGGCGCTGCAGGAAGCCGGTATCGCCATCAAGGCCTCGGAGCTGCTGGACGGCGGCTCGGCGCTGATCCGCTTCAACAGCGACGCTGATCAGCTGCCCGCCCGGGCGGCCGTTGACCTTGCGCTCAACAGCGACCGCGAGGAACCGATTACCGTCGCGCTCAACCGCGCCTCAACGACACCGGCCTGGCTGGCCGACATCGGCGGCAAGCCCATGTCTCTGGGCCTGGACCTCTCGGGCGGCGTGCACTTCCTGCTGCAGGTCGATATGGACAAGTTCCTGGGTGACCGGCTCGACAGCGTCGAAGACTCCCTGAAGGACCTGTTTCGGGAGAACAGCCTGCGCTACGTGGGCGGCAACTGGGTCAAGGGCCAGATGCTGGAGGTGCCTTTCCGGACCGAGGCCATGCGCGATCAGGCGCAGCCGCTCGTTACCGAGAACTTTGACGGCTATGCCGCCGAGCCGCGCCTGGTCGACGGCCAGCCGGGGCTGCGTATCGCTCTGATCGAAGAAAAGCGCCGCGAGCTGGAAGACTTTGCCATCAGCCAGAACCTGCAAAGCCTGCGCAATCGGGTGAACGAGCTGGGCGTGTCCGAGCCGCTGGTGCAGCGCCTGGGGCGCGAGCGCATTGTGCTCGATCTGCCCGGTATCCAGGACCCGGTGCGTGCCAAGGGCATCATCAACAAGTTTGCGAACCTCGATTTTCGCCTGGTGGCCCGGCCCGATGCGCGGCCGGCGGCAACGCAAAACTGGGACTACGAAGGCCGCTCCGTGACGCTGATGCGCGAAAACATCGTCACCGGCAACAACGTCACCAACGCGGTGCAGAACTTCGACCCGGAGACGCAGCAGCCGCAGGTCAGCATCACCCTCGACAACGAGGGCGGCAACCGCATGAACCTGATCACCCGGGACAACGTCGGCAACTCCATGGCCATTATCTTCCGGGAGCAAAAGCCCCGGCAGCGCACGGTCATGCGCGACGGCGAAGAGGTCATCGAGCGCTTTACCCGGGAAGAAGCGCGCCTCATCAACGTCGCCACTATCCAGTCGGCGCTGGGCTTCAATTTCCGCATTACCGGGCTTGGCCTGGGCGAAGCCCGGGACCTGGCGCTGCTGCTGCGGGCTGGTGCCCTGGCGGCACCCATGTACATTGTCGAAGAGCGCACCGTGGGCGCGAGCCTGGGGGAGGCCAACATTCGCCAGGGCTCTCTGGCCGTGCAGGTTGGTTTTGTGCTGGTCATGATCTTCATGCTGTTCTACTACCGCGGTTTCGGGCTGGCGGCGAACATCGCCCTGGCGGTGAACCTGGTCCTCATGACGGCGGTGATGTCGCTGCTCGGCGCGACCCTCACCATGCCGGGCATTGCCGGTATCGTGCTGACCGTAGGTATGGCGGTGGACGCCAACGTGCTGATCTTTTCCCGCATTCGCGAGGAGCTCAAGGAACGCCAGCCGCAGCAGGCCATTCAGGCCGGCTTTGACCGCGCCTTTGTGACCATTCTCGATGCCAACATCACCACCTTCTTCGTGGCGATCATTCTGTTCTCGGTGGGCAGCGGCCCGGTGCGCGGTTTTGCCGTCACTCTGGCCGTGGGCATCGTGACCTCCATGTTCACCGCGATTCTCGGCACCCGGGCCATCGTCAATCTCATGTATGGCGGCCGCAAGCTGGAGTCGATCAAGATATGAGCGATCCGCAGATCCGAGTGGACTTCATGGGGCCGCGGCGCATTGCCGCGGTCATCTCCCTGGTGCTGGTGCTGGCCTCGGTGGCGTCACTGTTTCTGCAGGGCCTGAACCTGGGCCTGGACTTCACGGAAGGCAGCGAAGTCGAGGTCGCCTTCGAGACCCCCGTTGCCGCTGACGAGGTGCGCGACCTGCTCGTCAGCGAAGGCTTTGTGGGCGGCGTGGTGCAGAACTTCGGCAGCGAGAGCGAGCTGCGCATCCGCATGCCGGTGCAGGAAGGCATTGATCAGGCAAAGACCGGTGACCGTATCATTGAGGCGCTGAGCGCTGACCATCCGGACATCGACCTGCTGCAGTCCAACTTTGTGGGTCCGGCGGTGGGCGAAGAGCTGCGGGACCAGGGCGGCCTGGCGCTGCTGTCGGCGCTCATTGTGGTCATGCTCTACATTCTGATCCGCTTCACCAAGCAGTTTGCCGTGGGCGCGGTGGTGGCGTTGGTGCATGACGTCATGATCGTGCTGGGGCTGTTCTCGGTCTTTCAGTGGACCTTTGATCTGCCTGCGCTGGCCGCTCTGCTCGCGGTGATCGGCTACTCCCTGAACGACACCATCGTGGTGTCCGACCGCATTCGCGAGAATTTTCGCAAGATTCGCCGCTCCGATGCGGTGACGGTGATCAACCGTTCGCTGAACCAGACCCTGGGCCGGACTTTGGTGACATCGTTGACGACCTTGTTCGTGCTGCTGGCGCTGCTGTTTGCCGGCGGCGAGATGATCCGCAGCTTTGCCCTGGCGCTAACCTGCGGCGTGGTGGTAGGCACCTATTCGTCGATTTACGTGGCGTCCAACGTGCTGCTGGCCATGAACATCAAGCGCGAAGACCTGCTGGTGCCGGAGAAAGAGAACCCGGAAGAAGAGCTGCCCTAGCGCGCTGCGCGAAGGCTGCTCGGCAGCAGTGTCGGATCAGCCGGTGGTTTCCCGCCGGTGCTCGGCTTTCAGCTCGTCCGTCAGGTGCGGTCGTGCCTTGGCCACCAGGGCGCGGAACAGCTTGTCGTTGCCGGCAATGATGTTGCCGCTGGCGAGATGACGGTCACCGCCCTCGAAGTCGCCGCTGAAGCCCCCGGCCTCCTGGACCAGCAGCGTGCCCGCAGCGATGTCCCACAGGGACAGCCCCAGCTCGAAGAACCCGTCGACCCGGCCGGCCGCCACATAGGCCAGATCCAGCGCTGCAGAGCCCATGCGCCGCATGCCGCGCACCTCGCTGCGCAGTTCGTTGAGCATGCCGCTGTAGGCCTCGTGATGCCGGCGGATCGCGTGCGGCGGAATGCCCGTTGCCAGAACCGCTTCATCGAGCCGCTTGCGCGCCGCGACCCGCACCCGCCGGCCGTTCAGGTGGGCGCCGCTGCCCCGGGTCGCCACGAATTCCTCGTTACGGGTCGGATCCACAATCACCGCGTGCTCCACGCGCCGGCCCTTAAAGGCGGCGATGCTGATGCAAAAGTGGGGAATGCCCTGGATGTAGTTCAGGGTGCCGTCGAGCGGGTCAATGACCCAGTTCGTTTCGCCTTCGGGGTAGATCTGGCCCCGTTCTTCCCCGCGGATGCCGTGGTCCGGGTAGGCCGTGTGCAGGGCCTCGACGATGATGTCTTCCGCTTCGCGGTCGACATTTGAGACAAAGTCGTTGACCGCCTTCTGGGTGATTTCGAGGGCGTCGAGCCGGTCCATGGCGCGCAGCAGATGGCCGCTGGCTGTTCGGGCCGCGCGCAGGGCGTTGTTGGCAAAGGGGTGCATGGGCGGTTGGCCAGGGCTGCGCGTTGGCGCGAGGGGGCGCATGCTACCAACGCCCTGCGACCTTTTGAATGGGCGAGCAATGGCCGACAATACAGGCTGTGCAGTCAGGGCCTTGCCGTGAAACTCGAAAACCTGCGTATCGTGCTCGTCGAGCCCGACCATCCCGGCAATATCGGCGGCGCTTGCCGCGCTCTCAAGACCATGGGGCTGACCGATTTGCGGATCATCAACCCGCGGCGGTTTCCCGACCCGCAGGCCCAATGGCGGGCAGCCGGCGCCCAGGATGTGCTCGAAGCGGCCACGGTGCATGAAACCCTTGCCCCGGCGATTGACGACTGCCACTGCGTGGTCGGCACCAGCACCCGGTCCCGGACCATTCCCTGGCCTGTGGTCAGCGCCAGCGGCCTGGCCCAGCAGGTCCTGCAGCTGCCCGACGACCAGCGGGTGGCGATCCTGTTTGGGCGGGAGACCAATGGCCTGCACAACGAAGAGCTGCAGCGCTGCGACCTGCACCTGCAGATCCCGGCGAACCCGGATTACCCGTCTCTGAACCTGGCGATGGCGGTCCAGGTGGTCTGCTACGAGCTGTTCGCCCGGGCCGAACAGGCCCCGGCAATCATCAAAGACTCGGACAAGCCGGCGGCCAGCAACGCCGAGATCGAGGCCGTGATCGGGCACCTGACGCAGGCGGCGATCGGCTCCGGTTTCGTGGACGGCGACAAGCCCGGTCAGACCCTGACCCGCCTGACGCGGTTGCTGCGGCGCTCCCAGCTCGACAAGACCGAAGTGCAGATGCTGCACGGGCTGCTCAAGGCGCTTGGGCAGCCGTTGCGCTAGCCGGTTCTGCGCGCCGGGAGCCGATCCGGCATAATTCGCCCATGAGGCAGCGAAACCCATGAGATTGACCACCAAAGGCCGCTACGCGGTGACCGCCATGCTGGATATCGCCCTGCATCCGGATGCGGGCGCGATCAGCGTGGTCGATATCGCCGCCCGGCAGGACATCTCGCCCTCCTATCTGGAGCAGATCTTCGCGCGCCTGCGCAGTGCGGGCTTGCTGCTCAGCCGCCGGGGCCCGGGCGGCGGCTACGAGATCGCCCATGCCCTGAGCGAGATCAGCGTTTCTGACATCGTGGTGGCCGTGGGTGACGGGGTCGATGCCACGCGCTGTCATGGCGCCGCCGATTGCCAGGACGGCGCGCAGTGCCTGACCCACGATCTGTGGTCCGATCTGTCCGGCGAGATTGACCAGTATCTGCGACGCGTCAGCCTGCAGTCCCTGGTCGAGCGTCGCCAGGTACGGTTCGTGGCCGAGCGCCAGGACCCGAACCTGATCCAGGCGCGGCACCTGTCGTGACCATGCCCGCCCAGATCTATTTTGACTACGCGGCGACCACGCCGGTGGATGAGCGCGTCGCCGAGAAGATGGCGGCCTGCATGACCCGGGACGGCACCTTCGGCAATCCCGCGTCGCGCTCGCATGGCTACGGTTGGGAAGCAGAAGAAGCGGTCGAAACCGCGCGAGCCCAGGTCGCCGCGCTGCTGAATGCCGATCCCCGGGAAATTGTCTGGACCTCGGGCGCCACCGAGTCCGACAACCTGGCGCTCAAGGGCATCATGCAGCGGCAGCCCACCGGGCACCTGATCACCAGTGCCATTGAGCACAAGGCGGTGCTGGACACGGCGGCCTGGCTCGAAGGGCAGGGGTACCGCGTCACCTGGCTGCAGCCGGGGCGCGATGGATTGATCGATCCGCAGCAGGTGGCGGACGCCATTGAGCCGGACACGCAGCTGGTATCGCTCATGCATGCGAACAACGAGCTTGGGGTGACCACCGATCTCGCGGCGATCGGCGCGATCTGCCGCGAGCGCGGGGTCCTGTTGCACACTGATGCGGCCCAGAGCGCGGGCAAGCTGCCGCTGGATACCCAGGCATTGCCGGTGGACCTGATCTCCATCTCGGGCCACAAGATCTACGGGCCCAAGGGGATCGGCGCCCTCTACGTGCGCCGGGAGCCGCCGCTGGGGCTGGTGGCCCAGATGCACGGCGGTGGCCATGAGCGGGGCATGCGGTCTGGCACTTTGCCGACCCACCAACTGGTCGGTCTCGGCGCAGCCTGCGAGATCATGGGCCAGACCATGATCGAAGAGGGCGAGCGGCTCACAGCGCTGCGGCAGCGTCTGTGGTCGCACCTCAAGCAGATTCCCGACACACATCTGCACGGCCATGAGACGCAGCGGCTGCCCGGTATCCTGAACGTCGGTTTTGGCGGCGTGGACGGCGAGACGCTGCTCATGGCGCTCGACGATCTGGCGGTCTCGAACGGATCTGCCTGTACCTCTGCCAGTGTTGAGCCGTCTTTCGTGCTCACTGCCCTGGGCGTAGCGCCGGCGATTGCCCATGCGTCGCTCCGGCTGAGCGTGGGCCGCTACAGCACCCAGGCCGATATCGATCAGGCCCGCTCGCGGCTGGCAGAGGTCGTTGGCCGGCTGCGGGCAAGCCGAGGCTTTCTGCAGCGCTGAAGCTGCGCCCGGACGGCAGATCACGGGCAGAGGTCCCGGACGCGAAAATGCGTATAATACGCGCCCGCTGATCTCCGACCGGCGCTGTTTCTGCCGATTTTTCAAGCAGATACGCGCCTAACTGGAGGCGATCGGGCACCTGCCGGCACGGACTGCCGGGGCGCCCTGACAGATCGCAGCGGTTCCTGGGCCCAAGCGCCCGACGTTTCGTTTTTCTGGAGAACACCATGGCCCTCGAGCGGACCTTTTCTATCGTCAAACCCGATGCAGTCAGCCGAAACCTGATCGGCAAGATTTATGACCGCTTCGAAGAGGGCGGGCTGCGGATTGTGGCCTCGAAAATGCTGCGGTTGTCCCAGGCCCAGGCCCAGGGGTTCTACGCCGAGCACAAGGAGCGCCCGTTCTACAACGATCTGGTGGCCTACATGACTTCCGGGCCGGTGATGGTTCAGGTACTGGAAGGCGAAAATGCGGTGCTCCGCAACCGCGAGCTCATGGGCGCCACCAACCCCCAGGATGCGGAGCCAGGCACCATTCGCCGGGACTTCGCCGAGTCCGTTGAGGCCAATGCCGTGCACGGCAGCGATGCGCCGGAATCAGCGGCCCGGGAAATTGCGTTCTTCTTCGATCCCTCCGAGCTGTGTGACCGGGACGCCTGAGCGTCCTGCAGCGCCTGCTATGAACGCGCCGACTGTCCAGGCAGATCCAGCCGCCGCGCCCGCGGAGCGGCTGAACCTGTTCGGCCTGGACCGGGCCGCCATGGAAGCGCTGTTCGCGCAGCGCTACGGCGGCAAGCCGTTCCGCGCCCGGCAGGTCATGAAGTGGATCTATCACCGAGGGGTGCGCGATCCACAGGCCATGACCGATCTGGCGCAAAAGGTACGCGACGACCTGACCGCCACGACCAGCTTCGAACTGCCGGAGGTCGTCAGCCGTCACGCCTCCAAGGACGGCACCCTGAAGTGGGTCGTGCGCGTTGCCGGTGGCAGCTGCGTGGAAACGGTCATGATTCCCGAGCGCGGCCGCAACACGCTGTGCGTATCCAGCCAGGTCGGCTGCGCGCTGGACTGTTCCTTCTGCTCGACCGGCAAGCAGGGCTTCAGCGGCAACCTGACCACGGCCGATATTGTCGGGCAACTGGTGATCGCCAACGCCGACATGGCGCAGCGCGGCGAAGCGGTGACCAATGTCGTGTTCATGGGTATGGGCGAGCCGCTGCTGAATTTTGACGCAGTGCTGCCGGCGGCCTATCTGATGATGGACGACCTGGCCTTTGGCCTCTCGAAGCGTCGGGTCACTATCTCGACCGCTGGCGTCGTGCCGCAAATTTACCGGCTGGCCGAACATACCGACGTGTCCCTGGCGATCTCGCTGCATGCACCGGACGATGCGTTGCGCAACGAGCTGGTGCCGATCAACCGCAAGTATCCCATTGCCGAGCTGCTCGAGGCGTGCAGGCACTACCTGGCGGGCATGGGCGAGAAGCGCTCGCTGACCATGGAGTACACGCTCATGAAAGGCGTGAACGATGATCTCAGCCATGCTCGGGCGCTGGCCCGGCTGTTGCGGGACGTGCGCTGCAAGATCAACCTGATTCCGTTTAATCCGTTCCCGGCGTCCGGCTACGAGACACCGGAGCCGGCGGCAGTGCGGGATTTTCAGACCTGTTTGCTGAACGCCGGGTTTGCGACGATGCTGCGGACAACCCGCGGCGACGATATCAATGCGGCTTGCGGCCAGCTGGTCGGTGCGGTCAAAGACCGCACCCGGCGCCAGGAACGCTACCGGGCCCGGGTGGCGGCAGGCGACACTGACGCGCCGCGAATTCCCGCTGTCGAACTGGATCGCTGAGAAGCTAAGCTGAAAAGCTAAAGAGGAACGTCTGATGGAGCAGAGGTGTGAATTCCCCAAAGGCCTGCGCTGGCTGGTATTGGCGCTCTGGGCGCTGCTTGGGCAAACCGCCTGTGTGACCACAGAATCCGGCGGGTTACCGGCGCCCGCGGCGAACGACCGGCGCGTCCTGGCGCAGCTCAACCTGGCGCGCGCGCTGCTGAGCGAACGGCAGTACGACCGGGCCCGGGAGCCGCTGGACCGGGCGCTGAAGATTAACGACGAGTCGGTCGAGGCGCACGTGCTTTACGCCGTGCTGAGCAACGGCGAAGGCGAGCCGGAAATCGCAGAAAAGTACTATCGCAAGGCGATTCGCCTGGGTCCGGACAACGCGCAGGCGCTGTCGAATTACGGCAGCTTCCTGATCGCCGGGCGCCGCGCCGACGAAGCGCTGCCGCTGCTGGAGCGCGCCGTGCTCGACACCGGCTACCCGCTACGCAGCCAGGCCTACGAGAACCTTGGCATTGCGCACCTGCGTCTGGATAACCGCGAGGCCGCTCAGCTGGCCTTTGCCCGGGCTGTCAGCCTGGATCGCACGCAGGCCCGCAGCAATCTGGAGCTTGCGGCCATGGCGCATGCCGAAGGCAATGACGTGGATGCCAAAGAGCTGCTGGACAATTACCGCCAGAACGCCCAGCAGACTGCTCGCAGCCTGTGTCTGGGCATGCAGGTCGCCGGTAGCCTGAAAGACACAGACAGCGTGGCGAGCTATGCCATCGCGCTGAAGAATCTGTTTCCGGATTCGCGCGAAGCGCGCAATTGCGCGGTGGAAGGATGAGCGACGACATCGCGCAGCCCGCTCCGGAAGGCCCTGGCGGCCGCCTGCGCGCCGCGCGCAAGGCCATGAATGTCGAGATCCGGGAGGTCGCAGATGCGCTGAACCTGCCGGCCACCAGCATCGAGGCTCTGGAGAACAACGATTTCGCTGAGCTGCCGAACCTGGTGTTCGCGCGCGGTTACGTTCGGGCTTACGCCAAGCTGGTGGAGCTGGACCCGGATCCGGTGGTGGCTGCCTTCCAGGCGGCCGCCATGCCGCAGGTCGAAGTCACGCCGGTCATCACGCAAACCGTCTCGGCGGAATCCGAGAGCATTGCGCAGAAGCTGGCGCAGCTGCGGTTTCGCTTCGAGCGCTTCGCGCAGAACCGGCCGCAGGTGTTCCTCGGCCTGCTCGCCGCCGTTGGGCTGCTGCTGGTATTGCTGCTGTGGCTGGCGTTCAGCGACGACGAGCCAGCGGCGGTCGATGGCCCTGCGATCAGCGAGCTGTCGGCGCAGGACCCCGCCGTCCGCGCGGGGCCTGGCTTTGGCGGCGGCGCCCAGAGCGGCGCACGGAGCGACGGTCTGGATGCCGGAGTGCCGGATGCCGCCGCGACCGGTCGCGAGGCGCGGGAACTGGCAGAGCCCCTGTTGGCCGAAGTGACCCCGGCGGGCAGCCCGGGGCGCCCGGCGACGGCGCCCGGTCAGCCTGCTGGATCATCGGCGGCAGACCGCGGGCTCGCCGACGCCGTCGCCATCAGCAACGGTGACGATCGGCTGCGGTTCAGCTTCGTCTCTGACTGCTGGGTGGAAGTCCGCGACGAAAGTGGGGCGCTGTTGTACGGCAATCTCGGCAAGGCCGGGGCGCTGCTGGAACTGACCGGCGCGGGACCTTTTCGCATTCTGCTGGGCTATGCCCCTGGAGCGAACCTTGCGTTCAACGGCGAGTCGGTGCCCCTGACCCCGCATACGCGCAACGACGTCGCACGGCTGGTGCTCGGACAGTGAGCAAAAATGGCGCCGGCGGCGCGCTTAAGGCAGCCCGGGGCATGCAGGACTGGGCAGGCGGTCCGGCGCGGGATCTTGCGTCCCTGGAGCGCACTTTGATCGGGGTCATGGAGCAATTCAGCTTCGAGCCGGTGCGCTTGCCGCACCTGGAGTCCGTGGCGCTGTTCAAACGCGGTGTCGGCGAAGCCACCGATATCGTCGAGAAAGAGATGTTTTTGATTCAGCCGCGGCAGGAGGACAGCCGCGAGCAGCTGGCACTGCGGCCCGAAGGCACGGCCAGTTGCGTGCGGGCCTTGCTCGAGCAGGGGCTGCTGTTCAACCAGCAGCAGCGCGTCTACTACAGCGGTTCCATGTTCCGCTATGAGCGCCCGCAAAAGGGTCGCTACCGAGAGTTCTACCAGCTGGGCGCCGAAGCCTTTGGTTACGCCGGCGCTGATCTGGACGCCGAGCTGCTGGCGCTGGCGGCCCGCTGCTGGCAGCTGCTCGGCATCAGCGAGCGGGTGTCCCTGCAACTGAACAACATCGGCAGCGCCGAAGACCGCCGCGCGTTTGGCGCCGCGCTGCTGGACTTTCTGATGCCCCGGGCCGAGGGCCTGGACGCCGACAGCCGGCGGCGTCTGGACAGCAATCCGTTGCGCATTCTGGACAGCAAAAGCCCCGACACCCAGGCGATCCTGGCCGGGGCGCCGCGGCTTGCGGAGTTTGTGAACGAAGACTCCCGCTCGCACTTTGCCCAGCTGACGGAACTGCTGGCCGCCCTCGGCATCGAATACACCGTCAACGAACGTTTGGTGCGGGGGCTCGACTATTACAACAACACGGTGTTCGAGTGGGTGACGGAAGATCTGGGCGCCCAGGGCACGATCTGTGCCGGCGGCCGATACGACGGCCTGGTGGCACAGCTTGGGGGCCGGCCGACCCCGGCCGCGGGCTTTGCCATGGGGCTGGAGCGCGTCCTGTTGCTGTGCGCCGCGCAGCAGATTTACCCGGGTGCGGATCCCGTCGATGCCTACCTGTGTGTGGTCGGCGACGCCCATCGGGGCCATGCCCTGGCTCAGGCCCAGGCCTTGCGCGAAGCGCTGCCCGGGCTACGGCTGCGCTGTCACCTGGGCGGCGGCAAGCTGGACAAGCAGCTCAAGCGTGCCAATGCCTGCGGCGCCGCGGTGGCGCTGATTCTTGGCGACGCCGAGGTCAGCCAGGCCGTGATGCAGTACAAGCCCCTGCGCGGCGGCGAGGCCAGCCAGCTGGCGCTGGACGGGGTCATTGCCGCGCTCGCTCGGGATGTGCTCGAGGGGCGATGACGCTAGAATCCCGCGGCTTTGATTGCGGCCGCCCTGCCGGGCGACCGCTGGCCCGGTAACGAGGAACCCGAATTGTCCGAATATCTCTCCGACGAAGAACAGGTCGCGCGGCTGCGCAGCTGGTGGGCCGACAACGGTCTGTGGCTGGTCGGCGCCGTGCTGCTGGCCATCGCGGTCGCGGTCGGCTGGCGCTGGTACCAGGCCGATCGGGCGCAAACCATGGCGCTCGGCAGCACGCTGTACGAGGAGTTCGGCACCGCGGAGCCGGCGGTGCAGGCCAGCCTGGCCGATGAGCTGGCCGACAAGGCCGCCGGCACCGCCTATCCGGCCCTTGCGCGCCTGGCGCTGGCTTCCGCAGCCATGAGCGCTGAGCCCGCAGACCCCGCTGCGGCCAAAACGGAGCTGGAAGCGGCCCTGGCCCTGGCGAACGACGACGCGCTGGCGGATCTGGCGCGGCTCCGGCTGGCCCGGGTCGAGATGCAGCTGGATGACCGCGAAGCCGCGTTGGCCGCCCTGCAGGGCGTCCGTACCTCGGGCTATCGCAGCATGGTGGCAGAGCTCAAAGGCGATATTCACATGGCGGCAGGCGAGACGACGCAGGCCCACGAGGCTTACCAGAGTGCCCTCGACAGCCTGGAAGCCGATGACCGCCGGCCGGTGCTGGAACTGAAGGCCGGAACGACCGCCGCGGAGCTGAGCGGGCGAGCGCCGGTCACCGTCGAGGCACCGGCAACCGATACGCCTGATGACGCCGCGCCGGCAGACGCCGCGCCTGGCGATGCGCCAGAGTCGGAGGGCGATTCCTGATGACGGCCCGTGCGACCGTGCTGACCCGCAGTACGCGGCTGGCTTTGTTGCTGGCGGTGCTGGGTCTGGGCGGCTGCAGCTGGTTCTCCTGGTTGCCGTTTGTGGGCGATGGCAGCGACAAGAAGCGCGAAGAAAGCACCAAGCCCATGCCGCTGGCCAAGTTCGACGCGGAAGTCCGTATCGAGCGGCAGTGGCGGTCCAGTGTCGGCAAGGGGCTGGGCCGCAAATACCTGCGGTTGCCACCGGTTGTCGTCGCAGACCAGATTATCGCTGCAGACGGCTACGGCCAGGTCGAGGCCTTCGACCGGTTTAGCGGCAAACGGGCCTGGCGTACGCGCATCGGCGAGCTTGAGAGCAGCTGGTTCAACTGGTTTGATCGCAAGGATCCAAGTTTTGTCAGCGGCGGTGTCGGCGCCGGGGGTGGCATGGCTTACCTGGGGCTCACCTCCGGAGAGGTGGTGGCCCTGGCCATCGAAGATGGCACGGAGCGCTGGCGCAGCAGCGTCGGCTCCGAGGTGCTGTCGGTGCCCGTCTACAGCCGGGGCAAGGTTTACGCGCAGACGATCGATGGCCGCTTGCTGGCGCTGGATTCTGAAGACGGTGCGGTGATCTGGAGCTTCGACAATCAGGTTCCGGTGCTGACGCTGCGAGGCACGTCTTCGCCGGTGGTCGATGGCGGCGTGGTGTACAGCGGCTTTGCGAGCGGCAAGGTCAGCGCCGTTCGTGCCGACAACGGCGAGCCAGTCTGGGAAAGCCGGATCATGCTGCCGGAAGGCCGCAGCGAGCTCGACCGGATTGTCGATGTCGATGGTCGGCCACTGGTGCTCGGACCGCTTCTGGTCGCCGCCTCTTACCAGGGGCGCATCAAGGCCTTGCGGCGTACCGATGGGCAGGCGGTGTGGGAACGCGAAGTCAGCAGCTACCTGGACCTGGACGACGGCTACGGCAACGTCTACGTCGTCGACGATGCCGATACCCCGATGGCGCTGGAGCTGGAAACAGCCGAAGAGATCTGGCGCCAGGATCAGCTGAAGCGCCGCCGGCTCACGAGCCCGGTGGCCTTCAGCAATTACCTGCTGGTCGGCGATGACCAGGGCTACCTGCACGTGCTCGCGCAGAGCGACGGGCGCTTTCTCGGGCGCCGCCGGGTGGACTCTGACGGCCTGCGGTCGGTGCCGATCGTCGAAGATGGCATCGTCTACGTGCTGGGCAATTCCGGCAGCCTGTCGGCGTTCGAAATCCTCGAGAAGTAGCGTATGGCGACCGCGGTTCTGGTCGGTCGCCCGAACGTGGGCAAGTCCACGCTCTTCAACCGGCTCACGCATGCCCGGGCGGCGCTGGTTGCCGACGTGCCCGGTCTGACGCGCGACCGGCGCTATGGCCGGATCGACGAGGGCCGGATCACGCTGATCGATACCGGTGGCCTGCACGGCGATGACCCGTTTGCTGGCCTGTTGGCCCGGCAGGTCGAGCTGGCGCTGGACGAAGCCGACCTGGTGCTGTGGCTGGTGGATGCCCGGGACGGATTGCTGCCCGACGATCAGGAGATTGCCAGCATGCTGCGGCGGCGCGGCCTGCCGACGCTGCTGGTCATCAACAAGGTCGACGGCATGACCGAAGGTGATGTCATCGCCGAGTTTGCGGTGCTCGGCATGGAGGACAGCCATCTGGTCTCCGCGTCTCAAGGGCGCGGCACGTCAGCCCTGGCGGATGCCCTGAGCGAGGCCCTGGCGCCGGTGCTTGCGGCCGAGCAGGCGGCCCGGCAGGCCGCGTCGGCTCAGCGCGCCGAAGAACACAGCGAGGGCCTCTCTCTGCCGATGGCGGTGGCCATGATTGGCCGGCCCAACGTCGGCAAATCGACGCTCACCAACCGGCTGCTCGGCGAAGAGCGCCAGGTGGTGTTTGACGGGCCGGGAACGACCCGGGACGCCATCGACATTCCCATGACCCGCGGCAAGGACCGCTACCTGCTGATCGACACCGCCGGAGTGCGGCGCAAGGGCCGCACAGAAGGCATTGTCGAGAAGTTTTCCGTGGTGAAAACCCTGGATGCCATTGAGCGCGCCCAGGTCGTGCTACTGGTTGTCGATGCCACGGAAGGGCTGGTGGAGCAGGACCTGCATCTGCTTGGCTACGCGCTGGATGCCGGGCGCGGCATCGCCCTGTGCGTAAACAAGTGGGACGACGTGCAGGGCGATGAGCGCGATGCCGTACTGCGCGAGCTGGATCGGCGTCTGGGCTTTGCCAGCTGGATACCGGTGGCCACCATCTCGGCGCTCAAGGGCACCGGCACCGGCAAGCTATGGAACCTGATCCGGCGGATTCACCGGGGCGGCGAACTGCAGGCCAGCACCCGGCAGCTGACGACGCTGCTGGAGAACATGGTCACGGCACACGGCCCGCCGAGCGTGCGCGGTCGGCCCATAAAGCTGCGCTTCGCGCACCCCAGTGCCAGCCACCCGCCGACGATCACGATCCACGGCAACCAGACCGCTTCGGTACCGGACAGCTATGTGCGTTTTCTGGAGAACGGATACCGTACCGCGCTCCGGGTGTTTGGCAATCCGGTGCGGATTCGCTTCAAGACCGGGGACAACCCCTACGCCGGCCGGGCCAACCCGTTGTCCGATCGGCAGCGCAAACGCCGCGGCCGCATGATCGAGCATCGCAAGAAGCGCGAAAAGCAACGCCGCAAGTCAGATCGCTAGCAGACGCTGGCGCTTTCAGCGCCAAAGTGCCATGGCAGTCACCGGGTCGACGCGATTGCCGTTCAGGCTGACGGACCAGTGCAGGTGCGGCCCGGTGACCCGGCCGGTTGCACCGACCTCGCCCAGTACCGCGCCGCGCTCGATCGCCTCGCCATCTTTCGCGTCGATCTTGCTCAGGTGGCAGTACATGGTGACCAGCCCCTGGCCGTGATCGATGAGCACCGTGTTGCCGTTGAAGTAAAAGTTGCCGGTCAAGGCGACCTTGCCGGGCGCGGGCGCACGGATCGGCGTGCCCGTGCTGGCCGCGATGTCGAGGCCGCTGTGCGGGCTTCGCGGCTGGTCGTTCAGCACCCGGCGGCGGCCGAAGGGGCTGCTCACGATACCCTCGACCGGTTGGGCGAAGGGCGCGATGCCCGCTGCCGATGCGGAGGCCGGGCCCGGGCTGTAGCTGGCGTAGACCGCGCGCATGCGAGCGGCTTCGCTGCGGATCCGGGCCAGGTTTTCCGGGTCCGGGTTGACCATCTTGCGGTTCTTGATGGTCAGGCGCTGTTCCGGGTAGTCCTTGGCCGAGACCGTGAAGGGAACCTGCAGGGACGAGCCGTCGCCAAAGATCACCGTCAACTCCTGGGTGCCGGGCTTGGCGCTGATGGGAATGCCGACGTAGCGCACCCCGTCGACGGTCAGCAGTTGGTGCTTGCCGTAGCGCACATCAACGGCGCTGGGTGGGGCCCGATAAACGTAGATGCCGCCAGGCACGGCATTGCCGCTGGCGGGCAGCTCGGGCAGGGCAATGGGGGGCGGCGGTGCTGCCAGTGTGTCGGTCGTCTTGTCAGCATCGCTGGCTGTCGCCGGCAAGGTCGCCAGCAGCAGGCTGAGCAGGGCGGCAAACTTGAACATGGTCTGGGCGTGTCCGGGATTCTCGGTCCAGCCTATCTTACCGCAGCGGGTCGGCGCCCAGCGGCGGATCTTCTGATCGGGCCGTGACGCTCACCTCGAGCTGGCCGTCCGCCAGCAGCACCTGCAGGGCGTCGCCGTCAGCTGCCTTGCGGACCTGGTCGATGACCCGGCCGTCAGCCGCGCGCACCACGGCGTAGCCGCGAGTCAGGGTGTTGAGCGGGCTGACCGCGGCCAGGGTGCGCGCCGTGGCGGCCAGCTGTTGCTGCCGCCGGACACGTCCGGCGTGCTCGGCCCGGGTCAGGCGCTGGCCGAGCTGGGCCAGATGGCCCGCCAGAGCGTTGAGCTGGCGCCCGGGCGACTGTGCCCGCACGGCCTGCCGAAGGGCGGCCAGACGCGCCGTGTGGCTGGACAGCGTCATCGCTGTGGCCCGGTGCAGGCGTTGGGCCAGCTCGTCGCTGCGCTGCATGCGCTGCTGCAGCGCGCTCGCCGGGCTGGTCAGCGCGGCTCGGGCCCGGGCCAGCTCGGCGCTCGCCAGACGCAGGCGGGCAAGCTGCAGCGCCCGCAGGCGGCTACCCAGTTGCCGGACCTGTTGCCGCAGCGCCTGCTGGTCCGGAGCGATCATCTCCGCGGCCGCCGATGGCGTCGGCGCCCGCAGGTCTGCCACCAGGTCGGCGATGGTGAAATCGGTCTGGTGGCCGATGGCCGAGACCACTGGCACAGCGCTGGCGGCGATGGCCCGGGCGACGCTTTCCAGGTTAAAGGCCCAAAGGTCCTCCAGGGAGCCGCCCCCCCGAGCCAACACGGCCAGATCGCAGCGCTGCGTGCCGCTCGCCTGCCGCGCGGCCAGCTGTTCGAGGGCGCGAACGATAGCCGGGCCCGCAGCTTCGCCCTGGACAGGCACCGGCAGCACCGTCACCGTGGCGGCCGGATAGCGGCGGGCCAGTACCTTCAGGAAGTCCCTGATCACGGCGCCGGTCGGCGAGGTGATCAGCGCGATCGCGGCGGGCGCCGGGGGCAGCGGGCGCTTGCGCTCCGGGGCAAACAGGCCCTCTTGATCCAGCTGCAGCTTCAGTGCCTCGTAGGCGGCCCGCAGCGCGCCCTCGCCAGCCGGTTCCAGCGCCTCGGCGATCAGCTGAAAGTCGCCCCGGGCCTCGTACAGGCTGATCCGGCCCCGCAGCACGACCTTGAGCCCGTCGCGCACGGGGAAGCGCACGGTGCGGTTGCGGCCAGCGAACATCGCGCAACGAATCTGCGCGCCGCCGTCCTTGAGCGTGAAGTACCAGTGTCCTGAGCGCGGCTGCGCGAGGTTAGAGATTTCGCCCTCGACCCAGACCATGGCGAAGCGGTCTTCCAGCAGCATGCGGGCCTGCCGCGCCAGCTGGGTGACGGTGAGGGTTTGCCGGCCAGCCGGTGCGGGCCTGGACGAACGGGTGGGGGCGGGCGGTGGCATGGGCGCAGTCTAGCGAGTCATGAAGGCGTTGGCAGGGGATTCGGCCGCGGCGTCGTTTACAGGCCCGGGGCGCGCGAGTAAAATCTCGGTTTTGGGGTTCCGCAATGCTGCGTATCGCCGACGACGCGCTCACTTTTGACGACGTCCTCCTGCTTCCGGCCTTTTCCGAGGTCCTGCCCTCCGAAGTTTCTCTCGCCACGCGCCTGACGCGCGACATCGAGCTCAACATACCGCTCATGTCGGCGGCCATGGATACCGTGACCGAGGGCCGACTCGCCATTGCCATCGCCCAGGAAGGCGGCATCGGCATCGTCCACAAGAACATGACGGCGCAGGCGCAGGCTCGGGAGGTTCGGGCGGTCAAGAAGTACGAGACCGGCGTGATCCGTGACCCGATCACGATCAGTCCGGACCGCACCGTGGCGGATCTCTACAACCTCACCATCGACCACAAGATCTCCGGCGTGCCGGTGGTGGAAGGCGAGAATCTGGTGGGTATCGTCACCAGCCGGGACGTGCGCTTCGAAGAGCGACGCAACGTCAGCATCGCCGAGGTCATGACCCCGCGCGACAAGCTGGTCACCGCATCGGAGGACGCCAGCCAGCAGGAGATCCTGCACCTGCTGCACGAGAACCGCATCGAAAAGGTGCTGCTGGTCAACGACCGCTTTGAGCTCCGGGGCATGGTCACCGTTAAGGACATCCACAAGGCCCAGGCGTTTCCGAATGCCTGCAAGGACAGCCAGGGGCAGCTGCGCGTGGGCGCCAGCGTCGGCACTGGGAGCGACACCCAGGAGCGGGTCGATGCGCTGGTCGAGGCGGGCGTCGATGTGCTGGTGGTCGATACCGCACACGGGCACTCCAGCAAGGTCCTCGAGCAGATCCGGATCATCAAGGGCCGGCTGCCGGACCTGTCGGTCATTGGCGGCAACGTGGCGACCGAGGGCGGTGCGCGCGCACTGATGGATGCGGGCGTCGATGCGATCAAGGTTGGCATTGGCCCCGGCTCGATCTGCACCACGCGAATTGTGACCGGCATCGGGGTGCCGCAGATCACCGCGATTGCCAACGCCATGCGGGCTGCCGGCAACGACGTGCCGGTCATCGCAGACGGTGGCATCCGCTACTCCGGCGACATTGCCAAGGCCATCGTTGCCGGCGCGAGCGTTGTGATGGTGGGCGGCCTGCTGGCCGGCACGGACGAAGCGCCGGGCGAGGTCGAGCTCTATCAGGGCCGCACCTACAAGGCTTACCGTGGCATGGGATCCCTCGGCGCCATGGGCGCACCGCAGGGCTCCTCGGACCGTTACTTTCAGGAGCCGGTGCGCGATGCCCGCAAGCTGGTGCCGGAAGGCATTGAGGGGCGCGTGGCCTACCGCGGCCCGGTCCATCCGATCGTGCACCAGCTCATGGGCGGGCTGCGCGCCTCCATGGGCTACACGGGCAGCGAGAGTATCGAGACCATGCGTACCCGGCCGGAATTTGTGCGCGTGAGCGCGGCCAGCATGGCGGAAAGCCATGTGCACGACGTGACGATTACCAAAGAAGCCCCCAACTATCCTCTGAGCTGACGCGAGCGCACTGTGACATCTGACCTGCACGATCAGCGGCTGCTGATACTGGACTTTGGCGCTCAATATACCCAGCTGATCGCGCGGCGCGTGCGGGAGCAGGGGGTGTACTGCGAGATTTTGCCCTGGGACATCGACGACGCCACCGTGCGCGACTTTGGCGCCCGCGGTGTCATTCTGTCCGGGGGGCCGGAATCAGTGACCGACGCGGAGCCGCCCCGGGCCCCGGGCGCGGTGTTCGAGCTGGGCGTGCCCGTACTCGGCATCTGCTACGGCATGCAGACCATGGCGGCGCAGCTCGGCGGCACCGTTGCCAGCTCCGCGAAGCGAGAGTTTGGTCACGCCGATGTGCTCGTCGAGCATGATTCCGTGCTGCTTGGCGGTCTCGCGAACGCTCAGGGCGAGACGCCTGTGTGGATGAGCCACGGTGACAAGGTCACGGACGTGCCGGAAGGATTTCGGGTGGTTGCGCAGACCCCCAGCGCCCCCGTTGCGGCCATGGAAGACGCGCGGCGCCGCTTCTACGCCGTGCAGTTCCATCCCGAGGTCACGCACACGGAGCAGGGCGGTGCCTTGCTCGCGCGCTTTTGCCGTGAGCTGTGTGACTGCGACGGGCTCTGGACCCCGGCGAACATTGTGGAAGACGCCATAGAGACCGTGCGCGCGACTGTTGGTCGCGACAAGGTCATTCTCGGGCTTTCCGGCGGCGTCGATTCGAGCGTGGTCGCGGCGCTCCTGTCCCGCGCCATCGGCGACCAGCTGCACTGCGTGTTTGTCGATAACGGCTTGCTGCGCAAGGACGAGCGCCAGGAGGTCGAAGCGGCCTTCGCACCCAGCAACGACCTGACGCTGAATCTCATTACCGTCGACGCCGAGGCAGAGTTCCTCGGCAAGCTGGACGGCGTCGAAGATCCTGAGGCCAAGCGCAAAGCGATCGGCAATACCTTCATCGACGTCTTCGAGCGCGAGGCGGCACGGATTGAGGGTGCCCGCTGGCTGGCCCAGGGCACGATTTACCCGGACGTCATCGAGTCTGCCGCGAGTAAGCACGGCAAGGCGCACGTGATCAAAAGCCACCACAATGTTGGCGGCCTGCCGGAACGTATGGACCTGAAACTGGTCGAGCCTTTACGGGAGCTGTTCAAAGACGAGGTGCGCCGAATCGGGCTGCACCTGGGTTTGCCGGAACGGCTTATTCACCGGCACCCGTTCCCGGGGCCCGGTCTCGGGGTGCGAATTCTGGGCGAGGTTCGCAAGGACTATGCGGATGTGTTGCGCGAGGCCGATGCGATTTTTATCGGTGAACTGCGCGATGCCGGCCTGTACGATCAGGTCAGCCAGGCCTTCGCCGTCTACCTGCCGGTCAAGTCCGTGGGCGTGGTGGGCGATGCGCGTCGCTACGAGCACGTGATCGCGCTGCGGGCCGTCGAGACCATTGATTTCATGACGGCGCGGGCCGCGCGCTTGCCGGTGGAGTTTATCGAGCGGGTCAGCAACCGGATCGTGAACGAGATCGACCGGGTCTCTCGGGTGGTGTACGACCTGTCTTCCAAACCGCCGGCGACGATTGAGTGGGAGTAGCCGACGACGAGCCGTGGATGGCCCGGGCGCTCGCTCTGGCTGAGCGCGCCGGGCAGGCCGGCGAGGTGCCCGTGGGCGCCCTGCTGGTCCGGGACGGCGTGGTGCTGGGCGAGGGCTGGAATCAAATGCTCGGTGCCAGCGACCCGACGGCGCACGCAGAGATCGTCGCCCTGCGCGCGGCGGCGGAAGGCTGCGCCAACTACCGGCTGCCCGGGTCAACGCTCTACGTGACCATCGAGCCCTGCACCATGTGTGCGGGCGCGCTGGTCCACGCACGGGTTGAACGGCTGGTCTATGGTGCCGCCGAGCCGCGGGCCGGCGCGGTCGCGAGCAGCGCACAGGTCCTGGCGAACCCCGGTCTCAATCACCGGGTCGAGGTGGCCAGCGGCGTGCTTGCGGACCAGGCTGCAGCGCAGCTCAGGGCGTTTTTCGCGGCCCGGCGCCAGGCGAGCGCGTCGTCCCGGCCAGCCGATTCGGCCCGGTCGCAGCTGTGAGCGACATGCTGGTCTGGGACGGGCTGCCGGCGCTGTCGCAGTTTCGGCTCGACAAGCTGCGCGAACGGGCCAACGCCGCCAACCCCCAGGGCCGGGCCGTGGCCGGGCTGCACGCGCAGTGGGTGCACCTGCTGCTGTGCGCCGGGCCGCTCACCCCGGCCAGCGAGCAGATCGCGCGCAGCCTCCTGCGCTACGGGCCCCGGCAGAACCTGCCCGTCGCCGAGGGCGATGAAATCATGCTGGTGGGCCCCCGGCCCGGCACCCAGTCCCCCTGGTCGAGCAAAGCCACCGACATCTTTCATGTGGCCGGGCTTCACGATGTGCTGCGCGTCGAGCGAGGCGTGCGCTGGTTTGTCAGCTACGCCGACGGGGCGCCAGCGCTGGCGGCAGACCAGGCCGCACTGGCGCCCCTGCTGTACGACCGGATGACCCAGGCGCCGCTGGCGCCGGCAACGCTGGATGCGCTATTCGAAGCGCAGGCGCCGAGACCCCTGCGGCGCGTGCCCCTGGCCGCGGAGGGCCCTGCGGCCCTGCGCCGGGCCAATGACCAGTTTGCGCTGGCGCTCAGCGACGACGAGATCGAGTACCTGGCAGATGCCTACGAGACGCTCGCGCGCGACCCGACCGACGCCGAGCTGATGATGTTCGCGCAGGCCAACTCCGAGCACTGCCGGCACAAGATCTTTAATGCCAGCTGGGTCATTGATGAAGTGCGCCAGCCGTTGTCGCTGTTTTCGATGATTCGCAATACCCATCGGCATATTAACGGCGCTGGCATCCTGAGTGCCTATGCAGACAACGCGGCGGTCATCGAAGGGCCGCAGGCGCAGCGGTTTCGCGCCGACCCCGATACTCATCGCTACAGCTACCGTGACGAGCCAGTGCACGTGCTCATGAAGGTCGAGACGCACAACCACCCCACAGCCATCGCACCTTACCCGGGGGCGGCCACGGGCTCCGGCGGCGAGATTCGCGACGAGGGCGCGGTCGGCCGCGGCTCCAAACCGAAAGCCGGTCTCGTGGGCTTCAGCACCTCACACCTGAACCTGCCCGGCGCGCCGGAGCCCTGGGAGTTGCCGACGGGCAAGCCGGAACATATGGCTTCGGCGCTCGACATCATGCTGGAGGGCCCCATCGGCGGGGCGGCGTTCAACAACGAATTTGGCCGCCCGGCGCTGTGCGGGTACTTCCGCACCTTCGAAGTGCCGGATCAAAATCGTCCGGGCCGCACCCGCGGCTATCACAAGCCGATCATGGTTGCCGGCGGCGTGGGCAATGTCGCGACGGAGCACGTCAACGCGCTGCCGTTGCCGCCGGAGACGGCACTGGTCGTTCTCGGCGGCCCGGCGATGCTGATCGGGCTCGGGGGCGGGGCAGCCTCGAGCCTGAGCTCGGGCACGGCGGCCGCCGAGCTGGACTTTGCGTCTGTGCAGCGGGACAACCCGGAGATGGAGCGACGCTGCCAGGAAGTGATCGATGCCTGCACGGCGCTCGGCGACGCGAACCCGATACGGCTGATCCATGACGTGGGTGCCGGCGGGCTGTCGAACGCGTTGCCGGAGCTGGTCTCGGACGGCGGCGCCGGCGGACGTTTCGAGCTGCGCGACATATTGAGTGCCGATCCCGGCCTGTCGCCCATGGAGCTCTGGTGCAACGAGTCCCAGGAGCGCTACGTGCTGGGCATCGATGCGGCGGCCCTGGAGCGTTTTGCCGCGCTCTGTGCCCGGGAACGCTGTCCCTATGCGTTGGTGGGCCGGGCCACTGCCGAACCGGAGCTTGCCGTCAGCGATGCGCTGCTGGGCGATGCGCCGGTGGCGATGCCTTTGCAGGTGTTGCTCGGCAAGGCACCGAAGCTCTCTCGCAGTTTCGAGCGGCAACCGCTGATCTCTGCAACGCTGGATCTTTCCGGTATCGAGCTGGCAGAAGCGACGCAGCGGGTGCTGCGGTTTCCGGCGGTTGCGAGCAAGCAGTTTCTCATCACCATCGGCGACCGCTCCATCACCGGCATGGTCGTGCGCGATCAGCTGGTCGGGCCCTGGCAGGTGCCGGTGGCTGATGTCGCCGTCACCGCCTCCGGCTTTAGCGGGTACACCGGCGAAGCCATGGCCATGGGCGAACGCGCGCCCCTGGCCCTGATTGATCCGGCCGCATCCGCCCGCATGGCGATCGCCGAAGCGCTGACCAACCTTGCGGCTGCTGGCAGCGTCGCCCGGGAACGCGTTGTGCTGTCGGCCAACTGGATGGCGGCAGCCGGCGAAGCGGCAGAAGATCAGGCGCTGTTCGATGCGGTGCAGGCCGTCGGCATGGAGTTTTGCCCGGCGCTCGGAGTCGCCATTCCCGTGGGGAAAGACAGCCTGTCCATGCGCGCGCGCTGGGCCGAAGGCGATGTCGTGTCGCCCATGACCCTGATTGCCACAGCGTTTGCGCCGGTCGCGGACTTTCGCAAAACCCTGACGCCGCAGCTGCTGCCGCGGGCTGACGCGTCTTTGTGGCTGCTGGCCCCGGGCCCCGCCCAGCGCCTGGGCGGCAGCGTGCTCGCGCAGGTTTACGGTCGGGCCGGCGGTGCAGCGCCCGATGTCGAAGCCCCAGAAGCGCTCGCGGCGCTGTTTGATCTGGTGCAGGGCCAGGCCAGCGCGGGAACCTTGCTGGCCTGCCACGACCGCAGCGATGGCGGCTTGCTGGCCACGGTGCTCGAGATGGCCTTTGCCGGGCGCTGCGGCCTGTCCCTGAATCTGCCCTCAGCGCTGCTGCAGGACGGCGTGCTGCCGGCGCTGTTTGCGGAGGAGATCGGCCTGGTGGTGCAGGCCGCTGATCGGAACGGCCCGCAGCTGCGGGAGCAGTGCGCCCGCGCGGGGCTCGGCTGCTACGAGCTGGGCCGGGCGAGCGCCACGGACACCATCGAACTGCTCGGCGACGGCGCCCCTCTGCTCCACACCTCCCGCGCAGCGCTGCAGGAGACCTGGTCCAGCCCGAGCTACCGCATGCAGCGCCTGCGCGACAACGCCGCCTGCGCGGACAGCGAGCAGGCGCTCATCCGCGAGCCGCATCGCGGGCTGTCGTCGACGCTCACCTTTGATTCTGATGACGACATCGCCCGGGCTTTTCACATCGGCTCAGACCGGTTGCCCGTAGCGATCCTTCGAGAGCAGGGCGTCAACAGCCAGCTCGAGATGGCGGCGGCGTTTGATCGGGCCGGCTTCCAGAGCGTCGACGTTCACATGACGGACCTGCTGGCGGGGCGAACGCGCCTGGCCGACTTTGGAGCGCTGGTGGCCTGCGGTGGCTTCAGCTTTGGCGATGTCCTGGGCGGTGGCGGCGGCTGGGCCAAGAGCATTGCGCACCAATCGGCGCTCGCTGAGCAGTTCGCAGCGTTTTTTGCCAGTGACCGGTTGGCGCTGGGCGTTTGCAATGGCTGTCAGATGTTCGCGACCCTGGCCGACCTGATTCCCGGCGCCCAGGACTGGCCGCGCTTTGTTCGGAACGCATCCGAGCAGTTTGAGGCGCGAGTCTCGATGCTGCGCGTGTTGCCGAACCGTTCGCCCTGGCTCGAGGGTATGACGGGCAGCATTTTGCCCGTGGCGGTCGCCCACGGCGAAGGGCGGGCGGAGTTCGACGAGGATGCAGCCCGGTTGCGGCTGCTCGCCGTTGACGGCGGTGCCGCGCCGCTGCGCTACGTGGACCCGGCAGGGGAGGCCACAGTGCGCTACCCCTTCAATCCCAACGGTGCGGTCGATGGGCTGGCCGCCGTGACCGCCGCAGAAGGTCGAGTGTTGGCGATGATGCCCCATCCGGAACGGGTGTTCCGTAGCTGGACCAACTCCTGGCGCGATCCGGCCTGGGGCGAAGATGGCCCCTGGCTGCGGCTGTTCCGCAACGCGCGGGTTGCCCTGGGCTAGCGGGTGTGAATTTCGGCCGCTGCAGTAGCGGCGGCGTGACTTGCCAAAAAACACATGCGATCCCAATCTGCCCATTCTTACCAGTCAGATCAGGGCGTTACCCTCGCCGACGAGCTGCCGGCAGGCGCATCCGTCTTGGACGCGTGGCCTGGCTCGAGGGGTAAATTCGAGGGGATCGAAGCATGAAGAACCTGACCGTTCTGTCGCTGTGCTGCTTGCTTGCAGCCAGCTGGCCCGGCGCACCTGCCATGGCCGAAGACACAGTAATCGAAGAGATCGTCGTCACCGGTATCCGGGGCAGCCTGCGCCAGTCGCTGGACGTCAAACGCGACGCCTCTGAAATCGTCGACGCGGTATCTGCCGAGGATGTCGGCAAGTTTCCGGATACCAACGTCGCCGAAGCGCTGCAGCGTATCACCGGTGTTGCCATCGACCGCAGCGGCGGCGAAGGGCAGTTCATTACCGTTCGCGGCCTGGGGCCGGAGTTCAACGCCGTGACCGTCAACGGCCGGCAGATGGCGACAGATAACCCGGGGCGTGAATTTTCCTTTGACGTTCTGGCCTCGGACATCATTCAGCGTGCCGAGGTCTACAAGACGGCCAGCGCCAAGCTGCCGTCCGGCGGCATTGGCGCCAACGTCAACATCGTGACTGCCAAACCGCTCGATCGCACCGGCCCGGCCGTCGCCTTTTCGGCAGCCGGCCTGTTTGACGAGCTGGCCGAAGAGACCAGCCCCGAGCTGACCGCCGTTGCCAACTGGAACAACGAAGACCGAACCTTCGGCGCCCTGTTTGGCGCGTCCTACTCGGATCGCGAAAACCAGGAAGACAGCGTGTTCACCAACGGCTTCAGCCTGCGGGACGGCGCCACCATCATCAACGCGCCCGAGTCCAGCACCGGGCTTGATGCAACCTCGCTCGTGCCTCTGGATCAGGGCCGGGTTCAGCAGCAGGTCGTGGTTAACCGTGACCAGCGCAGCCGTGAGCGGCTGACCCTGAACGGCGCCTTCCAGTTCCGCCCGACGGACACTCTGGAAATTACCCTGGATGGCCTGTACTCGGACTTCGAGATCGAGTCCGAAGCCACTCAGTTCTCCGGCTTCTTCAGCCCGCCGTTCATTGATCCGGTGGTCGACGGCAACGGCACGGTCGTGTCCTTTAGCCGTCCGAGCGTCGACTTTGCCAACCGCAACCCGCTCATCGCGGACCAGATCGGCCTGTCCCAGAACGACAACGTCATCACCTCCAACAACCGCGAAGCGGACTCGTCCATCTTTGGCCTGAACGTTGAGTGGGACGTTACCGATCAACTCATCCTGCGCGCTGACCTGTCGCGCTCGGAAGCGAGCCGCGACGGCACTAACCCCTTCGTCGTCATCGGTGCGCTGGCGCCAGAGTCACCGCTGATTCAGCTGCCCAACAGCAACGGCGTTTCTACCATCACCAACCTGGTCGGCCTGACGGATACATCTATTCAGCGGCTGCACTTCGTGAACGTCGAACGGGTCACCGTTGACGACGAGATCATGGAGGCCAAGTTCGACGGCGAGTGGAACCTCGAGGCGGGCCCGCTCAACAGGGTCTCCTTCGGTGCCAGCTATATCGACCGCACCAAGGAGCAGGAAACCTTCAACAACTTCTCGCCCACCCAGGGCGGGTCGGTGTTCTGCGCCTACTGCGGCTACAACGTCGCGGCAGATCCGTCGATCCTGTCACCCTTCAGCTTTGGCGGCTTCCTGAGCGGCGTCTCCGGTGCCAGCCAGCTGCCGGGCCAGATTCTGGCCTTCAGCCTGGAAGACGCCTTCCGAGTGCTGAATTCTGACGCCAACATCAACAACCCGGCGCGCGCGCCCGGTCTCGACGCGGCAGCCTTCGCGGCGGACGCGGCTGACCTGCAAGCCCGCCGGGACAGCGCCGGCGGCATCTTCGGCTTCTACACGCCGGAGCTGAATCCCGGGGCGAGCTTCGAAGTGGACGAAGAGATCACCAGCTTCTTCGTGAATACAGACTGGAGCGGTGACTTTGACGGCGCGCTGCCCTGGGCAGCCAGCGTCGGCTTCCGCATCGCGCGCACCGAAACGACGTCCACGGGCGTTGACCAGCCGGTCGTCGAGTTCCGTGAGACCGCCGGCGACACGCAGCTGCTGGTCGACTTCGGCCCGGCAACGACGCTGTCCATCGACAATGACTACCTGAACTTCCTGCCGTCTTTGAACCTGCGCTTTGACACCACGGACAACACCGTGCTGCGCTTTGCCTACTCCGAGACGGTCACGCGTCCGACGCTGACCGCTCTGAGCGTCAGCAACACCTTTGGCGGCCGTTCCAACGCGCCGATCAGCGGCGGCGGCAACCCGACCCTGGAAGCCTTTGAGTCCGAGAACTACGACGCGTCCTTTGAGTGGTACTTCGAAGAGGTCGGCTTTATCGGCCTGGCCGTGTTCCACAAGGAGTTCGACAACTTCCTGGAATCCCAGACCCTGCCGATCGCTCGCGACGTCGTGTTCCCCGCTGGCAACGGCGGCCGCACGGCGGACGAGACGGTCTCTGTGGACTTCCAGGACACCCGGGACCGCAACGGCGAGACCGGCAGCATCACGGGCTTCGAGTTCGCGGCGCAGACCACCTTCAATCGCCTGCCCGCGCCCTGGAATGGTCTGGGCGCCTCCCTCAACTGGACCTACGTCACCAGCAACATCGACCGTGCGGAAAACTCCGGCGCGAGCGACTGTGACTACAACGGCCTGTCGCCCAACAGCTACAACGTCAGCGGCTTCTTCGAGAATGACCGGCTGCAGGTGCGCCTGGCCTACAACTTCCGGGAGGAGTTCCTGTTCCAGTGCTTCGCTGAGTTCAGCGAGCCTCGGGAACGCGAGGACTACGGCCAGCTGGACCTGTCGGCGGCCTATGCCGTCACGGACGACATCCAGGTGTTTGTCGAGGCGATCAACCTGACGAAAGAAGAAACGCGGGACTTCTCGCGGTTCCGCAATCGCCTGCTGACCTACTCGGACACCGGTGCCCGCTTCATGCTGGGCGTTCGGGCGAACCTGCCGTTCTAGGCGAGCCGCGTCCAGCGGTTCCCCGGCCAGGCCCCCGCTGAGCCGGGAACCGCTTCCCGCCAACCGCAGCGCTCGCTGCGGACGGCGCCTGTCGCTAGACTGCCGGCCCCATGAGTCATCCTGATTTCTCTCCGGCCCTGCCCACGGGCAGCCATCGCCGTTATAACCCGCTGCAAGGTTCCTGGGTGCTGATCAGCCCCCACCGGCTGGACCGGCCCTGGCAGGGCGCGACCGGTGCGCCGGCGCGGCCGCCGGCGGTTTCCTATGATCCCGGCTGCTATCTGTGTCCGGGCAATGAACGGGCCGGGGGTGCCTCTAATCCGGGCTACGAGGGCGTGTACGTTTTTGACAACGACTTTCCGGCGCTGCGCCGGGAAGCAGAACCACAGTCCGGGACCCCATCTCATGCCCTGTTCCGGGCAGAGCCCGAGGTTGGCACCTGCCGCGTGGTGTGTTTCTCCCCCGATCATTCGAAGACCCTGTCTGCGCTCACGGTCGACGAAGTCGAGGCCGTCGTGCAGATGTGGGTCGCGCAGTCCGCGGAGCTGGGCGCGCGCTACCCGGAAGGCGCTGTGCAGATCTTTGAGAACAAGGGCGAGCTCATGGGCTGCAGCAACCCGCACCCGCACGGGCAGATCTGGGCCCAGGCGTCAGTGCCCGATGAGCTGCGCGAGGAACTGGCACGATGTGCTGCGTACCGGGCCGAACAGGGCCGGGCGCTGCTGATGGATTACTGCGCCGCCGAGTGTGCCGACGGCGCGCGGCTGGTCTGCAGCAACGATGACTTTGTGGCGCTGGTCCCCTACTGGGCGACCTGGCCCTACGAAGTGCTGATTCTGCCCCGGGCGCAGCACGCCCGGCTGGCAACGCTCAGCCGCGGAGAGCACCGGGCATTCGCCGACATCGTGCAGCGGCTGTCCGTGCGCTACGACAACCTGTTTCGCGTGAGCTTTCCCTATTCGGCAGGCATCCATCAGGCGCCCCTGGCCGGTGGCCACGACGACAGCTTTACCCTGCACATGCATTTCTATCCGCCGCTGCTGCGCTCCGCGGAGGTGCGCAAATTTATGGTGGGCTACGAGATGCTGGCGGAACCGCAACGCGACCTGACCCCGGAAGCGGCAGCGCAGATGCTGCGATCGCAACCGGAAACGCTCATTCAGGCCTGAGCCGGGCTCAGCCTTCGCGGCTGGAGACGGCGGACAGGCTGCGGTACGTGCTGGGCGAGCAGCCGATGATCTGGCTGAAACGCTTGCTGAAGTGGAACTCGTCGCAGTACTCAAGGGTTCGGGCGATGTCCTTGACCGAGCGGTCACTGGTGGCAAGCAGCTCGCAGGCCCGTTCCATGACCAGGTTGGCGTGATAGCGTGCCGGCGGAATGCCGTAGCTGCGGCGAAACTTTTTTCGAAACGACTCGTAGGACAGCCCGAGGGAGAGCGCAGCTTCCTGGCTCGACGCGGCGTTCTGCAGGGCGTGTTTGGCCCGCTGAACCCACTGCGAGTCCTTCTGGGGCTCGGCGCGCAGGGCTTTCTGGATGTCCAGCAGCAGGGACTGCAGGCGGATCACCTCGGCGATTCCGCCGTAGCGGTCTTCGGCACCGCCGCCGCCAATGGTGCTCAGGAAGCGGTCTCGCCAGTAGTCGATGGGCGCCAGGGAGACGACGGGCTGGCCAATGTCGAAGCAGTCCTCGGCCGCCCAGGTATCGAATACAGGCCCTTCGAAAATCAGATACACCTCGTGCCAGTTCAGGTGCCCCTTGGGCCCGTACCAATGCCGGGTGTGGGGTGCCAGCTGGATGACATCGCCAGGCTTGATCGGGATCTGCTCGTGGTGGTCGTCGCTGTAGCTGCCGTGCCCTTCGAACAGGTAAACCAGCGAGTAGCGGTTGAGCACCCGGTTCGGCGGCGGCACCCCGGCGCCGCCGCGCACCACCCCGGCCAGTGAGATGCCGCCCAGGGGCGAGGGCACAGAGTTCTGGATCAGGACGCGGGTCGAGTCAGGCAACAACATAGTCACAGACGCTACCAAAAAACACATGATGGACCAAGCCATCTATTCTATGCTTCCCGGTGGCGCGTTAGCTTGTCCTGTCGCGCCGCGTCTGAGCCTCCTGCCGGGGCCAGCGTTGGGTCTGCGGCGGTTTCCCTGCGGGGGAATCTGGGGAGTCAGCCGGCCTTTGAAGTACCGGCTTCTGGTGAGGAGACTGCAGTCGTGGGAAGTGCGAATCGCGCGCCGAAAATCGTATTTGTCGGGGCCGGATCAACGGTGTTTGCCAAGAATTTGATTGGCGATATCCTCAGCTTTGGTGCGTTGGCGGAATCGACGCTGACGCTGTTCGACATCGACCCGGAACGCCTGAAGACGTCAGAGATCGTTGCCAGCAAGGTGGCGAGCGCCCTGGGGGCGAAGCCTGTCATCGAGGCGACGCTCGACCGCCGGGCCGCCTTTGACGGCGCTGACTACATCATCAGCATGTTTCAGGTCGGCGGCTATCGCCCCTGCACCGTGACCGACTTCGAGGTGCCCAAAAAATACGGGCTCCGGCAGACCATCGCCGACACGCTCGGTATCGGCGGCATCATGCGCGGCCTGCGAACCATTCCGGTGTTTCAGGACATGACCGCCGAGATGGAAGCGCTGTGCCCGGACGTCACGCACATCAACTACGTCAATCCCATGGTGATGAACTGCCGGGCCATGGCGCGAAGCTCAAAGATCCGCACGGTGGGGCTGTGCCACAGCGTTCAGCACACGGCGCAAGATCTGGCCAAGGACATTGGCGTGCCGATCGACGAGATCGACTATCTGTGTGCCGGTATCAACCACATGGCCTTTTACCTGAAGTTTGAGCGCGACGGGCAGGACCTGTACCCGCTGATTCGCCGGGTAGGGCAGCAGGGGCCCATGCCCGAGCGCGGTCATGCGGATCGCTCTGATGGCGGCGTGGTCGGTTTGAGCGACGCGGTGCGCTACAAGGTGCTCGAGTCCTTCGGCTATTTCGTGACGGAGTCCAGCGAGCATTTCAGCGAGTACGTGCCCTGGTTCATCAAGCCCGGGCGCGAAGACCTGATCGAGCAGTTCAACATCCCTCTGGACGAGTACATTCGCCGCTGTGAATACCAGCTGGAAGGCTGGCAGACCCTGCAGGCGCAGATGGAAGACCCGGCGACTACCTTCGACGTGACGCGCAGTGACGAGTACGGCGCCAGCATCGTGCACTCGATGGAGACCGGCGAGCCCAGCCTGATTTACGGCAACGTTCCGAATCGCGGGCTGATCGATAACCTGCCCGCCGAGAGCATTGTCGAAGTGCCCTGCGCGGTGGACTCCCGGGGCATCACTCCCCAGGCCGTCGGGTCTCTGCCCATCCAGCTGTCGGCGCTCATGCAGACCAATCTGAACGTACACGAGCTCACCGTCGAAGCGGCGCTGACGGGCAAGCGCGAACACATCTATCATGCGGCGCTGTTTGATCCGCATACGGCAGCGGTGCTGAGCATCGACGAGATCCACGCGCTGGTGGACGATCTGATCGAGGCGCACGGAGACTATCTGCCGCAGGCGCTGCGCGAAGCTTAACGCCTGCGGCCAGGAGAGCGCTGGGGAGCGCCAGGGGGAGCGATGCTTGATCCGGTTCAGGTTGGCGTGTTCGTGGGTATCACCGCCCTCATCGGTTTTCTCACCTATCTCAAGTGTCGTCGCAAGAGCGCCGGCGAGCGCGGCTCCGGGCACGACTATTTCCTCGCGAACGGTGGGCTGACCTGGTACTTCGTAGCCGGCTCCATCACCCTGACGAACCTGTCGACGGACCAGCTGGTGGGCATGAACGGCAACCAGATGCTGCTGCTGGCCTGGTGGGAGCTGGCGGCGGTGGCGGGGCTGCTGATTCTGGCCTTTGTCTTTTTGCCGGTCTATTACCGCAACAACTGCACGACCACGACGGAGCTGCTGCAGAAGAAGTACAACGACAAGCACATCCGCGCCCTCATCTCCTTTCTGTTTCTGCTGGGCAACATCTTTATCTTTCTGCCCGCGGTGCTCTACGGAGGCTCCCTGTTTCTGCAGACCATGTTCGATCTGGACGTGCCGATTATGGTCATCGCCCTGGCGCTGGCGACCGTGGGCGCAGCTTACGCCGTGCTCGGCGGGCTGCGGGCCGTCGCCGTCAGCGACACCTACAGCGGCGTGCTGATTCTGTCTCTGGCTTTGTTGCTGGTGTACCTGGCGCTGGATGCCATCAACTTTGACTTGAGCGATGTGCCGGCGGAACGCCTGACCATGATCGGCGGCAACGACTCCCCGATTCCCTGGCACACCCTGTTCACCGGCATGATCTTCATTCAGACTTTCTACTGGAGCACCAACCAGACGATCACCCAGCGGGCCATGGCGGCGCCGAACATAGGCGAGGCGCGCAAGGGCGTGCTGGCCGCGGCCGGGATCCGGCTCCTCATCGTGCCGATCATCGTGACGGTCCCGGGCATCGTGGCCTTCAAGCTGTACGGCGATATCAACGACGCCGCTTACGGCCGAATCGTGGGCGATCTGCTGCCGGGCTGGCTGTCCGGGGCCTTTGCCGCGGCGATGGCGGCCGCGCTGCTGACGACGTTCAACAGCATTCTCAATGCATCTGCGGCGCTGTACGTTTGCGACATTCACGAAGCCTACGTGGGCGAGCCCAGGAGCATTCCGGTGCTGAGCGGCGTCGTCTCTATTCTCCTGGCGATCGTGGGGCTGGCGCTGGTACCGATCTACATGGCGGAAGAAAGCCTGATCAACATCCTGCAGGAACGCTACGGCTTCCTGTCCATGCCGATCCTGTCGGTGTTCATCGTCGGGCTGCTGTTCCGCAACGTCGATGCGAAAGCCGCCATCATTGGCGTGGTGAGCGGCGTGACGATGTACGGCTACCTGACCCTGGTGCTGCAGCCCTTCCACTACATCCACTGCATGTTCGCGACCCTGGTCTTCAGCATCGCGATGGCGCTGCTGGTCAATCGGGCGCTGTTCAACCGCCGGGCCCAGCTGGCCCTGGGCACCGCCGCCGGCTGAGGGCTGTCGTGCGTATACTCGGGCCATGAGTTCCACATGGCCCCGGGTGATCGCGCACGCTGACCTGGATGCGTTTTACGCATCCGTGGAGCAGCTGGATGACCCTTCGCTCCGCGGGAAGCCGCTCCTGATCGGCCCTCGAACCGGGCGCGGGGTCGTGCTCACGGCCAGCTACGAAGCGCGGCCCTTCAAGGTCGGTAGTGCCATGCCCATGGCCGAAGCCCTGCGGCGCTGCCCGGACGCGACGGTGGTGCCGCCGCGGTTTGAGCGCTACACCGAGCTGTCTAAGCGAGTTATGGCGGTGTTTCGGGACTTCTCGCCGGAAGTCGAAGCCATCAGCCTGGACGAGGCCTTTCTGAACATGACCGGCACGGAGCACCTGTTCGGTGTGCCCCATGAGATGGCGCTATCGCTCAAGCAGGCCGTGTTTGACGCCACCGGTGGCCTGACCATTTCCGTCGGCGTCTCGGGCACCAAATACGTTGCCAAGGTGGCCAGCGGCTATCGCAAGCCCGATGCGGTGACGATCGTGCCGCCAGAGGATGCCCGGGCCTGGCTTGCGCCCCAGTCTGTCAGCCGGCTCTGGGGCGCCGGGCCCAAGACCCAGGCGCGGCTGGAGGCGGCGGGTTATGCCACCATCGGCGACGTTGCGGCCGCTGACCCCGAAGTGCTGCGTCAGCAGTTTGGCGAATTGGGAACACGGTTTGCCGCGCTGTCCCGCGGCGAAGATGCCCGGCGGGTGGCGGCGATGCGTCGGGTCAAGTCGATCAGCTCAGAGCGAACGCTGCGGGAAGACCTGCGGGACAGGAAGCAGATTCAGGCGCACCTGACCCGGGCTGCGGATCGATTGGGCAAGCGCTTGCGAGCAAAGCAGTGGCTGGCCCGTACCCTGAGGGTGAAGCTGAAGACCTCGGACTTCCAGATTTTGACCCGTCAGATGGCAATTGAGCCCACCGATGTCTCCGAGCGGCTGCAGCAAGCCGCCCTGCATTTGCTTTCGGAGTTCGATCACCCCGGGCCCTTCCGGCTGATCGGATTGGGGCTGTCTGATCTGATGAAGGCCGATCAGGTGAGCCAGCTGTCGCTGTTTGGGCCGTCGGCACCGGAACGCCCCGGGAACCCTGGCGCAGCATCGACCGGGAAGCTCGAGAGGGTCATCGATCGCCTGGAGTCCCGTTTTGGCGAGGGTGCGCTGCGCCGGGCAAAGGACCTCCAGGACGATACGGTGCTTCGAAGCGGCGTGCGCCTGGATTTCGAGACAGACTCGAGCCCGAGCGAGGATCCCTGACCACGCCTGCAGCGACGCGCCGGGTGGTCCTGGACTTGAATCTGGTGTCGCGACCCTGGACCTAGGCAGCTGAGCAATATGCTTTCTGGCCAAGCACAGAGTGGCCGCAAATAACGCATGTATCTTGTTGACTTGGAGCGGGTCCTCTACCAAGCTTCCTGTCTGACGATGTCGATCAGTGACATCGCTGCATGCTTCTCGACCTGAAGGCTGGCCCCAGCCCAGGGTGCCTGCGGGAAGATTGCCGAACGGAAATGCAGCTGGGGAAGCTGACACTTAGGGAGGAGATCGGCCTTGACGCTGCTGCGCGCTTTTTGGATTGCTGTGCTGGTTTTGGTCGCTGCGCCTGCTTACGCGGCGCCACCCGTTGCCGATAATCAGGCGGTGACTGTGGGCGCGGTTGGCGCGGGTGGCGACACCGTGGCCATTACGCTGACCGGCAGTGATCCTGACGGCGACCCGCTCACCTTTTCCATTGTCGACTCGCCTTCCGGAACTCTGACTGGTTCCGGCGCCAGTTACACCTATGGATCTGCTCAATCGAGCGGCTCCGACTCCTTCACCTTCACTGCGAACGACGGTACCTCGACCAGTGCCCTCGCCACGGTGACGATCACGATCAATGGCGAGCCCGTTTTCAATGGGCCCAACGCCGTGGAAGTCCCAGCCAATGTTGGTGGCAGCTTCAGCCTCGACTTCACGGATCCGGAAGGTGACCCGCTGGCCTACGCGGTCGTCTCGCCCCCCACACAGGGTGCAATCACGATTTCCGGCGCGACGGTGACCTACACGCCGAATCCAGGGGTCGGCGATACCATCGACGATGTGGAGCTCACCGCTTTCGATGGCCTGTCGACGAGCCCTCCAGGGTTGGTCACGATCGAGATCAACGGCGCTCCAGAGGCGTTTGACAGCTCCGAACTCGGGCTGATGGACACGCCGCTTGCGCTAACGCTGGACGCCACCGACGTTGCCGGAGATCCGCTGACGTTCACCATCGTCGCACCTCCGACATCGGGTGTGCTGACGCCAGGGGCGAGCCCAGGGGACTTCGTATATACGCCAGATCCAGGCACCGCCGGCATCGATATATTCATGTTCACGGCGAGCGATGCGGCCAACACCAGCGCGCCCGCGACGGTGACGATTGAAGTGGATGGCACGCCCACCGCAAACGCACAGACCGTGACGACAGACGTTGACGTGCCGGTTGCGATCACCCTGACCGGCATCGATCCGGAGGGAGCCGGACTCGAATTCTATGTTCTGAGCTTGCCAACGAATGGTGACCTTGTGGGTGATCTGAGCGAGTACACCTACACGCCAGCGCCCGGCTTCAGTGGCACCGACAGCTTCACCTTTGAGGTGGCTGACGGATCCAGTACCTTTAGCGATCCTGCGGTCGTTACCCTTGAAGTAAACGGCCTTCCGACAGCGTCTGCCCAATCGGTCAGCACGCCCGAAGACGCTCCGATAGATATCACGCTGGCCGGCTCCGACCCGGACGGCGATCCGCTGACTTATGCCATTGATGCGGGTCCGACGAACGGCACGCTTCTGATCGTGGGCGCGCCAGGTACCGAGGTTTATACCTACACACCGACCACCGGCTTTGTGGGTGCGGACACTTTCACGTTCACGGTCGATGACGGCAGTTCCACCAGTGCTCCAGCGACGGTCACGATCACAGTCGATGGTGCCCCCACAGCAACGCCACAAGCGGTATCTGTTGCGATGGATGTGCCGGTGGACATCACCCTTGCGGGGGCCGATCCCGAAGGGTTGGCGTTGACCTTTGCGATCGTTGATCAGCCCACCCAGGGCGCGCTGACAGGCGGTGCGGGCGGTGTCTACACCTACACTCCGAACCCTGGTGCGACGGGTGCCGACAGCTTCACCTTTGCAGTGACAGACGCTGCAGGAACGACCAGCGATC
>CAZXIJ010000002.1:164102-243469 GCA_964640725.1 uncultured Pseudomonadales bacterium | reverse complement strand
CTCTCTCCGCCATATTGAAAGGCTGCTCAGTCAGATTCGAACCCTGCTCGCTTGAGTCAAAATCGCCTGCAGGCGGTCTCTTCAGTGATACACCAGCGCTTCCGCCTTGCCCCAGAACACCCGATAGGACAGCAGCGTGTAGCCCATGATGGCGGGGAACACGATAGCGACCCCTACGCCCATGAACGCCAGCGACTCCGTTGCGGCTGCGGCCTCCCATACGGTGAGCTGGCCAGGGACGATGTCGGGGTAGAAGCTGTAGGCAAGCCCGAGGAAGCTCAGGAAAAAGACGAGCATTGCTGCCAGAAAGGGCAGGGCGTCCCAGCGACGGTCACGACGCTCAAAACTGTGGAGGTAGTATCCGGCTGCGAACATGGCGCCGCCGCACATGAGCGGGATCGGCATCAGGGCAATGGCCTCTGGCAGGGCAAACCAGCGCTCGAAAATCACCGGGCTGACCATGGGGTTCACCACCGACACCGCAACAATTCCCGTGGCCGTCAGCCACAGCGCTCGGCTGGCCCAGAACACGCTGCGCTGCTGAAGTTTGCCTTCGGTCTTGAGCACCAGCCAGGCATTGCCAATGAACGCGTAGGCGCTGGTGACGCAGAGCGCACTTAAGACGGCAAAGCCTTCGGCCAGCGGCGTCGACTCGAAAGCCAGAACGTAGCGCCCGAGCATGTATCCCTGCGATGCGGTCGCGAGCAGACTGCCCACGAAGAACAGGTTGTCCCACAGCTGTTTGTGCCGGACCGGCGCCTTGGCGCGAAAATCGAAGGCAACGCCGCGCAGGATCAGCCCGATCAACAGGACGGCGACGGGCAGGTAGAGCGCGCCGAGTATCTGGCCATGGGCGGTCGGGAATGCAATCAGCAGCAAGCCGACGCCCAGCACCAGCCAGGTTTCGTTGGCGTCCCAGAACGGGCCGATGGAAGCGAGCATCATGTTGCGCTCGTCCTCATCACCCAGGGGCAGGACCAGACCCACCCCCAGGTCGAAGCCATCCAGAATGGCATACACGCAAAACGACAGCGCCATCAGCGCGGCAAAGATGAGCGGCAGCAGCGTCGGGGCGTCAAGGGTCATGCGGGCAGCGCTCCCTCGGTGGCGTCGGCCTCTGGCCGCTGCGGTTCGGGCCCGACTTCGTACTGCTCAGCTTCCAGACGCGCCGACTTGCGGGCCATGTGGAAGACCGTGCTTACGTAAGCAACCAGCAACGCGCCGTAGATCACGAGATAGGCCGCCAGGGTGATTCCGACATGCTCCGGCGGCGCCGCGGTGACTGCCTCTCGAGTCGGCAACACGCCGCTGACCAAATAGGGCTGGCGCCCGATCTCGGTCACGTACCAGCCGGCGATGGTGGCGACCCAGCCAGAGAACGACATGCCGACCAGCGCGCGTTTTATCAGCGGGGCAACCCGCCCGTGCCGGGTCAGCTGCCAGACACCGATCCAGGACAAGGCCAGCATGGTCAGCCCGACCCCAACCATGATCCTGAAGCTCCAGAAAATCGGAGCGACGGGCGGGTGCTCTTCGAAGTCATTCAGGCCACGCACAACGCCATCCAGCTCGTGGGTCAGCACGAGGCTCGTGGCGTAGGGAATCTCGATCGCCCAATCGTTGCTGCGGGTCTCTTCGTTCGGGAAAGCGAACAGCACGAAGGGCACGCTGCCCCGGGTTTCCCAAACGCCTTCCATGGCAGCCACCTTGGCCGGCTGGTGCTCCAGGGTGTTGAGCCCGTGCAGGTCCCCGGCAAAGATCTGCAGCGGTGTCACGATGGCAGCGACCCAGAGCGCGAGCTTCAGTGCCATCCGCGGCGCCGGCTTGGGGTCCTTGCGTAGCAACCGGTACGCAGAGATTCCTGCGACCACGAAGGCAGCCGTCAACAGCGATGCCAGCAGGACATGGGCCAGCCGAAAAGGCATGGAAGGATTGAAAATTACAGCGACCCAGTCGGTCGCGTGGGCGACCCCGTCGCGCATCTCGAAGCCCGCCGGTGTGTGCATCCAGCTGTTCAGCGCGATGATCCAGAATGCTGACAGCGTCGTCCCGACGGCGACAGCGCCGGTTGCGAAGGTGTGCACCCAACTGGGTACGCGCTGTATGCCGAACAGCATGATGCCCAGGAATGTGGCCTCCATGAAAAAGGCGGTCAACACTTCGTAGCCGAGCAGAGGGCCAGCGATGTTGCCGACCTTTTCCATGAAGCCGGGCCAGTTGGTGCCGAACTGAAACGACATGGTGATGCCGCTCACGACGCCGAGAGCGAAGGTCAGCGCGAATATCTTTACCCAGAAGCGGTAACAGCGCATCCACAGCTCGTCGCCACTGCGCTGGAACCGAACTTTGAAGAAGAGCAGGAACCAGGCGAGGCCGATGGAAATCGCCGGGAATAGAATGTGGAAGCTGATGTTGGCGGCGAACTGGATCCGCGACAGCGTCAGCGTATCGAAGGCGAATTCGTTCATGCGTCTTGCTCCCGCGGGGCTGCAGATGGCGTGCTGCGATCCGCGGATGGCCCCGCGCGGCCGCGGCGAGAAAACTCGAGCACCTTATTGACGCTGGCGCCAAGCTTCATCAGGCGGCGCAGATCGTCTTCGGAGAGGCGCTGCATATCCTCGGTCCAGCCGACGACGAGTTCGATCAACGACAACATCTCGTCGACCCGCCCGCTGGCGTACTGGTCTGTGGGCTCACTGCCGTGCGCGAGCTTGCTGTCCCGAAGGACGCTCAAGGTCGGGTCAATCTCTCGCTGGCGACGCTCCCGGACGAGAATCCGGGCGATCTCCCAGGCATCCTCCGGCACGCTGAAGTACTCCTTGCGATCGCCGGGCTGGTGATGGGGCCGAAGCAGGTTCCAGGACTGCAGCTCTTTGAGGCCCATACTGACGTTGGACCGGGAGAAGCCGAGCGCTTCGCCGATATGGTCGGCGTTTTTAGGATCTTCGCTAAAGACCAGAAACGCGTAGATCTGGCCGACGGTGCGGTTGATGCCCCAGCGGGATCCCATCTCGCCAAAATGCAGGACCAGTGTGGTCATAAGCGGAGAAAGATTCATTAGTCGCCCCGTAGATTGCGCTGGTCAGGCCAGCAGCGTTCACGTTTTCTTGATGTCCAGTATTTTCAGTAATTGCTGAAATATGAGGATAGTCCTGTGCGCGTCATGAGGCAATGAATCAGGTATCAGTTTTCAGGGCGGGGCGTTGCGCCACTGTGCTCAGAGCCAGGGGGCACGGCCCTCCAGGGGACCGATGACGACCCAGTCGACCACCGCACTTACCATGGCGAGGACGACAATCACGATGCCCACGACGCCCAGGAGTCGCCAGCCATGAAAGCGCGTTTCTTGTGATTCGGGGTCAGGCGTGTCTGCCATGGCTCGATCCGCAGCTCGTTTGTAGCCCGCAGTAAACCTCATCTTCGGGCAATCTGCAGTCAAGCCCGCACCGGCTCGGCCGTTGTGTCGACGAGTGTGCAGATTGTCTTGACGGTGCCGGGGGGCGTCTCGATAATACGCGCCCTCTTGAGACCCCGCGCCCCGCTCCAGCGGTGCCGCACGATCGGTCCCATGCGCCAGTGGCCAAACTGGATAAGGCACCAGCCTACGAAGCTGGGGACTGCAGGTTCGAATCCTGCCTGGCGCGCCATCTTCCTTCATGACTTTTGCCAACGCGGTCAGGACGCCTAGACTGAAGCTGTGCAGTTCCCTGCAGGGATCGAACGCTTGCCGATGAAGACGAGGAACATATCTACCCCTTTCGCCTGGGCGCGGCTGGTGGCGACCGCCATTGGCCTGCTCGCGATGATGATGCTTTCTGCGGGGCGGGCCGCCGCTGACACGGAGTACTTTGTGGTCGTGAGCAGCCTTCGGTCCCAGGCCCATGCCCAGGCCATGCTGGAGCGCGCTGAACGAGAGATGGGTTCCGGTTTTCAGATCGCCCGGGTGACGACCGGGGACGGGTCGTTCTTGCGGGTGATGGCCGGGCCTTATCTGACCCGAGGACTGGCGAGTGCAGGCGTCAGTGACGCGAAGGACAGCGGATTCGACGCGGCCTGGCTCCTCGCCTCGTCGGCAGGACTGGTGCCGGCTACGTCGGCAGAAGCGTCCCAGGCGCCAGAGCGGCTGCGGCGTTCTGCGCTAAGCCGAGCGCTCGCGGCGCCGATCCCTGGCTCAGAGGACGCTCGTGACCCGGCAGAACGGGTCCCTCGGCGCTGGTCCACGACCCGTCGCTCCGTCTCGGAGCAAGCCCGTGCGGAGCGAGCGGCTGACTACGAATCCATACCCGTCGATGTCGTGCCAGTGCTGATCCAGCAGGTCCCGGAGGATTACCGGCTGCACCGTCTCGAGCGCGACTAGCGGGCACTCGCAGAGCAGCGAGCCTTGCGTTAGGGTGCCCAGCAACGGCTGGCAATGCCCGGTCGCTTGCGGCCAGGGCCCCGTAGTTCAATGGATAGAACGACCGCCTCCTAAGCGGTAGATGCAGGTTCGATTCCTGCCGGGGCTACCACAGGCGCCCGTACCACTCGGAGCTGTCAGACCATCGCGGCTGGCGCGCTGGTATAGTCACGGCAACCAGCTCAGGGGAAGCCGATGACATACGCACCAGACCACCGACCCTTCTACGATGCCGACAGCCACATCATGGAGCTGCCGAACTTCCTCAAGGACTACGCGGACCCAAAGCTGCGGGACGACATTTTCGAGGTCAGCTACAGCGCGTCCCTGGTGTCCGACGAAGAGGTCGAAGTCATCATGGGGCAGGGCGGCAAGCACAGCGCCGAGCATATCGAAGCCCAGATCGCCCTGGGCGATGACCTGATCGCCAAGTCGAAAGAGATCCAGGCGCTCGGCGCGTTCGATGGTCAAGATCGTCGGACCGCCATGGACATTCTCGGGTTCAAAAAGCAGTTGGTGTTCGCCACCCACAGTGTCGTGCAGCCGTTTCATCCCAGCTCCAAGACCCGGGTCGATCTCCGCTACGGCGCGACCCGCGCGCACAATCGGCACATGGCCGATTTCTGCGCCCACGACAAGCGGTTGATGCCTGTCGGCGTCGTGCCGCTGGACAGCCCGGCTCACGCCATCGAAGAACTCGAATTCGCCCTGGAACTCGGCATGCAGTCGATCTGGGTCCCGCACCGGGCACCGATCGGTATGTCCCCCGGTCACGTTGACCTGGAAGGCTTCTGGGCGCGCCTGGCAGAGTCCGGTACACCGTTCCTGCTGCACGTGGGCGGCTCGCCCCTGCAGGCCCTGAAGGCCTGGAGCAACAACGGCCGTGCAGCCGTGAAGGACTGGATGGGCGGCGGCGAGAACGTTCGCACCAAGGATGCGGCGCTGATGCACCAACCGCCGGAAACTTTCGTCTCCATGCTGCTGCTCGATGGCGTGTTCGAGCGTCACCCGGCTTTGCGTGGCGCTGCGGTGGAGCTGGGCGCCGGCTGGGTGCCCGAGATGCTCAAGCGCCTCGACGCCATCACGCGGATCTACTCCCGGGTCGACGAGTCCGTTCGTTTCGAGCGGCCGCCTTCCGTGCAGCTGACCGAGCAGATGGGCTTCACGCCGTTTCCGCACGAAGACGTCTCCGAGCTGATCGCCCAGTCCAACCCTGATCTGTACCTGTTCTCCAGCGACTACCCGCATGTCGAAGGCGGCCGCGACCCGATCGGCAAGTTCGACAAGCACCTCGCCGCCTGCAGCGAATCGATCAAGGATCAGTTCTACAGCGAGAACTTCCTGCGCCTGTGGCCGGAAGCGCGAGTGGTCTGAATTCTGGCAGCAAGAAGGAGCGCGACAGCGTGACAGAGACGACAGCTTCTCCTGAAGACGGCGGCCCGGACCCGCAGCGCGGGCAGCTGCGCGGTGAGTTTGCGAGTATCGAAAGCAACCGCGAGTGGCTGGCGGCGTGGCAGATCGATCCGGCGCAGGATCCCTACGCGATCGACTTGCCAAAGCTGAACCCCGCGCACCCGGCGCTGTTCGAAGCCAACGCCATGCTGCCGTACTTTGAACGGCTGCGGTCCCAGGCACCCGTGCACTACTGCGAAGAGAGCCAGTTCGGACCCTACTGGTCGGTGACGAAACACGACCATGTGAAGTGGGTGGACAGCCACCACGAGCTGTTCTCCAGCGACAGCTTGAACGGCGGTATCCGCCTGGGCGGCCGGCCATCGACCGAACCGCCCAATCCGATGTTCCATCTGCCCATGTTCATCATGGAAGACCAGCCCAAGCACGACGTGCAGCGGCAGGTATTGGCGCCGTTCTTTACGCCGCGCAAGCTGCACCAGCTCAGCGACCTGATTCGTGAGCGGGCCGGGCAGATTCTGGATGAGTTGCCCCGGGGCGAGACGTTCAACTGGGTGCGCAGGGTGTCTGTAGAACTTACCGGCCAGATGCTGGCGACGCTGTTCGACATCCCGCAGGAAGATCGAGACAAGCTGATTCACTGGTCAGATACCGTCGAGCGGCTCGGCGATCCGGACTACTTCGACACGCCGGAGCAAGGTTTTGCGGAGCTCTGGAAGTGCTGGGAGTACTTCGATGCAGTCTGGAAGGAGCGCGCCGCGCAGACAACGCCAGGGTCAGATCTGATCTCGATTCTGGCGCACGGCGAGTCCACGAAGAACATGTCTCCGAACGAGTTTCTCGGCAACATGCTGCTGCTCATCGTTGGCGGCAATGACACCACACGCAATTCGATCTCCGGCGGCGTGCTGGCCCTCAACGAAAACCCGGCAGAGTATGCCAAACTCAAGGCGTCTCCTGAGTTGATTCCCAACATGGTGCCCGAGATCATTCGCTGGCAGTCCCCGGTTGCGCATATGTGCCGCACCGCCATGCAGGACGTTGAGTTGGGCGGTCAGCTGATTCGAAAATGGGACAAAGTGGTGATGTGGTATCTCTCAGGCAATCGCGACGAGGATGCGATTCCCAGGGCGAACGAGTTTTTGATCGATCGGCCCAATGCCCGGCAGCATCTGTCCTTCGGGTTCGGCATTCACCGCTGCATCGGCAATCGGCTTGGAGAAATGCAGCTCAACATCATCTGGGAAGAGATCATGAAGCGCTTCCGCCACGTCGAAGTGGTGGGCCGGCCGAAGTATCTCAAGAGCTCGTTCATTCGAGGCATCACGGACCTGCCGGTGCAGGTCCACGATCTATAGCCCGAATCAGATGGCGGTCATGCCGGCATCGATCGTGAACTCTGCCCCGGTCACGTAGGACGCTTCGTCCGATGCCAGGTAGAGCACGCAGTTGGCAATATCCAGGGGCTCACCCATGCGGCCCAGGGGAACGTTCGGCGGCGCCGGCGGGGCCTCGTTGCCTGCGGCCTCGGCACCGCCAGCCTGGGCCTGCATGTTGGTCCAGATCACGCCAGGATGGACGCTGTTGCAGCGGATGTTGTCCGGGGCACCCTCCATGGCGACGGCTTTGCTCATGATGCGCACACCGCCCTTGGCGGCACCGTAAGCGGTACAGCGAGGCAGGCCCACGAGACCAGCAACAGACGAGAGATTCACGATGCTGCCGCCCTTGCCGTGAACGCGCATCGCCGCCATACCGTACTTGCAACCCAGGAAGACGCTGGTCAGATTGACGTCGATCTGCCGTTGAAAGTCTGCCAGGGTCATTTCTGCCATGGGCATCAGGACCGCGATGCCGGCATTGTTGACGAGTACGTCCAAGGCGCCCAGCTGCGTCTCGGTGGCCTCGATCGTACGCTGCCAGCCGGCCTCGTCCGTCACGTCCTGCCGTAGGGCAATGGCGCGGCCGCCGGCGTCGTTGATGGCAGCCGCGGTCGCCTGGGCGCCGGCCTCATTGATGTCTGTGACGGCGATGCTTGCGCCTTCCGCAGCGAGCCGCATCGCCGTGCTGCGCCCAAGCCCCGGATCCGATGCCGTGCCGGTCACCAGAATGACTTTGCCCTGAACTCGTCCCATGTGCTTTTCCCCCAGTAGACGCCTGACATTACTGGCGACGGCAGTGGCATGCAATGCGCCAGGCCCGGACGCGTCGAGGCTTAGGGTATGCGCATGCGCAGCCGCAGCTCGAAACTGGGCGGGACCCCGCTGTTTCCAGGCATCATGCCTTGCGGGTTGATCTGCAGATAGTCGATCGGGGGCACGGTCTGGTCGAGGCCGTTGCTGTCGACATTGGGGGTGATGAAGGAGTTGCCGCCGTCGTTTGAGAACGAGACATCGTCGCTGGTGCTGCTCAGGTTATCGTAAGACAGGGTCAAGCCCGATGCGGGGGTTCCCTCAACAAGCACGACCGGATCATTTGGCGACAGCACGAGCTTAAGCTCCGGGGGCAGCAAGTCTCGAATGAAAATGCTGTTGGCCTCGATCGGGTCGGCACCGGTATTGGTGACTCGGATGGTGTACTCGACCTCGGCGCCAGGGATCGCTTTTGGTGTGCCGTTGCCGCCATCGCTGAGCACTTCAATGGTTTTCTCGACGGTCAGCCCAGCGCCACCGGTGACCGTGAAGCTGCCGAAGCCTGTGTGGGTAATGGTTCCCTCGGTGCCTTCTGCTGCGGTAACGGCCAGCGACCAGGTGCCGTTGCTGGCATCCAGCGGAACCGTAAACGGTGCTTCGTAGACTTTGCCGGCACCGGCGCTGGACAGTTGCGTCATGGGGCCACTGGCGACCACCCCGGAGCTCGGATCGCTGAGCTCGAAGCTGGCGCCGGTAATGTCAAAGGCCCCGAAGGGGTCACTGACACTCGCCCGCAAAAAAATGGTGTTGCCAGCGGCCGCCTCGGACACGACGCTGCCGCCGCCACTGGCATCGAACACACCGACGCTGTCGACGTTGATGATCGTCGTTGCCGGCAGCTCGATGCGTGACGACTCTGCGGTGGTCGAGTCAAACGGGTAGACGAACACGGCGCGGCCGCTGCCGCCTGCCGGGTCGTTGTCGACAGTGATGCTCAGGAAGCTGCCTGCCGGCACGGTGATTGGAGCTCCGGCGATGGGGTTGCAGTTTGCGTCTGTACGCGCGACGTTAAAGTCGAAGCCGCGGGTCACGCTGTTGCTCAGCCCGGCGCTGCCGGTGCCCAGCAGCGATCGTTGCGCGCAGCCGACGAAAACGTTTCCCGACCCGTGGGTGAGGGTGACTCGAATCGGGCGGGTATTGGTCTGGTTGTTGCGGCGCATGAACAGACGGACCGGAATGACCTCGTCATCGATGCCCAGGGGAGCTGCAAGTAATGGTGTGAGGCGCCATTCCCGGTTGTTGTCCTGACGCCGGATCCGTACCCGCACCGGGTTCGAATTGCCAGTTAAAGGCGTTCGACTCATGGCGAGGGGCAGGGCGGGATTGTTGGTGCTGCCTGCGATGTCGCCAAAGTACAGGGGCTTGATCCCGCTCGTCGGTATCACGTTGGAGCCGACGGCGAGCTCTGGCGCGTCTATATCCACCGCAATCCCGTTGGCTGCTTTCAATAGCCGGGCCCGGTTGTTGATAAGATCCCCATCGACAGCGCTCGGACCGACCACTGCATCGAAGACCACGGTGACGGTGCCTGAGGCCGGCACGCTGAGGCCAGTGATCAGTAGCTGGTTGCCGGAGCTCGCGTCAGTGCCGCCGGCAAGATTCACGAAGCTCGGGCTGCCAAGAAGGGGGTCCAGCGTGTCTTCCATTCGCAGGTCGCTGATCGCTGCGCCCGCGGTTTCTTCGATCACGATGCGGTAGCGTACGGTGTCGCCAGCGACCAGATTGCCGCCGTTAAGATCCTGTGCCAGTTTGCGCGAGCTGCTGATGTCGGGCGTCACCACCGTGCCCACAGGCAAGCTGGTGCTGTTGTTGCTGGTGTCGCCATCAAAGGTCGCGCTGGCAACCGCTGCCTGGTTGATGATCGGCGCGCTGATGGCAGGATCGACGGTGGTTGTCAGCAATAGCTCCGGCAGCGTCGATCCCGCGGCCAGAGGGCCCGGATGATTGCAGGTGACTGGGTCGCCCCCGGTGCAGACCCAGCTGCCGTCTGCGCTGCTCGCCGACAGGAACGTCAGGCCGGCGGGCAGACTGTCGGTAACGGTAATTGGGCCGGCTGCGGGGCTTGGCCCCAGATTGCTGACGGCGAGTCCGTAGGTCGCCGGGGCAGCGTTGCTGAAGCTGCTGCTGGCCAGGCGTTTGGCAAGCGTCAGGTCGGCAACGGCTGTGTTGGTGGTCGACACGGCTTGCAGGCTCAGGAGCACCAGGTCGCCGCCGGAGGCATAGGTGGTGACAGCGGAGTTGTCGCCGGCGCGCAGCCGGCTGCTGATGTCGTAGTTGTCGAAATCGACGCCGAAACTGTTCGTTGTGCCGTTGACGTTGATGGTGCTGTTGAACTGGTTGTTGAGCGGGTTAACGGTATCGGTCAAATTGATCGCTGCGGTGCTCTGCCCGTCAAATACGAGGTTCTCTGACACGCTGTTTGCCGGCGTCGAGTTTTCGACATCGCCTTCCCAGGTCAGGATCGCGATCCGCCCATCCACGGGGTTTGCCGGCACCAGAAAGTTGTTGGGCGTGACCTGGATCTGGCTGCCTCGAAAACTCTGGAAGCCGTCGAACAGGTTGATGACCCGCAGCGGCTCGCTTGGATCTTCGTAAACGGCGATCAGCCCCCAACCGGAGAGCACGGCGGCTCTGCTGCAGTACGGGGCGCTGGTCCCCTGATCCGTGTTGGTGACTGTCAGGCCGGAGAACGTATAGCTGCCGTTCCCGGTGACAAGCGCTGTCACATCGGCGAAGCCGGAAAAGAAGTCGAAGCTCAGGGCGCCGAAATTGAAGGTTTCGGAAAAGGTGCGACCGGCATTGACCGTCGCGCCGCGAAATTGCACCTGGTTATCTGGCGTACTGCCGGATCCGGCCCAATACAGATAGGCTGCGATCACATTGGCGCCAGGAGGCACCCCGCTCAGAAGTGCGGTGTTGCTGGTGCCGACGGAGCAGGCGTTGACCCCGTTGCTCTGGGTCCGCAGCGTACCGCCGGTGATGGCGAAGTCCAGATTGCCGGCAAAAAAGAACGACGGTGTCTGGCTGATCGGGTCCGCGCGCACGACGCCAGCCTGCAGCAGCAGACCGGACAGCAGTACGCTCAAGATCAAGCGCCAGCGATGTTTCACGGTGCGGTGTTGTGTCAGCACGTCCTGTGACTGCCAGTCGTTCATGGAGTCATGGGCCCGACGCTGCATGGCATTGCCGGCGACGGGTCCATGGCGCTTCCTGCGCATTCCGGCAGTCTAGCTAGCCGCTCTTGCGAGGCTTGTGACCTGGCGCACAGTCCACGCCGGCTGCAGCGGCGCGCTCAAGGGGTCTCGTGGCGAAGGACCTGGCCGTTCTGCATGACAAAGAACACGTCTGCCATCCGCTCGATCTGCCGGACCGGATCGCCGCGAACGGCGACGATGTCCGCCAGCATGCCGGCTTTGATTTGCCCAAGGTCCTCGCTCTGCCCGAGCAGGTCGGCAGCGGCCAGGGTCGCTGCGGCCAACGCCTCGGCAGGAGGCATACCGGCTTCGACCATGTAGCCAAACTCGCGCCAGTTGTCGCCGTGCGCCGAAACGCCGCTATCAGTCCCGAAGGCGATCGGCACCCCAGCCCGGTAGGCTCTGCTGAAGGTATCCTGGATCTGTGGCCCGATCGCGATCGCCTTGGGCCTCACCAGATCAGAGAAGTAGCCGGGTATTTCGGCCTTGTCGGCGACAAAGCGCCCGGCCAGAATTGTGGGAACGTAGTAGGTGCCGCGCTTGCGCATGAGCTGCATGATCTCTTCGGTCATGTAGGTGCCATGCTCGATGGAGTGAACGCCGCCCAGCACAGCGCGTTTCATCCCTGCGGCACCGTGGGCATGGGCGGCGACCTTGAAGCCGTAGTCGTTGGCGGTCGCCACGATCGCCTCGATTTCCTCAAGCCGAAACTGCGGGTTGTCGCCGCTCTTGGCCTCGCTCAGTACGCCGCCGGTTGCGGTGATCTTGATCAGGTCTGCGCCTTCCTTGTAACGCCCCCGCACAGCCTTTGCGGCTTCTGCTGGCGTGTTGATCACGCCCTCGGCCGGGCCAGGGTCACCCTGCAGGGACCGCTTGAGCCCGTTCGACAGGTCTGCGTGTCCGCCGGTAGTCGCAATTGCTTTGCCGGCAGTGAAAATCCTGGGACCGACCACGGTGCCGGCATCGATGGCCCGACGAAGCGCCAGCGCCACGCCGTTTTCCGTGCCCAGATCCCGAACCGTTGTAAAGCCGGCCATGACCGTACGCTGCGCGTACACAGTCGCCTCGAGAGCGACGTCCGCCGGGTTCAGGCGAAAACGATCGGCGAACCGGTTCGGGGACTGCTGCTGGGTGATATGCACGTGCATGTCGATCAGCCCGGGCAAAACGACGGCGTCGCTCAGATCGAGCAGCTCGTCGTCAGGACCGGGGTCCTGATAGCCGCTGCGAACGCTGACGATGCGGTCGTTGCGAACCACAATCGTGCGCTTGCTCAGGGACTTGAGTCGCTCGGGATCGAACAGCGCGCCGGCGTGGATCACAACATCCGCCTGGGCCACGGCTGCGCTGAAGGCGAGAGCGGCGGCCAGCAGGCCGCTGCTGAGCAAACGCAGGGGCTGGGGCCGCCGGCGGAACATGATCCGGCTGGACTTGATAGGGGGCATGAGGTTCGATAGCTCCTGTTGAACCGGCGCATCTTGCCACAGTCGTGCCGCACTGGAGCTTGCGATGACGGAACGCCCCACAGCCGAGGAACTGGCGGATTTGCTCCGGGAATTTGATCGCCTTGGCACCGCTGCACCGCTCAGGACCCTGCTCAGGCGAGCTCAGGCGGTCGAGGACTGGTCCAGCGCTCCTGCCGCTCGAACGGCGCTGGTTCGGGGCCTTGTTCGCCGGGGGCTGTCGCGGGACGCGCTGGAGTTGCTGCCCCCGGAATCCTTGCCGCTGAGCCCCGAGATCGAGCACCTGCGAGCCTGGGCGCTGGCCAATACCGGCGCGCCTGTGACCGCAGCCCGAACACTGATGACTCTGCTTGCAGACGGCCACAGCGATTCCGAAACCCTCGGCCTGCTGGGCCGCACCGAGAAAGATCTGGCTCGCCGGGCCGCGAGCGCCGAAGATGCGCAACGCCATTGGCTGCGCGGCCAGGCGCACTACCAGCGTGCCTTCGACGCGACCGGCGATACCTATCCGGGCATCAACGCGGCGGCCTTGGCGCTGCGAGCGGGCCGTACGGACATCGCTCAAGCCCTGGCGCTGCAGGTCCTTCAAACCCTGGACCGCGAAGCGGCTGCCGGAGCCGCGGGCGATGACTGGGCGCTGGCAACGCGCGCCGAGGCGCAGCTGATCCTGGGACGGGTGGCAGACGCGCAGGCCAGCTACGCGAAAGCAGCGCTTGCCGCGTCCTCGCGCCGGGACTGGAATACGCTCGGCTCTACGGTGCGCCAGGCACGAGAGCTTTTGCAGGACCTGGCATTGCCGCGAGACCGGCTGGACGCGGCTTTCTCGCTGCCGTCCATCGCAGTGTTCAGTGGTCACCTTATCGATGAGCCCGGTCGAGCCTCGCCGCGATTTCCGGCGACCGCGGAGCCTGCGGTGCGCCGTGCCCTGGATCAGTTGCTTGTCCAGCGGCGGGTAGAGATCGGCTACGCTGCCGCGGCGAACGGCGCTGACTTGCTGTTCCTCGAGGCCCTCCTTGAACGGGGCGGCGAAGCGCATGTCGTGCTGCCGATGGAGGTCGAGAGTTTTCTTGCCCTGAGCGTTGCCAGCGAGCCTGACGACGCTTGGGTGCCCCGCTTTCATCGGGTGCTGGAGCGAGCCAGCTCGCTGACGGTGGTCAGCGAGAAGGTGGACCCGCTCGATGCGTCGGCCTTCGATTTCGGCAATCGGGTGATGCTGGGTTTCGCCCAGCTGAAGGCGCAGGAGCTCGGTGCCTCAGTCCGTGGTATCTCTGTCTGGGATGGCAGCGACGGCCTGCCAGGGGGCACCGCGGACTGCATGGGGCTGTGGCAGCGGCAGGGCCTGCCGATCGACGCGCTTGGCTCGCACACGGGCGTCCAGCTGCCGGTACCGGAAGCGCTGCCGACAGGGCACCGGCATAAACGCCAGCTCATGGGCCTCGTGTTCGCAGATATCGTCGGTTACAGCCGTCTCAGCGAGGCCGACATCGAGCGGTTTTACGAGCAGGTATTGCCGCAGCTTGGCCGGCTGTGTCGCAGCCACGTCAGCCCGCCACGGCTGAGCCAGAGTTTTGGCGATGCGTTTTACTTTGTGTTGGACTCTGCGGTCGCCGCCGCGGAGTTCGGGTTGGCGATCAACCAGCTGTTTCGGGAACGCCTGGCAGAGTTCACGGACCTGGATCTGAAGATCAGGATTGCGCTGCATGCGGGGCCGTTGCTGGCCTGCGTCGATCCTCTGACCGACACCCTGAACTACACCGGCCGGCACACAAGCAAGGCAGCACGGGTCGAGCCGGTGGCGCCGGAGAACCAGATTCTGACGACCCAGCAGTTTGCCGCGCTGCTGGCGCTCGAAGCCGGGCACGGTTTTGACCTGGCCTATGCCGGCGAGCGCGTGTTGCCCAAGGGTTACGGCAGTGAACGCCTGTACGTGCTGTCAGGCACCTCGGCAGAGCGCTGATGGCCTGGCGTCCAGGCCTCGGGCCGGGCAGGGCCCTGCAGCCGTGACTGAGGCGGTTCGTAAGGCAGCTAGTGAAACGGTTCACCCTGCGCTCAGGTTACCTTTGAGATCCTGAAAGATGTTTATGCAGCCAGCAACCAGAGCTTCGTGACGGAATCCGACCCCAAGCCGCAACCCGATGACGCGATCGAGCAGGCGCTCGGGTTGCTGCTGCGCTCGCCAAAATTGTCGGTCAGCCAGATTCTCGAGCTGCTTGACCTTGGGGACCGGGAGTTCCGGCTGATTTGCGAGCGCAACGGTGCGGTGCGGCACCTGCTGGAGACCCGGCGGCGCGGGGCCCTGCAGGAGCTCCGGGAGCGCGGCGACGACGAGCGCCTGTGCCTGACCTGCGAGGAAGCCTTTTCCCCCTACGCGGGTGCTCGCTATTGCTCCGATACCTGTGCCCGGCTGGCGCTGGTGCGGTCTCGCAGTGCGACCACGCCCCGGGTGCCGAAACGCGGAGACTGACAGGCGACGCAGTGCCTGACTGGCACGAGCTGCCTGCGCGACGCGGCAAACTGGAGCTCTGAAATCAGAGGGGTTCCCCATGTTCTATCTGCTTTTGCTGCACGGCGCCCTGGCGCTGGCGACCCAGCTCCCCTGCGGATGCGCCTGTGTCGATGGCCGGGCGCTGACCCTTTGCAGCGAGGTCGCAGCGGCCCAGCAGGGCGTCAACCGGTGCACCGCGGCAACAGATTGCAGCCGTCCTGGCACGCCCGCCGCCCCCGCGCGCATCGGCGCCCAGCCCCCGCTGGCCCCACCGCCGGCGGGGGCTCGAAATTGCCGCCGGGCACAGCTGTGGCAACCTTCGGCGCAGCAGCAGGTGCCCGTTGCCATCTGCGACGTAACGCCTGACTAGCGCTGCCGGCGCGCATCAGGCACATTGCAGCGCGTGCTGACTCATGAACTGTCCATCATTGTGCCCGTCTATCAGGACGATGCTGCGCTGAACCGTCTGCTGCCAGCGCTGTCAGACTCTGGCGTGGATATCGTGATTGCTTACGCGGGTGACCGGCCCGTGCTGTCAGACGCTGCCGGCACCCCCCGGCTGGTTGCCTGTGCACGGCCGAGCCGGGGCGAGCAGCTTGCGGCCGGCGCAGAAGCAGCAAGGGGGACCTGGCTTTGGTTTCTTCACGCCGACACGCAGCTGCCCGGCAACGCGCTGGCGCAGCTGGAATCGCTGCATGGGCCTGGGTGGGGCAGATTTAACGTCCGGATCGATGCCCCTGGCCGCTCTCTGCGCCTGGTCAGCGCCATGATGAATCTGCGCGCCAGGATGACCAGCATCTGTACGGGCGATCAGGGCATTGTCGTGCACAGGGATCTACTGTCGCAGATCGGCGGCTTTCCGCCGCAGGCCCTCATGGAAGATATCGAGCTCAGTAAGCGCCTGCGCCGGCTGACGTCGCCGCAAGTCCTCGCTGGCCCCTTACGCACCTCGGCCCGGCGCTGGCAGCGGCGAGGTATCTGGCGCACCGTATTCGCCATGTGGCAGTTTCGGCTGAAGTACTATCTGGGCACCCCCGCTGAGGTGCTGGCCCAACGGTATTACGGCAATCCGGCGGCGGCACCCAGGTCGGCGGAGCAGTTGCCGCGATGACAGGTCGTCGCTTTCTGTGCCTGTATCTGCGGCCCGCGATTATCGGGACCGTCAAGACCCGGCTTGCGCAGAGCCTTGGCGATGCGGAAACGCTGCTGGCCTACGATCGCCTGGTCGAACATGCGATCACGCAGCTGCAGCCTGGCCCGGAAACACACCGATGTCTGTGGGTCGCCGGGTCCGTAGAGCACCAGACTGTGGGCGCCTGGGCCAGTCGCTGGCACGCTCAGCGCTTTGCCCAACGAGGGCGCGATCTGGGCCAGCGCATGTGGCAAACCTTTGTGCAACACGCCCAGACGGACCCCGGTGGGCTCACCGTGATTGTCGGTGCAGACTGCCCAACGGTGGATTCAGAAACGGTTGCCAGGGCCTTCGACGCACTGCAGGACCACGAAGCAGTTCTGGCACCGGCAGAAGATGGCGGATTCGGGCTGATCGGGCTACAGCATCGTCAGGTGGCGCTGATGACAGACCCGCTCTCCGGGATCGCCTGGGGCACCGAGCGCGTCAGGGCGCAGACTTGCGCCGCGCTTAAAGCGGCAGGCTGTTCGGTGCGGGAGCTTGAAACCGTATGGGACGTCGACCGGTTGGAAGACTGGCATCGCTTTCTTGCGACCTTCGGGAGCGCCCCCCGCTTGGGAGTTCAGGCGTCGAGAGCGATTAGTGCCCCACTGGCATCGGCGGACGGCTCGCGAGCGACTGCACGAAATGCTCGAGCCGGCGACGGTCCGTCACGCTCATCTCCGTAAGTTCCAGGCCGCAGCTCAATTGCTCGCTGACCGGGTCATGGTCGATGTGCCGGACCGTGGCGCAGCTGGTCAAATCCAGCTGGTCGCGGATGTGCAACACGCACACTTCCAGGCGCTCCTCCGCGACCAGCAGTGGTGCCGGCTGCTCAAAGAACTGCGCGCGCAGGCCACCAGCAGAGAGATCAAGGATGTCGCCGGAGAGCTCCGCCCCCTGTCGCATCACGCTGATGCGAGCACCCTGCGCCTTCACGGTCATGGGTAGCTCGACGCGCTGGGAGCGCCGGCGCTGCTGGTGCAGCACAGAGTCTGGCGGTGCCAGGCGGAAGTAGGGGATGCCGCGCTCGGCTTCGCTGCTCAGGCAGCGCATGCCGTTGGCGTACAAGTACATGCCTTGGCTGCGACCGGCGATGGAGAAAGGCCGTGCATTGCGAAGGTGCTGCAGCCCTTCTCGAGGCTGGATGTCTTCGATGAGCAGGACGCCGTCCGTAACATCCAGCACTTTGGCCTGATAGGGCGAGCTGTGCTCCTGGAACTGAAGCGTCAGCGTTGTCCGCTGATCGCGGAAATGTCGGAACGCCGCGGCGATGGTTTCCGCATCGTCAGTGTATCGGCTGCCGTCCTGGGTGCCAGGACCGTCTCCGGACGCGCTTCCTGCGCGTTTCTTCAGGAGTCCAAAAGCCATGTGCGGTATGTCCTTCAGGCCTTCGCGTACGCGCTGGCCCCCGTTGTCCGCTGGGTGTCGCCGCGCTCGCTGTAGGTCAATGCATCGTCGGTGCCAGTCATCAGACTGAGCACCCCTTGCACTGATTGTTGAGAGCGTCGAACGATCTTTCCGTTAACGGCGTTGTACTCTTTCGCCGCCGCGGCCTGCTGCACGAGCAGATTGTGACGCGGTTCCGTTTCTTTGCGTTCTGCGGGCGAGAGGCCGGCGATCAGGGTTCCCAGCTCGTCCAGGCGCAGCCCCGGCGCGACCTCGTGAATAGCATTCAGCGTGGCCTGCTTGGCGTCCACCGCCGCCTGCAGGCCCTGGGCGTCATCGCCTTGCAGCGCGCTGCGTTCATTGATGAGCGCTTCCTGCAAAGCGGCGAACAGAGCGATCAGACGCTCGGTCAAGGCTTTGACTTGATCTGCAGAAAGTACTTTCAAGTTATTGATCTAAAGTCGTTTCAAGGGCTAGAAACCGTTCGGCCAGCTGTGCCGTGTCGATGTGATAGGTGCCATCGGCAATAGCCTGGCGAATCTGCTCCACGCGCTGCGTATCGATCTGTCCGGCACTGCTTCCGGCACTTTGAGGCTTCAGAGACTGCGCGACGTCACTCAACGTCAGCTCTGCCCGTTGCGCTCCGCCCAGAGCTGCTTTCGCGGCGGCCCGCTGGTCGGCACCCTTGGCGCCCGGACCGGGCCCGGACCTGGGGGCAGATGGCAGCGCGCCATCGATTTTGTCAATATTCATGCTTGTAGCTCTCAGTGACCGGGGTTTCCCGGCATCCTGCGACCCTTAACGGCCGTCCCTTTAGAAACTTTAGCGCTGCTTTCGAAAAAGTCAGGCGGCGCTGCCGCAGGATCGGGTCCGGGTGCTCTGGTCCCGGTTCGTCCGGGCCCCAGCACCCAGACCGCCAGCCGCCGCCCGGATGCGGCGTTGATGACGTCGATCTGTTCGCCCCGGGCACCGCTGCCAACGGCTTTGCCGGTCGCGCTGATCCGCGCCGCGCCGCGGTGGGCCTCTATGGTGACCTGGTCGCCTCGGGACACCACAACCGCTGGGGCCAGCTGATGATGGTAGATCACAGCACCGGCACCGAGCGGCCGCTTGGTCGCGAGCCCTACTGCCTCGGTACTGCTGGTCAGCGCGAGTTGGCCTGTCCCTGGGGCTGCTTGGGCTGGACAGAGATCTGCGGCCCGAAGCACTGTGCCCCTCGGCAAGCTGCGGCAGGCCGTCATGATCCGACTGCTCGTGGTGGCGCGGGCGCTGATGTAAGCCCGCCAGGGTTTCGGCTGCTCGCAGGACAGCGCCAGGGACAAAGCGGGTACTCGGCCACGGGGCACAATCATCAGCTGCGAACAAGGTGTTTCTTCGACAAAGCGGGGCAGGGGCGAGATCTTGAGGGACTGCGCGTCGAACGGTATCGGATCACCGGCATCGGCGTAGTAGGCACCGACGGCCAGGCGGATCTGGGCTTCGGTGACCGCTGCTGCCTGCGCTGTGGCCAGAGCCAGGCCGAGACCTGTGCAGAGTGCGGCGCAGAGCGCGGCGCAGCGTGCGGCCAGCTTCGGGGTTTCGGAGCAAGGCGCCGTTATGTCGGTCATCGAGTGTTCCAGCTACCAGGTGTGTAAGTAGTAGCAGCCGCTGCTCAACTTGCCGTCGTCGTTGATCTGGCTCGTGCGCCGCCGGCAATCCGTTGCCGAGGGGCGGCAACCGGTTGCCGCTGCGCCTGGGAACTGTGACGGTCTGAGAGTTCACGCGCGTTTGCCCGATCGCGCTCGGGCCCCGGCGCTGCGGATCTGCAGCGCTGATTCCCTGCAGGACGCAGGATGCTGAACAGCTTGGCACGGGGATTGCTTTGTCACCGTTCGACCTCTTTGAGCGAGTAGCTGTCAGCCGATGCCCATTTCTTTCGACAATGCCCTCGGGCCCCATCCTGCTGCGCTGGCTCTGCGAGCGCAGCGTATGAACGTGATCGCAAACAACATCGCCCACGCTGACACTCCGGGATACCAGGCGCGGGATCTGGACTTCCGGGCTGCTCTGTCCGCCCGGCTGGAAAGGAAAGAAGGGCAGCCGGGTGCGATGCGGGCCTGGCAGACCCGTTCCCGGCATCTTCCAGCTCCGGGCGCGCAGCACGAACCAGCGCTCAAATACCGCCAGCCCTGGATGCCATCGCCCGACAGCAACACGGTCGATGTCCAGATCGAGCAGGCGGCGCTGGCGGAAAACAACATTCAGTGGCAGGCGGCGTACCGCTTTCTGAACGGCAAGCTGACCGGTCTTCGGACCGCCATCCGAGGAGAATAGCGCCATGTCGATGCTGGATATTTTCGATACGGCGGGCAGCGCCATGGCCGCACAGCGGGTTCGGCTGAACACCACCGCCAGCAACCTGGCCAATGCCGAGAGCGTCAGCGAAGACCCGGCCAGCACCTATCGGGCGCGCCACCCGGTATTTGCGGCCGCGCTCAACAACGCGATGGACGCCGGCCCGAACGAGCTGGCCGCCAACCCGGTGCGGGTGCGCGGCGTGGTCGAGAGCGATGCGCCGCTGGACCATCGATACGAACCGGATCATCCCTTTGCGGATGAGCGCGGCTATGTCGCCTATCCGAACGTATCGGCGGTCAGCGAAATGGCCAACATGATCTCCGCCAGCCGGTCGTTCCAGCTGAACGTCGAGGTCATGAACACCGCTCGGACGCTCGCTGAGCGCCTGCTTACCCTCGGCCAGTAGAGAGATTGATCTATGGAAATTGAAGGCCTGCGCAGTTTTGAAGCGCTGACCCAACCGGCGGATGATCGCGGCGATAACGAAGAGCTGGGCAAGACCCAGTTCCTTGAGCTCATGATCGCCCAGCTGGAAAACCAGGATCCCCTGGATCCCGCCAAGAACGAAGACTTTATCGCCCAGCTCGCGCAGTTTTCCACTGTTGAGGGCATCGAGAACCTGAACAGCGGGGTGGAAAGCATGGCGGCCGCTATGCAGGCCAGCCTGACCCTGCAGTCTGCGTCGCTGGTGGGTCGGGACGTTATCGTGTCCAGCGACCAGGGCCTGATGACGGATGCCGGCATGAACGGTTTCGTGGACCTTCCTGCGGGCAGCTCCGACCTGATCGTCGACATCAGCGACAGCAGCGGCGCTCTTGCTGCCCGGCTGGAACTCGGGTCCCAGCAACCGGGCCAGGCTCGCTTTGGCTGGGATGGTCGCAATGCCGCCGGCGAGCCGCTACCCGCTGGCTTGTACCAGGTCCGGGCCTACAGCGACCTGGGTGGCGATGGCCGCGCCTTCGCCACCAGCTTGCCCAACCGTGTGACCTCCGTCTCTCTGGGGGCAGGGCAGGTCACAGCGACGCTGCTCGGCGGCGCCAGCGTCTCGACGACCGAAATTCAATCTATTCAGTAACGCTCTCCAAGCAGTCATCAAGGACTATCCATGGCTTTTAACATTGCCCTCAGCGGCCTGAACGCAGCATCGAGCGATCTGCGCATCACCGGCAACAACATCGCGAACTCATCGACGGTGGGATTCAAAGCGTCCAGGGCCGAGTTTGCGGACGTCTATGCGTCGAGCCTGCTCGGTGCTGGTGGCAACCAAACGGGCAGCGGCGTGAAGCTGGCGAACATTTCCCAGCAGTTCGATCAGGGCACGATCTCCTTTACCAACAACAGCCTGGACCTGGCGATCGACGGCAATGGCTTTTTCGTGCTCAGCGACAACGGCGCACGTTCCTATACCCGCGCTGGCGCGTTTGGCGTCGATGACGAGGGCTTTATCGTCAGCAATAACGGTTCCCTGGTGCAGGGCTTCACCGCCAACGAGTCTGGCGCGCTGAGCGGCATTCTGGGCGATATGCAGATCGAGACCAACAACATCGCGCCCCGGCGTACCTCGCTGGTAGAAGCCAACGTCAACCTGGACGCGCGCTCGAAGGTCCTGTCGGAGCTGGGCTCGTCGCTGACCGCCGACGGCGCCTCCGTCGGGGTGGCCCGTGCGGGCTTGCCTGAAGGCACACCAACGGTGCTCGAGACCGGCGGCGCGCCAACGCCCTTTGACTACAGCCAGAACACTGAATCCAACATCACAGCTGGAACGACGATTGCGCCCTTCAACTTTGGGGTGAACAACCCGTCTGCGGTCTCTGCAACCGGCACCACAACCGGGTTTGACTTTTCGCTGAACACCCCGAGTTCGATTTCCGGATCGGGCGTTCCCGGCGTTTTTAACTTCTCTGACAAGCCCTCGGCGGTGAGCGGCAACGCCAGCAGCGTGGCCTTTGACTACAGCGGCGCTAACTCTGCCTCTTTTGATGTCGAGATCGCTGGGTCCGGCAATGACGGCTCGGTTACCGTTGCCCTCAACAGCAATATCGCCTCTGTAGCCGATTTCGTAGCGGCTGTGAACCCGCAGCTGGCAGGGATCGGGGTACAGGTGCGCGCTGATCCGGCGGATACCTCCCGGGTGCAGTTCTTCGCTTCGACCCCGGGCCAGGCGTCGACGATTACCGTCGACAACTACACGGCCAGCGGAGCTGCGGCGGTGACCGATGTTCAGGCGACTCTGTCGAACGTCGCCGACGGCAGCCAGAGCATCAGGACGTCCTTTGACGTGACCACGGCCGGATCTTCCGGCGATGGCACGGCCTCGATTCAGCTGACCTCGAATATCAACAGCCTGCCGGCGCTCATCGCGGATATCAATGACCAGCTCACGAGTTCCGGTATTGCCGCTACCGTGCGGGAAGACCCGGACAACACGGGGCGGCTGCAGTTCGTCTCCACCGACGATGGCGTTGCGTCGAGCATCACCGTCGATAATTTCCAGACGACGGACGCGGGCGTTGATGTCAGCAACATCGCGGGCGTGCTGCGACTATCGGACGGCTCCAGCAACGGCGCTCCGGGGGCCGGCGCGATCGGTGTGACCGGGTCTCTGACTCAGTCCAGCTTTGATGTGTCGTTGAGCGGCGGCTCCGGCTTGGGCGGCAACGCCACCGCAACGATCGCGTTGGATCAGAGCTACACCAACGGCGATATCTCTGCGCTCATCAACGACATCAACACTCAGCTCAATGCCGTGCCCGGCGGTGGCATTGACGTCATCGCCCAGGAAGACCCGAACAACCCCGGACGGATTCAGTTCGCCGCGACGATCTCCGGCGAGACTTCGACGGTCGTGGTCGACAACTTCCAGCTCAGCGGCGTTGCCGGCGATGTCCAGGCCAACGCTTCTGATATCACCGCATTGCTCGGTGGCATCGCCCAGGGCAGCTCCGACAACTCGGGCAACAACACCAACGCCTCTTTTCAGGTGTCATTGACGGGATCGACAACGCCGGGAGAAAACCAGACAGTCCTGGTCACCCTGGACGACAACATCACGACGTTGCAGGACCTGATCAACGATGTCGCTGACGACCTGGCGGCGACGGGCATCGGGATCGGCGTTCGAGAAGATCCAAACAGCGTCGGCCGGCTGCAGTTTTTTGCCCTGAACAGCGGTGAAGCCTCGACGATTCTGATCGATCCCAACGACAATGCCAGCTTCGGCATCGGGGTCACGGCGACCAACGTGCAGAACGCGCTGGGCGGTATATCCCTGGGTAGTGCAGGCAATGGTGGCTCCAGCAACACCAACCCCAATCCCTTTGGCGGTAGCGCGACCACGGGCAATGTCGGGCTGGTGACCGAAGCCAGCTTTGATATCTCTGTGGCAGGCAGTACCGGCAACAACGGTACGGCTACGGTAACTCTCAATTCCAATATTCAGAACGTGGACGATCTGATCCTGGATATCCGCAACGATCTGCTGACCAGCGGGCTGTCCGTTGATGTGCGGGAAGATCCCGACGCTGCCGGGCGGCTGCAGTTCTTCAGCACGACGGACGGCGAAAACAGCTCGATCACGATCTCTAATCTGAACGCTTCGAACAACGGAGTATCCGAGGCGGACCTGTCGGCGACGCTGAACCTTGCCACTGGTTTCTCGCAGCCAGGAATCTCGTCGGTCAACAACGGTTACGCCGAGCAGAACGTGGATGTGGTGTATCCGGATGGCACGACCCAGGCCATTACCATCCCGCCGGCTCAGAGTGCCGCTCAGATCGCCGCTCTGCTGGGCAGCACCAACGTCGCCGGGGTGTCCGCTACGGCCAGCACTATCGCAAGGTTACCGGCGGCTGATTTCGACAACCGCAGCGGCCAGCTCGGGCTGGCCTTGAACGGCGTCGCCCTGACGGGCGGAACCCTCGCCGAGCTGTCAGACAATATCAACAGCGGCTTGCCGGGCCTCGGAACGGTGACTGCGAGCATTGATACGCTCGGTGATCTGGTGGTGACTGATGCAGTCGGCAACGATGTCGTCTTTGCCATTACGGGCGGCGATATCGCGGACAGCCTGTCCGTCGAAGGCACCCAGGGCAGTCCGGTGACCCTGAGTCAGGGCAGCAACCCCGCAGCTGCTGTGGGCGGCACGGTCGAAATCACGCTGGATGAAGGCATTACCCTGGCCAACGCGATCCCGTCGGCCACGAATGTGTTTGGCCTGATCAACGAAGATGCTTTCGATGAGTTCGAGCTCAACACCTTTGACCCGACGAACCAGGACACCTACAACGCGGCGACGTCGCTCACGATCTTCGATAGCCTCGGCAACCCGCACGTCGCCTCCCTGTACTTTGTCAAAGACCGCTTCGACGATACGCAGCCGGGGGCTCAGCCGAATCGCTGGACCTCCTACGTGCTGATCGATGGCCAGGACGTTGGCGACCCCGATCCGAACCTGCCTCCGCCCCAGAACACCGAAGCCACCCGGGCTGCCTTCAGCGTGCTGTTCAACGAAGACGGCTCCATCAATCAGGCCGGTACAGAGCCGATCCTGATCTCGAACTGGACGCCGCTGAACGATGACGGCGAGCCCAACGGCGCCGAGGGGCCCTTGAACGCTCTGGCCGGCGGCTCGCTGCCGGTCGCTGAGCCAGCCACCAGCTCGAACTTCGAAATTCGCCTGGGCGATTCGACCCAGTACGGCAGCGAGTTTGCCGTGTCCGAACTGAACCAGGACGGCTACACCACCGGCGAGGTGTCTGGCCTCAATATTGACGACGAAGGGATCATCTCGGCGCGGTTTACCAACGGCCAGAACCAGATTCTGGGCCAGATCGCGATTGCCGACTTCTCGAATGTTCAGGGCATGGCTGCGGTCGGCGATACCGCCTGGGTTGAGACCAACGAATCCGGTGAGCCAGTCATCGCGGCGCCTGGCAGCGGTTCGCTGGGCGTGATTACCTCTGGCGCGCTGGAGGACTCAAACGTTGAGCTGTCGGAGCAGCTTGTACAGCTCATCATTGCGCAGCGAAATTTCCAGGCCAACGCCCGGACGATTTCGACCTCCGACGAGATTACCCAGACGATTATCAACATCTAAAGGATCATCCTGTGGATCGCATGCTGTATCTGGCATCGAACGGGGCAGCTCACCTGGAGCGGGCTCAGGCCGTTCATGCCAACAACCTGGCCAACGTCAGCACCGATGGTTTTCGCCGGGAGTTCGCGCAGACGATGGACCGCGCTATTCGCGGCGATGGCCACGCCGTGCGCACCTTTGCGCTCAGCGAGGGTACCGGGTTCGACTTTGGCAGCGGCGTGATGCGCGAAACGGGACGAAACCTGGACGTGGCGATCAAGGGCAATGGCCTGCTGGCCGTGCAGATGCCCGACGGCAGCGAGGGCTATACCCGCGCTGGCGCCCTGCAGATCGACTCAGCCGGACGGTTGCTGTCTCCGGAAGGATTGCCGGTGCTGGGCAGCGGCGGCCCCGTGGCAGTGCCGCCGCTGGTGAACCTGTTCGTTGGCGAGGATGGCGGCATCACGATCCGCCCGGAGGGGCAGGGGCCCGAATCGCTGGTGCAGGTCGATCAGCTGAAACTGGTGAGTGCCCCCCCAGAAGCGCTGGCCAAAGCGGCGCCGGGCATCTTTCAGGCGCGGGACGGACAGAATCTTGAGGCGGACGAGACTGTGATGGTAGCTGGCGGATCCCTGGAGAGCAGTAACGTCAACGCCGTCAGCGAGCTGACCGACATTCTCGCGATCGCGCGTCAGTTCGAGCTGGAGGTGCGAATGATGCAAAAGGTTGAAGAGAACGACGAGGCCTCCAGCCAGCTGGTCCGCATCAGCTAGCACCGGACGCGTCGCACGGCAAACAGGAACAGACTATGAATTCAGCGCTCTACATCAGCAAAACGGGCCTCAGCGCGCAGGACGTTGCGCTGCGGACGATCTCCAACAATCTGGCGAACGTGTCGACGGTCGGTTTCAAGCGTGACCGGGCCAACTTTGAAGACCTGATGTACCAGATCCGGCAGCAGCCTGGGGCCCTGACCTCACAGGTCAGCCAGCTGCCGACAGGCACCCAGCTCGGCCTTGGCGTGCGTATCGTGGATACGCAAAAGGAATTCAGCGTGGGCACGCTGCAAACGACCGAACAGACGATGGATGTGGCGATCGAAGGCCGGGGCTTCTTTCAGATCACGCTGCCGGACGGCGGCGTGGGCTATACCCGCAACGGCGCGTTTCACCTGAACGAGAACGGCAACCTGGTGAATTCCGACGGCTACGAACTTGAACCGTCCATCACCATTCCCGCAGAGACCAATACGGTCACTATCGGCGTTGACGGTACCGTCACCGTATCCCAGGCCGGCAACGCGGCCACGACGCAGGCGGGGACGATTGCGCTGGTCGATTTCATCAATCCTGCGGGCCTCGAAGCTGCCGGCGGCAACCTTTACCGGGAGACAGCGTCCAGCGGCGCTCCGACCCAGGGCACCGCCGGCCAGGGCGGATTGGGGCAGATCATTCAAGGGGCGCTTGAGCAGTCGAATGTCAATGTGGTGGAAGAACTGGTCAATATGGTGGCAACCCAAAGAGCCTACGAAATTAACTCCAGGGTGGTCTCGACTGCAGACCAGATGCTGCAGTATGTGACGCAGAACATCTGATGGGCATGCATCGGTCAATTCCGTTCGGTGGCGTCAGCCTAGTGGCGCTGCTTGTGCTTTCGGGCTGCGTGGTCCAGGCGCCGCCGCTGCGCCCGGAGCCCAGCTACGAGCCCGTGATGCCGGTCTCTGCTGCGCCGGTGCCGGCAACGACCGGCGCGATCTACAGCGCCAGCTCCTTTGACTCGCTGTTCGTGGATCGCAGGGGCCTGGGGGTGGGCGATGTGGTCACCATCCGCCTGGAGGAGCGGACCAGCTCGCAAAAATCAGCGGAAACGACGATGAGCAAGGGGGTGAGCAATCAGATCGCCAACCCCAAGCTGCTCGGCAGCCTGATTCGGGGTACGGGCACGACGGACCTTAACCTGTTCAACAACGATTCGGATTTCTCGGGCAACGCCGAGTCTGACCAGAGCAACAGCCTGACCGGAACGCTGACGGCCGTGATCGCGGCGGTGTACCCCAATGGCCTGATGCAGATTCGCGGAGAGAAGTGGATGAACCTGAATCGCGGAGAGGAGTACCTGCGGGTCAGTGGGCTGTTGCGCCCGGAAGACATCGATGACGACAACAGCGTGTCCTCGAACCGGCTGGCGGACGCCCGAATCGCCTATAGCGGCACCGGTGCGCTGGCGGACTCGAACATTCCCGGCTGGCTGTCTCGCTTCTTCATCAGCGCGAAGTTTCCCCTGTGAAGGCGCGCTTGCGACACTGCAGCGGGATCCTTCTGGCCGTCGCGCTGACCGCTGCCTCCGGGGCTCAGGCGCAGCGCCTGAAAGACCTCGCATCGGTCGCCGGCGTGCGCAGCAACCAGCTGGTGGGCTATGGGCTGGTTGTCGGGCTTGATGGGACCGGTGACCAGACGGCGCAGACGCCGTTCACGCTGCAAACCTTTCGCAACATGCTGCGCGAATTTGGCGTGCAGTTGCCGCCTGGGCAGAACCCCCAGCTGGCAAACATTGCCGCGGTAGCGGTGCACGCAGACCTGCCGGCGTTTTCGAAACCCGGTCAGGCTCTGGACGTGACCGTCTCGTCGGTGGGCAACTCCAAGAGCCTGCGGGGCGGCACGCTGCTGGTGACGCCGCTGAAGGGCCTTGATGGGCAGCTGTATGCCATCGCACAGGGCAATCTGGTGGTCGGCGGCTTTGGCGCCGAAGGCCAGGACGGTTCTTCCATTACCCTGAACGTGCCCAGTGTCGGCCGCATCCCGCAGGGCGCAACGGTCGAGCGCTCCGCGCCGGACGGCTTTATGCGCAGCGAACGCATTGTCTTCAATTTGAATCGGTCAGATTTCACCACGGCCCGGCGCGTGAGCGAGGCGATCAATGACGCCTTTGGCCCGCAGGTCGCTGAAGCGCTGGACGGCACGTCGATCGCGGTCCGAGCACCGTTACGTCCGGGACAGCGAACAGCGTTTTTGTCCGTACTGGAAAACATCAGCGTCGAGCCGGACGCCGCGACAGCTCGCATCGTGCTTAACAGCCGTACGGGTACGATCGTCATCGGTCAGAACGTGCAGGTGTCTCCGGCGGCGGTAACCCATGGCTCCCTGTCGGTTACGATCTCTGAAAACCTGGAGGTGTCGCAGCCCAACGCCTTGGCCGGGGGACAGACCGCGGTGGTGCCCCGAACCGACATCGAAGTGACCGAAGAGAACAATCGCATGTTCCTGTTTGATCCGGGTGTCTCGCTGCAGGACATCGTCACAGCGGTCAATGAGGTTGGCGCGGCGCCGGCGGACCTCATGGCCATCCTGGAAGCCCTCCGGCAGGCCGGCGCGCTGCACGGCGAACTGGTGGTCATCTGATGCCGGCGCTTCCTGCCAGCCTGAGCACAGTCTCCTATGCCGATGTGCGCACCCTGACCCAGGGCCCGCCGTCGAGTCGCGACCTCGATTCCGCCGCAGCCCAGTTCGAGTCGATCTTTGTGGATTGGATGCTGAAGTCCATGCGCGACGCGACCGCAACCCTGAGCGAAGGCAGCTACCTCGGCAGCAGCGAAGTTGAGATGCACCAGGAGATGCTCGATCACCAGCTGGCCATTCACCTGAGCGAGAACGGTGGGTTGGGGCTGCGGGAGATCATTGCCTCGCAGCTGCAACCGCCCGGAAATCCGGCGGCTGGGGTCGACACCGAGGCTAACGCCGCGGCTAAAGCTCGCCCCCAGCCTGCCGATAGCTCTTCGTGAGGCGTATTGGGCCGCAACCAGGAGGGGCTTCGTGGCACTGATCGACATTGGCGTCAGCGGCCTGCGCGTGCAGCAAACCGCGCTCAGTGTCACTGGCCAGAACATTACCAACGCCAGCACGCCGGGATACTCCCGGCAGCGAGTCGAGGTGGTGCCGCAGAATGCGGGAACCGAGGGCAGCCGATTTCGCGGCGCCGGTGCCCGGGTCACCGACATTGCCCGGCTCACGGACCAGTACGTGGTGTCCCAGGTTCGATCGGACGAATCGCTGCGCTCCGAGCTGTCCACCCTGGCCGAGCAAATCTCGGCCATTGACGGCGTGGTGTTTGCGGACAACGGCGGTCTCGATGCCGAGTTTGGACGCTTTTTCTCGGCTTTGAACGACGCCAATGCCTCCCCGGCGTCCACGCCGCAGCGACAGCTGCTGCTGGAGGCCGCTGACAGCCTCAGCAGCCGCTTTGCCAGTCTCAACGATCAGCTCAACTCGGCCCTCCGGGGGGCCGGAGAGCAGATGCGCAGCGAGGTCAGCCAGCTGAACGAACTTGCCGAAGGCGTCGCGGCCCTCAATCGGCGGATTGCGCAGCTGAACGGCGAGACCTTGAGCGGGGCGACGAACCAGCTGCTCGATCAGCGGGACGAGCTGCTGCGGGCGATGAGCCAGGCAGTCGCGCTCAAGGTGGTTCCCCAGAACGATGGTACTGTCAGTGTGTTTGTCGGCAAGGGGCAGCCCCTGGTGCTGGGCAGCGGCTCCGCGAGCCTTGCCGTTGGGCCTAACCAGACGCTTTTACTGCAGGGCGACAACGGGCAGCGCCTGGAAGTAACCGACGCGATTACCGGCGGCACCCTTGGCGCGTCTCTGAAATTCGCCGGCGGCGTTCTGACGGACACGCAGCAGCGCCTGGGCCAGCTGGCACAAAACTTTGCCGTTCGCTTCAACGAGGTCCACGAGCGGGGCCTGAATCTGGAAGGGGAGGTTGGGCAGCCCTTCTTCGCGGATATCAACAGCCCGGACAACATCCGCGGACGAGTATCCCGGGACGATTTGCAGGGCGGCCCCAGCGGCATCGTGCGCGTCGAAGTGTCTGATCCCGCTGCGGTGCCTTTATCTGACTACCGGCTCGACTTTTCTGAACTGGGCAACGGCACCTTTAGTGTGCGACGCCTGAGCGATCAGGCCCTCGTGATGCAGGGGCGCTATGCTGGCTCGGAACAAACCCTGGCTTTTGACGGGCTTGAGGTGACGCTGGAATCCGGAGATTTTTTGGCCGGCCAGCAGTATCGGCTGAGCCCGCTTCGTCAGGGCGCGAACGACCTGGCGCTGGCGGTGACCGCGGTCGGCGAGATCGCCCTGGGCAGCCCGGCAGTGACGACAACGAGCCTGAGCAACAGCGGCAGCGGTGAGCTGCGGGTCTTAGAGGTCAACGACATCCAGAACCCGCTCTTTGCCGGCGATCCGCTCGCGGCCAATGGCCTGCGGCCGCCGCTACTGTTGTCGTTTACCGCGCCAGATCGCTTTGACGTGCTCGACAACAGCGACCCGACGGCTCCGGCTCAGCTGGATCCGCCCATCCGTAGCCAGCGTTACGCGCCGGGTCTGAGTCAGAGTCTGAACCTCGGCCAGCCTGGCAGCACACGGGTTTACGGCGATCGCAATGGTGCAGGCGACCCCGTCCCGACCGAAGTGGTCGGCAGCGTCGATGCGAGCCTGGGCAACGGCTACGCCAGCCAGCTGCTGCAAATTGCCGATGGCTCCGGCGATCCGCTCAAGACCCAAACCGTCACGCTGCAGGCCGGGGCCAGCGCGGCGGCCAGTGCCGAGCGGCTTGATCGGCTCGATGGCGTGGCAGCGACGGCCGTCACCGATGCCTTTCTGGAGGACCTGTCGTTAGGGCCCAACGATGCCGGCCCGGATCTGTACCTGGCAGGGGTGGTCTTTGAAGATGTGGAGAGCCTGGAATCCCTGGCGACGCGAATCAACCAAAATCCGGATGCCGAGCAGGCCGGGCTGCGTGCTGTTGTCGAAGGCGACCGGCTGCGCGTGACTCAGGTGGCTGGGCAGGATCTCAACATACAGGTGACCGGGCCTCGGGGCAGCGGTCTGTTTGTGAGCAACGGCGATGACGCGCGGGTGGCGCTCGACGGTGGCGGCGGCGGCACGCCAGCCACGCTCGCCGGCACGCGGGATCTTCGCGCGGGCGTCGACTTTTCTGCCGGGGGCCCGTACACGCTCAACGTGACGGCCAGCGGAGCATCGGCTCAGGTCATCCTGGACGAGAACTTTCAGACCGCCGACGAGATCGCCTTCGAAATCGAGGCACAGCTGACTGCTGCGCTCGGGCCGAACCGGGTACAGGTCGGCATCGACGGCAACGGCGCTCTGACCTTTACAACGACGGCCACCGGCAGCGGCGCGAACCTGTTGCTGACGCCCGGCGGCAGCGTCGGGACTGCCCTTGGCCTGGCAACAACCGCGGCCAGCGGCGCAGACGAGTATCAGACCACGACGGTCGGCGGGCAGCTGTCGCTGTTGCTGGACGAAGGGCTGGCGCTGACCGCAGAGCCCGGCGGACCATTCGCGAATCTGCCTTCGGTTTTTGCCGGTGACCTGGGGCTCACGGTGGCCCTGACGGGCAGGCCCCAGGCGGGCGATCAGTTCAGCATCGATTTTACCAGCCAGGGCATTCTCGACAATCGCACGGGCACCGAACTGGCGGCTCTGCAAGACGAGGCGCTCGTGGGGGATCCGCCAGGTACGGTCAGCGAAGCGTTCGCTGCGCTCGTGCAGAACGTGGGTGCCGTGGCCAGCCAGACCGCGGTGGATCTTGAGGCTGCGGAGTCCTTGCTGGCCCAGAGCGAGGCTCGGCTGGCCAGTATCAGCGGCGTTAACCTGGACGAAGAGGCGGCGAACCTGATTCGGCACGAGCAGGCATACAACGCGTCAGCGCAGGTGATCTCGGTGGCCCGGGACATTTTCAACACCCTCTTTAACGCAGTGAGCTAAGCCTGATGCGAATCTCGACCAGCCTGCTCCAACAGCAGGGCATCAACGCCATCACCGATCTGTCGGCGCAGGCTGCAGACACCCAGCAGAAGATCGCGACAGGGCGGCGCGTCCGAACCCCGGCGGATGACCCGGCGGGCGCTGGCGCGATCATCCGGCTGAACCAGCAGCTCGCCTCCCGGGAGCGCTACCTGGAAAACGCCGATCGCGCCGAAGCTGCGCTGGAACAGGAAGAAACCGTGCTGTTTCGGATCACCGAGGTCCTGCAGCGTGTGCGGGAACTGACGCTGCAGGCCGGCGACCCGGCGTTCGGCCCCGACGATCGCGCCTATCTTGGCGCTGAGCTCTCTGTGCGCTTCGACGAGCTGCTCGATCTCGTGAATTCCAGGGATGCGGAAGGGCAGTATCTGTTTAGCGGCTTCCGGGGCGACGTGCGCCCCTTTGCCTTCGAAAACGGGTCAATTCGCTACCAGGGCGACAGCGGCCAACGGGAACTGGCAATCGACCGGGACCGGATGCTGGCCATCAGCGACTCGGGAGCCAGCCTGTTCGCCGGTGCGGCGGTCGATTTCCCGACGATTGCTGTCCTGGCGAACCGCGATGGCTCCCCAGGCGCCGCGCCACCGTCGCTCACCGCCAACGTCATCGACAGTGAGGCCCTCGCGGAGGTCGCCGCCCGGCGGATACAGGTCAGTGTCGACGAAGTTGACGGGCTAACCGTGCTGGCTTTTCGCAATGCCGACGACGGCACGCTCATCGATGGCGCGCAGGCCGTGCCCTACGGGCCTACCGTCGCCCTCGCAGAAGCAGGGCTGCAGCTTGATTTCACGGAGCCACCAGCGCCAGGAGATCAGTTTTTGCTGGAAATCTCGTCCCAGCAGGGCCTGCTGACGACGGTGAACAACATCGCGGCCACGCTCTCCGGCACAACGGGGCAGGTAGGTGGCGCAGTGACAGACGAAGTGCTCAGGGAACGTATCGATCAGACCCTGGTTGGCCTTGATCAGGCGCTGGACAACATTCTCGGTACCCAATCCAGCCTCGGGGCCCGGCTGAACGCGATCGACAGCACCCGCACGTTGCACGAAGATATCGTGCTCAAGACCCAGGGCCTGCTGTCCGACGTTCAGGACATCGACTTTGCCGAAGCGGTCAGCGAGCTGAACTTTCAATCCTTCGTTCTCGAGGCAGCTCAGCAGAGCTTTATCCGCGTCAGCCGTTTGTCGCTGTTCAATAGCCTCTAGGTCGGTTTTCTGGCGGTGGCGCCGATCCGGCGCTGTGCGTTGCTGTCCTCGCAGCGCCCGGCACTGTGCACTGCGATTCCGGTCACGATTTTCACCGCCCTGGCCGATTCCCCTAAAGCTTTCCGAAGGCGGGCCGTTAAGCCCTCCTGAACGCATCTTGCGTACTGAGCGACTGCTCAAACAGGAAAGGCAACAACGGAGACCCAACCATGCCTCAGGTTATCAATACCAACATCGGTTCCCTGACCGCACAGCGGAATCTGAACACGACCCAGGCAGAGGGCTTGACCGCGCTGTCCCGATTGTCTTCCGGTCTGCGCATCAACAGTGCCCGGGACGACGCGGCAGGACTCGCGATCTCGACCCGCTTCACGGCCCAGGTGCGCGGCCTTGGCGTCGCGATCCGGAACGCCAACGACGGCATCTCCCTCGCGCAAACGGCTGAAGGTGCCCTCGGCGCCATGACCGAGAGCCTGCAGCGGATTCGCGAGCTGGCGCTGCAGTCGGCCAACGCCACCAACAGCGACAGTGACCGTCAGGCGCTCGACGCCGAAGCGCAGCAATTGATCAACGAACTCTCGCGGGTCAGCGAAGAGACCAACTTTAACGGCCGGAAGCTCCTTGACGGCAGCTTCGAGTCCAGTGTTCAGATCGGCACTAACGCCGGCGAAGTGGTTGACTTCGGCATCAACGAAGTGACCGCCGAGAAGCTGGGTGGCGGTATCGGTGCCGGCGTTAGCGCCCGGGGCGTCGCCGAGGCACTCGGTAACGGCGACCTCATCATCAACGGCGTTGCCATTGGCCCCTCAGCCGCTGCGGACGATACGGCCTCGGTCGCTGACGCCTCGCAGAGCGCGATCGCCAAGGCTGCTGCCATCAACCGTTCAACAGAAGACACCGGCGTTGAGGCCCAGGTCTCTGTGAACCGGGTCGGCGGCAGCGCACAGACCCTGGGCGCCGCTGCGAGCGGTACGCTCACTCTCAACGGCGTCGATATCGACATCGCTGTAGGCGACGCGTCCAATAGCGCCAACCGCGCAGCGGTTGTACAGGCGATCAACGCCAAAACGGAGCAAACGGGTGTCGTGGCGATTGACTCCGGCAGCGATACCAACGGTGTCCTGCTGGAAGCCGCTGATGGCCGAAACGTTACGATCGCAGACAGCGCGGTGGCTTCAGGCTTGACGGAAGCCAACACTGGCCTGAACTTTACGGCGGGCACGGGCACTACGGAAACCTTCGTGGGCGGCTTCACGCTGTCCTCCCTGGAAGGCGACAACATCTCTATCGAGGGCGGCGATGGCTCTTCGAGCGGCTCGGGCGCGCTGGCCAACACAGGCCTCTCGGCCGGCGAGTTTGGCGGGACCAATGCCTCTTTCACGACTGCGGCTCAGACTGGCGCAGCCAGTGCGACAGCTTCGACCGCGGGGCTGGCAGCAGGCGATCTGACAATCAACGGCATCACGATCGGCGCAGCGCGCGCTGAAGACGACACGGCTTCCGACACGACAGCAAACAGCTCCGCCGCAGCGGCCAGCGGAATCGCGCTGGCAGCCGCGATCAACCGTGCCAGCGAGCAGAGCGGCGTCACGGCGCGAGTCAACGAAACGGTACTGATCGGCACGACTTCCACGTCGGCGCTCACCTCAACCGCTGCGGACGTCGCTGATATCAACATCAACGGTGTCGATATCGCGACTCTGACCGCTACCGGTAACGCTGAAACGGACCGCGGTCTGGCGATCGATGCGATCAACCAGGTGAGTGGCCAAACCGGTGTGGTTGCCTCCGACAACGGCAACTCGCTGACCTTGACCGCTGCTGATGGACGCAACATCTCCGTCCTGGTAGATGATGCCGCTACCGCAGACAGCTTCGGGCTGGACGCGGCAGTCGACGGCATCGGCGTCGGTGCCGCAGTGGCGGCCAACGGCGAAACGGTCTTCTCGACGGTGACCCTTGAGTCTGCGGGCAACATCGAGATCGAAGCAGGCACCAACGGCGATGCTGAGGTCACCTCGAACGGCTTCGTGCAGGGCTCCTTTGGCGGCACCACGGAAGGCCAGTTCCTGACGGAGCTGGACCTGTCGACGGTCGAAGGGGCGACCGCAGCCCTGTCTGCTGTCGATAACGCGCTGGACTCGGTGAACCGTGAACGAGCCAACCTGGGTGCCATCCAGAACCGGCTCGACTCCACCATCAGCTCCCTGGCGATCAACTCCGAGAACATCTCGGCGGCACGATCACGGGTGCTGGATGCGGACTTCGCGGTCGAGACCGCCGAGCTGTCGCGGACTCAGGTCCTGCAGCAGGCTGGCGTATCGATCCTGGCCCAGGCCAACGCCGCGCCCCAGCTGGTTCTGTCACTGCTTCAGTAATGAAGAGCCAGCGCCCTAACGGGCACGTGACGTCGCGACCTTCGGGGTCGCGACGCAACGAAGCGCACAACCGCCGGGCAGGGATGCACGGCGGTTTTGCCGTTTTCGGATTCGTAACCGGGCTCAGTCCTTTGCTGCGCTCAGGAAACAGAGAGGTTCGCCATGAACGAACTTAGCACTCAGGACGCTAGCCGCATTGCGGCTGCCAATGCCGCATCGCCGGCCCAGCCAGCGAGGAACGCTGCGCCAGAACGGTCCGCTCCGGAGCCGGCCGGCAAGCCTTTGCCACCGCAAGGCGACGCCTTGCCGGTTGCCGAGCAGGCTGAGGAAAAGGCGGCGGTAGACCAGGCTGTGGTTGCCTTGAATGACTATGTCCAGAACACAGAACGGAACATCCGCTTTACGTTTGACGACGATTTGGGTCGATCGATTGTCAGTGTTGTGGATGGCGAGACCGAACAGGTGATTCGCCAGATCCCGAACGATGTCGTCGTTCGATTGGCACGGAACTTGAAGACGGAGCTTGAAGAGAGCATTGCACCGGCTGTCAGCGTTGCCGGGCCAGTTCCCGCCGACGGTTCTGGCAATGCTCTGAGCTTTATCGATACGACGGCGTGATCGAAGTGATCAATGGCTGTGCAAGCAGTCGCTGATCCAGATCTGACGCGCACAAGGCGAGCGAACAATGGCTTCTATCCAATCACTGGGAGTGGGCTCAGGCCTGCTCACATCAGATCTTGTCGAGGATATTATCGCGGCTGAGCGGGAGGCGACGGACTTGCGTCTGGAATCCCGACGCGCCGAGATCGATGCCAAAATCTCCGCCTTCGGCGGTATCCGCAGTACCCTGGAACAGCTGCAGTCAGCATCGGCGGCGATATCCAACTCCGATGAGTTTCTCAGCAATCTGGTGACCTCCAGCAACCCTGGCGCTGTCGGCGCGACAGCCACGGCTCAGGCTGACCCGGGCATCTACTCAGTCGAGGTGCAGGCGCTCGCGCGCTCTCATACGCTCACCTCTCTGCAGTACGAAGGCCTTGATAGCGTCGTTGGCGAAGGCACCTTGACATTCCAGTTCGGCACCACGACCTTCAGCGGCGCCAGCTACGACAGTTTCGACGCGAACGAGTCCTCGGTCGCCCAGACGGTGACCATTGACGAGACCAACAACACCCTGGCCGGTGTGCGAGACGCGATCAACAACGCGCAGATCGGCGTTGCGGCAAGTATCGTTAACGATGGCAACGGCTTCGTGCTGGTGCTCAAGAGCGAAGCCACCGGCATTTCTGAAGGCATGGAAATCACCGTCGCGGAGACGGGCGCCGCGGGGCTCAGCGCCCTGGCATTCAATGCTGGAGCCAGCACCGCAGGCGTTAATCTGACCCAAAGCGTTGCGGCTGACGATGCGATTGTCAGCGTTGATGGTATTACTGTTCAGCGCAGCACCAACAAAATCGAAGAGGTAATTCCGGGCGTTACGCTGGACGCGATCGCCCTGAACGCCGGCGTGCCGGCAACGCTGACCATCAGCCAGGACACAGAGCAGATCCAGGCGCGGGTGCAGACCTTCGTCGATGCCTTTAACGACGTGAAGGCACTCGCCGATGAGCTGTCGGATTTTGACGACGATGCGGGGCAGGGTGCGCTGCTGACCGGCGACTCGACGCTGCGGGGCATACAGCGCCAGCTGCAGCGGTTTCTGAGCCGCAACATCGAAGATCTGGAATCCGGCTCCCTGCGGTCCCTCGTCGACCTGGGGTTCGAGACGGATCAGGATGCTTCCTTCTTTCTCAGCCTTGATAACGCCCGCTTTGCGGAGCAGCTCAGCAGCGACCCGACCGCCGTACAGGCACTGCTGACCGATGCGACCCGCGCTGCTGACGGCTTGATCGAGTTTACAAACTTTTCCTCCAGCACGACTGCCGGCAGCTATGAAGTGTCTGTCACGCAGCTGGCGACCAAAGGCTTCGCGCAGGGAAGCACGGCTGCAGCGCTGGCCAGCCCGATCACCATCGACGCAGACAACAGCACGCTGTCAGTGACGGTCGACGGTGTGGCCAGTGCAGTCCTGCAGCTCGAGCAGAAGGTCTACGCCGATGGGGCAGAGCTGGCTGCCGAGATTCAAAACCGTATCAATGCTGACTCGGCGCTTGCTGAGGCGGGACGTCGCGTCGAGGTCTCCTTTGACAGCACTGACAACCGCCTGAGCATCGAGTCCGATCGTTATGGCAGCCGATCCAGCGTCGGCATCACGCAGGTTGGCACCGATAGCGCCGCAGACCTCGGTCTGGATGTGACGGATGCGGGAACCAATCCGGGCGTTGATGTCGCCGGGACGATTAATGGCGCGCAGGCCCGTGGGAGCGGCCAGTTCCTGAGCCTCGGTATTGGTCCGGCGGCGGCGACCAGCGGTCGCCTGGCCGGCGCTGCGATCGACGAGTTGCCGCTGGTCGTTGCCGGCGGCGACAACGAGCTCACAGTGAGTGTCGATGGCTCGATCAGCAACACGGTCGAGATTCCGGCCGGCAGCTACGCCAGCGGCGCGGAGCTGGCGGCTGCCATTGAAAGCGCCATCAATGCGGATGCGGTATTCGCTGCAGATGGCACCAGCGTCGCGGTCGCCTTTGACCCCACCAATGAGCGGCTCACGATCACTTCAGGCAGCACCGGCACGTTGTCAACGGTCGATCTGCTGTCAGTCAGCGCCGGTCTCGAAACGCTCAGTGGCCTGAGCGTTGCGACCGGCACAGCTGGCGAAGCTGCGGGGCGCAACGACGACCCCGCGGGCGGCATTCAGCTTCGCATTCGCGGTGGCGAGACCGGCGATCGCGGCACCGTGACCCTGGTGCGCGGCGTCATGAACCGGCTCAGCGAGTTTTTGTCTGACACGCTGTCCAGCAGCGGCAGCCTGACTGCCAAGCTGGAAGGGCTTGGCGAGCGCATCAGCGATCTGGAGCAGGAAGCCGTGGATTTCGATGAGCGGATGGACCTGCTGGAGTCTCGCCTGCGCTTTCAATTCGCCTCGGCGGACGCTCTGATTTCTCAATTGAACAACACTTCGCAATTTCTCGACCAACAGCTGTCCAGCTTGCCAAGCTTCAGCAGCGACGAGTAACTGATCACAAGGATGACCCATGAACGCAGTCGCATCGACCTACCGCAAGATGGAACTCGCCGCAGAAGTCAGCGAAGCGACCCCCAAGGACCTGATTCAACTGCTGTTTGACGGTGCTAACGGCAAGCTGCAGCGCGCTCGGGTCTGCATTGCCCACCACGACATTGCCGGCCGGAGCAGCGCACTCAGTTCCGCGAGCGAGATTATTGACGGCCTGCGCAATTCCCTGGACCTCGCGCAGGGCGGAGATTTGGCAGCCAACCTGAATGAACTGTACGGCTATATGATCAATCGGCTGTTCCGGGCCAATGCCGACAATGACGATGCCGCAGTGACTGAAGTCATGTCGCTGCTGGCGACCATCAGCGAGGCCTGGTCAGCGCTGGATGCAGAAGTCGCCGCGCCGCCTGCTAAAAATTCTTGAGCGTGCAGCCGCAGCCGCAGAGGACCGGGCGCTCCCCAGCACCGCTGCTGGCGAAGCTTCGCGAGGCGGTCGATCGCGAGTCCTTTACTCATGCCCAGGCCCTGGCTGAACAGCTTCAAACGTGGCTGGAAGCGGTCAACGATCGCGCCGTCATCGAGCAAGCGAGCCGTGAGTTGGATCGGCTTCGTCGGCGCCTCGAGGATGGCCAGCAAGTACGTGGCCAACAATTGCGGTCCCTGAAAGACCAGGGCACAGCGGCTCGCAGCTATCGTTCTTGCCAGGACATCGCGCCCTGACCGAGATTCCTGCCGCCAGGCAAGGAAAGTGGCGACGGTTATTTGACCGTCTCTGATTCGCTGTCTTTACTCATTGAAAGACAGTGATTCAGGAGCCTCCATGCCCGCAATGCGCCTTGCTGTATTCAGCCAGGATTCCCAGACCCGCCAGTCCCTGATCGCACAGCTTGCGCTCCTCGGTGAGCAAGTCGTGCCTGACCACGAGCCGGCCGATGCAGCCTTTGTGGTAGCCGATCCCGTTTCGGGCTGGAGCAGTTCTTCCCAGGCCGAACATCTGGTCCTGTGCGCGCCAAACGGAACTGAGGCGTCCAGGCTCGCACCGCAAAATGCGGTCGCAAAGCTCACCCTGCCAGCCTCCCTGACACAGCTCGAGACTGCCTTGGCAACCCTCTATCGTTGTGTCAATGCCGAGAATCCGGCTGCCGGCAATCCGCTGCCGGAAGTTGTTGGCAACAGCGATGTCATGGCTGCCTTGAGGGCGCAATGCTTCAAGGTGGCACGCGGCCAGTCGACGGTGCTGCTGACCGGGCCATCGGGAACCGGCAAGTCCTTTCTGGCGGAGGTTATTCATCGGCATTCAGAGCGGGCCAATGGGCCCTTTGTGCCGATTAACTGCGGAGCGATTCCGGCAGAGCTGGTGGAAAGCGAGCTGTTCGGGCACGAGAAAGGCGCTTTTACCGGCGCATTCGAGCAGCGCATCGGCCGCTTCGAGCGCGCCCGGGGCGGTACCTTGTTTCTGGACGAGATCGGTGATCTGCCGTACCCGATGCAGGTCAAACTGCTGCGAGCGATCCAGGAGAGGGCCTTCGAGCGGGTCGGGGGCGTCGCGACCCTGGAAGCAGATGTCCGCATCGTGGCCGCAACCAATGCCGACCTCGAAACGGCCGTGGCGAACGGTGAGTTTCGCGAGGATCTTTACTATCGCCTCAATGTGTTTCCCGTCTCGGTCCCCGCGCTGGCCGAGCGGTCCGACGACCTGCCAGCCTTGATTGAGCAGTTTTCCAGCGAGCTCAGCGACAGCTACGACGGCGTCGTGCGGCTCACGGGCGCCGCGGTAGCTCGGCTTGCGGCGTACTCCTGGCCGGGCAACCTGCGGGAGCTGAGAAACCTGCTGGAACGGCTGTCGGTCCAACATCCAGACGTGCTGATCGACGAGGGCGACCTGCCGGGACGCTATCGCGGTCAGCACCGAGCCGCTGATGCCGGTAACGCCGGATCTGTCGGTACTGTCGAGGCGCAGCCTGTGCCTGGTAACGGCGCGCCAGCCGGCCTACTGCCGGTCAACGGGATCGATCTGAAGGCGTACCTTGCCGAGCTGGAACAATCGCTGATCGAACAGGCCTTAAGAGATACAGATGCGGTCGTCGCCCGAGCGGCGGACCGGTTGCACATTCGCCGCACCACACTGGTGGAGAAGATGCGCAAGTACGGGATCGAGCGGCGAGCACCCTGACATGACGGGCACCATCACAGTTTTGGGCGCGGGCGATCCAGTTGCGCGCCTGCGTCGAAGCGTTGCCAAAGCTGCGAAAGCTGCAGATCTGGAGCTCGTCGCTCAGGGCTGCTGGGCAGAAGCCGGGCTCGGGGTCGCGACCATTGCCGACGCCTGCGCCGAACTGCCGACCTGGCGGTCCGAGGCGCCCGGGCTTGCATGGCTGCTGGTGGGCGAAGACAGCGCTGCCGAAGCGCTGCGAGCGGTCAGTCTGGGCGCGGTCGACTACCTGCCCTGGAACACCCTGGAAAATGATGCAAGCAAGGTTGCCAGCCGCCTGCGGCAGCTGTGTGCTGCGCATCGGCCAACGCCGCCTGCGGCTGAGGCAACCCCTCAATCTGCCGCCGCTCGAGAGATCTACCGGTTGGCTCAGCGCGTTGCGCCGAGGGACGTGCCGGTCTTTATCCAGGGCCCAAGCGGCAGCGGCAAAGAAGTATTGGCGCGGTTCCTGCACGAACACTCGTCCAGAAACAAAGGTCCGTTCGTGGCAGTCAACTGTGCTGCGATCCCGGAGAACATGCTGGAAGCCACGCTGTTCGGCCATGAGCGAGGCGCTTTCACCGGTGCCGACCGGGCCCGGCAGGGCAAGTTTCTGGAAGCGACGGGCGGGACCTTGCTGCTGGACGAAATCACCGAAATGGCGATCGAGCTGCAACCGAAGTTGCTGCGCGCCATTCAGGAACAGGAAGTGGAGCCCCTGGGCAGCCGCAATCCAGTGCCTACGAATCTGCGCATCGTTGCAACGAGCAACCGCGATCTGAAGCAGGCTGTTGCTGATGGTTGCCTGCGTCAGGATTTGTACTACCGACTCAACGTTTTCCCTCTGAACCTGCCGTCGCTCCGGGAGCGGCGTGACGACATCGTGCCGCTGGGGCAGCGCTTCGCCGCGGAACAGGGCGTTACCCTTTCGGAAGAAGCTGGTGCCATGCTGCTCGCTCATGACTGGCCGGGCAACGTGCGCGAACTGGAAAACTGTATAGCCCGGGCATCCATTGTCTGTCACGACGACCGGATCCAGCCGGCAGACCTCGGGCTCGTGAGCATGGATAGCGCGATGAGCTACAAGCGACAGATGATGCAGCAGGGCGATGAGCTGATCGTCGCGGCACTACAGGCGAATGAGGGGCGCAGAAAAGATACCGCCGCGTCCCTGGGCATCAGCGAACGTACCTTGCGGTATCGGCTGGCGCGGCTGCGAGCCTCGGGAGCGGCGCTATGAGTCAGCAAGGCATTGGCGGCGTCTCTCCGGAGCTGGGCAGCAGTGTTGCCGACGTGCTGGCCCAGATGCGGGCAATGCAGGCGCAGGCCACCGGGCGACCCGATGCGGCGGCACTGGCGCAACTGGACCAGCCTGCTCAGGTTGGTCCCGCAGGTGCTCCCGGATTTTCCGAGCTGTTACGCAACGCCGTCGATGGCGTGAACGAACTGCAGCAAACATCTGCGGCGCTCAGCGCCGGATTTGTCAGAGGCGACCACAACGACCTGGTCGCTTCCAGCATCGCGTCCCAGAAGTCCTCTCTGGCCTTCCAGGCGGTGGTGACTGCCAGAAACCGCATGGTGTCCGCCTATCAGGACATCATGAATATGCCGATCTAGGAGTGACCATGACACAGCCTGCAATGACGTTGGTGCCTGCCCGTGGCTGATCTGGTCCCAGCAGCTGCCGGCGGCGATGCCGCCGCAATACCGAGCATGCCGCCCGTGGCAGTGCCCGGTTCAGATTTTTTGCGGGGCGCACTCAGCATGCCCGTGACCCGGCAACTGCTGCTGGTGCTGGCCCTGGCGGCCAGCGTTGCGGTAGCCGTGTCCGCGGTGCTATGGATGCGCGCGCCGGATTTCCGGCCACTTGCCAATCTGCAGAATCCCTACGAGGCCCAGGCAGTGACAGCAGCATTGGATTCGGCGGGCATTGTCTACCGGCTGGATCAGAATGCCGGCATGATCCTGGTCAACGAACGCGACTATCACCGGGCTCGAATGCAGCTGGCCGGGGCTGAAGTGTTGAGCAATGGACCTTCCGGATACGAGCTGCTCGATCGCGACCAGGGCTTTGGCGTGAGCCAGGCGACCGAATCGCTCCAGCATCGTCGAAGCCTTGAGGGCGAGCTGGCACGGAGCATTTCGACCATATCAGCAGTGCGAAGTGCACGGGTGCTGCTTGCGCAGCCACGTCGAACGGCCTTTGTGCGCGACCGGCGCAAGGCGACAGCCGCCGTTACGGTGACTGTTGCCCCAGGCCGACGCCTGGACCAGGAGCAGATTTCGGGCATCGCGAACCTGGTGGCCGGTGCGGTTCCGGAGCTGGCACCCCAGGACGTCACGGTGATCGATCAGAGCGGCAAGCTGTTGTCAGAGCAGGAGATGGATCCTTCCTATCGGCAAAACCAGTTCCAGCTGGAGTACACGGCGACCCTCGAGGACAAGCTGCGACGGAAAGTAACAAACATTCTGGCGCCCAGCCTCGGCCTCACCGGCTTCAGTGCCGAAGTGGCTGTCGATGTGGATTTCACCCGCTCCGAGCAGACCGAGGAACTCTACAACCCGGACCTGACGGCCGTGCGAAGCGAAGCCGCGATCAACGAGGAAACCAGCGGCGAAGGACCTCTGGCACAAGGAATACCCGGCGCGCTGACCAACGATCCGGCAGAAACCGAGGCCAACCCGGAAACCGGCGAGACGGCGCCACCCAGGCGCTCCCGCAGCCAGGTCACCAAGAATTACGAAGTGGACCGAACCATTAGCCATACGCGCCATGCCAGCGCCATGGTGACCCGGTTAAGCGTGTCCGTGATTGTCGACGACAAGCCTGCACTCGTTGCCCAAGCCGCGGAACAGGGCGAAGACGACGCGGCGACGGCTCCGGTGGCCGAACCCTGGACCGATGAGGAGCTGGAGCGGCTCGCAGCGCTGGTGCGCAACGCAGTGGGCTTCTCGGCGGCGCGCGGGGATTCGGTCACGATCGTGAACCGGGCCTTTGTCGGCAGTCTCGCTCCGGTCGCCGCTGATGTCCCGATCTGGGAACAGGCCTGGGTGCGAAGTCTGGCTAAGCAGCTGCTCGGCGGCATTGCCATCTTGCTGGTCATCATTGGGCTCGTCCGTCCCCTGTTCAAAAACCTCAGCCAGGCTGGCGCTGTCGTGAAGGAGCAGCACACCATGGCGATGGCGCGCCTGGCTGGACAGAGTGACGAGCAGCTGGCCGCGGCGGTTGCCGGCGGCGCTGCGCTGCCCGGTGCCCTGGGCGCCCCGGAGGTCGCTGGTCTTTTGCCCGGCACCAAAGCGGGCAACGAGATGACCGGCAAACTCGACGCCATTCGCAGCATTGTCAGTGAAGATCCCGAACGCGCAGCGCAGGTGGTCAAGCACTGGGTGAGCAACGACGAAGCGTGAGCGCTATGGAAGAGCTCGACCGCGTAGATCAAGCTGCGATACTGATGCTCACCCTCGGCGAGCAGGATGCCGCGGCTGTGCTGCGGCATCTTGAACCGCGCGAGGTACAGCGCGTCGGTGCTGCCATGGCGGAGCTGTCAGAGCTGTCCACGGGCCAGATTCAAGGCGCCATGGACCAGTTTCTGGAAACGGTGACCGATGAAACCGGCCTCGCCATAGGCACGCGCAAATACCTTCAGAATCTGCTCACCACGGCCATGGGCCAGGATCGGGCGCAGGTGGTGCTGGAACGCATCCTGGGCGGTCACACGGATGGGCTGGACCGGTTGCGATGGATGGATTCCCGGGCCATCGCGGACTTTGTCCTGGCAGAACATCCCCAGATTCAGGCGATCGTGTTGTCGTATCTGGACTCCGATCAGGCGGCCGAGGTCCTGAACTACTTCACCGACCAGGACCAGCGCCGGGAAGTGCTCATGCGTGTGGCGCAGCTCGACACCATATCGCCGCTGGCGCTGGCGGAGCTCAGCCAGGTCCTCGAAGACCAGGTCAAGAGCGCATCCAACCGGCGCTTTGCTGAGCTCGGGGGCCGCAAAACGGCGGCCGACATATTGAACAACTTCTCGCCGGCAGACAACGAAGTCATGCTCGGCGCCATCAAGGAGGCCGACGAGTCGCTGTCGGAGCAGATTCAGGAACTGATGTTCGTCTTCGACAACCTGATGGCTGTGGACGACCGCGGCATTCAGACGATTCTCCGCGAGGTCAGTTCGGATGCCCTGGTCCTTGCCCTGAAGGGCGCCGAAGGCGCGTTGCAGGAGAAGATATTTGGCAATATGTCCAAGCGTGCGGCTGAACTGCTGAAGGACGACATGGAAGCCAAGGGCCCGGTTCGCGTGAGCGACGTCGAAGCTGCCCAGAAAGACATCCTCAGTACTGCGAGAAAGCTTGCCGAAGACGGCGAGATCGCGCTCGGTGGCGGCGGAGACATGGTGTGACCCCGGATAGTGCCTATCGCTGGCCATCGCTGGCGGGAGCTTCTCCTCCCGGGGAACCCGGGGCCGAGGCGTCGGCAAGCCCCGAGGCGCTGCGCCAGTCAGCTCGAGCCGAGGGCTACCAGCAGGGATTCGAAGAGGGCCTCGCGAAAGGCGAGGCGCAGGCGAAAGCTGCGGCCCAGGAGCGCTTTGCCGGGCTGGCAGCGGAGTTGACCCAGGTTCGCGAAGCAATCGCTGCGGCGCTGGCTGACGCGCAGCGGGCGCTGCCGGCACTGGTTGCCAACCTGCTGCGTGCGCTGGCGCTGGAAAGTGCTGCCCGGACCCCTGAATACTGCGAAGAGCTGCTGCAGGAAGCGGCGCAGCGCCTGGACCTGCAGAGCACTGAGCTGACCCTGGCGGTCGGTACGGACTGGGTCGCTGCGCAGCCAGAGCTGTCGCCCTACCTGGATGCCGGTCTCGATACCTCACAGATCGAGCTTCGTGGCGCCAAGGCCTTTGCGAGGCTGGATCTGGCGGCGCTCATTGCCGAAGTCATGCAGGAGCAGCAGCACCGGGGCGATGATGCCGACTGAGCGGCTGCGCTGTTTCGGTCGGCTGGTCCGGGTCGCCGGGCAATTGCTTGAGGCGACGGGGGTGCGCGCCGCCGTCGGAGATTGGTGCTGGGCCGAAGTCGCCAACCGCCGGGTGCCCCTTGAGGTTGTGGGTTTCGCGGCTGACAGAACTTTGCTCATGCCTCTGTACCGCCTGGACGGATGCGCACTGGGCACCGCGGTCAGTATGGGCGAAGCACCGCGGTTTCCCGACCATCGCCCTCTGCTTGGGCGCGTGATCGACGCAGTCGGCGCGCCGCTGGACGGTGGTCCAGCCGTTCCCTTCGAGGCGCAGCGAGCGCTCCATGCACCGATCAATCCTCTATCGCGGGCAGTCGTTAACGAGCCATTTGATGTTGGCATTCAGGCCATCAACGGGCTCCTGACTCTGGGCGTAGGCCAGCGGGTCGGGCTCTTTGCGGGCAGTGGCGTCGGCAAGAGCGTGTTGCTTGGCATGTTGGCCCGCTTCAGCGCTGCCGACGTGGTGGTGATCGGCTTGATCGGTGAGCGCGGCCGGGAAGTTCAGGAGTTTATTGTCGACAACCTCGGGGACGGGCTAGCTCGAGCCGTGGTAATTGCTGCACCTGCTGATGACTCTCCAGGCTTGCGACTGCGAGCGGCGCAGCTGGCCCACGAGGTGGCGGAGCGCTATCGCGCCGAGGGCCGCTCCGTGCTGTTGTTGCTTGACTCATTGACGCGGATCGCGCAAGCGCAACGGGAGATCGGCCTGGCAGCCGGCGAGCCGCCGACCAGCAAGGGCTACCCACCGTCGGCGTTTGCCGTCCTGCCAACGCTCATCGAGCGTGCCGGCGGGCTCACCGGCGCCGGCGCAATCACGGCAATCTATACGGTGCTGATGGAAGAGGACGATCTCTCAGATCCGATCGTTGACGCCGCCCGAGCGGTGCTTGACGGCCATATCGTGCTGAGCCGACGTTTCGCTGAGCGTGGCCACTATCCGGCCATTGATCTGGGCGCTTCGATTTCCCGAGTACAGAACCGCCTGCAGGACGAAGATCAGCAGGCCGCCAGCGCCCGTTTTCGTCGCTGGTGGACACGCTACGAAGCGCAGTCTGACCTGCTTGCCGTCGGCGCCTATGAAGCCGGCGCGGACCCGATTCTGGACGAGGCCATCGAGCGTTACGATGCGCTGTGCGACTACCTGCAGCAGCGTATCGACACGCGGGTGAGCAGCAGCGAGGCCCGCTCCCGGCTGGCCAAGGTCGCAGCACCGTCCAGCGGCAAAGGCACCCTTGCCGTGCCGGGAGGCGCACCGGCGGCAGGCTCGACGCTGCCCGCCAGAAGCGCCTAGCCCTTGCCTGGGCCCGACAACAAGCTGTCGGTCATCCGGTTGAGCTGGGAGCTCCGGGCCCGGCAAGCACGCAGGGCGCTGCAGCAGGTTGTCGCGCACCGGGCGCAGCTGCAGGCTCAGCAAAGCCGGCTGCAGAGTCTGCAAGGCGACTATCTGGAGCAACGCCGAACGGTTGCCAGGCAGCCCGCCTCACACCTGCAGTCGCTGGCCAGTCTGGTGGCGCAGATCGGCAGCGCGCTCGCTACGATCGAGGTGCAGCTGAGCGAAACGGAACCCTTACTCGCTCAGGCGAAGGCCCAGGTCGATCACTGGGAGCGCAAACTGCTTGGCATCGAGCGCCGTGCTGAGCGCATGGAAGCGGACGCTGCGCAATTGGCCCGGCGCCGGGAAAATCGCCAATCCTCAGCTAGGCTGAAGGTACCGCCATCGAACTAAGGGAAATTCGCGCGCGATGAGTATCGAAACCGACTATCTGGCAGATGATCGCTGCCTGAGAATCGCTGTTGAGGGTCGTTTTGACTTTACCTGTCACGAAGATTTCCGCAGCGCTTATGAAGATCATGAGGAGCTGTGTGACCGCTACGTCGTGGATCTCGCTCAGACCGAGTATCTGGACAGCTCGGCGCTCGGCATGCTGCTCCTGCTCCGGGACTTCGGTGGCGGCGATGAAGCCAAAATCGAGATCGAAGGCTGTAACCCTACAGTTAAAAAGACTTTTTCTATCTCAAACTTTGATCAGCTATTCCAGATCCACTAACCGTGGCCGCGAACGCCCCCATACTTGTCGCTGATGACAATCAGGTTGACCGCCTGATTCTGGCGAAGATCATCCGTGACCAGGGCTATGACGTTGTCGAGGCAAAGGACGGCGAAGATGCTGTTGCGCAGTACAAAACGCACCAGCCGCAGGCGATTTTGCTCGATGCGCTGATGCCGAAGATGGACGGCTTCGAAGTTGCCCGCATCGTCAAGGCGGATATCGGCGAAGCCTTTACGCCCATCATTTTCCTGACGGCGCTCACCGAAGCGGAGGAGCTTGCCCGCTGTATCGATGCCGGTGGCGACGACTTTCTGAGCAAGCCCTACAACCGGGTGCTGCTCAAAGCCAAACTCGAAGCACTGCAGCGCTTGAAAGACCTGCAGTTGACCACTTTGCAGCAGCGTGACTCCATAACCCGGAACAATCAGCGCCTGATCCAGGAACAGGAAGCTGCCAAGGGTATCTTCGACCGGATCGTGCATCGTCAGTACCTGGATATCCCGTTTATCCGTTATCTGATGTCGCCGATTGCGCTGTTCAATGGCGATGTCGTGCTCGCAGCTCCCACGCCGCGAGGCACCTATAACCTGCTGCTGGGTGACTTCACCGGACACGGGCTCACGGCCTCGGTCGGAGCGATGCCGCTCGCCGAAGCCTTTTACGCGCTGACCAATCGGGGGCTGTCGATCGCGAACATCGCGCAGGAATGCAATCGGCGCCTGAATCGCGTCTTGCCCGGGGGCTACTTTTGCTGTGCCACGCTGTTCGAGATCAACTTCAAGAACGGCACCCTGGAATGCTGGAGTGGCGGCTTGCCGTCCGCATGGCTGTTGCCGCCAATGGGACAGGGCGCCGATGCCCCGGGCATTGGCCCGGACGTTCGCGAGATGCCTTCCCGGCACCTCCCCCTGGGCATCCTGACCCCGGACCGATTTAACGCCGACACTGAACATTGGTCCCTGGTGCCCGGAGAGCGGCTCGTGCTCTGCACGGACGGCGTGCTCGAAGCTGAGAGCCCTGCGGGCGAGCAGTTTGGTGAGCGTCGTCTGCTGGCGCTGCTCAGCGGCGAGCGCGCCAGGGAGACAGATACGATCACCGCCCTCAAGGAAGCCCTGGCCGGCCACTTCGGCTGCAATGACGGCGACGACGACATCACGGCGGTGGAACTGACGGTGATCAGCGGCGATGACTACAGCCTGGTGCCCACCAATCTGGATCTGGAGTACGAGAACAGCCCCAGCGAGTGGCGCATGAGTTACGAAGTGGCGGACGATGGCCTGAAAGATTTCGCGCCTTTTCCGCTGCTGCAAAGAATTCTGCTCGGCACACCCGCTCTGCGGCCGCGGATGACTGATATCGGCATGGTCATCACCGAGATGTATTCAAATGCTCTTGAACACGGGGTGCTGCGGCTGGATTCGGCGTTGAAGCGAGATGCCTCGGGGTTTGCCCGCTACTACCAGGCACGACAGGCAGCGCTGGAAGACGTCAAGGGCTCGGTGCGTTTCGATTTGCACTGTGCGGAGCGCGACGGCGTTGTGACGCTCGAGATCATCGCCACCGACAGCGGGCCTGGTTTTGACACGTCTGCGGCCAGCCCGCAAAACCAGCACCCATCCGAACAAAACTATCACGGCCGCGGCATTCGCCTGCTCGCGGAAACCTGCAGCCTGGTTGAGCACCTCGATGGCGGACGCTCAACCCGCGTACAACTGGTGTGCCCAGGAAATGACCCGATACATTGACGAAGCGACTCTCGAAGTACTGAAGGAAGTCATGGAGGACGAGTTCAGCGAAGTACTGGACGCCTTTATCCAGCAGGCCGAGAACGATTGGCCGTTGGCCAGTGAGGCATTGGCCAGCGCGGATCTGGAATCGCTCAGCCGGAGCGCTCACAGCCTCAAGGGCAGCGCCCTGAGCCTCGGCGCCGGGCCCTTGAGCGAATTGCTCGAGACCCTCGAGCAGGAGGCCAAAGCCGGCAATCAGAGTGTGTGCAGCGGATTGCATGCGCAGACCGACGCCTGCATGCATGAGACCCTGGATGCGCTACGGGGCTGGGCTGCCTGAATGAACAACGGCTCCAGCTCGGTCCTCCCGGTGGTCCCCGGCACAGCGTCGGCGACGGATGCAAGGCGCTCTTCGCTGCCCCGCAGTGATACCAGCGACAGGGCGGATCAGTCCTGGTCGCGGGCGTTGGAGGCGGCGGCTCCGAAACCTTCGGCGGATGTCGAGCCGCCGCCGGATGCGTCTGGTGACGCCGTTCATGCGCAAGAGCCGGGGCAGGATCCTGCACGCCGGCAGGCCACGGCCGGAGCATCGATGTGGACCGGGCAGGCCGATCAACTGGCGGCGCTGCCTCGGGACCAGGAGCAACTCGACGACGCGAGCGCTGCGGCCGCTGATCTGCATGGGGCGCTGGGCATCGCAGCCTCAGCTTCTGCAGCAGCGGTGCACGCGGACGGCGATCGCGATGCGCTGGCGCCTGCAGCCGGTCGCTTCGAAAGGCGCAGCAGCGACCCTGCCACGGTCCTCGGGCCGACGCTCGCCGACGCCGCCGATGAAGCAACCAACCTGCCGGATATGCAGGTGGTCGAGCCGGCTCCGGTCGATACAACACCACTGCAGGCGGCCCGCCTGCGAGCGGGTTCAATCTCGAACACGGAGCCTCGGGTCGAGGGGGGCGGGGGGGCGCGAACCAGGCCGGATGAAGTGGCGACCCTCGCCGCCACCGCCCAAGGCGCCGTCTCCGACCCTGTGCCGAAAGCTCCTGACGCCGATGCTTTGAGCCCACCGGCACTGCCCGACACGTCAGCCCTGGGGTCGCCTGCAGGATCAGCTCAATCAGACCCAGCCGGTGGGACTTTGACGACGAACCGGCCGCCCGTCGAGGACCTGCGCAGCAGCCTTTCGACTGCTGGCCCGTCGGCCGATGCCAATCGCTTGTCGGGAGCACAGGACTCAGGGCGCGAAGCGCGGTTGCCCGCGGGCCTGGTCCAATGGGAGCAGCCGCCGATGCCTGCTGGAGCAGCGCAAAGCGCCACAGCCCAGCGGCAAACTGCGACGAGCAGCCCGGCCCCTGCGGTTAGCACTGGCGCCGCCTTGCTGTCTGCCGAGCTGCGCCGTGCCGGGTATTCGCCAAACGCGCCGGCCGGCCCTCGGTTCGCGGGGGCTGCGGTTGGGGTTGGTCAGCTGGAGCAGCGAGCGGCTGATCCGGATGTTCGCGGTAGCCTCCGCGGCGCTGCTGATCCCGATCAGCTCCTGCAGTCTCTGGTCCGCGATGCAGCAACGGCATTTGAGCTGAAGCCCGCAACGGCTGGGGGCAGCGGCAATCTGCAGACCCTGTCACTGGCTCCGGCGACGGTGACCACCGAAGCCACACCGGTGTCCCCGGCAACGCTGAGCAGCGCCTCGGCGCCGACGGCAACCACCGCCGCAGCCAGCGTCGCGGCCTCACCGCAGCAGCTCGCCCTGGCGTTGGGTGACGCCCGGGAGCTTGGCCAGGAGCTCGGCCGCCTGTTGAGCCGCGGTCAGCTGGATGGGCAGCGTAGCCTCAGCGTGACTTTGTATCCGGAAGAACTTGGCCGGTTGGATATACGGGTCGCCAGTGCGGGCGAGCAGGGTGTTGCGGTCTCCATCCAGGCTCAGTTGCCTCAGGTTCGAGACCTGCTGGAAGCGCAGGTTGGGCGTCTGAGAGCGGCATTGGGAGAGGGCGGCTTTACCGAGGTGGAAGTGGATCTGGGCGAACGAGCGGACGAGCGGGGCTCATCAGAGCAACGTTCGTCGGAGCAGGATGTCCGCGCTCACCAGCAAGCTTCCGGCACCAACACAATGCCGATTGCGCAGCCTGACGACTTGCTGACGCGCGTCAGCCGCGCCGGCGCAGCCGCGCCCGGCTTTAACGCCTATGCCTGAGCGTTGCCGACCTTAACGTCGCCGTGGTTCAGCGCGGCGGCAATCTGACGCCAGCTCAGCGAGCAAAGTCAAAATTCCGTTCTACACTTCTTTTGAGACCGGCCATTTGCGCCGGCAGAGCAGGAAGTGAGCGTAGCGATGGCAGAGCAAACAGACCTCCCGGGCGAAGAAGATTCCAAAGGCGGTGGCAAAAAGGGCTTGATCGTGATGATCGTGGTGGTCCTGGTCGCCGTGGGCGCCAGTATTGGCGGCACGATCTTCTTTCTGGGGGCCAATGAGGAGACTGCCGAGGCCGCGGCGCCAGAGGTGCTTAAGCCCACGGAGGCGATCTATCACCAGATGCGCCCGTCGTTCATCGTGAACTACGCCACCGATACCAAGCCGCGCTATCTGCAGGTGGAACTGTCCGTGATGGCTCGGGAAGGCGCACTGATCGAGGCTCTGATTGATCACACGCCCCTGGTGCGCAGCCGCATCCTCAAAGAGCTGTCGGATGCATCCTTTGACAGCATCCGCACCCACGAGGGCAAAGAGGCGCTTCGGGAGACGCTCCTGGTCGCACTCAACGATGTCATCGAGCAGGAAACCGGTGAGTCCGGTCTCGAAGCCGTTCTGTTTACCAACTTCGTGCTGCAGTAAGCCGCTATGGCTGATGACGAACTGCTCTCGCAGCAGGAAATTGATGCGCTGCTGGATCACTCCGATGAGCCAGAGCCGGTTACCGATGGCCGCAGCGACGTGCGGCCCTATCAGCTGGGCCGGGAACAGCGTCCTTCCCGGGGGCGTTTGCCAACGCTTGAGATGATCTCTGAACGATTCGCCCGGGAACTGACAGAGAGTTTGCGGGGACTGTTTCGGGTCGGTTTCGAAGTCGGTGCCGGCGGCGTCGAGACGCGGACCTTCGCCGACTACTGCGAAACCGCGCTGCCTCCGGTCAGCCTCAACGTGTGTCGCTTCGAGCCGCTTTCCGGCTGCGGGCTGCTGGCGATTGACGCGCCCCTGGTGCATGGCCTGGTGGATCTTTACTTCGGCGGCGCAGGCGGCACCGAGCGCGCAAGCAGCAAGTTCTCGCCAACGGAGCTGCGCATCATCGCCCGTCTTCGGGAGCGAATCTTCAGCTGCTGGGACGCGGCCTGGGCAGACATTTTGCCGCTGCAAACGGCCTCGGTTGACGAGGAGTCTAACCCCCATCTTCTCAACGCGTTTGCGGCTGGCGACTTGCTGACCTGTGTGTCGTTCTCTCTCGTCCATGAGGAACTGGCGGGCATGGTAATCGTGGCCTTGCCCTACAAGGGGCTGGAAGTGCACCGGTCTTTGCTCGACAGCCTGGGCCGCGGCGATGGCGAGGACGATGGCGAGCCCTGGCGTCCGCGTCTGGCAAACGCGCTGCTGGACGCGAAGGTGCCCGTGCGGTGCCGGATCGCTATGGCGGAGCTGCGATTGAAGGATCTGATGACTCTGAAGCCTGGTGACGTGCTGGATGCTGAAGTGCCTCCCTATCACCAGGCCTACGTCGAAAGTGTGCCGGTGTTCGAAGGCAAGTTGGGGGAGTCCAGCGGCAAGCTGGCCCTGGAGCTAAAAGGCGGCCTCTGGCAACCCGGGAAGGAGCGAAGCGAGTGAGTGAAGAAGTGCAGACCGAGGCAGCGGCGGAGAGCAACGAGCCCAGAACAGCAAACCTGGATGTCATTCTCAACATTCCCGTGCAGCTGTCCATGGAGGTCGGGCAAACCAACATCACGATCCGACGCCTGCTCGAGCTGACCGAAGGTTCCGTTGTGGAGCTGACCCGTATGGCCGGCGAGCCGCTGGATGTGCTGGTAAACGGTACCCTGGTCGCGAAAGGCGAAGTCGTCGTGGTTGGCGATAACTTCGGCATCAAGCTCCTGGATGTCATCAGCCCGGAGGAACGGCTGAACAGCCTGAACTGAACATGGCAGGAGAGACAGAGCAAATTCGAACGGTAGCGCTGGCCCTGCTTGGCGTGCTGGCGCTGGTGCTGGTGCTGGCAGCGCTGCTCAAGCGCTGGCGCCTGGCCGGACCCGCTGCAGGTGCCAGCGGTATTCAGGTTGTCGCCGCCAGTCACCTGGGCCCCAAGGAACGCCTGGTGCTGGTCCGGGTGCGCGATCGTGATTTGCTCATCGGCGTGTCGCCCGGTGGCCTGGCGCGGCTGGGAGAGTTTGCCGCCGAGGAGGGCGCGCCATCGCTGCCGCAGCCGTCGGCTGCAACGGCAGCTTCCGCGGGTTTCTGGCGCACCCTGCAGATCGCCACCGGGCGCGACCAGTGAGCGCGCTCGACAAGGCCCGTCAGGTGGCCGGTTTCGCCAAGGCCGTGTTACTGGTGCTTGCCCTGTGCTGGGCAGGGCCTGCAGCTGCCGCGGATGCGGGAACCGATGCGGTAGCCGCAGCCGCCCCCGCACCGGATCTGGTACCCGGGCAGCTGCCGCTGCTGTCGGTCACCAAGGGGCCGGACGATAGCGAGAGCTACAGCATCAGCCTGCAAATCGTCGCGCTGATGACCTTCCTGACGCTGCTGCCGTCCTTTGTCATCATGCTTACCGGATTCACTCGAATCATTGTTGTCTTTGCGATCCTGCGTCAGGCGATCGGCCTGCAGCAGACGCCATCCAACCAGATTCTCATCGGCCTGGCTCTGTTTCTGACGATCTTCGTCATGGCACCGGTGTTTCAGCAGGTCAATGAAGAGGCCATTGCCCCCTACATGGCTTCTGAGCTCTCGCCTCAGGGAGCCCTCGCTCAAGCATCAGAGACCTTCAAGGACTTCATGCTGTCGCAGACCCGGGAATCTGATCTCGACCTGTTTATGCGTCTGTCAGAGGCTCCGCCGGTCGCCGCGCCGGATGAACTCGACTTTTTCGTCGTGGTTCCGGCGTTTATGACCAGCGAACTGAAAACAGCGTTTCAGATTGGCTTTATGCTGTTCGTGCCTTTTCTGGTGATCGATATGGTCGTTGCCAGTGTCCTCATGTCCATGGGCATGATGATGCTGTCGCCCCTGATCATCTCGCTCCCATTCAAGATCATGCTGTTCGTCCTGGTTGACGGTTGGGTCCTGATCATGGGCACCCTGGCCAGCAGCTTCGGGCTCGGCGCATGACTCAAGGCGACGCCCTCGCGCTCTTTGGCGATGCCCTGTGGCTCGTCATTTTGCTGGTTGCCCTGGTGGTGCTGCCCAGTTTGCTGGTCGGCCTGGTCGTCGCCGTATTTCAGGCCGCGACGCAGATCAACGAGCAGACGCTCAGCTTTCTGCCCCGGCTCATGGCCACCCTGGTGTCCATCATGGTCTTTGGACCCTGGATGCTGAAGCGCCTCCTGGAATTCTCCGAGCGTATCCTCCTGAACGCTCCTGGGCTGATTGGCTGATGGAGCTGGCCTATGCGCAAATCTTTGCCTGGCTGGGTCGGATCGCCAGTGTGCTGATACCCATTAGCGGGTTTCTCATGGTGGTACCGATCTTCGGCAATCGCATGGTGACCGGGCGAGTCAAGCTGTCGCTGCTGCTATCGATTGCGCTGGTCATGGCGCCGCTGATGCCGCCATCAACCCTGTCTGCGACCCTGGATTTTCGAATGTTTCTGGATACCGCCTGGCTCATGCTGGTGGGTATCGGTTTGGGCTTCGCGACACTCGTCTTCTTTCAGATCTTTGTGATTGCCGGGCAGTTCCTGGGCATGCAGATGGGGCTTGGTTTCGCGGCCATGGTCGATCCCGGCAACGGCATTCAGGTCACCGTCTGGTCCCAGTTTTTTCTGATGCTGGTCACGCTGGTGTACCTGTCTCTGAACGGTCACCTGGTCACCCTCGAGGTGCTGCTGTTCGCGCTCCGGGACCGGCCGGAACTTCTGAATCTCACCCTGAACGGTTTCGCCTATGAGCTCGCCGGCCTTGGGGGCTGGATGTTTCTGGGCGGCGCGCTGGTAGCATTGCCGGCGGTGTGCGCCCTGTTGATTGTGAACCTGGCCTTTGGCGTGATGAGCCGCAGCGCGCCGCAGCTGAATGTTTTTGCCCTCGGCTTTCCCTTCAGCCTGGTGTTTGGCCTGGTCGTCATCTGGATGTCCCTGCGGGGCTGGATGCCGCAGTTTGAACGGCTGGCTGCGACGCTGCTCGAGTATCTGCAGAGCTGGGTTGGCTGATGGCAGAAGAGAGCGGCGGCCAGGAACGCACTGAAGAGGCCTCGACCCGAAAACTTGCGAAGGCCAAAGAAGAAGGTCAGGTCGCCCGCAGCCGGGAGCTGGTGACTGTGGCGCTGGTAGGCGGCGGTGCCCTGGGTCTGATTCTCTGGTTCCCCCAGGGCGCCAGCATCCTCCTTGAGCTCGCCAGAACCCTGTTTGCCGCAGCGGGTAGCCCACCAGCGATTGGCCAGGCGGGGAATTCGGGAGCGCCGCTCATCGAATACACCGCTGCCGACTATCAGGCCGTGCTCCGCTTCGCCATGGTGCAGGCAGGCTCGGCCATCGGTCCCTTGCTGGTGCTCCTGATGCTGATCGCCATCGCATCATCCGGAGCGCTCGGCGGATTTCTGTTTTCCACCAAGGCGATGTCCTTCAAGGGCGAGCGGCTGTCGCCGATCAAAGGCTTCAAGCGGATCGCCTCGATTCAGGCCGTAGTCGAGCTGCTCAAATCGATCGGCAAATTTCTGCTGATCTCCGGAACAGCGGTGTTTTTCCTCTGGCAGATCCTTGAGTCGCTGTTTGCCCTCGGACACGAAACGGTTCGCGTGGCCCTGCCGGATGGCCTGAGCTATGTGGGCTGGGCGCTGCTGCTGTTTGCATTGGTGCTAGCGCTGATCGCCGCGATCGACGTGCCGTTTCAGATCGCGCAGCACCGCAAGCAGCTGCGTATGACCAAGCAGGAAGTCAAGGATGAGATGAAAGATTCCGAGGGCAAGCCGGAGGTGAAGACTGCGCAGCGCCGCGCCCAGCAAAGCCTCGCGAATCAGCGAATGCTGGACGCGGTGCCCGATGCTGATGTTGTGGTGACCAATCCGGAGCACTTTGCGGTGGCGCTCAAATACGAGGCCGGTGCTCCAGCCCCGCGCGTTGTCGCGCGCGGCTGCGACCACATGGCCTTGCGCATACGTGCCGTTGCAGAACAGCATCAGGTTCCCGCGCTGCGGGTACCGCCGCTGGCCCGGGCCATCTACTTCCACTGCGATCTGGGCACACTGATTCCCGCGCCCCTCTATGCTGCGGTAGCAGAGGTGCTGGCGTACATTCACCAGCTTAACGAGTATCGCAGTGGTCTGCGCCATGGAAGACCGCGGCTCCGGCAGCTTGCTGTCCCGCGGGCCTTGCAGCGCGATGCCAAGGGTCGAGGGCCAGGCGAATGATTGGCTCGTTGCTGCGATTCAACCTCGGTATTCCGATCCTGCTGCTGTCCTTGCTCGCGCTGATGACTTTGCGCGTGCCGGCATTTTTGCTGGATGTCGCGTTCACCTTCAACATTGCCCTGGCCATAGTTGTCCTGCTGGTCGCGGTGTACGCACTGCGACCCCTCGAATTTGCGGCATTTCCTACAATCGTGCTGGTCGCGACCCTGCTGCGCCTGGCGCTCAATGTTGCGTCAACCCGGGTTGTGCTGCTGGACGGCCACGAGGGCGGCGCGGCGGCCGGCAAGGTGATCGAGAGCTTTGGCGAAGTGGTGGTTGGCGGCAACTACGTGGTGGGCTTCATCGTCTTCATGATTCTGGTCATCATCAACTTTGTCGTGGTGACAAAGGGTGCTGGGCGAATCTCGGAGGTCAGCGCCCGGTTCACTCTGGACGCGATGCCTGGCAAGCAGATGGCGATCGACGCGGACATGAATTCCGGCATCATCGACCAGGACCAGGCCCGCGAGCGCCGGGAAGACGTTGCCAAAGAAGCGGACTTTTACGGCTCGATGGACGGCGCGAGCAAGTTTGTGCGGGGCGATGCCGTCGCCGGCATTCTGATTCTGTTGATCAACATTATCGGTGGCCTGGTCATCGGGATGAGTCAGCACGAGCTGCCTTTTGACGAGGCCTTGCAGAAGTACACGCTGCTGACCATCGGAGACGGGCTTGTGGCTCAGATCCCGTCTCTCCTGTTGTCGACCGCGGCGGCCATCATCGTGACCCGGGTTAGCGGCGAGGCTGACATGAGCGAGCAGGTTGTGAGCCAGATGTTCGCGGATCCCCGTGCACTGGGCGTCTCTGCGGCCATTCTCACGGTGCTGGGGCTGATCCCGGGCATGCCTCACCTGGTTTTCCTTTCCCTGGGCGCAATCTGCGGGGCGGGCACCTGGCTCATAGCCCGACGCGCTGAAGAACGGTCCATGCCCGTGCCGGCGGCGCAGCAGGGCGAGCCAGCGACGGCAGACACGAACCGGGAACTCGGTTGGGAAGATATCCCGCCGGTCGATGCCCTGGGCCTGGAAGTTGGTTACCGGCTGATTCCGCTGGTCGATGCTGCCCAGGACGGCAAACTGCTCGCCCGGATCCGTGGGGTTCGAAAAAAGCTCTCGCAGGAGCTTGGCTTTCTGGTGCCCACGGTCCACATTCGCGACAACCTTGACCTGCTTCCCAACGGCTACCGGATCGCCCTCCAGGGCGTCACCCTTGCCGAAGCGGAAATTCATCCGGACCGGCTGCTGGCGATCGACCCTGGCGAGGTGTTCGGCAAGCTGGAGGGCCTCAAAGCCAAGGAACCGGCCTTTGGCATGGATGCTGTCTGGATCGATCCCGACAGCAAAGATAACGCCGAAACCCTGGGCTACACCGTTGTTGATCCCAGCACCGTTGTCGCTACGCATCTCAACCAGCTGATGCAGGTCCATGCGGCAGAGCTGCTCGGTCACGAAGAGGTGCAGCGGCTGGTTGATCAGCTCGCCCAGTCATCGCCGCGGCTGGCGGAGCAGCTGGTACCGGAGAGCCTCACGATTGCCGAGGTGCATCAGGTCCTGCAGCAGTTGCTGCTGGAGCAGATTCCCATTCGCGATGTCCGCACCATTGCCGAGGCGTTGCTTGCCAACGGCGGCGAGGGCAAGCCCACGGAGCTGCGCCTGGCCGCCGTTCGCTCAGCGCTCGGCCGGATGATCGTGCACAGCATCTATGGGACCGCCGACGCGCTGGAAGTCGTCACCCTGGAGCCCGAACTGGAAGCCCTGTTGCTGAAAGCCAAGCAGAACGAGGGCCAGGCTCCGGCCCTCGAGCCCGGCATGGCAGAACGGCTCCAGCAATCATTCAAGAACGTCGCGGACCAGCAAGAGGTCGCTGGCAAGCCCACGGTGCTGCTGGTGTCCGGCGCGATCCGGCAGCTGCTCGCGCGCTTTGTCCGCTTTTCGCAACGCGCGATTCATGTACTCGCCTATGAAGAAGTGCCCCAGAGCAAACAGGTCACCGTGGTCTCCACGATCGGCCGAGGAGCCCAGACATGATCTACCCCTCTGACCCCTCTGACCCCGCTGCCAGCGGTGCGCAACGCTTTCAAGGCAGCAGCGTCCGAGCCGTGCTGGCCGACATCCGCGAGACGCTGGGACGCGATGCGCTCATTCTTTCGGAGCGCCGGGACGGCGACCGGATCGAGATGCTCGCAGCGATTGACAGTGATGCCTCAGCTCCGGCAGAACTCGGCCCCGAGCCGGAGGGCTGCAGGGCAGCTGCACCCTCCGGCTTTGCTTTTCATGTGCTGGAGTCGGAGGGGTCGGCCATTGCCGCGCGCGACGCCGACGCTTCGCGTCCGCAGGCTCCCGAGGCGCCGGCATCGACTCTGTACCGCCAACGACTCCTCCGGCTGGGGTTTGCAGATCACCTGCTGGATTCGCTGCCAGAACCCCGGGAGGGTTGGCCGACGCTGATCCGAGCGCTGGCTGCCAAGGTGCGTTGTGCCGGGCCCCTGCCAACGGCCGGCATCGTCCGCTTTGCCGGACCTCGCGGCGCCGGCGTCACGACGGCGCTGCTGCGCTATGCCTGCCATCTGATTGGCAATGGTGCTGATCCGCGCCGAATGACCCTGATGCACTGTGGCGACCGGGGCCTGGGCCGCGACGCGGCGCTGCAGAGCGCTGGCGCCTTGCTCGGGGTGCAGACCGGTCACGGCAGTGCAGCAACGATTGCCGGTGCCATGGCGCACGCGCACCCGGAGACGCTGGTGTTGCTCGACGAATCGAGCGACGGCTCGACGCCGCTGGCCGGCGCATTGAGTGACGATCCGTTGACGCCCGAGCAGCTGGTCTATGTGTTGCCGGCGCATTGGCGCTGTGTCGCGGTAGAACGCTGGCTGGCGTCCGCTGTCCAGACGCCCAATCTGCCATCTCGGCAGTGCGCGATCGCGACGCACACAGATCAGAGCGACGGTAGTGGCTACTGGTTCAGCCTATTGCACGATGCCTGCCTGTCGCTGGCCTGCTGGCAGGAAAGCGCAGACCCGTCCGCTGCCATGGCGTGGGCTGATGCGGCCGGGATCGAGCATCGGCTGCGGATGGAAATTGACCGTTACCGCGCAGCAACTACATTTAAGTCAGGAGAACCAGCTGTTGAGCACTAGCCAAGCCATGAATCCAATTCAGGTCATCGCCGTCACCGGCGGCAAAGGTGGCATCGGCAAGACCAATGTTTCTGTCAACCTGGGCGTTGCGCTGGCTCGAAAGGGTCGCCGGGTGACGCTGCTGGATGCAGACTTCGGCCTGGCCAATGTCGATGTCCTGCTGGGCCTCAAGCCTGCACGGACCCTGAAGGCGGTGCTCGACGGCGAGTGCGGCTTGGCAGAGGTGCAGCTGACCGGCCCCGAGGGCCTGAAGATCGTTCCGGCGGCCTCTGGGCTTCAGGAGATGGCTTCCCTCGGCGCTGAGCAGCAAGCGGCTGTGATTCGGGCTTTCAGCGACATCGCGCACTCGATGGACGTGCTGCTGATTGATACCGCAGCGGGAATCAGCGACGACGTGGTTCGCTTCCTGTGCGCAGCCCAGGAGGTCATGGTCGTGACCTGCGATGAGCCAACGGCAATCACAGACGCGTACGCGCTGATCAAGGTCCTGAACCAAAACCACGGCGTGAGCCGGGTCCGGCTGCTGGCCAACATGGTGCGCAGTGATGCGGATGGCCTGCGTCTGTATGACAAGCTGCAGACGGTTTGCGAGCGCTTTCTCGACATTACCCTGCTGTACGCGGGCTGCATTCCGCTGGACGATGCCGTTCGACGCAGCGTTCAAAAGCAGCAACCGGTACTGGAACTGTACCCGGTCAGCCCTGCTGCGAAGGCTTTTTCGCGCCTGGCTGATACCGTCGATGGCTGGCCGATACCTGCTCGCCCCAGCGGCCACCTGTCCTTTTTTGTCGAGCGAATGCTCGATGCGCAGCCCGGTGCCGCAGACCCGATCCCGATTCGCTCCGGCGCCGATGCGGCTGCGGCCACCGCCGGCGGATGAAAGGTCGAGGCATATCCGCCTACCAGCACTGCGCAGACGACTCGGAGGCGCTGGTTAAAGAGCACGCAGATCTGGTACGCCGGATCGCGCTGCACCTGTCCGCGCGACTGCCGAGCAGCGTGCAGACTGATGACCTGATTCAGGCCGGCATGATCGGCCTGCTGGAAGCCGCTCGAAACTTCAAGGCAGACCGGGGTGCCAGCTTCAGCACCTATGCCGGCATTCGCATCCGCGGAGCGATGGTCGACGAGGTCCGGCGCGGTGACTGGGCCCCCCGATCTGTTCATCGCAACGCCAGGCAAATCTCTGGCGCAATCGCGCAGCTGGAGGCGCGCCTCGGACGAGAGGCCGACGATTCAGAGATCGCCGAGCAGCTGGGCGTGGATCTGGCTGAGTATCATCGAATGCTGGGCGACACGGCCACAGCCCGTTTGTTCAGCTTCGATGCGCTGCAGGACGAAGACAGCTGGGACCCGGTGAGCGCGGGCAGCGATACCGCTCGCGCAGCGGAGGATCTGGAGCTCCGGCAGCGAGTCGCAGACGCGATCTCCCAGCTGCCGGAACGCGACCAGCTGGTTCTGAATCTGTACTACGACGAATGCCTGAACCTGAAAGAAATCGGCGCGGTGCTCTCTGTTAGCGAATCGCGGGTCAGCCAGATTATGAGCCAGGCTACGCTTCGGCTGCGGGGCCTGGTCGCAGAGATTCAGCCCGGCGCAAGCAGCTCCGCGCGGTCTGCGCAGCAACAGCGGAGCTAGCGATGACCCTGCGTTTTGACCTGTTGGCCCTGGCCGGACTGGCCATCGGTGTTGCGGCGATACTCCTTGGCAACCAGCTCGAGGGCGGCAGCGTCCTGATGCTGCTGAACCTTCCCGCGGCGCTCATTGTCGTCGGCGGCACGGTCGGCGCCATCGTGCTGCAAACGCCTGGCGCTCAGCTGGCCCGGTCCATGCAGCTCCTGCGTTGGGTGCTGGTACCGCCTGACCCGCTCAGCGCCGGCGCTGTCGATCGCCTGGCACTGTGGGCCAAACGGACCCGGGTGTCGGGAATGCTGGCCCTGGAGAACGAAGCCAACGCCCAGGCCGACCCGTTCATTCGCAAGGGGCTGGAGCTGATTATCGACGGCGCCGAGCCCGCCGGGGTGCGCCACGCGCTGGAGCTGGAACTGAACGCAACCCTGGATCGCGATCTCGCTGCCGCAGCGGTGTTTCGCAACATGGGCGGCTACGCGCCAACGATCGGGATCATCGGTGCGGTGCTGGGCCTGATGCAGGTCATGGGCAATCTGGCAGATCCTTCAGAGCTCGGGCCCGGGATCGCGACGGCGTTTGTCGCGACGATCTACGGCGTTGGCTTCGCCAACCTGTTGCTGCTGCCGGTCGCGGACCGACTCAAATCCCTGGTCGTGCGCCAGGGAAAGGAAAAGATGCTCTGGATCGAAGGATTGCTCGCGGTTGCCAGCGCCGAGCATCCCCGGGCGATCAAGACCCGCCTTGCGGCGCTGGAGTTCTAGCCGTGTCTCTGGAATCACATCGCGACCTGGCACGCCGTCTTCGAAGCCTGGCGGACGATGATGGCGATGAACAGCTTAGGGACCGCTGGATGGTCTCCTACGCTGATTTCATGACGCTGCTTTTCGCGTTCTTTGTCGTGATGTACGCGATCAGCTCAGTCAACACAGAAAAATACCGGGTGCTCAGTTCTGTTCTGGAGCAAACCTTCGAAACGCCCATGCGCAGCATGACAGAGATTCAGATCGGCGAGCCGACCCTGGCTGCTTCGCCGCACGTGGTGGATGTCGAAAACATTGCCGGCTACGAAGATCCGGATCCGGGCAATGCCGAGCTGCGCACTGATGCGCGGACGATCGGCGCGGAGTTCCCGGGCCTGGTCGACAGCGGCCTGCTGGAGATCGAGAGCAACCAGGATTGGCTGGAGATGAGCCTGAACGGCGAGCAGGCCTTTGATCTGGGCACAGCCACCCTGAGCGCGACCGCGCGTAGCGCGCTGACAAGCCTTGCCAGCTATCTGGCGGGCTTTGAGGCGCCGATCACCATCGAAGGCTACACCGACAACATTCCCATGGACGGCGGTAGCTTTGCATCCAACTGGCGCCTGTCATCGGCCCGGGCTGCGAACGTGGCCGGCTTTCTCGAGCAGCAGGGCATTGATCCGGAACGACTCTCGGCCGTGGGCTACGGCGAGAACCATCCGGCCCGCAGCAACGCAACGCCCGCCGGCAGGGCGGCCAACCGTCGCGTCGTGGTGGTCGTCGCTCGACGTTCAGACATCGCCCGTAATTTGAACGCAACGCCGTTCGGCTCGGCCTTTGCCTATGTGCGACGGGATGAACCGAGCGGACGATCCCGCAACGTGGCCGCGCAGCGACCGGATGGCGGCGGGCGCCGTACCGTGGATGGCGGGCTGCTGTTCAGCAACTAACGATTCCGATCCAGGAGAGACCATGACTCAACCCCTGCTGTTTCCGCTGCTGTTGTTCGTGACCACCGTGGCCACGCTTCTGGGTGTCGCTCTGTACGTGCACTACCGCATCTTGCAGCTCTCAGAACGATTGTCTCAGACGGCAGCGCAGGTCGAGGTCTTTGCGGAAGCCTCCGTCGCGCTCGGTGAGTTTGTCGCCGCGCAGCGTGCGCCGGCGGCCCGCACGCCCGATGCGTCGGGCGCAGATGGAACGTCCAGGGCAGGAGACAGCGAGCTCGGCCCGGCACCAGCCAGTCCGGGAGCGGCGCGCAGCCTGCTGCTTCGGCGAGCGGTAGAAGACTTTCGCCAGGGCGTCCCCCTGGCAGAAGTCGTGGCCAGCTGCGAGCTGTCCGGCACTGAGGCTGCGCTCCTGTCGCGCCTGCCCGGCTAGCCGAGCTCCGCGGCGCTGGCGCTCTCCTGGATCCTGGCCAGCATGGCGCGCAGCCCGTTGCCGCGAGACGGGCTTAAGTGGCTGAGCAGGTCGAGCTCGGAAAACAGGGATTCAAGGTCGGTTTCCAGAATTTCCGCCGGGCTGCGGCCACTCAGGCTCAGGGTCACGAGCGCCGCCAAGCCGCGAACGATGTGGGCGTCCGAGTCGATCGCGAGCAACAGGCGATCGTGCTTGCGATCGTGCGCAGTAATCAGCCAGACCTGGCTCTGACAGCCGCGCACAAGAGTGCGCTCGTTGCGCCAGGGGTCTGGCAGCGGGGCCAGCTGCTTCCCGAGCTCGATGACGTACCGGTAGCGATCCTCCCAGTCATCGAAAAAGCCAAAGGTTTCTCGCACCTCCGGCAGCGCCGGCAGCGCGCTCTTCTCGTTCAGGCGGGCGATGGCGGCCGCCGCGGCCGCGTCAAGATCCGTCATCAGAAAATACCAAGTTCCAGCTGTGCCTCTTCCGACATGCGGTCTCTGGACCATGGCGGGTCGAACACCAGCTCAACGGCGACCGATCGCACATGGGGCACGCTCGCAACACGCTGCTCGACGTCTTGCACCAACACTGGCCCCATGCCGCAGCCGGGCGCAGTAAGGGTCATCTTAACGGCGACCTGGCCGTCGGCGCTGATCTGCCGATCATAGATGAGGCCCAGGTCCAGGATGTTCACCGGAATCTCCGGGTCGTAGATGCTGGCGAGCGCCTCGTCCACCTGGTCCAGGGAGACCTGGCCATCCGAAGGCGGCTCAAAGGTCAGGGCGAGTGGCTCCAGCCCGAGCGCGTCTGCATCGGCACCGTCGACCCGCGCCATGTTGCCCTGGCTGATGACCGTGAACGCCCCACCGAGGCTCTGGGTCAGGGTCACAAAGCTGTCTTTGCTCAGGGTGATCGGATCGCCAGTCGGAACCAGCCGGGCCGGGCAGTCCCGCAGCAGCGTAACAAGTCGTCGTTCCACAGGCGTCAGCTGACCGAGAAGCTCTCGCCGCAGCCGCAGTGGCTGTCCGCGTTCGGGTTCTTGAAGCGCAGGGACTGATTCAGGCCATTCACTTCCAGCTCAATCGTGGTGCCGTTCACGAATGCCAGGTCGGACTCCCGCACAAACAAGCGCCAATCGTCCTGGCCTGCCAGAGCGCGGTCCTGATCTGCGGGCTCGCTGATATAGTTCAGCGCGTAGCGATAGCCGTTGCAGCCGCTCTCTTCGACGCTCAGCCGGATGTGTTGCTCGCCGGAGCGGGCGATCTGAGCCTGGATGTGACGGCCAGCCTCGGGCGTCACGTCGATACGGATCTGGTCCGGCGACAGGCGTTCGGGGTTGAAGGTTTCGACAGTCATGCGCGCCTCCGGGTTACAGGAAGCTCAGGGCTTTGCTGAGCGCGGCGATAAAACGATCCAAATCGCTGTCATCATTGTACAGGCTGAAGGATGCGCGAACCGTGCCGCCCGGCAAATCCAGGCGCTCCATGAGGGGCATGGTGCAGTGATGCCCCGTTCGAACGGCGACGCCCTGGCGATCCAGCAGGGTGCCGATATCGTCGGGACTGCCCTGCGCAGGCACGAAAGAGATGGCCCCCGACCGGTGCTCGGGACGGCCCACCAGACGCACGCCGTTCATCTCGCCAAGGCGGGCGACGCACCGCTCAACCAGAGCGCTCTCAGCGGCACGCAGCTCTGCCAGCGGCAGGCTGTTCATGTACTCGATCGCAGCGCCAAAGCCGATGGCGCCTGCGATGTTCGGCGTGCCCGCCTCAAAGCGATAGGGCACCCGGTTATAGGTACTTTCTGCAATGCTCACGGTCTCGATCATTTCGCCGCCCCCTTGCCAGGGCGGCAGTGCCTCCAGAGCGCTCTGGGTCCCGTACAGGGCACCGACGCCCGTGGGACCGAAGCACTTATGCGCCGATAGGGCGTAGAAATCGCAGCCGATGGCCTGGACGTCGATGGGCACATGAGCAGTGGCTTGGGCGCCGTCAATCAGGGTGACAGCGCCAGCGTCTCGAGCGGCTGCGACCATGGTTTCGATCGGATTGACCGTGCCCAGGGCATTAGACACGTGGCCCACCGCAAAAACCCGCGTGCGGGCGCTCAGCTTCCGCGCGAAGTCGTCCAGATCCAGCTCGCCGTCTTCGGTCACGTCAACGGCAACAATCCGGGCACCCGTTCGCTGCGCCAGCAGCTGCCAGGGCACGATGTTGGAATGGTGTTCGAGGACAGTGATCAATATCTCGTCATCGGCTTGCAGCTGCCCGGTCAGTCCGGCGGCGACCAGATTGATCGATTCCGTTGTGCCGCGGGTCAGCACAAGCTGATTTGCGGTTGGGGCACCGATAAATGCGGCAACCGCAGCGCGGGCAGTTTCGAGACCGCGGGTCGCCTGTTCGGCCAGCCGGTGAGCAGCCCGGTGAACGTTGGCGTTGTCGTTCGCGTAGTAGTCGCTGATGGCGTCGATAACGGCCTGCGGCTTCTGGCTGGTTGCTGCGCTGTCGAGGTAGGTGAGCGGGGCACCGTCGATCGAGCGCCCCAGAATCGGAAAGTCGCTTCGAATGGCGTTGCTTGTCGCGGGCACTGGCACGTTCATCGCAAAGCCTCAGCGAAGGCCGCGGCCGCTGGGTCAGCAAGGGCACCCTGCAAGGTTTCCCGCAGGAAGCCGGCTGTTAACAGCCGCCGGGCCTGCACTTCGCTCACGCCTCGGGCCCGCAGATAGAACAGGGCATCTTCGTCCAGCTGGCCGACCGTAGCGCCGTGCGCGCAGCGCACGTCGTCGTTGTAGATCTCCAGCTCAGGCTTGGTGTTCAGAGCGCATTGCTTTGACAGGGCCAGGTTGCGGTTGCTCAGCTCGGCGACGCTGCCGCTGGCACCGGCGTGAATGTGAATCCTGCCGCCAAAGGTGGACTGTCCGCTGCCAGCGCCCACGCAGTGATAGCGGTGGGTGCTGTGCGCGCGCGGTGCGCGGTGCTCGACCAGCAGCTGCTGGTCGAGCTTATCCTGGCCGTCAACCAGGGCAGCGCCGGTCAAGGCTGCGGTGCTGCCTTCTCCGGCCATAATGACATGGGTTTCCAGGCGCAGGCGGGAGGGCTGGCTGGCTGCGCTGTGGATCTTGAGGCTGGCATTGCGCGCGAGCTCGACGCGGCACAGCAGCCAGCGTTGACCGTCAACACGCAGTGCGTCCAGGTTCAGGGTCAGCGAGGCGTTCTCGCCGACGCTCAGGAACAGGGCCGCTATGCCGCCGCCGCTGCCTGTATTGGCCACGGTCAGTTCCTGGCTGCTACCGGCCGTAACCGGAATAACGGCGAACCCGTTGCCGTTGCGCCAGTCGATGGTCGTCGGCGCACTGGTTTGATCTATCGCGGCAGACCAGCCGTTGCCGGTGCGCAGGGCTGCGGCGGCGAAGGGGTAGGGTGCCCATTCCTGCGTCGGAAAATTCAGCAGCGCGAGCGCCTCGGGGGCTGACAGAGGCACCGCTTCGGCGTGTTGTCCACGGAGCTGAAACGGGCCCGGTGCACGGGTTGGCTCGTCGGTTCCGGGGGGCGCGTCGAGCGCCTCGGCAAAGGCGCTGATGCGCGAATACTTCCAGCGTTCGCGCAACAGGGTGCCGGGCGCGGCGGGGTCGAAGTCTGCGAGCAGAGCATCCAGGTGCTGCAAGTGATCCATCAGGCCGCCAGCCACCCGTAGCCTTTTTCTTCCAGCTCCAGGGCGAGCTCCGGGCCGCCGGAGCGCACAATCTGGCCGCCGGCAAGAACGTGAACGTAGTCGGGCTTGATGTGATCGAGCAATCGCTGGTAGTGCGTGATCATCAACACGCCGGTTTCCGGGCTGCGGAATCGATTGACGCCGTCGGCAACCACCTGCAGCGCGTCGATATCCAGCCCCGAGTCCGTTTCGTCCAGCACGGCAAGGCGCGGTTGCAGCAATAGCATCTGCAGGATCTCGTTGCGCTTCTTTTCGCCGCCGGAAAAACCTTCGTTAACGCCGCGCTTCAGGAACTCGGGCTTCAGCTCGAGAGACGCAGCGATTTCCCGAACGCGTTTGATGAACGCACCGGTTGCCAGTGCTTCCTGCCCGGCGGCGCTGGCCTGCTGGTCCAGAGCGGCCTTTAGAAACTCCATGTTGCTGACCCCGGGGATTTCGACCGGGTACTGAAAGGCCAGGAACAAACCGGCCTGGGCGCGCTCTTCCGGTTCCAGGGCCAGCAGGTCGTTGCCCTGGAAGCTGGCGCTGCCACCGGTAATCTCGTAGCCCGGGCGCCCGGCAAGGACGTTCGCAAGGGTGCTCTTGCCAGACCCGTTCGGACCCATAATGGCGTGTACCTCGCCGGCCCCGATGCTCAGGCTGAGGCCTTTGAGAATGGCTTTGTCTTCGACCGAGGCACTCAGCCCCTCGACGTTCAGCAACATGCTCATCCGACGGCTCCTTCGAGGCTCACTTCCAGAAGTTTGCCGGCCTCTACGGCAAACTCCATGGGCAACTCCCGGAAAACCTCCTTGCAGAAGCCGTTGACGATCATGCTGACCGCCTTTTCGGGATCGATACCGCGTTGCTGGCACAGGAACATCTGGTCGTCGCTGACCTTTGACGTCGTCGCTTCGTGTTCGACGATGACGCTCGGGTGCTTGCTCTCGATGTATGGAAAGGTGTGCGCGCCACACTGATCACCGATAAGCAGCGAGTCACACTGCGTGTAGTTTCTGGCGCCGGCCGCGCTCGGGGTCGCGCGGACCAGGCCTCGATAGCTGTTTTGGCTCCTGCCGGCGCTGATGCCCTTGGAGATAATCGTGCTGCGGGTGTTTTTGCCCAGATGAATCATCTTGGTGCCCGTATCAGCCTGTTGCCTGTTGTTGGTCAGTGCCACGGAGTAGAACTCACCAACGCTGTGATCGCCGCGCAGGACCACGCTCGGATACTTCCAGGTAATTGCCGAGCCGGTTTCGACCTGGGTCCACGAGATCTTTGACCGCGCGCCTTCGCAAAGCCCGCGCTTGGTGACGAAGTTGTAGATCCCGCCACGACCTTCCGCGTCCCCGGGATACCAGTTCTGAACCGTGGAGTACTTGATTTGCGCGTCGCGGTGAGCGACCAGTTCAACCACTGCCGCGTGCAGCTGGTTTTCGTCGCGCATGGGCGCGGTGCAGCCTTCGAGATAGCTGACGTAAGCCTCTTCGTCGGCAATGATCAGCGTGCGCTCAAACTGGCCGGTGTTCTGGGCATTGATCCGGAAGTAGGTCGACAGCTCCATGGGGCAGCGCACGCCCTTGGGGATGTAGACGAAGGAGCCATCGCTGAACACGGCGCAGTTGAGCGCGGCGTAAAAATTGTCTTTCGGAGGCACAACGCTGCCGAGGTAACGCTGTACCAGCTCTGGATGGCTGTGGACCGCTTCGGAGATCGGGCAGAACACCACGCCGGCATCCGCCAGCTTGTCCTTGAAGGTGGTCGCGATAGAGACGCTATCGAACACCGCGTCCACAGCGACGTTGGGCATGGTAGCGCCGACCACCCCGGCAAGGGCCGCCTGCTCGTGCAGCGGAATGCCCAGCTTGTTGTAGGTTTCGATGAGCTCCGGATCGACCTCGTCCAGAGACTTCGGGCCATCGGCCTGGCTCTTCGGGGCCGAGAAGTAGGAAATTGCCTGAAAGTCGACCGGCTCAAAATCCACGTGGGCCCATTCCGGCGGCGTCATGGCGAGCCAGGCTTCAAAGGCCTGCAGGCGCCAGTCTGTGAGCCACTGCGGCTCGCCCTTGCGCCGGGAGATTTCCCGCACCACGTCGGCATCCAGGCCCGGGGGCAGGGTTTCGCTTTCGACTGCGGTGACGAATCCGGCCTCGTATTCGCGCGCGAGGCGGTCTTCGTAGGCCGATGTCTGTGCCTCGGCGTTTGGCGTTGGGGCGTTCGGGGCGGCCATGGAGCGTGCTCAGGGGTCAATGGGATGATTTGCAATCGTCCCATTGTAAAGGTCGGCTGTCGGTGAATACCAGAGCAGGTTAGTGGGTTATTACCCCTCAGCCCGCTATCCTCTGTCCGGGGATTTCATTACTATGCGCCACTTTCATGTCAACAGCGCTGTACGGAGTTTTGATGCCCAAGCTCATCGAACACGAGGATGCCTATCTGGAAGACGCCTACGGGGTCATTCTGCCGGAGAAAAAGTATCCGCCTCTGAAGAAGCTCAAGAAGAAGCACGAGCCGACGGCCCACGGGCACAAGACCTGGGACTCGAGCTTTAACGTGATGGACTACCTGTTGCATCACCCCATGAAGCGGGGCGCCCGGGTCCTGGAGATCGGCTGCGGCTGGGGGCCGGTTTCGGTGTTCTGTGCCAAACAGTTCAAAGCCAAGGTCACCGGCCTCGATATCGACCCGGCAGTCTTTCCGTTCCTGGACCTGGTAGCGGACTTGAACGACGTAAAAGTGGCTCACCTGGTCTCGAACTACAAAAAGCTGACGGACGATCAGCTGTCCAGGTTCGATGTCATCATCGGCTCTGACGTCTGTTTCTGGGACAAGCTGGTCAAACCGCTGGCTGACCTGTCCACGCGAGCGCTGGACGCGGGTGTAAAGCGCGTGATCATTGCGGATCCAGGGCGGCCGACCTTCTACAGCATGGTCGATCGGGTCCGGAAAAACGCCAGGGTTTCCCTGCATGACTGGTACGCGATGGACCCTGATTTCTTTCAGGGGGACATCGCGGAATTCCGCGCGCCCTAGCTGGTGCCCCGCAGAAAGACTTTCAGCTGTTCGCCCAGGCTCGTGCAGGCGGATTGCTGTACCCGGGCAATCATCGGGATCGGCACGACGATGGCTGGCATGTAGCTGGTGCCGTTGGCGTCCGAGCTGAGCTTGCCGGCCTGACGGCCGGTCCGCACATCCCAGATCTGGGCTTCGTATTTGGAGTCGTTTTCCCAGGTCAGGAAGCCGAAGCAGCCTGCTCCGGCAGTGGTCACGCTGCAGCTCATGGAGCCGGCGGAATCCGTGCGCTGGGTCGAGCCTTCGACCCAGATCAGGTAGCGCAGGCCGATAGACTCCAGCCGCGCCGCCAGCTCAGGCTGGCTGATGAGCTCCGGCAGATCGGAGGCGTTGGCCGGTGCCGTGCGGGGCTCAAACCAGGGGAACAGGGCGTCGCGAAACTCGATCTCGCTGAGCACCGGCAAGCCGTCGCCGCCCGCGCCGACCTTCCGGTTGACGCAGTTGACGAAGTTGAACTCCGTCTCGTTGGCTGTCGGCCTTGACCGCCGGCCAAGAACGACCAGCGAATCCTCGCTCTCGAATCCGGTATTCGCTTCTCGAACGGCTTGAACGGTCGCTGTCACGCAGCCGCTGAGCAGCAGCTGAGACAACACCAGCAGTGCTGGTAGCTGTAACCGGTGCAGCAGATTGTTCGCTGTCATGAGCTCGCTCCTGGTGATTGCGTGGCGAGCCAGGTGCGTACCGCCGGTACGCGCTGGAACTCCACGGCGAAATAGGCCATCGCATCTCGACAGGCCGCGAAGGCAGCAGCCTGCAGGGCTGGGGAGGTGCCGGACATCCGGTAGTTCTGGGTGTTGGCCTTGCCGTAGGCCGTGATGGGCCACTCGCCAAGCAGCGCGCCATTGTCGTACAGCTTGATCTGATAGCGAATCCAGACTTCGAAGTAGTCGCTGCGAGTCTGGCTCGGAATGGCGAACTGGACCTCTTCGATACTGGGCACCATGACGCCAGCCAGAGCCGTCCCCTGGTCTTCGGCACTGGTGCCGGTGACCAGCTGATGGCCCTCGAACATGCCAGAGAAAAGATTGTTGAACATGGTCTGTTGCGCCGGGCCGAGCACGATGCGCCAGTCACCGTTGTCGGGCAAAGACTCCTCGTAGGCGAAACTGGTCAGCTCGTCGGACAGGACCAGCCCGACGTTGATCGGTAGCCGCTGCAGCAGCGGCACCGGGAACTCCGTCGGCACCTCGACCTGGGCGCCCAGGCATCCGCCGAGGCCTGCCAGGGGCAACAGCAGCAGCACGGCAGTAAGGCGTCTGCGGGCCATGGAACCTCTCTTGCGGGACGAATTCGCGACCATCAGCTTAATCAAACTCCGACAGCCCCACAAAGGTGCCGTCATTTCGAAACGCCAGCTCGCGCATCAGGGCTGCGAAACGGAACACCCGCCCGGATCCTGACTGCAGATGAACGGGGAAACCGACAGCGTGAATGCGTACACGCCGGCGGCCACTGTCGTCGGCGATGTTGATGGCGTCTACCTGGTCCACGATCTCTTCGATGGAGCGCCCGGTGAAGTCGTCTCCGAACACGTAGATGCTGATTCGCTTGTCTGGATCGTAGTACGTCTCAATTGCGCGCTGGATACCTTCGACGGGGGAGGAATTGCTGAACGGGTTCCAGTTCTGCAGCCGGCGGATGATGGCATCCCGTCTGGCCTGCGAGTCGGGAATCCACTGTCCCGCAAAGCCCGTGAACATGTAGTCGCCCATGTCGTTCATCACCTGAATGCCTTTGACCTTCGGGTAGATCGCCAGGGTCTCGCGCACTTTGCGCAGTACCTGTCCCCAGGCGCCGTTGAACATGCTGCCAGAGGTATCGATGACGAAAATGATGTACTCGGAGTCGACGGTGATGCCGCCCACCAGCTCTGTTTGACGCCGGAAGCCAACGCCCAGCAGGCGCTGCATCTCGTCCGTCAGAGATTGCTTGGCCGCCGCCAGCTTCATCTGCTGCTGGGATCGCTTTTCCTCTTCGGCGCTGGACGCGCGGAAGCTGCTGGTGAGGTCCGTAAGCGCGCGCTGTAGTTGGGCCAGCTGTTCCAGATCCTGATCGAGCTGGTCGGTGGTGTCGTTCAGCTGTCGGCGCATCTCCCGAATCTCGCCGCGCAGTTCAAAGAGCGCGTTTTCCCGAGCGGCTATCTGGCCGTCGAGGTCCTGGCTGGACTTTTCCAGCAATATGGGCTGGACCGTTTTGGTGATCATGAGCAGCAGGATGATGGCGCCGAAGCCGCAGCAAATGACGTCCAGGAACGACACGCTGAACTCTTCGACGCCGCGACGGCCCGCTCGCCTGGCCATGCTAGGGCCAGTCCCGGGAGGGCGAGATGTAGCTGCCCCCGGTGGTGCGCGCGACGTTCCAGAAGGCCGCCGCTGACTGCGGGTCGCCTTCCATGGGAAACATGATGACGTTCAGGGGGACCTGCTTGGGCAGCTTGCGCAGCGCAGCGCGGAACAGGTCCATGCGGTCCCGGCCGCTGATGGTTTTGCGTCGGGGCTCGCGCTCGCCCTGGGTCGGCAAGGAGTCCGTGATGAGATAGACGTTGTCGGGCAGGGGGCTGAGCGAACCGATCACCTCGAACAGCTTGATCATGCTGGTGCCGTCTTCAGGCACCATTTTCTTCAGCTCGCGCAGGGCATCGTCCAGCGCCCGGGCGTTGCTGACCTCGTGCCAGGCACCGGTATCATCGTCGAGCATCGAGCGCGTTTCTGTATTGAAGACCAGAAACTCGAACTGCGCGTCGAGCGGCAACTGCGCGGCGATCCACTCCGCGGTACGCAGGGCTCTTTGCCACTTCGGGGCCTGCCGCTTTCGATCCTCGGACATGTTGCGGCGGCGCAGCACGTTAACGATGGTGTCGTCGAGCATGCTGGCAGAGACGTCGATGGCGACCACGATGTGCTTGCCGCCGACCCGCAAGCCGGTCAGGTACTGCCGGTCCCCTTCGCCTTCGACGTTTCGGGCCCGGGTGCCCGCATTGGCATCGTTTACCGCTTTCAGACGCTCGAGTTCTTCCTTACGCGCTTCGACATCTGACGTCAGCTCGTCCTGACTCTCGCGCTCTGCGGCTGACTTCTTTTTTAGCTCCGCCAGCGCGGTCTGGTTCAGCGTGACATCGCTCTCGATGCTGGCAAGACTCTTTTGCGACTCGGCAAGGTTGGCAAGGGTTTCGTCCAGCTCCTCTTTCAGTTCCAGCAGATCCTTCTCGCCCTGCTGAACCTGGTAGTCCAGCAGCCGGACCGCAGACAGCTGGTCCTGGTTGAAGGTCTTCGCGTCTTCGCTCGACTCGTGGTTGATGATCAGGAAGATCAGAATCACGGCGCCAAACCCGCACGACATGACGTCCAGAAACGACATGGAAAACACATTGATGCGGCGCCTGGCCATGCGCGGTCAGCCTGGCTCTACGGTGATGAGCTGATAGCGCTGGCCTTGCCAGGCAAAAGCCTGCGCGCTTCCAAGGGCGGTGCCCGGCGCTAAGGCCTGCCCGTCGGGACCGGTCAAAGACGCTTCGCCAGCCTTTACCTGGCAGGCGCCGTCCGCCGCCACCGCCAGGGGGAGCGACAGCTTCCGAATGGCCGCGTGCAGGGGCAGTGCCAGACCCTCGCTCAGCAGGTGGGTAGGACACTGGAGCTCCGGCTCCGCTGGGGTTTTCGGGGTATCGTCCGGCCGGCTGGCTGTAGATGCCGCCGTGTCGCGGGCTGATCGGGGCAGGGCGGTTTTAAGCTGAACGCGCTCGCTGTCGAGGGCTGCCTGGCTGGTGACCAGGGCGCGGGTCAACGCATCGGAACCGGCAGCCGCGGCATCAGGCGAGTGCTGCTGAAAGTGGGCCAGAACGCCGGGAAACGCCGCTGCCGCGGGCGTCAGCAAAATCGCGCTGCCTGGATCCAGGTGGTCGTTCGCTGGCGCCAGGCGCGTGCTGGTCTTCTGCAAAAGCCCGCTGGTTGCCACCAATGCGCGCCGGGACTCGCCCTGCTGCTCGATGTCGACCGCCAGCTCGCGGGCGTCCGTGTCGCCGGCCTGACGCCAGCTTTCCATCGCGTCGTGCAGCTGCTGTTCGCTGTCGGCGCTGTGCAGCGGGTCAAAGCGCGTCGCGCGAATGAACTGGTCGGCGACCAGGCTGGTCCAGCCATCCATCAGCCCCTGGGCCCCGGCCCCGGGCACCTCCTCGTGACCGGTGTAGCGTGCCTGGGGGCCATCGGTCACATGCGTGAGCACCAGTCGATGACGGTGCAGGTCGATGACGGTCAGGGGGGCTCTGCCGTTGTGGCTGGCTGCCAGCAATACCGCCCGGTTCACGAACGACTTAATTTGCAGCCCGGCTTCCGATGCAATGCCCAGCAGGACCGCCAGCTGATCTGCGCCGGTACTTGGGCAGACGCTCACAGTCACGGGCGCGCCATCGGCGAGCGGCGCCAGCGCCAGCAGGTGTCGATAGACCAGATCCGCGTAATTGCGCGCTGGCTCCATGACCCGCGGCAGCGGCTCGGCGCTCAGTTTCTCGAGATAGCTGTCGTTGCTGTCTAACGGGTGCAGCCGGCTGCCAGCCAGCGCCTGGGTGCCGAACAGCAATTCGTTGTTTTGTACCAGGGCCACGCCAGGTTGATCGTAGAGCACGCCGTCAGCATTGCGTAGCGACAGCGAGACATCGCTGAGGTCCAGCAGCAGCATCAGTCACGCACCTGCAGGTGACGCAGCAGACGCTGGTCGCAATAGGTTTGAGAGTCCAGCACCAGCCGTTCCTGAATCAGCTGCAACTGATGCATGAAGAACATCAACACGATGCTGATGACCAGGGCGATGAACGTGGAGTTAAAGGCGACGCCCAGGCTGGTGGTGACCCCGGCGATATCGCCTTCTACGGCGCGATAAGCCTGGCCGAGGGCTTCGCCGATACCGCGAACCGTGCCGATGAAACCGATCGACGGAATCGCCCAGGCGATGTACCGCACCATGGACAGCTCGCTGTCCAGGCGCTCCGACTCAGCGTCGCAGACACTCCGAACCGCTTCGGATACATCTTGCACGTTGCGGGTAGAGGAGAAGCGGGTCAGGGCCGTCATCAGCGCGCGAGGCAACAGGTATTGCTGCACGTTTTCCGGCAGCGCCTGCAGCGGGCGGGTGTATTCCCTCGTGTCTTCGGGCAACACGCTCATCCCGTCGCTGACGCGCACGATGTCGTCCTGCAGCAGGGACCGCTCCCGCAGCGCATTGCGCCCCTTGAGTCCCATGATTGCCAGCGCCCAGAACATCAGGATGAAGCAGCTCTCCTGCTCGAAGTCGCGCAGCACCACATACAGCGAGCGGTCTTGCACAAAAGGCTCGCCGCTGGCAGCCAGCTCAGCCTGCTGCTCGAGTATGGCATCGGCGTTCGGGCGAACGACCGTGACGTAGACCAGGTGGACGATCACCACCGCCAGAATCAGGGCGGTGAGCTGGTAGACAAGTTCAAAGGGTAGCTGGCGTTTCACAGTGGCTATTCGGCTCAGATGTCGACGGGAAAGGAGACGGCAAAGTCTTCTGATATTTCTTCTGACGGCAGGAACACGCCTCCGGTTCCCTTCTTGCTGTCGGATTCTGCTGAGGCTGCTGCGTTCAGCGCCGCCGACGAGTCGGGCTCTGACGGCAACGGTGTTGAGCGACGGTTGTCCGGCGCTTGCTCTGACGTTGGCGCCGCCTGCGGGACGGCCGGCGATTCCCCAGCTGCACCAGCGCTCACTGGCGCGTCTGTGGCCCCAACCGTCGCTGCGCCGAGCATGCTGCACAGGAACACGAAAGCAATTCTGTTCATCGCCGAACCTTCATGGTGTGTTGATTTCTTGATCACGGGGCTTCTGCAAACCGGGCGATGCGAAAGCCGAGGTCTTCCCGGCCATCAATGCCGTAGTCCCGGTAGGACAGCCGCAGGTCGGTAATGGTGCCATGCATCCAGCTGGCACCCTTGATCATATGAAACTCGCCTTCCGGGGGCCCCAGGGGGTCTTGCTGCTCCGGGGCCTTCGGGATCTCGTAAAAGTCGTGAATCCACTCGGCGACATTGCCGCCCATGTCATACAGGCCGAGCGCGTTGGGCGCGTAGGTGCCCACCGGCGCGCTGGCGATGTAGTTATCGTTGTAGCCAAAGATGATACGGCCCACGGTATTGGCGGCAGAGCGATCGGCGTAGTTGCCGTGCCGGTCCGGGGGCGGCAGCCGTGGCCCCCAGGGAAAGCGGAGCGGCGTCTCTACAGTATCTGCGACCTGCCGGGCGGCGTAGCCCCACTCAGCTTCCGTCGGCAGGCGATAGCCCGTGCTGTTCGGGTTGATGCCCAGCAGCTCGCCTTGCCTTAACCGGTAAAAGGGCGGCAGATCATCCTGCTCAGACAGCCAGTTGCAGAACCGCACGGCATCGATCCAGCTGACACTGACCACCGGCTGGGCGTCTTTGTCCAGGGCCTGGTCTTCGTAGCTGCCCGAGTCGTGGGCGGCGCTGAAGGCTTTGTAGGCTTCGTTGGTGACCTCGTGCCGGGCCAGATAGTACAGCCTGCTCAGGGTGACCTCGCGGATCGGCTCGTTGGCACGCCGGCCCGGCTCGCGGCGGGAGGCGCCCAGCTGGAAGCTGCCCTGGGGCTGTACGAGCACCAGCTCCTGACCGCTCGCGGCCGTGATCGTCGGCTTGAGAGCCGCCAGGCGCGCCTCTGCTTCCGTCAGCAGCTTGATTCGCAGCTCCTGGGTGAGGCCGGCCTTGGGCGTGATCGTCGTGCTGTAGCCCGCGTAGCCGGGCAGTTTGACTTCGACTCTTTGAGGTCGTGTCGGCAGCGACAGGCTGACGCTGCCATCAGCTTTGCTGCGCCGCTTGCCGCCCACGTAAAGCTCGGCATTGGCGGGCTGTGTCCGAACCACCAGCGTGCCGATCAGGGGCGCAAGGGACAAGGACAGGTCTCGACTTTCGCCGGCGCCAAGCTCGACGCTCCGGACCACGTCGCCGTACCCGGCCTTGAAGGCTCGCACCTCGTAGCGCTGCCCCGATTTCAGGGCCAGGGTCACGGGAGTCTGGCCCTGAAAGCTGCCGTTCAGCACCACGCCCACGTTCGACCGGTTGGCGCTGACGGTCAGCTGCGCATCGGCCCGGTTTAGCTTAACGGGGTCCAGGGTCATCGGGACCTGCGCCGCGGCGACGATGCGCCGGCGAAACCGTTCATGGCCAGGCAGCGCCAGGCTCAGCTCGTGTTCGCCGGCCAGAACCTGGACCGTGCCCGGCGTGGTTACGCCCGTGGGCTGATCATCGATCAATATCTCGGCGCCGACCGGGTCGCTCGCCAGCGTCACTTCAGCCCAATCCGGCTGCAGCTCAAAGCGCTCGCTTTGCTGCTGGTTGCGGCCTGTTACCGCAAACTCGACAGTCGCGTCCTGGTACCGGGGCTTCTGAAGGCCAAGGGTGACGTCGCCCGCTGGCAGCAGCAGGTCGGTGACCGGTGTTGTCCCGAGCAACTCGCCGTCAGCGTAGATATTGACGCCGGCTGGCTCGGTGACCAGCGTCACCCGGCCGGGCAGGGGGGCCAGCGCCAGAGTAACGGTCTGGTTGGCCTCCCGGCCAATGGTGACTTCCTGGTCAAAGGGCTCGTAGCCGTCCGCAGACGCCCGGATCCGGTAGGTGCCCTGGCGCAGCAGATGCACGCCCTGAAACTCGAAGCGCAACGGCCCTGAGACGGACAGACGGGCGTCCGCGGGGACTGTTTCGAACACCACAGAGCGGGCAGTGAACAGAAACCACAGCACCACTGTAACGAGCACGCCGGCTACGGCGAGAGCACCGAGCAGCAATTGCCGGCCACGGTTGGAGCTGGCCTGCGCGCTGGAGGGCACGTAGGTTGCTGGCGCAATATCCAGGCTGTCTGCCGGGTGGCCTGCGCTGTCAGCGCCCTGGTCGGGAGGCCTGTTCAACGGCTCAGGGGCTCTTCGCAGCGGATGTCGACGGGCTGCATATCCGGGGCGACGACCACGGTTCGGCGCACGTCCCGGCAGCCGGCCCGGCTGCCGAGCAACACGTACTCTCCGGGCCTCAGACTCAGCTCCCGGGCCGCGAAGGCGCCCAGCTTGCCGACGGTAGAGACCAGGACCTCTGTGCGGTTATCGCTGGTGAGCTGGACTGTCACGGGCTGCGCATAGGCCGTGAGCAGCGCATCGCTGCGCTCGATGAGCGCGGCCAGCTTCGGGCCCCGAGGCTTGAGAGTCCGGGCTTGCGCAAGGGCCTCACGCCCCTTGCTCATCAACTGTTTCGAGGACAGCTTGTTGGGCGCTGCCACGATTTCGCCAAGGGTGCTCGCGGCCCTCGCCTGGGCGCGCGCGGCCCCGAGTCCTGCTTTCGCAAACTGGATGTTGCTGTCCAGCTTGAGGGCGCGCTGGTACAGGGCAACGGCGCTGTTCCAGTCTTCGCCGGCAACCGCAGCGCTGGCGTCCCGTTCCAGGCGAGCCATTTCGCTCAGCTCCGTGCGGTCGGTAACCTGCTGCAGACCGCCAAGAGCCACCTCGTT
>CAZXIJ010000002.1:125268-164002 GCA_964640725.1 uncultured Pseudomonadales bacterium | reverse complement strand
CAGGCGTTTAACGTCGGGCAGCTTGTTCGTCCGCGCGATGCCGGCCACGGCGGCCTGATTGTCAGGATCTATGGTGAGGGCCCGCTTAAAGGCGGCAAGCGCAGCCTCTTGCTGCCGATCATCGATGGCCTGTTGCCCCTCGGCGATGGCTGTCTCGATGCGAGCCTGACCTTCTTCGATGAGGGCGCCGAGGGCATCCGCCGCCTGCTCGTAGGCCGCCTGGGACGCCTCGAACTGTTCTTCGACAAATGCCTCGTCGCCGGCTGCCGCCGCCGCCAGCGCTTCGTCGAAGGCAGTTTGCCCCCAGGCACCGACAGCCATCGCGTCTTCCAGCGCAATCTGCTGTTCCACGAACCGGGCCAGCGCACTCTGCGCTCGATCGCGGGCCAGGGCCTGCTGCGAGGCTGCAAAAGGGGGCAGGGCGTTGTCAGCCTGGGTCGTCGCTGGCGCTTGCTGCTCTTGCGCGCTGCGAGGGCTGCTCGGCTCTGCGTTGATGACCACGCTCGCGCGCTCCCCGCGACCGCTATCTCCGGCCCACCAAAGCAGCACTGCCGCTGCGATCACTAGTGCGCCGAGACCGATGGGCGCGAGCCATGGAGAAAGGCGGGACTCGGCCCTCGCTTCGGGACGGCCGGCGACGGCTCCGCTGTGATGGGAGAGGGGTACCTTGGCGGGCGCAATGTCCAGATCCGCGTCGCTCACAGCGGATCGCTTAGCGTCTCGACCTCTGGCGCGGTTTCAGGCTGTTCCGGGACCGGCAGCCCAAGGTCTTCGTAGTACAGGCGTCGCAGGATGCCGCGCAGCTCGTCGTACTGCTCGTCGACGGTGCCCTGAAGGCTGACCGTTCGGTTTTCGAGCTCCAGAGTGTGGGGCACGACTTCTGCTTCTGTCGCCGTGCCGAGTTCCTGCAGCACGTCGGCGTGGATCGATGCCTCTGCACGCTTGGCGAGCGCGCTCTTAACGGTCACTGCGCCGCTGATGACGCTGACGATACCGCTGGCATCGACCGCTGGATTGTCACTTTCGTAGATCGCGCCGATGCCGCCAACGATCGCGACCGCGCCGCCGATGGTTCGGTTGCGCGCCTGGGCACGCAGCTGCTTGAGCGTAATCGCTTCCGAGAAGGTGGCCTTGCGCCAGTTCTGGTAAGGCGTGTACATACTTCGGTAGAAGCTGTCGTAGTACTCGTCCAGCGTGTCGATGAACAGGTATTCCCGTTCGCGAATTTTGCGGACGCGGGCAAGCATCGGGTCATCTTTTGCCGGCAGGCGCAGAATCTCCAGGCTGTCATCGCCATCACTGAGGTGTTCGCCAAAGGCATCGGGCGAGAAGTTGCGGGCGAAGCGCATCTCGGCGACGGTTCGGATCTCTCTGAGCGCTTCGTCGGAAAGGGTCGTGCGGTACTCCAGCATATCGTTTGCCAGGTTTTTGTAGACCGCCTGAAAGGGATCGATATCCGGCGGCACCGTGTCCTGGTAGGCGTATTTGCTGGCCAGGGTTCGGTATTCCCGGGTAAACCACTCCCGGCCGGTGGCATCGCGCACCGTTGCTTCGATCGCGATGGACTCGCCGTCGGAATGCAGGATTTTGCCGCCGACCACGACATCCACGGCATCCGTGGGTCTTGGGATGACCCGCACAGCGCCCCAGTTGCCGGTGCTCTGGAGCAGGTTTTTGGCGAAGTAGGGGATGTAGTTGGACTCGGCCCGCCGCACCTCTGGCTGCACGAGCAGGCGAATGCGTTCGTCATAGTCTTCCGGGACGTTCGGGTCGAACACCGAGATCCCGACATCCAGTAGCAGGGCCTCGCTTTGCTCGCCCTGGTACTGGTCGGGCGGGGTCATGTCGACGATGCGCACTTCCTGGGTCACGCAACCGCCGATCGCAAGTAGCAGCGGCAGTATCAGGGGCAGTGTGTGGCGGGCGCAGGGCATGATCAGGACTTCTTGTAGCGGCGGTACTCTTCCCAGAGCTTCTCTTTGAGCTCCGGGTCGGTTTCCTGCATCGCTGCCTCGCGCAGCTGTCGGGCGATGATGTCGTCATCGCGCGCGTCGGGAATGTCTTCGGGCACGCTGGCCCGGGAGCTTCCCCCGGGCGCGGGCGGCGCATTGCGGTTGCGGGGCACGGCCACCCCTGCTGTTTCCCGATTGCCGCCGCTGGTTGAGGCGCCTGCGCCGCCAGCGGCGCCACCGGAGCCTTTGCCGCTCCCGGACCCGGTGGGCAAGCTGCCGCCCCCGGCCTGTTCGTTACTTCGCTCTTTCAGGATTTCCCGTTCGGCAAGGATCTCGCCGTCGACGCCTTCCAGGGCTTCGTCGAGTTCCCGGTCACCACCGCTGCCGCCCTTGCCGCTGCCGCCAGGCAAACCTCCGGCGCCCTCGTCTTCGCCGCCGTCACCCTGGCCGGGGCCCTGGCCGCCGCCCGCGGTCGGCAATTCGTTGCTCGTGTCCCAGCCGTCATCGCCAGTGCCAGAGCCGCCGGCGCCGCCTGTACCATCTGCACCTTGCTGGCCGCCCTGGCCGCCGCCGTTCCCGCCGGGCAAATTGCCGCCGCCGGGGGCAGAACCGGTGCCGCCGGGCACGCCGCCGCTACTGCCTCCAGGCAGGCCGCCGCCGCTGGTCGGGGTGGAAGGGTAACTGCTGGGTTGGCCGCCCGGGGCGCCGCCGGCCCCGGGTACTCCGCCTTGAGCGCCGCCCTGTTGGCCGCCACCCTGCTGGCCGCCCTGCTGACCACCTTGTTGTCCGCCTTGCTGGCCCCCTTGTTGTCCGCCCTGCTGGCCACCCTGTTGCCCGCCCTGTTGGCCTCCGGGCGGCATCGGCAGCCCGCCAGGCAGCCCGGGAAGACCGCTGGGGCCCTGGGGGCCCTGCTGACCGCCTTGCTGGGAAATGGGGGCAATACAGCCACCGAGCAGGAGTGCAGCGCAGACCATCGCGGCGCGACAGGTCCGGGAGCGTTTAGGGCCGGCGGTCGATGTCACTGGAGGCCTCCTGCTTCGTTTTCGGCTTCGCCGCCCTCCGCAACGGAGGCTGCCGGCTCCGCGGCAGGGGCCACAGGGCCGGAATCGGCTGTTTCCAGTGAATCTGACCCGGCCGCTGCAGAATCGTTCGTTCGGGGGTAATACCAGAACTCATGGCGGTACAGCTGATCCGTTGCAGCCACCAGCTCGCCGTCGATCAGCGGCGGCCGATAGCGAGCGGCGCGAAGGCTCTTTCGCACCCGAAAATCCATCAGTCCCTTCGGTTCCGTTGACAGGGTTTCGAGCCGCGTGGTCGTACCCCGATCGGTCACCGTGAAGCGGACTTCCACATGGCCTTTCATCCGCACGGGTTCGAGCAGCTTAGACGGCACCTTGGGGTCCTGTGGGCGGGGGTAGTGCAGCAAGGTGGGCTGGCTGAACAGCGCGCTGCTGGCCTCCTCATGTGTGGCCGACAGGATCCGCTCCGCGTGCTGGTAGAACTGCCCGGCGAGCCGCACTTTCTCGAACAGTAGATGCCAGTCCCCCAGATCCAGAATCGCCTCGGCCAGAGCAACGGGGTCCTCCTCGGCGCTGCGCTGCCGAATCTCGACGATGCGCTCCAGCGCCTTCTGCCCGGCGGGAAAGTTGTTGAGCGTCAGGGGGCGCTGGCCGTCGTACAGCTCGGCGCTCGGCGGGCCGCCGGCGAAGGCTGAGACCGAACCTTCCTTCACGTAGTTCTGCGGAAATCGTTCGTTGCGGTAGGTCGCAGCCAGCCCCGTTAGCGGTTTGATCAGCGCCGGGCTGTAGGGGTCTTCTTCCGCTGACTCCATAATGAGCAGAGCCTGCCCGTAGAGGCGGCGAGCGCCGAAGATATTGTTGCGCTTGTCCTGCCATTGCGCCAGGTGGTAAAGGCCCGGCAGCAGATCTTCGGAGTAGCTGCCGTGGTGCTTGCGCAGGACTTCGTAGGCATATTCCTCGCGGCGGTCTGCCTCGTTAATCAGGCCCATGCGCGCGAGGGTCCTCGCCTCCCGATAAACTGCGGCCACCTGGGCCGGGTTGTGCAGGCCAGAGTTAACCCGCTCGATGTGGACCGAGCGACCGTAGTCGTCCAGCGCTTCTTCGTACTCGCCGCGCGCAAACTGGATGTCGCCGCGCAGCAGGAGCGGCTCCGCGAGCTCAGCTCCGTAGCGATGGGTCTGTTGTTCAAGGTCTGTGACGATTTGAGTCACCGCTTGCTCGGCGCTGTCCAGCTCCTCCAACTCGATCTGCCGTCGAAGCTGGGCGTAGGGGTCGTCCTGCTCGGTTGCCACATCGGCAACGTTGACAGGCGAATCGGTCGCGGCCTCTTCTGCACGCACCTCGTCTGCAATGGCCTCGTCCGCGACGGCCTCGTCCGCGACGGCCAGGTCCGCGACGGCCGGGTCCGCAGCGGCGGGCACAGCCAGCGTCGGTGCTTCCTGCTCCGGCGCCGGCTGCGCCAGGGCGTGGGCAGCCATGCCGCACAGGGTGATGCCGGTCAACAGCCGGTGGGGCCAGCAGCGACGATGTAGTTTCATATGGTGCATGGTCGGTCGCGTGATCGGTACGGATACAGCTATGACCGCAGTCCGGCCGTCTGGTTCGAGTGTGTAGAGCGCCAGAATGCAAGTCAAGGTGGTGAAACTGGCGTCGAATCAAACGCTTCCATCGCCTTTCGCACGCCGACGGTTATGATTGCAGGCCGCCGATCCTGGGGCAGACCCATCGACAACCCGAACCCTGAACCGATTGCCCAGCAGCTCGATGCTCGTGGGCTGATGTGCCCGGAGCCGCTGATGTTGGCCCGTAACGCACTGCGCGGGCTGCAGTCGGGAGAAGTGCTGGAAATCCTGGCAACCGACCCGTCCACCGTGCGCGATTTTGAGCAGCTGTGCCGCTTTCTCGGCCACGAGTTGCTCCACAGCGAGCAGGTTGCTGGCGAGTACCAGTTTCGCATCCGTCGGGCCGGCTGACCGGTGATCGCTCGCTATTTTGCCTACGGCTCGAACATGAACCCGGCCCGCATGGCCGACCGGGGCCTGGCCACCCTGGGCCGGCCCCGGGCCGGCTGCATTCGCGGCTATGAGCTGCGCTTCGACAAGGTTGGCGGCGAGTACCCGGGGGCGGGCCACGCTAACGTTGTCGCTCGACCGGGCTCGCTCGTACACGGGGTGCTCTACGACCTCGCCAGCGCACAGGAGATTCTGAAAATGGATCCCTACGAGCGCGCCCCGATCAACTATGGCCGTGAGGCCATCGCGGTCCACACGCAGGACGGGGCCCTTTGGAGCTGGACGTATTTCGCCAATCGCGCCCGCCGCGCCGAGCACCTGCGGCCGACAGCGGCATACCTGGACCATCTCCTCGCCGGCGGCGACTGGCTGCCCGCCAGCTATCTGGCGGCGCTGCGTGCTGTGGACACGGTCGACGAATGACCGGCGGGGCGCTGGATGATCTGGCCATCGCCCGCTGTTTCGAGCGGTGCTTCGCGGCCACGGCCCCGGTTCGCTGCCTGGGCGGTGCCAATGAGCCCCTGTATCGCCCGGCGACTGCGGCCCACCCCGCAGAATTGGTCTACCGGGAAGACTTCGCGGCCAGCGCGCTGCACGAGATTGCGCACTGGTGCGTGGCGGGTGCCCGGCGGCGCCAGCTGCCCGATTTCGGCTACCGGTACCTGCCGCCCCCACGAACCGCGGCAGAGCAGGCGCGGTTTCTCCGCTGGGAACTGATGCCGCAGGCTCTTGAGAGCCTGTTTGCAGACGCCGCCGGCATCGCGTTTCGGGCCAGCTTCGATGACGTTGAGGACCAGCATGTCGGCCTGCGCCAGCCTTTCCTGGATTCGCTGGCGCTGCGCCGTAAGGCGTTGGTCACTGCGATGCCGCCCAGGGCGGAACGCTTCCTGAAAGCGCTGCGCCAGGCCAGGCTGGCGGCTGCGTCATGACGGCTCGGCAGGACGTGCGAGGGCCCTCGCAGCTGCGCCTGGGGCTGCTGGTTAACCCCTGGAGCGGGATCGGCGGCGCTGTTGCCCTGCAGGGCAGCGATGGGGCAGCGTTGCGGGATCAGGCGCGTGCTGCCGGCGGCAAGCCGCGCAGCGAGGCTCGGGCCCGCAGACTTCTGAAAGCGCTGGCTGACCGTTGGCAGACGGCCGCCGGCAGGACGGGGGCCGGGTTGCCCCGCCTGGTCTGGAGGACCTGGCCGGGGGCCATGGGAGCGCAAGTGCTGAACGAGGCCGTGGCGCGGCTTCCTGCATGGACGGCGCAGACCCTCGAGCCCGCAGCGACCAGCGACGCGGCCGGGCGACTGGCGGCAACGCAGACCATGCCGGCGACCGGTCCGGAAGACACCCGGGCTGCAGCCGGAGCCTTGGTCGCTGCGGGCATTGATTTGCTGCTGTTCGTCGGGGGCGATGGCACTGCCCGGGACCTGATCGATGCCGGTGTGGGGGAGCAGCTCGTGCTCGGCGTGCCGGCCGGCGTCAAAATGCACTCCGGCGTGTTCGCGACCACGCCGGAGGCCGCGGCGGAGATCGTGTTCCGCCTGGGTTCCGGTGGCCAGGTCGCGGCGTGCGAAGGGGCCGTGCGTGACCTCGATGAGGATGCGCGTCGCGCCGGCCAGATCCGCACGCAGCACTATGGCACTCTGCAGATTCCGGTCGCAGCCGGTTACGTCCAGCAGACCAAGGTCGCTGGCAAGGAGTCCGAACCGCTGGTACTCGAAGAACTGGCCGCCCACTGGCAAGCCCATGCGAGCGGGCAGATGGTGCTTGGGCCCGGCAGCACTTGCGCCCGGGTCAAAGAAGCCCTCGGGCTGACACCGACGCTGCTCGGCGTTGACGTCTGGAACAACGGCGAGTTGCAGGGCACCAACGTGACCGCAAGCTGGCTGGCGGCGAATGCGCCGGCACCCGATGCCGTTGTTCTCAGCTTTGCCCGGGAGCAGGGCTTTTTGCTGGGTCGAGGGAATCAGCAGCTCAGCGCCAGCTGGCTTGCCGGCATCGACCGCGCGCGCCTGAAGATTGTCGGGACGCGGAGCAAGCTGGCATCTCTTGCCGGCCGGCCGCTCCTGGTGGATACGGACGATCCCGCACTAAATCGTCGCTTGCAGGGCCTGGTGCCGGTGCTCGTCGGCTATGAGGACGAGCTGCTCTACCGCATTCAATCCTGACTTTGGTCAGTGCTGAAACTGCGTCATGAAATCCAGCACCGCGCGCCGCAGGGCAAAGGAGTCCCGTGCCTTGATGCATTCACGCAGATGCTGGGCATGGTTTTGCCGGGCTCGATGCAGCTCCGCGCTTTGCTGGCTGACCTCAGTCAGCATGCTTTGCCTCGGCGGGGCGTTCAGCAGCAGCAGCGTGCGGCTGCTCAGCACTGCCTGGTCGATCGCCTCCTGCCGAACCGGCCCCGCATGGCGCAGGTAACCCTCCTCGGCGAGCCACAGCAGCGCTGCGAAACAGGCCTGATGCCGCTTGGAGTGCAGACCAAACTCATCGGGCTCGTCTGGCCCACAGATGTCTTCGACGAACAACGTGTGCGGGCGCGGAAAGGTCTGCAGCAAGGTCAGCAGGCTGCGCGCGACATCACCGTAAAAGTCATCGAGGTGCAGGTCTGCCATCGTCGACTAACGCTGCCGATAACCTTCCAGGAAGCGAGCCAGAGCGCCGATTCCGGCTTCCAGGTCCCTGACGTGCGGCAGGAACACAATGCGGAAGTGATCAGGTTCCGGCCAGCTAAAGCCGCGCCCGTGCACCAGCAGCACCTTTTCGGCCTGCAGGAAATCGAGGACGAACTGCTCGTCGTCGCGAATGTTGAACCGCGCCGTATCGATCCTGGGGAAGAGATAGAGAGCGCCCTTGGGCGTGGTGCAGCTGATGCCCGGGATGTCGTTCAGCAGAGCGACGGCGCGATTGCGTTGCTCGTGTAGCCGCCCCCCGGGGGCCACCAGATCATTGATGCTTTGATAGCCGCCCAACGCGGCTTGCACGGCGTGTTGCGTCGGCACGTTGGCACAGAGCCGCAGGGTCGCCAGCAGGTTGAGCCCCTCGATGTAGGAGCGGGCGGCGCGCTTGTTGCCGCTGACAATCATCCAGCCGGTGCGGAAGCCGGCGGCGCGGTAGGTCTTGGACAGCCCCCCAAAGGTGAGGGCAACGCCATCCTGAAAGATCGAGGCCAGAGGCAGATGCTCGGCGTCGTCGTAGATGACCTTGTCGTAAATCTCGTCGGCCAGCACGACCAGGCCATGGCGGCGCGCGAACGCGGCCAGTTCATCCAGAACCTCCCGGCTGTAAACCGCCCCGGTGGGATTGTTCGGGTTGATCACGACAAGGGCCCGGGTTCGGGGGCTGACCAGCTTTTCGAGGCGCGCAAGATCTGGCGCCCAGTCAGCGCCTTCGTCGCACCGATAGTGCACGGGAGCGCCGCCGCACAGGGTGGTCGCTGCACTCCACAGGGGAAAGTCTGGAGCCGGGATCAGCACTTCGTCTCCCGGTTCGAGCAAGGCCTGCAGCGAGAGCATCACAAGCTCCGAGACGCCATTGCCGATAAACACGTCGTCGACTTCAACGCCTTCGATTCCCACGCGCTGGCAGTGCTGCATCACGGCCTTGCGGGCCGAATAGAGCCCCTTCGAGTCGCAGTACCCGGTGGCCTGTGGCAGGTGGTGGATCACGTCGCGGATGATTTCTTCAGGCGTGTCGAAGCCAAAGGGCGCCGGGTTGCCGATGTTGAGCTTCAGGACCTGATGGCCGTCATCTTCCAGCCGCTGCGCCGCATCCATGACCGGCCCACGGATGTCGTAGCCCACATTGCCCAGCTTTCGCGCCGCGGCCACCCGGTACGCCGGATCGCTGGCGCTGACGCGCTGCCGGGACGGGTGGCTTGTGGGCTGAGTGGGCTCGATGGATTTCATGGGAGATCCTGGATACTGGATTTACGGTCTCTGTGGGTATAGTAGATGCCTTGCCGCGTCCCGCGAAGTCCCGTTTTCCGGAAGCGGGCATTGACGCGGGATTTGCACAACAGCAGGAGGAACAGCCATGGCCGAGCCAGATACGGGAGCGAGCCCCCAGCCCGCCAAAGTGACCAAAGCGGACGACGAGTGGCGCGAGGCCCTGTCGCCGGACGAGTACCAGATCGCCCGCTGTGCCGGTACGGAGCGCGCTTTCAGCGGCGAGTACTGGGACACCAAGACCCCGGGCACCTACCTGTGCCGATGCTGCGACCAGCCGCTGTTCGACAGCGACACCAAGTACGATTCCGGCTCTGGCTGGCCCAGCTTCTATGCGCCCATTGACGACGCTGCCGTCAACACCGATCGGGACGAAAGCCACGGCATGGTTCGGACGGAAGCGATCTGCAGCCGCTGTGATGCCCATTTGGGCCATGTGTTTCCGGACGGCCCGCGACCTACCGGGCTGCGCTACTGCATGAATTCCGCTTCCCTCAAGCTTGTGCCGGAGGAGGGCTGAATGCACCCGGGAATCACTGCGGCGCAAACGCCAGACAAACCTGCCTACACCATGGCCGCGAGCGGTGAGCAGATCACCTTCGGGCAATTGGAGGCGGCAGCCAATCAGGGCGCGGCGCTGTTCCGGGCCCTGGGCCTGCAGCGGGGCGACCACATCGCGCTGCTGCTGGAGAACCACCCCCACTTTCTGAAGCTCTGTTGGGCAGCTCAGCGTGCTGGGATCTACTACACCGCGATCAGCTGGCGCTTGCAGGCGGACGAGGTGGCCTACATCGTCAACAACTGCGGTGCGCGCGTGTTCATCACCTCGCGGGCCCGGGAGTCCGTGGCAACACCGCTGCTGTCTCTCGCGTCGAAAGTACAGCGTTGGTACATGCTCGATGAAGCCACTGCCGGTTTCGAATCCTGGGAAGACGCGATCGCCGACATGCCGGCCACGCTGCTCGAGGACGCCTCGGAAGGGGCCCAGATGCTGTATTCGTCCGGTACCACCGGGTATCCCAAGGGCGTAAAGAAGCCCTTGCCGGAGCATCCCTACGGCGAAGACGATGCCCCGAACCTGTTCTCGCTGCTTTGGGGCATGGATGAGACCTCGATCTATCTGACGCCGGCGCCGCTTTATCACGCGGCGCCTTTGACTTTCACCATGGGGGCCCTGCGGCAAGGTATCAGCGTGGTCGTCATGGAGCACTTCGACGCCGAAGACGCGCTCAAGACGATCGAGCGCTACCAGGTGACGCACAGCCAGTGGGTGCCGACCATGTTCGTGCGCATGCTCAAGCTCGACGAAGCCGCGCGCAAGCGCTACGACCTGAGTTCCCTGAAGTGTGCTATCCACGCGGCAGCGCCTTGTCCAGTGCCGGTCAAGGAAGCGATGATCGACTGGTGGGGGCCGGTGCTGTTCGAGTACTACGCAGGCACAGAAGGCAATGGTTTTGTGCAGCTCAACTCGCAGGACTGGCTCGCGCACAAGGGCTCCGTGGGGCGGCCCCTGAACTGCGAGCTGCACATCTGCGACGACGAGGGCCACGAAGTGCCGGTCGGCGAGTCGGGCACCGTCTACTTCGGCGGCGGCGGGACCTTTGAATACCATGACGATCCGGAAAAGACCCGCCAGTCCACGCACGCCAAAGGCTGGACGACCCTTGGCGATGTGGGTTATCTGGACGAAGACGGCTTCCTGTACCTGACAGACCGCAAGCACTTCATGATCATCTCGGGCGGCGTCAACATCTACCCTCAGGAGGCGGAGAACGTGCTGATCACCCATGACTCGGTGATCGATGTGGCGGTCTTTGGCGTGCCCAACGCGGACTTCGGCGAGGAGGTGAAGGCGGTGGTCCAGCCCCGGGACATGAGCGCGGCCGACCCCATCATGGCGGAGGAGTTGCTCGCGTACTGCCGAGAGCGGCTAAGCCACGTGAAGTGTCCCCGCAGCATCGACTTTCGCGAGCAGCTCCCCAGGCACCCGACGGGAAAGCTCTACAAACGCCTGCTGAAAGACGAGTACTGGGCCAAGCATCAGGCCTAGCCTGGTTCCGGATCGCAGACCTCAGGGCGCCGCTTGCCGGCGCCGGTTGCTCAAGATATTTCCGGGTGCGTACTGGTCAGTCAGGATCCGCGCCTTCGGGTTCCAGTCCGGTGCGACCATCATTTTAGGCAACGCCTTGCCGAGCTTGATGCCGTAGGGCGCCAGGCGCGCATCGACCGCCGGGGCCTGTTCCAGCAACCGGGCCCGCAATTCCCGCAGGTCCAGGGTGGCCAGCAGATCGCTGCCGCCCGATTTCTGCGCAATGACCACGCGGTTGCCAGTCTCAGGCAGTTTGAGATTTAATATTTTCCCAAAGACTGACGTGTATGTTGTTGATTCATGGTCATAAAGTTGGCTGATGGCGAAGGTATTTGCAGCCAGCACGCCGCCAGGCTTCATGAGCCCCCGAGTCTCGGTCAGATACTCCCGGGTCAGCAGGTGCTCGGGGATATAGTCGCCGTTGAAGGCATCCAGCAGGATCAGGTCATAGCCGTCCTCTGGATCCGCTAGCGCTTTCAGCCGACGCTTGGTGAAGACGCGAGCATCCTGCTCGATCACTTCGGTGCGCGCCGAGGGCTTGTAGGCGAAGTACGCCTTGGCAACCCGAACCACCGCAGGATCGATCTCGACCACCGACAGCTGCGCCTGGGGAAAGAGCTCCGTCAGGGCCTGCGGCAGCGTGCCGCCGCCAAGACCCACCACCAGAATGCGCTGTGGGTCCGGGTTCAGGAGCAGGGTGGCGAGCATCATCTGGGTGTAAGGAAAAATCATCTCCTTCGGCCGCTGGGGGTTCATACAGGACTGGTTGCGCTGTTCGCGCCGAACGCTGAACTGCAGACAGAGGCGATTGCGCTCTTGCGTCACCAAAATGGTTTGGTAGAGCGATCGCTCCCGGTGCACGACCTTGCCGGCGGCAACGCCGGCGCTACTGACGCCAAGCCCCAGGAGCGCTACAGCCATCATCCAGGCACCGCGGGCGTTACGGTGCGTCGCCGCGCGGCTCAACGCCGGCGGCCGGCGAACAGCCCGAGGACGCCGCACAGGGCCAGCACGCTGGCGAGAATCACGAACAGGGTATTCATTTCGAACCACAAAACCAGGTAGAAGGACGTCGCCAGGGTGCCCAGTGCGCTGCCCAGGGTCGACACGAAGTAGAGACGACCGGCCACTGCGCCCGACTCGTCCCGGTGCTCCACCAGGAGCCGCACGGCGTAGGGCGAAATCATGCCAAGAACCAGGGTCGGGATGAAGAACAGGGACATGCAGGCCAGCAACGAGCCGAGGCGAGGGTCTGTAAAGCGATCGAAGATCCAGTTCATGACCGCTTCGTTGGCGAGCAATAGCGGCAGCATCAGCGCCGCGCCGACAAGGAAGATCAGGCCGAAACGCGTGACGCTCACGCGCGCCAGGGTGGCGCGGCCTCCCAGCAGGTAGCCGATGGACAAGGCCAGCATGAACACCGTGATGATGCTGCCCCAGACATAGATCGAACTCCCGAAGTAGGGCGCAAGGAGCCGCCCACCAAGCAGTTCCATCGACATAATCGCAAAGCCGCCGCAGAAGGCGAGCCAGTACACCACCAGGTTCATATCAGTTTTGCTTGTCGGCAGAGCGCTTGGCAGGACGTTCGGGCATGGCTTCCGTCGGCGCGCCGGCGTCCTTCCAGGCCCGATAGCCGCCTTCGAAATGGCAGACCGGCGCGAGCCCCATGCTTTGCACGGTTTGCGTCGTCAGGGCCGAGCGCCAGCCGCTTTGGCAATAAAACACGAACCGGTTGCCGTTGCCGAAGACTGGCTTGAAGTAGGGGCTGGACGGATCGACCCAGAACTCGATCATGCCCCGGGGCGCGTGGACAGAGCCCGGGATACGGCCCTCTCGCTCGAGCTCGCGGGGATCGCGCAGGTCGACAAAGGTGACTCCTTCGTCGCTGAGCGCGGCCACAGCCTCTTCAACGCTCAGGGTCTCGATTTGCTCGAGGGCCTGGCTGACCAGCATCTGGTGGTCGATTTTGAGCGGCTTGGCCATGACTGTTCCGGATCCCCGATGGAGCGGTGGGGCCACATTGTGCCGCTATCTGCTTCGATCCGCGAACCGGGGGTCGGGCACGAAACGGGCAATCTGCCAGCCGCCGATCACCAGAAATGCCATGGCGCAGACGAACAGCGCGGGATAGCCCAGCACGGCGGCGATCAAGCCACCGAGCAGCGGGCCCACTGCCCCCGCAATCTCGCTCGTGCTGTTTGCCACGGCAATTCGAACGGGCAGCTCCTCGCGCTCGCCGAACTCCAGGGTGAGGTTCTGGGCGGCGCCCTGGAAGCCCTGGGTTGCTGCGCCCACGCCAACGAATACCAGCAGGGACACAAGTTCGATGTGCGCGAAGGGGAGCAGCGCCGTTGCGGCGATCCAGAGCAGCAGCGACAGCAGCAGCACAAAGCGGAAGCCGCGATGGTCAGCAAGCTGTCCCCAGAGCAGGTTGGAGATCGTCTGTGACAAGGCAAAGGCGATGGTCAGCGCGGCGAGGCGGTCTCCGGTCAGGCTCATCTGAGTGCCTGCGTAGACGATGTAGAAGGGCAAGGACATCCGTCCCAGGGTGGCGACGGCCCGAGCGAGCACGTAGCGGCGGAACGGCCGGTCCTGCTGCAGAAAAGCTGGCAGCCGGCGCAGCTCTTCCCGAAAGGACTGCCGTTGCCGAACAGCCGGCGGTTCCGGCTCACGCATCAGCAGCAGGCTGGCGAGTCCAATGCTGGTCAGGACGAACGCCAAAAGAAATGTCTGGCTATAACCTCCGGCAGTCGGGGTTTCGCCCAGAAAGTAGGCGCCGGCAATGTAGGCCACAGCGGCGGCGGTCGCGCCGGACAAGGCGTTGCGCAAGCCGGTCAGGCGCCCGCGCTTGGAAACAGGAATGACCTTGGACATCAGGAAATTGAAGATCACGCCCTGCATGCCCTGGAACAGCCCAAAGGCGAACAGACCAAGCAGCACGGCGGCCAGCGCAGCATCGCCGGAGAGCAGGAACCCCGCGAGGGCGATCCAGAGAACAGACAGGCGCATCGCGATGCCCGACAAAAAGCCCATGGGCAGCACCCTTGTGCGGTGCTGGATCAGGGTTGCGCCAAGCAGCGGGGTCAAGGCCATCCCCAGGGACTGCAGCGCCAGCGCTGCGCCTACCGCAATCTCCGAGCCGCCAGACAGCAGCAGGACGAATGCGGGCAGGAACGTGGGTGCCTGCAGGAGCCGAAAACCGGTCTGCCCGAACAGGCCGTGCGTCAGATGCGTTGCGAAATTTCTGGGCAAGTGTCGCTGCACATAGAGCGCATAGCGGCGCTCTGAGCGATCGGCTGGCCACGATTTCTGGCTCATGGCTGCGGCCGATCGTCCTGAGGGCCTGTGCAGGGTGCAGCCTCAGCGACGCTGCGCGTCACCTCTGGCACTTGCCCCAAAGGCGCAGATACTGACCTGCAGCGTCCTTTCACCGGCTATTTCTCAGACTGCGCGTAGGTACAAAAATTATAAATATCATAAGTATAGGAGGTATTTCTCGATTGGCATGAAATCTGCTGCTGGGTATGGGTTCGGTGCGCCAGGTGCACTCGACGCTTCAGTAACGGCGCGGCCAGCCGATAACCAGGCCTGTGAGAGAGAAGGCAGCAGTAGGACATTCATGAGCGATAGCAGCGAACGCTACCCGGGCCAGTTTTCGACGGCTCCAGACCCTCTCCATCTTGCCATTCCCAGAATGGAGATCGTGGCCGAAATGGCACTGCGCGGTGAGCACGAGGCGCTGAACGATGCCTGTCTTGCTGTCGCGCTGGCTGCAGACGCTCTGGCGACCGCCCGCGAGCTGTCATGGCCTGAAACCTGAGGTCAGCGGCGGGCCAGTCAGCGCCCGAGATGCGCTGAACTGTTGAACTGATGAAGCTCCGGCAGGGTGCCGATCGACAGCTCCGACAGACTGCAGTTATCCAGGTGGTAGTCGCGCCATTTCTCCGGTGCCCGGTTCAGCAGCGTCGCCAGGCCAATGGCCGTTGCCGCCCCGTGCGCAACGACCAACACGTCTTCTTCCGGGCCATGGGCCGCATCCAGGGATCGCAGCGTTTCGGTCATGCGCTCACTGACCGACGCAATGCTCTCGCCGTTGGGGGCCGCGTAGTGCAGATCCTCGCACGAGCGCTCGATAAACCGATGTTGCCGCGCCAGCTCGGCGAAGGCCATGCCCTCCCAATCGCCAATGCAGTACTCGCGCAGGTCGTGCACCGTTTGCACGGACAGCGGTGAGACTGGCGGCTCGTTGGCCGGCGGTGCGACCAGGCCGCGGGTGACCTCGCTGGCCCGGGCCAGCCACTGCCGGCGCCGATCGGCTGCCGCAACGCGCCGGTTCCAGCGATCGACGAATGCCTGAGCGGTATCCTGGCAACGCTGCAGCGGGCTCACGTAGACCGCGCTGAAATGTGGTTCGCGCTGGACCAGATGCCGGGCTGCACGCGCGGCCTGACGACGCCCTTCGGGCAGCAACTCGCTGTCCGTGCTGCCATGCCAGTGACCGTCGCGATTGGCAGCAATACGGCCGTGACGCAGTAGAACCAGCCTCCGAGCCATCAGCGGGCGGCCTCGGCCGGTGCGATTCGCTCCTGGGAATCGAGATAGCGCTCTGCGACCAATGTAGCGATTAAGTCACCCTCGACGTTTACGGCGGTTCGGAAGGTATCCAGCGGGCGCTCAATGAGCAACAGCAAGCCGATGGCTTCTAAAGGTATCCCGACGGCCAGCAGCACAACCTGCATGCCAGCCATGGAGCCGGAGGGCATCCCAGGGGCGCCGACGGAGGCCAGCATGGCGACCAGAAAAACCACGACCGTGCCGCCGACGCCCAGCTGGATGCCGAACAGGTAGGCCAGAAAGATCGCGGCAACGCCCTCAAACAGCGCCGTTCCATCCATGTTAATGGTAGCGCCAAGGGGCAGCACGAACCCGGCGACACTGGCTCGTACACCCAGCCCCTGTTGCGCCGTGGCCAGGCTGACGGGCAGGGTCGCGGCGCTGGACGAGGTTGAAAAGGCAACCAGCATGGGGCGGCCGATGCGGCGCAGAATCCATAGCGGTGAGTGGCCGGAAGCGAGCCAGCCGATGAGCGGCAAGATCACCAGGCCGTGCAGCATCGTCGCCCCGAAGACCACCGCAACGAAGCTGAGCAGCGTGCCCAACAGCGCCCGGTCCAGCTGCTGGCTCATCTCAAAGGTGATTGCGAGCACGCCCACGGGTACCAGCCAGGTTGCCCAGGCGGCCACCCGGTACAGCACGAACATTAACTCTCCGAAGGTTTGCTCCAGACGTGAGTCCTTTGGCAGGACGAGCAGGCCCGCAACGCCAAGGATCAGGGCATTGGCAACGATCCCGAGAATGTTCAGCTCGGCCAGGGCGTGCACCGGGTTGTCGAAAAGCCGGGCGAGGACCGTTCGGGCGACCGCTGCCGGAGACCCGTCGCCGGCAGCCAGCAGCGTGGCGCCGCCAGCGCTGACCGGTTCTGCCAGCGGCGGGCTACTGGTCCAGGGATGAATGAACAACACCACGACCAGACCGATCGCAATGGCGATGCCGGTGGTCAGAAAGTAGTAGGCCAGCGTGGTGAGCCCCAGGCGCTGAACCTGGGCTGCCGCTCGCAGTTGCCAGATGCCGGTAATCACGGCACAGAAAACCAGCGGCCCGACAATGAGCTTCAAAGCGCTCAGGAACAGGGTTTTTGCAAGCATCATGGTGGCGGCAAGGCCGCCCGCATCGGGCACATACTGGCCCAGAAGCCAGCCGAGGACGGCGGCACCGAGCACGTAGAGGGAAAACCACCGGCTGTTCATGGGGGGGTAGGGGCAATCTTGGCTGAACCGGACGGCGGGCGATGCTACGTCCTTTGTCAGGCCGCTGCAAAAGCTGCCCGTGCAAGTCGCGTACACTCGCGGCTCCAGTACGCGCAGGAACCTCCCGGTGCCTAGAGCCACAGTCTTTTCCGGGCAACCACCGTGTCACGCTGCAGCATTTGCGATCCTGATCTTGGCCCTGGCCAGCTGCGACAGGGCTGCCACGCCAGCGCGGACCGAAGGCTCGACCATGGGCACTTCCTACCGGGTGACCACCTACTGCCCGGATGCGCGCGGGCTGGGCAAAGCGGCGTTTGATGCGCTCCTGACTCAGGTGAACGCCGAGATGTCGAACTACCTCGATGAGTCCGAGCTCTCACGGCTGAACCGTGCGCCGATCGGCGAGTGGTACCCCATCTCGGTGGAGTTACTTCAGCTGTTGGCGCTCGCGCAACAGCTGGCCGCGGAATCGCAGGGTGCCCTGGACGTCACGGTCGGTCCGCTCATGCGTCTGTGGGGCTTTGGCCCGAACGCGCCGGCGCCGTCTGCCGCGCCGGCAGAAACCACAGTCGCCGCTGCGCTGGAGCGGACCGGGATGCGGCATCTGGCGCTGCGTGCAGAGCCGCCGGCAGCACGCCGGCTGGCACCGATCGAACTGGATTTGTCGGCGATCGCCAAAGGTCATGGTGTCGATCGGCTGGCCGCGGTGCTCGAGGCTGCCGGGTGCACGAACTATCTGGTCGATATCGGCGGCGAGTTGCGTGCCCGGGGTCGCAGCGCGCGCGGGGACCTGTGGCGCGTCGGGGTGGAGATACCGGAGCCGGGCAGCTTCGGACAGATCGCCCGTATCGTCGAGCTCGACGGCATGGCGCTGGCCACCTCCGGGGACTACCGCAACTTCGTCGCCTTGCCGGACGATGTTCCAGGACGCCAGAACTGGTCCCATACGCTGGACCCCAGAAGCGGCGAGCCGGTCAGTCACAGCCTGGCCTCGGTCACGGTCGCGGCGCCGACAGCAGCCCTGGCCGATGGCTGGGCGACGGCGCTGAACGTGATGGGACCCGACGAGGGGCTGGCCCTGGCCCAGGCCAGGGGGCTGGCCGCACTGTTGCTGGTGCGCACAGCACAGGGGTTCGAGGAGCGTTATACTGAGGCATTCAAGCCGCTGCTGGTCGATCCATCGCCGTGACAACCATCCTCTTTGCCTTCGTCTTCATGCTGATCGTTATCGGCGCCATGGCCGTCGGGGTCATGTTCGGCCGCAAGCCCATCAGCGGCTCCTGTGGTGGTCTCGGACAACTCGGCATCGATGCCGAATGCGAGATTTGCGGCGGCAGCCCGGCCCGGTGCGAGTCCAGCCGGAAGCCCTGATACTGCGCGCATGCTGTCCCCGGGCAGCCTGCGGAGCCTTGTCTATGCTTAGGGACACGCCTGATCCAAGGACTGTCCATGGCGGAGACATTGCCATCCTTTAACCCGGAACTGCGGCTGCGCGAATCCGTTGCCGACGGGACCCTGAAACTCCCGGTGCTGCCTGCTGTCGCCGCCAACGTGCTGGCGATGAGCCAGTCCGCGGACAGCGATGCGGCAAGGCTGGCAGCGCTGATTCAGAAAGACCCCGCGCTGGCATCCAACGTGCTCCGAATCGTCAATACGGCGGCCTTTCGTGGTGCCGCAGAAATCGTCGCGCTGCAGCAGGCGATCGCACGGCTGGGCATGGCGCGCATTCGGGAAATTGCGCTGTCCATTGCCGTGAAGTCGGCCCTGACTCAGCCCGGGCCCTACGGTATTCCCGTTCAAAATGCCTGGGAGGACGGCCTGGCAACAGGGCTGTGGGCTCGCGAGATTGCCCGGGTCTGCCGCAAAAACGTCGAGAACGCTTATCTGTGCGGACTGCTCCATAACATCGGCGTGCCCGTTGTTCTGCACAGCCTGACATCCATTTGCGAAGCCGCTGGCGCGCCGCCACCGGACGGGCCAGCGGCGACGCTGCTCGCAGAGGCCATGGTTTGCCCGGCCGGCATCGCGCTGGTGGAGAGCTGGCAGCTACCGGGGCTGGTGGCTGCCTTCATGAGCCATGAGGGCGCTTACGACCAGGCTGGAGACCATGCGGACCTGATCGCCACCGTCGATCTTGGCATCTCGCTCGCGGCTGCGGCGAAGGGCGGGACCTTGAGTGCAGAAGCGGTTCAGGGCGAGGCTGCCGTTGCGTTTTTGCACCTGTACCCGGACGACGTCACGCGGCTGCTGGAGTTGGCCCCGCAGGTCGAAGCGCAGCTGCGTGATCTGAACACCTAGGAGAATTCTGTGAGTCGTGCTGATGTGTTTGTCATCGGGTCCGGTCCGGCCGGGCAGAAGGCCGCTGTCCAGGCTGCCAAGGGCGGTCTGTCCGTCGTCATCTGCGAACGCTTGCGAGAAGTTGGCGGCGCGTGCGTCCAGTTCGGAACCATTCCCAGCAAGACGCTGCGGGAGCGCGCCGTCGCCCGGACCCGGGCAATGCAGGAGCTGGCGCGGACCGGGCAGGGCGGGCTGGATCAGAGCATCAGCGTGGCGGAGCTGATCGGCGAGACCGGTGCTGTACTTAAGGCGCATGACCGCTACATGACCGCCCAGCTGGAACGTAACGGCATTCAGGTGGTTCACGGCCGGGCACGCTTTCTCTCAGCGCACGAGGTGGAAGTTCAGTACGCCAATGGCCAGACCGAGCGGTTTGAGGCAGATCACTTCGTGATCGCCAGCGGCTCCAGGCCGCGCCAGCTATCGCACATTCCTGTCGACCACGAGCACATCTACGACAGCGATTCTGTTCTGTCGCTGGCCTATCTGCCACGCAGCATGATGGTATTCGGCGGCGGTGTGATCGCCTGCGAATACGCTTCGATCTTTGCGCTGCTTGGTGTCGAGGTCACCCTCATCGATCGTTACCCGATGCCCCTGGGCTTTCTGGACAGCGATCTTGCGCAGCACTTTCTGGAAGCCTTCGAGCGTCTGGGCGGAGTTTTCAAAGGCAACTGTACCGTCGACGCCGTCAGTTTCGACGGCGTCAGCACCGTGGTAGCCAGCACCGCCGAGGGAGACACCATGACGGCTGACAAGGCGTTGTGTGCCCTGGGCCGGGTCTCTCAGGTTGCGGATCTGCACATCGACGCAGCAGGCCTTGCTGTGAACGAGCGAGAACTCATCGATGTCGATGAGGACGGCCGCACCCTGGTGCCTCACATCTTCGCCGCTGGAGACGTCGTCGGGCCGCCTTCCCTGGCCTCGGCTTCCATGGAGCAGGGCCGGCGGGCGGCCTGCGCATTGCTTGGCATCGAAGCCGGCAATCAGGGCGACTTCCTGCCGTCGGGGATCTACTCGGTACCTGAGCTTGCAAGCGTCGGGCTGACGGAAGCGCAGGCCGTCGAGCGCTTCGGCAGCGCCGTTGTCGGCCGGGCGCACTATCGAGAGATCGCCCGGGGCCTGATCGCGGACAGCGCTGGCGGGCTCCTGAAGCTGATTGCCGCCCCTGACGGCGAGCTGGTCGGCATGCACATCGTTGGCGCCCAGGCCACGGACCTTATTCACATCGGGCAGATGGCGCTGATTAACGGCGCGCCGCTAACCATCTTCATCGAGAATGTGTTCAATTTCCCCACCTACGCTGAGAGCTATCGTGTCGCAGCGCTGGACCTTCACGCACAGCTGCAACGGAGCAAGTCAGGCCGTACTGCCGCCTAGGGGGCTGCGCTGCTAGTATGCGCGCTCGCTCCGCCTGCAGAGGCCCTACATTTTGCGTGACGCATGAGCCGGCGGCTCGGTTTACAGCTGGCGCTTCGCTATGCCTTTGGGCGTGCCCGGGCACTGTCTGCCATTGGTGCCATGGCCACTGCGGGGCTGGCACTGAGCGTTGCTGTGCTGGTGATCGTGATCTCGGTCATCAACGGCTTCGAACGGGAGCTGCGGGAACGGGTACTCGGCCTGCTGCCGCATGTCTCTCTCCTGGGGCGAAGCCCCATAGACGCAAATCCTGCCCTTCGATCTCAGCTCGCCTCGCGAGCGGGCGTCGCATCGGTCCGGGCCGTCATCGAAGCGCCTGCGCTGCTCGCCACGGACAGCGCTCAGAGTGCCATTCTGCTCAGCGGCGTCGAGCCTGATGATCCGGCGACCCGCAGGCGTCTGCAGCCGTTCCTGGAGGCCAGCGAGTCCCTGGCCACCGCGCTGCCGGCGGGCGATTTCGGCGTTGTGCTCGGCGCCGCTGTCGCGGCGCAGCTGCAACTGAGCCCCGGCGATTCGGTCACCCTGGTGTTACCTCAGGCCAGCGTCTCCATCGCCGGGTTGTTGCCCAGGCAGAAGCGACTGCAGGTGACGGGCATCGTGCGCTCGCGATCGGAGCTCGACAGCCGAACGGCCTATGTGAACCTGGCAGACGCCGGCCGTTTGCTGCGGCTGGGCGGACGAATTCATGGCTATCAGCTCACGCTCGTTGATCTGTTCGCGGCGCAGGACGAGGCCTCGGATCTGCATGCCGCCTACGTGGAGCAGGGGCTCTACACTCGCAACTGGTTTCGCACCCACGGCAATCTGTATCGCGCCATCGTGATTCAGAAGCAGACCATGTTCATTCTGCTGGCGTTCCTGATCGCCGTTGCAGCGTTCAACCTGATATCGAGCCTGCTGATGGTGGGCAAGCAGCGCAGCGGCGATATCGCCATTCTCTCAACCCTTGGGGCGCCGCCCTCGACCTTTCGCACGGCGTTCGCTCTGCTGGGGGTCTTCGTCGGCGGCATTGGGATTGCTGCCGGCTTGATCATCGGGGTCGGCATCGCTGCTGTTCTGCCCTGGATCTACCGGACAGCCACCGAGCAGCTCTCCCTTAACCTCATGGCAGAATATTTCGTGAACTATTTGCCCGTGGATATTCGATGGGGCGACCTGGTTGGTATCGCCTCGGTTTCCCTGGCGCTTGCGCTGCTCAGCGCGCTGTTTCCTGCCTGGCGTCTGACCAAGGTGCAGCCCACAGAGATTCTGGCCCATGAGTAGCGCTGTTTTACGCGCAGAGGCGCTGTGCAAGCATTACCAGCAGGGCGATGAGCGCCTGGAAATTCTGCGCGGGGCCAGCTTTTCCGTGCAGCCCGGAGAGCGCCTGGCAATCCTCGGCAGGTCCGGCAGCGGCAAGAGCACTCTGCTGCACCTGCTCGCGGGGCTCGATGACCCGAGCAGCGGTTCGGTCTGGGTCGGCAATGACTGTCTCAGTGAGGCGCGCAGCGATCAGCGAGCGGAAATCCGCAGCCGGGCCATGGGGTTCGTGTACCAGGCCCACCATTTGCTGCCTGAGTTCAGCGCCCAGGAAAATGTGTCTATGCCCCTCCGGCTGGCCGGACAGGCAACGGCCACAGCGATGGCCGGCGCGGCAGAAATGCTCGATCGGGTAGGGCTCTCAGCCCGGCTGAGCCATCGGCCTGCAAGTCTGTCCGGGGGCGAGCGGCAACGGGTTGCCGTGGCCCGGGCCCTGGTTGGTCGGCCTGCCGTTGTTCTGGCCGACGAGCCAACGGGTAACCTGGATCAAGACAACGCCGAGCAGGTCTTTGCGTTGCTGCGCGAGCTCAGCGATGAGCTTGAGAGCGCGGTCGTGGTTGTGACTCACGACCAGACCATGCTGCGCCACGTGCATCGATCGTTGCTGCTGGAAGACGGACGCCTGGTGACCGCATGAACCTTGCGACCTGGTTGGCCTGGCGCTACCTCTTTGCCGGACGCAAGCGCTTCGCGGCGCTCATTACCTGGACCTCCGTCGTCGGGCTCGCCCTTGGCGTCATGGTCCTGACAGTGGTTGTCAGCGTCATGAACGGTTTTGAGCGCGAGCTGCGCACTCGCCTCCTCGGGGCAGTGCCGCACCTGCAGCTTTCCGCCGGAGCCGACATGCCGCTGCCCGAAGGGCTTCTCGCCCCGGCAAAGGGCGAAGCGCCCTGGCCGGAAATCGTCCGGCAGCTGCGTATGTTCGACAGCCAGGGCATGATCACGCAGAACGGCCAGGTCAGCCCGGTGGCGATCCACGGCTTTGACAATGAGGGGCTCGCTGCGCTGGCGGCCCCCGGCAACGTCTTTGCCGGCAGCGGGTTGCCGGCCCTGTCCCGCAGCGACGACGCTGCGGCGGGCGCCGAGCGCGGCATCGTGCTCGGGGCGCCGCTGGCGCGACATCTGGGGCTGCTGCGGGGCGACACGGTGGTCCTGATCCTGTCCGAGCCGGTGAAAGGCGGCTTGAAGCCCCGGTTGCTGCGTTTTGCGCTGGCCGGCACCTTCACGCTGAACGCTGAGCTCGACACCAGTCTCGCAGTGATTCACAGCTCGGCTCTGCCGCCGGCACTCAGGGCCCGAGTCGGCCGTGAGAGTATGCGTCTGGACCTCGCGCAACCGACCGCGGCCGATCGGTTGGCGAGGCAATTGGCCCAGACCCGGCCGGAGCTCCAGGTCACCAGCTGGACCCGCACCTACGGTGAGTTCTTTCGTGCTGTGGCGCTCGAGAAGACCCTCATGTTCCTGGTGCTGCTCCTGGTCGTGGCCGTAGCGACCTTCAACATCGTGTCCGGGCAGCTCATGGTCGTGGCCGAGAAGCAGGGCGACATCGCCATCCTGCGAACCATGGGGGCCCGAGCCGCTATCATCCGCCGCGCCTTCACGCTGCAGGGGCTGATTATCGCCAGTCTCGGTATCTTTGCCGGCCTGGGTTTGGGCGTGCTCGCCGCCGCGAATATCTCGGCCTTTATTGGCTGGCTGGGCGAGATGACGTCCTACCGACTCCTGCAGGGCACCTACTTTGCGCAGCTGCCGACGGAAGTCCGAGCCAGCGATCTGCTGATCATCGGTAGCCTTGCGTTCCTGCTCAGCCTTCTGGCTGCCTTTGTGCCGGCCGCGCGCGCTGCAGAACTGAACCCCGTCGAAGCGCTACACGCCGTCTAGCGTTCAGGGCGGCGTCGCCCCAGGGCCGCCAGACTCCAGCTGGGCGGCCAAACGCCTGGCTGCTTTCTTGAGCCGGCGCCGTTCCCGGCGCTCCTGCCAGCGTCGCAACACGTGCAGCCGCCAGGCGACTCGCACGATCACGAAGCCGGTGATTCCAGCGACCCAGCCGCAGATCAGAGAGCCAAAGATCAGCGGGTAAGCCAGATGGGAAAAGTTGCTCGCCAGCCAGCCGAGCTCAAGTTGAAACCCTGTGATGCTGACTGACATATCCAGCAGCCACGCGCCCAGGCGATACGAAAAGTAGAACATGGGCCCGATCGTGAGCGGGTTCGTGATCCAGACCAGGGCCACGGAGATTGGCAGGTTCACCCGGAACGCGATGGCGAGGAGGGCTGCCACCAGCATCTGCAGCGGTATCGGCAAGAAGGCACAGAACAGCCCGATAAACGTGGCCCCGGCGACGGATCGACGGTTCAGGTGCCACAGTTCGGAGCGGCTGAGCCAGCGGCTGACAGGGCGAAGCGCCCGGTTCCTACGAACCGACGCGGGGCTTGGCAGATAACGGCGGAGCAACTCCTTTGGCATAGAGACAGTATGCCAACTGTGCGACCGCCAGGTCGAAGGAATGCGCGCTGATGAGACCCTGGTTGGTGCCGATTGTGATCGGGCTGGCGGTGCCGCCGTGGCTCCCTCCGGGGGGGCGGGAAGTTTTGGCGGCACTGCCTCTGGCCAGCGTCTTGCTGTTGCTGGGCGCGCTGGTGTTGCTGGCTCGCTGGCGCGTTCTCTGGCCAGCCGTCGCCCTCTTGGCGGCGCTCGCGCTGAGCGGTTACCGGGTCCTGATTGCAGATTCCGCCCAGCTCAAAACGGCAGATCGTCTTCACATCAGCACCGAACTGCAGATCGAGCGGGTGCAAAAGCAGGCAACAGTACCGTTCGCCAGCATCACAGGGCGAGTGACCGGCCATCTCACGAACACCGGCCGTGGTCAGGCGCAGTTTCGCGGCCATCGCCTGCGCCTGTTCTGGCCCCTGGACCAGGGGCAGTTACCGCCCATGCCTGGCACTCGTTGGCGGATCAGCGGGACCGTCAAAGCGCCAATCACGCCGCGTAACCCCGGCGGCTTTCAGTACAGCCGCTGGCTGCGAGCCCAGGGCATCGTCGCCCTGGGATCCGTGACGACAGCCTCACCGGTCGCCGCTTCCAGCCGCCGGGTCGGAGCCAGGGCCTGGCTGTACTGCGCGCGCGCGACCATTCAGGAAAAGCTCGTGGCGCGCCCGGATTCCGGACTGCTGCGGGCGGTGTTGTTCGGAGACTTCGCAGCCTTGCCAGTGGATACCGCTGAGCTGATACGGGTGACCGGTACGGTCCATCTGTTCGTTGTTTCCGGGCTGCACGTCGGGTTGATCGGAGCGCTCTGCGGCGGGCTCGGCGGCGCTCTGGGCGGGGTGGTCCTTGCCTGCCGCCGGCAGGGCGAACGGCATCGCTGGGTCGTGAGTAGTGCCTTGATGGGCGCAGCGGGGTTCGTTTGGCTGACCGGAGGCGGCGTGCCCGCCCTGCGGGCGCTGATCATGTTTGCCGTTGCCAGCCTGTTGCTGCTTTGCGGCCGACTCAGCCAGGCGCCAACAGCGCTGGGCGCGAGCCTGATCCTGATTCTGCTCCTTGACCCGATGGCAGCCTTGCTGCCCGGAACCTGGCTCTCCTTTGCTGCCGCCGGGCTGCTCATCGCATTCTGGACGCAGCGTCATGGCCGCTCCGGAAAACTGGCCGCAGCCATAAAAACCCAGCTGCTGCTGAGTCTCGGCAGCCTGCTGGTGCTTAGCGCTTTCAATGTGCCGGTGTCGCCCTGGAGCGGCCTGTACAACCTGCTGCTGGTTCCCCTGCTCGGAGGTTTATGGTTGCCAGCGAGCTGTCTGGCTCTGGCCGGTGACGCGTTGGGACTGCCAGGCGCCAGCAGCGCCCTGAACCTCTGCATCGGTACGGGGCACGCCATGCTCCAGGGGCTGGAGCAGCTGCACAGCTGGCTGCCTGGAAGCGGGCCCGCGATCTTTGCCCCGGGCTCTGGCCTCGGCCCCTGGCTGACACTGCTGCTTGCCGGTGCTGCGCTCCGGCTTCTGCTGCAACCAGTGAGCCTTGCGGGAGGCCTGCTGTTGGCGGGCGCCTGCCTGATGGCTATGGCGTTGCCAAAGGTGCCGCCAGCGCTGCCGCCCGGCGTTTTTCAGCTGTCTGTGTTCGATGTTGGCCACGGCACCGCGGTGCTGGTCGAAACCCGATCTCGCAGGCTGCTCTACGATGCTGGACCCCTGAGCCGGACCGGGCGTGACGCGGGCAAAGAGGTTGTGGTTCCCGCGCTGCGGCAACTAGGCGTCCAGCACCTGGACGGGTTGGTGATCAGTCACGATGACCTCGACCATGCCGGCGGTGAGGCGACGCTGCTCCGGCAATTCGCGCCCACCGTGCACTGGCGCCGGAAACTGCAGCCCGAAGGGCTGCGCCAGCGGCAATGCCACGCCGGGCAGGGCTGGCGCTGGGATCAGGTCGATTTTCGGTTCTTGCATCCCGCAGCCCGGTCCACCGGGGCAGGCAACGAGCAGTCCTGCGTTCTCATGGTTTCCAGTGCGACCTCGGGCAGGCGAGCGCTTCTAACCGGGGACATCGGCCAGTCATCGGAGTATCAGTTGTTGCGGCAGGTACGGCCCGGCGTCGATTTTCTGCTGGTTCCCCACCATGGCAGCGCCGGATCGTCAGGCGCTGCGTTCGTGCGGTGGCTGCATCCCGGGGTAGCCGGGGTCAGTGTCGCTCGGAGCAGCCGCTACGGTTTGCCGACCGCGTCTGTAACGCAGCGTTACCAGCTCGCTGGCGCCCGCCTGGCAAGCACCAGCGCCTTGGGCGCGTTTGCGTGGCGAAGCAACTGTGTTGGCGCGATCAGTGTCCTCGGCCGTGATCCTGGTGGTCCAGTTCGGCAATCACGGACCGAAGCGTGGCGACCAGTTCCTGCCGCTCTTCATCCGTCAGGAAGCTGCCCACCTCGGTTTCTTCGCCGCGATGACGCAGGGCGACCACTCTTCGGTGGCCCCGAAACCGGGGCGGGTGAACAAAAAACCGAGTGAAGTAGCGCTCGAAGCTGCGCCGATCGTCAGGTTTCCGGATGCCGCGCTCGAGCACGACCTGGTCAGAACTCAGGGTCAGAACCTCCTGCTGATGGGTGCGGCGCACGCAGTAGTAGAGGCAGGCCGCGACCAGCGCGACTTCGATCAGGGTGAAGGGCAGAATCACCCAGTAGCTGTGCAGCAGGAAAAAGCCGCCGACAACCAGCGAAATCAGCAGCAAGCTGGCGATGAGCCAGGTGTTGGCCCGCCAGGTCCAGGATTGGTTCGGGCGCAGGACGATGACGTAGCTCGCCGGGTCGTTCTCGTAGTGTTTGCTGATCACCGATCGCTGCTGCTTTAGTCCCCGGATTGGTCTGTGCTGGCCGGCTTCTCAAGCACCGCAGCCACAATCGACTCGAGCCCCGTGGTAGCGAGGGTCAATTCGCGAAGCTTGCGCGGCTGGCTGATCCAGCGATGATCAGCATAGGGGCTGTCCTGTGAAAGCGAGATGTCTGGCGCCGCCAGCCGAACCTGCTGGTAGACGCACAGGGTCGCTGTCTCGGGAACGCTCGGCAGAGACAGGGTCTCGGCACCGATCACCGGCCCGAGCGTTGGCGATTCGCACCCCAGCTCATTCAGCGCCTGCAGCGCGGCCCCGGCGACCTCCTGGCCCACTTGAAGGAAGCGGTTCGGCAGAAACCAGCGCCCCTGGCGCGCGAGCAGCAGCAGTCGCTGATCGGCGACGACCAGCAGGTTGAGCTGAACCTGAAAGTAGTCGAGGCCCACGATGAGTTCCCGCCGGCGACGATCGGCGCTTTTCCAGAGATGCCGAGCGCTGGCGGACGCAAAGCTCAGACCCAGCCCGTGCTCGGCCACGCGAGCCACAGTCATGGCGACCGTCGGCGTTGCCTCGTGCTCCACGGCAGAGGTGCTGAGCAGCGTGAGCTTTAGCTGAGCGCCCACATTCAGGTCGGGGGCGTCGATGCGTAGCAACACGCCTTCTTCGGAGATGTTCTCGATCAGGCATTCCCGGGACCCGAAGGAGGGGTGAGTTGCCGTGACCAGCATCGGCACAGCAATGCGTGGAAAGGACCGCGCCTCCGCAGCACTGCTGCCGCCATCGTGAGGTGCGGCCTTGCGGCTGTGGCCGCCCTGGTTGGCACGCCGACGCGGCTTGGACACCGACTCGTCGGCGCTACCTTCAAAGTTACCCGAGCTCATCTGTATCCGGTTCCATGACTGCTGTTAACTGCCTTGCCCGTACAGTCTGCCACAGCCGGCCAGCCAGCACGTCAGCAGGCCGTTGATTTTCCTGTCATCGCCCTCACATTCATGGCTGTCACCAGCACAGACAGGCAGCCCTATGAGAATGGACAAGATGACCAACCGGCTCCAGAACGCGCTCGCCGACGCGCAGTCTCTGGCCATCGGACGCGATCACGCGTCCCTGCTCCCGGTGCATCTTCTGAGCGTACTGGCTGAAGATCGTCAGGCCTCCGTTGCGCCGCTCCTGGCCCGGGCCGGCGTGCGCATGGCAGAACTGCCGGTCGCACTCGCGCGGGCCCTGGATGAACTCCCCACGATCGGCTCGCCGACGGGAGAGGTCGGGATGTCGTCGGAACTCGCCAAAGTGCTGAACCTGGCCGATCGTGACGCCCAGCGCGCTGGCGACTCGTTCCTGTCGACCGAGCAGGTGTTGCTGGCGCTGTTGCAGGACCAGCAGGCCCTCGATCTGCTGGAGCAGTGTGGCTTGCAGCCGGATGTGCTGCGGACCCAGGTGGAAGAGGCCCGAGCTGGCGAAGCAGTTGACGATCCGGCGGCTGAGGAGAGCCGGCAGGCGCTGAGCAAGTACACCATCGATCTGACCGATCGCGCCGAGGCCGGCAAGCTGGACCCGGTGATTGGCCGGGACGAAGAGATTCGCCGCACGATCCAGGTCCTGCAGCGCCGAACGAAGAACAACCCGGTGCTGATCGGTGAGCCAGGCGTCGGCAAAACGGCCATCGTCGAGGGCCTTGCTCAACGGATCCTCAACGGCGAGGTCCCGGAAGGCCTCAAGAACAAAAAGGTGTTGTCGCTGGATATGGGCGCCTTGATTGCCGGCGCCAAATTTCGCGGCGAGTTTGAGGAACGTCTGAAGGCCGTGCTGGGCGAACTCGCCAAGCAGGAAGGCAACATCATCCTGTTTATCGATGAGCTTCACACCATGGTTGGCGCGGGCAAGGCGGATGGCGCTATGGATGCCGGCAACATGCTCAAGCCAGCGCTGGCCCGGGGCGAGCTGCACTGCGTCGGCGCCACCACGCTCGACGAATACCGTCAGTACATCGAGAAAGACGCGGCCCTGGAACGTCGGTTTCAACAGGTTCAGGTCGACGAGCCAAGCGTTGAAGACACCATTGCCATCCTTCGCGGCCTGAAGGAACGCTATGAGCTGCACCACGGGGTCGACATCACTGATCCCGCCATTGTCGCGGCAGCGACCCTGTCGCATCGATACATCAGCGGGCGCCAGCTGCCCGACAAGGCCATCGACCTGGTCGACGAAGCGGCCAGCCGGATTCGGATGGAGATGGATTCCAAGCCGGAAACCATGGACCGGCTGGAGCGGCGGCTGATTCAGCTCAAAATGGAGCAGCGCGCCCTGCGCAAGGAAGACGATGAGCTCAGCCGCCAGCGCCTGGAAGATCTGGAAGGCACCATCGCCGAGCTGTCGAAGGAATATGCGGAGCTGGAAGAGGTCTGGCTTGCCGAGAAGGCCAGCCTGCGCGGCGCCCAGGATATCAAGGCCCAGCTCGACGAAGCGCGCAGCGAATTTGAAGCCGCCAGTCGCGCCTCTGACCTCGGCCGCATGTCAGAGCTGCAATACGGGCGTATTCCCGAACTCGAAAAAGCCCTGGCTCAGGCTTCTCAGCCTGGCGCCGAGGTCGAGGAAGAGGGCGCTGTCAGGCTGTTGCGCAACCGCGTGACCGAGGAGGAAATCAGCGAAATTGTTGCGCGTTGGACTGGCATCCCGGTCACTCGATTGCTCGAGGGCGAGCGCGAGAAGCTCATCATGCTGGAAGACGTTCTGCATGAGCGGGTCGTGGGCCAGGAAGCTGCGATCAGCTCTGTCGCTGACGCCGTACGACGCTCCCGGGCAGGCCTGGCGGACCCGAATCGCCCCAACGGCAGCTTTATGTTCCTCGGTCCGACCGGGGTCGGCAAAACAGAACTGTGCAAGGCCGTCGCTCAAGTCTTGTTTGACAGCGAAGATGCGCTGATCCGCATCGATATGTCTGAGTACATGGAAAAGCACTCGGTGTCGCGCCTGATTGGCGCGCCGCCCGGCTATGTGGGCTACGAAGAGGGCGGCTATCTGACCGAACAGGTCCGACGCAAGCCGTACTCGCTGATCCTGTTGGACGAGATCGAAAAAGCGCACACCGACGTGTTCAACATCTTGCTACAGGTGCTCGACGACGGCCGGCTGACCGATGGTCACGGCCGCACCGTAGACTTCCGGAACACCGTGCTGGTCATGACCTCGAATCTCGGGTCCGAAGCGATTCAGAGGCTGGCGGGCGGCGACAGCGAGGCGCCGCAAGATCGTGCTGCGCACTATCAGGCGATCAAAGACACCGTCATGGGTGTTGTTAGCCAGCACTTCCGACCGGAGTTCATCAACCGGGTCGATGACCTGGTCGTGTTCGAGCCCCTGACCAAAGCCGAAGTCACCGCAATCGCGGCGCTGCAAACCCGATTGCTGCAAGATCGTCTGGCAGAGCAGCAGCTGGAACTGGCGTTGTCACAGGAGGCCCTGCTCGCTTTGGTCGAAGAGGGATACGACCCGGTCTACGGCGCAAGGCCCCTGAAGCGGGTCATTCAGCGGCGGATAGAAAACCCGCTGGCCCGCGCTATTCTGGCCGGAGAATTTGTCGCCAATCAGGTCATTTCTGTGAGCTACCAAGAGGGGGCCTTTGAGTTTTCTGCCAAATAGTGTATAAATATACAGTATGAACGTTCAGCAAGGCAGCTTCGATTTCAGCCCGGCAATCGCCCAAGCCCTGCCGGCAAGCCCCCCTGGCTCCGGGGCCGGTACCGGCGTACGGGCCAAGGGCCGGAACAGGCGTGCCCAGTCTTCAGTGCTGGACCGTCCGGTTCGACAGCACCTGCGCGCAGCGCAGAAACTGAGCAGGGCGATTCGTGCCCAAAAGCTCGACCGTCAGCGGCAACGCGCCACTGGAATGGCCATTCTAGATCATTTGCTGGCCTGTCTAGAGGCTCAGGAAGCTCGCGAAGCCAACGCGACGCAGGCGTCCAGACAACCCTGACCCGGCCCCGCATTGGGGCCTGGCGCAGCCTGAAGGCACGCACAGCCATCGGCGCGCCGATTCAGCGCGCAAACTGTGATTGCATCACTTCCCACCGTTGCCATGCCCCCCTAGACTTCGCCCCGGTCACAATCAGGACATGGATTTCATGATTACGAAGTGCCTCTTTCCGGTCGCGGGATACGGGACCCGATTCCTGCCCGCAACCAAGGCAATGCCCAAGGAAATGCTCCCGGTGCTGGACAAGCCGCTTGTTCAATATGGGGTCGAAGAAGCTCACGAGGCCGGCATACGCGACATGGCGTTCGTCACCGGCCGCACCAAGCGTGCCATCGAGGACCACTTCGATACGAGCTTTGAGCTGGAACACGCCATCAAGGGCACGGGCAAGGAACGCGCCCTGGACGGCATCCGCGAAATCATCGGGGACTGCACCTTTTCCTATACCCGGCAGCGGGAGATGAAAGGCCTGGGCCATGCCATTCTGACCGGCCGCACGATTATCGGCGAAGAGCCCTTCGGCGTGGTCCTGGCAGACGACCTCTGCTACAACGAAGACCAGGGCGTACTCGCCCAGATGGCGCAGCTGTTCAGCCAGTTTCGCTGCAGCATTGTGGCCATCGAAGAAGTCCCCGCAGACCAGACTCACAAGTACGGCGTCATTGCCGGCGAGCCGATCAGCGACCGCCTGTTCCGAATCACCGACATGGTCGAGAAACCGGCACCGGAGGAAGCTCCCAGCAACCTCGCCATCATCGGCCGCTATCTGCTCACTCCGGATATCTTCGACATTCTCGATAGCACACCGCCCGGCAAGAACGGCGAGCTGCAGATTACCGACGCCCTGATGACCCAGGCGCAACGGGGCTGCGTGATTGCCTACAAGTTCCGCGGCAAACGGTTCGATTGCGGCAGCGTCGGCGGTTTTGTGGACGCGACAAATTTTACCTACGAACAGCACATCAAGCGCAAACAGTAGGCAGCCTGAGGAGGCCTGGTCATGCTAGACATCATTCAATCCGGTGGTTGGCTGATGGTGCCGATCCTGCTTTGCAGCATCGTCGCTGCAGCCATCAGCGTCGAACGCCTGTGGTCGTTGCAGCGTGGGCGAATCACGCCGAAAAACCTGCTGGCCGAAGTTTGGAACGCCAACAAGGATGCGGAGCCAGACCCGCAAGCCATTCGCGACCTTCGCGGTTCCAGTCCGCTGGGGCAGGTCTTTGCTGCGGGCCTGAGCAACGCTCGGCGTGGCCGGGACATCATGAAAGAGTCCATGGAAGAATCCGCGGGACAGGTCAGCCACGACCTTGAGCGATACCTGACAGCCCTTGGCATTATCGCCTCCATCGCACCGCTGCTCGGATTGCTCGGTACCGTGGTCGGCATGATTCAGGTCTTTTCGGTCATGCTGTTGGAAGGGGCGGGCAACGCCAACGTTCTGGCCGGTGGCATTTCCAAAGCGCTGATCACGACGGCTGCCGGTTTGTCGGTCGCAATTCCCGCCCTGATCTTCCACCGTTTCTTTCAGCGGCGAGTCGATGAGCTGATGGTGAGCATGGAGCAGGAGGCCAGCAAGCTGGTCGACATCATGCACGGCGGCCAGGAAGAACCGCGGCTGTGAAGTTCAAGCGCGGCAACCGTCACGACGTGCAGGTTGAACTCACGCCGCTGATCGATGTGGTGTTCCTGCTGCTCATCTTCTTCATGGTCTCCAGCACCTTCATTCGCGAGACCCAGCTTAAAATTGACCTGCCCGAGGCCAGTGGCGAGCTACAGGAAATCGAAGGCGAGATGCTGGAGATCGCGGTGGATTCCAGGGGCGAGTACGCCCTGAACGGGCAGATTCTGGTGAACAACGAGCTGTCAACGCTCGTGCGGGCTCTGCGAGAGTCAGCGAAAACCGTTGACAAATCCGAGCGGGTGATCGTCACGGCTGATGCCAACGCGACTCATCAGGCGGTGGTACGTGCTATGGATGCGGCAGGCAAGGTAGGATTGACCCGCATCAGCATTACGACCCAGCAGCCGGAAGATGAAGGGTAACGACTGGTCCACCTATAAACGACTGCTAGGTTACGTCCGCCCCTACTGGCCGCTGTTCCTCCTCTCGGTGGTCGGTTTCCTGATTGGCAGCGGTGCCGAAGCGTATTTTGTCCGCCTCCTGGGAAACCTGATCGATGGCTGGGGCGACCCTGCGTCCGGGTTAATGGTTACGATCCCCATGACCATGTTCGGCGTCGCGATCGTGCGCGGCCTGGGCGAGGTGACCGGCGAACTGCTGCTCAGCAAGATCTCCTTCAGCGTCGTGCATCAGCTCCGGGTAGAGCTCGCTGATCGTTTGCTCGTTTTGCCGAGCGCCTATTTTGATGCCGCGACCCAGGGCCATTTGGTCAACCGGATTACCTTCAACGTCGCCCAGCTGCGGGATACCGGTACCGACGCCCTTAAGTCGCTCGTCAAGGACGGCGGTTACGTGATCGTACTGTTCGCCTGCATGATGTACCTGAGCTGGAAGCTCACTTTGGTGTTCCTGGCCGCCGCGCCGCTGGTCGCGATCGTCGTCGGCTTTGCAAGCCGCCGCTTCCGGCGCATCAGCCGCCGTATTCAAAACAGCATGGGCGATGTTACCCATGTCTCTTCCGAAATGGTGTCCGGCTACCGGGTGGTGCGAATCTTTGGCGGCGAGCGCTATGAGCGCGAGCGGTTCACCGGCGCCAGCAACCGCAATCGCCGGCAGAACCTGAAGATGGTGGGCACCAAGGTCGCCAGCACCCAGGTCATCCAGATTATGGTAGCGGCGGCGCTGTCCATTCTGATCTGGCTCATGTTTCGGCCGGAGCTTGGCGGCTCGCTCAGCACCGGCGACGTCGTTGCCTTTCTGGGCTATGCGGGCCTGCTATCTCGCCCCATACGCAAGCTGTCCGAGGTGAACTCCCGGCTGCAGCGCGGCCTTGCCGCGGCAGACGACGTGTTTGCGCAGCTCGACGAGCCTGCGGAAACAGACGACGGCAGCCAGCACGTCGAGCGGCTCACTGGGCGCATCGAGTTTGACGACGTGAGTTTCAGCTACGAGACCCGCACCAACGCGGCGCTGCGCAATGTGTCTTTCTCAATCGAAGCGGGAGAGACCGTTGCCCTGGTCGGCGCGTCGGGCAGCGGCAAGTCAACGCTGGCGAGCCTGATCCCCCGGTTTTACGAAGTCGGCTCCGGCAAGATCATTCTGGATGGCAGGCACATCGCAGAATACAGCCGCGATTCTTTGCGACGCCAGATCGCCGTGGTCAATCAACAGGTCGTGCTGTTCAACGATACGCTGCGTGCGAACATCGCCTACGGCGAGCTCAGCGGAGCGAGCGACGACGACATCGAAGACGTCGTGGCCCGGGCCCGGGTCGCTGATTTTCTGCCAGACTTGCCCCTTGGGCTGGAAACACTGGTGGGCGATGACGGCGTGTTACTCAGTGGCGGCCAGCGTCAGCGGATTGCGATAGCCCGGGCGCTCCTGAAAGACTCGCCGATCCTGATCCTGGACGAGGCCACTTCGGCGCTTGATGCAGAATCCGAACGGCGTATTCAGGCGGCTCTCGAGGAGGCGATGCGCGGCCGCACCACGATCGTGATCGCGCACCGGCTGTCAACGATTGAGAAGGCCGACCGCATCTTGGTCATGGAAGATGGCCAGATCGTGGAGTCCGGGCCACACACGGAACTGCTCGCCCAGGGCGGCGCCTACGCTGCGCTGTACGATGCTCAGTTCGATGACCAGGACGGCAAAAACGAACGAAAGCGACGCAATGCCAGCCGGCGCAAGCGCGAGGTCGCAAAGCCCCGGGACGGCAATCGCCGCCGGGGTAACGGCGGGGTGCAAAACACGCTGGAAAACCGGCTGTGGTACGGACGCAGCGCTCTGTCGAGCGCGCTCGCCCCGGCTTCCTGGCTGTTCGCCCAAGAGGCAAAGCGGCGCCGCAACGCGTTTCGCAGCGGCCGCCGGGCAGCCTGGCGGGCACCCGTGCCGGTGATCGTCGTCGGCAACATCAGCGTTGGCGGTACCGGCAAGACGCCCTTTGTGATCTGGCTCGCCCAGGCCCTGTCGGCCCGAGGCTTTAGCCCGGGCATCGTCAGCCGCGGCTACGGCGGCAGCGCCAGCACGGTATTGCTGGTGAACCCGGATGCAGACCCGGTACTGGTCGGCGATGAGGCGCCTCTGCTGGCGCGTCGCAGCGGCGTGCCGGTGGTCGTCGGGCGCCGCCGCAAAGAAGCCGTTGCGCGGCTGATGGAGGTGCAGCCGGTTAACATCGTCATCAGCGACGATGGCTTGCAGCACTACGAGCTGGCCCGGGACATCGAGATCGCCATGGTCGATGGTGTGCGTGGCCTGGGCAATCGCAAGCAGCTGCCCGCGGGCCCGCTGCGGGAGCCGCCGGAAAGGCTGCTGGAAGTGGATTGGGTCATCAGCACGGGCCAGGCGCTGGGGGAAGTAGAAGACGAAACAGTCGCCCAGGTAGTGCCTCGAAGCTTTGTTCAGGTGGGCCTGGTCAACGAGCGAATTCCAATCGATGAGTTCGTTCGCGAGTACCGCGACGTACACGCGATTGCTGGCATCGGCAACCCTGGCCGCTTTGCACAGACCTTGCGTGATCTGGGGCTGCGGCCAGCGATGCACGTTTACCCGGACCATCATGAATACGATGGCAGCGAACTGCGCGCCTGGAAAGCGGGACCAGCGGACCGCCGGCCGACCGTCTGCACGGAAAAGGACGCCATCAAGCTTAGCCGCTACCTGCAGGGCGGCGAGCAGCTGTACTATCTCGAAATCGAACTGAATCTTCCGGAAGAGGGCGAGGCACGGCTCGATTCACTGCTTCGCGAACGGGGTATCGCGCCATGACCGTCGTGTGTCGCTGGCGATGAGCTCGCCGTCTTTTCACGTCATCGTTCCTGCCCGGTACGGCTCCACTCGGCTGCCGGGCAAACCACTGCTGGAGATTGACGGTCGGGCCATGATTCTGCATGTCATCGACCGCGCGCGCGAAGCCGGAGCGTTGTCCGTTACCGCGGCCACGGACGACGAGCGAATTTTGACGGTGGTGCAGAATGCGGGGTTCCCGGACGTGCAAGCGGTGATGACACGGGCAGACCATCCCTCAGGCAGTGACCGGGTCATGGAGGCCGCAGAACAGCTCCAGCTGCCGGAAGACGCGATTGTGGTTAACGTGCAGGGCGATGAGCCCCGGGTGCCAGCCACGATTATTCGCCAGGTGGCAGCCTGCCTGAGCGAAGACCCGGCGCGCCAGGCCGCAACGGTTGCACAACCGCTGACCACAGAGGCGGAAGCGGCGAACCCGAACCTGGTCAAAGTCGTGTGCAGCCACAGCGGCCGCGCGCTGTACTTCTCCCGGTCGGTCATTCCCTACTATCGAGACGCGCAGCAATCGGCGCCCGGCTGGCTGCATCATGTTGGCATCTACGGCTTTCGGCTGAGTACCCTGCGGCGTTTCGTGAACCTGCCGGTCGCGGCGCTCGAGCGCGCCGAGTCGCTCGAGCAGCTTCGCCTGCTCGCCAACGACATCCCGCTGCAGGTCGTTGTCGCCACCGGGTCAGTCCCCGGCGGTGTCGATACGGCGAGCGATCTCGAGCGCCTGCGCTCGCGTTCCTGAGCCGGAGGCACGCATGGCTGACCCGTTGGCCGGTTGGCGACGAAGCGAGGTACAAGATCCTGACGAGCTGTTGTCCACGCTGCTCGCGACGACGGAGTGGCGCTGCGAGCACATCCGCGTCTACGGCAAACTTCACGCAGTGCCACGGCGCATCGCCTGGGCCGGCGATGCTGGCGTCAGCTATCGGTACAGCCGCATCGAACATCAAGCGGATGGGTGGCCTGAGCTGCTGCGTACTCTGCGCGATGAGCTGCAGGCCAGGATGGCCCGGCGCTACAATTTTGTGCTGTTAAATTGTTACCGGACCGGCCAGGACACGATGGGCTGGCATGCCGATGACGAGCCAGAGCTTGAGGGCGATGTCTGCTCCGTATCGCTGGGGGCAGAGCGCCGCTTTCGCTTTGAGGACGCCTCGGGCAAGCGGCACAGCGTTTTGTTGCCGCACGGCAGCGTCATCGAGATTCCGAGGCATCGGCGACACTGTTTGCCGCGTATGCAGGGCGTCGCAGAACCGAGAATCAATCTGAGCTTTCGGTGGGTTCGATGAAGGTTCCCGGGCACTGGATTGCCCGCTGGCCGTTGACCCGGCACTGCACGCTTGGCGTGCATAGCGAAGCGGAATTCGGGCTGATCGCGCACACGGAGACGCAGCTCATTGAAGCATTGCGGCAGGCGCGCGCGCTGGGCGTGCAGAGCACGGTGCTGGGCGGAGGCAGCAACGTCATCCCGGCCCGGGAAGTGTCTGGACTCGTGATCAAAGCGGCCCACCGGGGCCTGCGTCAGAGCAGTGTGCCATCGGGTGTGCAACTCGAGGTTGCCGGTGGCGAACGCTGGCACGACCTGGTGCGTGCCAGCCTCGGATATGGCTTGCAGGGACTGGAGTGTCTGGCGCTGATTCCAGGCTCCGTCGGCGCTGCACCCATCCAGAACATCGGGGCCTATGGGCAGGAACTTGCCGACCGCTGCGTTGCCGTTCGGGTCTATAGCGCGCAGACCGACCGCGTGCAGACCTTGCCGGCAGCGCAGTGTGCCTTCAGCTACCGGAGCAGCCGTTTCAAAACCGCGGACCTCGCTGGCTCTGAAACGGTGCTGTCGGTAACCCTGCAACTCCCGACAGCCGGCTCCGCGCCGCTGGTGGCGACTTACCCGGACATTGCCCGGGAGTTGCTGCGGCTTGGCATCGCAGCGCCGGGGCCGATACAGGTCGCGGAGGCCGTGTGCCGCGTGCGTCGGCGGAAACTGCCGGATTGGCGCCGGCTTGGCAACGTCGGTAGTGTCTTCAAAAACCCGGTCGTCAGCCAGACTCAGCTGCAGCGGCTGCGGCAGGAAGAGCCTGCATTGCGAGCCTTTCCGGACGGCGGCGGAATGAAGCTGGCTGCCGGGCAGCTCATCGAGCTGTGCGGCTGGAAGGGGCAGTGGCAGGGCACCGCAGGGGTGTGGAAGAGGCAGGCCCTGGTGCTGGTCCAGGACTTCGCAGGGTCAGCCCGGCAGGGGCGGGAAACGCCCGATGGGACCGACTTTCTGGCATTGCTTGCCGCGGTTCGAGAAAGCGTCCAGGCCCGATTTCAGATAGAACTGGAAGTCGAGCCCAGACAGCTTCGCTAGCCGCCCCAGCAAGGCACTGAGACGGCTGGCGGGCGGCTTCGGTTAGCCTTTCGGCATTACCCCTTGCGCCTTGAGCTCTGCTTCCCGTCGGCGACGCCGAACTTCCCGAGGGTCGTTGTGCGCTCGCGCTGGCTCGGCTTCTGCCTCCGCCACAGGCGCTGCCTCTGGCGCCGTTTCTGGCGCCGTTTCTGCCTTGGCCTCGGCTTTCGGAGCGCTGACTTCGGCGACGGCTGCGTCGGGCGCTGGCTGTTCAGCGGGCTCGGAAGGCGCGACGACCGCAAGCTCTGCTTTGGGAGCCTCGTCTGCCACCGCAGCCGTGTCTGC
>CAZXIJ010000002.1:0-125168 GCA_964640725.1 uncultured Pseudomonadales bacterium | reverse complement strand
GCGCAGCCGTGTCTGCCGTCGCACCGGCCACGGGCTTGCCGGCAGTGTCGGGAACAGTCGTTGGCACCGGGGCGTTGCTGGCCGTCTGTGGCTGAGCATCTGCCGCGGCATCCTGGCTGGCGCTGGCGCGCCGAGCCGCGGCTGCCCCGGCACCTGCGGTGGTGGCTGCTGCCGCTTCAGCAAGCGCTGCACGGTCACGCAAGGGCTGTCGCTTGCTGGCAGAAAGATCGCTTTCTGAAGGCTTGCGAGATCCAGGGTCAATGGCGTTTCGGGCTTCTACAACCTGGCTGACTGCAGCGTTGCCGCGCGTGCGATCGCTTCGGTCATCACTGTTTGCTTCGGCAGCGCTTTTGCGCTCTGCGTCGTCATTGCCGGCAGCATCTTGACGGGCCTCAGCCCGTGGCTCCCGCGACTCTTCGTTCCCAGAGCGCTCAGCGTCGTCGCGGCGTCCGCGTCGACGACCGCCACGGCGGGAGCGGCTGCGACCGCGACCGCCACCTTCGGCATCGCCCTCGGCATCACGGGCAGGCCGATGGTCACGCCGCGTGTCGCTGCTGTCATCGGCCTGTTCGTCTCGACGGGCAGAAGGCTGCGAGCGTTCTGCGCCTTCAGCCTTTGCGCCGTCGCTGCGCCCGCGGCCTCCGCGTCCGCGACCTCTGCCGCCACGGCTGCGGCGTCGGCGCTCGCTGCTCGCACTGCCTTCGTCGCTCCGTTCGTTGTCGTTGCTGCGGCTGGCGGGCGCCGGTGCCGGCTCAGCACTCTGAGGCGCGGCAGCTCCCGGGGCAGAAGCCGGCGCGGCTTCGCCCTCATCGGTGAACAGGCTGGTAACGAGGCGCTTGAACAGACCCGGCTTGCGGTCGCCGGCCGCACCGGCTGTGGCCGCTCCCGCGACGCCGGCGGCGGCGGCGGCTGCCACTGCGGTGGCCGTGCCGCTCTGCGACTCCGGAGCCGCCGGGGCCTTTGGCACCGGCGCGGGCGCGATTGGATCCGGCGCCCGCACAGCAGCCTGCTGGCTGGTGGTATTGCGCTGCGCCGATGGCTTCGGCGAATCTTCCAGCGGCGTTACATCCGCCAGCTCGTAGGTCGGCAGGTCAGTTTCCTGCTCAGCCTGATCGTCGCGCAACCGCTGTACCTCGTAGGCCGGCGTTTCCAGGTTGACGTTCGGAATGATCTGCACCCGAGTTTGGGTCCGCTGCTCAATCTCTGAGACTTCCCGACGCTTCTCGTTGAGCAGGAATGACGCGATAGACAGCGGCACCATGGCTCGGACGAGAGAGGAGCGCTCCTTCCCGCATTCTTCCTCAACGATCCGAAGAATGGCGAGGGCAAGGGGCCGGGTGTCGCGAATGCTGCCCTGACCTGAGCACCGCGGACAGACCGTCGAGGTCATTTCTTCGAGGGAAGGCCGCAGCCGCTGCCGGGACATTTCCATCAGGCCAAAGCGGCTGATACGGCCGATTTGCACCCGAGCGCGATCAATCTGCAGCGATTCTCGCAGCCGGTTCTCGACTGCGCGCTGGTTTTTCTGCGCGCTCATGTCGATGAAATCGATCACGATCAGGCCGCCCATGTCACGCAAGCGGAGCTGCCGGGCGACTTCCTCGGCCGCCTCCAGATTCGTGTTGAGGGCCGTCTCTTCAATGTCGGCGCCTTTGGTGGCGCGCGCGCTGTTGATATCGATGGAAACCAGGGCTTCTGTCGGGTCGATTACCAGGCTGCCGCCGGAGGGCAGTCGCACGTTGCGCTGGAAGGCGGTCTCGATCTGGCTCTCGACCTGGTAGCGGTTAAACAGCGGGATGTCGTCGTCGTAGAACTTCACCTTGCTGGCGTAGTGCGGCATCACCTGGGTGATAAAGCTGCTGGCTTCGTCGAAGGCTTCCTTCGAGTCAATCAGAACCTCGCCAACGTCCTTGCGCAGGTTGTCGCGAATGGCGCGCAGCACGACATTGTTTTCCTGGTAAAGCAAGGACGGGGTGGGCTCTTTGTCCGCTGCTTGACCAATGGCTTCCCAAAGCTGCAGCAGGTAGTTCAGATCCCACTGGAGCTCCTCGGCACTACGCCCCACGCCAGCTGTGCGGACAATAACGCCCATGCCCTGGGGAATGTCCAGGTCGCTCATCGCAGCGCGCAGCTGGTCGCGATCTTCGCCCTCAATGCGTCGGCTGATGCCGCCGGCGCGCGGATTGTTGGGCATCAGCACCATGTACCGTCCGGCCAGGCTGATGAATGTGGTCAGCGCGGCGCCCTTGGTGCCACGCTCTTCCTTGTCGACCTGGACCACGATCTCCGTGCCCTCGGCGACCAGCTCCTTGATGTCCAGCCGGGACATTTCGGCGGGCTTTTTGCGGAAGTACTGGCGAGATATTTCCTTTAGGGGCAAAAAGCCGTGACGCTCAGAGCCGAACTCGACGAAAGCCGCCTCCAGGCTGGGCTCGACGCGGGTGATGCGCGCTTTGTAGATACTGGCTTTCTTCTGCTCGCGTTCCTTGTTTTCGATATCAAGGTCGTGCAGCTTCTGGCCATCAACCAGGGCCACCCGCATTTCTTCGGGCTGGGTGGCGTTGATCAGCATTCTCTTCATGGGTCTGAGGTTCCTCTTTCTTGCGGGAGGACGCTCGACCTGAACGGCATGTGCGATGTACTCAGAATGACGACGCCCTGAGGCGCGGGTCACTTCCGGTCGGTAGCACCCACGCGGTGTTGACCTGGCGGGCGTTACGTTCTGTCACCGGCTCGGCGCTTGGTGAAGGGCCGGCCCGGCGATCTCGCCATCCGCCGGGTAGGGCAGGGGCGACAGCAGGCCTGACAGGGCGGCGGCTCCGTTGCCGATCCGTCCTGTCAAACGGGACGAGCAGACTGGTCTGCCCATCTTTGAATACAGTGTCGTTCGCGTTCGCGGTGCCGGCCATGCGGTGACATCAGCGTCGGTGGTTGCTGGGGCGCCGCGGGTGATTCCTTTGGCGACCGACGGTGGCATGGGCCCATTAGGCTGCGCGATGCGCGACGATAGTTCGCGTCTTGCGTATGTTCGCGAAGCGGCGTGCCGCTTCGGTCGACGAGCGTCTCCTCGTTATGGGCGCTTAGCGCCCAGTCATCTGTCGTGTGTCGTTCGAAAATTCGTTTTCGAGTAGTGCGTGGCGGAAAAAAGCGGCTGGCCAGGACGACCGGGCTAGGCTCCGGTTGCTGGCCGCTAGCAGGGCAGCTCGCTATGCTGCGTACGCTGGCCCGATGCCACGGCGGGCGGAGCTTAACAGTCTCTGCTAAACCCTTCAATAACATGACCTTTTGTCAGGTCCAGGCGCAGCCTCCGATGACCGAGTGGACCCAGGTCCAAAAACTGACGATTCAGCCCGACGAGGCCGGCCAGCGGCTGGACAACTACATCGCGCGGCACTTCAGACACTTGCCCCGCAATGCGGTCTATCGCCTGATTCGTAGCGGCCAGGTTCGCGTCAACGGCGGCCGGCGCCAGGCTCGGGCCCGGCTCAGCGGCGGCGACGAAGTGCGGTTGCCACCGGTGCTGGCACCGGACGCTGCCGAGGTGCCTGACGCTGGCGCAGCGCTACGAGAGGCGCTCGCTGGAGCGGTCCTGTACGAAAGCAAAGACGTGCTGGTGCTGAACAAGCCGGCCGGCCTTGCGGTTCATGGCGGCAGCGGCGTCGCCCTGGGTGTCATTGAAGTGCTTCGACAGGCCCGGGACGACCGCTTTCTGGAGCTCGCTCATCGCCTGGACCGCGGCACCTCGGGGTGCCTCGCGATTGCCAGGACTCGGCCTTCGCTGCGCTTCTTGCAGCAGGCCTTTCGGGACCGCCAGGTTCGAAAGCGCTACCGGCTGCTGGTCAGCGGTCGTTGGCCCAAAGCCCGGCTGACCGTCGCCGTGCCCCTGGAGCGCTACGAAACGGCGTCCGGGGACCGCCGGGTCCGGGTTTCTCACCAGGGCCAGCCGAGCCGGACGGACTTTGAGCGGGTTGCCAGCGGAGATGGCTACTCCGAATTGATTGCCCATCTGCATACCGGCCGGACGCACCAGATCCGCGTCCATGCGGCGCACACGGGCTTCCCGATCCTCGGAGACGACAAGTATTGCCGGCGGGAGCAGCGTGAGCCCTGGCTGCAGCTGGGCATGAATCAGCTCGCTTTGCATGCAGAGCGCTTGCGTTTGCCCGGGCCCGACGGCGCACTGATCGATGTCAGTGCGCCTCGGCCAGATCGCTTCGCTCGCCTGGCCGGGCTGGCCGCAGCCCTCTCGTCGGGCTAGCCGGGGTTCAGTCGTCGCAGCCCCAGAATCGGGTATCCGAGCTCAGCCAGCAGGCCCGCCAGCGGTATCAGCGGCAGGCCGATGAGCGCCGTTGGGTCGTCGCTGCGAATCTGCTCGAACAGAGCGACTCCCAGACCTTCTGACTTGAACGCGCCAGCGCAGTCCAGAGGCAGCTCCCGTTGGACGTAATCGGCGATCTCGTCTGAGCTCAGACTTCTAAACCTAACGTTCGTGCAATCAATGGCTTCGACCGACCGATCGGTCGTCCCATCATAGATTCGCAGACTGGTAAAGAATGAAACGGTTTGCCCGCTCAGGCGTGCAAGCTGCTCGCAGGCGCGTTCGACGGTTCCTGGCTTGCCCAGGATGCTGCCATCGAGCCCGGCCGCCTGGTCTGACGAAATCACGAGCCCGCGGGGACGCAGGGCGGCGACGGCGTTGCCTTTGGCAACGGCCAAGCGGGTTACCAGTTCCCTGGCACTTTCCCCCGGCGCCGGGGTTTCGTCGATGGACGGGCTTAGCTGCTCGAAGGCAAGGCCGAATCGCGCCAGCAGCGCAGCCCGGTATCGGGAGCTTGAACCCAGCACGATCTGTGGATTCATTTGCGGCCAACGATGAGTGGTAGGGACGGGAACAGGTCGCAAGGCATGGCAGGTCTCGGCAGTTCGGAAGTTTCGCTTATGTTCCGGGACTTTAGCAGAGCATCCCGGCAGTCCGGGAACACCGCAGCATGGCCTGTCACCGGCTTTACAGGCTCCCCTCGCGTCACTATGATGCGCGCGCTATGGAGCGGTCACCCATTGGCGAGCTACGCCTGTCAGAGCTGACGCCCGGTCGTACGTTTCGCTTTCGATTCCCTTCGCACCATTTGGCGCGGCTATCCACAACAGTGGAGCCCCTGGGGGAGTTGGCCGCGACACTGGACTGCCGGAGCGAGAATCGCAGGCGCTTTGTCCGTGGTACCGCCGCTATAGATGTGAGACAGGATTGTCAGCGGTGCCTTGAGACCCTGGCACGACGGCTCACCGTCGACTTTGATGTCGAGCTCCTCAGCGAGGAGCGGCTGGCCCGACGGCTGGCTGCTGATGACCCGCCGCAGGAGGTATACATGATCAGCGACGGCGTACTCGATTCGCTGGCGCTGCTAGAGGACGAGCTGTTGCTCGCCATAGAATCACGGCCCTGCCAGGCAGAGCCGTGCGAGAATATGCCGGCCATGAGCTTCGGCCCGGGAACGAGCGTTCCCGAGCCAGCCCAGGCCAGTGAGGTTGCGGACGATCGCCAGAAGCCATTCGAAGGCCTGAAGGATCTGCTTGCAGCGCAGAAGGGCGATGACGGCACTGACCAGAATTCGCCCTGAGTACCAAGAACGCTGCGCGTCTGGCTCCGGCCAGGCGTGCCAGCCAAATCCGGCAGCCGCGGGACGCGGGTGCCCACAGATCCAAGCGGAGACCAGCGATGGCCGTACAGAAGAACAAGTCGACCCGGGCCCGTCGCGGCAACCGTCGTTCCCACGACCAGTTGAGCGGCCCCACGCTGTCCATTGACGGCACCACTGGCGAGACCCACCGCCGGCACCACGTATCTGCCGACGGCTACTATCGCGGACGCAAGGTCGTCGAAACCGGCGAATAGCGCCGTACGCTGACCACCGTGAGTGCCGAAGCAGCACGGCGGGTCAGTGAACGCCCACGACTCATTGTCGATTGCGCTGGCGGCGATCACGGCGTCGTGGTCGCCGTGCCTGCGGCACTGCGTTTTGCGCCACAGGTTGACCTGATCCTGGTCGGCGACAAGGCCGCGATCGCTCGCTTTCCCCTTCCGCAGACCGGGGTGCGGGTCGTGCATGCCCCCGAGAACGCTTCGATGGACGCTGGCATTCGAAAACTGTTGCGGTCCACCAGCGTCACAGCTCAGGGACGATGTCTGTCGTTGCTCCAAAGCGGCGCGGGCGACGTGCTGGTCAGCGCCGCGGATACCAGCGCGCTGCTGATCCTCGCGCGCCATGAACTGGGCGCCTTGCCTGGCATCGATCGACCGGCGATCACGAAACAGCTGATCGGCAAGGCGGGCAGCTTCTGGATGGCCGACCTGGGTGCCAACGTCCGCTGTACGCCGCAGCTGCTGGTCCAGTTCGCGCAAATGGGCGTTGTCGCCGCCCGCACATTCTCTGGCATCGAGCGGCCCCGGGTTGCGCTATTGAACATCGGGACCGAGGCCAGCAAGGGGCTCGCGCGACTACACCGGGCGGGCGAGGCACTGGCGCTCTTGCCTGACGCATCCTATGTGGGCTTCGTCGAAGGCAGCGCGCTGTTCGACAACCAGGCAGACGTGATCGTCTGCGAAGGGTTTGTCGGCAATGTTGCCCTAAAGGCCATCGAAGGCACCGCAGGCATGGCCCGTCATTTGATGGGCGAAGCGCTGGGAAGCCTTCCCGTCTGGCAGCGACCACTCCTGTGGGCTTTGCGATCAGCACTGACGCAGCTCGGCGAAAGGCTGGACACCGGACGCTATAATGGCGCGCCCATCCTCGGGCTCAACCACACCGTGATCAAGAGCCACGGCGCCGCGGGGGTGGACGCGTTTGCATTTGCGCTACAGCGAGGAATCGACGCGATTTCGCTGGCACTTCCATCGACTCTGGCGAGCGGACTGAACATCGACGCCGGGGCACAGCACTAAGGAGCCGATCACCATGCTGGGATTCGTCTTTCCGGGGCAGGGCGCGCAGAGCGTCGGCATGCTTGCGGACTTCGCCCAGGCGGAACCGTCCATTAAAGCTCGCTTTGACGAGGCCTCGGAGATTATCGGTGCCCCCCTGTCCGACTATGTATTCGAAGGCCCCGAGGCACAGCTCAACCTGACTGAGTTCACGCAACCCGCGGTGCTGACGGCCAGCGTCGCCCTGTGGAATCTTTGGCAGGAACGGGGCGGGCCGATCCCTGCGATCATGGCCGGACACAGCCTCGGGGAATACACGGCGCTGGTTTGCGCCGGCGCGCTCAGCTTTGCAGAGGGTGTTCGGCTGGTGAACCTGCGCGGCAGGTACATGCAGCAGGCCGTGCCTGCCGGGGAAGGTGCAATCGCGGCGGTGCTCGGCCTTGATGACGAGCAGGTCGCACAGTGCTGCGCTGAGGCTGACGGCCTCGTAACGCCCGCCAATTTCAATGCGCCGGGCCAGGTGGCGATCGCCGGTGAGCGGCAAGCCGTGGCGGCGGCCATCGAGATCTGCAAGAGCGCCGGTGCCAAACGGGCCGTGATGCTGAACCTCAGCGTGCCCGTGCACTGTGCACTCATGACGCCCGCCGGGGAGCAGCTGGCGGAAGCGCTGGAAGCCTGTGATCTTGCCCTGCCGAGCATCCCGATCGTTCACAACATAGACGGCGCCGTCGCTGACGATCTTGCAGCGCTCAAGGATAAACTGCTGGCTCAGCTGGCCGGGCCCGTGCAGTGGGTACGCTGCGTACAGGCCATGAGCGCTGCAGGCACGACAGGGCTGGTCGAATGTGGTCCGGGCAAAGTGCTGGCTGGGCTTGTTAAGCGTGTCGACCGCAAGCTGCCGTGCCTGCCCACGGACTCTGACGACGCAATGACCAGCGCCCTTGAGCGCGCTCAGGAAGGCTTCTGACATGGAAGGCATCGAAGGAAAAGTAGCGCTCGTGACCGGTGCGTCCCGCGGCATCGGTGCAGCGATCGCTGATCGGCTCGCGCGCGACGGCGCGCGGGTGATTGGCACCGCGACCAGCGAGGCCGGTGCTGCCCGCATTTCGGAGCGCCTCGCAGCCGCGGGAGGCGGCGGTGGCGAAGGCGCGGTGCTGACCGCTGAGGATCCGGGGACCTGCGATGCGCTGTTTGCGCAGCTCAAGGCGCAAGATGCTTCGCCAACGCTGGTCGTGAACAACGCCGGCATGACTCGCGACAATCTCCTGCTGCGCATGTCAGAAGAAGAATGGTCGGCGGTGCTCAACGCCAACCTCGGGCTCGCATTTCGCGTCAGCAAAGCGGCGCTTCGGCCGATGATGAAGGCCCGCTACGGACGCATTGTGAACATCAGTTCCGTGGTCGGTCGCATGGGCAACGCCGGACAGAGCAACTACGCTGCCAGCAAAGCGGGGCTGGAGGGATTCACCCGCGCCCTGGCGCTGGAGGTCGCGTCTCGCAACATTACGGCCAACGTCGTCGCCCCAGGCTTCATCGAGTCAGATATGACCGAAGAACTGCCCGAGGCTCAGAAGGCGCTGCTGCTCGCGCGGATCCCTCTTGGCCGCATGGGTAGTGGCGCCGAAATCGCAGGGGCCGTGGCCTACCTGCTGGGCGCTGATGCCGGATACGTCACCGGACAGACATTGTCGATCAATGGCGGCATGCACCTGAACTGAAGCACAATCACCTGACGAGGCGGCACAGGGTCTCCGGAGCGGCGAGTTGAAACCCCTCAGAGCGCTCTATAGAATCCGCCTCGCCCTGCACCCACCGAACCCAAATAGGGGAGTAAAGCCTGCATGAGCAGTGTCGAAGAACGTGTCAAGAAGCTGATCTGCGAACAACTTGGCGTCAAGGACGATGAAGTCAAAGACGAGGCTTCCTTTGTTGAGGACCTTGGTGCGGACTCGCTGGATACCGTAGAGCTGGTAATGGCGCTCGAAGAAGAGTTCGAGACGGAAATTCCGGACGAAGAAGCTGAGAAGATCACCACCGTCAAGGAAGCAATTTCCTACATCCTGGCACACCAGTAAGCCCACCTCTTATTGACCCGCAGGGCTCCGACTGTTGCGGAGCCTGCATCGCGGGAAGGAATGCCACGCGATGAGCAAACGCAGAGTCGTTGTTACCGGCATGGGGATGCTGTCTCCGATCGGCAACAATGTCGCCGATAGCTGGGCAGCGACCGTCGCTGGACGCAGCGGCATTGCCCCCATCACCATGTTCGACCCGGTCGATCACGCCGTAAAGGTTGCGGGCGAGGTCAAGGGGCTGGACCCTGCCGGTGTGCTCGATAAAAAAGAGCTGCGGCGAATCGACAAGTTTATCCAGTACGGCCTGATCGCCGGCATCGAAGCCGTCGAAGATTCCGGGCTGGGGGAGCAGCCGGCCGACGCCCATCGCATTGGCGTTTCGATCGGCTCAGGCATCGGCGGCATCAACACCATCGAGTCAACGCACGCGACGCTCGTTAAGTCCGGACCACGACGCGTCTCACCTTTTTTCGTCCCGGCCAGCGTGATCAACATGATCTCGGGCATGCTGTCGATTCGCTATGGCTATCGGGGCCCGAACCTGGCCGTGGTGACGGCCTGCACCACCGGCACGCACAACATCGGCCTGGGCGCACGGCTCATCCAATACGGTGACGCCGATGTCATGGTCGTTGGCGGCGCCGAGCAAGCCAGCTCGCCGATGACCATTGCCGCCTTCGCGAGCATGAAAGCACTGTCGACCCGCAACGACGACCCCGAGTCCGCGAGCCGCCCCTGGGACACAAACCGCGACGGTTTTGTGCTCGGTGACGGCGCAGGCGTTGTCGTGCTGGAAGAGTACGAACGAGCCAAAGCCCGAGGCGCAAAAATCTATGGCGAGCTCGTTGGCTTCGGTATGAGCGGCGATGCTTACCACATCACCAGCCCTACAGAAGATGGCGCCGGGCCGCAGGCTGCCATGGACAATGCGTTAAGCGATGCGGCCCTGCCGGCGAGTGACATCGGCTATGTGAACGCGCATGGCACATCGACGCCGCTGGGCGACATCGCTGAGACCCTGGCAATCAAGGGTGTCTTCGGTGCCGATACCGAAGTGATGGTCAGTTCGAGCAAGTCGATGATCGGCCACCTGCTTGGTGCAGCCGGGTCCGTCGAGGCGATCTTCACGCTGAAGGCGCTCGGCGAGGGTGTGATACCGCCGACCATCAACCTGAGCCAGCCTGGAGAAGGCTGCGACCTGGACTACGTGCCCGGTACCGCCCGGGAAGCAACGCTGCGCTACGCCATGACCAACTCCTACGGCTTTGGCGGCACCAACGGCACACTGATTTTCGGCAAGGTCTGAACCGTGCCCGGCGTCGCGGGTGCCCTCTGGGAAGCCGGGCCGCCAATCACGCTGAGCGATCGCGGCTTTGCCTACGCAGACGGCGTCTTTGAAACCATGCTGCTGCGCAGCGGCAACTACTGGCTGCTCTCCAGACACCTGCAGCGCCTGCACAGGGGCCTGGCAGAACTGCAGCTTGCGCCCCCGCAGCCGTCGATGATTCAGGCGCTGCTTGCAGGGGCCGCCGACGCAGCAGCGAAGGCTGGCGAGAGCACTGGGATCCTTAAGTTGTTTGCAAGCGCTGCACCCGCAGCACGAGGCTACGGCCGGCCTGCGGGGCATCCAGTGGTCCTGCGCGCACAGCTGCTGAGCAGCAGTGCGGATCCGGCCGCGCCGGCTGCCAACAGGGCCTGCGCGATCAGCCCCCACCAGCTGCCGGCTCGCGCAGGGCTGAGCGCCACCAAGCATCTGAACCGTGCAGAGCAGGTGCTCGGCGCCATCCGCGAGCTTGACGCGCCGGAACAGGAGCTGCTGCTCGGCAACGAGGCGGGCGAATTGCAGTGCGCCACAAGTTCGAACGTCGTCATCGAGCGCGACGGCGTGCTGTGCACGCCGGTCCTGCAAGGGCCTACGATCGCGGGCACGCTGCGCGAAGAACTGCTCGATGACCCCAGGCTGGCGCTGCGCTGTGCCCCGGTCGCCATGACTGAGTTGCCGGCGCTGACCGGGCTCTGGTCGATCAACAGCGTGGTTGGCCTGTGTCGGCTGTCTTTGCCCGGCACCGAGCCCGAAGCCGGCGGGCATGCTGAGCGGGCGCTGCTCGCCGCGATCAGGCGCAGCCTGTCAAGGACAGAGAAAGCCCAAGCCGCAGGCTCAGGATCGTGAGCTTGGCTCGCATTTTAACGGTAGGGCTTGCAGCCGCGCTGCTTGCGGCGATCTTTGCCGGCGTCGCGGTCTGGCACGGCTGGCACTGGTTTCAGAGCGGACAATCCTGGTTCTCTGAGCCGGCGCCAAAGACCGGCGATGAACGGTTCGAGATTGCGCCCGGAACCGGCATCGCCCAGATCAGCAGGCAGTTGGCGGACCGCGGCTACCTGGCTCATCCCAGGGTGTGGCGTGCAGCCGCCCGGTATCTTGAGCTTGACGGCCAGCTGCAGGCCGGGACCTACGCCCTTGATCCGGACGCGGTGCCGGCGGCCCTGTTGCAGCAATTTGTGCAAGGCGAGGTCATCAGTTACACGCTGAGCATTATCGAAGGCACAAAAACCTCCGAGGTGCTGGCCCAGCTCCGGCAGGCGCCCGGCCTGAAGGCGACGCTTGGGCCTGTCGACACGGCGACGGTCATGCATCAGCTGGGCCTGGGCGAAGGCTCCGGAGAAGGACGCTTCTTTCCCGATACCTACCGCTACCGGGACGGCGACACAGACGCAGCGCTGCTGCGCCAGGCTTACGATCGAATGCAGGCCAACCTGGATGACGTTTGGCGCAGCCGGGCAGAGGACTTACCCTTGAAGGACCCCGGGGAGCTGTTGACCATGGCGTCCATCATCGAAAAAGAGACCGGCCGGCCGGAAGACCGCGGGCAAATCAGCCAGGTTTTCAGCTTGCGGCTGCGCAAAGGCATGCGCCTGCAAACGGACCCGACGGTGATCTACGGCCTTGGCGATGCCTTTGACGGCAACTTGAGACGCCGGGATCTGCGGCGCGATACGCCCTACAACAGCTACACCCGCGACGGCTTGCCGCCGACTCCCATCGCGCTGCCTGGACGCGCGGCACTGGAAGCTGCGGCAAATCCTGCAGCAGGCGACTTCCTGTACTTTGTCTCCCGCGGCGACGGCAGCAGCGAGTTCTCGCGCACCCTGGCCGAGCACAACGCTGCAGTTCGCCGCTTTCAGCTGGGGCAGCCCTAGGTGAGGGGCCGCGGTCGCTTTATCTCCCTGGAGGGCATGGAAGGCTCAGGCAAGAGCACCAACCTCGCCGCTGCCGCGCAGTGGTTGCGGCAACAGGGCATCGACCTGCTCGTGACCCGGGAACCGGGCGGCACGCCGCTGGCCGAAGAGCTGAGGACACTGCTGCTGCAGGTTCGCGACGAGCCGGTCGCGCCCCTCACCGAGCTGCTGCTGATGTTCGCGGGCCGGGCACAACATCTGCAGACGGTCATTGAGCCGGCGCTTGCCGCCGGACGGTGGGTGCTCTGTGATCGCTTTACGGATGCGACCTACGCCTACCAGGGCGGCGGCCGGCAGCTCGACCGCACGGCGATCGAGACCCTCGAAGCGCTCGTCCACCCCATGCTGCAGCCGGACCTGACGCTGGTGCTGGACCTGAGCTGGGAGGCTGCTGTACCGCGCATTGCCGACCGGGAGCTGGATCGCTTCGAGCGGGAGGCAGCGGCGTTTTTTGAGCGGGTACGGGCCGTCTACCTGCAGCGCGCGGCGGCAGACCCGCGTTTTGCGGTCGTCGATGCCGGGCCGCCATTGGCAACCGTAACCCGGCAGCTTCTGGAGACCCTGACGCAACGCACAGCGGCCTGGCGGGCAGCGCCGTGACCTTTCCCTGGCTCGAGGCGCCCCTGGCGCACCTGGCATCGCTGGCTGCCAGCGACCGCATGCCGCACGCGCTGCTGATCTGCGGGCCCCCGGGCTGGGGCCAGCGCGTCCTGGCGGAGACCTTTGCGAAAAGGCTCCTGGCTCTGGACAGCGATCTGCCGCCGACAGAAATCGCTCACCCGGACTTTCGCTGGATCGAGCCTGACCGGGAGGTGATCCGGGTGCCCCAGGTCCGGTCCCTGATCGAATTTGCAGTCGGTACGCGCCAGCAGGCGCCCTACAAAGTCGCCGTGCTGGTGGACGTGCACCGCATCATGAACCAGGCGGCGAACGCGTTGCTGAAGACGCTGGAAGAACCGCCCCCGAACACGGTGCTGATGCTGGTCACCGAGTACAGCGCAGCGTTGCTGCCAACGGTTCGGAGCCGTTGTCGACGCGTTGCGATCGAGCCCCGCTTTGATCTGGCCAACGACTGGCTGGCAGGACAGGCGAGCCCGACAGTGCAGGCCCTGAAATTCGAGTACGGCGGCGCGCCCATGGCGGTGCAGGGCGCGCTCGCTCGCGAGGAGTCGCCGTTGCTCGACGGCCTCGCCGACGGCCTGGCGGGCAAGACCGAGGTGCTGCATGGGCAGCTCATGCAGGCCGATCGGGAAACGGTTCTACTGCGCTGGCTGCGCTATCTGGTGGCGGCGCTGGGCGACCGCAGCCCGCTGGCCGCGCTGAACGCTGTACCGCAGCGCAAATTGATCGCCTTCCAGGAAGAATTGCTCGATGTGCATCGGCAGCTGTCCAGCCAGGCTGCTGCGAGCGTCAACCACCGCGCACAGCTGGAACGGCTCAGTTTGCGCTTTGCCTCGCTTGCAGGGTAGGAAAAGCCGGGCGCACGTCACAGTCTCACAGCGCGCCAGCGCAAAGCCCGGGGGCAGGCCGCCGGGCAGCGGGGCGGGTTGGGGTACACTGGGTCATCGCGAACCGGACAACGCAGGACGACCAAGAGCCATGGCAGCCAAGCGTGGCGCCAGAAACGGAATTCTGTCTCTGGCGATCAAAGACAAAGCCGTCCTATACGCAGCCTACATGCCGTTTGTAAAGAACGGTGGCCTGTTTATACCGACCAAGAAAGAATACGTGCTCGGAGACGAAGTCTTCATGCTGCTGAACCTCATGGACGAAGCAGAGAAGATTCCTGTTGCCGGCAAAGTCGTGTGGCTTACTCCGAAGGGTGCCCAGGGCAACCGGGCCGCTGGCATCGGTGTCCAGTTCAACGACCAGGACGACGTGGCTCGCAACAAGATCGAGACATACCTGGCCGGCGCTCTGACCTCCGATCGGCACACGCACACCATGTAGCGTGCAGCGCCTATGCCTTTAGGTGCGTATCGAAGAACTTTAGCAGCGCGTTGAATCGATGAATCGATACGTGCGTTTCCTGCAGCGCATGCTTTGAGCCGGGATAGGTCATAAGCTCGAAGGGCACCAGCGCCTGCTGCAGCTCTGCAATCAACGCTGTCGTGTTGGCAAAGAGCACATTGTCATCGGCCATGCCGTGTACCAGCTGCAGGGGTCGCCGAAGCGTCGCCAGAGAACCCAGCAACCCGGCTGCCTCGTAGCTGTCCGCCTCGTCTGCGGGCAGGCCCAGATAGCGTTCCGTATAGTGCGTGTCGTACAGCCGCCAGTCCGCGACCGGGGCGATGCTGACGCCGGCCCGAAACACTTCAGGCGCTTCGATCAGGCAACGAAGGGTCATGTAGCCGCCATAGCTGTGACCGAAAACGCCCACGCGCTCCTCGTCAATCCAGCTTAACTGCTGCAGCCATTGCGTTCCGGCCAGCTGGTCGAGCACCTCGACGGTACCGAGCGCCTGATGGATCGGCGCTTCGAATGCGTGGCCCCGGCCATGGCTGCCCCGGTTGTCCAGCTCCAGAACGGCGTAGCCGGCGCCTGCCAGCAGCTGCAGCAGTAACGGGCTCCATTCGTTGCGCACTCGCTGTACCCCCGGGCCGCCATAGACGTAAACCAGGGCCGGGACCGGCACCGCATCGCTGGCCTGCTCCGGACGGGTCAGCCGATAGTGCAGCGCAGTGCCGTCGTCCGCTGTCACCGTGCCGAGCTCGGGCGTTCGGTGCGCCGGCAGCAAGGGTCGGTAAGGGTGCTCGTCCCAGAGCGTGGTTTCCAGTATCGGCTGCGGCCTGTCATGCGCTTCGACGCAGGTCAGCACCAAGGGCGGCGCCGCGAGGCTGGTCCGCGCCAGCGCGCTGGTTTTCCCGGAAGCGCTGACCGCAGCCGAGTGCCAGCCTCCGGGCTCGCTGAGCTGCGCGATTGCGCCAGCGCCATTCTCAGTCACGGACAGCGAGAACAAGTGCTGCTCCGTTGGCGTGTCTTGCCAGCCTTCGTACCACACCTTGCCAGCGCTGAAACGAAGCACGCGGTTGACGTGCTGTCCTTCTGGCGACAGCACCTGCAGCGTGCCGTTCCCGGTGCTGCCGAGGTAGAGCCGCGAGTAGCCATCGCGCTCGCTGGTCCAGAAGAACTGTCCGGCCGGTCCTTCAGCCAGGTTGTTGTGCAAATTGATCCAGGTGCTCGCCGCTTCTTCGAAGACCAGATGCTGTTCGCGGGTGTTCGGATCCACGCGAAGCACACGCAGCCGTTGCTGGTCGCGGCTTTGAACCTGCAGCCACAGGGCGCCGGCCAGCCAGTCGACGCGTCCCAGATAGTCATCTTCGGCTTGCGCCCAGGGAACCTGGCAGCGGCTATCCGCTTCGAGGTCGTAAATCACCAACTCGACCGTGGCATTGGGCCCGCCGGCATAGGGGTAGCGTTGCGCAACCACATCGATGCGATCGGCCTGAATGTCGTGGCGATAGGCGACCGGTATCGGCGATTCGTCGGTACGCTGATAGGCCAGATACCGTTCCTGCGGATCCCACCAGTAGCCTTCGAAGCGGTGCATTTCCTCCTGGGCGATGAAGTCAGCGAGCCCGGAGCAAACGGTCTCCGTCGCATCTGCGGTCAGCCGTTTTGTCGCAGTGCCATCGATGTCTTCCAGATACAGATCGCCGCTGCGCACATAGGTCAGCCAGCGTCCGCTGGGCGAGCAGGACAGCGCGTTCAGCCGTCCTTCGGCTTTCGAGATGCACTGCACGTCCGAATCTTCCAGACTGACAAGCAGCGCCTGCCCTTCGTAGGGCACCAGCAACTGCGATGCCTTGCCCCGCTGGGCAAAGCTGGTCACGCCGCCGGAAAACTGCCGAAGGCGCTCCCGCGCTGCGCGCTCGGCCTCGTTCTCGGCGCCGGCCGGTGCCGGCAGGGCAGCCGCGAGCTGATCGCCGGTCAGCCACGGCCGGGCAGCCAGGCCCGGGTCTGCACGCCAAAGCACCAGCTCGTTGCGGTGCCCCTCACGCTCGAGCAAAAACAGCACCACATCGCCCTCGGGCGTCTCAATCAGCGTGACCTGCTGCGCCATTGCGGCCGTCAGCGGCGGGTCGCTGAACAGGCGCTGCGGCGACAGTGCGGGCGATTGGTCGGCGTCAGGACGCATGCGCCTGCTCCTCGAATGCTTCCCGAGTCAGGTTCCAGGTATCGTGCTCGCGCACGATGACGTTGTCCTCAATGCGAATCCCGCCGTACGGTGCAAGGGCATTGATCACCTCGGCGTCGAGCAGCCTGCCCTGGGCGCCGGCCAGCACGGGATCCAGCAGCATCGGAATGAAGTACAGCCCCGGCTCAATGGTAAAGACCTGGTCAATGGCCACTTCGCGCGTCGTGCGCAGGGCAGGGTAGGCGTCCGGCGGTGGAATCAGCGTCCCGTCGCGCTGGCTTTGCCCAGCGACGTCGTGGGTTTGCAGGCCGATCAAATGGCCGAGACCGTGCGGCATGAAGGGCAGGGTCAGGCCGGCTTCGAGACCTTGTTCTGCGCTGCAGCGAAAAACCCCGGCGCTCACCAGCAGCTCTGCCAGCCTGCGATGCATGTCCTCATGCAAAGCCAGGTAGGACTGGCCGGGCCGGATGGTCTGAATCAACGCCTGCTGCTGCGCATCCAACGCTGTCACCAGATCCTGAAAAGCGCCTGGCGCGGCTGCGTAGGTCCGGGTGATATCGCTGGCGTAGCCCTGGCAACGCGCACCGGCGTCGATCAGCAGACTTAGCGAAGGCTCTGGGGCGTCGCGATCCTGATGCTGGTAGTGCAACACCGCGGCATGCGTGTTGAGCGCGACGATATTGCCGTAGGGCAGATCTCCTTCGGTTTGCAGGCTCGCCTTCAGGTAGGCGTGATGAATCTCAAACTCGCTGGCGCCGGCGCAGAACGCCTGTTCCGCAGCCCGGTGCCCCGCCACGCCTCGACGGGTTGCCAGCTGCATGCAGCGCTGTTCGAAGGGCGTTTTGATGCCGCGATCAAAGTCCAGCTCCGCTAGGAGGGCCTGGGGATTGCTCAAAGCCCCCGGAAAGGCGCTGTGGTCAGCGGGATCGCCGACCATCGCGCTGCCGTTCCTGCCCTTAAGGTCATCCTTGACGGCGGCGGTCAGCGCGTCGCGGGTCGCGTGCTCAAGGACCTCGAAGTGTGCTTGGGCCCAGGCTGGCACCTCGGCGACCAGATGCCAGTAGTCCGCAGGTTTCAGGAAATGCAGGCGCGGCCTGGCTCCGGGGCGCAAGGTCAGGGCACAGCCCTCGGTCGCATCCAGCGGCAGCCAGTGGCGCAGGTGCGGGTTGCTTCGGAAGGACGCAGGCAAATCGTCAAACAGCTGCATCCTGGCCTGGCCCGCGGTGAGCAGCAGCTGGTCATGGCCGGTCCGCGCCAGCTGGCCCTCGAGTCTTTGGCTCAGGGTTGCCAGGTGCTGGCGATAGAGTTCACCGAACAGCATCTGCGCGTCCAGGGCACTGGCACCGCGGTGAGCAAAGGCATCATCGATTGGGGCAGTTGCGCCCGACAGGGAAGGGTTCGTCACAGCTTGGTCTCCGGCGCTGGCAGGGGCCAACAGCGTGATCGTCACCGCCGGCTCGTCGGCCGCCATTATAGGCCCGCCGGGCGTCTTGGGGGGAGGGTGGTGCCCGCCCTTCCGGGATCGTGATAAGTTGTCTGCCGCTCTACGGGATACACGATGAATGGCAGAAGCAACGATAAAGCACCCCACTCAAAGCTACGCCTATGCGGCGCCGACCAACGTTGGCGAGGCCCTCGAGATGCTGCAGGCCCACAGTGAGGCCGGGCAACGAGTGCAGGTGCTGGCCGGCGGCACGGATCTGCTGGTGCAAATGCGCTCCGTCGATCGCAGCGGCCGCACGATTCTGGACATCAAAAGGCTGGAAGAAACCAACCGTCTGGCGCTCGGTGCTACCGAGGCCTACATCGGAGCGGCCATTCCCAGCGCAGTGCTCAACGAGCACGCCGCGCTAAAAAAACAGTTTCCTGGCGTTCTGGAAGCAGCAGACCTGATCGGCTCCACCCAGATTCAGGGGCGGGCAACGATCGGTGGCAACCTTTGCAATGCCTCACCGGCCGGCGACAGCATTCCGGCGCTCATCGCCTGCCGAGCACGCTGCGTGATCGCCAGCACCAACGGTGAGCGCGAGCTGCCGGTCGAAGACTTTGTCGTCGGCGTTCAGCGCAACGCGCTGGAAGCGGGCGAAATGCTGCTCGGGCTGAAGCTGCCAACGCCTGCGGCGGGCAGCTCGAACGCCTACCTGCGCTTTATCCCGCGAACCGAGATGGATATCGCCGTCGCGGGCTGTGGCGTGAGTATCTCCCTCGACAGCACCGGGCGCTGCACCGACGCCCGGGTCGCCATTGGCGCTGTGGCGCCAACGGCACTGCTGGTTCCCGAGGCCGCCGCTGCGCTGACGGGATCGTCTCTGGACACTGCGGCGCTCGATGCCGCGGCAGCGGCGTGCAGTGCCGCCGCCTCGCCGATTAGCGACAAGCGCGGCACCGCGACCTACCGGCGCAAAATTGTTGGCGTGCTCTGCAAGCGCGCTGTGGCCATTGCCCGGGATCGCGCGGCGGACAGCGCCTGACACCAACGCCAACAGCCTATGACTGACCGCCGCACAGACTGTCAGTCGCGGCGCCTCCAGCAAGTACGAGATACCAGACCATGACAAAAACCCAGGTTCAGACCTACATCAACGGCGAGCAAACCGACTTTCTGTGCCAGCCTGAGCAAACCTTGCTGGACGTGCTGCGCGACGAGCTGGGGCGCACAGGCACCAAGGAAGGCTGCGGCACGGGCGACTGCGGCGCTTGCAGCGTGTTGCTCGACGGTCGGCTGGTCTGCGCCTGTCTGGTGCTGGCCGTCGAAACGGCTGGCAAGTCGGTCACCACCATCGAGGGCATTGCTGGCGAAAACGGTTTGCACCCGATCCAGCAGAAGTTTTTGGAGAACGCGGCGCTGCAGTGCGGTATCTGCACCCCCGGCCTCATCGTCGCCACCAAAGCGTTGCTCGACAAGCACCCGTCTCCAAGCGAATCAGAAATTCGCTACTGGCTGGCGGGCAACCTGTGCCGCTGCACGGGCTACGACAAGATTGTCCGAGCGGTTCAGGATGCAGCCGCGGAGCTGGCGCACCCGGCCTGAACTTCGTTCAGGACGAGGTCTGAACTTCCTTCAGGACGAGGTCTGAGCTTCTTTCAGGACGAGGTCTGAGGCGCGTTCAGCCTGCACCCTCGAACACGAGCCCGGTCAATTCCGCCAGCTCTGTCAGTGCCTGCGCCTCAGACACGACCTTAATGGTGGCCATGCCCATGGCGCGCGCAGGCTTCAGGTTGATGCCCAGGTCGTCCAGAAAGGCAGAACGGGCCGGGTCTGCCCCCAGGCGCTCGCAGGCAATGCGATAGATGCCAGGCTCCGGCTTTCGCACCCCTTCGATGCTCGACTCCACAACCTCGTCGAACAGCGCCATCACCTCGGCAATCTTGGCGGCCTTGCCGCTGGACCGCGCCATACCGGGACCGCTGCCGCTTTTTACGTTGTTGGTGATGCAGGCCACTTTGTACCGAGCCTTGCACTGCTTGAGGGCGGCGACGACGTTCGGTCGAACATCGCCGCTCAGCAGCGCCAGCACCTCGGCCCCGGGCACGGAATGCCCGGCGGCTTCCGCCTCTTTCAGGAACAGGCTGTCGAAGGCGGCAGCATCGATCTGGCTCGACTCGAACTGCGCCCAGGCATTGCTCTGCGGATTGGTGGCGTTGATGCCGCGAATGAAATTCTCCGGCAATCCCCGCTCCTGCTCGTAGCGGTTGAACGCGTCGAACGGGCTGGTGGTCAGCACGCCGCCGAAATCCCAGAATATTGCCTCTAGCTCTGCCATCGCCCTGCGCCTCGCAAAAGCGCGACAGAGTATCATTGTCTTTCAACAAAGGAGTGCGCCATGGATATCGAAGGGGGGGTAGCGATCGTTACCGGATCATCGTCTGGGGTCGGGGCCGCCTGTGCTCGGCAGCTGGCCGAGAAGGGCTGCCACCTGGTCATCAACTACGCCTCCAATGCCGACGGCGCCGCGGCCGTGGCGGCCGAGTGCGCGGAGTTTGGCGTGGATACGCAGATCGTCCAGGCCGACGTCTCGAGCGATGCCGACTGCCAGCGCCTGGTCGAGGCCGCAAAGACCCGCTGGGGCCGGCTCGATGTGCTGGTCAACAACGCCGGCACGACCAAGTTTTGCGAGCACAGCGACCTGCACGGTCTCGACAAACAGGATTTTCAGGACATCTATGCGGTGAACACCGTCGGGCCTTATCAGATGGCAAGGGCCGCAGCGCCGGTCATGCGCCAGGGCGGCCGTGGCAGCATCGTCAACGTGGCCTCCATTGCCGGCATCATGGGTATCGGCAGCTCGATCGCCTACGCCGCATCGAAAGGCGCTCTGGTCACCCTGGGGCTCTCCCTGGCCCGGGTCCTGGGCCCGGAGATCCGCGTCAACACGGTCTGCCCGGGGTTCATTGCCGGCGATTGGCTGCGCGAGGGCATGGGCGCTGAGCGCTATGACCGGACCAAGGCTTTTCTGGAGGCGCAGACTCCGCTGCAGCTCACCACCACCCCGGAAACCGTGGCCGAAGCGATTCTGTACTTTGCCGCAGGCGCCGATGTGGTGACTGGCGAGACGCTCATTCTGGATGGCGGGCACCATCTGCAGCAGATGCCCATGGCCCGACGCTAGAACGCCTGGGCGGGGTATTAGACGGGCGCTTTGAAGCGGTAGCCGATGCCGCGCACGGTCTGCACGAGGCCGTCCATGCCGTACGGCTTAAGGGCCCGTCGAAGCCGCAGCACGTGCACATCGACGGTTCGTTCTTCGACATACACGCCCCGGCCCCAGACCCGATCCAGCAGGGCCGAGCGGTCAAAGGCGCGGTCTGGCTGGCTCATGAGCAGCGCCAGCAGCCGAAACTCGGTGGGGCCGAGATGAACCTCCTGGTCGCCGACCACTAACCGGTGCGAGTGGGTTTCAAGCCGCAGCCCCTGCATCTCCAGCACGCCGTCATCCGGCGAACCGCTGCGCCGGATGAGCGCTTTGACCCGTGCCAGCAGTTCCTTGGGCGAAAAAGGTTTGGTCAGGTAGTCGTCGACGCCAGACTCGAAGCTCTTGAGCTTGTCGGCTTCCTCGCCGCGGGCGGTGAGCATGATGAGCGGAATCTCAGCCGTAAGGTCGTCGCGGCGAATTCGCGCGATCAGGTCGACCCCGCTCATACCCGGCAACATCCAGTCGATAATGATCAGAGCCGGAAGGCGACCGTCAAGGCGCTCCAGAGCCTGTTCACCGGAATCGGCTTCCCACACGTCGTAGCCGCCCCGAGCCAGGCTGAAGGACAGCATCTCCCGGATTTCCGGCTCGTCCTCGACGATCAGAACGCTTTGGCCACTCATGGTCGCTCGCTGTTGACAGGCGCCCCATCCCGTTCATGCCTGCGCAACCGCGCGGGCAGGGCATGGGCGCGAATTACAGTGCCCAACAATGACAGTTTCATGACCCCAAAGCACGGTGGCTGCGAAGCTGGCGAAGCCTAGTCCGGGCGCGCCGGAACCGCTAAGGTCTGGCCCATCGCAACTGCCAGGACACAGGCTATGGGGCAACAGATCGAACTGACCGCCGCAGACGGATTCTCGCTCAGCGCATACCAGGCGAGCGCCGCCAGGCCGCGCGCCGGCGTGGTCGTGATCCAGGAGATTTTCGGCGTCAACGCCCACATCCGCGAAGTGGTGGACGGCTATGCCGAAGCTGGCTACCTGGCCATCGCACCGGCCATTTTCGATCGTGTTGAGAAAGGCGTAGAGCTCGGCTACGACGAAGCTGGTATGGCGCAGGGCATCGAGCTGGCTTTTCAGAAGATCGATCACGAGCAAGCTCTGGCTGATGTCGCGGCGGCGGTGGCCGCGGCCAGCGCGGCAGGCAAGGTTGGTGTTGTGGGGTACTGCTTCGGGGGCTTGCTGACCTGGCGGAGCGCCTGCGCGCTGTCGGGCGTGAGCGCCGCATCCGCTTACTACGGCGGCGGTGTGCCCGGCGAGGCCGAGCGAGTGCCCGGTTGCCCGGTCATCGCGCACTTCGGCAAAGAAGATGCCCATATCCCTGTTCCGGACGTCGAGCGCTTTGCGGCAGCCCAGCCCGAGGTGGAGGTCCACCTATACGATGCCGACCACGGATTCAACTGCAATCACCGGGGCAGCTACAACGCCGACGCAGCAGCCAGCGCGCTGACCCGAACCCTTGCCCACTTTGCCAGGCACCTGGACGCGGGCCAGTAAAAGGTTTGCGTCTGCTGACCTTCGTTCCCTTGACATCCCGGAGGTCATTGTTGATCCTTCGGCGACGGAAAAGGGGCGGGAAAACAACACGCCAAGCGAGCGTGTACCCGCACAGGGGCGTTATCAGCGCTTCGGGTTGTCAGACATACGGTGCAGCGATTTGCAACGTTGTCTTAGGGAAAAAAGCCGCATGATCGGCACTTGGTTCAGGGTTGCTGGCCGCGCCTTCCGCATTGCCGCGGTCGATGCAGGCAGCTGACCTGATCGTCAGTGGACACGGATTTTTCCCTTGGTCGGACCAGTGCGCCGATCGGTCACCTCGAGCACCTGCTAACGCTGGTCTGCACCGGATCCGAGCGTTGTGGGGGGCCTCTTTCTGATGTTGTCATTCATTCCAACGTTCGTGTTTCGAGCGCAGTCCGACTGTGGCGACGTCCCCGGCTTTTTGAAAAGCTCCGACACATGAAATCCATCCCGTAGGAAGCCGTATGAAACAAGAACGAACCTTCAGGCTGGCTGCTTGTGCGCTGGTCGCTGCACTGGGCATCGCCTCGCTGCCGGCACAAGCCAACAGTCTCCGAGAAGTGTTCCGCGTCGCGGATCAGCTCAACACCCAGGCCAAGAGCTCCCAGGCCCGGATCGATTCGCTGACCGACCAGACCCGAGAGCTGATCGTTGACTACAAGACCGTTCTGAAAGAAATCGACGGTCTGCGTGTCTACAACAAGCAGCTCGAAAAGCAGATCGGCAACCAGGAGACGGAAATGGCGGCTTTGTCGCAGTCCATTGACGACGTCACCCTGATCGAGCGCCAGGTCGCCCCGTTCATGCTGCGAATGATTGACGGCCTTGAGCAGTTCGTTGCTCTGGACATGCCGTTCCTGAAGAGCGAGCGTGCGGAGCGCGTCGAGAACCTGCGCACGACGCTGGACCGCGCCGACGTTGCGGTGTCCGAGAAGTTTAACCAGGTCATGCGGGCCTACCAGATCGAGAACGAATACGGCCGCACCATGGAGACCTACGAAGACACGATCACCGTCGACGGCACGGAGCGTAAGGTCGACGTCCTCAAGGTCGGGCGCATTGCGCTGGTGTACCAGTCGAAGGACGGCGAAGAGACCGGGGTCTACAACAAGACCACCAAGCAGTGGGAAAAGCTGAGCGACTCCTACAAGGCCTCCGTTCGCAACGGCATTCGCATGGGCCGAAAGCAGCTCACGCCTAATCTGATCACGCTGCCCGTTCCCGGCGCCGGAGGTGCGGAATGAATCGCCGTACCGATAACAAAGAGAACAAATCGCTCATGAAAAAGTTTGCACTGCTGGCAACCCTCGTTGCAGCGCCGTTCCTGACAACGGCGTCGGCTATGGCGCAGGACGCCGCGGCCGCAGAGGCTGAAGTGGTTGTCCGGGAAGCTAACTCTCTGACCGAACTGCTCCGCAATGTCGAGCAGCGCCGCGTGAGCGAGTCACGGGAAGCCAGCCGCCGCGAGGCTACTTTCCGCCGTGAGAAAGACCAGCAAGCCAAGTTGCTGGCGGACGCCAAGGCCGAACGCAAGCGCGAGGAGCAGCGTTCAGAACGTCTGGAAACCACCTTCGAAGAAAACGAAACCAAGATCGGCGATCTGCAGGAAGCGCTGGACAAGCGTTTGGGCTCTCTGCGAGAGCTGTTCGGTGTGCTGCAGCAGGTTGCCGGCGACACGCGCGGCCTGTTCGGTTCGTCGCTGATCAGCGCCGAGCTCCCGGGGCGGGGCGAGTGGCTCGGCGAACTGGCGGCCAAGATGGGCACAGCCAGCCAGCTGGCCACCATCGAAGAAATGGAGCGCCTCTGGTACGAGCTGCAGCGAGAGATGACCGAGTCCGGCAAGATCTCCAAGTTCGACGGCACTGTGACCCTGCTGAACGGCGAGGCCAAAAGCACCGAGATTACCCGCGTCGGCGCCTTTGCGCTGGTTGCGGATGGCGAATACCTGAAGTACGACGGCGATGACATTGTCGAGCTGCCCCGGCAGCCGGCGGCGCGGTTCTCAAACACCGTCGCCGACCTCGAGAGCACCGCACCGGGCGAACTGTCCGAATTCTCTGTAGACCCGACCCGCGGCTCTCTGCTGGAACTGCTGATTCAGGCCGACACCTGGGGCGACCGCATCGGCACGCCGTTTGGCGGCATCAGCAAGGGCGAGTGCTACCTGCCTTTCTGTGACGGGCAGGGCGGCACGGTCGGTGCCTTCATCATCTGCGTCGGCATCATCGGCCTGATCCTGGGCATCTGGAAGCTGGTGCAGCTTTTCCTGATCGGCAGCAAAGTCAACAGCCAGAAAAAATCCAATACACCGGATTCCGGCAATCCGCTCGGTCGCGTTCTGAAGGTCTACGACGACAACCGCAGTGTTGACGTCGAGACGCTCGAACTGAAGCTGGGCGAAGCGATCCTGACCGAGACTCCGAAGATCACCAGCAACATCACGTTGATTCAGGTCATCTCGGTCGTGGCACCGCTCATGGGTCTCCTCGGTACGGTGACCGGCATGATCCTTACCTTCCAGGCCATCACCCTGTTCGGCACCGGCGATCCCAAGACCATGGCCGGCGGTATCTCGCAGGCTCTGGTCACCACAGTACTGGGTCTGGTCGTCGCAATCCCGATGACACTGCTGCACGCCATCGTGAACGCCCGGGCTCGTTCCGTCGTCCACGTGCTGGAAGAGCAGAGCGCCGGCATCATTGCTGATCACGCTGAGAAGAGCGGTGAAGCGCTTGGCTAGAAAACGTCGATCAACGGCTCGTCAACCGGCACTTCGGTGCGGGTTGCGGGCCGCGCCGTTTTCCTTGAACCACTCTGTCGGAGCTGTGCATGCTGAATGATGCCTATCTGGGCCTGGTCACCTTTATGGAGCAGGGGGGCAATGTCCTCTGGCTGATCATGGCCCTCACATTCCTGATGTGGGCGCTGATCTTTGAACGTTTCTGGTACTTCCAGGCCGAACACAAGGGCCTGATCAAGAACTCCATGGCCGCCTGGGAAGACCGGGTAGAACGGCGTTCCTGGTCTGCGCACCAGATTCGTGAGCAACTGATTTCCGAAGGGTCGGAAAAGATCATGGGCTCGCTGCCACTGATTCAAACCTGCGTTACCTTGTGTCCGCTGCTGGGACTTTTAGGGACTGTGACGGGCATGATCTCGGTGTTTGACGCCATGGCCAACCAGGGCGGCAATGCTCGTTCTATGGCTGCGGGCGTCTCGCAGGCGACGATTCCGACCATGGCCGGCATGGTGGCATCGCTCTCCGGCGTACTGGGCAGTACGCTGCTCAAGCGCAAGATCGATTTCGAGATCGAGTCGTTTGAAGACCACTTGACCATGGACCACTGAACACGCCTAGGAGCGACCTATGCCAAGACAACTCGGCAGAGCATCCCGTGCAGACGATGAGTCCGATATCAACCTGACGCCCATGCTGGACGTTGTGTTCATCATGCTGATCTTCTTCATCGTGACTGCAACCTTCATCAAGCAGGCAGGCATCGATGTATACCGGCCAGACGCGCTGACGGCGCGATCAAAGCCGACGGTCAGCCTGCTCGTGGCCATCGGTCCGAAAGGCGATATCTGGATCGACAAGAAAAAAGTCGACGCTTCCGCGGTGCGCGCGAACATCGAACGCCTACGCGCTGAAAACCCGCGGGGCACGATGGTGATCCAGGCGGACCGGCAAGCCAGCTACAAGCAGGCCAAAGCTGTCCTTGACGCCGCGCGGGCCGCAGGCGTTCAAGAAGTCGCGATCTCAACGGAGTCCTGAGCCATGGTTCGATACATCGTCGGGGTATTGCTGGGGGCAGTGGTGACCTTTGCCCTGTTCATGATCATGCAATACCTCATCAAAAGTGATGAGTCCGGCCTGAATGACGCAGCCGGTGGCAAAATCGTCGATTTTGTTCGGCTGCAGGAAGACGAGTCAGTTGAAGTCAAGGACCGCAAGCCGAAGCCGCCGCCGCCGCCGGACGAGCCGCCACCGGATATGCCCCGTCCTGATTTCGATGCAAACAACGTATCCCAGGGGGTCGACATCGGTGCTGTTGGCGTCAAGGTTGACCTGAACGTTGGCGGCGTCGGCGGGTTCAGCTCCGATGGCGAGTACCTGCCGATCGTTAAAGTTGCGCCGGTCTATCCGCGTCGCGCACAAACGCGCGGCATCGAGGGATACGTGTTGCTCGAATTCGTTGTGACGGCTGCGGGCTCTGTTCGGGATCCGGTCGTGGTCGAGGCCAAGCCCTCTGGAATCTTTGACCGGGCGGCGATCAACGCAGCACTCAAATTCAAGTACAAGCCCAAGGTTGTCAACGGCGAACCCATTGAGGTTGCCGGGGTTCGTAACCTGGTGCGCTTCGAACTGGCGGATTGAACGTATTGAAGATTTTCAGGTCAAATTTTTCAGGCCATGCCATCAGCGCTGAATATCGATTGGAGCAGACCATGACAATACTTGCAGGCGCGCTGCGCCGTACCAGTCGTTTCCTGGCTATTGCTGGCGCCAGTCTTGTGTTGTTCGCTGGAACGGTCGGGTCCGTTCCAGCAATCGCCGAGGAAGCACAGAGCGAGGCGTCCAAAGCCAAGACGCGGCGGGTGCCAACTTTGAGCGAGGCGGTTTACAAGAAGCTGGCGGAGGCCCAGGAGGCCATCGACGCCAAGGACTTCAATACTGCCGAGAATGTCATCAACAAGGCGCTGGAACGCCGCAAAAACCTGAACGGGAACGAGGTTGCGCAGCTCCAGAACATGCTCGGGTTCATCTTCTTCTCCAAGGAGGACTACCCCAGGGCCATCAATTCCTACAAAGATGTTGTCGCTCAGGGCGACAAGATCCCGGAAGGCCTGGAAACAACGACGCTGTATACGCTGGCGCAGCTGAGCTTCGTGACCGAGCGGTACCAGGATGCGCTGCGCTATATGGAGACCTGGATTACCAAGGCCAACAACCCGGGCGCAGACCCCCATATCTTTATGGGACAGGTCTACTATCAGATGAAGAACTACCCGGCTGCGATCACTCAGATCGAGAAGGGCATTCGGATCGCCAAAGAGCGGAACATCATTCCCAAAGAACAGTGGTGGGCACTGCTGAACTTCCTGTACTACGAGAAGGAAGACTGGCCGAAGGTGCTGGAGACTCTGGAAGTGCTGGTCAAGCAGTTTCCGAAGCGGGACTACTGGGTTCGCCTGGCAGGTATCCACGGCCAGGAAGGCAACGAAAATGAGCAGCTTTGGGCCATGGAAGCAGCCTACACCGCAGGTTTCCTGAACCGTCAGACTGACCTGACAAACCTTTCCGGACTGCTGATGCAGGCCGAGGTGCCGTACCGCGCCGCTAAAGTGCTCGACAAGGGCATGAAAGATGGCGTGATCGAGAAGGACAGCAAGACGCTCCGTTCCCTGGGGCAGGCGTGGCAAATGTCACAGGAAACGGCAAAGGCCATTCCGGTGTTTGAGAGCGCTGCCAAGATCGCCGACGACGGCAAGATCTACGACCGGCTGGCGAACCTCCACCTGGATGATGATAACTATCCCGCATGCATCACCGCAGCGGACAGCGCGCTTCGCAAAGGCGGGCTGCGAAAATCTCAGGTCACCCACCTGGTCAAAGGTATGTGCCTGTACAACCAGGACAAGCTCAACACGGCCCGCAAGTCGTTCTCGAGTTGTCGCAACAAGGCTCGCCAGGCCGAAGACGAGACCAATCAGCGAATTTGTGGTCAGTGGATCTCCTTCGTGGACAACGAGCTGAACCGCCGCGAGCAGCTCGCCAAAGCGCTGTAAGCGAGCAGCCAGGACCGCTTGTTTACAGGGATCGTCCAGAGTCGTTGTCCCGTTGTTCGGGTAGAGGACCGTCAGCAGCTTCGGCGGCTGGCAGTGGACCTCGGCGAACTGGCAGCTGGCGTTGAACTGGGCGCATCGATTGCCAACAACGGGGTCTGCCTGACGGCAACCGCGGTCGACAAAACGGTAGTCAGCTTTGACGTCATTGCCGAGACCCTGTCGCTCACCAACCTCGGGCAGCTGACGGTTGGTGACACGGTGAATATCGAGCGATCGTTTCGCGTGGGCGATGAGATCGGAGGCCATATTCTCTCCGGACACGTGGCGAGCGGCGTACCCGTGGTTTCCATCGAGACGGACGAGAACCTCCGGATCGTTATTGTCAAAGTGCCGGCTGACTGGTTCCGCTTTGTTCACCTCAAAGGCTTCGTGGCGCTCGATGGCGCAAGCCTGACCATATCGCACCACGATCCGCTGGCCTGCACCATTGGCGTCAGCCTGATTCCGGAAACCATAGAACGCACCAGTCTCGGGGACTGCCAGGTTGGCGATACGCTGAATCTAGAGGTCGACGCGCAGACTCAGGCTGTGGTCGAGACCGTGGAGCGGGTTCTGGCATCAGATCTCTATGCGCACCTGCGAGCATCGTAGCCACGGCTGAGCGTCAGTCCTGGCGGTCTGGCTTCCCAGTGCCCGCCGCTGGTTTGGCGCTTGATCCGTCGCTCGGACGAGACTGCATGCTCCGAAGATTGCCGACAACGGCCTGCAGAGCGCGATCAAACACTTCAGATTCGTCGAGCAGGGTCAGTTGCTTGCTCTCCAGGCGTCGTGCCAGCTCCATACGGCCATAGTCAGCGACTTTCATGCCGCGGCGATTCACGAACACATAGCGGTCTCCGGGCTGAATGACGGTCGACAGCTTGCACCGCAACGGGGTGTCGCTGCCATCCTGCAGCAGTTCGACCCAGCCGCCTTCGTTCAGCTCGCGGATCTTGTCCAGAAACTGTGGCGCGGCCTGAGGTTGATGCTCAGAGTCGTCGGTCACCTCGGTTAGCCGGATCTCGGCCACGGGTGCATATTCGCTGGGCAGCTCAGGCTCCCCGCTGGCCTCTTCCTCGCCAAGGAACGCGCGATCCCGGGCCGCGGCGTCCTGCAGCTCGCACTCCAGGTTGAAACGCAGCTCTTCGGCAGCTGTGGGGTCATCGTGGATACTGTCGACAATGGGAACCAGACGCTGGAGCAGTTGCGGCAGCAGCTCGTCGCGCTGGTCCATATCTGCTTCTTGCGCCAAGGGCTGGCAGCACCACAGCAGATCATCCAGCACTTGCAGCTGCATGTGCCAGTCACCAGAGTCTTCACCGTGCCTGACGCCAGTCATAACCAGCGCACGGGCGAAGCTGTCGCTGATGAATCGACCGATCTGAGCAGGCAGACGGAGCCCGCTCGCTTTCTGGTTAATGATTTGCTGCACCTGGCCTCGAACGGCCTGGGTCTTGGCTTTGCCAGTTTCTGACTGCTGCACGCGCTCTTCAACTTGCACGTGGCGCTTGTCTTCGACCTTCAGAAACTCTCGCAGATCGTCGGTCAGGTCCTGAAACAGCTCAACATTGTCCGTAAAGCCGTTCAACACCCGGAGCACGATAGATTCGATTTTGTTGTAGCGCGCGTCGCGCTTCAGCTCGCTACCGCTACTCCAGCCAATTCCGGCACTCGAGAGTTCGTTCAGCAGCTGTCGGGCCGGGTGGCTGCTGTGCTCAAAAAACGCCTTGTCGATGATTGCGAGCTTTACGAAGGGAATTTGCAGCCGGGATATCAGCGCCTTCATCGGAATCGCGAGATTGCGATCGTTGAGGATGAAATCGAAGAGCATGCCAACGATGTTGATCACGTCCTCGTCGTTCTGCTCTATGCCCTTGGCCTCTTCGCCCAGGGTGGAGTCGGCCTCGTTGAACACCATGCTGCGCAGGTCCAGCAAGGGGACCGGTTCGTCCGGGTTGATCTCGGTCTCGTCGACGCTGTCCTGTATCTGGGTCAGCAGGGAAACCAGCTCGGGCGTGCTGATCGAGAGCCCGCCCGAGCCACCGCCGCCCATGGTGGCCGGGTCTGCACCATAGTGGCCGCCAGGATCGCCCTGGTAACCGGGATGCCCGCCAGCCGGCGAACTCTGCAGATAGTTGCCGCCAGGACCCAGAATATAGCCGCCGCTGGCGACCGGCGCGCCCGTGCGCCGGGCACCGGCGAGCAGCTGCTGCATCACGCCAAAGGACGCATCGCCTCCGCCGTAACCAGAGCCGCCTCCGTATCCATGACCGCCGCCATAGCCAGCACCCGGGGGGCCGCCCATGCCTCCGGCAACGCTGCCATCGGGGGACAGAATTCCGGCGTGGGTATCGGGGTGGCCTTGCCCGCCGCCGAGCACGGGAATGCCCTGATCTGCAGGCGCTGCCGCGCCATCCATGATGTTGACGACCGGCGCTGGCCCTGTGTCGCTCGGTTGCCCGATCGGCGCAGCGGGATTTCCGGGGCGCCGACTGGCGCGCTGCATGGCCCGCAGCTCGGGCAGGATGCCAGCTTCGATCATCAGCTGGTTAGCGAGCTGGTACAGGGTGCCGACTTCGCCCATTACCCGGCGCTCGAACAGCTTCAAGAGAATGATGCGAACTTTGATTTCCAAATCGAGGCAGTCCGCAGCCTCGACGAACGCCGAACTCAACTTGTGCGGGCCGAGGGGGTTGGACCGCTCGGTGACTGTTTGGGCGCGGCAGACGTGATCGACTCGCTTGGTGAGCTGCAGCAACTGCAGCGAGTGCGAGCTGGATACCTTGGACACAATTCCGGCGATTGCGACGGTAATCTCCAGATCATCGTTGGCAAGCAGAGACAGCTCGTCCCCGGCAGCGTCCAGGCTGCTGACCGCCGGCTCGGAGATACCGTCGAACAGCTCATCAAAACCTCGATTCAGAGCGCGAACGAAGCGATCGCAGACTTCCTTGCGGCGCAGGCGGATCTGCCGCATGGATTCAAAGAACAGGGTCTGCTCGCTGTTGCTGACTGAGCGGTCAGCGAGCTCGAACAGAGCGTCATCGGTGTTATCAAACAGCGTCTGCAGCCATTCCCCGAGTTGCCGCTTGGCATGCTGGCGCACGGTATGCACGATCGGGGGAACCCGGATTGCCGGTTTGTCGGGGCGAACGGTTTTCACTGGCTTAGGCTCATAGCCGATGCGGCACTCGTTAAGGAGGCAGGCGCTGTATTCATTACAGCAGCCAGCAGGCCGCCGTGCCGAGATATCGGTCCTCTGGCGGTGTGCGCGCCGTCACAGTTTCGCCGGCCGCTGTTTCACAGGTTGGTTGCCTTGCGCAAGGGTTGCTGGTGCAGGGCAGGCTGCCGGCGGAAGGCCAGGCAAACAGGGAGCCGCTGGATCGGTGAGTCCAGCGGCTGTGATTCGGGGTCGGGGCGCTCCGCCAGGTCTAGCGGGCGTAAGCGCTCGCGTGGTAGTCGCGCCAGTCCAGGATGTCGGTCGCGGCACCAGATTTGAGCTGGACGCCAACGAACCACTCGGGATTGCCCTCGTCATCGACGACGGGACGGCACCAGCGGACTTCGCCCGCCAGGAAGAACTTGCCGGGCCGGGTGGCAACGTCAATCCAGAGGTCCAGCAGAGAGCCTGAAGGCACCTCGGCCGAGGTTCTGAACTGAATCCCGCCAACAGAGAGGTTGATCGCGCTGCAGCTCAGCGTCGTGCCCACCAGGTCGGGCTCATCGGCGGACAGAACCACCTGCGTGAAAAGGCGATCTTCGCTTTCCAGCCGCGGATGAAGGCGCTGGTCGGCGCTCCGCTGCTTTCGGCTTCGGACACTTTCAAACTGCACTACGTTGTCGCTCATAATCGAACCTTTACTCTCTGTTGCGCCACTGCGGAGCTGTGCCCCGACGCTCGGTAACACCCCGAGGGGTCGCAGTTATCTTTGCGGACCGCCCTGGGATGCTTCTGCCCATTAGGTTAGCGAGATCTGTGCCAACTGAAGTTTCATAGTGTCCTTCCTTATGAAGCTCATTAAAATCAGCAACTTATCGCTGATTTGTAATATGCTACTTGCTAGTCAGAATCCTTTCGGTGTCGCGGAGCGTCACTTTCCCTGACGCGGAGCAGCAGCTTTCTTATACTGCGCGCCGTGGTACGTCACCCCTTTAATGTCGCTCTGAACGCCGCCTGGACGACACAGGACTCATTTCTGTGCTGTGGCCTCGACCCCCAGCTTAACGATCTGCCCGATGCCATTCCGAGAACCCCTGCCGGGCTACTGCTGTTCTGCCAGCAGCTGGCAGACGCAGTGGCAGCGCACGTCTGCGCCTTCAAGCCCCAGGCCGCTCACTTTGCGGCAGCCGGGGCAGAGGACGAGCTGGCCGAACTCATCCGCTGGCTGCACGAACACCATCCGGCGCTACCGGTCATTCTGGACGCCAAACGGGGCGACATCGGCGCGACCGCCGAACTCTACGCGCAAGAGGCGTTCGACCGCTACGACGCCGACGCGGTCACTGTGAATCCCTTTCTTGGTCCCGAGACGCTGACGCCGTTCCTGCAGCGCGAAGACCGGGGCGTCATCGTGCTGTGTCGAACCAGCAATCCGGACAGCGACTGGCTGCAAGGGCTCGGCGGCGATGACCCGGTGTTTCTGCGCATTGCCCGGGCTGCCAGGGACTGGAACGAACACGGCAACGTCGCGCTCGTCACCGGAGCGACGCATCCGGAAGAGCTGGGACAAGTCCGGGCGGCAGCTCCGGAGCTGCCCTTGCTGGTGCCCGGCGTGGGCACGCAGGGGGGAGATGCCGCGGCGGTGCTTGCCGCCGGACGCAACAGCGATGGCACGGGCCTGATCGTCAACGTCTCGCGGGGTATCAGCCAGGCGAGCGCCGGAGCGGACTACTTGCAAGCGGCGACCCGGGCTGCGCGCCAGTTTCACGACCAGCTTCGGCCTTCCGGAGCCCGCGGCCGCGCCGGGCCGGCGACCTAGAGGTCGAAGCTGGCCCAGATCGGGCAGTGGTCAGAAGGCTTCTCCAGCCCTCGCAGCTCGTAGTCGATACCGGTTTCTGTCAGCGCCGACGCCAGGGACCGGGTCACCAGCACCAGGTCGATACGCAGGCCACGCTTTGGATCACGCTCAAAGCCCCGGCTGCGGTAGTCGAACCATGAATAGAGCCGCTCCTGCGGGTTCTGCAGCGCATAGCTGTCCTGCAGGCCCCAGCCGGTGACCGTTTTGAGCCACTCACGCTCCTCCGGCAAAAAGCTCGCCTTGCCCGTTCGAAGCCAGCGCTTCTGGTTGTCTTCGCCGATACCGATATCCTGATCTTCCGGCGCGACGTTCATGTCCCCGGACACAATCAGCCGGCCGGAACTCTGGCATTCCTCCTGAAGGTAGCGTGCGAGATCGGCGTAGTACTCGGCCTTCGCTGGAAACTTCACGGGATGCTCACGGCTGTCTCCCTGGGGAAAGTAACCGTTGATGATTCGCACCGGCTTTCGCCCGGCCTTGAAAGTAGCCGCAATGAAACGCCGCTGTTGGTCGGGCCCGCGCCAGGGGAACCCCAGCTGAACGTCCTGCAGCGGCTTTTTGGACAGCAGCGCGACGCCGTAGTGACCTTTCTGCCCGTAGATATATGCGTGGGGGAAGCCCGCATCGGCGACGGCTTCGTGCGGAAACTCCGCGTCGACGACCTTGGACTCCTGCACCGCCACGACATCGGGGTCATGTTTGTTTGCAACGGCTGCGAGCTGGTGCAGCCGAGCCCGGATTCCGTTGACGTTGAAGCAGACAAATTTCATGGCGGCGGCTCCCGTTGCGGCGACGCATGTTCTCGTTTGAAGGATGGAAAATCAACGACGCCGAATTTTCGGCGTCGCTGGAGACGGCCAAACGCGCTGTCGTAACGTCCGTCGCGACCGCAAAAATACAGAAAAATACATCCGACCCGTGTCGCCGCCAGCGGGTGGCCAGTACACTGCCGATCAACAAGCCATCTTGCGCCCGGAATCCGTGTGCAAGCCAACGCAACCAGATCGGAATACGGTACCTGCACAAGGACAAGCGGTATCGGGTCTCGAGCCCCGCTGCAGAACCCGCGCATCGCGCAGGCCTCAAGCAGAGGGTGCCGACCGGCCCGGAGAGGGGAATAGAGCAGGTGACGCCCGAAGCGGTGCTACATCGCTACTTGACGCTGGCAAACGCAGAAGACGTCGATCTTGGGCGCTTCGTCCAGCTCGTCGGTCTGGATGCAGACCTGCTGGCCCGCTGGCTCCGTCTGCTCGATTTACCGGTTTCTCCGCGCGCTCTTCGGCAAGGGCTGGACGCCCTCGAGAGCTGGACCTTCATTGACCTGGCCCAGGCTCAGGCCTGGGCGGTCTTGCCCCCAGGCGGCTCCGTGCGCCTGAGCTTCAACCAGTGGCGACTGGTACTGCGCAACGCCTGCCTGGCCGAGGAACTGGCCCGGGAGCTGGGGCTGACCGATCCGGAGGCCGTTCGCTGGCGCATTCACCTGGCAATGAGCGGCGTCATGCTGTCCCACGACCAGCTCCTGTGCACCCTGATCGAGTTTCGCGGGACCCGGGCTGAGCTGCTCGAGGACGCTTCCCAGGAGCAAAAAATCCTTGCCCTGACCGATGCTCTGGAGGACCAGCCCATCGAAGCAGTGGCTGGCCTGGCCGCGCGACTGCTCGGTATCGAGGCCACTGCCTTCCCGAAAATCCTGACGACCGCCGAGGCCAGCGTTGCGGCCCATGTCGAGCAGGTCGGGCTGACGGACACGTTGCAGGCAGACTGGGGCGACGATCTCTGGACCCTGCAGCAGGTCAACCTGATGGCCGGCCTGTTCCTGCAGAGCGCCGACCCGGGCAATCTGTACGACGCCCATGCGCTGGCCGCGAAGACCCTGTTTCGCCTGCCGCCCCGTTTGTTCTTGCTGGACGAGAGCAGCGAGCGCCTGGTCAGCGGAATCAGAGACGGGCATTCGATACCGGTCAGCTCCATGAGCAGCGGCATTGCCCGCAGCCTTCGCGACAACATGACGCTGACGATCGCCGATTCAGCAGACGCTGCGGTTGCAGACCGCCAGGTCTTGCGCTCCTTGCGTGCCGATCAGGCGCTGGTGATGCCGCTGGCGGCGACCGGCGAGAAGCAGGGCGTTTTGCTGTTCGCCGATGACGAAGAGGTCGATCAGCAGTTCGCCATGCAGGTCTACGCCCAGGCGCTGGCGCGCTGGCTCTCCGCGTCCCGAGGAAACGCCCAGGACAGCATGGGACTGCTCACAGCGTTCCGGGACCGGGAAGAGCGACGCCTGCGGGAGCTGGTGCACGAGGCCAACAACCCTCTGAGCATCGTCAACAACTACCTGCACATTCTGGAGCTGCGGCTGCAGCAGGAGCCCCAGGCCCTGGAGCAGCTGCGACTGATCAGTCGCGAAATCCGACGGGCCGCAGACATCATCCAGTCTGCACGGGACGTGCCCAAGGCCTTCGAGCTTGAGCCGGCGACCGCACAGCTGCAGTACAGCAGCTTTGACATCAACCAGCTCGTTCGTCAGATCAGCGCTGTCCATCAGGGATACGCGCAGGCCCAGGAAGCACTGCTGCAGACAGAGCTGTATCAGGGTGCCCTCACGGTCCGCAGCGACGAGCAACGAGTGACACAGATCCTCAACAACCTCACCAAGAATGCCATCGAGGCCACGGCCCACGGCGACCCGGTGCTGCTGCAGACCCGCGGTGGGGTCTACCGTCAGGGCGTCGAGGGTGTCGAGGTCGTGATTCAGGACACCGGCCCCGGCCTGACCCGGGAAGTCCTGTCGAAACTGTACGAGCCCAAGCAGAGCACCAAGGGTGGCAATCACGCCGGGCTCGGTCTGAGCATTGTTCATCGCCTTGTTACAGAGGTACAGGCCAGCATCGACGTCCGTACCGAGCCGGCCCAAGGCACGGCCTTCACCGTCTTCCTGCCACTCACGCCGGCCTGACCGCTCGCTGAGCGCGCCCGGCGTCTGCCCCGGCAGTTTCCGCAGCCCGCCGGTTTACCTGCCCGGCACCGGCGATTACCCTTGCACCACCACTGACTGAGAGGGCAGCAATGCCAGAGATCAACGCGGCTTTTCAATGGCAGGACCCGCTCCTGCTGGACGCGCAACTCACTGACGAAGAACGAATGATTCAGGACAGCGCCCGCGCCTATGCGCAGGAGCGGCTGGCCCCCCGGGTCCGCATGGCCTACCGGAACGAGCATTTTCACCGGGAAATCATGAACGAGTTTGGCGAGCTCGGCATGCTCGGCGCGACGCTGCCCGAGAAATACGGCTGCAGCAACGTCAACTACGTGTCATATGGGCTGATGGCTCGAGAGGTCGAGCGAGTCGACTCTGGCTATCGCAGCGCCATGAGCGTGCAGTCTTCTCTGGTTATGCACCCGATTCACGCCTTTGGCAACGAAGCCCAGCGTGAACGGTACCTGCCGAAGCTCGCGACCGGAGAGTGGGTCGGCTGTTTTGGCCTGACCGAGCCCGATCACGGCAGCGATCCCGGCAGCATGATCACCCGAGCCGAGCCGGTCGATGGCGGTTACCGCCTGAACGGCGCAAAGATGTGGATCACGAATTCGCCGATCGCCGACCTGGCTGTGGTCTGGGGCAAGCTCGACGGCAAGATCCGCGGCTTCATCGTCGAGCGGGCTTTTGAGGGATTCAGCACGCCCAAAATCGAGGGCAAAATGAGCTTGCGGGCATCGATTACCGGGCAGATCGTGCTGGAAGACGTGTTCGTTCCCGAAGAAAACCTGCTCCCCAACGTCAGCGGTCTGACCGGGCCTTTTGGCTGTCTGAACCGGGCCCGCTACGGCATTGCCTGGGGCGCGATGGGCGCCGCCGAGGCCTGCTGGGAAGCGGGGCGCAGCTACACGTTGGAACGCTCGCAATTCGGCCGTCCTCTGGCTGCGAATCAGCTCATCCAGAAAAAGCTCGCCGACATGCAGACCGAGATCACCCTTGGCCTGCATGCGGCCCTGCGCATGGGGCGACTCCTGGACAGCGGCAATCTGGCCGTCGAGGCCATTTCCATGCTCAAGCGCAACAACTGCGGCAAGGCCCTGGACATTGCCCGGATGGCGCGCGACATGCACGGCGGTAACGGGATCTCGGACGAGTACCCGGTGATCCGGCACTGCATGAACCTGGAGACCGTCAACACTTACGAGGGGACCCACGATATTCACGCCCTGATTCTCGGCCGGGCCCAGACCGGCCTGCAGGCTTTCACGGGTTAGGGGATCGCATCCCTCATGCACGCCGGCGGCTGGAGAGAACTGATATCAGTTTGAAATTGCAAAATGGAAATGTCGTGGATTGGTGCGGGTAATCCGCGTCGAGCAATTGTCGGCAGGAAACCCCGTCGCCTAACCTGATCTTCCATTGGGAATCAGGCAAAAGGGAAGGCCGACATGATAAGAATTGCAATTGCGGATGATCATCAGCTGTTTCGCGTCGGACTGCGACGCATGCTCGCAGACATCAAGACCCTGCAGATCGTGGGGGAAGCGGCCAGCGGCGAGGAGGCCGTGTCTCTGGTTCGGCAGCTTCGGCCCAACGTGGTGTTGATGGACTTGCTCATGCCCGGCATCGGCGGTATCGAGGCAACGCGACGCATTGAGCTGATGAAGCTGGATACCAAGGTTCTGATGGTAACCGGCTGCGTTGAGAACCCTTTTCCCATGCAGGCCCTCAAAGCCGGGGCGACCGGCTATCTGTCGAAGGCCGTGACCGCCGAAGAGTTGGTGCTGGCGGTCAAGAAGGCCTTTCTGGGCAAGCGTTACCTGTCACAGGAGGTCGCGCACAATCTGGCACTCGGTGCCTTCGACGACACTGGCGACAGTCCCTTCGACCAGCTGTCCGGTCGCGAGATGCAGATCATGATGATGGTGGTGAACTGCCATAAAGTGAACGAGATTTCGACCAACCTGCACCTGTCGCCCAAGACCGTAAACAGCTATCGCTACCGGATTTTCGAGAAGCTGAACGTGTCCAGCGATGTGGAGCTGGCGCTCATGGCCGTACGCCACGGCATGGTCACAGCCGGAGCGGAGCATGCCCAGCAGCCTCGATGACCGCGCGCTACTTCGGTGCCGGCAATGCCCCCGGCTGGTCAGCGCCATGTCCGCCTACCGGCAAGCGAACCCCGGCAGCCATGGCCGGCCAGTACCTGGTCGGGGCTCCGGAAGGTCCCGCCTGCTGGTGCTGGGCCTTGCGCCCGGCCGGCGCGGTGCCAACCATACCGGGCTGGTGTTCGCGGGCGATGCGAGCAGTCGCTTCCTGTTCCAGGCACTCCATCACGCGGGCCTCGCAAGCGCGACGGACCCGTACACGGCCAGGCTGGACGGGGTCCGGCTGACGAATGCGCTCAAGTGCTGGCCCCCGGACAACCGGCCCACGCCGGCAGAGTTTGGCCACTGCGCGCGCTGGCTCGATCCGGAACTGGCACGTTTTTGGCGGCCAGGCGCTCGCAGGACCCGGGTGATCGTGACCCTCGGCCGGCTGGCTCACCAACAGCTGCAACGCGCCCTGAGTCGTGGCTACGGCGAGCCTGTGCAGGCGCTCGGAGACTTTGGCCACCATCGCAGCCAACGCGTCCACCCCACGCTCGAGGTGCTGTCCAGCTACCACCCGAGCCTGCAGAACGTGAACACTGGCCGCTTGACCCAATCGATGCTCAATGCCGTATTCGAACAGGCCGCGGCGCTCTCGCACGGCAAGCCGCGGCGCTCGCCAGGCTGATACAAACGCGTCGCCGGGCGGTACCATGCGCCCATGCCGGCGACCTTCGACTCGAAAGCTTTCCTCGACAACCTGACCCGCAAACCGGGCGTCTACCGGATGGTAGACGCACAGGGCAGCATTCTGTACGTCGGCAAGGCCCGGAATCTGCGCAGCCGCGTCACCAGCTATTTCCGGGCTTCCGGGCTGACCACCAAGACCATGGCGATGGTCAGCAAGATCGCCGACATCCAGGTGACGATCACCAACAGCGAAACCGAAGCGCTGCTGCTGGAGCAAAGCCTCATCAAGCAGGAGCGGCCGCCGTACAACGTGACCCTCCGGGACGACAAGTCCTATCCTTACATCTACCTGACGGACGACAAGGACTATCCCAGGTTGGCCTTTCATCGTGGCGCCAAGCGCAAGACCGGCCGCTACTTCGGGCCGTTCCCGAGTGCCAGCGCGGTGCGAGACAGCCTCAACAGCCTGCAAAAACTGTTTCGGATTCGGCAGTGCGACAACAGTTTCTTCCGCAATCGCAGCCGGCCCTGTCTGCAGTACCAGATCCAGCGTTGCTCCGGGCCCTGCGTGAAGCTGATCGAGCCCGAGGAATACCAGCAGGACGTCGAGCTGGCTGTCATGTTCCTGGATGGCAGGGATCAGGCCGTGCTGGACGTCTTCAAAACGCGGATGGAGGCAGCGGCCGAGGCGCTGGAGTTCGAGCGCGCCGCCAAGTACCGCGACCAGATTGCACAGCTGCGCAAAGTGCAGGAGCAGCAGTACGTCCACGCCGATGTGGGCGATGTCGATGTGTTCGCGCTGGCCAGCAACGGCAGTGCCGTCTGTGTGCAGGCACTCTTCCTCCGGGCGGGCCGAATGCTCGGGCAGCGCACCTGGTATCCCAGAAACGAGCTGGAGCTGACCGGCGCCGAGTTGCTGGAGGCGTTTTTGGGCCAGTACTACTTTGCGGGCGCGCAGCGCGACTGGCCGAGAGCGGTCATTCTGAGCCACGAGCTGGCAGAGGAAACGGCCCTGGCCGACGCCCTGACCGAACGGACCGGACGACGGGTCGAGGTCACCAGCCGGGTACGCAGCCAGCGCGCGCGCTGGCTCAAGCTCGCCCAGGAGAATGTCGCCCACAGCCTGGCGGCGTATCAGGCCGACCGGCGCAACGTTTACGGCCGCTTCGTCGCTCTGGCCGAGGCACTCCAGCTGGAAGAGCTGCCGGAACGGCTGGAGTGCTTTGACATCAGCCACACCATGGGCGAGGCCACCGTCGCCTCCTGCGTGGTGTTTAATCGCGAAGGCCCGCTCAAATCCGACTATCGGCGCTTCAATATCGAGGACATCACCGGCGGCGACGACTACGCCGCCATGGAGCAGGCCCTGAGACGGCGCTACACGCGTCTCAAGCAAGGGGAGGGCGCCTTTCCCGACCTGCTGGTGATCGACGGCGGCAAGGGCCAGCTGGCGCAGGCGCAGAGCGTGCTGGCAGAGCTGCAGATCGATTCCGTGGCGATCCTGGGCATCGCCAAGGGTCCCACGCGCAAAGCCGCCTTCGAGCGCTACTTCACGCCGGAGGGCGAGGTGGCTGTGCCCCCCGGCGGCGCTCAGGAACTGTTGCAACATATTCGAGACGAAGCCCACCGTTTCGCCATCACCGGACACCGGACCCGCCGGCAGAAAAATCGTCAGCGCAGCGCTCTGGACGAGATTCCCGGCGTCGGGCCCAAGCGCAAGAAGGCCCTGCTCACCCACTTTGGCGGGCTGAAAGGGCTCAAGGGTGCCAGCCGGGAAGAGCTCGCGAGGATCGACGGGGTCAGTGTCAAGCTGGCTGAGGACATCTACGCGACCCTGCACGCCGAATAGCGTCCCAAAGCGCACCCAAAGGATCCCCGACACGCCCCTGGGACCGGTACAATCCCCGCCTGATGAATTGGCCAACCCTGATCACAACGCTCCGGATCCTGCTGGTGCCCGTGTTCGCGCTCGTCTACCTGGCGCCGTCGACATGGACCTACCTGCTGGCATCCGCACTGTTTGCGCTTGCCGCAGTCACCGATTGGCTGGACGGCTATCTGGCCCGGCGCCTTGGCCAGGAAACCCGTTTCGGCGCGTTCCTGGACCCGGTGGCCGACAAGATCATCGTGGTCACGGCCATCCTGCTGCTGATCGGCCACCACGCGACGCCCATCCTCACGATTCCCGGCATCGTCATCGTTGGTCGAGAGTTGGTCATTACGGCGCTGCGCGAATGGATGGCGGAGATCAACCGGCGCGGCCTGGTCGAGGTCGCCTGGCTCGGCAAGATCAAGACCACTCTGCAGATGATTGCCGTGATCGTTTTGCTGGCGCGGCCACCCGCTGCGCAGGACCCGTGGATACTGCTTGGCTACGGCCTGATCTACATCGCCGCGGTCATGACTCTGTGGTCCATGGTCGTCTACCTGCGGGCGGCCTGGCCGATCCTGAAGGAGGGCATGCTGGCCCCGGACACCCCGCCGCCGCCGGTCGCTATCGAGCCAGAAGATCGTTAATATGCGCGGCCCGCGATTGGAGTGTCCCCCGGCATCAAGCCGGATCCGGTTGCGATTTCACCCAGGCTGGGTGGCAGAGTGGTTATGCAGCGGACTGCAACTCCGTGTACGCCGGTTCGATTCCGACCCCAGCCTCCATTTCCCCCTGCTGCGCGCGCCCGGAGCTAGCCTCCCCAGGGTACTCACTGCTTTCCTTGCGCTATGGCTGCTCCCGGCCATCGCCTGCGGCGACAACACTGCTGGCGTGTTTGGCCCGGTGGTGAGCCCCGGGCAGGAGAGCCTGGAGTACCGTGCCGGCTTCGACCCTGACCGCTCGGACCTGATTCAGCGGCTCCACTATCAGCGCCCGATCGGGGACGGCGATGACTTGCGTTGGCGCCTGGTGGCGCAAAGCCGCAAGACTGCTGATGGCACCCTTGATTTCGACTTCCTGCAGGGCGAGCTGCAGTGGCAACTGTCAGACCTGGCTGAGGGGTGGCATCAAGCCGTGCGCTTTGATGCCCGCGTGGCGAGCGATGATCGGCCAGGGCTCGTCGCCTTCAGCTACACCCAGGACCGCAAGATCAACGCTCAGTGGGCGGTCCGCGGCCTTTTCCTGACGGCCCTGTTTGTCGGCAACGACGCCCCATCCGGCCTCGACCTGCAAGCCCGCGCACACCTGCGCTATCAGCCCGACCCGGCCCTGACGCTGGGTCTAGAGTGGTTCAGCTTCTTTGGCCGTTCTGCTGATCTTCCGGATTTCAAAGACCAGACACACCAGCTGGGGCCCTTTATGGGCCTTCGCATCGGCGCGCGCTGGCAGCTGTTCGCCAGCACCTTGCGTGGCATGACCCGGGGCAGCGACGACTGGAGCTTTCGGCTCTGGCTGACGCGCTCGCTCTAACGAGCTCAAGCCAGCCACAGCTGACGCACTTCAGAACCGGTAGCCGGCGCTGCCTGTGCTACCGATGTTCCTGCCCACCTGGGTCGCCTTGAACCTGGGATACCGCGCTTTCTCGGAACGGCCTTCGCGACCGATCACTGCGAGCGACCTTGGCTGCGAATCCGTCGACGCTACTGGGTGGCAAGCAATGCCGTCGTCGCGGTGCGCCGCGGCGGCAAAGGCTGGCGAGTCACACTGGCTGGGGGCCGGGAGCTGCCCGTCAGCCGGCGTCGGCAGGCGGCGGTACGGGCGATGTTCGGTCCGGACTTTCGGCGCCGAGAGGCTCCGTAAGAGGCTTGGGCGCCGGTGTCCGTTTGCCGTAGAGCCAGACCAGCAGGCTCGGCAAAAGGGTCAGGTTGGCAAACAGTGCGAGCGCCATTGCCACTGCGACCAGCACGCCAAAGAGCACGGTCGGGACGAAATTCGAGAACGCCATCACCGAGAACCCGAGCATGACTGTAATCGTGGTGAAGTACATGGCGTTGCCGATACTGGCGTGGCTCCAGCTGACGGCGATGCGCGCGTCGCCCCAGCGGGCGTACTCGTCCTTAAAGCGATGCAGGTAGTGGATGGCGTCGTCGACGCCAATGCCAATGCTGATCGCCGCGATGGTGGTCGTCATCATGTCCAGGGGAATGCCGGCGTAGCCCAGGATCGCGATCACTGAAGCCGCCGCCAGCAGGTTGGGGATCAATCCGATCAGCGCGAAGGTGAACGACCGCAGCAGGATCAGAAACATCACGAAGGCAGCGAGCAGCACGTAGGCCAGGGAGTCCACCTGCGAATCGAAGAGCTGTTTGAGCATGCTGTCGAACAGCACCATCATGCCCGAGACGGTGACCTCTGCATCGGTAAAGCCCAGTTCCTCGATGGCGAAACGTCGAATGTCCTGGGCGAGCTCGGCCCGGTCAAAACCGGGGCCTGACTCGTGAATTCTGGCATTCAGCCGAAGCAGCCCGCTTTCCGGGTCGGCATAGGCATCGACCAGGCTGCGCTTGAGATCCTGCGGCACAGCGCCAAGGATGCCAGCGATCTCCGGATTGCTCAGCTTCCGCCCATCGGTAAAGACCCGGGCCAGATCCTCGAGGGCAGTCAGGGACAGAACTTTGCCGACCACCTCGTGCGATTCCAGGAAGCGGTGCATGGCCTCCAGCCGATCGAGTTTGTCGCGGGTAAACCAGTATCGCTCCGGGAAGGCAGTGCTGGCAGAGGCCTCGTCTTCACCAAAGGGGTCATCGTCAGCGAACGGGTCGTCGCTGAAGTCGTCTTCGGCAAACGGATCCCCGCCAAGGTCATCTTCAGCAAAGGGATCGTCGCCAAAATCTTCGCCGGCGAAGGCCTCAAAGGGGGGCAGGGCGAGCACCACATCAAAGGGAATAGTGCCGCCAAGCTGCCGGTCGATGTAGTCCATGCCCCGATGAATTTCGGTGCTCTCGGCGAAGTAGTCGACAAAGCGGTTGTCCAGAGACAGGCGGGTAATGCCGTGCCCGGCAACCACCGCCAGCAGCAGGGAAATCAGGATCAACAGACCGCTGCGCCAACGGCTCCACTGTCCGAGGGTCCGGGTTAAGGCCAGTTCCTGGCCCAGGGTTTTGCTGGGCTGGCCGGCCCATAACAGCAGCAGAGCGCTGGGAAAAAAAGCGAAGGTGACGAGGAACCCGATCGCGATGCCGACGCACATCATCCATCCAAAATCCTCGACCGGCACGATTCGGCTCGCCATGAGCGAGCCGAATGCCGCGATGGTTGTGACCGAGGTATACAGGCAAGGCGCGAACTTGCTGATCATCGTTTCCAGCACCCGCTCGTCATGGGGCTGCGCGGGTTTCATCTCCAGCAATTCCCGATAGCGCTGGATCAGGTGAATCGTCAGGGAGATGGTGATGATTGCCAGCAGGGCGATGAAATTCGAACTGATGACCGTAGCGGGACGATCCAGAGCGCCAAGGATTGCGACGGTGAGCCAGACGGTGATTGCGCTCGTCAGCAGCGGCAACAAGACCCAGCGAACCCGGCGAAAGAACAGCCACAACGCCAGCATCATCAGCAGCACCACTGTCAGCCCGAAGACCTCCAGGTCGCTGCGCACGTAGCCGATCATGTCGGCGGCAATCATGGGCACCCCGCCCAGATAAAGCTGGCCGGCATCAGCAAAGCTGGTCTGAACGGTGCGCACCGCATCGATCAGCGTCGCGCGCTGAGCCAGAAAAGCCTCCCGCTGCGCTGCCGCGTCGCCCTGCGGCAGGTTTGCTGTTTGCTCAGGGGGATCAAGCAGGATCTGCACCGCTGTGCCGCGGCCGTCCAGGCTCACCAGAAGCTCCCGGAACAGCGGGCTGCTGGATACCTCCTGCTTCGCCAGGTCGAGCGGCACCCCGGGATCCCGGAGCGTTTTGAAGCCCTGACCGAGTTCGCTGATTGGCACTGGCGGACTTTTCAGGAGCGGTATATCCAGCGCAGAGAAGGTGCCCTGTACGCCTTCGACATTGCTGAGCGCGCGGGTCAGGCGATTGAGGGTTTCCAGGTTGGCCGCGGTAAACGGATTGCCGTCGGCCGGCTCGAAGGTCATCAGCAGAAAGTCATCGCCGGTAAACTTTGCGGCGACTTGCTCGTAGGCCAGCAGATCTGGATCGTCTTCAACCACCAGCGTTTCCGACGAGGCGTCGAACCGGAAAGACGCAGCGCCCGGAATCCCCAGGAGAACGATCCCGAGGATCAGCCCGAGCAGAATCCAGGGCTTTCGAAGCAGCGCGGCGTAGCCCCGCTGCCATGCAGAGACGTGAGCGCTCACGGCGATTCAGGCCCGCCCATGAACAGCATGGCGGGCTCTTCGATGAGCGCCTTGATTGCCGCGATCAGCGCAGCGGCATCGTAGCCATCCACAATCCGGTGATCGAAAGACGCGGACAGATTCATCTGCCGCCGGATCACCACGGCACCGTTCGACACCACGGGCCTGTCTACCGCTTTGTTCACGCCGATGATGGCGACCTCTGGCGCGTTGATCACCGGCGTGCTGGCAATGCCACCGAGCTTGCCGAGACTGGTCAGCGTAACCGTTGAGCCACTGAGTTCTGCGGGCTGCAGCGTGCCGTCTTTGGCGCCATTGCTGACGCGCCGGATTTCACGGGCCAGGCCCCACAGGTTCTGTCTCTGGGCATGGCGAACGACCGGGACTTTCAGACCGTCCGGCGTTTGCGCCGCGATGCCCAGATGGACGTGGGCGTAGCGCGTCAGCGTGTCTGACTCGCCATCGAAGTGGGCATTGCTGTTCGGCAGAGCCGGGATTGACCGGAGCAGGGCCATGGCGATGAAAGGCAGGTAAGTCAGCGGCTGCTCCGGATAGCGCTGCGCCAGGGTCTGCCGAAGTTGTTCAAGCGCAGTGACGTCGACTTCTTCGACGTAGCTGAAATGCGGAATGGTGCGCTTGGCGGCAGCCATGCGGTTGGCAATCATCCGCCGCACGCCAATGATTCGCGTGGTTTCCGACCCTTCCTGGGCTTGCCCGACGGCTGCTGTCCCGGGATGGCTCGCAACCTGCTCGGCTTGCTGCAGGGCGGTTTCGAAGTCGCGACGCGTGATCCGGCCCCTCGGGCCACTGCCGGCCACCGTCGCCAGGTCAATGCCAGCTTCCGCAGCCCGGCGACGAATCGCCGGGCTCGTGAGCACGCGTCCCGAAGCTGCGCTGGCCCCGGCGGCGGCCACGGCGGCTGCGGTCTCGGTTTTTGATTCTGCTGCGGAAGGCACCTCTAATGCCGGCTCGAGCTTCGCCGCGGGCTTCGCCGCAGGCGCTGGCGCTCTTTCCGGCTCTGCCGCTGGCGGCGTTGCCTTGGCGGGCGATGATGCCTTGCCCGCAGTCGCAAACACGATCAACTCGGAACCGACAGCCACCACGTCGCCCGGTGCGCCCACCGTGCGCACAACGGTGCCGCTGACCGGTGCGGGCACCTCGACGTTAGCCTTGTCGGTCATTACGTCAACAATGACGTCGTCTTCCTTGACCACATCGCCGGCTTTCACATGCCACTCGACGATTTCGGCCTCGACGGTGCCTTCGCCCAGATCTGGCAGCTTGAACACAAATTCGCTCATGCGTCCTCCAGCACCGTTTCAAGAGCCGCCGCAAGCCGCTTGGGACCGGGAAAGTAGTCCCACTCAAATGCATGAGGGTAGGGCGTGTCCCAGCCGGCGACGCGGAGCACTGGCGCTTCCAGCGCGTAGAAGCACTCCTCCTGGACAATGGCCGCCAGCTCGGCGCCGAAGCCGTTGTAGCGTGTGGCCTCATGAGCCACAACGCAGCGCCCGGTGCGATTGACGGACTCGACGATCGATTCCTTATCGAGGGGCACCATGCTGCGAATATCGATGATGTCGCAGCGAATACCCGCCAGCTCGGCGGCGGCTTCTGCCACGTGCACCATGGTTCCGTAGCAGAGTACGGTGACCTCATCGCCCTCGACCACAGTGCGCGCCCGACCCAGCGGCACCGTGTAGTAGTCTTCGGGCACCTCGCTTTGCGGATGCGAGGTCCAGGGCACCGCCGGACGATCCGGGTACCCCTCGAAGGGACCGTTGTAGATCCGCTTCGGCTCAAAGAAGATCACCGGGTCATCGTCTTCGATCGCGCTGATCAGCAGCCCCTTCGCATCGTAGGGGTTCGAGGGCATGACGACCTTGATGCCGCTGATGTGTGTAAAAATCGCTTCCGGGCTCTGAGAGTGCGTCTGCCCGCCGCGAATGCCGCCGCCGCAGGGCGTTCGGATCGTGACCGGGGCGAAGAAGTCGCCGCCGGTGCGATAGCGCAGCCGGGCGAGCTCCGAGGCAATCTGGTCGTAACCCGGGTAGATGTAGTCGGCAAACTGAATCTCTGCAATCGGTCGGAGCCCGTTCACAGCCATGCCAATCGCGGTGCCGACAATGCCGCCCTCCGCAATGGGAGAGTCCAGCACCCGGTGCTCGCCATGCTTGCGCTGCAGGCCTTCCGTGACGCGGAACACGCCGCCGAAGTAGCCCACATCCTGTCCCATGACCACAACCGCCGGGTCCCGTGACAGCATGACGTCGGTGGCAGAGTTCAGTGCCTGAATCATGTTCATGCGAGCCACGGCTAGTCCTCCAGCCCGCGCATCTGCTCACGCTGGTCGATCAGGTGTGCGGGAATGTCCTTGAACACATCTTCGAACATCTCGTTCTTGTCGAGCTGCGGGTCCGCTGTGGTGCCGTACTGCTGGGCTTCCTCCCAGCACTGCGCCACGTGTTCGGCCTGGGTCTGAGCCAGCGCCTCGTGCTGCGCCTCGGTCCAGGCACCTTCGGCGATGGCATGCTGCTTCAGACGCTCCAGGGGATCGCCCAGGGGCCAGGCTTCCACCTCGCCTTCCGGCCGGTAGCGCGACGGGTCATCGCTGGTCGAGTGCGCAGACGCCCGGTAGGTGACCAGCTCGATCATGGTCGGGCCATGTCCTGCGCGGGCGCGCTCGGCGGCCCAGGCGGTCACGGCATAGACAGCCAGGAAATCGTTGCCGTCCACTCGAATTCCGGGAATGCCGTACCCAGGGGCGCGTGCGGCGAAGCTGCGGCGCTCGCCCCCGGCGAATCCCTGGAAGGTCGAGATTGCCCACTGGTTGTTCACGACGTTCAGAATGACCGGGGCCTGGTAGACCGCAGCGAAGGTCAGGGCGTGGTGGAAGTCGGCTTCCGCAGAACTGCCTTCGCCAATCCAGCTGGCCGCAACGTGATCCTCGCCCTTGATGGCTGCGCCCATGGCCCAGCCGACGGCCTGGGGATACTGGGTCGTCAGATTGCCCGACACGGAAAAGATATTGCCCCGGGCCCAGTGATACATGATGGGCATCTGGCGGCCCTTGCACATGTCTTTGCTGTTCGACAGACACTGGCACATCAGATCGACCAGGCTGCGACCCCGGGCAATCTGCAGGCCCTGCACCCGATAGGAAGGAAACAGCATGTCTTTGGGCTGCAACGCCATGGCAGCGGCAACCGCTACAGCCTCTTCACCACGGCTCTGCATATAGAAAGAAATCTTGCCCTGTCGCTGCATCCGCAGCATGCGGTCGTCGTACGCCCGGGTCAGCAGCAGGTGGCGCAGAGCGACCTGCAGGTCGTGGGCGTCCAGGTCCGGCCGCCAGGGGTCGTGAGCGACGCCCTGATCGTCAAGCACCTGCACCAGACCTGTCGCGAGATCCTCGATATCGCGCACCCGGGCACTGGCTTCCGGGCGCCGAACACTGCCCGCCTCGCTGAGTTCAACGTAGCTGAAGTCCGGCGCGTCGCCAGGACGAGCGGGGGGGCTCGGAATGTGCAAACGAGATCGCTGGGTCATCAGAAGTCCTCGATCGAACGAACATCGCTGCCGGGTTGCCCGTGAAACGAACCGGGCGTGCCGCCCCTCAATCGGGCCGCGCCGGCCCGTCAGACGTAAGTTGGGTAGTCAGGCTCCCACATGCGCTCATCAATATAGGCCGCCAGCGCCTGCGGCGTCGGATCTGAGCCGAGGTCGCCATCAGGCGCCGCGAGCTGCTCGTCCAGAGCCTGCCGCGCGACGGCTATGGCAACCTGTCGGGTGACCTCGCGCAGGCGGTCCACCCGCGGGTAGAGCAGGCCCGCCTCGCGTTCCTGAGTACTGACATTCGCCGCCAGAGCTTCCGCAGCCGCCGTGATCATCGCGTTTGAGATTCGGCTGGCATGCACCGCCAGACTGCCCAGGCCCAGGCCCGGGAAGATGAACACGTTGTTGCCCTGGCCGATTTCGTAGCGCCGCCCGTCAATCGTCACCGGCTCGAACGGGCTGCCCGTGGCAATCAGTGCTCGGCCGTCGGTCCACGCGAGCAAGTCTGCCGGTGCTGCCTCGGTGTTCGCCGTTGGGTTCGACAGGGGCATGATGATCGGGCGCTCGCAATAGCCGGCAATAGCGCGAATCAAGGGTTCGTCAAAGGCGCCGGCCTGGCCGGAGGTGCCGATCAACACCGTGGGTTGAAACGCTGCGACAACCGCCGCCAGATCCCGCGTCGTGCTCGCGCCCAATCCTGCAGCTTCGGCCTGCTCGGCCGGCCATGCCAGATCTTTCTTGTAGCTGTCAGAAAAATCCCGGTCCAGCACCAGCAAGCCGCCGCTGTCGAGCACGGCCAGGCGCTGGCTCATGTCATGCTCGGCGACCCCGGCCAGTTTCAGGGCCGCCCTGAGCTGGTTGCTGATACCCAGGCCCGCGGCGCCAGCGCCGTGAATGAGAATGCGTTGATCGGGAAGCGAGGCACCCGTCTGGGCCAGCGCGCTCATCACCCCAGCGACCGCCACCGCGCCAGTGCCCTGAATATCGTCGTTGAACGACAGGGTCGTTGGGCGGTACTCGTTCATGATGGAGAGCGCGTTGGACTTCCGGAAGTCCTCCCACTGAATGCAGGCGCGTGGGTAGAGCTCAGTCACTGCGGTCACAAACTCATCGACGAAGGCGCGGTACTCGTTGCCGGTCAGCCTCGGTGCCTGCCAGCCCAGGTATTCAGGATCGTTCAGCAACGCGGGGTTCGCTGTGCCCACATCCAGACTGACGGGCAGGGTGCCCTCAGGGCGTATGCCCGCGGCCGCGGTATACAGCGCCAGCTTGCCGATCGAGATCGCCATACCGCCGGCACCCTGGTCGCCGATGCCGAGAATGGACTCGTTGTCTGTGACCACCATCAGCTCAACTTCTGCGCCGTAGGCGGCGTTCTTGATGAGTGCCTTCATGTTGCCGCGGTGTTCCGGGGTCAGCCAAAGACCCCGGGCGCGCTGAAACACGGCGCTGAAGTTCTGGGTCGCAAGCCCCACCGTCGGGGTGTAGACGATCGGCATGAGGGCTTCCAGGTGGTCCATGAGCACCCGGTAGTAGAGGTATTCGTTGCGGTCCTGCAGGGCAGACAGCTCGCGGTATTTGGCCAGCGGTTCGTGAATCGAGCTCAGGGTCCGCCAGACCCGCTCAGACTGCTGAGCCTGGGTGTTGTAGCGGGCCGGGAGCATGCCCTCCAGCCCCAGCGCCTGGCGCTCGTCGGCGGAAAAAGCGCTGCCCTTGTTCAGCAGCGGGCGTCCCAGCAGCTCCCGGCCGCTGGGCAAATCTGTGATCGCGGTCCTCTTGGCTGCCATCCGGCCCCAGCTCCCTCAACTCAACGGTGCGGCAGTGTACCGAGGCAGGGACCCGGCCGACACCCTCCGCTATAATAGGCGTTTTGCCCACTACGGAGTGTTCACAGTGACAGAAGCCGTCGCTCGCGAATCCATGGAATTTGACGTTGTCATCGTCGGCGGAGGCCCCGCCGGTCTGGCGGCCGCCTGCCGCATCATGCAGCAGGCCGCCAAGCTCGAAAAAGAGGTCAGCGTCTGTCTGGTCGAGAAGGGCTCCGAGATCGGCGCTCACATCCTGTCCGGGGCGGTGGTGGAGCCGACCGCTCTATTCGAGCTGTTCCCCAACTGGCAGGAACTGGGCGCGCCGCTGACCAACCCGGTGACCGAGGACGATGTGTACTACCTGGTCAACGACACCAATCGCATCAAGGTGCCGAGCTTCTTCATCCCGAAGGACTCCCACAACCATGGCAACTACGCCATGAGCCTGGGCAATCTTTGCCGCTGGATGGGCGAGCAGGCCGAAGCCCTGGGCGTCAACATTTTCCCGGGCTTCGCTGCGTCAGAAGTGCTGTTCAACGAGGACGGCAGCATCAAGGGGATCGCGACCGGTGATATGGGGGTTGGCGCCGACGGCCAGCAGAAAGGCAGCTACACGCCCGGCTACGAGCTGCACGCCAAATACACCTTGTTTGCCGAGGGCTGTCGCGGGCATCTCGGCAAGCGCCTGATCGAGCATTTCGATCTGGCCAAGGATTCGAGCACGCAGCACTACGGAATTGGCCTTAAAGAGGTCTGGGACGTCGCCCCGGAAAATCACGTGCCCGGCAAGGTCGTGCACAGCGTCGGCTGGCCTCTCGGGCACACGCCGGGCGCTGCCACCGGAGGCTCGTTCCTGTATCACCTGGACAACAACCAGGTCGCCCTGGGACTGATCGTCGATCTGTCTTACAGCAACCCCCACCTGAGCCCCTTCGAGGAGTTTCAGCGCTGGAAGCATCACCCGCTGATAGCGGACGTCCTGGAAGGCGGCAAGCGCGTGGCCTATGGCGCCCGGGCCATCGTCAAGGGAGGGCCGCAGGCCTTGCCAAAACTCAGCATGCCCGGCGGACTACTGATCGGCGACGACGCCGGCTTCCTGAACATGCTCAAGATCAAGGGCAGCCACACGGCCATGAAGTCCGGCATGCTCGCGGCCGACGTTACGCTTCAGGCCGTGCTGGACGGGCACGCCCACACCGAGCTGGAAGGGTTCCAGACCGCCTACGAAAACTCCTGGCTGCATGAAGAACTGGAGCGCTCCCGCAACGCAGGCCCCGCCCTGCACAAGCTCGGAACGCTGCTTGGCGCCGCCCATGCCTTTGTGACCAGCTTCGTTTTCCGGGGCAATAACCCGTACCGGCTGACGGATCCAACGCCCGACCACGCCACGCTCAAGCAGGCCAGCCAGGCCAAAAAGATCGACTACCCCAAACCGGACGGCACCCTGTCCTTTGATCGGCTGTCTTCGGTCTTCATGTCGAACACCAACCACGAAGAAGATCAGCCGTGCCACCTGCAGCTCAAGGATCCGTCGATCCCCATCGCCCAGAACCTGCCGAAATACGATGAGCCCGCCCAACGTTATTGCCCGGCCGGCGTGTATGAGGTGATCGACGAGGGCGGTGCGCCGCGCTTTCAGATCAACGCGCAGAACTGCGTGCACTGCAAGACCTGCGACATCAAGGACCCGGCACAGAACATCAACTGGGTTGTGCCCGAGGGGGCCGGGGGCCCGAACTACCCGAACATGTGACCGCACGTCAAATTTCCGGCGCCTGGAAACGATCCGGGCGCCGGAAAACCGGCGTTCCGGCTGAAATTTCGGCGTGCCAAACGAATCCTGCGCCCCCGCATCGCGCAGGAAGCCAGCCTAACGATTCAGATATTTCTTAAGTGGCTGATTTTTAGCCCGTTACAGCCCACTTACCTCGCCTGAGCCTACTTGGCATCGCCGTTGCAGAACTCTTCGCAAGACAGATCAGTGCTTGCAGTAAGGAAAACGGCACCATGAAACTCAACAAACTCGCCCTTGCGGTCAGCGCCGCCCTTGTCGGCTCCTCCGTCGCGTGGCTGGATCAACAGCAGATTGCAGTTGAGGTTGCGTCCGCGAGCGATCCCGCGGCGCCCCTGGCGGCCCGCTCGGCAACACCGATCGCCTTCACGCAGGCAGCAGGCATCCCGTCATCTGACACTGCTGCGACCGGTATGGCTGGCGCCGTGGCAGTGGGCTTCGACTCAGCAGCAGCGGCTGTATCAGAAAGCAGCGAGGACTCTGGCTACGACGCCGATGAGGCCCGAGCACTCTCAGCGGCCCGGGCGCGCATGAGCCAGAGCGTTCGCGCGTTGGCAGCCTCCGGATCGACCGAAACCGTGGAGTTGCTGCTGGCCTATGACACACCGGCCAGCGAAGCTGAGCTGGAACGCATTGTGGATCTGGGCGGCGAAGTCGCCCAGCGCTACCAACACCTGCCGATGGCAGCCGTCCGCATCTCCGCCGCGGCGCTCGAGTCTCTGGCAGGAAACCCTGCGCTGCAGGTTGTCGATCTGGACGCGCCCGTATTCGCAAGCTCAGCAAGTGCTCGGCAGACCGCGCAGTTGCCCCAGGCAGGCGCCCAGAGCTATCAGCAACCCAACACCAGCTTCGGGATCGCAGTCGTCGACTCCGGCGTGCAGGCGCACCCGGACTTGAACGTAAAGTCACGCTGGAACTGCACCAAGAAGTTCAGCATCTGCATCCCGACCGCCGATGCCAAGCAAGACCGCTATGGGCACGGCACGCACATCGCCGGGATCGTTGGCGGCAAAGGCACTGCCAGCGCCGGCGCGCATTCGGGCATCGCGCCGGGAACCGCGGTTCATTCCCTGCAGGTGTTGAACCCCGCAGGTAAAGGCAATGCCTCCATGGTCATTAAGGCGCTGGACTGGGTGCTCGCCAACGGCACTGCCCACAACGTCAAAGTCGTCAATCTTTCCCTGGGGGCGCCGACCCGGGAGAGCGTGGCGATGGACCCGCTGGCCCTCGCCGCGGAAAAAGTATGGGATGCCGGCTATGTCGTCGTCGCCTCAGCGGGCAACAACGGACACTACGGCGATTTCACCATCACGAGCCCTGGTGCCGCCCGCAAGATTCTGACCGTGGGCAGCCTCACGTCATCCGGCACCGGCGCCGACTTCAGCGATGACTACGTCTCTACCTTCTCTTCCCGCGGACCGACCGCGGTCGACCTGACCCTGAAACCTGACCTGTTGGCGCCGGGCAATCGATACGTCGCAGCCTCTGCGCCGGACATGGACCTCAAGGTCCGGGTCGGCAATCGTGGCGTCGGCTGCGGCAAGACCTGCGATGGCAGCTACGTGGAACTGTCCGGCACCAGTATGGCTGCAGGCGTGGTTTCCGGCGCAGCGTTGCTGATGCTGGCTAAAGATCCCACGCTGAGCCCGGCCACGATTAAAGCGCGGATGATGAAGACCGCTCGCAAGATCGAAGGCGACCCCACCGCTGTCGGCGCCGGCGTGCTGAACATCAGCGCGGCGCTGGCGAACAGCGCAGTGACTTCAGGCCAAACCCTGTCTCCGAAGATGGTCCCCCATGGCGATGGCAAATCCCTGCTGATCGAGGATACCGCGTCGCTGTGGGGCCACTCGCGCTGGTCTGCCGATGGCATCTGGCAGGTCGGCTATCTGTGGGGCGAAAGCGCGGATACCCCGGACGGCTTCCTGGAAGCCAACAGCTATCTCTGGGCCAACAGCGCGTTGGCGGGAGACGGCATCGAAGCGAACAGCTATCTCTGGGCCAACAGCTACCTGTGGGCCAACAGCTACCTTTGGGCCAACAGCTACCTTTGGGCCAACTCGGCCGAGATGGGCGACTAGGGAGCAGTACTATGATCACGATTAACCAGTCATCAATTGTTCGGTTGCCGCGCCAGAACGTGCCGCAAGAGCAGCCGCAGGCCGCGACAAGCACCCTGCCAGGATCGTCGGCGCAAGTGTTCGCCTTTGTCGATCCCGGCCTGACTCGGTCAGCGCCGGCACCCCTCAGATCGCGCGAGCCCAACCGCGTTGAAGACGCGCTTGATGCCCTTGGCCAATCGGCCGTGCAGATACGGCCGCCTGCCTCCCCGGCGCAGCAGCGGTTGCTGGACGAACTCGTTGGCGCGCTGCAGGAGGACCGGCTACAGGTGTACTTCCAGACACAGCACGATCTGGCGACGGGCCATGTCACGGGCTGCGAAGCACTGCTACGTCTATCGGACGCTGCGGGCGAGCTGTTGGACACGCAAACTCTGATCGAGCTTGCCGAAGCCTTTGATCTGATCGTGCTGGTCGGCCGGCAGTTCATGCGCAAAGCGCTGCGCGAGTTTGCGGCGCTGCGATCAGAAGGCCTCATGCAGGGCGTTCTCGCGATCAATATGTCGCCCCTTGAACTGGCCCACCCGGGCTACGCGACCGCGTTGCTGGACGCCGTTGCCACGGCCGGGCTGCGTCCTTCGGATCTGGAGCTGGAGGTTACAGAGAGCCGTCCCCTGGAGGACCCACGCTTGCTGCTGGAACAGCTGGAGCGATTGGCCGCCGCGGGGGTTGGCCTCGCCGTTGACGATTTCGGCACGGGATACGCGGGCTGGCACACCATCGCACGGCTGCCCGTGCGAGCGGTAAAGCTCGACCGCAGCCTGGTGGCGCGTTTGTCGCAGTGCAACCGCGCCAAAACCCTGGTGCGACACCTGGCGGTGAGCGGCGAGGAGTTAGGCTTCGAACTTGTTGCAGAGGGTATCGAGAACCCGGTGCAGCTGCAGCAGCTCGCGGAGCTCGGCTGCCGACGCGGGCAGGGCTACTATCTGGGGCTGCCGCAACCGGCCTCGGCATACCGGCGCGAAAACTCCTGAACAACACGAGTTATAGGCTGTAAATCACTGATATATCGTTTCTTTTTGGCACATTGAGTAGTCACTATAAAGGCTGTTAGGCGCGCGCAGTTGCGATCTGGCACGACCACAGATACTGTATATATATACAGTTATGGATGCCTCTCGTGCCCGCACTGGCGCTTGCCTGGAAATTGAATCAACGACTGGTCACGCTGCACCAGGATACCCAAGGCGCGCAGATCGGCGTTCTGCGACGCTCTCAGAGTTACAGCTTCAAGCCATGGCTGGGATTTATCGCACCGGTTCGTGCCAAGCAGATCGGTACGCCGGTGCGGCTACAGGTACACCGTGTTGGCCTGCTGGAACCCACAGGGACTTTCTGGGTCGACCTGGCACCGCATCAACACATACAGGGCTGCCTTGTGGAGCAAGGTGTTTACGCGGTTGCCGGCGAATGGGTGCGGGTAATTTAGATTCCGATCGTGACACTCGCCCGGGTCGGGGCGCATGAATCAAAACACTGGTGCCCGGGGCGGGGGTCGAACCCGCATGACCTTGCGGCCGAGAGATTTTAAGTCTCTTGTGTCTACCAGTTTCACCACCCGGGCGGGGCGTCTCGTTGCTGGTGCCCAGGGTGGGAGTCGAACCCACACGCCGCTAGGGCACTGGAACCTAAATCCAGCTTGTCTACCAGTTCCAACACCTGGGCAACTGCAACGAAACCTTTGAGCCAGCGTCAGATTGCTGGCCCGGGGAGGCGGCGCGGGCCGCCAGGCTTAACTCTTGGGCTTGCGAAAGAGCAGGGTGAAGCGATCCGTGTTGCCGGATACGCTTTTGCGACCCACCTCGTAGATCAGTTCATCGTCGGGCCGATGGTGCAGATCCGTGAAATCAACCAGCTCGAAGCCGGCAGCCTGCACTTCTTTGATCACCAGGACCGGATCGATCCGCCGCCAGGACTCAGAGGTGTCTTCCGCCATGTGACGCCGGGTGTGGTCAACAACGCCGTACAGGCCGCCCGGCTTTAGCGCTTTGTAGACCGCGCGATTCATCTGGCTGCGTCCCGCTTCTGTCAGGTTATGAAGATTGCGGAACGTGAGCGCCAGATCGATCCGCTTGACGTCCAGGGACATATTGGAAATACCGAAGCGGCGCGCGCCGTCTTCGCGTTTGAAGTCGCCCTTCATGGCGACGACTTCGACATCTTCGAACCCAGGCTGCGGCAGCAGCTTCTCTTCGATCCGCGAGGTTCCAACGGCTACGTAAAGCTGGCCTTTGTCTTTCAGTACGGGCGCCAGCAGCTGGGTGTACCAACCGCCCCCGGGCATGATCTCCAGGACCCGCATATCCTCGTCCAGCTGCATGAACTGCAGGGTCTTCAGGGGTTGACGATTGCGGTCCCGCTCCCGGTCTGCGTCCGGGCGGGATTCTGCTGCCATCGCTGCTTTCAAGGCGGTCTCGAGGTCCGCCTGAGCCGGCCCGGAGGCTAGAGAGAGACAGGCGCCCAGGCAGATCACGGGCAGGATTGAAGCGTTTCGCAGGGCAAGATTCATGCAGTTCTCCGGTTCGGTTGCACGAGGCGTAGCAGGTCAGCCGCCATTCAGAAGCGCAGTATGCAGGCCTCGCTAGCGCCTCGCCAGATGGCTTTTCGCGCCGTGCCGGGCAATCGCCCCCAGCAGGTCTGCAATCCGGAAGGGCTTTGCGAGAAAGCCCTCGACGCCCAGGTCCTGCAGGCGCGTTCGGTCCGTATCGCCAGTGAACGCGGTGATCAGAATCGCAGGAATTTGCGGGTTGAGCGCGCGCACAGCCTCGACCAGCTCAAGCCCTGTCAGGGCTGGCATCGCCTGGTCGGTCACCAGCAGCGCGACCCGTTCGTGATGCGCCTCGATGTGCTGGAGTGCCGACGCGCTGTCGCTGTACACGGCCACGTCAAAGCCGTGGCCCTGCAGGATCTCGCCAATGAAATTGCCGACCGAGACCTCGTCATCGACGACAATGATCTGGCCATCCAGAACCAGCCGGGACGGCGCTTCCGCCACGGCGATTTGCTCCGTCGCGATCGGCAGATAGACCTTGAAGCAGGTGCCCGCATCCACCTGGCTGTCGATCTGGATATGGCCGCCATGGTCGTGCACAAGGGAATTGATCAGCCACAGGCCCAGGCCGGTGCCGGAACTTGTCGGGCTGCTGCTTTCGACGTTGCGGGTCGTAAAGTACATCTCGAAGATGCGCTCGCGAATCGTCTCGGGAATGCCGTGACCGGAGTCTTCCACAGACATCGCCAACGTGGCCCCGGGAATCACGGCGCCGCACACATGGCAGTGCTCGCCTTCGTCATCTGCCCGACTCAGACTGATGTCGATGCGGCCGGTGCCGCTAATCGCATCCCGGGCATTGATCATCAGGTTTAGCAGGATCTGCTGCAGCTGAATCTTGTCGGCCAGCGCGTCGGGCAACGCCTCGTCAAACTGCGTCTGTATCTGAATGGAGGAGGGGATCGCGGCCCGCAGCATGCGCGACACATTGTTGATGACCTCGACCACGGAGACCGCCTCCGGCTCGCTCCGGCTGGTCCGGGTAAAGGTCAACATCTGGGCAATGAGATCCCGGGCCCGGTGTCCTGCGGTCACAATTTCGCCGAGGTAGTTCTCCATCGCCTCGGCCTTGAGGCGCCCGTGAGCCGATTGCACCAGTTCGGCGTAGCCGATCATGCTTGCGAGAATATTGTTGAAGTCGTGCGCAATGCCTCCAGCCAATTGGCCCATGGCTTCCATTTTGCTGGCTTGCTGAATCTGCGCCTGGAGCTCCAGCCGGTCCCGCTCGGCGAGGCGCCGGTTCGTGATATCGCGGATGACGCCATAGGTACCGGTAAAAACGGAGCCGGGCCCCTCGGTATACAGGCCGGTGCTCGTGCACTGGAGCGTTCGGGCTTCCCCCCGATGTGGTCCGGTCTGCGGGACCAGATCAAACTCAAAATCATGGGTACTGCGATCCGCCGTCCGGCGCTCATCAAAGCGGTGATTAAGGATCTCGAGCAGCGCGCCCGGGCTTGCGCCCGCCTGGTCTGCGTTGGCACTGTGATTGTGTTGCTGCTCAAACAGGGTGGTCCAGGACTGCCCCAGCAAGTGATCAGAATCTATTTGAAATAGTTCTTTTAACTTGTTGTTTAGGTAGGTAAATTTGCCTCTCGAATCAAGCATATAGACCAGATCAGGGGTGGCTTGAACCAGGAACTCATGAAGCCGGTTGGATTGCTGGGCCGCAGCGGCGTTGGCTTCGCTCTCCCGTTCCAGGACCGTCATCGCCACAGCTCGGCCTATGGTGGCCAGCAAGCGGCTGGGGGTCGTTGGCTTGCTCAGGAAATCGTAGGCACCCAGCCGCACGATATCGCCCACCACGCCAAAGTCCTGCGTGCCGGTCAGCACGATGGTCTTTGTCGCCAGGCTCGCGGACTGCAAGCGAGCCAGCAAATCGATGCCCGACATGCGGGGCATATCGAGATCCAGGATGAGGACCGTCGGCGGCGACTCAAGCACGGCTTCAAGCCCGCTGAGCGGGTCGCTGAAGGTGCGGGCAACGTACCCTTCGATATCAAGCAGGGTCACCAGGCTGTCGCCGTGAAGCACATCGTCGTCAATGATGACGATCTGATGCTCGCCGGCGATCGGCTGCATGGGCTCCGTTGGACTGGTAAGAACACTGCTCACGGGGCGGCAGCGTATCAGGTCGGCTGGTCCCGGCAAACGCCATGACAGACCTCCTTGGCCAGGCCTCAGCAGGCATCAATATCCCCTTGTGGTTGCTGTTGCTGCTCGTCGGCGGGCCGACGCTGCTGGCGCTGCGCTGGCGTTTGCAGCTGGCCCGGGCGCTGGCGCAGACCGAAATCCTTCGCCAGCGCAGCGATTGGCTGCAATCCGAGCTCGACTGTGCAAACGACACGCTGGCGAGCCACCAGCGCGAGCTGCGCGAGCTGGACACGGAGCGCGCCACGCTTCAGGCGCGGGCGGAGGCAGACCGGTCGCAGCTCACGCGTTCGGCCTTGCTGGAACCGGTGGCAGCGCAGCTGGCCGGTTTTCGCGAAGGGCTGGAGCGACTTCACCGGCAGGACGCGCGCGACCGGACTGAGCTGCAAACACAAATCCGGGCCTTGCGAGAGACCAGCGAGCAAACACGCGCTCAAACCCTGTCCCTGCGAACCGCGCTGACCGGCAACTCGGCGGCCAAGGGGCAATGGGGCGAAGTGATGCTCGCGTCTTTGTTGGAACAGGCCGGGCTGCGTCCGGGCCAGGACTACCTGTTGCAGCCGCAGCTGGTGACCCGGGGCGGCCAGGATCGTCGCCCGGACGCGGTGGTCAGGCTGCCCAACGGCCGAGATCTGGTCATTGACGCCAAAGTGCCCCTGACCGGGGAGTTTCTCGACAACGACAACGACAAAGAGGACGCCAGCGGTGCCCGCCTTCTGGCACGGCTGCGCGCCCAGCTGCGGGATCTCGCAGGGCGGGACTACCAGGAACTTGTCGACCTGCGCGGGCTGGAGCTGGTGCTCCTGTTTCTGCCCGCAGACGCACTGCTAAGCAAAGCGCTTGCCAAAGCGCCCGCGCTGCAACAAGAGGCCCTCGATCGAGGCGTCGCCATTGTTACGCCCCAAACGCTGGTGCTGGTCCTGCATTTGATCCACCGCCTCTGGCACCGTGAACGCGTACTGGATCACGCTCAGGATATTGCGCGGCAGGCGGAGCAGCTGCAGCACCGGCTGCAAGCGGTCGGCGACTTGCTCGCGACCCATGCTCGGCAGCTCGCTGATGCAGAACAATCCGGGCGGGCGTTGAACGAGTTGCTGACCCACGGACCGCAAGGTATCCGACAGCAGGCCGAACATCTGCAGGCGCTCGGATTGCGGACTCGCGTTAAAGCGTCAGAGCCTGCGCATGGGGTGGCCGGGAAAAAGGCGCAAAAAACGGCGCAACGCAGGAAAAATACGGCGTTTCACGACACTTAGGCAGCGCGCCTGCTGGGCAAGTGGGAGATTGTTCTCAGTCCCCGTGCAAGGGTTTTGTAAGGCCCTTCGAACTTGCGCCGACATCACAGAATGCCTCGCAGAGTGCAGAGTACATTGGCCGCTGTGACGGACGACGAGGATAGAGGATGCTGGTTTTAACCCGGCGGGCCGGCGAATCAATCATGATAGACAACGAAATTGAGCTCAAAGTGCTCAAGATTCGTGGCAGCCAGGTCCACCTGGGCATCGATGCGCCAAAGCGCGCCGAAGTCCACCGAAAGGAAGTCTGGCTGCGCATTCATGGCGAGCCGCAGGCCGTAACCCAGGCCAAATAGACCGCAAAACGGGACTGTACAAACATACAGATCCCTTCCATGATGCTCGCTGTTCCGGCGAGCTCGAGACACCACCGCTTGCTCCCGGCTACCCACCCGATCTCGGAGTCCTGGCAGCATGGCATGGCGCGCACCGCAGTCCCTGACCGCGGGAACAGCCCCCCCACCTGATTACTACGCGGCGAACCTGCGTCATCTGACGGCCTTCGTCGGCGAACGGTTCGCCGGCCTGCTGGACGCACCAACGGCGCGGTTCGTCAGCGGATACGAGCATCTGGATTCCGATGCGCAGCGATTGCTCGCCCGGTTGCTCAGCCGCAAAGGCCCGGTGTTCCGCGCAGACCGGCTCACCTACACAGAAGTCGCCGACCCGGCTGCGGCGCTCGCGGCGCTGGACGACGCAGGCTTCATTGCCCTGGGAGCGCTCGCGCCAGCAGATCGATTGCTGAACCTTGCGCTGCACGCCGAGCTGCGCGCGTGGTTTCCGCTCGCCCGGGCTCCCCGGAAGGCAGACTTGATCTGCGCACTGCTCAGCCGCTATAGCGACGAGCAGTTGCGGGACCGAATGCATCCAAGAATGCCCTGGCTGACGGTGCCGGCCACCCAGGACTTCCAACGCTGCCAGTGGCTTTACTTTGGTGATCGGTATCAGAGCGTGAGCGTGTTCGTAACCGAAGACCTGGGATTGCAGTGCTACCCCCAGTACGAAATGACTCAGCCGGATTGGCTGACGGCGCAAAAGGATTGCCTGGCACAGCACGAGCAGCTGTATCGCCTGACGTCCCTGAGTCATGGGCTTGCTGAGCGAAGCGACTGTCACAGCGATCCCCGATCGCTGGCGAACGCGCTGGTCTGCCGATTGCGCAGCCTGCCGCTGAGCCGCGAGCAGCGTCAGGTTCGAGACCGGGCGTTGCTGCGGGCCGGGGCCTGGCTGGAACGGCTCAGCGCCACTGAAGATGCCCTGGCAGCCTATGAAAGTGCCGGGCAGCATCCCGCGCGGGAGCGCCGGGTCCGCTTGCTCTGGCGCCTGGGTTCCCGTGATCAGGCACGCGCTCTGCAGGCAGCAATGCGGCAGGACCCGCTGTGTGCGGCGGAGGCTGACTTCGCCGCCAGGTTTCAGCAGCCCCGGCGCCCAGCACCCACCGCTCGGAAGGCGTCGTTGCTGGAGACCACGCCGCGACGCATCGAGCAGTTCGCGGCGCAGCTGGTCGAGGGGGACGGCAGTCTTGCTTTGCACCTGGAGAACCAGTTTCCTCGCGGGCTCGCCGGGCTCGCGTACTGGCCCTCGCTATACGCAGCGGTGCCCGGCGCGTTTAGCCGCCCGTATCAGAACGGCCCGAATGACCTGTACTGGGCGGACTTCGCGCAGCAGCGCCACGCCGCTTTGCAGGCGCAGGAAACCCAGCTGTGTGAAAACGGCAAACCGTCAGCCGCCCGCTGGCACGCGGTGTTGAGCGAACGCATCCAGACCTTCCGGGGAACCGCTAACCCGCTCGTACACTGGCAGATCTGGACCGAGGCGTTCCTCGCCCGGCTCCTGGACAGCGTTCCGGCAGACAAACTTCAGGCGCTGGCGTCATTTACGATCCGGAACCTCGACGGCTATCGCACCGGATTTCCCGACCTGTTGGTCCTCGGGCCGCGGCCCGGTTGCTTCGAGCTGCTGGAGGTGAAAGGGCCCAACGACGCCCTGCAGGGTCATCAACGTCGCTGGCTATCTGTCCTGGAATCGCTCGGCTGGCCGGCGCAGGTCTTCAAGCTGCAGGCCGGCACCAGGCCGGCGGCCGGGTCAACGAGCGGTTAGAAGAAGCGCTGTGGCAGCCGAGCGAACCGTCGCCGTGCGTGACTTTATCGACAGCGTGGCGCGCGAGGGCGACTTGCACACCCGACTCGGCCGGCAAACCACGGCAGAGGAGGGCATCGCCGCTCAAAAAGCACTGCAGTCCCGGGAGGAACCCGGATACGAGGCCGAGGTGTTCGTCAGCCACCGCTTTCAGGCGCACGGGCAGACATTTCGGCTCCGTGGCCGCGCCGACGGCCTTCGCCGCAGCGGCGCTCACATGACCGTTGACGAGGTCAAGGCATCTCGCGCGGCGCCAGGCATGCTGTACCGGCAGCAAGGCAGGCTGCACTGGGCTCAGGTGGAATGCTATGCCGCCATGCTGGCCCTCATCACGCCAGAGGTCGAGGACTGGACCTTGCGCCTGCGCTACGTCAGCCCGGAGCACAGTCAGGAAACGCAACAGGTGCAGTCCCTGAACCGGGATGCCCTGCTGGCGCTTCTGGCGCTCCGGGTGCAGGCCTTTGGCCAGCTGTGGGCGCTGGAGAGTGCCCGGCGACGTCAGCGCGATCTGAACCTCGCGCCGCTGCAATGGCCGCTTGCCAGCTTCCGCCGCAATCAGCGCGCCCTTGCCGGTACTGTCTACGGAGCCGCTCAGGGTGGGCGGTCGCTGCTGCTCGAAGCCAGTACCGGTATCGGCAAGACCCTGGGCGTCCTCTATCCGACTCTGCGAGCACTGCCTGGCGCGCCATACGAGCAAGTGCTGTTCCTCACCGCCCGCAACTCCGGGGCGATGGCCGCCGAGCGCGCGCTGCAGCAGCTGGCCACGGGCGGGGCCACACTGCGCTGGCTGCGGATCGAAGCCAAGCAACGCAGCTGCGGTGCTGCCATCGAAGGCTGTGAGTCCGGCCAGTGTCCGCGCGCCGCCGGTTATTACGACCGGCTACCCGCAGCGCTGCAAACCGTGGGCAGCACCGCGGCGCTGGATGCCAGCGCCATTCGAAGCATCGCCGATCGTCATCGGCTTTGCCCCTTTGAGCTCAGCCTCGACCTTGCGCTCTGGGTCGATGTGATCATCGCGGACTACAACTACGTGTTTGATCCTGAAACGCGTATCAAGCGCCTGGCGCAGGGAAGCGAGCGTTTCTTGCTCATCGACGAGGCCCACCAGCTGAGCCCGCGGGTGATCGATGCCCTGTCTGCAGAAGTCAGCCGGCCGGAACTCGAGGCCCAGGCGTTGCGCCTGCCTGCCGGCATCCTCAGGCGCGCTATGGACGCCGTCGCCCAGGCCGTTGCGGTTTGCGCAGAGCGCCTGGCGCCCGCCGGTGCGGCGGCTCAGGCACAAGCCCCGGCACCAGTCGAAGCCCTGGAGCAGGCCATCGACGCGCTGATCGAAGCTTGCCTGCCGCTCGACTGGCAGGAAGATCTGGACGAGGCCCAGCAGGCCGTCCTGTGGACCCTGACCCACTGGCGCTCGAGAAGTGGGTTGCGCGACGACCTGCCCTATGTCGACCTCTGGGACGCCGGGACCGCGACCCTGCGCCTGCGCTGTCTGGATGCCAGCGCGCACCTGCACAAGGTGCTGGAGAGCTATACGGGGAACGTGCGTTTCTCGGGCACCTTGCGGCCTTTGTCGCTGCAGCAGCAGCTGCACGGGCAGACAGACAGCTCAGCAGAAACCATCGGCAGCCCCTACACCGCTGACCAGCTGGCGGTCGCAGTGGTGACCGATATCCCGACGTACTTGCGTCAGCGTGCCGGTTCTCTGCCGCAGCTCGTGGCGCTGGTCGATGCGCTACTGCAGGTTCGTGCCGGGACCTATCTGCTAGCGCTGCCGTCCTTCGCCTACCTGGAGGCGGTTGCGCACGCGCTGACAGAGCACTTCGGGGCGGCGCAGGTCAAAACTCAGCGCCCCGGGCTCAACCCGGCTGACCAGCAGGCGTTTCTGGCCTCACTGAGCACACCGCTGGGGCCCGGGCAGTCCCTGCTGTGCTGTGTGGTTCTCGGCGGAGTCTTCACGGAATCGGTGGACTACAGCGGGCTGAGCCTTGAGGGCATTGTTTGCGTCGGCGTTGGGCTGGCGCCGCCAGGGCCAGAGCAGGCCGCCCGGGAGGCCCACTATCAGTCGTTGTCAGACCCTCAGACCGCGATCACTCTCACTCGTATGCTGCCGGCCATGAACAAGGTCGTGCAAGCAGCCGGGCGGTTGCTTCGCGGCCCGGATGATCGTGGCGTCCTGTGCCTGATCGACGACCGGTTCGCCCGTGCGGAGTACCAGCAGTTTTTCCCGGCCCACTGGTCACCACGCCAGGTTCGGGCCGCCGCCTTGCCCGCGCTGCTGGAGAATTTCTGGCACGCCGACTAAGCTTGCCGCCGGCCAGCGATCCCGCCGGCCCGGGCCCAACAAAACGCCCCTGTCCCTATCTCGCCCAACTGCCGAGGCTCCAGCATTGAACCCGACACAGCCGCCGCGGAAGACCAAGATTGTTTGCACCATCGGTCCCGCAACCGCCAGCTACGAAGGCATCAAGGGTCTGATGGAGGCGGGCATGGGGCTGGTCCGCCTGAACATGAGCCACGCAGATCACGAAGGCGCCAAGAAGATCATCGGCTGGGTCAAAACCCTGAACCGTAAAGTGCCGTACCCGGTACCGATCATGCTCGATACCCAAGGGCCGGAGATTCGCACCGGCATGCTGAACCAACCGATGGATCTCGTATCCGGAGATGTTGTGACGATCAGCGTCCGAGCGGATTCCGATGTCGAGCAGACTTCTATTCACGTGAACTACAAGGAGTTGGTCGAAGTCCTTAACGTCGGCGACAAACTCACCGTCGACAACGGCCTGATCAACTTCGAAGTCCTCGAAAAGCAGGGCGAGCAGCTCGTTTGCAAGGTACTCGATGGCGGCAAGCTGGGCAGCAAGAAGCACGTCAACCTGCCGGGGATCAAAGTCAACCTGCCGGCCATCACGCAAAAGGACCGGGCCGACATCCTGTTCGGACTGGAGCACGAGGTCGATTTCGTCGCGCTGTCATTCGTGCGCAGCGCCAAGGACATCGAAGAGCTGCGCGAGCTGCTGGGCAGCAAGGCGAAGACCGTGAATATCATCGCCAAGATCGAAGACCAGGAAGGCGTCTCCAACATCCATGAGATTACCCGGGCCGCGGACGGCGTCATGGTGGCGCGGGGCGATCTGGGCATCGAGACCAACATCGCTGATCTGCCCAACATCCAGCGTCGCATTGTGCACGCCAGCGCCATGCACGGCCGTCGCTGCATTGTCGCCACCCACCTGCTGGAATCGATGATCGACAACCCGATCCCAACCCGCGCAGAGGTCACCGACGTCGCCAACGCGATCTACGAGGGCGTGGACGCGGTGATGCTCTCCGGCGAAACCAGCGTCGGCAAGTATCCGGCTCGCTGTGTTCGGCAGCTGGTCGAGATCGCCGAGCAGTCCGAGCGCTGGCCTGGCCTGGGCTATGAGCAAGAATTGAAGGCCGAGACCGACAAGCAGCACTTGGCGGTGCACGCCGTCGCGCTGGCCGAGGCGGTGTCCGCCCAGGGCATTGTGGTGATCACCCGGCGCGGCATCATGGCCGACCTGGTGACCAATGCCAGGCCCGCCCACGTGCCCATCTTTGCGTTTACCAACCACAGCCAGACGCGGCGTCGGCTGGCGATTAATCGCAGCGTCTGGGCCCATCGAACCACGTTTTCAACGGATCCGGAGAAGACCCTGCAACGGGCGCTCACAGCGCTGCAGGAACGCGAGCAGGTAGAGCCTGGCGCCAAGGTCGTCGTGATCTCCGATGTGCTGGCAGAAACTCCGACGGACGCTATTCAGATCCGTCAGCTGCCCAGCGCCGAGTAGCCCATCCGCGCGGCCACAAACAGCAGCAGCACGCCAAAAGCACGCCGCAGCGGCGCCGGATCCATCTTGTGTGCGGCCCTGACACCCAGCGGGGCGCAGGCCATCGCTGCGGCCAGCAGCCCGGCAGTAGCCGGCAGGTACAGGTAGCCGGCCAGCCCCGCAACGGTCTCCGCACCGACCGGCGGTGACCGCCAGCCCAGCCAGGCGTAGCCCGCGAGGCCGGCCAGAGCGACGGGCACCCCAAGGGTGCTGGAGGTTGCCGTCGCCTGGTGAATGGGCGTGTTGAAGTAGAGCAGGGTGGGCACGATGACGTTGCCGCCGCCAATCCCGGCCAGTCCGGAGACCACCCCACAGCCCATGCCAAGGGCGCCAGCGCCCACCAGCCCGGGTGCCTGCCGGTGTGGGCCGGGGGCCCAGCGAGTCAGCATCACCAGCGACACAAACAACAGAAAGCCTGCAATCAGGGCCCGGAGCGTCGCCATGGGCAACGCCGCCGCGATCCAGGCTGACAGCAGGGCGCCGGCCATGAGCGGCAGCGTCCAGCGCCTCACAATCGGCCACAGCACCTTCCGGGCCTTCACCTGGGCCATCGCGGCGCTGAACGACGTGCCCAGGACACAGCTGAGCGACGTCGCCACCGCCACCAGGGTCACTGCGGCCGGCGCCAGCCCGGTGCCAGCATCGAGGAGCAGGATCAGGGCCGGGACCAGGACGACACCGCCGCCGATGCCCAGCAGCCCGCCCAGAAAGCCGGCAACAGCGCCGATCCCCACCACCCAGGAAATGAGCAAAAGCAAGTCCAAAAGTGACCCTGAATCCAGTAATGTTGCGAAACGCCAAGGAGTCTAACCAAGTGCCCCAAGTGCACCAACCAAGCCGGATCCAAGCGACCCCGCTGTCCATGTGGTCATTGCTGCTGCTTGCGCTCCTGTTACTGCCCGGTACCGGGCAGGCGGCGCGGATCAAGCTTCCCGGTGGCGACCTCTATGAGGGCGAGGTTGTTGACGGCCAACGGACCGGGCAGGGGATCTACACCTGGGCCAACGGCAACCGCTACGAGGGCGCTTTCAGCAACAACCGGCTCCAGGGGGTCGGAACCTACAGCTGGCCTGATGGACGCAACTATCAGGGCACTTTTGTCGCTGACCAGCGCCAGGGCACAGGCGTACTCAGCTGGCCCAACGGCAACACCTACGAAGGCGAGTTCCTGGAAAACGACATGCATGGCCAGGGCATATTCCGCTGGGCTAACGGCGATCGCTACACCGGCACCTTCGATCGCGGAGAACGGACCGGCCTTGGTGCGTTCACCTGGCACACAGGCGAGTTTTATGAAGGCCAGTTCCGCTCCGGCATCCCGCACGGTGAAGGGCGCTTCAGCTACCCCGACGGACGCGAGTACAGCGGACGCTTCGACAACGGGCGCAAGTCCGGGATGGGGGCGTTGATTCTGCCGAACGGCAATCGCTATGTGGGCGAGTTCCTGCGGGACGCCCGCTCCGGGCTCGGCACCTTCTACTGGCGCGACGGCACCGTCTACCGCGGCCAGTTCAGCAACAACAAGATGCACGGCTACGGAGTCAAGGAGCAGGCCGAGAGCGGTCGGGCCCTGCAGTTCTGGCAACAGGGCGCGCTGCAGTATTCGCGACCGCTGCAGGCTGTGCCCCAGTGCGAGCTGCGTATCAACGGCGAGCCCTGGATGTTCCAGTCTGACAAGTGTGTCAACGGTCTTGCCCACGGACAGGGCCTGGCCAGCAAACTCGACGGCTCGGAGATTATCGTCAACGGGCAGTACGTTCTTGGCCGCCTGATTCAGGGCGACGTCCAGGCACTGGTGCTCGGCGACTCCTGATCGTGCAGATACCCGGCTACGAAATCGAACGGGAGATCGGCCGCGGCGGCATGGCGCGCGTGTACCTGGCGGTGCAGACCAAGTTTGGTCGCTGGGTCGCGCTCAAGGTCGTGTCTTCTGCCTTTGCCCGGGACGACCAGTTCCGCAAGCGGTTCCTGCAGGAATCCAGGATCAACGGCCAGCTGACCCACCCCAATGTGGTGCAGGTGCACGACGTCGGCGCGCACGACGATCTGCTGTTTCTCGTCATGGAATACCTGCCCGGGGGCGACCTGAACGCGCGCCTGGACAGCGGCATGCACATCCGGGAGCTGGTCAAGGTCGTCAAGGACATCGGCCGGGCTCTCGACTATGCCCACGAGAAACGCATCATTCACCGCGATATCAAGCCCGAGAACATCCTGTTCCGGGATGACGGCAGCGCTGTGCTGACCGATTTCGGCATTGCCCGACTGGCGGCGCCAGAACTGACGCTGACGCGCAGCGGGACCGTGGTTGGCACGCCGCAGTACATGAGTCCGGAGCAGGCCGCCGGCCGGCCCCTGGACGGACGCAGCGACCTGTACAGTCTGGGCGTCGTGTTTTTCCGGATGCTGACTGGTGATGTGCCGTACAAGGCCGAGTCGGCTGTGGCCATCGGCGTAAAGCACCTGCAGGAGCCGATCCCCAAGCTTCCCAGCTACCTCTCGCCGTTTCAGGAGGTCATCGACCAGGCACTGGCCAAGGATCCTGACGAGCGCTTCCAGACCGGTGAAGCCCTGGGCATAGCCCTGGAGCAGATCGAGGCCGGTGACATGGTACCCAACGCTACCATTCGCACCCAGGCGGTCACGACCCAGGAGATTCGCGCGGTGGGCAGCTCCCTGCTGACGGCCGTGCGTGACAGCCCTCGGGACCTTTCCTCCAAGCGTCCGGCGCGGGGCGGCGGCAAGCTGCGAACGGCATTGCCCTTGCTGCTGGCAGGCACTCTGGTCATCGGCGCATCACTGATCCTGACGCAAAAGCCGGAGTGGGTTTCCCAGGCGATGGCCCAGCTCGGCCTCACCGATCAGATGGCCGTGGACGACGCCTGGAACAGCGCCAGAAGCCTGCACGACGACCCCAATCAGAGCCTGGCCAGCATCGTTGCCGGCTATCGGCGCGTAATCGACCTCGCGCCAGAACATTTTGGTGCTCAGGAAGCCCTGACCGGCCTGGCCAGCCAGTGGAAGCTCAACGCCCGCGAGGCCCTGGCCATCGACAACCTGACGCTGGCGCAAACCAAGCTCAACGAGTCTCTGGGCGCTTTTCCGGAGGATCCCGAACTACCGCAGCTCAGTCAGGAGCTGGCAAACCGGCAGCGCGCCCAGTCCCTGCTCAGCAGCACGCAGGAACTGCTGCAAAGCCGTGGCCTGACGGATCTGGCGACGGCAACGGCGGCTATCCAGGCCTATCAGGAGGTCCTTCGGCTGGTGCCCGATCATGTCGCTGCGAAAGCTGAGCTGGTACGACTCGGCAATGCCTATCGGGACCTGGCCATCAGCGCTGCGGATCGCCGCGACGTGGATCAGGCCATTAGCTACCTTGATCGGGCCATTGCCGCCAATCCGGACAGCCAGGACCTGGATGCCGTGCGGGACCAGATCCGGGCAGCAACGGAGCTGACCGGACGCATCTCTGAGCTGCTCGCCCAGGCCAGCAGTTACCGCGCCGCCGGAGCGCTCATCAATCCCGCCGGCGAGAACGCTGCCGAGCTGTACCGCCTGGTTCTGGCGACTGACCCGAGCAACAGCATTGCTCTGCAGGGCATGAACGAGGTCAGCTCCCAGCTGGCCTCTCAGGCCGTTGCGCGGCTCGACGCCAAGGATTTCACTGCGGCCGCAGCCCTGGTCGACCGAGCAAGCGCCGCCGGCATCGATCCAACGGTAGTAGAGCAGCTGCGCAATCAGCTCCGCACCACGAGCGACCGACAGCGACGGCTGGACAATTTGCTGGCCCGCGCTCAGGAACGCATGGCGCTCGGCTACCTGACGCAACCGGAGCAAGACAACGCCGTGTCAGCGCTGCGGCAGATTCAACAGCTGGATCCAGGCAACCCGGCGGCGACCGCCTTGCTGGCCAGGATCGCGGAGCAGTTGGCCGCTGTCGCCGAGCAAGCCCACGCGGTGGGCATGCTGACTGAGGCACGAACCTACCTGGACCTGGCGCTGACGGTCACGCCTGATGTGCCGGACTGGCGGGCCAAGCGGGAAGCCTGGCTGGCCGCGGAGGCTGCGCCGGCAACTGCCGATGCAGGCGTGCTGCCAGCGCCAGGCACCTCGCAGTGAGCCAGCGAGGCGAGAGGGCCTGGCCGTGAATGCCTCGCGCAATGAACCGTCGCTGTTCCTGACCGTCGATGGCGAGGAAGAGCCACTCGCCGACAGCCTGACCCTCGGCCGCCATCTGGACAACGATATCCTGCTGTCCGGCGAAGATGTTCTGGATTATCACGCGCGCATCTCTGTGACCGACCGGGCCGTGACCTTGCACCCGCTGCTGGATGCAACCATCGTGCTGAACGGCTCGGCCAGGGACCAGCCGGTCGGCATTGTGCCAGGCGATGAGCTGCAGATCGGGGCCAGCCGCTTGGCGCTGGGCGTGCGGGCTGACGGCTCTGCGACCCACTGGTTTCTGCACCGGGTTGATGGCGACCTGACCCTCGACATTGCCGGCAAGCAGCTGGTGGGGCGAGACGAGGACGCCGCGCTGCGGCTCGACGACGATCATATCTCCCGGCAGCACGCATCACTGCTGCTCGAGCGGCACGTGTGGCTGGCGGATCTGGGATCTGCCAACGGTACCTTCGTGAACGGCGAGCGAGTCGTCGGCGGTGTCCGTCTCCATCACGGCGACTATGTCAGCTTTGATACGCATCGCTTCCAGCTGATTGGCTCCGGACCGGAGCTCACGCCGATCCGGACGGGTCGCCCGGACCTGTCGCCGATCGATAGCCTGGAAGCGCCGGAGCTGCGCAGCGACACCACGGTCATCGGCGTCGTCGATGTGGACGACGCCAGTGCGCTCGCTTCGCTGTCGGAAAAGATGTTGCGCGCCGAACCGGCGTCCGCGGGCGCGTTCTTTATCGGAGCCAGCGAGCCGGTCACCGGCGAGTTTTTCCGGCCAGGCATTGGCCGCTCCCTTTTTGGCCGGGGTGCAGAGTGCGACTTTCAGGTGGCAGACCGGACCGTCTCGCTGCAGCACGCAGAGGTTGTGACCCGCGCTGAAGGCTGCACGCTGACCAACCTCATGGCCACTAACGGGACCCGGGTCAACGGTCAGCGCATCCAGAGTCACCAGCTCCACGATGGCGACATTGTGCGCCTGGGCCAGGTCAGCTTCGTGTTCAAGGACCAGGCTGTTTCGATCCGGGATCAGCGGCTGCTGCCGCGTGCCCGGCTGGCCCTGATTGCTGGCTGCGCACTGCTGGCTCTGGGACTGTTCCTGCTGCTCGACTAACCCGGCACAGCGACCTATGCTGCCGGCTGAATCCACGTCGCGCAGGAACTCATGGGCGTAGAAATCCCCTATCGCCGGGACATGACATTCGACTACGGCACAGTCGACCAGCTGGCACCTGGCATTCGCCGGGTGATCGCCAACAACCCCAGCCCCTTCACCTTTGCCGGGACCGGGACCTACATTCTCGGCACGGGCAACGTTGCGGTCATTGACCCTGGCCCCGCCGACCAGGCGCATATCGACGCGATCCTGACCGCCCTGCGCGGCGAGACGATCACGCATATCCTGATCACGCACACGCACATGGACCATTCACCCGGTTGCCGGCTGCTGCTGAACGCCTGCGACGCCAAAACCTACGGCTACGGGCCCCACGGGGCCGGCAAGGCGGAGGAAGGGGTTCCGGTCGAAGAGGGCGGCGACATGGATTTCGTGCCCGACGTCGAAGTCCGGGACGGTGACATCATCCGCGGCGGCGACTGGACCGCTGAATGCGTGTATACGCCCGGCCACACCTCAAACCACATCTGTTACGCGCTGCAGGAGCAAAAGGCACTGTTCACAGGCGATCACGTCATGGGCTGGTCCACCAGTATCATCTCGCCGCCGGACGGCGACATGGGTGCCTACATGCGCTCCCTCGACAAGTTGCTCAAGCGCGATGACGCGGTGTACTGGCCCACCCACGGCCCCTGCATCGACGACCCAAAAGCCCACGTCCAGGCATTCATCGCTCATCGACGAGAACGTGAAGCCCAGATCCTTGAATGCATAGACGAAGGCATTGAGCTCATCAACGACATGGTGCCCGTGATGTACGCAGGCACGCCGGAATTCATGTACCCCGCCGCCGCGCGCAGCGTGCTGGCTGCCATCAGCTACCTGGTGGAAGAGGGCGTTCTGGTTTGCCCCGGGGCGCCCACCCTGGACGCGCGCTACCGACGGGCCTAGGACCAGTCTGACCCGGCCTCGCCCCAGGCCGCAGCCCCAGGCCGTGATCACCGGGCCGCGATCACCGGCACTTGTCGCGTGGGCGTCTCGATGCGAGTCGTTCGAGTCAGATTGCTGTCGAACTCCGGTCGTGCCATGGGCAGCTGCACCATGATGGCGACTCCGGAGCCGTCGGTCAGGTTCATGGCCCGCACGTGGCCGCCGTGGTACTCGGCAATCACACGCACCACATAGAGCCCCAGGCCGAAGTGCAGCTGATTCTGCGGGCCCCGGTGGCTGACCATGGAATCGAACAGCGACTTCTCGGCGTTGCTCGGCAGAATGGGCCCGCGATTGGCCACGGAAATCTGCAGAAAGTCCCGATGCGTATCCAGCTGGACCTTGATCGGGCTATTTGCCCGGTGAAAGTCGATGGCGTTGTCGATGATCTTGTCGAGCAGCTGCTCGATGCGGTAATCCGAGACCTCTGAATAGACACTGCCTCCCGTACCACGAAACACGAAGGCGCAGTTCGGATGGGTGATTCGGCAGTTAGCGACGTAGTTGCCAAGGAGCTCTTCGATGTCGATGATCTCGAGCTCTTCGGCCTGCAGCGACTCCTCGAGATTCGCCGCATCTGCCAGGTTCTGCACAATCGCGCCGATGCGCGTCACGCCCCGCTTGGCGCTGGCGAGGTACTTGCTGTCGCGCACGCTGTCGTGCTCGCCGGCAAGGTTATCCAAAGACGTGCTCAGGGTATTGAGCGGATTGTTGATTTCGTGCCGCAGAGTTCGCGGCATGTTTTCGAGAAAGTTGTTGTGCTGATGCAGCTTGGACAACATGTTCGATACGCTGCGCGCAAGGTCACCGATCTCGTCCCCCGCCTGCATCTCGCTGGTCAGAGAACTGCGGCGGATACGACCATATTGATCGATCACCGAAGAAGCTTCCCGGCGCAGGTTTCTGATGCGCCAGGCCAATCGCCCGGCAAAGGCCAACAACGCGATGAAGACCGCAAACAGACTCATGATCGACAGGAAGATCACCTGCTCCAGGGCTTCGCGCTGGAACGACAGAATCTCGTCCATGTTCTGTTCGACCACGATTGCACCAATGACCGCTTTGTCCTGGGTCACGATCGGGTGGGTCGCGATGATCAGGTCCTGATCTTCGGTCAGAGGCCGGCGCAGAGTGCTCGGCTCGCCGTTCAGGGCGTAGCGAATGGCGCGGCTGGCAATCTCCTGAGCCTGCTCTTCGTCGACGGGTTTGGGCTGCCACTCTTCACCGGTGGTCACGTAGTGCAGAAAGGGTCTTATGCGGGCGAGGCCGGCTTCCAGCCAGTTGCGCCGCTCGTCCGTATCGGTGCGCGGCTGTACGGTGCCTGTTTCGGCGCGCACTCGCTCCTGCGCATCGATCACGAGAATTCGAGCGCCGCTGTAGCCCAGCCCGCGGATAATCTCCAGCACTTCTGACGAGCGCAGCACGATCAGGTTAAAGCTCTCCTTGCCAGCTTTCGGCAGCGTCCGCGTGTTGTGAACAATGGCTCGGGACTGCTCATCGTCCACATCCAGGTATGCCAGACCAAAGTTGCGGCGAGAGCCGATGAGCGACAGCGGCAGGCGAAACTCCACATCGATTCCCGCATCTGTGCGCGCCGCAAAACCCTGCAGTGCCTTGTTTGGCACCCCTTCCTCGGCAAAACGCCATTCCGGATCCATTTCGTAGGTCGTGAGCACGCCAGGCGCGGGCAGGGTGATGGTCAGCCTGCCGTCTTCACCATCGGCCTGAATAAAGGACAGTCGGAGGTGGTCCGCCTGGTCCAGACGCAGGTATTCCGGGTCCCGATAGACCAGCTGGTCATCGCGAATGCGCGCGAACACATGAAGCTGATCGCCCCGTTCGCCGATGAGTAGCCGGAAGCCGCCATCGGCCAGGACCTCATCGCCATCGATCTCGCCAAAGGTCAGATACTGATCGCGAATCTGTCGGTCCCAGTCATCGTTCCGCCCATCAATGCGAATCTTGGATTGCAGCGGGTGTGCGTACAGGGACTCGAACTGCGTCGACGAGACCGGCAGATCATCGAACAGGTCTTCCCGGCCGTTGAACAGCGTAGAAATGCCTTCTGCGGTCAGCAGCTGCGCATTGGACTGACCCTGGACCAGCAGCCGTTCCATTTCGATCAGCTGACGATAGCTGAAATAAGGAATGACCAGCAGGGTCAAGCCCAGCAACATAATCTTGGTGCCGAGCCGGGGCCCGCGATTTCCCATCCGCTTGGCCATGGCCGGGGCTTACTGCTCCGACCAGCGGTAGCCGAAGCCGTACTCGCTCTTGATGCAGCTGAACTCGCTGTCCACCTTCTCGAACTTCTTGCGGATATTGCGCATGTGCGTGTTGATGGTGTTGTTAGTCACCAGGCTCTGCATCGTGGCGTTCATGAGGGTTTCGTAGCTCACTGCGTGACCGGGTACCCGCACCAGCTTGGCCAGCATCCGGAACTCCGTGCCAGACAGATCAATGCGGTTGCCGCGCCAGGACACCAGCAGGGCGTCCTGGTCAAGGGACAGCGCACCAATCTTGCGCGCCGTGTCGCTGGCATCGGCCTCCTGTCCTTCGCTGCGGGCCTCGTTGATCCGCAGCAGCGAGGCAATGCGCTCGGCCAGGTAGTCGAGGCTGATGGGTTTTGGCAGGTAGTCCCAGGCGCCGAGGCGCAGACCGGAGATTTTGTCGATCTCGTTGATTCGCTCGGTCAGAAAGATGACCGGCAGAGAGGGGGCCCGGGTCAGCAGGTCGCGACAGAGCTGAAAGCCGCCATCGACCTCTTCGCCCAGGATGATGTCCAGAACGGCCAGATCGGGCAGGCTCTGGGTGAGCCCGGCCAGCGCTTCCTCGCGGCTGCCGTAGGCATTCACCTCATAGCCCTTCTTGGTGATCGCGTCTGAGTAGTTGGCGCGCTGATCAGGGTCGTCTTCTACGATGGCAATAATTTTGGCCATAGGCCCGTCAATCGTCCGAATTTGGCGGTAACTCGCTGATAATACCGCGTTAATCGCAGAAATCTGCACGACCCTTCCTTTTTCTCTCCATCATTTCCACGCCGGCTCGTGCTCTAATCCTGCCCATGAAAGTTTTCGTACCCTTTGCAGAGCAGCTGGTCGACGAGCTGGCAAGTGTCGGTGAGGCACTGATCCCGTTTCGCCTGGATTTCCAGCGCAGGCCGGTTCAGTGGGAGCAGGTTGAAGTCCTCGACGATGCGGAACCCACCAAGGCACCTGTACTCGCTCTGACTTCGGAGTAGCATTCCCGGGTTATCCTGCGGAATCAGACCTCTGACTGCTTTCCTGACGCTGTTTGAATACGTTGGCCTGGTCACCGGCGTGGCCTGCGTCCTGCTGCTGATTCGCCAGAATATCTGGACCTTTCCTCTCGGGCTGATCTACGCAGCCGTCACCGTCGTCGTGCTGTTCTACCAGCAGCTATACATCAATCTGCTCGAGAACCTGTACTACCTGGTTATGAACGCCTACGGCTGGATCTACTGGCAGCGCGGTCAGGCTGTGGCTTCCGGGGGGCTTTCTGCCGCAACGCTCCCGCAAACTCTGCCCATCACTCGGCTGTCCCGGCGCGACTGGCTGCCGATAGTGGCGTTCATCGCGGTGGTGACGCTCACCCTGGGTTTCGGTTTCGATCGCTACACCGACGCAGATCTCGCCTACTGGGACAGCTTCACGACCACCGTCAGCTTCGTGGCCATGTGGCTGGCTGCCCGCAAGGTGATCGACAACTGGTGGCTGTGGCTGCTGGTGGATGTGCTCTACGTCGGGCTCTACAGCTCTAAAGGGCTGATGCCCTACGCGCTGCTCTACACGATCTACATCGCGCTCGCGGTTTGGGGTTTCCGCGCCTGGCAGGACGCCTGGCGCAGCCAGCGCGCCTTGCTGACGTGAAGCTGTGCCTGACCGGGCCCGAATCTACCGGCAAGTCGACGCTGGCCGCGCAGCTGGCCGATCATCTCCGTCTGCCCCTGGTCACAGAGCAGGCGCGAGTGCTGATGACTCCTGGCGCAACCTACGGCGAAGCTCTGCTCAGACAGCTGTGTGTCGCTCAGGGCCAGGCAGAGCAGGGCGGCGCTTCACCCCTCGGCCAAGCGGTGCTGGATACGGACGTGCTGGTGATCGCAGTGTGGTGGCGGGTGCGTTTCGCCCCTGCGACCGATGCCCCATGGCCGGACTGGCTTGAGGCGGCCCTGGCCGCGCGTTCGCCCAGGTACTACCTGCTGTGTGCGCCCGATTTGCCCTGGGAGCCGGATCCGTTGCGGGAATCACAGCACGAGCGGGAAGCGCTGCTCGATCAGTATCGGGCTCTGCTTGAACTCGGACCCTACGACTGGCATCTGGTCACCGGGCAAGGTCCTGCCCGCATGCGCGCAGCGCTCGCCAAACTGCCAGCCGATATCCGGGCCGAAATTCAGGCCGACTGACGCAGCGCCGTTCGGTGATCGTGGGGGGAACGGCCGGTCCAGCGAAGGAACGCACGACGGAAGTTCGTCGCCTCGGTGAACCCCAACAACTCGCCGATCTGCTGAGTGGAGAGCGCTGTGGTAGACAGGTAGTCTTCTGCCAGCGCACAACGATAGCGGTCGAGTATCTTCTGGAAGCTGCTGCCTTCCTGAGACAGCCGACGGCGCATGGTGCGCTCGCTGGTATTCAGGGCTGCCGCTGCACGATCGGCCCGACCGACGGCGCCAAAGCTTCCCACCAGCGCCCGCAGCAATTGATCGCTTAGCCCCTCGCCCGCTTGATGAGCCGCACAGAGCGCCTGGCCCTGCTCGCCGAGCAAAGGCACCGCAGCTTCGAAGGCACCGCGGTTGCGCCGGTAGTCGCGCAGCGTCTCGGTGCAGCTGAGATGGAAGGCAACAGCAGTTCGGCTGGCATCGAAGACCGGGCGAACACCGAAATGCCGTTCAAAGTCTTCGGCCGATGCGACGATTTGATGCGGCGGATCGGTGATCTGAAGCACCGGTTCCGGGTAGGCCACATGCAGGCCGACGACGACCGGTGTCGGGTTGCCACGCTGCTGCTCGCGCCAGGCGAGCAATCCAGCCAGACTGCTGACCGCTTCCAGCTCCGCTGCCTGGGCGCACGCCTCAGGCAAATTCCGCTGACGCTCCCACGCCACGGTCACGCGCGCAGCGTCCGGGCCGTCGGCGTTGCTGTCGCCAATCACGAGCGCACCGAACTGGTGGTCGAACAGGCGATGGGTCAACGCCAGCTTAAGCGCGTCGACGCCGCTGGCGCAGCTCGCAATGGCGTAGCTGAGTACGCCAAAGTCTGCAGGCTCCGGCAGTCGTGCAGCCTGCAGAAAGAAGTCACTGCCCGGCGCCTGGGCAACGATGCCCTGCAGCACATCCTGCAACGTCATCGCCGGCGCCGCATGGGCGGGCGAAGACTCAGCAGTGGCAGAGTGGCCGACCGGCGTTGAGCTGGGAGAACCGGCTGTCGTCGTCGCGGGCTGCGCGACGCCGAAGGCCAGACGCTGTCCAGTTCGAGACGCGAGCCAACGAGCAAATTCTGAATCGTGAGATCGGACCATGGCGATTAGGCAGTAGCTAAACCAGAGCGGTTTGACGGGGAAAAGGCTACGTGAACAAACCGTCAAGATAAAGTCGGTAGACACTTCTTTCGGCGGCTATGCCTGTCGATTAAGGAGAATCTTGGACGTGAAGGAATCCGAGGTGGCCAGATTGTGAGCACATGCCGACGCTCAAACTTAGTCATCTGACCGAACTGAGCGTGGTTCCAAGTTCGCCGTGCACCACGCAATCCGCCAGGGAATCCAGGTGCGTCGGTTCGCGATTGACAATCGCGAGCTGAGCGCCGTGCTCCCGAGCGAGCTCTGGCAGGGACGCAGCCGGAAACACCGACAGGGAGGAACCAGCGACCAGAAACAGGTCTGCGTCCAGGGTTGCAGCATGCGCGCGACGCATCTCGTCTTCCGGCATCGGCTGGCCAAAGCTGATCGTCGCCGACTTGATGATGCCGCCACACCGATCGCAATCTGCCACTCGCCCGGCCCGGCGAAACTGCGCTTCAAGATCGGTCAGCTCGTAGCGGCGCTGACAAGAGAGGCAACGGGCAAAGGTGGCGTTGCCGTGCAGCTCAATGACCTGCTCGTCGGGTACCCCGGCGCGCTGGTGCAGCCCGTCCACATTCTGGGTGATCACCGCGCGACAGCGGCCGTCAGCGACCCAGCCGGCGATGACTTCGTGTCCGATGTTTGGCGCCGCATCCTCGATGGTCGGACCGGATTCGAAGCGCCGCTGCCAGGAGGTCTGCCGAACGTCGGCGCTGGCCAAAAACTCATCGAAAGGAATGGGCTTCATCTTGGTCCACAGACCGGTGCCTGGCGATCGAAAGTCCGGAATGCCTGACTCGGTGCTGATCCCGGCACCGGTAAAGCAAACCATCGTGCGCGCCTGGGCGATCAGCGCCGCCAGGGTATCGGCGGCCCCGGTCACAGGCTGGCCTGCGCCTTGCGATAGCTTTCCAGGGCGATCGGAGGCTGTTCAAGTCTGGCTGCCACCGCTTGCGCGGCAGCCGCTGGGCGCAGCACCGAGGTATCGACTTCAAGGTCGTAGCTGGCGCCGTGAGCGTGCACGGACTCGTAGTGAGACCGGGCCGTGCCCGGAAATCGACCGGGCCGAGCCTGCTCCCGCGCCGTCAGCGTCGCGAGCGGTGCGTGGACCCGAATGAGGTAGGTGTTATGACTTGCAAGGACCGTGGCGTAGTCGTCCAGGTCATCGGCAGAAAGCAGCAGGTCGTCCACCACAACATCGAGCCCCTGGTCCGCCATGGCAACCACAGCCCGGCGCATGGCTCGCTTGACCCGGCGGCCCGTATCGCCGAAACGAATGTGTGTGATGGGCGCTGTGCCGTCATGGTCCGGAACCACATTGAGGCCGGCAGCACCGCTGGCGCCAGCGGGCGCGTTCATGCCGCGTAGCTTGTCGGGCAGGCCGTCGCGAAAGTGATCGAGCGCCATGTGCTGACAAGGCGCAGGCAGCGCCTGCTGCAACGCCTTTGCAAGGGTGGTCTTGCCGGAACTGGACGAGCCGTTGAGCAGGATGACGGTACCGAAGCGCATCACGCGATGGTAACCAGCCACCGCATGCCGGACAATGCGGACGTCCCAGCCATCGCTGCCGATGACCGGCAACCCGTGAGTACCGAAAACCGCTCAACCCCCGCCGCGCAGCCGCTCGCTGCCTGGTTTCCAGCAATGCCCGACGGCGCGCAGTCGGTCTTCGGCCCGATTGCCGACTATCGGTCTGCACTGCTGCCCGGCGAAGCCCGAGCCGTCCATCGCGCGGTCGCAAGCCGGCAGCGAGAGCACGCCACGGGCAGGGTGTTCGCTCGCACTGCCATCGCTGCCCTTGGCCTCGGTCCAGCGCCCTTGCTCACCGGTCCCGCCCGAGAGCCGGTCTGGCCCGCGGGGGTCGTGGGGGCCATTAGCCACAGCCGCTCCCTGGCCTGGGCGGCAGCCGCTCGGCAGGATGCCGGAATGATGGGTCTGGGCGTCGACCTGGAGCAGTTCGGACGACTGCAGCCCAGCCTCTACGACCGCCTTTTCACGCGTGACGAAGTGGGCTTTATCGAAGCGACCGATGTCGAGAGCGCGACCTTGCTGTTCAGCGCGAAGGAAGCGATTTACAAGGCGGTTTTCCCTCTGGCCGGACGGTTCATCGGTTTTCAGGAAGTCGAGCTGACGATCAATGCGCCGCGAGATGCCTTTCGGGCGCGCTATCTGGGCGACTACGAACCCAATCGAGTCATGGAGCAGGGCAGCGGCTACCTTCGCTCGGAAGACGGCTGCGCATTCAGCGCCTTCACGATCACTGCTCGCTAGGGATCGGGGTGGCCCGCAGAATATCCGGGAGCCTGTCCCGGAGGACCTGCACCAGGACATCGACCTGATCCCGGGACACGCCAAGATGGAACACCCAGCGCGCGCCCCGCACAACAACCTGGTGGGCCAGCAGCGTGCTTTGCAGGGTCTGCAGCACGGGGCGGGGCAGGTTCAGATGAACCATGTTGGTTTGCGCCTGAGCGCAGTCCGGCGCTAGCGAATTAAGCGCGTCCGCGACCTCCTCAGCATGAGCATGATCCACGGCCAGCCGCTCGCAGTGCCGTGCCAGCGCGTGCCGGCCAGCCGCTGCCAGAAAACCGGCTTGCCGCATCCCGCCGCCGAGCATCTTGCGCCAGCGCCGAGCCTGCTCGATCAGCGCCGCCGGGCCCAGCAGCACGGAGCCGACCGGGGCTCCCAGCCCCTTGGACAGGCAGACAGAAACCGTATCGAATGGCGCGGCCAGGCCGGCCGGGGTGCCTTGCTGGGCGACCACGGCATTCATCACTCGCGCGCCGTCGAGGTGTAACGCGAGTCCCTGCTCATCGCACAACGCGCGCGCTGCGGCCATGTACGCCGGATCCACCGGCGCGCCCTGGTAAGTGTTCTCGAGGCACAGCAGTCGGGTGCGAGCAAAGTGAGGGTCTTCCGGCTTGATGGCCGCACGCACCGAGCCAAGATCGATCTGGCCCCGGGCGTCCATGGCCAGCGGTTGTGGCTGGATGCCCCCGAGCACCGCGGCGCCGCCGCCTTCGTAGCGATAGCAGTGCGCATTCTGGCCGGCGATGTACTCATCGCCCCGGCCGCAATGGCACAGCAAAGCGAGCAGATTGGATTGCGTGCCGCTGGCGACAAACAGTCCGGCTTCCTTGTTGAACAGTTCAGCCGCTTCAGCCTGCAGCGCGTTGACAGAGGGGTCATCGCCGTAGACGTCGTCGCCGACCGGCGCCGCCGCCATCACCTGGCGCATCGCATCGGTCGGCTGCGTCACCGTATCGCTGCGCAAATCGATCATGCGGCTCCCTTCCTCAACACGCAGACAAAAAAAAGGCCGGCGAACCGGCCTTTCCATCGCTAACAATCGGCACTCCGGAGAGATTCCAGAGGACCGGTGGGTACCGGCCTAATTAGCGGCAGCAAGCGACACAGCGTCGACACCCGCCAAGCGCGCGGAGTCCATAACGTGAATCATGGTTTCCGTTTTAGAGTCTTCATGGGGCTGAATGATGACCGGAGCTTCCGGCACCTCAGCGTGCAGACGTTCGATGTTCGCCCGCACATTCCGCCAATCGACATCGCGCTGGGAGATAATGATCCGGTCGCGATTGGTGATCCGGACCACGATGCTCTTTTTGTCGGGGTCGATGGTTTTCGGCTTGTCATCTTCGGGCTGGTTCACGTCCAGGCCGATTTCCTTTACGAAAGTCGCCGTGACAATGAAAAAGATGAGCATGATGAACACAACGTCCAACATCGGTGTGAGATTAATCTGCTCTTCAGCTTCTTCGTCTCTACCGCGGCCAAAAATCCGTCTCACGTCCTACCCCCATACCAATTGGCCGGACAGTGTATCTCGGCCACCCCGGAGTGCCTAGATCCGTTCGCTCGGAAAGGCCCAAATCGCCACCGCAGTCGGCGAGGGCAGCGCCGCGAGTTATCTCGAAACAGCCTCGTAACCTGCCTCTATCAAATTGATATTTCTGGATTATCTATCGAATATGTTTCACGTGAAGCGGTAAGAAGCTCCGCCTGAATCGGCCGCTCAATCCTGGTAGCTCAATCGCAGCCCGGCACGATCCCAGGGCATCTGGACCAGTTCTCCGGTCGATGACAGGGTGATGTACGCCGTCTTGAGCTCCGGCCCGCCGAAGCAGATGTTGGTGGTCAACGGGTCTGGCATGGGGCAAAAGCCAACGGGCTGCTTGCCTTGCGGATCAATGAGCGCGATGCCGCCCTGGATCAGGCTCGCGACGCAGATCGTCCCATCCGCACAAACTGCCAGGGAATCATACATATAGTAGCCCTGAGGCCGAGCCAGGAGCCGGCCACCGTCGAGCTTGTCCCGACGATCGCCGACCAGGTGGCCGGGCTCATCGATCGCATAGGCCCATAGATGTCCGGTCTGCGTCTCGGCTACGTACAGCTCGTCCCCCGCGGGAGACAGCCCGATCCCGTTCGGCCCCACCAGCGGAAAAATGGCCTCCCGAATAAAGGAACCATCCGCTTTGGCGTAGTAGACACCGGTAATATCCCGCTCGCGCGCCCGACTCTTGCCGTGGTCGGTGAACCAGAAGCCGCCATGGGCATCGAACACCAGATCATTGGGCCCACGCAGGGGCTGCCCCTCGCAGTTGGAGTAGATCACCTCAATCTCGCCGGTTTCCAGGTCGACCCGCTCGATGCGACCGCCGCCGTAGTTTTCCGGCTCGTCTCCGGGATAGAGGCGCCCGCGGCGCTCGTGCCACTGAAAACCGCCGTTGTTGCAGATGTAGCATGCGCCATCGGGGCCGATAGCGGCCCCATTTGGGCCGCCGCCCAGGTCCGCAACCACCTCGCAGTCGCCGTTCGGGCGCACCCGGGTCAGGGTGCCTCTCGCAATCTCCACCAGCAGCACATCGCCATTTGGCAAGGCCACCGGGCCCTCGGGAAACCTTAGGCCGCTGGCCACCACCTGATGTTGCTTGCTGGCCGTATCACCCATGGTATTGCCCCTTATGCACACGTCGCCGCAACAGCTTCGGCACCCCAAGTCTGATCGTCGGACACTGAAAGCACCTGCATATGTTTGATTTACTTAGGAATTATGCCTGATTTTCCGTGAGCTTGCCTGTTTGTCAACGCAGATGTCGGTCCTGATCCGACAGTATCCCCAGAGTTATCCACAGGGTCGTCGGCCTCAGCCCGCCAGCCAGTCCCTGGGTTGCAGGTACTCAGAAAGCAGCCGAGCCTCCTCCGACTCGGGCTCTGGTTCGAGCTGGTAGTGCCAGCTGACCAGCGGCGGCAGGGAAGCGAGGACCGACTCGATCCGGCGGCCGGACTGCAGCCCGTATTTCGTGCCGCGGTCCCAGACCAGATTGAACTCTACGTATCGGCCTCGCCGGAACAGCTGCCAATCTCGCTCGCGCTCGCCCCAGGGCGTGCCGATGCGGCGCGCCAAGATAGGCAAGTAGGCAGGCAGAAATTCGTCACCCACGCTCGCAGTGAAACTGAGCGCGTCGGCAAAGCCGCCTTCAGTCCAGTCGTCGAAGAACACGCCGCCAATACCGCGCGGCTCCTGTCGATGGGGCAGGTAAAAGTAATCGTCACAGGCCTTCTTAAGGGCCGGGTAGTGAGATCCGGTGGCACGCTGGGCAACGGCGTGCCAGTGCCGCGCATCCTCTTCGAAGCCGTAGTACGGGGTCAGGTCAAAGCCGCCCCCGAAGTACCAGACCGGCTGCTGCGCGTGCACCAGAAAGAAGCGGAGGTTCATGTGCGTCGTGGGCGCGTAAGGATTGCGGGGATGAACGATCAACGAAATCGCAACAGCCTCAAAGCGATGCCCGGCCAGCGCCGGGTTGCGCTCTGTCGCCGCCGGCGGCAATGACTCCCCGACACTGTGGGTAAACTGCACTGCGGCCTTTTCGATGTGCGGTCCATCGGCGAGCACCCGCGGCTGAGAGAGACCGCCGCCGGGCGTCTCGATTTGCTCCAGGCTAAAGCGTGCCTGACCGTCGACCCCTTCGAGGCCCGCGCATATTTGCGCTTGCAGCGCCATGAAATACTCGCGCACTGGCGCCGCACCAATCTCTGAACTTGTCATAGCTGACCTTAAGCAGGATCCGCGCGCAGTTTATCATTGCGGCCCAGGACTATGGAGCAACGCCCTTGAAGCTAGGCATTATCGATCAGTCGCCCATCGTCGCCGGTAGCAGCGCCGCACAGGCGCTGGAAGAATCGCTGGCGCTGGCAGCCTTCGCCGATCGGGCGGGCTTTCATCGCTATTGGTTCGCCGAACATCACGGCAGCGAAGCGTTCGCCGGCTGTGCGCCGGAAGTCATGATCGGGCAAGCTTTGTGTCGCACCGCCCGGCTTCGCATCGGTGCCGGCGGGGTCATGCTCACGCATTACAGCCCCTACAAAGTCGCAGAGACCTTTAACCTGCTCCAGACGCTGTATCCGGACAGGGTTGACCTGGGTGTTGGCCGAGCCCCCGGCAGCGACGGGCTGACCGCTGCTGCGCTGGCCTACGGATCGCGGATCGGTCCCGACTACTTCGGCGCCAAGCTCGCCGATTTGGCGGCGTTTCTAGAGGGGCGAACCCCACACTCAGAGGGACTGGCCCAGGTCTCCTGCGCTCCAGCGACGACCCGGCCAACCCCGCTGTGGATGTTGGGCTCAACCCGGGACGGCGCATCCTTGGCCGCCCAGTTCGGCCTGCCGTACTGCCATGCGCATTTCATCGGGCCGGAACACCTGCCCGACGCCGCCGACCAATACCTGAACGGGTTCGACCGGGAGTCAGCGCTGGCACCGGGATCCGGGGTCCGGCGCCCCTATCTGAGCGTTGGCGTGTTCATGCTCTGCGCTCCGACGACCGATGAGGCCGCGGCACTCGCTCGCTGTCGAGACCTTTGGCGAGTGCGAGTGGAGCGGGGCGAGTTCAAGCCCTTTCCAACGCTTGACGAGGCACAGGCCTACCAGTTTTCGCCGATGGAACAGGCCCGCATCGAGCAGCGCGCCACGCACCAGTTGGTGGGCACACCGGAACAGGTGCACGACCAGCTGCAGTCCCTTTGCGCTCGAACCCAGGCGCAGGAACTCATGATCATCAGCATCACTCCCGACTACGATAGCCGCGAGCGCAGCTACCGGCTGCTGGCGGAGGCCTTTGGGCTGTCTGGCGGCAGCACCTGATCGGTGACTGGCGGCAGGTCCTCCCGCAGCGTTCGGCTGGCGATGAGGTAGCACACCGCCGAGACCAGGTTAAACACCAGGCAAATCACCAGGGCCCAGCGCAGCGAGTCATCGCCCAGTCCCAGAGTGACGTTCAGCACGTCAGACAGGATGCCCGTGAACTGGGGGCCCAGGCCCAAACCGATGATGTTCAAGATGAACAGCAGAATTGCCGAGGCCAGCGCGCGCATTCGGGTCCCGACCATACTTTGCGTCAAGGCAAAGGTCGGTCCCAGGTAGTAGGCGCCCAGGAAATACGAGACGGAGAGGACCCACAGCGCAACGTAAGGATCGTGCCAGGTGTAGACGAAGGCGCTAAAGGGAATGGAGACGAGCGTTGCCAGGCCCGGCAACCAGACGTACCAGCGCCGGTCCCGGCGCCCGAACCGGTCGCCCAGATACCCCCCCAGAAAAGTGCCCGCGATGCTGGCGAAACCGATGTAAAACAACGCCCAGCCCATATAGCCGGTGCCGATACCGTGGCTGCGGGCGAACATGGCAGGGATCCAGTAGCCGACCCCGTAGCCGACAAAAGCGTGCAGCGCGGCGCCGATCGCCAGAAAGCGGAAGCTGCGGCGCTGCCATAAGTGGGCGAACACCTCGGCCACCGGTGGCGCGGCGGCGGCATCCGCCGCTGCATTCACAGGCGCCACATCGGACGCACCCCGGCGAGGCTCGACCAGTGTGAACCGGACGATAAGCGCCAGGATCACGCCCGGCAGGCCGACGATCAGAAACGCCGTGCGCCATTCCATGTTCTCGTTGATCCAGCCGCCGCCGAGGTTTCCGAGCATGGTCCCAATGGGGATGCCGAGCGCGTAGATCCCCAGGGCCGTGGCGCGCTGATCGACGGGAAAGAAATCCGAGATCATGGAGTGGGAAGGGGGGCTGCCTCCGGCCTCGCCAATCGCCACACCGATCCGCGCCAGCAGCAACTGCCAGAAGGTTGCCGCGAGTCCGCACAGAGCTGTCGCCGCACTCCAGACCGCCAGGCACACAGCCAGCAGATTGCGGCGGTTGCCGCGGTCAGCCATTCGGGCGAGGGGAATACCGAGCACGGTGTAAAAGGTCGCGAAGGCAATGCCGCCCAGGAACCCCATTGCGGTATCGGATACTCCAAGGTCCTCCTTGATGGGCTGAACCAGGATGCCCAGGATTGAGCGATCGATGAAGTTGAAGACGTAGACAACCACCAGCAGACCGAGCGCGTAGGCGCGGTATCCTCGTGAAGGCGCAGCTGCCGCTGCATCAGATCCAGTCGTGTTCCCCATTCCGCAGTGCTCTCCCCCCGCAGCGCGCTTTGCCACCATACACCCTGGGCCCGACAGCCGGGCCAAAGCCCCCAGGTTCACACCGCGCTGGGGCCCCCGTGGTAATATTCGGGCACAATATTTTCAGGAGCGGGCTACCGTGAACTTTGATTTTTCTGACGAAGATCGTGCTTTCCAGACCGAGGTCCGGTCATGGCTGGAGGAGGCCTGGCCGCAGGAAGTCCGGAGCCGGAAGTCGCGCAGTGCGCTCGGGCGCCTGACCAAGGACGACCACGTGGCCTGGCAACAGCGGCTGGCCAAGAAAGGCTGGGCCGCCACCAACTGGCCCAAGGAATATGGCGGCGCTGGCTTCACGGCAACCCAGAGCTACATTTTCGATCTCGAGCGGGCCCGGGTCGGCGCGCCAAATGTCGTGCCCTTCGGAATCACAATGGTCGCCCCGGTCATCATGAAGTTTGGTACCCAGGAGCAGAAAGACCGGTTCCTGCCCGACATTCTCAATACCAACGTCTGGTGGTGCCAGGGCTACTCGGAGCCCGGCAGCGGCTCGGACCTTGCCTCCCTGAACACCAAAGCGGTCGACAAGGGCGATCACTATCTGGTCAACGGTGTCAAAACCTGGACCACCATGGCGCAGCACGCGGACTGGATGTTCTGCCTGGTGCGGACCAGCAACGAAGAGATTCGCCAGAAAGGAATCAGCTTCCTGCTGATCGACATGACCGCGCCCGGGGTCAGCGTGAACCCGATCATCACCCTGGACCAGCCGCAGCCGCCGCACCAGGAGATCAACATGGTGTACCTGGAGGACGTCAAGGTCCCCAAGGAAAACCTCGTTGGCGAGGAAGGCAAGGGCTGGACCTGCGCCAAGTACCTGCTCGAGTTTGAGCGCGGCAACGCTTACTCGCCGGCCCTGAAGAACTCCCTGGCACACGTCAAGGATATGGCGCAGGCCGAGTTCGCCAGCAGCGGCGTACCCTATGCCGAAGACCCGGGCTTTCAGGCCCGCTCCAGAGATCTGGAAGTTCAGATCCTGGCCATGGAGTTCACAGAGCTGCGAATCCTCGGCTCCCTGGCGGCCGGGCAGAACGTTGGGCCCGAGTCTTCGATGCTCAAAACGCGCGGAACCGAGTTGCAACAGGCGCTGACGGAAATGGCTCTGGAGGTCAGCGGCAATTACGGGCTGCCCCTGGACCAGTCCACCCCGGAACCTGGCGACAATTTCCAGCCGGTCGGCAATGCCGACGCGAACGGCGTCGCACAGAGCTACTTCAATGCGCGCAAAGTGAGCATTTACGCGGGGTCAAACGAGATTCAGCGGAACATCATGTCCAAACTCGTACTGGGGCTCTAGCCACCGGGCCCTGAGACTGGCGCCCGGCAACGGCCGGGCTCCATCCACCTCCGCTGGCCAGGGGCACCCGCTTGTTCAGGAACATCGTCGCCAACTGGTCGCAGATCGTCGTATCTGCGCTGACGGTTTTCATTCTCTACCCGATTCTGATCGAGCGTCTGGGCGAGACGCAGTACGGGACCTGGCTGCTCATCATGTCCATCGCGGGCTACTTTCTGATGATGCAGCTCGGCGTGCCCATGGCGAACGTCCGCTTTCTGAGCCAGTACATGGCTCGCAAGGACTGGACCGGCATGAGCCGGGTCTTGTCCACCAATCTGGTGTTCTTCTCGGCCATTGGCATGGCAACGGTTGTCGTTGGCGTCCTGTTGTCGCTGGTGCTGGGCGCGCTGTTCGACATCCCGGCGGAGTACCTGGCCCATGCCCGGGTCGCCATGGTGCTGGTCGCCCTGGAAGTCGGCATCCGCTTTGCGACAGAAACCGTATCCGGGCTGTTCCACGCCCGGCAACAGTTCGTCGCCATGGCGGCCATCAAGAACTTCTTCTCGATCCTGCGCGCCATTGCCATGGTGTTTTTTGTGGCCTACGACCGCGGTCTGATCTGGCTGGCACTGATCGTGTTGGTGGTGACCATCGCGCAGTCCGTGGTGATGTTCGTTTACGCGTTTCGCAACACGCCGCAGGCCAAGGTCAGCCGGGGTCTTGTATCTGCTGAGACCTTCCGCGAGACCTTCGGTTTCGGGGTGTACGTGCTGCTCCTGCAGCTCGCGGCGCGGCTCAGCTTCAATACCGATGCGATGGTGCTCGGCGCCGTGGTCTCCGTGGCCGCCGTGGTCTACTTCAGCATCGCCTCGAGTCTGCTCCTGTATCTGACCGATGCAGTGGTTGGCATTGCGCAGACCATCATGCCGCGGGTGTCGTCCCAGCATGCCACCGGCGATACGGACGGCATCGGCGACAGCTATCTGACGCTCAGCCGCTACGTGAGCTGGCTGCTGGTCCCAGTCTGTACGTTGCTGGTGATATACAGCGAACCGTTTTTTCTGCTGTGGATTGGCGAAGACTTCGCCGAAACTTCCTCCCGTATCCTCACCATTATGGTGATCGGGTACTACCTGTTCCTGGTGCAGCGCGGGGTCGGTTTTCCGATTCTGCTCGGTACCTCCACGGTGAAATTCCTGACCTGGTCATTTATCGCTGCAGGCGTCATCAACGTTGTCCTCAGCATCTGGTGGGGCAGGCAGTACGGCTTCGAGGGCGTTGCCTGGGGAACTACAGTGCCGCTGTTCGCGGTCTCAGCGATGATTAATCTGTTTACCTGCCAACGCTTCGGGGTGAGCATTCCCCGGTACCTGCTTCAGGTTTACCTGCTGCCCGGGTTGGTCGCTGTCGTGATTCCGCTGCTCGCAACCTATCTGGACACCGTCGCTGCGCCGTCGAGCTGGCTATTGCTGTGCGCGTCTGTCGCCGCCTGTCTGGCCGCCTACGCGTTACCAGCATACGTGCTGCTCTTGCGGCGAGAGGAACGCGAACTGGTGGCCCGGCTGCTGCCTTTTGGGGGAAACAGCGAGGACCGGGACGCCTAGGCCCCTGCGGACCAGGCCTAAGCCTGGCGCGGCAGGATGGAGAACACGGCGTTGATGCCGTGCTCTTCCAGGTCCAGTTCCCACTCGAAGCGAGCTTCCCGGGCGTTGAAGAGGGCGATTCGGGTCGGATGACAGCCAGGCCATCCCGGTGCGCCTACCCGGTTTTTGAGCCATTCCACACCCAGCCGGTATTTGCTCGGACGAATTCGGGTAAAGCCGACGATGAAGCGGTCGTCGGGCAGGGCATGAATGCCCCGGCACCAGCCGATGTGCTTGACCCCGTCACTGGCCTCGTTCAGATCCCAGGACTGCAGGACCTTCCCGGCCGCAAAGTCGACCCGGGAGATATGGCCGTTCACGTGGGTGTAGTGGCCGATATCGCCGTCGACGTTGCCGTCATGCGGCTTGCCGGCGGGCAGGGGAATCGTCTGGCCCGTTTGCACGCAGTAGGCGTCCTGAGGCTGCAGTCGTGTCACCCAGTAGTTGCCATTGTGTTCGAGGCAGAAATTGGGGTGGACCGAGTGTGGTTTGGTGGTTAGCACCTTGCGGTAGTCGGTCGCCTTGTCGAAGCGGCACCAGATGTCTTTCTCGTAGGTGCTCCACTCGTTGACCAGCTCGCCGTCCATCGATACTTCGAAAATCGCATCCAGCCCGGTGGCAGTGACAACCAGCGTATTGCGGCTGCTGCGCATGACGTGGTGAACATCGTTGAAAACGGGCAGGGAAATTCGCTGTTGCAGCTCAAAGCTCACCGGATCGAAGTGCAGCACCTCGGTCTGGGTGGTCAGCCAGAGCCCGTCATCGATCATCGCGCCGGACTTGAAGGTAATCGACGCATCCGGCTCGTCAGAGATCAGCTCCGGGGGGCTGAGGTAGTCCAGGCGATCGACCACCTTCGGCGCCCCGTTGGCCAGGTCCACCCGCAATGCGACCGCCGTCGAATAGCCGGTCCATTCGTCCAGGTCGTATTTGTGAACCCGCTGCTTGCCCCCCGAAAGGATCAGGGTGTCAGGAGAGCCTGTGTCAGAGTTCTGCATTCCGATTCCGTACGCCAATTCAATGCGAGCGTCGATGCGCGCACCGCCAATGTGGGCAGCCCGGGAGTTTAGCCCCGGATGCATGCTGCAATCCGCGGCAAACCTCGCAGTTCCGCATGCCTGCAGGGGCTGGCATCATACCGGTCCGCGCGCGAGCGCGGAATTTGCGAAACGCATCGTCGCGCCGATTGCCTGTCCACCGTAGAGTCGTCCTTCCGCGAACTTTGTAGCCTAACTTGACACTTGAATCCGACATATCTGGGGCGAGCCGCGCCATGACGCCCGAAGCGGCTTCTGAAAAACAGCTGGACGTTCTGATCTTCCTGGAAGCGACCCGGTTCAATGGCCCGTTGGTCAACCTTGTCTACGCGCTGGATTTGCTGCGCCAGAGCGCGATTCACGTGCGCTTTGTCCAGTTTTACCGCCCTGGAGAACCGGTCACGGACTTCGAGATCGGCCTGAAGGATCGCGGCTACGAAATCATTCAGATTCCCGAGCGCCACAGCTTCGACCCCGCTGCCTGGTGGGCGGTGCGCAAGCTGCTCGCCAGCGAGGCGCCGGACATCATCCAGGTCGACAACACCAAGTCCCGCTTCTTTGTGGTCACCGCACTGTGGAGTCGCCTGGCATCGCTGGGCAGAACCGTATTCGTGTTTCACGGCGAGACCTGGACCGACCGGAAGCAGGCTCTGTACAACCAGATCGACCGAAGGCTGCTCCGCCTCGGGGCCTCGGTCATTGCCGTCGCGCCAAAGCAGGCCGATTTTCTTCGTGAATGGGGGGTTAAGGATGACCGCATCAACGTCATCCCCAACGCGATCCCGGAAACTGCCCACAATGCCTTCGATGCCCCGGACCCGGTGCCCCTGCGATTTGTGACCGCTGGGCGGTTTTCTGTCGAGAAAGCCCAGGATGTGCTGGTCACCGCTTTCGCTGACTTGTTGCGCGAGCGCGGCCCGGTTGCAGAGTTGATGCTGTTCGGCGAAGGGCCCGATCTCGAAGCCACCAAAGCCCAGGCTGCCGAGCTGGGCGTGCTGGATCAGGTTCATTTTCCCGGGTACAGCCGGGATATGGCCCAGGTCTATCAGGCCGCCGATGCTTTTGTGCTGCCGTCCCGGTCTGAGGGACTGCCGAACGTACTGTTGGAAGCGGCGATGGCGGGGGTGCCGATCATCGCGACCCGCGTTGGCGGCGTTCCCGACTTGCTCGATGGCGGCGCTCTTGGCGACCTTGTTGAGCCCGAGTGTGTGGCGGGTCTCACGGCAGCGATGCGCAGGCGCCTGGATGAGCCTGACCGATCCAAAAAGCTGGCCGCGGCAGCCCGCGCCCGAGTCCTGGCAGACTACAGCCCGGCGACGAAAGCGGCGCTAATGCTCAAGTGTTACGAATCTTTAACGCGACGGGCCTAGCTGTCTACTTACTTTTCGTCGTGACGGTTCGGCAGGAGCGGCGCGAGTTCGCGATGCGAGCAACTACGATACAAACTATTGCCTCTCTCTCAGAATGCGTCAGAGTTGCGGCGATATAATGCGGCGCTAATAAGGACATACCGGGCAACGGCTGGAACCATGCTGCAGGAATACATCTCGATCCTTCACAAGTACGTCTACCAGATCGGGAACCAGAAACGGACCGTTCTGCTGGGACTGTTTTTTATCTGCGTTTTCGGGTGGGCAATCTCCCTGCTATTGCCCAACGTTTACCGCAGCGAAGCAAAGCTCTATGTCGATCCCCGGTCGATGCTCGACTATCTGCTCGAAGGCATCACCATCGACAACACCAACATGGAAGCCGACTTGCTCGAGATCGCGCGAGTGCGGTTGCTCTCGAACAACAATCTTCGCAAGGTCGCCGAGCAAAACGACATGCTTCTGGACGTTAGCGGCCCGGAGGACATCCAAAGGCGGTTGGACGAGATCGCCGCCAGGGTGCAGGTCCAGGCGCGCAACACCACGCGGGTCCGCGGCACGGCCCAGGAAATTACCCTGGCCTACGAGCACAAGGATCCGGAGCGCGCCAAGTCCATCGTCAACTCTCTGCTGAACAGCTTTATCGAGTCGGTGCTGGGCGGCACCAGCGAGGATTCCAAACGCAGCGTCGAGTTCATCGATTCCCAGATCACCACTTACGAAGAGCGGCTCGACGCTGCGGAGAACAACCTCAAGCAGTTCCGCACCGAGAATTTCGACATCATGCCGGAGGAGGGACGCTCCTTCTTTGGCGAGTTGCAGCGCCTGAACACAGAAATTCAGGATCTGGGACTCAAGCTCCGGGAGTTGCAGCTGGCACGGGACGGACTGCAAAAACAGTACGACGGCCTGAACATTGGCAGCAGCGAGACCAGCAATGCCAGCGCGGGTCAGATCGCATCGCGTATCGCCCTGCTGGAAGGCCAGCTGGACGAGCTCCTGCTGCGCTTTACCGACAAGCACCCGGACGTCGTGTCTGCACGCGAGCAGCTCCGAACACTGCGCCGGGCCTACTCGAAAGCGCCCGTTACGGCAACGCGCTCCTCTGGCACCGATCTGCTGGTCACGGAGCTGGGTCTGGAAATCAGCCGCGCCGATGCGGAAATCGCGTCCGTCCGGGCACGTTTGGAAGACTTCACTCGCCGCCGGGATGCCCTGAAAGCACGCACCGCCGCGATTCCGGAGATTGAAGCTCGGCTGCGCAAGCTGAGCCGGGACTACGATGTCTACAAAAACCAGTACGAGACGCTGCTGCAGAGGCGGGAATCGGCACGGATCTCGCGCAATGCCGAGGTCAGTGACAGCAAGGTGCAGTTCCAGGTGATTGAGGCTCCCTACCTGCTGCCGAACCCGGTCGCGCCGAACCGGTTGTTGCTCATCTCCCTCGTCTTCGTGCTCGCCTGGGCAGCCGTTCTGGGGTTTGTGATCCTCAAGGAAATGCTGTCACCGACCTTCTACTCCTCAGAGGAACTGGGCAAATCCATCTCCCTGCCGGTGCTGGGGTCCGTGACTTACACCCGCGCAGAACACGGCATTTTGAACAGCCGCAGCTTTGGCGCCCTGGTTGCGCCGGTGGCGATATCAACCCTTGCCTATGCGGCCATTGCTTCGTTCCTGCTCATTCGATCGACCTCTTGAACTCGGACCGAAACAGATTCGCACCCCGGTCCAGCGGAACCCAGGCTGACTCGTGAACGCGCCCAAGGCAACGCAACATTCCGGTGCAAGCAAGCGCGTTCTGCACCTGGCTCTGTTCCTGGAAATGGGCGGCGCGGAGCGCATGATCTGCAACCTGGCTGCAGAGCAGGATCGTCGTGGCCAACTTGCCGGTGTCTGCTGCCTGCGAGAGCCCGGAACGCTGGGGCCAGAGCTCAAGTCGCAGGGCATACGGGTGGACTCCTTCGGTGGTCTGAACACCTATCGCGAGCGCGTCAACAAGCTGTCGGAGCTGGTCAAAGAACTCAACGTCGAGGTCATTCACACGCATAACGGCGGCGCCTGGTACCACGGCGCTCTGCTGCGGTTGCGCTCTCCGTCCGTGCACCTGGTCCATACGGTGCATGGCTTCGAGCAAGACCGGACCCGGGACCGTGTTCGAAACTGGCTGGCGGGTCTCGTCAGCCAGCAGGCGGTTGCTGTGTCAGAAGAGCTGCGACAACACCTGTGCGGGCCGCTGCGCCTGCCAGAGCGAAAATGCAGCGTCATCCTGAACGGTGTCAACGTGGACAGCTTTGCCCCTGCGGCCGCACAAAAGCCGCCGCTGGAAGCGCCGCGATTGCTCCACGTGGGGCGCCTTGAACCGATCAAGAATCAGAAACTGCTGCTGGAAATGTTCGCTGGCCTGCTCAAGGTCAACAGCCAGGCACAGCTGGACATTGTCGGCAACGGCAGTGCAGCCGACGAACTTAAGACCCACGCGCAGTCTCTGGGCATGGCCGACCAGGTGTCCTTTCACGGGGAACAGCTGGACGTGATGCCCTTTCTCGAACGCTGCCACCTGATGGTGCTCAGCTCCCACAGCGAAGGAACGCCTATGGTGGTACTCGAGGCGATGGCCGCCGGACGACCGGTTGTCGCCACGGCAGTCGGAGGGCTTCCCGACCTTATCGAAGGCGGCACCAACGGATACCTGGCGAAGCCGGGCGATGCGCAGGGCCTGCTTGACGGCGTGCAGCAAGCCCTGGACAGCAAGACGCACTACGATGCGCTTTGCGCCGGCGCCCTCGCCACCGCGCAGGCACAGTTCAGTGTGTCCGTGATGGCCGACAGGTACGACCAGGCCTATCAATCCGGCTAGGATGTTTTCCCCCTGAACCAGCCGACCTTCCTGCTGCTGTGCGCGTACCTGTTCCTGGTCATTATTCGGCCTCAGGACTACTCGACATTGAACCTGAGCGAGCTGCCGCTCATTCCGGTCGTCGAAGTGCTGCTGATCATCAGCGCGTTGCTCGCGCCGAAACCCAAGTTTCGAATTGAGCACTTTTGCCTGCTTTTTCTTTCCTTCTGGATCTTCCTGAGCACGGCCCTGGTCAACATGAGCGAAGCCGTCGAGTACAGCACGGCTCACCTGCTCGGTATCTCCATTATTTTCTATCTGGTTTATCAGGTCGCGGGCAAAGAGGTTTACGTAGATCGGTTACTGGCCTGGTTCGTAATGATGTTCTTTACGATCTCGCTGCACTGCATCCTTCAGTACTACGACCCGGAACACATCGGCTGGAGCGGCAAAGCCGCCTTCATGACCTCCGCAGGCTACGTGCAGCCGGTATACGTAGGGCTCTTTGGCGACCCGAACGACATGGGCATGTCCCTGGCGATCTCGACGCCCCTGGCCCTGTATCTGGCACAGAAAACCAACTCGCGACTGCTGATGCTGTTTTACCTTGGCGTGGCCGGGACTCTGGCCTACACCATCACCCTGACCAACTCCCGAGGCTCGTTTATCGCGCTTATGGTCATTTTCGTGGGGCTCTTCTACCTGCGCTTTGGTCTGGCAAAAACGGCGATCCTAGCGTTTGCCGCGCTGCCCGTTGTCGCCCTGTTTCAGCCCGAGCGCATGGCCAACCTGGTCGACACATCGAGCCAGGACCGGGTGTATGCCTGGTATTCAGGCCTGAGGCTGTTTGTCGAGAACCCGATCCTTGGCATTGGCTACGAGCAGTTCAAATTCCGCTACGTGCGAGTTGCTCACAATTCCTGGATCGAGATCGTTGCCGAACTGGGAATCGTCGGTTATCTGATCTGGTGCCGGGCGTTGTTCGCGCCCTTTATCTATATCTCGGCGACCTGGGAGTACATCGGCGGCACCAAGCGCCGCTCCTGGCGCGATTTCAATCGCCCGGTCGCGCTGACTCTGGCTTACATCGGCGCCCTGGTGCCAATGTTCTTCCTGGACCGAGCCCATATGATCACCAGCTTTTTCATTCCGGCGATCGCGCTTGCAGAGCTGCAGCGCATGATCGATCAAGGGCTGGTGCCGCAAAAACGACTGACCAGCATGGGACTGATGATCCCGGTGATTTCGATCTTCGCCTTGCTGGCGGTCTATCTCGTTATCCAGGTGCTGGCCTGAGCCATGGCGCCTTACGCCGCAGACCTCGCCCCGGAACCCCTGGAACACCGGCGGCAACGCTGGCGCTGGGCGCTACTGTGGCTGGCCGTGATCGCCGTTCACATCGCGCTCTATCCGGCGCTGTTTGCCGATCTGGCCAATCGCTGGACACCGGGTTCAGATCTGGAACAAGGCCTGCTGCTCTTGGTCCTGACCCTGGCCGCCCTGTTCTGGCCACCGGAGCCGCAGAGCGAGTTTCCTCTGCCGTTGTGGAGCAGGGCGCTGCTCCTGGCAGGACTGCAAACCGTGCTGCTGGTCTGCCTGTGGCTATCGCTGCAGGGTATCGCACAGTTTGCGGCAGCCCTGAGCGTTCCCTTGGCAGTAAGTCTCATTGCCGGGCCCCAGGCGTTTGCGGTGACCCTGCGGGCCAGCCTGATTGTTCTATCGGCTTTTCCCGTCTTTTATCTGATTGGCCCGCTGCTCCAGCACATCACTGTCGCTGTCAGCACGGGCCTGATGCGCCTGCTGGACGTTCAGGTTCACATCCACGCCACCTATTTTGAGCTGGGCACTGGCATCGTTGAGGTCGCCGAGGGCTGCTCAGGGCTGAAGTACTTTGTCAGCGCCCTCGGCCTGGTTGCCATTCTCAACGTCGTCAGCCCGACACGCTGGCCCATTGAGCTCTACCGGTACGGGCTTGGGCTGCTGCTGGCTATGGCCTGCAACTGGATTCGCGTCAGCTACCTGATCCAGCACGCAGATTGGTACGGGGTCGACTCGCCGCTGCTGGATAGCCATGACTTCTTTGGGTGGATCGTGTTCGGAGCGATGCTGCTGTGCTTCGACTTCGCAACCCGGCGCACGGAGCCCTGGCTCGAGAAACGGCCATCAGTGCTCGCTGCGCACCTGGCAGCCGAAGCCGTCCCGGCACAGCCCGGTGCCTGGCGATTCGCTGGTCTGCTGCCGATCGCGCTGGTGGCTGCAATCTACCTTTGGCCCCTGGCAACTGCTCCGGTGCCTGCCGCTGCTTTGCCAGAGGGGGTGCCCGGCTACCCGCGCAGCGCCATGGCGGCCTGGTCGCCCAGCTACGAGAACACCGACCAAACCCGGCTCGCGAGCTACGGCAAGAACGACGGCGACAACGGGTGTCAGCTGGTTGCCGGGGAACTTCGGTACGCTCGCCCACGGCAGGGCGCAGAGTTACTCAACGGCAATAACGTGCGGTTCTCCCGAGAAGCTGGCTGGCGCGAGATCGACGAAGCACGGGTAGAAATCAACGGTGCCAAGGTGCGCCGAACCGTTGCCGTTCAGGACAGCACCGGCAAGCGGCGCGTCATGCTCTGGTGGTATCAGGTCGGCGCCCGGGCCGGCGCAAGCAGGCGCGACCTGATGCTCGGCCAGCTGAGGCAAAGGGTTCAGGGCCGTATCGCCAGCGAGGCGTTGCTGTTTGTGGGCTACGAGCCCGGCGCATGCGCCGGCAACGAGGCGGGCGCGAATGCCCTGGTGCAGGCTATGTGGTCGGCGCGTTCGCTCTGACCCAGTCCCCGGCTTCTGCAAGGGTAACGCCGCGTGCACCCAATGACACCGCGACCTTGACCGACGCTTCGCAACGCTCAATGAAGCGTGCAACCTCTTCGTCCGTTGGCAGGGGCTCGCAGCGGGCGATCTCCGACGAGTGAATCATGAATACCCAGACAGGACACTCATCCGCCATCAGCTGGCGCATGCAGGCTTCCATTTGCGGGACGCTGAGGTAGGTTGGGCGCAGGCTGACCGGACCGGTGACCTTGCCTGCCGTTCGCAGCAGCTTGTTGGCGATCCGGTGCGGCAGGCCGGCGGGGAGAGAGTTACGAACCCAATCCGGGGTCACGTCGTTCGCGCCAACGGGCAGTTCGACCAGCCGCGCGTCGGGCGTCGGCGCCGGCTCGTCGATCAGGAACGGCTGGCAATCCAGATCGGTCCAGTCAGGGCCATCGACGTAGGGATGTGAGGGATCACGCCAGCTCAGGGTCGGTGTCATGGACGAATCGACCGAAATCCCGTTGGCGATCAGCGAGCGAGCGGTCTCCGGACCCCAGGACCAGCGTCCGCCCCGAAAGGAGCGTGGCGCAACGCCGAAAGCATCGCGCAAGGCGTTACAGGTGTACGTCAGCATGTTGCGCTCGACGTCATCGCCCAGGTTGTGTGCCAGGGCCTTGATCGGGTCAGCGCCCAGATCAGGGACTTCGAAAGGCCATTCCCGAGTCCAGGTGTGGAAGTGCGCGCCGATCTCGCAGTCGCCCCGGTCAAGCAGCCCCTGCATGACATCTCGGGCCATCGGGTCTTCAGCCACCTCGCTGGTCGTCAAGTGTGTTACCCGGGCGCCCGCGTCCGACAACCGCACATGGAAGTCCGTGAGGTTGCGGAAGTGCTCAAAGGTAATACCTTCGGACCAGAGATCGTCCGGTTCCGTATCGAGGGTGAAGCAAAACATGGGCTGCATTGCCGCAATATACTCCAAACCAGCGGGCGGAACCGCAGACGATAAGGGTGCTCCGCAAATTTTCAGACACACGTCATGAATCTCGCGACCGGCGAACAGAATCCCTTCCGGCAGCAGATCGCGGCTGGCCTTTAGCTCTATAATACCGACCTGACAAACCATCTGGTGCCGGTAGAGTGTCCATAGTTTCGTTAACTGTCCTTGCGGGCATCCTGATCGCAGTGCCCCTGGGCCTGGTCTGGATGCTGCTGCGGGCCCGCAACGCAACGCACTGGTTTTTTCCGTACCTCAAGGATGTGCAGCGGCAACGCCGGCAGGCGGCCGCGTTCGAGCAAAACCCCGCGGCGCCGACACGCCATATCATGCTCTGCGTCTGCGATCACTTCGAGCCGCTGTGGCGCAGCCCCGGCGAAAAGCTGGCCAACGAACGGGTGGAACGCTGGACGGAAGGCTTTCCGCGCATGGCCTCGGAGTTCAAGGATGCGGACGGGCGACCGCCGCAGCACAGCTTCTTTTACCCCGAAGACGAGTACCGGCAAGACCACGTCGACCGCATCGTCGACCTGTGCACGAGCGGCTACGGCGAGCTGGAAGTTCACGCGCACCATGAAGATACGGACCCGGAGGCCTTTCGGGCCCGCATGGCGGCCTTTGTCGACCGCATGCACACGGAGCACGGCGCTTTCCCGCGCCACCCGGAAACGGGCAAGGTTTCCTGGGGCTTCGTTCACGGCGATTGGGCGCTGTGCAACTCCAGGGGCGATGCCAGCGGTTGCGGCATCGATGCCGAATTGCCGCTCCTGAAAGATCTGGGGTGCGTGGTTGACTACACGCTGCCCAGCGCCCCCTGTGATGCGCAAACGACAAAAATAAACAGCATCTACTACGCATCCGATATACCTGGCCAAAGTAAGTCCCACGACACCGGGCCAGATGTTCAGGCCGGCCAGCCGGGCAGCGGCGATATGCTGATGGTTCAAGGCCCCCTTGGCTGGAACTGGAAACGCCGGAAATGGGGCATCGTGCCGCGCCTGGAGAACGGTGAGCTTACTGGTGTTCATCCGGGCACCCCGGAACGAGTCGATGCCTGGGTCAAGGCGGGTATCAGCGTCGCCGGCAAGCCGGAGTGGATCTTCATCAAGCTGCACACCCATGGCACCGTCGAACGCGACGAGGAAGCGCTGCTTGGCGAGCCCATCAAGGAAATGCACCGCTACCTGGCGAAACACTACAACGATGGCAGCAAGTTTGCGTTGCACTACGTGACCGCCCGCGAGATGTACAACATCATCAAGGCCGCTGAGCATGGAGAAACCGGCAACCCGGGAGACCATCGCGATTTCGAATTGCCGCGCCCGGCCTATCGGCAAAGCTCTGAACCCGCGCTGAGCACAGCACAACAGGTCTGAGCAGGGCAGGACGAAGCACGCGATGCCATTGTTCGGACCCGCAGATGCGCTGATCGTGCTCCTCGCATTGTTCATCGCCTACGCCTATCTGGGCTACCCCCTGCAGCTATGGCTGCAAAACCGTATCGCGCCGAAACCGCTGCAGAGAATGCATCCGGAAGTGAGCAAGGCGAGCTTTAGCGTGCTTCTGCCGGCGCGCAACGAGGCCGATCGCATCGGCGCTCGAATCGAGAACCTGCTCGCCCAGGAGCTGCCCACCACGGACTGGGAAATCATTGTGGTCAGCGACGGCAGCGACGATGAGACCGGAGCGGCGGTCCGACGCATCATTGCCCAGCAAGCGGCCTTGGGCGGTCCGAACATTGAGTTAATCGAGAATGAACGGGCTGGGGGCAAGGCCCACGCTCTGAACCAGGCTCGACGGAAGGCCACCGGTGAATACCTGGTGTTCGCAGATGCCCGTCAAACCTTCAAGTCGAACACAATTGCCCAGCTGCTGCGCAACTTTGAGGACCCGGCGGTCGGCGCGGTCAGCGGTGAGCTGCGGCTGGAAGGTACCGAAGCCACTGAAATCGACGTCGAGATGGGCGCCTACTGGCACTACGAAAAGTTCATTCGACGGCTGGAGAGCAACACCGGATCGGTGATCGGCGTTACCGGTGCCGTCTACGCGATGCGAGCGCAACTGTACGAACCGCTGCCGATCGGGACTATTCTGGACGATCTGCTCACGCCCATGCGCATCGTCCAGAAAGGCTACCGTGTGCTGTTCGATCCTCAGGCCCTGGCGATCGATCAGTTTTCAGAAACCATGGCTCAGGAACGGCGACGCAAGATCCGCACCCTTGCCGGCAACTGGCAGCTAATCAGGCTCCAACCAGATCTTTTTCTGCCCTGGTCAAACCCGTGCTGGGGCCGACTGCTGGCGCACAAGTTCTCCCGCCTGCTGGTGCCTTACGCGTTCATTCTCACTTGTGTGCTCGCCTGTTTCTCGCAGACGGCGTTCGCCTGGGTCGTCCTGGCCGCGGTGGCGCTGTTCGTTGCGCTCAGCATGCTGGCCCAACGCGGGCTGAACTGGCGCATCGCGCGACTTTGCCATGCGCTGCTGGAGCTCAACCGCTTTGCCTTTCTGGCCCCGTTTCATTTGCTGGGTCACAAAAATCTTTGGACCTGAGTCAAAGTCTCCTGAAACTTTAGCCTTTCGCAAACGTCAAACGATGAAAACGGGGCAGCGGCCAACGACTGGCCCCAAGCCTGCGTTCTAGCATGTCGAGTCAAATGGAGTACGACAGCTGGCCATGAAGAGAAGGAACTTGATCAAGTCGGGGCTAATGGCTTCGACGGCTGCTTGCTTGCCTGCATTCGCCAAACCCAGACCGCCGACGCTGCTTGGCGGCGCGCTGGCAGCGCCGCCGCCCACAGTCGCGGCCGTCACGGGCCGCGTATTCGGCAGCCTGGACTTTGCCTACGAGCCCGCGATGAGCGGGGGAGGTCGCTGGGCTCTGCCAAGCATTCTTGACGAATACCTCCGCTACCGCACGCTGTATCTGGAAGGCAACGAGTACCAAACGACGTCGCCCAACTGGGGCGCAAGGGCTTACGCCAAGGAAGCCTCCAAAAGGGGCGGCCAGAAGCGCTTCGATCGCCTCGACACGAACGAGAATCTGAGCAACAACTTCGATCGCTACGATTGGCCGATGGGCGGCATTATCCTTGCGAAACACCTGGCCCGCGAAGCCAACGGCGACCGGTCTGAGGACGATTTCTTCGAGCGGCATGCTCGGGGTGGCTACGATTATCATCTGGCCAACAACCGGCGAGCCAACTGGCGGACCCCCGGCGCGGATCACCGCGACAACTATCATGGCGTTTGGCTCCGCTCTGTGGGCGAGTACGGCGATCGCAGCGACCGCTTTACCGAGAACATGAGCGAGTTCGCGCTGCAACCACCCTTGGCAAAGGTCGGCTTCTACCTGAACAAGAACTGGGACTACCGCGCCAGCGGCGGTAACTTCAGACGGGCAGGGCATCTGCTCGCCGCACACTGTTACCGCTCCCTGGCCCTGGGCGAAGACGTGTTTACCGCTGATGGCAACCACCCGAAGGATACCCTTGGAGTCAACCAGCAAATCTCCTGGCTGGAGCCGCTGCTCGAAAACACCTGGACGCGCAACATCCGGGATGTCGCGCCGAACCCGAACTTCGGCGCTGAAAACCGGCTGCCCTACACTGGACGGGACCCCGAGAACCCGCAGGTTTCTGACAGCCGCTACAACCGCCATGCGCCGTTCTACATGGGCATTTTGTTCGAGGCGATCCTGGACTACGACGAGCTGACCCGGTCCCTTGGCCAGTCTCACGACCGTTGGTGGGCCCGGCAACGCTGGAACTCGCCGGTTGAAGCAGCCTCGGCCTTTGCCGTTGACCTTGTGGAAGGCAGGCAGATCAACGTCCAGACCAACGTCAACGAAAGCTACATCGATCGTTCCGGAAGACGGCGGACCCGGAATGCGATCGGCCGCCCCTTGATCGAACAGGGGTTCAGCCCACTGCCCCAGGGAACACCATTCAGCAACGCCTACGGGGTCGACGAACGTGCTGGCGCCAACCGGGATGCCTGGGCCATGCGCTACCAGGGGCACGTCGGTGACGACTTCCACCCCGACAAAAATCGCTCCGCAGGCTGGAACAACACCAAGAAGAGCGGGCCGGGCCCGTTCCTCCAGGCCGAGCTCAATACCTACATGATTGGCGTTTACTATCGCCTCGGCGTCTACGTTGCCGCACACCATGGCGGCGTTTGCCCGGAGACGGGGAAAGACGTTGCCTGGTTTGTGCATGCAGGCGACAGCCTGCTCCGGGGCTGGACCCAATGGCTGTACGAAGATCGCGGCCACGGGCTGTACCCGAGCTACGGCGGCTTCGGCAAGTCCTTTGGGCAGGCTGGGCTCTACATGCACAAAGCGTTTCGGGCCAGAAAGTTGCTGTCCGAAATGTAGCGCGAGGATCCGCGGTCTGCTGCGTTGACGACGCGTACACCCAACACGCACCATGTCGCCCCAAGCGTCCTCCGGGGCTTGGGCTCCGGGGCCCCCTGAGCCCCAGCAAGGCCACCTGTTTTCCGGATACGGAATCGATAACTGTGACCAATGTCACCCTTTTGACACGTCTGGGCCGCATTCTCCGGCACGATAATCGTCGCTGTGTCTGCCCGCCAGGCTCGCTCAGCGCCGCGCCCGGGCGACCGATCATTGTCGCCAGCATGATGCGCAGCGGCACGCATCTGCTGATCGACAGCATGTTGAACAACTGCACGACGATTCGACGGACACCGCTGTACATTGATCTTGATCAACTGCTGCTACAGCACACTCCAGAGGAAGCCCTGGCGCTCATCAAGCAGGCCGGGGCCTATCTGGTGAAAACTCACTACCCCCAGCTGGGCGGACAGGAACCGGGACGGGCGGAATTCATGAAGTCTCTGTGTGATCTCGGCACCGCCGTTACTGTCAATCGCGACCAGCGATCTGTGGAGCGGTCCTTCGCCATTTTCACTGATCTGGAATCGCCCGTTGACCTGACCGAAGAATACCAGCGCTTTGGCGATTTCTGGTCAGACCACGCGGACGTCGCTATCGATTTCACGGATCTAACGACGCAGTGGGCGCCAACGATGGACCGGGTATGGGCGGCAACTGGTCTGGCGCCAGAGGGCCCGCTGCGCAAACCCCTGCCACGCTCACAGCGCTACCGGGTGTATGCCAACAAAGTGCTGACCCGCCTGCTCGGGCGGCGGGCACCGGTAATCAATACCACCATCGGTTTCGCGCTGGGGCGAACCCGTGATTGACGAGCACAGCCAGGACATCCCTCGGGGGGAACCGCAGATCCTTGCGCTCACCCACGGCAGCCCGTTTTCCCGCCACTCGTTTTCAGGCAGCAACACGGGCTTGCTCACGGCGCTGCAGAACGACCAGGTACTGGCCGGCGCAGAAGACATCGAAGTCTACGGCCTGGAACGCCAAGCGCACATGCTGCGCTACTGGCACCCCAAGCGGGAAGTGTGGAAACACCGGTTCCGGGCCAGCCAGGGGCTGCGAGAGGCGCGGGAGAGAAAGGCCAGGCAAGCCGCTGCCAGGCATGCACCAGACAGCTACAACACGGTCCTGCAGATGGGGGCAGAGTTTGCCAGTCATGGCGCTGTGAACTGCCCGGTCTACAGTTATCACGACAACACTGCCCAGATCTCTGCGCGGGCCAATGCCCATTCCTTTACCCAGTTCGCGAGCCTTGCCCAAAAGCAGCTGCGCATTCAACGCGAGCGGGACATCTACGAGGCCGACCGCGGCGTGTTCGTCTTCAGCGACTTCGTCAAGCGCTCTCTCGTCGAGGACTACGGCATCGACCCAGAGCGCGTGACCGTCGTCTACTCCGGCGTCAGCATTGACGAAGCAGAGCTTTGGGACACGCCGATGGAGGGCAAGTTTGACAGCCCCACGGTCCTGTTCATCGGTCGCGATTTCGAACGCAAGGGTGGCCACGAGGTGCTTGCCGCCTTCGCCCAGGTCAAGGCGCAGATCCCCGAGGCCAGGCTGATCATTGCCGGCAGCAGCCCGAAAACAAGCCAGCCGGGGGTCGAGGTTCTGGGCTTTATCGACCAGAGCGAACCGGCGAATCAACAGCGGATTCTGGGCCTGTTTCGCCAGGCCAGCCTGTATGTCATGCCATCGCACTTCGAGCCTTTCGGAATCCCTTTTTGCGAGGCCATGCTGTTCCACACGCCCTGTATCGGGACGGAAACGAACGCGATACCAGAGATGGTCAAGGATGGATTGACCGGCTACACCGTTCCCGTGGGGGCCGTTGAACCGCTCCGGGAGCGCATGCTGGAGCTTCTGTCGCAGCCTTCGGTCTCGGCTCGAATGGGCGAGGCCGGATATCGGTTTGCCCGCGAGCGTTTCCTCTGGCGCTGCGTGGCCGACAGAATGACCAGCCGCATGGTTGCCGATATGCAGGCCGATGCCGAAGCTGCCGCGCGCAACCGGGAGTGATGCTGTGAAGTTTTCCTTTGTCGTCCCAACTTTCAACGAAGGACGCTATATCGAGCGCTGCATCGACAGCATTCGATCGAATATGGCGAACCTCGGTGCTTACGATTTGCTCATCGTCGACAACGGCTCGACCGACGACACCCTGGCCATTGCCGAACGCCTGGGCGTGCGCACCATGAGCGTTGACAACAGCAAGACGATATCGGAAGTGCGCAACATCGGCGCCGCGCAAACTGATGGCGATGTGTTGATCTTTATTGACGGCGACGTCTACCTGCAGGACGACTGGCACCAGCACATCGAGCCTGTGGCGGAGCGCGTGCAGACATCGCGCCTGATTGCCGGCTCGGTGTACGCGGTAGACCCGAACGCATCCTGGGTCGCCAAAGTCTGGTTCGAGCCCTGGCGCAGCAAGCAGGAAGGCATCGATTTTATCAACGGTGGGCACCTGCTGATCTCGCGCGCCTTCTTTGAAGCGCTCAGCGGCTTTGATCCGGCTCTGGAAACCGGCGAAGACCACGATATCTGTATGCGGGCCTGGGCTGCTGGCGGCGAAGTCAGCAACATTCCGGAAATCGTCTCGGTGCACCTGGGCTATCCGAACACCCTTGGGCATTTTTTCCGCCGCGAGCGCTGGCACGGCAAAGGCAATTTCTCGCCAGCGAGAAAAATCCTGGCCTCAAAGATTCCCTTGATCACGCTCACGCAGCTCGGGGCCCTGTTGCTCAGCGTACTCCTGGCCTTCACCTATGGCAGCCTGACGCCCTTCGTCCTGTACCTGGTCGTCGCTGGGGGTATCGCGCTGGCATCTGCCATCAAGTGGCTGGGCGGGCTGAAGATGGGCCTGCTGCCCTGTGCATTCCTCTCCTGGCTGTATTTCACGGCCCGGGGCTTCTCGGCGATCGACGTGTTAATCGAGTCGGCGACCCGCAAGAATCCCGAGTCGGCGGACAGCAGCGCACAGTCCAGCTAGCTTTACGTCAATATATTTGCACCAAACGGTCGCCGGGAGCGCTGACAGAAGCCGCGATATGCGGCATACCGGCGGCAGCAATCATGAAACATCCGCAGCTGACGGAACCCGCTCCGGCGCGCCCGTCGCGGTGCTCCACAGCATCGACTGTGCGCAGCGTCTGCGGGCCTTTTGAGGGGCGTCACAACTCCGGCAGAATCGTTCGAATCGGCTTCGCGGGCTACCGGTTTTTCTATACAGTCCGAGGTGGTGCAAAGGAAAGCGACCCGGCAAGATAATGACTCCCCAGCCTATCGGCGCAAAGGACACAGGTGACCGCCACTCGGGGTGGCTGTTCGCGGTTCTCGTCAGTCTTGCAATCGTACTGCCCATCGCCGCGATCACCGAAACCAACCCAGGTTTCGTCCTGAGCTACGGCGAGGAAGACGGCGTTGCCGAATACCTGACCGCGCTCTTTTTCTTCGGTTCGGGGCTTGGTTTCCTGGCACTTTACCGCCAGAGCGCCAGGCAGTTTCCGCTGTGGCGCGGCCTGGTGATTCTGGCCTGGGCTGCGTTGATGTTCTTCTTCACTGGAGAGGAACTGAGCTGGGGCCAAAGAATCGCAGGCATCGAAACGCCCGAGTCGGTTCGCCAGACGAACGCCCAAAACGAATTCAATTTGCACAACCACGACATCATCCAGGATCACGGCCACCGCATCCTGACGGCTTTCACCTTGCTGACCGGGGTGGGCATCTGGCTGCTGTCCCTGGTGCCGCCCATCGGCCGGCTCTATCGGCAATTCCTGGTGCCAATCCCCCCCCTTGGCTACGCCATCCTCTTTGTGGGCGCCTTCGTGTACGGCCGACGGTACATACCGTCGCTGGACTACTTTGCGACGGAGTTCCGAGAGCTGTTCATGGCTTGCGGCATGCTGCTGTTCGCCTGGCACGGCCGCTGGTTCGGGAGCCGCTCCGTGCTCCTGGACCCGGACAGCTAACGCGCTAATGTGCGGCATCTCCGGCATCGTCAGCTCCCAGATCGATCAGCAAATGATCGAGCAGGTGCGCTGCATGACCCGTCTGCAGCATCACCGGGGCCCGGATAGCCAAGGCCTGTGGCATGACCAGCGCGCAGTGCTGGGGCACAACCGGCTGAGCATCATCGACCTGGCTGACGGCAGCCAGCCGATGACCACCGAAGACGGTCGCTTTACCGTGGTGTTCAACGGCGAAATCTACAATTTCAAAGAACTGCGCGGGTCGCTTCCCAAAGGCACCCTGCGGTCTCACAGCGACACCGAAGTGCTGCTGGAGCTGTTCGCCCGGGAAGGCGTCAACGCCCTGCGCAAGTTCAATGGCATGTTCAGCTTTGCCGTCTGGGATCGCCAGCAGCAGGAACTGGTCATCGCCAGAGACCGGCTCGGCGTCAAGCCGCTGTACTACAGCCGCGTTGGCGACAAGCTGTGTTTCAGCTCAGAGCTCGGCGCGCTGCGCGCGATCACAGGACCGCAGACCATTGATCGCGCGGCCGTGATCGGCTATCTGCGAGCCTCCTACGTGCCCGGCGATCGCAGCATCTACAGCAACGTCCACAAGCTACAGCCCGGCAGCTTCCTGCGTTTCCGGGGCGGCGAACTCAGCACCGAGCGCTACTGGAACCCTTGGCAGACCGAGCCCGACTCGAGAATGACCCAGGCAGCGGCCGAAGAAGAGCTGCTGAGCCTGCTCAAAGACGCGGTGCGCCTGCGCATGATTAGCGACGTGCCCCTCGGTGCCTTTCTGTCCGGAGGCGTCGACTCGTCCAGCGTCGTCGCGATGATGAGCGAGCACTCCCAGGCACCGGTCAAAACCTTCACCATTGGCTTTCAGGGCCAGGACAACCCGGAAATCGGTCATGCGCGCCAGGTCGCAGCACGCTACGGCACTGAGCATGTCGAGCGCATGCTCAGCGCGCGAACGGTCCCGGACGCCCTCGAGAGCGTCCTGACGCAGTTCGGCGAGCCCTTCGGCGATGCATCCGCCGTGCCGACCTACCTCGTGAGCCAGGTGGCGAGGGAGGAGGTCACCGTGGCCTTGTCCGGTGATGGCGGTGACGAGTTCTACGGCGGCTACGGCCTATACGGCTACCTCAAGTTTCTGCAGCGCCTGCGCTACCTGCCGGAGCCGATGGTCCGGGGGTTGGCCGGCGGAGCCGGTGCCTTCGCGCGCAGTCCAGGGGACCTGCCGTCCCGCGCCGCAAGGTTTCTGGAGCGGGCCCTGGACCCGATCCCCAAGCAGCACTGGTACCACCGGGACAACTTCGTGCACGGCAGTGCCCACCGCCTGCTGAACGACGATATGGCGGACTGGGCAGCCCGACACTGGCAGCCCCACACCTATCCGCTGTTCAGGGGCCTCGAACACCTGAGCTGCCCGGACCAGGCCATGCGCGTTGACGCGCAGAGCTATCTGATCGATGACCTGCTGGTCAAAGTCGACCGCGCCAGCATGGCAACGTCCCTGGAAGTACGCTCGCCGTTCCTTGACTACCGTCTGGTCGAGTTCTCGCTGCGCGTACCGCACGGGCTCAAGCTGTCTTCTCGAAAGGGCGGCAAACTGCTCCTCAAACGTGCCATGGCGCCTTATCTGCCCGACGCGCTGCTGTACCAGAGCAAGCGCGGCTTTACAGTGCCGATGCAGACCTGGTTCCAAAGCAGTCTCCGGGACTATGTCGAGGACATGCTGTTTGGCGATGATGTGCTGCACGAGTATCTCTCGCCCGCCGCCCTCAGAACGGTCGTGGACGAAACGCACAACGGCGCCGCAGACCATTCCCAGCTCATCTGGGGGCTGCTGGTGTTTGCGCAATGGCTGCGCCGCGAGGTGTCCGACGCTTGGGCCAGCCCCCCTTCAGAAGTCCGCAAGGCCGTCTAGGTCCGCGCTATGAAACTTGCTGCAGGGTTCTGCCTGCTTCTGCTCATCGCCGGCGAAATCAGCCTCCGGGTGCTGGAAAACAGCGTATCTGCCAATGCCGCGCAGATTTCCAGCCAGCTGCAGGAACTGGATGCCTCGACGCTGGATACCGTTGTCATCGGCAACTCCCTCAGCAAGCATGCCTTCGAAGGGCGCACCGATCTGCAGCTCGTCACGCCTGACTCATCAGGGCTATACGAGTGGTACTTCATTACCAAACACCACGAGGCTGCCTTCCGCCAATTCGACAGGGTCATTATCGCGTACGCCTGGAACCAGCTGAGCGACCAGCACACGGTATTGCTCGACACCATTGGCGGCCACCTCGGCACCGCTCGCGACGTCAGCGATATCGGACGCCGCAAGCACCTCAGCTTCGATGCGCGCGTGGACTACCTGCTGTCGAACTTCAGCAAGCTGTGGCTCTACAAGACCCGCATACGGCGCAAGATCGAAACGCTCCTGCTCCACGACTACGAGCAGGTCACGCAAACCCTCAACGCCGCTGCAAACGCCCAGAACGAGGGCTACCAGGCTGCCCGAAAACGGTCCTACACCACTATGGCAGACATCCTGGAACGCCTCGCGCACGCGCAGATCACGGTCGTCGCGATGCCGCTGAAGGCTGACTACCCGATTGATGCAGACCTGGTCGAGCGTATCGACACCCTCGACAACGTGAACTTTCTGGATCTGCGCAACTTCTTCAGAGACCGCAACCTGAGCGTCGACGATTTTTACGTGGACCATATTCATGTCAACCAGGCGGGCGCGGACCTTCTGAGCGACGAGATTCTGGCCCAGGTGAAGGGCCGCTAAAGATGCTGTTCAACACCTTCATCTTCTTTGTCTTTCTCGCAGCCGTTGTCTCGGTGTACCACTTTCTGAAGTCCGTGCGCGCCCAAAACAGTTGGCTCCTGCTGTGCAGCTACGTTTTTTACGGGTTCTGGGACTGGCGCTTCCTGGGGCTGATTCTGCTGTCGACGATCATCGACTACTTCGTGAGCCACGGCATCCATAAAGCGGAAGCTCCGGAAGCCCGCAAGCGCCTGGTCACGCTGTCGGTCATTACCAACCTGTCGTTGCTGGGGGTCTTCAAGTACTACGGGTTCTTCGCGACAGAACTCAACGACCTGCTGCAGCTCATCGGGCTTGCACCGAGTGTCCCCATCCTGAACATCGTGCTGCCGGTGGGCATCTCGTTCTACACCTTTCAGACGCTGTCCTACACCATCGACATCTATCGCCGGCAAAACCACCCCTGCGATAACTTCTTCGACTTCGCGCTGTACGTTTCCTTCTTTCCGCAGCTGGTCGCAGGCCCGATCGAGCGCTCGACCAATCTGTTGCCGCAGATCGTCGGCAAGCGCACCAGCGGCAAAGGGGACTTCAGCGAGGGGCTTTACTACATTGCCTGCGGCCTGTTCAAGAAGGTCGTGATTGCCGACAACATGGCCGTGCTGGTCGATCACGTGTTCTCCCAACCGGTCTCCGAGCTGACCGCGGTCGAGGTCATCATCGGTGTCTACGCCTTTGCCTTCCAGATCTACGGCGATTTTTCCGGCTATTCGCTGATCGCCAAAGGCGTTGCCCGCTGGCTCGGCTTCGAGCTGATGTGGAACTTCAATCACCCGTACTTCTCGCTCACCCCCAGCGAGTTCTGGAATCGCTGGCACATCAGCCTGTCATCCTGGCTGCGCGACTACCTGTACATCCCCCTGGGCGGCAATCGCGGCGGCACGTTTTTCACCTATCGCAATCTAATGGCAACAATGGTGATCGGCGGCCTGTGGCATGGGGCAGGGTGGCCGTTCGTGCTCTGGGGGTTCTACCAGGGCCTGCTGCTCGTTGTCTTCCGGGTCGGGGAGGGCGTTTCCGCCATCCGGACCACCTGCACCCGCCTGATCGATGCGCACCCGGCGTTTCGCTGGCTGGCGATCTTCCTGTTCTTTCAGTTCGTGTGCTACGGCTGGATGCTGTTCCGAGCGGAGTCCTTCACGCAGATTCAGGAAATGACAGCGCTGCTGTTCTCAAGCAACTACCAGGTCACGGACCTGGCCGTGTTTGGCCTGCAGCAGATCCTGCTGCTGACAGCGCCGCTGTTGCTGTTCGAAGCCTGGGTCGAGCGCAAGCAGGACCGCCTGGCGCTGCTGCAGGCTAGCGCGCCCTGGCTTGCCGCATTCTACGGGTACGTGCTGGTCAGCTTGCTGCTGTGGGTGCCCCAGGAAAAGCAGGTCTTTATCTACTTCCAGTTCTAGCCTGTAAGCCCCCGCCGGCCTTTGCCCGGACGCGGTCAACCCCGCCGGGGCTGGCTCTCGCCAAACAGCCACCCGTGACCGGGCACCTTCCGTATGACCCAGAGCAGCGCCAGGGTCAGCGCCATCGTGCTGCCCCAGACCAGGATCAGGGAAACCACAGGTACCGTGGTCAACGGCGCGCAGATCAGCGCAGCAATCTTCATGACGATCGGAACATGCAGCAGGAAGATCGGCATCGTGTCCCGGCCGAGACGCAGCAGCCAGCGCTGGTCGAAGGCGCCGGTCATTGCCAGCAGGAAGGTCGCGACCAGGAACGGATACTTGATGTAGTAGCCGATGCTGTCGACATCCAGGGCATAAAACGCTGTCGCGGCAAGGGCGTAGGTTCCGAGCAACCCCACGATCCAGGGCCAGGGCGCAAATCCCTCGGGCAGCCGCCGCAGCGCCAGGCCCAACAGGTAGAACTGGTAGTTGTAGAGCGCGTGCAGGAGCGGCTCCTGACCGCCCTCGATATCCAGCCAGGCGAGGGTCCAGGGACTGACGAGCCGATAGCCGACCGAGATTCCAAGAGCGATCGCCAGCAAAGCGCTGAAGCCGAAGCGGACAGCGAGCCAGTCGTGCAGCGGGTTGAGCAAGCGGATCAGAAACAGCGATACAAGAAAGTACAGCTGCGGCGTGTAAACGGAGCCCCAGGCCGCCAGCAGCACGTCTGCTGCGCCCGCCCCGTAAACGATCTGACTGTCCAGCACTCCAACGCGCTCAAACAGATATCTGGCAGCGCCGTAGGCAATGGTGAAGATGAGCCAGGGCAGCAACAGGCGCCAGGCGCTGCTGCGCACTTGATCGCCGTAGCCGGGGGAGCGGTTCGCCAACGCCCGGTGGGCCTGAATCCAGCCGTCTACAAGAAAGAACAGCGGCACGCAGATCTGGTTGACGAGCGCGCTAACCACCGAACGAGTGCCCGGGTCCAGGGGCAGGGCGTAGCCCTGCGCGTGCACGCCAACCACCAGCAGAATCGCAACGCCGCGCACCGCATCGAGAAAATTCAGCCGCGCCGCTGCGCCGCCGCCCAGTGTCCCGGTCATCGCGCCCCCACGGATCATCCGGCGCGTGCGGCCGATGCAGCATCCTGCGCGGGCGAGCGGGCGGTTCGCCGCGTTTCGCCAAAGAGCAGCTCGTGATACGGAAGCTTGCGCAGGATCCAAAGGACCAGTAACGACAAGGCGATCGAAAAGAGCCAGGCCAACAGGAAGGAAACGAACGGCGTGTCCGTGAGCGGCGCGGCCGCAAGCTCAGAGACTTTCAGGAGGATGGGCAGGTGTAGCAGGAACAGGGGCATGGTGTTCCTGCCGAGCCACAACACCGGCGCGCTGTTCAGAATGCCGGTGCTGGCCAGCAGCAGCGACCCCACCAGGTACGGAAACTTGATGTAGTTCGGGTAGGGTTCGGCACCGCCAGTCCAGAAGAACACGCAGGCCCCCCCGTAGAGCGCCAGCAGGCCCAGGGCCCAGGGCCAGGGAGAAACCGATTCCGGCAGCTTCCGCAGCGCCATACCCAGCAAGTAGTACTGGTAGTTGTACAGGGCGTGCAAGAGCGGCTCCTGCCCGTTCTCCATATCCAGCAGAGCCAGCGTCCAGGGACTGATTGCCCGGTAAAAGAGGGCATAACCGGCGGCGATGCCCAGCAGAGCCAGAAAACCGCAGCGGAGCGTGAGGGTTCGGTGCAGGGGCGTCAGCAGGCGGATCAGAAACAGGGACACCAGAAAATACAGCTGCGGGCTGTAGACCGAGCCCCAGGCCGCGATCACTACGTCCGGCGCTGTAGCGCCGAAGATGATGTTGGAGTCGAGCACGCCAAAACGCTCGAACAGATAGCGTGCAAGACCATAGGCTACAGTGAACAGCAACCAGGGCAGCAGCAAGCGTCGGGCACTGCTGCGCAGCATCTCCGGGTAGCTGGTTTGCTTGCCCGCAAGCGCGCTGTGAGCCATGAGCCAGCCATCGACCAGAAAGAACAGCGGCACGGCGGCCTGGTGCACGATCAGGTCAACAATCGACGCCGTGGCCGGATCCATGGGCAAGGCGTAGCCTTTGGCATGAATGGCTACCACGCACAGAATCGCGAAGGCGCGCACGGCATCCAGATAGTCCAGCCTTTGAGCAGGCGGTAGGGAAGCGCCAGGGGACGCGGCCAGCTTGGTCTGCGTCATGCGAGACTCCATATGCGCAATTATTTGGCTCATTTTTGCGGGCAGCGAGCCAGATACGGGGCCCGTTCAGAGCGCACCATAACGGAAGCTCAGGGCCAGGACTGCGTTCTGTGCAACAGCCACGACTCGTTCCCAGAATGCCGCGCAACTCACGGCTGCGCCGGGGGATGTAGGGTAATCTGCCACCCTGTAACCGGTGCGAGTGAGACGTCTCACGCTAGGATGCGCCGCCGCACCACAGGCGAACGGGAAGTACAGATCTGGTCATGGATCACCAAGCAGAATACAGCGATCTCGATATAGCAGTGGTCGGCCTCTCATGCCGGCTGCCCGGCGCCGCCTCGGCTTCGGAGTACTGGGACAACATTCGATCCGGCGTCGAGTCCGTACGCGACCTGAGCGAAGCCGAGCTGCTGGACGCCGGTGTCCCTCAGGCACTGCTCGACGACCCGCACTACATCCGCCGCGCCCCTGACTTTGAGGGTGCCCAGTGGTTTGACGCCGGCTTCTTTGGCCTGAACCCGAAGGAAGCGGACGTGATGGATCCGCAGCACCGCCTGTTCCTCGAGTGCGGCTGGCACGCACTGGAAGATGGCGGATACGACCCGTCTCGCTACAGCGGCTCCATTGGCGTGTTCGGCGGATCCGGCTACAACGCCTACCTTGCCCACAACCTGCTGACCAATCCGGAGCTGGTTGCATCCATGGGCTTTTTCCTGCTGCGCCATACCGGCAACGACAAGGACTTCCTGACAACCCGCCTGTCTTACCAGTTTGGCCTGACAGGACCGAGTGTTAACGTGCAAACCGCCTGTTCCACGTCGCTCGTCGCCATCCATATGGCCTGCCAAAGCCTGCTGTCCGGTGAGTGCGACATGGCGCTCGCCGGCGGCTCAACAATCGAGTTACCGCTCAATCACGGTTACCTGTACAAGCCCGACGAAATTTACGCCGCCGACGGCCACTGTCGTCCGTTCGACGATACCGGCGACGGCACGCTGTTCGGCAGCGGCTGCGGTATGGTGCTGCTCAAGCCCGCAAGCGCTGCGCTGGAAGACGGCGACCCGATCCGCGCGATCATTCGCGCGACGGCCATCAACAACGACGGCGCCGCCAAGGCCGGCTACCTGGCACCCGGCGTCGAGGGTCAGGCCAAGGTTGTCAGCGAGGCGCTCAAGCTGGCAGAGATCGACGCGCGCAGCATCGGCTACGTCGAAGCACACGGTACCGGCACCCGGGTCGGCGACCCCATTGAGTTTGCCGCGCTGAACCAGGTCTACCAGGCGCAGACCCAGGACCTGCAGTTCTGCGGGATTGGCTCCGTCAAAGGCAACATTGGCCACACGGACACCGCGGCGGGCGTTGCCGGGCTGATCAAGTGCATCCTGGCCATGGAGGCAGAAGAGCTGCCCCCAACGATCAACTACACGCGGCCGAACCGTCAGATCGACTTTGCCAACAGCGCTTTCTACGTCAACGATGCCCTGCGGCCCTGGCCCGTCAGCGATCGCTGGCCCAGGCGCAGTGCCGTCAGTTCCCTCGGGGTCGGCGGCACAAACGCGCACATTGTGCTGGAGGAAGCGCCCCGGCGCCGCGCGCAGGCACCATTGGCGCTGGCCACGCCGAGCCTGCTGCTCCTGTCTGCCAGAAACGAGACCGCCCTGCAGGCCGCCTCTGACAATCTGGTGACCTATCTGCAAAGCCACCCGGACGCGAACCTGCAGGAGGTCGCCTTTACGCTCCAGCAGGGGCGCCACGCTTTCAGCCATCGTCAGGCCCTGTTGGTGCGCACGGCGGCAGAAGCCATCGAACGCCTCGACGGCGAGCCCGACAGTTACAAACTGCAAGCCGTGACGGACGATGTGCAGCGCTCTGTCGCCTTCATGTTTACCGGTCAGGGCTCTCAGTATCAGGACATGGGCAAAGGTTTGTACTGCACCGAGCCCAGGTACCGGCAAGTCTTTGACGAGTGCGCCGATGCCCTGCAGCGGATCAGCGGCGAAGACATCCGCGATAGCATTGGCTACCGGGACGGCGGCAGTGGCACGACAGACATCAACGCGACCTCGCTGACCCAGCCGACCCTGTTCTGCCTGGAGTACAGCCTGGCCCAGCTATGGATGAGCCGCGGTGTCGTCCCGACGGCCATGATCGGCCACAGCTTTGGCGAGTACGTTGCGGCAGCGCTTGCCGGCGTGTTCAACCTGGAGGACGCCCTCGCGCTTGTGAAAGAACGAGGTCGGCTGATGCAGCAGGCACCAGCGGGCGCCATGCTTTCGGTCATGCTGTCTGCCAAGGAAGTCTCGCGCTACGTCAGCGATGACGTCGAAGTGGCCGCGTACAACGGCCCCAACGTCTGTGTAGTTTCCGGCACCGAGCTTTTGATCGACGAATTTCAGGATCGTCTGACTCGGGACGAGATCGGCTTCACCCGACTCAAAATTTCCCTCGCGGGACACAGCAAGGCGATGGACAGCATTCTCGATGAGTTCCGAACCATCGTTGCCCGCGCCAAGCCACAGGCACCGACACGCCCGTTCATCTCGAACGTAACGGGCACCTGGATCACACCGGAGCAATGTCAGGACCCGGACTACTGGGCTTCGCATCTGCGCCGGCCGGTGCAGTTCGCGACCGGCATCGAGACCCTGATCCGAGAGCAGCCCAGCGTGCTCCTGGAGATCGGCCCCGGAACCACGCTCACGCAGCTTGCCAATCTGTGCCTGGCCAGCGATTCCAGCTCTCTGGTAACCCATTCCCTGGGCGGGCACCAGTGCGATCTGGCGGACGAAGACTGCTTCGCCCGGGCTCACGCGGCTCTGTGGCTGGGCGGCATTGGCCTGTCCTGGGAAAAACTGTACGCCGAGCAGCCACGCCGCCTGTCGCTGCCCGGTTACAGCTTTACGCGACAGCGTCACTGGATCGAACCTGGCTTCCGGCTGGGCGAGGCGGTCCCGGAAGCGCTCGCGAGCGCGCCTGCCAGCACTGCCGCGCTCCACCAGACAATACGCAGCTGGCAACCGGCAAACGCGCCGGAGCAGGCTGGCAGCGCCGGCACCGTCGTGCTGTTTGGCGCCAGGCCCGAAGACAGCTTTGCGGACGATCTGCGCGTGCTCGGCCATCAGGTCGTCGTCACGCAGCCGGGAACGACCTACGAGCAGCGCTCCCAGCACCTTTATCTGCTCGACCCTGACTCCCGGGAACAGCACGAGCAACTGTTCGCCGACATCGCCGCCCAAGGCGATCAAGCCCTACGCATCGTGTTCCTCGATCAGTCAGCAGTTCAGAGCTCGAGCTCAGAGGTTCCCGGAACCGCGTTCTGGCACGCGGTCACCATGCTCGCGGCCCTTGCGGCGAGCGGCCAGGAAGCCACGGAACTGACGGTGGTCTCGCACGCGCTTTGGCCAGCAGTCGGAGATGACCGCATCGAGCCAGAGCGGGCTCTGCTGCTCGGACCGGCGCTGATCGCGCCCCTGGAAGTTCCCGGCCTGCAAACGCAGGTCGTCGATGTCGGCTCGCCCGATGACATGGCTCTGGCGATTCCGCTCATCGGTAGCCTTGCCGCTCATGCTGACCCAATTCGGAGCGCGCGGCTGCTGGCCTGCCGCGCCGGTCAACTCCTTGAAGCCGGTTACGAGCCGTTGCCCATCCCCGGCGACGCCCCGGATCTGGCCCTCAGCGCAAAGAAGACTTACCTGCTGGTGGGGGGCGCCGAGGGGATTGGCAGCAGGCTCGCGCAGGCCCTCGCCGATCGAGGTGCGCGCAGAATCGCTTTCCTTGGCCGAACGCCGTTGCCGCCCCGAGCGCAGTGGGCAGACTGGCAAGACGCCAACATTGACGATGGCGTCAGCCGCCGCCTCACACTGATCAGTAAGCTGCGCGGGCAGGGCGTTGAGGTCGAGTACCGAGCCGCAGACATCAGTGATGCCCAGGCCACCGCGCAGGCGATAGGCAGCGTGACTGAGGCACTCGGCCCCATCCACGGCGCGTACCATTTGGCCGGAATCGTCGATGACGGACTGCTGCCGGGCAAGACGGCATCCGCCGTCGCCCGCGTGCTGGCCCCCAAGGTCGCTGGCACCCGGAACCTGGCCCAGGCGCTGGAGCAGTACGCCCCGAATCTTGAGTTTCTCGTGCTGTTCTCCTCCGTCAGCGCCGCTGCGGGCGTTCCGGGACAGGTCGACTACGTCGCTGCCAACGCTTTCCAGGATCACTACGCGCAAGCGTTCCAGCGACGTACAGGTATCCGGACGCTCGCCATTGCCTGGTCGGCCTGGTCAGATATCGGGATCGCTGCGCGCCTTGCCAACGGCAATCGCGCAAGCCCCGCGCAGCTGCACCACCCGTTGATCGCCCGACAGCTTGAGGCAGATCCAGGCAACCTCGTTTTCGAGGCAGTGATCGATCCTGCGCAACACTGGGTGGTGAATGACCATCGGCTCAGCAGCGGCGAAGCGGTGCTGCCCGGCACCGGGTTTCTGGAACTGACCCGAGCTGCCTGGAAAGGCCTGCCGGGTCCCCAGGCGCTACGCATCAGTAACGCCTTGTTCCTCGCGCCGCTCGTGTTTCGAGACAGCGCCCCCAGGACCCTGAACGTTCAGTTTGAGCCAGCGGGCAACGCCACCCGGTTCTCCGTGATCAGCCGAGACGGCGACGATGGCGACTGGTTTGCGCTGTTCCAGGGCCGCCTCGACGCTGCTCCCGAAATGAGCGAGGTGTCGCCAGCGCTGCCCGCACTGCGCGAACGCTGCGCCACCCCAGTGCCGTTCGAAGACGAGCAGGCTGAGCATCTGCGCTTTGGAGACCGCTGGACGGTCATTCAGGACATTCGTGCAGGCGAGCAGGAAGCACTGCTGTCCCTGGCGCTGCCGGATAACCTGGCCGACGACGTCAACAGCTGGAACACCCATCCTGGCCTGCTTGACATGGCAACGGCCGGATACCTGCGGCTGATCCCCGGCTACAACAGCGGAGACGGATTTTACGTGCCCGTCTCCTGTCGCGCACTGACCTTGTACGAGGGGTTGCCGGCACGGTGCATCAGCCACCTGCGCTTTCGAGCGGAAGACTCCGTGGCCGGTGATCTGGCGGTATTCGATATCACGATCATGGCCGAAGATGGACGCGTGCTCGCCACCTTCTCCGAGTACATGCTGAAACGCCTGCCTTCGAACAAGGTTATTGCTGACGCAACGCCACAGCTTTCAACCAAAGCTCGCGCGCTCGGCAGGGAGCCCGCAACCGCTGGCGGGAACGCCCTCATGCAGGAGCGTCTTGCCGCGACGGGCATCTCCCCCTCAGACGGGCTGGAGGCGCTGTTCCAGCTGCAGCAGCAGGCCGAGCCGTCTGCAGTGATCGTTAGCGGTGCAGACATAGAAACAACCCTGGCGTCGCTGCAAGGACCGGACGGCCGGGCCCATACAGGCCGGCGAGCGCCTGAGCCCCAGATTGACGTCGTGCCTGCAGAGCTTGCGTTGCGCGGCCACGAGGCGATCGTACGTTGCGCCCTGGTGACCAAGGTCGATCGCTTCGGGGACCTTCGGGTCGCCGCCTTTGTGGAACAGGACGACGACCTGGCAACAACCGTGAGCGAGATCCGGCGCTTTGCCCGCAAACACCTGCCCGGCGAACTGGTACCTTCGACGATTATCGAAGTGACGGAGTTCCCGGTGGACGAACAGGGCAATGTCCTCAAGGCGGAATTGCCAGACCCCTTTGAAGCGGATGAGGCCTATGTCGAGGCCAACTCCTCCAGCGAACGCATGCTCGCAGAGGTCTGGAAAGACGTTCTGGGTATCGACCATGTGAGCATCACCGACAACTTTTTCGATCTTGGCGGCCACTCCCTCCTGGCGGTGCGTGTCCTGTCAGACATCAACAAGCAATCCGGCGTGCGCCTGGAAGACGTGCTGATCGTTACCTCAACGCTGGAACAGATTGCCGCGGAGCTCGACCGGCGCCTGACGCCGGAAGCCACCGCGGCTAACGACGACGATGGCAAAAAGTCCGGTGGCCTCCTGGACCGTCTGGGATTGCGGGGCCGGCGCGGATGAACCTGTTCTATTTTGGCCCCCGCAGCGCGCCGCTGTTCGGCGTCGAACACCCCCCGGCGCAACGACGGCCCCAACGTTCCGGCATTGTGATCTGCCCGCCCACGGGCACTGAGTTGATGCGCAGCCATCGCGCCCTGCGGCAACTGGCGACCAGCCTCGCAAAGGAAGGCCACCACGTTATGCGCTTTGACTACTTCGGCACCGGCGATTCTTCCGGAGACTGCGAGGAAGGGCGATTTGCGACCTGGCAGGACAACATCGCCACAGCTGTCGAAGAGCTCAGGGACCGGGCGGAACTGGAGCAAGTCTCCCTGATCGGCTTGCGCATCGGGGCTGTTCTTGCCGCCCAGGCCAGCGCCGAGATCGATGGCATCACGCGGCTCACGCTTTGGGACCCCATCACCGATGGCCCCGCATACCTTGAAGACCGCATTCAGGTAGACGATGTCTACGAGGCTGCCGACAATCACCAGGCCCGTAGGGCACAGCGACTCGCGAACGATGAGCCTATCGGCATTCTGGGGATTGCCATGTCCGTCGGCCTGCGGAACGACCTCAAGGGCCTGTCCCTGGCGTCTTACGCCCCCGCACGCGCTGACTCCCTGGACCTGATCGTCTCCAGCGAATACGCGCAGATTCCCGAGCTCAAAGAGCAGCTTCGGCATCGTAGCAAGTTTGGCTACGAATGCATTCCAGGACCGGGTGAGTGGGGCGAGCTCGATGCGATCGGCTCGCTGATCCTGCCGCACCAGATCATCCAGGCGATCACTGCCAGCTACCGAACACAATGACGTGAGAGGATTGCGCACTTGAGTGTCACCACAGACAAAACATTCACGCTGAACGGCAGGGCAACCCTTGCGGGTATCATCAGCATGCCCGAAAAAGCCCGGCGCAACCCGGCGCTGCCGATGGTGGTGTTCCTGAACTCTGGCATCCTGCACCGCATTGGCGCCAGCCGGCTGCACGTCAAGTTTTCGCGCATCTTCGCCGAGCTGGGCTACAGCAGCATTCGCTTCGACCACTCCAGCCTCGGAGACAGCGGCGCCCGACGCGGTACGCAGACCTTTGAGGAAACGGCCCGGGCAGAAGTGACCGAGATCATGGACTACGCCCAGAAGCATCACGGTGCGCACTCGTTCATGCTGTTTGGCCTGTGCTCGGGCGCAGACATCGGTCACCAGGTTGCTGTCGAGGACCATCGAATCGTCTCCCTGATCGAGATTGACCCCTGGACCTTCACAACCGTCAAGTCGCAGATTCGAATGCTGGCCCGGCACTTCGGGCCGCGCATTCTGAAGCCAGCAAAGTGGCTGGCATTCTTCAAGCGGCAGCTCAATCGTTTTGGCAACCACAGCGCCGAGACCGAAGCGCGCGATGAGTGGTACGCCGATCCGGAGTACGTGCGCCGCACCCCGCCCAAGAGCCAGATCGCCGGCGAGCTGTCAGCTATGATGAACCGCGGGGTATGCATCTACCTGTGCTACTCGGGCTGCGACTATTACGGCACCTACAACTACGAAGGCCAGTTTCAGGATGCCTTTCCGGGCGTCGACTTCGGCAATCGGGTACACGTGGAATGGGCACAGGACTCCACGCACCTGATCACGGCCCTCGATCATCAGGTGCATCTGACCGATAGCATCAAGCAATGGCTGGCAGATTCCGGCCAACTCGAGACCACATCGCCCGCCACAGCACCAGTTGCGGACAACGCTCCGAGCTCCCTCGCCAACGCAAGCTGAGGTGATCGGCCCTATACGGATGTAGAAACGGCAATGGCAATGACATCAACAACTCCAACCGCGGTTCTGATCGGCGACGAAAGCATTCTCACGCTGTGTGGCAACCATCTTCTGGAGCTGGGCTGGCAAATCACCGCGGTGGTCAGTCAGGCCACCGCGGTCGCACGCTGGGCAGACGACAGCAAGGTGCGGCGGCTCGATGATCTGAGCACGCTGACGCAGCGGCTCGACAGCGCGCCGGACTATCTGTTCAGCATTGCCAATTTCCGGCTGCTGGATACCGAGTTGCTGGCATGGCCCAGGGTCGGTGCCTGGAATTTTCACGATGCCCCGCTGCCTGAGTACGGTGGTCTCAACACGCCGTCCTGGGCACTTCTGAATGGCGAGAAGAGCTACGGGGTGAGCTGGCACGAAATGACTGCCGCCGTCGATGCCGGTGCCGTCTGGGCAGAATCCAGGTTCGAGATTCCGGAAGGCTGCGACCTGCTGGAGCTGAATTCGCTGTGCTTCGAGCAGGGCATTGCCAGCTTTGCCGCTTTGATCGAGCGATTGCGCAGCGATGCCGGGCCCTTGCGCCCCGGTGCCGAGCCGCAGCGCACCTACCGCCGCCGTCAGGCACCGGCAACGCTCGGGTTCATTGACTGGCAGGATTCAGCCAGCTCGCAGCACCAGCTGTTTCGGGCCTTGGGCGCCGCGGGCTACCGCAGCGCATTGCCCGCCCCGGTCCTGGAACTCGGCGATCGCTGCCTTGTCGTCGGCGCGATGGAGGCCATGACCGGCGCCCCCGTAGCGGACAGCGCGCCTGGCACAGTGCTGGAGCGCGAAACGGACACGATCACTGTGCAATGTCGGGACGGACAGCTGCGGCTGTCGGCCTTCAAAACCCTGCAGGGCACAACGGCCTCTCTGACCGACAGCGAAGCCGCGAAGGGCCAGTGCCTGCCAGGGGTCCCGCAACTCGAAGCGCTGGCCTTGCCCGAACACGATCATTTGCCGCAGCTGCGAGAAAATCGCTGGGTCGACACCGCACGGAGTTTTCAGCCAAGCCCGATGTTCCCGTTGCACGGCGGCGCTGAGCTGCGTCAGGACCGCGTCGAGTTGCCCGGTACCCGCCCTGCGCTGGCGTCGGCGACACCCGCCCGCGCGATCGCAAGCGTCGCTTTGATGCTCGCGCGGCTGAACAATCAAAGCGCAGCGAGCCTGCTGGTCGCTGACGAGCGGACCGTTGCCCAGGCAGCCATCTCGTCGCGCTTTGACGCCGCGGTACCGCTTACGGTCACCGTAGACGGCTCCGCGCAGACGTTGCTTGCGGACTGCGACGCGCAATGGCAGGCCTGTCACAGGGCACTGCCCCGGCTCGGCGACCTGCCGTACCGCTACCCAGAGCAAAAGGCAGCGCTCCTTGAGATCACCCGGGCGCCGCTGGTGCTCTATCTCGCAACGCATCCCGAGACGCTTCCGGCGGAACTCGAAAAGGACGGCCGGTTGGTGCTGGCCATAGACGGCGACAGCGGCGCGGCGGTGCTGCACGGGCAGATTGAGCCTGGCTCCGTCCCAGCCTACGGGGCTTTCCTTGGACTGGCTGCGGTCTGGCTCGATGACCCCGGTGCGCCGCTGGCGGAGTTTGAGCTCTTCTCGCCCGCTGACGAGCAGCTCCAGCAGCGCATGAACGATACGGGCACGCCGTGCCTGCCGGTAAATCTGTTGCTGGAACGGCTGACCGAGATGGGCAACGACGCCGCAACGGCGCTGATCTGCAACGAAGAAAGCTGGACCTATGCCACGCTGAACCGCACCGCGAACGCGATCGCGGGATCGCTCCACGAGCGGGGCATCGGCGCGGGCGACATCGTCGGCCTATACCTGGCGAAATCTCCCATAGCAATCGCCGCGCTGCTTGGCATCCTCCGTACCGGTGCAGCCTACCTGCCGCTGGATCCGGCATACCCCAAAGAGCGCCTGCGCTTCATCGTCGAGGATTCCGGGGTCCAGCTGATCGTCGGCGATCCCGCTGCGGCCCGCAGCGCAGGTTTCAAACCGCCGGCCGTCGAGGCCGAGGTGCTGGCACGAGGGGAGGGCACGGCACCCGCTGTCACTCTGGAACCGTCCCAAATCGCCTATGTGATTTACACCTCCGGCTCCACCGGCAAGCCCAAAGGCGTTCGGGTCACGCACGGCAACCTGGCAAATTTCCTGCTCGGCATGGACCAGGTGATTGAGAAGAAGTCCGGCACGATGCTGTCGGTCACCAGCCTGTCCTTCGATATCTCGGTCCTCGAAATCTGGTGGAGCCTCGCGAACGGCCTGCGGGTCGTGATCTACGAGGACGCCTTCTCTGGCAGCGCGCACAGCAGCACGCGCCTGCCTGACCAGTCCATGGGCTTCAGCCTCTACTACTGGAACACCAACGAAGAGCGTCCTCAGGGATCAGCCGCCTACTCCTTGCTGCACGAAGGCGCCCGTTTCGCGGACGAGCATCGCTTCGAAGCGGTCTGGCTCCCGGAGCGCCATTTCGGCAGCTTTGGCGGCTACTTTCCAAATCCGTCGGTACTTGCAGCTTCTATTGCGTCGCAAACCATGCGCGTACACCTGCGAGCCGGGAGCGTCGTCGCGCCCTTGCATCACCCGCTGCGAATCGCCGAGGAATGGGCCGTCGTAGACAACCTCTCCGACGGCCGGGTTGGCGTGTCCTTCGCCTCTGGCTGGATGCCCACCGACTTTGTGCTGAAACCGGAAAATTTTGCGAACGCCAAAGCCGTCACCTTCGAAACGATCGAACAGGTTCAGCGACTCTGGCAGGGCGAAAAGCTGACCTTTAGCGGCCCCAACGATCAGCCCGTCAGCGTCGGCAGCCTGCCAAAGCCAGTACAGAACCGGCTGCCCGTCTGGGTCACCGCAGCCAAGAGCCCGGAGACCTTTGAGGCTGCGGGACGGCAGGGCCACAATCTGCTGACCCACCTGCTGGGACAGGACATACGAGAGCTCACCGGCAAGATCAAGCTGTACCGCGATGCCTGGCGCGATGCCGGCCATCCGGGAAGCGGCCAGATCACCCTGATGCTGCACACCTATCTGTGCGACAGCAAAAGCGAAGCCATGAAGGTCGTGCGCGACCCCATGAAACGCTACCTGGATACGTCTTTATCGCTGATCAAAGATGCCGCCTGGGACTTCCCGACCTTCAAGAAGATGGGCTCCGAAGAGAAAGCGGATATGGAACGCTTCTTCGAGAACATGTCTGACGAAGAACGCGACGACCTGATGGAATTCGCGTTCCAGCGCTACTTTCACGACAGCGGGCTGTTTGGGTCTGTGGAAGACTGCATCGGCATGGTCGACCGCCTGAAGGAAGCCGGGGTGGACGAAATCGCCGCTCTGATCGACTTCGGCATCGAGGACGCTCTGGTGCTGGACGGCCTGTCGCACCTGAACCAGCTGCGCCAAGCAGCCAATACGCCCCGGGAAAAGACCCTCGCCGAGATTTTCGAGCAACAGCAGGTGACCCACCTGCAGTGCACGCCATCGCAGGCATCGATCTTCATGCTCGACGATGA
>CAZXIJ010000001.1:345543-352548 GCA_964640725.1 uncultured Pseudomonadales bacterium | reverse complement strand
GACCTGTCCTTCGACCGGGAGCGGGGCGGCCGAGCCCGCCTTGGCTTCCGCACGAACCAGCCACGCACCGTCGGTTTGGTGTTCCGCCTGTTCTACTAGGCTCTGCGCCCCCGATCGGGGCCTGGCATCCGGCGGTCGCTCCGCCGGACGTCCCTAGCCGAGTTCCAGCCGCCAGGTTTCGTCCATCGCGTCGGGCGCGAAGGTCCTGTTGGGCACAGCGTCGACCCGGGTAAAGCCGAAGGACTCGTACAGCCCGCGGGCTGCGACCTGCTTGCTCGTCGTCCAGAGCACCAGCGCCGGCTCGTCCCAGGCCCTTGCCTGATCGATCACAGCCTGCCCCAGGATCCTGCCCAGGCCGGTGCCCTGGGCGCTGGCCAGCACCAGCATCAGTCGCAGCCGCGCGGCCCCGTCAGCGTCGCGGGTGAGCATGACGCAACCGGCCCGCTCGCCGTTCTGCTCTGCGATCCAGCAACGCTGCTGTGCCTGCGCTGGGTCTTCCGGTGACTGCGTGGTCCGGGCGAAGTCGGCCACGATCTGGGCGACGATCCCCTCGAACGCCATGCCCCAGCCGAAGGTCCGGGCGTAAAACTCCCCGTGAACCTGGGTGATCCAGCCCAGGTCGCCGGGCTGCGGGGCTCTGAGAGTACTCATGAGCGTTGCTCCTTGCAGTTCCCGCGAGTTTACCCGTAGGCCCAGGTCGCCAGCCCGAGAAAGCTGAAGAAACCGACGACGTCCGTGATCGTGGTCAGCACGACGCCACCGGCGATCGCAGGATCGATCTTGAGCTTGCTCAGGATGCTGGGCAGCAGGCTGCCGGCGAGAGCGGCGACCACAATGTTGATGACCATGGCGGTGGCGATCACGTAGCCCAGGGTCAGGTCGCTGAACACGGCGGCCGCAGCCGTGGCGACGATGACGGCCAGTAGCGCGCCGTTCAGCAGGGCCACAACGACCTCCCGGTTCAGCAGATACATCAGGTTCGAGCGCTCGATATGGCCGAGGGCCATGCCGCGCACCACGAGGGTCAGCGTTTGCGTGCCGGCGATCCCCCCCATGCTGGCGACGATGGGCATGAGTACCGCCAGGGCCACCACCTTGGCGATCGTGTCCTCGAACAGATTGATCACGGCGGAGGCGACGAAAGCGGTCAGGAGGTTGATGGTCAGCCACAGGGCGCGGCGCCGAAAGGACTTGGCGATCGGCGCGAAGGTGTCTTCGTCGGGCTCGAAGCCGGCCTGGGCCATCACCGCCTCGCTGGCGTCTTCGATGATCACGTCCACCACGTCGTCGATGGTGATGCGCCCGATCACCCGGTTGCTGTCGTCGACCACTGCTACAGAGATCAGGTCCTGCTCGGAAAAGATCCGCGCCACTTCCGTATCCGGCAAGGTGGCGGGCAGCGCTTCGATGTCGGTGTTCATCAGCTCGCGCACGGTCACTGACGGGTCCGAGGTGAGCAGGCGCCCAATCGCCAGCAGCCCGACGTACTCGTCGGAGTTGTTGACGACGATCAGCGCATCGGTAGATGCGGGCAGCTCCTTGCGCAGGCGCAGGTAGCGCAGCACCACTTCCAGCGTGTGGCGCGGGCGGACCGTGACCGTTTCCGTGTCCATCAGCCCGCCGGCGCTCTCGTCGGCATAGCTGAGGACGGTTTCCAGCCGCGCCCGGTCCGTAGCGCTCAAGGATTCCAGAATCTGGTCGGTGATCTGGCTGGGGAGCTGATGCAGGATATCGGCGAAGTCGTCGGTATCCAGCGCATCCGCAGCGTTGATCAGCTGCGCGGTGTCCATGGTTTCCAGAAACTCGCCGCGAACGTCTTCGCTCAGGTGCTGCAGCACCAGGTTTTCTGTTTCTTCGTCGAGCAGATTCCACAGCACGCTGCGCGTTTTGGGCGGCGTAGACTCGAGCAGGTGGGCGATTTCCGGTTCCCGCAGGCCCTCCAGCAGCAGGCGCGTCTCGCCCAGGGCACCCGCGTCGTAGGCGCTGAGCACCGTCTCCTTCTGGCGCCGGAACTCTTCGGGGCCGAGTTCAGACATGGACCACGTCTTCATCGAACCCGCGCTGGACGAGATCGGTCAGCGCGGCTATCGCCTCGGTTTCGTCCTCGCCGGTAACGGTCAGCTGCAGGTCACTGCCCAGGGGTGCAGCCAGCAGCATGACGGTCATGATGCTTTTGCCGTCGACGCTCTGGTCCTGAAAGGCAAGGGTGACGTCGCTGCTGTAGCGCTTGGCGCAGCCCACGAACTTCGCGGCCGCCCGCGCGTGCAGGCCCAGAGTGTTCACGATTCTCAGTTGGACGCAGGGCACTGCGGGATCTCCCGGTCGCGGCGCAGGGACAATAGGCGCGAATCAGTGGCGATTCAACTCGCGGTGCCGAACCAGCACGATACCGTCCTCCCGGACGCGCTGGAAATGTTCGCCCAGGCGGCTGGCCAGATAGACGCTCCGATGCTGGCCGCCCGTGCAGCCAATGGCAAAGGTGAGATAGGTCCGGTTGTTGTCTTCGAAGCTGCTTTGCCAGCGCTCGACGAACTGCCGAATGTCCTCGTACATGCGGTTGACCAGTTCCTCTGCGGCCAGGTACTCCCGCACCGGCAGGTCCAGGCCCGTTTGTGGTCGCAGCTCTGGCACCCAGTGGGGGTTTGGCAGGCAGCGCACGTCGAACACGAAATCTGCATCCACCGGGACGCCGTATTTGAAGCCGAAGGAGCGAAAGGTCAGCGACAGGCTGGAGCTGCTGTTGTCGATGACCCGGTCGCGGATGTGCTCGATCAGTTCCTGCGCTGACAATCGCGTCGTGTCGACGGTGAGGTCTGCGAGGTCGGCAATGCCTTCGAGCAGCGTCTGCTCCGAGTCGATGGCCTCCTTGAGATCCGTGCTGGCGTTGCTCAGTGGATGCTTGCGGCGGGTCTCGCTGAACCGCTTGACCAGGGTGGGCGAGAGCGCGTCCAGGTAAATCACCTGGCAATCGATGCCCATGCGATCGAGCTCGACGAGGGTCGTGGGAAAACCGTCGAGGTCGGCGGTCCGGGCATCGACGCAAACGGCGTAGCGCTGCTCCCCGTCGTCGCGGTCCAGCGCGTTCTGCATGAGCGGCTGGAGCAGATCAATCGGGAAGTTGTCGATGCAGCTGTAGCCGGCGTCTTCCAGCGCGTGCAGCGCGGTGCTCTTGCCGGAGCCGCTACGGCCGCTGAGAATGATGAGTCTCATGGGTTGGTGCCTGCTCAGGCTGCGGCTTGTTGCCGCAGCAGAGTGCTGATCTGGTGGTGCAGGGCTTCATCGCTGTCGCAGGCACGCAGGGCGCTGCGATTGGCCGCCTCCTTGAGCACTGCTGCGAGCTGCGCCAGCAGGCGCAGGTGCTGCTCCTTCTCGCCGGTAGGGGCGACGATTAAAAATGCCAGATCGACGCCAATGCCGTCCGGCGCATCGAAGTCCACAGGGTTTTCGAGCTGGAAGAACGCGCAGTAGACCCGGTCGCAGTCAAAGCGGCAGTGCGGGATCGCAACGCCTTCGCCGATGCCGGTGCTGCCCAGGCGCTCGCGCGCCATGAGCGCCTCGAAGATGGTGCGCTCGTGCAGGTCGTCATGCTGAGCGGCGAGCAGATCGGCGAGCAGCTGCAAGACACGCTTGCGGCTCTGGGCGGGCACTTTGCAAACGGTTGTGCCAACGGTCAGCGAATCGACGAGATTTTCCATGAGAGGCGACGGTCCAGCGGCGGGTTACTGCTCGTCGAGCGGCATTGGGGGTTTGCGGTTGCGCTTGTCCTTCAGCTTTTCCTTGTGCTTCAGGATTTGCCGGTCGAGCTTGTCGGAAAGCATGTCGATTGCCGCATACATGTCGTTGCAGTTGGCATCGGCAAACAGCTCTCCGCCGCTGACGTGCATGGTGGCCTCTGCGCGCTGCTCCAGCTTTTCGACACTGAGGACCACATGCACGTTGGTGATGTGGTCAAAGTGTCGCTCGAGTTTGTCCATCTTGCCGGTGACGTAGCTTTTCAGGGCGTCGCTGACGTCCAGGTGGTGTCCGGAAATACTGAGCTGCATCGGCGTCTCCTTGGCGGCGGGCAGCCTGAGCTGCCAGCATTTGCGCTGGCTTGCGGCGCTCCTGTTCGACGGCGCGCAGCGCGGCAGCGGTGTGGCGATTGCTAGATCAGGCGCTTGCGTTCGTTCGATGGCGGGATGTGCATGGACTCCCGATACTTCGCGACCGTGCGTCGTGCAACCTTGATATTCTGCTCTTTCAGTATTGCTGCTAGCTTGCTGTCGCTCAACGGTTTCTTTGCATCTTCTTCTTCAGTAAGCTTCTTGATCAATGCCCGGATGGCCGTGCTTGATACCTCGCCGCCAGTGGTCGTTCCGACGTGGCTGGAAAAGAAATACTTCAGTTCGAAAATGCCCCGGGGCGTATGCATGTACTTGCGGCTTGTCACCCGCGAGATCGTTGATTCGTGCATCTCCACCGCATCGGCAATGTCGTGCAGTACCAGCGGTTTCATCGCTTCCGGGCCGTAGTCCAGAAATCCGCGCTGATGTTCGACGATTTTCGTTGCCACCTTCAGCAGGGTCTCGTGGCGGCTCTGCAGGCTCTTCATGAACCACTTGGCTTCCTGCAGGTTGTCTTTCATGAAGGTGTTGTCACGGCTGTTGTCGGCGCGCTTGACCATGCCGGCATAGAGATCGTTGATGCGCAGCCGCGGCGTTGCATCCGGGTTGAGCTCGACCTTCCAGCGCCCCTTGTCCTTGCGCACCAGCACATCCGGTACGACGTACTCGGTTTCCTCCGCTGACAGGATCGAGCCTGGGCGCGGGTTCAGAGTCTGGATCACCGTGACTGCCGCGGTCAGGGCATCTTCGCTCAGCCGCGTGACGCGCTTGAGCCGGGCCAGGTCGCGCGCGCCGAGCAGTTCCAGGTGCTCGTCCACGAGCGCCTGCGCGTCGCGCAGGCTGGGGGTGTCCGCATCGATCTGGGCCAGCTGCAGCAGCAGGCACTCGCGCAGGTCCCGGGCCCCGATGCCTGCGGGCTCGAACTGCTGGATCATCTTCAGCACCGCTTCGACTTCCGCGGCGTCCGGGTAGGGGTCGTCCTCGCCCTGGGCGGCGGCATCGCCGGCACCCAGCTGATAGCGCAGGGTTTGCGTCAGATCCTGGATGCTCTGCCCGAGCATGCCGTCGGGATTGATGCTGTCGATGATCAGCTCGGCGATGAGCCGGTCCGTATCGCTCAGCTTGAGCAGGTTCAGTTGCCAGTACAGGTTGTCGCGCAGGCTCTCAGGTGCGCTGTTGATGTCGGCGTAGTCGAAGTCGGTGCTCGGGCCGCTGCTGCTGGCCGGCGCGGTGCTGGGCTGGTACAGGTCGTCCCAATCGGTATCGACCGGCAGATCATCGGGCAGCTGATCGGCCGTGTCGCTCACCTCCACCGCTGCGGCATCGAAATCGGTTTGCTCGCTGTCGGGCGTGGCGCTGAGCTCGCCGATTTCGGCCGTAGCCCCTTCGCTGCCGTCAGCGCCTGCACCGTTTTCGGTCGTGCCGTTGTCCGTGCCCTCGGGCGGTGCGTCGCCGTCAGCGTGCTCGGCGCTGACGCCGAACTCGTCTTCCATCTCGAGCATGGGGTTGGCTTCGAGCACTTCCTGAATTTCCTGCTGCAGATCCAGCGCGGAAAGCTGCAGCAGGCGAATCGCCTGTTGCAGCTGCGGCGTCATAGTCAGGCTCTGTCCGAGCTTGAGTTGCAGTCCCTGCTTGAGTGCCACGAGCGTTTCTAGCCTGTTGCCATCGGTGATGGCTACAGTTTGAAGTTATCTCCCAGATAGACTTTGCGTACGGTCTCGTTGGCAAGTATGGCCTCTGAGTCACCGTCTGCAATGATCAGGCCATCATGGACGATGTAGGCCCGATCACAAATATCCAGAGTCTCCTGAACGCTGTGATCTGTGATGAGGATCCCGATATCGCGCTTGGCGAGGTCCCGAATCTCGGCCTGGATGTCGCCGACAGAGATCGGATCGACCCCGGCGAAGGGCTCATCGAGCAGGATAAACGACGGTTCGCTGGCGAGCGCCCGGGCAATTTCGAGCCGTCGCCGCTCGCCCCCGGACAAGCGTTCGCCCAGGATCTTGGCGACGCCGGTCAGATGAAACTCCTCCAGCAGCGCCTCCAGGCGCGCGGCCCGTTCCCCTTTGCGCAGGTCCTTGCGCAGCTCGAGAATGGCAGCAATGTTGTCTTCTGCAGACAGCTTGCGAAAGACGCTCGCTTCCTGGGGCAGGTAGCCGATGCCGGATCGCGCGCGGCGGTGCATCGGGGCCTGGCTGAGGTCTTCGTCGTCCAGCAGGATCCGACCGTCGTCAGCGCGGATCAGCCCCACGATCATGTAGAAACAGGTCGTTTTGCCGGCACCGTTCGGGCCGAGCAGCCCGACGATCTCGCCGCTGGCGATGGACAGGCTGACGTCCTGCACGGCCACCTTGTTGCCGTACTGCTTGCGCAGGTTCTGAGCGCGAAGTTCGGGCACGGGCGTTATGGCGCCCGGTCGGGCTCGACCACCATCTGGATAGGGCCGCTGTCCTGGGACTGAGCATCGACCCGGCCGGCCACGATGTCGTAGTCGATCCGGTCGCCCCGCAGTTTGTTGCCCTCCTGAGTGAGCCGGGCGTCGCCCGTTAGCTCCAGCCGCTCGCTTTGCGTGTGGTAGATGATGGTCTTGGCATCGGCGAAGACCATCTCCTCGGCGGCGTTCAGCTGCTGCTGATAGGTCGCCGGGCTGCCCTTGAAAGTGATGCGCGTGACTTTACGGTCCTTGTACAGAATCGTCATCTGGTCGGCGCGGATGCGCAGCGTGCCCTGATCCACCTGGACATCACCGCGATAGGTGCCGGTGCGGTTGATCTGATCCAGCTTGCCTTCGTTGGCCTGGATGTTGATGGGCTGATCGGCGTCTTCCGGCAGCGCCGCGGCGTTGACACTCCACAGGCCGGCGGCCAGTAACAGGCCGGCGGCCAGCAACTGCCCGGCG
>CAZXIJ010000001.1:333934-345443 GCA_964640725.1 uncultured Pseudomonadales bacterium | reverse complement strand
CCGGCGGCCAGCAACTGCCCGGCGCCCAGCAACGGCCCGGCGGCCAGCAGCAGGCGGATCCCCCGCCGTCGGTCGGGCCCGGCCGAAAGGTGGCCTGCGCTATTTGAACTGTTCTTTGCGAACAATCGTCCGTACTCGTTCCTGGGCTGTGGATGACAGCAGGACGGTGCCCTTTGCCAGATTAGCCGCCATGCCCACGGCTGTGGTTTGGCCAACGTCGGTGTCGATGGTAACACTCTGGTCTGTCTGGGCGTATTGACGGTCCGGGTACACGTACAGGTGCGGTGTCTTTAGCGTCATGAAGCGGCCATCGTCTTCCCGTTGCCGCAGCACGACCCTTGAGCGCAGGAACACGAGTTCTTCTGGCACCTGGTCAGGACCGATCTCCTTGCGGATAAAGCCCTGGCCGGCAGTTGTGCGCCAGGGCAGGCCACCGCCGCTGTACATGGTCAGGTCCGGAGACTGCAGCCGCGTGATGGCGTCGTACTCAAAATGGCGAATGGTCGTGGCAAACAGCTCGTAGTTCAGGGTGCCGCTTTCCGTGAACTGGCGGATGCGCGCGGTCTGCACCGCCAGGTCCGGCTCGCCCAGCAGCTGCTCGCGAAACTCGCTGCCGATGCCGTCGTCCGTCGGGGCGAGGGGGTCTGCGCGCTGTAGCCACCAGAGCGCGGCGGCGGCCAGCAGCAGGAACAGCGCCAGGCGCGCAGTCAGGGGTAAGTCCAGCTGTTCTGGCTGCGCAGGATCAGCTCGGCCACTTCGCGCGCGACGCCCTGACCGCCGGCTGTCTGCGTCACCCAGTGGGCGCTGCGCTGCGCGCTTGGGTGACCGTTGGGCACACTGATGGCGAGGCCCACCCGCCCAAACAGCTCGATGTCCTGCAGGTCATCGCCGACGGCGCAACAACGCGACAGCGGCAACGCTGCCAGCGTCTCGTGCCGGGCCAGCAGGCCGGCCAGCGCATCGGCCTTGCTGCCAGCGTTTTGAACCAGCATCTTGATGCCCAGCTCCCGGGCACGGCGCGCAACCATGGGCGACTGGCGCCCGGTAATGATGGCGACCTCGACGCCGTGGGCGCGGAGCAGCTTCAGGGCGCTGCCGTCCTGCACGTGAAAGGCCTTGGTTTCAGTGCCGTCGGCGGCGTAGTACAGCTTGCCGTCGGTCAGCACGCCGTCCACGTCGAACACCGCCAGGGCGATCTGGGCGGCGCGATCGCGAATCTCCTGGGGGGCAGCGTCTTGCGTCATGCGGTAAGCCCGGGAGCTAGAGTCCCCCGGGGCGGGCCTGGTTAATGAGCAGGAGATTGTAGCCAACCCAGGCCAGCAGCAGCACCGAACCTTCGAAGCGTGTAATGACCGGCTGCGAGTGGATGGCGTAGGCAAATAGCGCCAGCAGGGCGGTGACGGCAAGCATCATGCCGCAGTCGCGCCACAGGGCGATGGCCTCGATCGGCGTTGGCGAAACCAGGGCCGGCACGGCCAGCACCGCCAGAATGTTGAGAATGTTGGAGCCGACCACGTTGCCGATGGCGATGTCCGGGTCGCCCTTCAGGGCGGAGCCGACGGTTGCTGCAAGCTCCGGCAGGCTGGTGCCGATGGCGACGATAGTCAGGCCAATCACCATTTCGCTCACGCCCAGATAGGTCGCGATCGACGTTGCGGCCCAGACCAGCAGCTCGGCGCTGGCGATGAGGATCAGCAAGCCCACCACCAGCCAGAACCAGCCCTGCTGCGAGCTCATTTCCGGCAGCTCGTCGAGCTCCTCTTCCAGGGAGCTGACCACGTCAGCCCCTGGCGCCGCGTCCCGGGGGTTCAGCTGCGATTGCACGAGCCGGTACATGATCAGCACCAGTGCGCCCAGCAGCAGCACGCCGTCGGTGACCGACAGGTGCAGATCGAACAGCAGAAACAGCGCCAGGCCCGTGGCGCCCAGCAGCCAGGGCAGCTCGCTGCGGAGCACGGCCTGGGAAAAGGGCAGCGGCGCCACCAGGGCCGTGATTCCCAGGACCAGACCGATGTTGGCAATGTTGGAACCGATGGCGTTGCCGACGGCGAGCAACGCATTGCCTTCCATCGCGGCGGTCAGAGACACGAGAATCTCCGGGGCAGAGGTGCCCAGGGAAACCACGGTCAGACCGATCAGCATTTTCGAAACGCCGAGGTTCGTCGCCGTGGCGGCGGCGCCGGACAGAAAGCGATCTGCGCTCCAGACCAGGGTGATGAAGCCCAGGATCAGGCTGAGAACGGGCAGCCACATGTCAGCGCTTGAGTCTCAAAAAACAGCGGTCTCGATCGGGTTTGGTAACGTGGTTGCGCACTTTAGAGCGATCATTCCTCAGAAGCTACCAGCCCAAGTACGCTAAAGTGCGCGGGCTTAGAGAATCGTGAGTGATTCGGGACATTCGGGACCTTTCGGGCCTTTGGAACAATAGCCCCGTCCGGAGAGTCCTACCGGTAGAGCCAGCAATGGCTGCCCCGAATCATGTGTTTGCCTGCTGGAGAGCATAGGCGAGTTGTCGAGTCTGATAGAAATTCACGACCTGCATTTTTCGCGGGGCGATCGCGTGATCTTTGACGGGATCAACATGGCGGTGCCTTCGGGAAAGATATCTGCGTTGATGGGCCCCAGCGGTACCGGCAAAACCACGCTGCTGCGTATTATCGGCGGCGAGGTGCAGCCGGATGCCGGGGCCGTCTTCGTTGCGGGTCAAAACATTTGCGAGCTGTCCCGCGGCGAGCTGTTTGAACTGCGCAAGGGCATAGGCCTGATGTTCCAGTCATCGGCGCTCTTTACCGATCTTAGCGTGTTCGACAACGTGGCGTTTCCGCTGCGCGAGCACACGGATCTGCCCGCAGACAGTATCCGCGATCTGGTGCTCATGAAATTGAACGCCGTGGGCCTGCGAGGGGCCCGGGATCTTATGCCCAGTCAGCTGTCCGGCGGCATGGCGCGGCGGGTGGCCCTGGCGCGGGCGATTGCCCTGGATCCGCAGCTGGTCATGTACGACGAGCCCTTTACCGGACAGGATCCGATCGCGATGGGTATCCTGGTACGGCTGATCGCCCAGTCCAACGCTGCGCTGCGGACAACGTCACTGCTGGTCTCGCACGACATTCACGAAACCCGGAGCATTGCCGATCACCTGTTCGTGATGGCGGACGGCAAAATCATCGGCGACGGCACGCCTCAGTCACTCAAGGATCATGCCTCGGACAAGGTGCGCCAGTTCATGAACGGCGACCCCGATGGCCCGGTGCCGTTTCACTATCCCGCAGACGACTACCGGTTCGATCTGCTGAGCGGCGGCGAGCACTGACCGCATGTGGACTCTGCTCCGCCGCATCGGCATTTCGACCCTGCGCCGCTTTGAGGATCTCGGGCGAGCGACGGTGCTGTGGATGACGGCCCTGTGGGGCCTGCCGCGGTGGGCGGACCTGGTGCTGGTACAGCGCCAGATCTATCAGGTGGGCGTGCAGTCCCTGCCCATCATCGTGCTCTCGGCGTTCTCGATCGGGGCCGTGATTGCTTTGCAGTTCTACACACAGCTCGCTCGCTTCGGTGCCGAGGACGCCGTGGGCGTTGGTCTGGCCATGGTGCTGCTGCGGGAGCTTGGGCCAGTGGTCACGGCGTTGCTCTTTGCGGGTCGCGCCGGCAGCGCGCTAACGGCCGAGATCGGGCTGATGAAAACGACTGAGCAGCTCAGCAGCATGGCCATGATGGGCGTCGATCCCCTGCATCGGATCGTGGCACCGAGGCTTTGGGCAGGGTTTATCAGCCTGCCGTTGCTCACGGCGATCTTCAACGTCGTGGCGATCTACGGTGGTGTGCTCGTCGGCGTGCGCTGGCTGGGGGTCGACGAAGGCGGCTTCTGGACTGGCATGCAGGACGTGGTGCAGCTGTGGCAAGACGTCGGCAAGGGCATGATTAAAAGCGTTATTTTTGCACTGGTCATCACCTGGATTGCGGTTTTCCAGGGCTACGATACGGAACCTACCGCTGAAGGCATTGCCCAAGCGACGACGCGGACGGTGGTGATGTCGTCAGTCATGATCCTCGGGCTCGATTTTCTGCTGACCCTGAGTATGTACGGAGATTTTTCCTGATGCGGATGAAAACCGTCGAAATCAGCGTCGGCGCCTTTGTGCTGGCTGGCGTGCTGGCACTGACTTTCCTGGCGCTGCGGGTGAGCGGCGTCTCTGAGGTTGAAGATCAGAGCAGCTATTCGCTGAAAGCGCGCTTTGACGATGTGGCCGGTCTGCGCGAGCGCGCCAAGGTGACGGTGGCCGGGGTCAAGATCGGCGAGGTGGCGCGAATTGATGTCGACCTGGAGTACGGCGAGGCCCTGGTCACCTTTCAGATCAAAGGCGCTCCCGGGCTGTTAAGCGCAGATACCGGCGCACAGATCGTCACGGAGGGCATTCTCGGGACGCGCTATGTCAGCCTGATCCTCGGTGCCGACGAAGAAATGCTCGGCGACGGCGACACGATCGAAGATACCCAGGGCGCGCTCGTGCTCGAGAAGCTGATTGGTGATTTTGTAAGCCGAATGGGATCATGAGCACCAGAGGGTGCTTGCACGGAGAAGAAACGATGATTGACTCGAACAACCTGTCTGCCGGCGATCGGCTGGTGCCGGCGCTGCTGCTGGCCCTGCTGCTGACGGCGGCCTGTGCCGCGAGCGCGCCGCGGCTCGCGTTCGCCGCCGATGCGGTTGCGGCCGAGCCGGCCCTGAACACGGTGGAGCGCATTGTGGCCGAGGGCCAAACGCCCCACGACACGCTGGAGCGCTCCACAGCGGCGCTCACGGACTACGTGGAATCCGCCCGCGCCTGGGCCAAGGACGACCCGGACCGCTACTACCGCGAAATTGAGGCACTGCTGTCGCCGGTCATCGACTTCAAGCTCTTTGCTCGTGGCGTCATGGCAACGCACTACAAGCGGGCGACGCCGGAGCAGCGGGAGCGGTTTCGCGAAAGCTTCAAGTGGGGCCTCGTCAAAACCTACTCGCTGGCCCTGACGGAGTTTAACGACGGCAAAGTCGCCATCCTGCCGCCGGACCGGGAACCGGAAAATCCCCGGCGCGAGCGGGTGAAGATGGAAATCACTGTGCCCAGCGGCGAGGTGTACCCGGTGGTTTACCAGATGCGACAGAGCAAGAGCGGCAAGTGGCGGATCATCAATCTGGTGGTGAACGGAGTCAATATGGGCTTTACCTTCCGCAGCCAGTTTTCCAGCGCCATGAGTGATCGTCGCTACGGCGGCGACCTGGACAAGGTGATCGAAGCCTGGGCGACCGTTGTCGAGGCCGGTCAGGACGACGCCGCCGGCTGAGCCGGCCGCTGCCATGGCGACGCTCGCGCTCACGGGTCCGGTCAGCCTGGACAGCTTTGCTGACCACAGGCAGCAAGGCGAGGCTGCCATTGCGGCTGCCGCGGGCGGCACTCTGACCGTTGACCTCGGCGAGCTGGCCAGCACCAGCAGCCTGGTCGTGGCGCTGCTGGCTGCCTGGTATCGGGCCGCCGAGGACGCTGGCTGTGCGGTGCACTTTGCCAACCTCAGTGCGGACCTGCGGCTGATCGTGGAGTTTTCCGGACTGGCCGGGGTACTGCCCATCGACGGTGCAGCTAAGCGATAATCTGCCCGCAGCGATGATGCTGCATGACCGGCCGCGCCGCGGCCCCCAGCCCAAGGAACCGACCGCCCATGGCCGACGATATTGAAGCTCAGCTGCGCGCAGCTCTGCAGGAAACCTTTGCCGATGGGGTATTCGAAGTCGCGCTCGACGGCAATCGCGCGTTGCTGCATGTGACCGCGAGCGCTTTTGCCGGGCTGTCCCGGGTCAAGCAGCAGCAGGCGGTGTACGGGGCCATCGGCGAGTTCGTCACCGACGGGCGGCTGCATGCAGTGACGATTCGTACCCAAACCCCCGACGCCTAGCCTGTGGACAAGCTGCTCATCACAGGCGGCCAACCGCTGGCAGGCACCCTGCGCGTTTCCGGGTCCAAGAATTCGACGTTGCCGATCCTGGCCGCGACGCTGCTGACGACGGAGCCTGTGCGCATCAGCAACGTGCCGCATCTGAACGATGTCACCACCATGCTTGAGCTGCTGGGTACCCTCGGCGTCGAAGTCGTGGTCGACGAGAAAATGGCCGTAGAGGTCAGCGCCGCGCAGCAGCGCGGCGTGTTTGCGCCCTACGAGCTGGTCAAGACCATGCGCGCCTCCTTTCAGGTGCTCGGCCCGCTGCTGGCTCGTCTGCGCGAGGCTCGGGTGTCTCTGCCCGGGGGCTGCGCCATCGGTTCCCGGCCCGTGGACCAGCACATCAAGGGCCTGGAGCTCATGGGCGCAGAGATCGAGCTGCAGGACGGCTACGTGATCGCCAGCGCGCGAGACGGGCTGCAGGGCGCCGACATCCGCATGGACATCGTCACCGTGGGCGCCACGGAGCATCTGCTCATGGCGGCGACGCTGGCCCAGGGCGAAACGCTGCTGCGCAATGCCGCGCGGGAACCGGAGGTCGTTGATCTGGCGGAGTTCCTGATCGCCATGGGCGCCGATATCGAAGGCCATGGCACCTCTGAAATTCGAGTGCGCGGCGTTGATGCGCTGCACGGCTGCGATTTCGCGATTCCCGCGGACCGTGTCGAGGCCGGGACCTACCTGATTGCCGCGGCAGCGACCCGCGGACAGGTCAAGCTGACCGGGACCGATGCGAGCCGGCTTACAGCGGTGCTGGACAAGCTGCGCATGACCGGCGCCGAGCTTACGGTTGGCGAAGACACGCTGACCCTGGCCATGCACGGTCAGCGGGCCCGGGCGGTCGACATCGAGACCGCCGTTTACCCCGGGTTTCCAACAGATATGCAGGCGCAGTTCCTGGCGCTGAACGCCGTCGCCGAAGGGTCCAGCCGCGTGACGGAAACCATTTTCGAGAATCGCTTCATGCACGTGCAGGAGCTGAACCGGCTGGGCGCCCAGATCACCCTCGAAGGACACAGCCGAGCGTACGTTGAGGGCGTCGAGACCTTGCATGCCGCGCCGGTCATGGCGACCGACCTGCGCGCTTCCTTTTCGCTGGTGGTCGCGGCGCTCGTCGCCGAGGGTACAACGCTGATCGATCGCATTTATCATATCGACCGGGGCTACGAGACGATCGAGGAAAAGCTTGGCCAGTTGGGCGCCCAGGCACAGCGCGTGTCCAAGGCGCCCTGACACACAGCGATTGACCGCTGCCCGGGTCGACGAGCGAACCCGGCCAGCGCTGAACAGGAAAGATCATGGGACTCACCATCGCCCTGAACCGTGGGCGGATTCTGAAAGAATGCCTGCCGCTACTCGCGCAGCTGGGCATCGAGCCGGTCGAAGACATCGACCGCTCCCGCAAGCTTGTGTTCGAGACCAAGGCCGGCGATCACCGATTACTGATCGTGCGTGGGTCAGACGTGCCCACCTACGTGGAGTACGGCGCTGCCGATCTGGGCGTGGTCGGCAAGGACACCTTGCTCGAGCACGGCTCGACCAGCGGCTACTACGAACGTCTCGATCTCGGCATCGGGCGCTGCAAGCTTATGACTGCAGCGCCGGTCGGCGCCCAGCTGCCGGCAGCAGAGCAAAAACTCCGCATCGCCACCAAATTTGTGCGCAGCACGGCGGCGTTTTTTGATCGGGAACATCGCGAAGTGTCGATCATCAAACTGTCCGGCGCCATGGAAATCGCGCCCGTGATGGGGCTTGCGGACTGCATTGTCGATATCGTTGATACGGGCAATACCCTGCGTGCCAATGGCCTGGAGCCGCTGGAGGAAATCGCCGATATCTCCTCGCGGCTGATCGTTAATCGCGCCGCGACCAAGACCCGGTTCGATGCCGTGGAGCGTTTTGTCAGCGAGCTGCGCCAGGTGCTGTCCTCGTGACTGGCGAGCCGGTCAGGCTGCGTCGCCTGGCAACGGCCGACGCTGGCTTCGCTGCGGCCCTGACCGCGCTGTTGCACTGGGACATTACCGAGTCGAGCTCGGTGAACGACGCCGCTGCGGGCATCATTGCCCAGGTGCGCGCCGATGGCCCGGCGGCGCTGTTGGCTCTGACGGCTCAGTACGATGGCTGGACAGCGGCGCGGGTCGAAGACCTGGTGCTCACCGGCGACGATTTCGCCGCGGCCTTTGACGGGCTTGCCAGCGAGCAGCGCGACAGTCTGCAGCAGGCCCATGACCGGGTTGCTCGCTATCACGAGGCTCAGCGGCAGGGTGGCTTCGAGATTGACGACGAGTTCGGCAACCGGCTCGGGCAGCGCGTCACTCCCATGGACCGGGTCGGGGTCTACGTGCCCGGCGGTCAGGCGGCATACCCCTCTACGGTGCTCATGACCGCAGTCCCGGCGCGCGTTGCCGGGGTGCCTGAGATCATCATGACGGTGCCAACGCCGGGCGGTGCCAGAAACCCGCTGGTGCTCGCGGCCGCCCATCTGGCCGGAGTGACCGGGGGCTATGCCGTGGGCGGCGCTCAAGCCATTGCGGCGCTGGCCTTTGGCTGCGGCCCGGTGCCGAAGGTCGACAAGATCGTCGGGCCCGGCGGCGCGTTTGTCGCGGCGGCGAAGCGTCAGGTTTACGGGCAGGTGGGGATCGATGCCATCGCCGGGCCCAGCGAGATTCTCATCATTGCCGACGACAGCGCGGATCCGCGCTGGCTGGCGCTGGACCTGTTTTCTCAGGCGGAGCATGACGCTGCGGCCCAGGCCGTGCTGGTCACCGCCGACCCGGCAGTCGCGGACGCCGTGCTGGCGCAGATCCAGGTCCTGCTGCCCCAGCAGCCCCGGGCCGAGCTGATTCGCCGGTCCCTGACCGATCGGGGCGCGGTCATTGTCTGTGCCGACCTCGCAGAGGCCATCGAGATTGCCAACCGGGTTGCCCCGGAGCACCTGCAGCTGGCCGTGCGCGAGCCCCGGTCCTGGTTGCCGGCTCTGCGCCACGCCGGCGCGATTTTCCTGGGGGTCTACTCCGCAGAGGTCATGGGCGATTACGTGGCAGGGCCCAGCCACGTGCTGCCGACCTTCGGCACGGCCCGCTTTTCCTCGCCGCTGGGCGTTTACGACTTCGAGAAGCGCAGCTCGGTGATCGAGCTGACCGCCAGCGGCGCGGATGTGCTGGGGCGTTTGTCAGCGACCATCGCCGACGGCGAAGGCCTGCACGCGCATGCCGCTGCCGCTCGAGCACGAATTGCCGGCTACGACCAGAACCAGGAGCCTTGAGCAGCGCCTAGGGCCGCAGTGCGGGCCGTTCGATCGCCACCGCCTCGAGCACCTGGGCTTCGCCGCCCCGGGAAATCGACAGCTTGATCCGCGCCCCGGGCCGGGCATCGGCAATTTGCCGGCTCACGGGCACAGCGGCGGACGCCTCGGTGCCGTCCACGGCCAGTACCACGTCGCCGACCCGCAGGCCCGCTTGCCAGGCTGGCCCGTCGTACAGCACCGCGTTGACCCTTAGCCCGCTGGTGCTTCCCGGCGCTGGCACAGCGCCCAGTTCCAGGCCCAGCCAGCCGCGCACGACCTCGCCGGTCTCGACCAGCTCGGTGAGCACTTTCATGGCCAGGCGCACGGGAATGGCGAAGCCGATCCCTTCGCTGCCGCCGGAGCGCGTGAAGATCAGGGTGTTGACGCCGATCAGCTCGCCGTCGGCATCGATGAGCGCGCCGCCGGAATTGCCCAGGTTGATGGCCGCGTCGGTCTGCAGGAAGTCGCTGTAGGGGGAGTCCGTGATGCCCATGCGCCCTTTGGCGCTGATGATTCCGGCGGACACGGTCTGGCCCAGACCAAAGGGATTGCCGATGGCCAGGGCCACATCGCCGACGGCGACGGTGTCGCTGTCGCCAATGGGGATCGCCGTCAGGCCGCTCGCCTGTACCTTGATGACCGCCAGGTCGGTTTCCGGGTCGGTGCCGACGATGGTCGCGGTCGTGGCCTGGCCGTTGTGGAACGCGACGAGCACTTCGTCGGCGTTGGCGACCACGTGATTGTTGGTCAGTATGAAGCCGTCGCGGCGGACGATCACGCCGCTGCCCAGGGAGCTCTGGACCCGATCGCCGATACGCCGGGACATGCGATCACACCAGGCCTGAAACTCCGGTCGCTCGCAGAATGGCGGGCGCACGCGTTGCGTGGTGTAGATGTTGACGACCGCCGGGGCCGCGCCGCTGACGGCGACAGCAAAGCCCGGGCGCGGGGCTTGCTGGCTGTTGAAGGCCAGTAGCGCCAGGCCGATCAGAGCGCCGACTCCGGCCGGGAGCAGAATGTAGCGGAGCAGGTCGCGCATGGAGCGGGCGTGTCGGTTGCCGGGTGTGCCGTCTGGCACGTCGGCGCGAAGGATGGCAGCTTGCCCGGTGCCCCTCAACTGCCCCATGCTTGCCACCGCCGTGACCTTGCCCAAGCCCTCAGAACGATACGCGAAGCTGCTGGAGCAGCCTGACTTCCTCGCCGACCCCGCGCAGCAAACTGTGGTTACGGCCTTTGATGCCCTGCAGGCGGAGCTGCTGGCCCAGGCCGCCGGCACGGGTTTGCTTGACCGGTTGCGCCAGCGCTGGCGCCCGCCGCCGCCGGTGACCGGGTTGTATATCTGGGGCAGCGTCGGCCGCGGCAAGACCATGCTCATGGATCTGTTCGCCGAGTGTCTGCCCCCGGGCATGGTGCTGCGCATGCACTTTCACCGATTCATGCACGCTGTGCACGGCGGGCTGACTCGCCAGTCCGGGCGCAGCGATCCGCTGGCGCTGGTCGCGCAGGAGCTGCTCGGGGACGCGCGGGTGCTGTGCTTTGACGAGTTCTTCGTGTCTGACATCGGGGACGCGATGATCCTCGCAGAGATGCTCCGCTACCTGTTCGAGAACGGCGTGACCCTGGTGGCGACCTCCAATGTGGTGCCGGGCGGCCTTTACCAGAACGGCCTGCAACGGCGTCGCTTTCTGCCCGCGATTGACCTGTTGCTTGCTCACTGTGCGGTGCTCGAGTTGGCGAGCCCAACCGATTACCGGCTGCGCGTGCTCCGGCAGGCAGAGATCTATCACGCGCCCGCCGGTCCCGAGGCGACCCAGAGCCTCGAGCAGGCACTGGCGGCGCTGGCGCCCCAGGCGCTCAAGGGCGGGCAGACCCTGATAGTCGAAGGCCGGCCTATCGCGGCGCGCTGGCTGGCGGATGACGTGGCCTGGTTTGACTTCGCCGCGGTCTGCGAGGGCCCGCGCAGCCAGGTGGACTACATTGAGCTGTCCCGGGAGTTTCACGCGATTGTGGTGAGCGATGTCCCGGCGTTTACCAGCGCCAACGAGGATGCGGCCCGACGGTTCATCGCGCTGGTGGACGAGTTCTACGACCGCAACGTCAAACTCATGCTGTCGGCCGCGGTGCCGGTCACGGCGCTGTACCAGGGCGAGCGGCTGCGGTTTGAGTTCGAGCGCACCACCAGCCGGCTGATCGAGATGCGCTCCGAAGACTACCTGGCCCGGACCCACAAGGCCTGAGAATCAGGAC
>CAZXIJ010000001.1:286273-333834 GCA_964640725.1 uncultured Pseudomonadales bacterium | reverse complement strand
GAGATGCGCTCCGAAGACTACCTGGCCCGGACCCACAAGGCCTGAGAATCAGGACTCGGCCTGAGAATCAGGACTCGGCCTGAGAATCAGGACGCGGCGAGCGCTCTCGCGCCTTTGTATTGCGCTGCCACGGGCACTTGGCTACCATTCGCGCCCTGAAAATTTCCGGGTCGCTTGCAGGTCGGGATCTCAGAGGGTTCTCCGGCGCCGCGAAAGCGACCCCCCAGGACCTGCCTGAGACGCTCTTCGTCTTGCTCAGGGGCCTGATTTCAAAGCATTTTTTGGAGCTCTGCATGAAAACCGTCAGTGTTCGTGCGCAAGATGTCGATCGCGCCTGGATCGTCATTGATGCCGCTGACCAGGTCCTGGGTCGCCTCGCGACCGAGGTCGCTCATCGCCTGCGGGGCAAGCACAAGCCCGCATTTACGCCCCATGTGGACACTGGCGACTTTGTCATTGTCGTCAACGCCGACAAGATCCGCGTGACCGGCAACAAAACCACAGACAAGCAGTATTACCGCCACAGCGGCTATCCGGGCGGCATCAAGTCGGTCAATTTCGAGAAGCTGCGGGACACCCATCCCGAGCGGATTATCGAGAAAGCGGTTAAGGGCATGCTGCCCAAGAACCCGCTCGGCCGGGCGATGTTCCGCAAACTCAAGGTCTACGGGGGCAGCGAACATCCGCATGCCGCCCAGCAACCCCAACCCCTGGAGCTCTAACCGATGGTGGGAACAAGCAGCTACGGCACGGGCCGCCGGAAAACGTCTGCCGCCCGGGTCTTTCTGGCAGCCGGCACCGGCCGCATTCTGGTCAATGGCCGGCCGCTCGATGAGTACTTCGGCCGCGAGACCGCGCGCATGGTCGTGCGGCAGGCGCTGCAGGTTGCAGAGGCCTCCGATCGGTTTGACGTTCGCGTAACCGTCGCTGGCGGCGGCGGCTCCGGCCAGGCCGGCGCGATTCGGCACGGCATTGCCCGGGCCCTGGTTGACCACGACGAGAGCTACCGGGTACCGCTGCGGCGGGCCGGCTTCCTCACGCGCGACGCCCGCGAGGTCGAGCGCAAGAAAGTCGGTCTTCGCAAAGCGCGCAAGCGTCCCCAGTTCTCCAAGCGCTAGCGAGTTCGGCCCCGCTGGGCTGCCGGCCGGCGGTACTTCGCCCGTCGGCACCCGGACCGGTCAGCTCCCCGCTGGCCTGCTAGACTTGCCGGTTGTACGGCGCTTTGACACGCATTCCGCTAAACTCGCGCGCGGCGCGATTGGCGTGCACAAATACGGATAAGGAGCATTGGTGAGCAGCGCAGATACCGGAGCAGATCCGAACGGCAGCGCGATAGACAGCGCATCGCCCCCGAACGCGCAGCGGCGCTATTTTTTGATTGGACTGACCTCGGCGGTCGGGGCAGTGGGCGCGGTCGGCGCTGCGGTGCCGTTCGTCAAGTCCTGGGTTCCGAGCGCCAAGGCGCGCGCGGCCGGGGCGCCGGTCCGCATCGACATCTCCAAGCTTCAGCCTGGCGAGATGCTTGGCCCGACGCCCGCATGGCGTGGCCAGCCGGTGTTTGTCCTGAGCCGGACTCCCGAGGTGCTGGCGAATCTGGAAACGATCGACGCCGATCTTGCCGACCCTGGCTCTGACGTCGCATCGCAAACCCCTGAGTACGCGAAAAACCCCCACCGGTCCCGGCGTCCGGAGATCGGTGTGTTCCTGGGCCTGTGCACCCACCTGGGTTGCTCTCCCAAGTATCAGCCCACCGTGACCACTGCGGCAGGCTCCGAGTGGACGGGCAGCTTCTTCTGCCCCTGCCACGGCAGCCGCTTCGATCTGGCCGGCCGGGTCGCCAAGGCCGTGCCGGCACCGAGCAACCTGCTGGTCCCACCGCATCGCTACGAAGGCGAGAACATCATTATCGTCGGTGAAGAAGGGGGAGCTGCCTGATGGCCGAGTCGAACCAGGACCCGAACGCGTTCACCAAGTTCATGGGCTGGCTGGATGCCCGGTTCCCGGCAACGGAAACCTGGGAATATCACCTCTCCAAGTACTACGCCCCGAAGAACCACAACTTCTGGTACCTCATGGGCTGGCTCGCGACCATCGTGCTCGTGAACCAGCTCCTCACCGGTATCTGGCTTACCATGAGCTACGTGCCGAGCGGCGAGGGCGCCTTCGCCTCTGTCGAGTACATCATGCGTGACGTCGAGTTCGGCTGGCTGCTGCGCTACCTGCACTCCACCGGCGCGTCGGCGTTTTTCGTGGTGGTCTATCTGCACATGTTCCGCGGCTTGCTGTATGGCAGCTACCGGGCACCGCGGGAGCTTCTGTGGCTCATCGGCATGGCAATTTTTGTCGTGCTCATGGCAGAAGGCTTCTTCGGCTACCTGCTGCCCTGGGGCAACATGTCTTTCTGGGGCGCTCAGGTCATCGTGTCCCTGGTGGGTGCGATTCCGGTCATTGGCGCCGATCTCATGGAGTGGGTGCGCGGCGATTTCCTGATGTCCGGCATTACCCTGAACCGGTTCTTTGCGCTGCACGTGGTCGCGCTGCCGCTGGTGCTGGTCATGCTCGTGTTCGTCCACTTCGTCGCGCTGCACCATGTCGGCTCCAATAACCCCGACGGCATCGAGATCAAAGCCAACAAGGACGAGAACGGCGTGCCGAAGGACGGCCTGCCCTTCTGGCCCTACACGGTCACGCACGATGTGCATGCGACGGTGATCTTCCTCTTCATCTTCTGCGCTGTGGTGTTCTTTGCGCCGGAGATGGGCGGCTACTTCCTCGAGAAGCCCAACTTCGAGGGCGCCAACCCGCTCAAGACTCCGGAGCACATTGCCCCGGTCTGGTACTACACGCCGTACTACGCGATGTTGCGCGCTGCGACCTACCCGTTCCTCGGGCTTGATGCCAAGTTCTGGGGCTTCGTGGTGATGGTCGCTGCCATTGTGGTGCCTGCGGTGCTGCCCTGGCTCGACCGCAGCAAGGTGAAGTCGATTCGCTACAAGGGCATGGCGTCCAAGGTCATGCTGGGCATCTTCGTGGTCAGCTTCCTGATCCTTGGCTATCTGGGCACGATCGCGCCGGCCACCTGGGCCACGGTGCTGGCGCAGTTCTGCACGGTGCTGTACTTCCTCTACTTCGTGCTGATGCCCTGGTATACGCGCGCCGAAAAGACCAAGCCGGTTCCTGACCGGGTGACGGGATAAGGGGCGCAGGAACATGAAGAACGTGACCACAGTACTCGAGAGCGTCCGCGCGGGCGTTGTCCTGCTCGCGACCGCTGCGCTTCTGACCGTTGCCAGCCCGGTGCAGGCAGCGACCGAGATCGACTGGGACATGGAGCCCATCGATACGGATCTCAAGAACATGCCGTCGCTGCAGAACGGGTTCAAGCTGTACATGAACTACTGCATCGGCTGCCACTCGCTGCAGTACCAGCGCTATGAGCGCACCGCCGACGATCTGGAGATCCCGCACGATATCGTGCTCGAGAATCTGATCTTTACTGGCCAAAAGATCGGCGGGCTGATGACCAGCGCCATGGACCCGGACAAGGCCAAGCAGTGGTTCGGCGCGCCGCCCCCGGACCTGACCATGGTCGCGCGCGTGCGCGGCACCGAGTGGATCTACAACTACCTCAAGACCTTTTACGTGGACGAGACACGCCCGCTCGGCGTAAACAATAAAGTGTTCCCCAACGTTGGCATGCCGCACGTCCTTGCGGACCTGCAGGGTGTCCAGCGCGAAGGGTGCTTGCAGGTTCCGAAGGTCGCCAGCAACGGTGGCGAGCAGCGGGACCCGCTGGTACCGGGCAAAGTCGTGACGCAGGAAGAGTGCGGGTTGCTGTATGTAGAAGAGGCGTCAGGGGCCTACTCGCCGGAAGAATACGATGCGGCGATGTACGATCTGACGAACTTTCTTTACTACGTTGGCGATCCCTCACGCATGGACCGACATCGGATCGGCATTTTTGTGCTGCTGTTTCTGATCATCCTCGGCGGGTGCACGTACCTGCTGAACCGGGAGATCTGGAAAGGCATCCACTGATTGCCGGCACCAGGGGGAGCGTTCCGGTCGAAGGGGGCCGGACGCTGATAGCGGCAGGACTGCGCTGCTTCGGGGAGTTCCGCGCGTCGCGTTACGCGGCCGCAGGACAGCCGGACTCGCATGATAAAGATAAAGCCACTGGCGTGAAGCCAATGGCGACAAGCCATAAAGCGAGCCACATATGACACTCTATTCCGACGCCCGCGATCACTACTCTCACCGGGTCCGCATGGTCCTGGCGGAGAAGGGCGTGACCATCGACATCGTCGATGTGGACCCCGCCAGCAAGCCGGAAGACCTGGCGGCCGTAAACCCCTACAACAGCTTGCCGACGCTCCTGGATCGCGACCTGGTGCTCTACGAGGCCAACGTGATCATGGAGTACCTGGATGAGCGGTTCCCGCATCCGCCGCTCTTGCCCGTCTATCCGGTGCAGCGAGCCCTGTCCCGGCTTTGGATTACCCGGGTCGAGAAAGAATGGGCGACCCGCATGGACGTGCTCATGGCCGGCAAAGGCCGCGAGACGATCATTACCAAGGCCCGCAAGGAACTGCGCGAGAGCATCATCAGCATTGCGCCGATTTTTGCCGAGAAGCCGTTTTTCATGAACGAAGAATTTACCCTGGTTGACTGCTGCGTTGCGCCGATCCTGTGGCGCCTGGACGAAGTCGGCATCAGCCTGCCGGAGCGGTCCACCCGACCGCTGCAGAAGTACATGCAAATGATGTTCGAGCGGGATTCGTTCCGCGCGAGCTTGACCGAAGCTGAACTGGAAATGCGCGAATGAAGTCACGTCGCCCTTATCTGATCCGAGCGCTGTATCAATGGATCGTCGACAGCGACACCACGCCTTTCATTCTCGTTAAGGTCAACGGACCCTCGGTGGTTGTGCCGCCGGAGTACGTCACTGACGGGCAGATTACCCTCAACATCGCGCCAACTGCCGTGCGGGATCTGGTCATCGATGACCAGTTTATGGCCTTTGCGGGCCGCTTCGCCGGCCGCGCTTTCCAGGTTTCCCTGCCGCTGAGTGCCATCGGCGCAATCTACGCGCGGGAAACCGGTGACGGCATGCTGTTCGAAACCGACTCGGGCAGCGGCGAAGGTGTCGCCAACGAGCCGCAGGGCGGCGAAGCCTCAGATGTGCGCAGCGCGTCCCAGCCGACCGTAAGCCTCGAAGCCGTTGAACGCTCGGAGCAGGACGACGTGACGATGCCGACGCGAGGGTCTTCCGGGCGCCGCAGCGCCCCGCACCTGAAGCTGATCAAGTAGAGATCGGTCGCGCTCAGGGTGCCCCGCGGTGAGCAACCGCCGGCTCGTCGAGGTACTCGAACACTTTCACGATTCGCTGTAGCCCGTAAACGCTGCGGGCTGCCTGCACGGCGGCTTCCGCCTCGCTGCGAGGCATCAGCCCCATCAGGTACAGCGTGCCGTTTTCTGTGAGCACCTTGATGCGACGCCCCGGTGTGCGCCTGCCTGCCACCAGGCGAGTCTTCACTTTGGCCGTTAGCCAGCTGTCGTTCGAGCGAGCAAGGTAGGACGTCGGTCCGCCAACGGTCAGCGCGTTGTGGACCCGTCGCACGCCGCGGCTGGCTTGCGCGATCTGTTCTGCCCGGTCCCGCAACGCCTCCGACCCAACCTGCCCGGCGAGCAGCACCACGGCGTTGAAACTGACCACGTTCAGGTGCGCGGTTTTGAAGCCGGTGTCGGAGCGCCGTATCTGCCGCCGCACGCGCAGCTCAATGCGTTGATCATCGACAACTGCGCCTGCGGACCGGAGTCTTGGATCGTCGCTGAAGAGCGCGCAGCCGCTGGTGCCTGCAAGTAGCAGCAACACAGCGATCAGGGGAAGGCGTCGCGAATCCATTGCACCTGCCAACGGGGTTTCTCGCGCGCATTTGAACGCCGCAGGGAGAGTACGTCAAACCGGCAAACTGGCAGGGGCGAGGGTTGGTGTTTGAGCAGGTAGTAGCGGGCGGCTCGGGTCAGACGCTGCTGCTTGCGCAAATCGACCGTGTCCGCGCCGCTGCCATAGGCCAAATGGTTGCGGAGCCGAACCTCGACAAAGACCAGCTGCGGTGCCTCGGTGCCGGTCCCCTGGGCGCTTGCCGGCGCTTCGCAGATCAGGTCGATCTCGCCGACCCGGCAGGCGAAATTGCGGGCCAACACTCGCAAGCCGCGCAGCTCCAGGTAACAAGCAGCGGCCTGCTCGGCCTGGGTACCTGCGAGCTGCGCCGCGGTGCGGCTCAGCGGCCGGCCTGCTGCGCTGCCTGTGTGCGGGCTGCTGGCGCCGCGCTGATCCTGGGCAGCGGCTGCAGCTGGCCGCGGGAAACGACGCCCCAGGCGAGCTCGCGATGAATGCGGCCGTCCTGGGATATGTTCAGAGCACCGCTCTCGCCGTTCAGGTTGAAGGCGCGATATTCGTTGAGCCAGGGCAGGTGGGCGGCGATACGGTACGCGTCGCTGCCCAGCGCGTAGAGCGGCGCGAGGGCGCTGCTGCCCAGGTCAAAAGCGCCGCGCACTTCCTGAGCCAGCGCGCTGGCACCAAGGTGCCAGGGCAGGGCAGCGATCTGGAAGCCCCGAAGCCGCTGCAGCGCATCGGTATCCTTGTTGCGAGCGGCCTGGCCGGTGGCGAACACCGGCAGATGGTTGCCGAAGTGGAATTTCAGTGCCGGTACCAGTACCTGTGCTTCGGTTCCGTCGACCAGGGCGACCACGGCGTCCAGGTCGTCCCGGGCTCGCGGGCTGAACTCGATGTGCGTGCCGATCTCGCGAAAGATCTGCTGCGAGCGCAAGTGGCTGTTGTCGATGAACATGCCCCGGCCCACAGCCTCGGTCACGGTCTTTGCGCTGTCGAACATCTCGATCGTTGCGGTGTCGGCGAAGCGGTCTCGCAGGCGCTCGGCGGCGCGACGGGCCCAGTCCTGCTCACCGTGCAGCACCAGCACGCGCGTCAGGCCAAGGGCCTCCAGACGTGCAACCACGGTGTCTGCCTCGTCTTCGATCGCCAGCCCCAGCTGCAGTGGCGTCGTGTTGCTCAGCGCCTGCTCCGCGGCCGTTGAGAGGTAGTTCAGGGTCAGCACCGGCAGTTCCGGGCGCAGCATGGCAAGCGCATCGACATCCTGTTTTGCCAGGGGGCCGATGATGGCCTCTGCGCCGCTGTTCAGAATCGCTTCGTAGCTCTGCGCCATGGGTTGGGCCGCGCTGTCGAAGAAGCGGACCTGCAGGGTGTTGCCCTGCGCCAGAGCGGTCGCGACAAAACCGTTGCGCACGGCCTCGCCCGCGCTCGACAGCGGCCCGGAGAGGGGCAGCAGCACAGCAACGGATCGAACTGGCGTTGCCTGGGTCAAGGCTGCCAGAGCCCGGGGCCAGGGCGCCTGGGCGTTGTGTCCGGGGTGGCCTTGCCGCCATGAATCGAGCCCTGTGGGCGCCGCTGCAAGCGTTGGCGTGGCAGCCAGGGCAGCGCGGAGTGCCCACCAGCCCCGGGCCTGCCGGGAGGGGTCGGAAGCGCCCCGAGCACGGGCATCGTCGCCCGCCGTGCGCGTAACCTGGCGCCAGATCTCGTCGTGCAGCCGCTGGGCGGGATCCTCGGACTGCGGCAACCCCGGGCTCCGGGTCGGGCTCCTCGCCAGGTCGGGTGGCCCGGCGAGGGCTGGGTCGGCGGCGTTTGGCGTGCCGGCCGCTCGCGGCGCTGGCGCGGTCTGGAAGGCCGGAGCCGCAAACCATGGGCTGCGATTGAACGCCTCGGCGCTGGTCAGGGACATCAGCGCGCTGGCCGCGCAGCCTGCCTGGTCGAGGGCCCGGCAGACCGCGGCTCGAAGAACGGCAACCGGTTCCTGCTGTGGGTCCGGGCCACGCAGGGCCGCAAGGGCGGGTTTGCGGTTGTCGAGCCAGCCCCGGGCAGTCTCGGCGTTGCCGCCGTGCAGCGCCGCTGCGGCCTCAAGGTAGGCGTAATCCAGGTAGGGCTGGGCACCTGTCGGGACGGTGGATAGCGCGGCGAGGGCGCGGTTCATGCCAGGCAAGTTGCCGGCATTCAGGTAGGCGATACCGGCGGCAAGGTACAGGCGGTCTGCCGCGGTGCCGCTGAGCGTGGCGGCTTGCTGCATCAGCTCATCGCCGCTGCGGGCATCACCCAGGGGGCCTTCAGTGCCGGTGCTGATCGGCGCCACGGGCCCGCTGCGCACCGGCGTGGTCTCGCAGGCGGTTGCGCCGACGAGCAACGCCAGTAACAGTGCTGCGCGAATGCAGGATGGAATACGGCTTGGCATGACTGGCACTCTTTACGTCGTCGCGACGCCCATTGGAAACCTTTCTGACCTGTCGCCGCGAGGTCAGAACGTCCTGTCGCAGGTACAGCTAATCGCCGGCGAGGATACCAGACGGGTGCGCAAGCTGATGAGCCTGCTGAACCTTGCCGGTCCCCCTGGCCAGCGTCTGGTGGCCTGTCACGAGCACAACGAAGGCGAGGTTGCGCCCATGCTGCTGGCGGCGCTGGGCGACGGCCAGGATGTCGCCCTGGTCAGCGACGCGGGCACGCCGCTGGTGAGCGATCCCGGACACCGGCTATTGCGCGCTGCCTGGGATGCCGGCGTGGTGACGGTGCCCGTGCCCGGGGCCTCGGCGGTGCTGGCACTGCTGTCGGTGTGTCCGCTGTCGGTGATTCCCTGGACCTTTGCCGGGTTCCTGTCGTCCAGGGCGGGCCGGCGGCGCCAGGAGCTTGAGGCGCTGCTGGTGCAGCCGCAGGCCCAGGTGCTGTTCGAGAGCCCGCACCGCATCCTCGACTGTCTGGGTGCCATCGCGGCGATTGCGCCGGAGCGACGGCTGTTTGTCGGCCGGGAACTGACCAAGGCCTACGAGAACTTTTACCTCGGGACAGCGACAGAGGTTGCGCAAACTCTGACCGCCACGGATGCGGTGCGCGGAGAGTTTGTGCTGGTGCTGGAGGCCAGCTCCCAGGTTCTGGCCGACGATGGGCTGGATGCCGTGCAGCTGCAGACCTTTACCCTGCTTGTGGAGGAGCTCGGCCCAAGCCGCGCATCGAAGCTGATGGCACGCCTGTCGAGGCAGACCAGAGGCACCTTGTACGATCTTGCGTTGACCTTGCAGCGGCGCGACGAGCCCTGAGGCTAGGCATCGGCCGCCGGCGAGCGTATGGTTGCGCAGAGTCGACCGGGCAGTCGCGGTTTGCTGGCTTTGAGTGCCCGATTTCGCAATCGGTGCTCTGACAAGGCAGCGAACGGAGGAAAGTCCGGGCTCCGCAGGACAGGGTGCCAGGTAACGCCTGGGGGGTGCGAGCCCACGGAAAGTGCAGCAGAAAGTAAACCGCCTAAGGCGCGCTGAAAGGCGCGAACGGCAAGGGTGAAAGGGTGCGGTAAGAGCGCACCGCGTCGGTGGCAACATTCGACGGCACGGTAAACCCCACCCGGAGCAAGGCCAAATAGGGACTCGTTTGAGCGCGGTCCGCGTGAAGAGTCCGGGTAGGCTGCTCGAGGTCGTCGGTGACGGCGATCCCAGATGAATGACTGTCGGCGGACGATCGCTTGCGATGGCCGTTTACAGAACCCGGCTTACGGTCGGCTCATTTTATTTCATTTAGTTATAGATGGAATAATTGATATAGCGAAATAGTCTGATACCTCAGACGGTTTCGAGAAGGCAGCATCTAGGTGATGTTTTCGTTCGGGATTGCCGCCACAGCATCCCCTTCTTTTCCGAAAAACTGTTTAATTTCCGACAGTTAAGTGGCTCTGGGGACCCCGCTTCCCCTTGACTGGCCACTGGCCCCCTCTAATATCCCGGTTGTGGGTGATCGTGAGTTCAAGTGGTAATTTTTGTCGAATTGGGTCCTTCGGATTCCACTCGACGCCTTGGGAAGGGGCCAATCACCGTCAAATCGCACGTTTTCCGCGCGAATTGGCCGTGATCTGCCGGTTTTGGGGCCCTCGGGCCTGATCCGGCGATTTCCTGAAGATACTGCCGCGACTCAGCAGGCCGCGTGCCCCGGGCGCGCCATTGCACCGAAATTGCCCGGCATTGCCGCCCGTGCGGCACAACGGTTGTTCATCCTGTCACTTGAGGGTCCATGTACCGAGGAATCGCCAACGCGACCCTAGACGCGAAAGGCCGCATGCCGGTCCCGACGCTGTATCGCGAGACCTTGCTGTCTCGCGGTAGCGGGCACGCTGTGGTGACGATTGATGTCGAGGAGCAATGCCTGCTGCTCTACGGCGCGCCGGAATGGGACATCGTGCAGAGACGCCTGGAAAAGTTGCCGAATGTCGGTTCCAAAGCCCGGGTGCTGCAGCGCCTGCTGATTGGCCATGCCACCGATCTGCAAATCGACTCCGCAGGCCGGATCCTGTTGCCGGCGCCGCTCCGGGAGCACGCCGCGTTCCGCAAGAAAATCGTGACCGTTGGCCAGGGCAACAAGATCGAGCTGTGGAGCGATGAGATCTGGAACGGCGGTATGGAAAGCTGGCTCAGCCCCAAGGGCCGGCAAGCGCTGCTCGACAGCGAAGAATTTGGGAGCCTGCAGATCTGATGGGCGATCGCGCCCACCTGCCAGTCCTGCAGAACGAGGTTCTCGAGCACTTGCGGCCGGTGCTGGCGTCTGCCGCGAAGCTGCCGGGCCCCACCCTGCTGGACGCGACCTTCGGCCGCGGTGGCCACAGCCGGGCTCTCCTCGCGCATATGCCGACGAACGGGCGGTTGCTGGTGATTGACCGCGACCCGGCTGCGCTGGCCGCAGCGCGGGCGCTGGCAGCGGAAGATCCCCGAGTCACTGTGCTGGCCGGGGCATTCGCCGAGCTGGAATCGTTGCTGGCTGCGGCCGGGCTGCCGCAGATCGCCGCGCTGGCCCTTGATGCGGTGCTGGCAGACCTGGGCGTGTCGTCGCCGCAGCTGGACGATCCCGAGCGCGGCTTCAGCCTCCGCAGCGCCGGGCCGCTGGACATGCGCATGGACCCGACCCGGGGCGAGAGCGCGGGCACCTGGCTCGAACAGGCCAGTGCCAAGGAGATTGCGCAGGTGCTGAAGCGGTACGGCGAGCAGCCGGCTGCGCTGCGGATCGCGGAAGCGATTGTCGCCGCGCGGCCGCTGACGGACACGCTGATGCTGGCTCAGACCATTGCTGACGCGATGCCGGCGGCCCTGCGACGCCGAAGCGGCGCGCGCCATCCCGCCACCAAATCCTTCCAGGCTATTCGCATACACATTAACGACGAACTGGGCGAAATCGAGCGCGCGCTGCCGCTCTGGTTTTCAGCGCTGCGCATTGGCGGCCGGCTCGCCGTGATCAGCTTCCATTCCCTGGAAGACCGGCTGGTGAAGCGTTACTTCCGCTCGCTGACGCAGGTGCCGGCCACGCCGCGGCGCCTGCCTTTGCCCGCCGACCAGCTGCCGCAGGCGCCGGCACGCCTGGTCACCCGGGCACTGCGCGCCGGCGAAGGCGAGCAGGCGACCAATTCCCGCGCTCGCAGCGCCACCCTGCGCGTGTTGGAGCGGGCGGCATGATGCAGCGCGCGGTCATTGCGCTGTTAGCGCTGCTGCTGGTCTACACCGGTGTCGAGGTGGCGCGCACGGCGCACCAGGTGCGGCTGCTGCACGCGCAGCTGGAAATCCTGCGCGGGCAGCAGGACGAGGCGCGCCTGCTGCACTCCAGCCTGCTGCTGGAGATCGGCGCGGTTGCGTCCCTGTCGCACGTGCAGGCGGTGGCCCAGGGGCAGCTGGCGATGCAGTTTCCGGATCAGCTGGAGCGCGTCGAGCCGTGAGCAGCTGGCGCCACGTAACCGTTGCGGTCCTGTTTGTGGCGTGCTGTCTGGGCCTGGCTGCCCGGGTCAGCTATCTGACCGTGACACACCGGGACTTTTTGCTGGAACAGGGCAACGCACGCTCCATTCGAACGGAAGAGTTTCCTGCATTCCGTGGCGGTATCTACGACCGGCATGGCCAGCCGCTGGCGCTCAGCACACCGGTTTCCGGCGTCTGGATCGACCCTTCACGCACCAGCCTGACGGCAGCTCAGCAGGCGCAGATCGCCCGGGTGCTGAAGATGGACCCCGCGACGCTGAGCCGCATCCTGCTCAAGGCGCGAGGCCGCGAGTTCACCTACCTCAAGCGTCGCGTCAGTCCCCGGGTCACCGAGCAGCTCGCCGGGCTCGAGATTGACGGGCTTGAGTTTCGCCGCGAGTACCAGCGGTTCTACCCGAGTGCCGAGAGCGCCGCGCACGTGGTTGGCCAGACCGGTGTCGACGATGCCGGCCTCGAAGGCGTGGAGCTGGCCTTCGACCAGCATCTGCGTGGGGTCAGCGGCGCCAAGAAAGTGCTGAAGGCGCGCGACGGCAAGGTCATATCGACGCTGGAGTACCTGCGGCCCGCAAAGACCGGCACGGACCTGACGCTGACGATCGATCTGCGGCTGCAGTACTTCGCCTACCAGGAGCTCAAAAGCGCTGTGGCCGGGCAGGCAGCGACAGCCGCATCCATGGTGCTGCTGGATGCGCGCACTGGCGACATTCTGGCCCTGGCCAATGAGCCGAGCTACAACCCGAACGAAGAGCAGGGCCCGGGCTACGAGGGCAAGCGCAATCGAGCAGTCACCGACGTGCTCGAGCCGGGTTCGACCATTAAGCCGTTTACCGCGCTGGCAGCCCTGGAGTCCGGTCGCTACGGCGAGGACAGTGTCATCGACACCGCGCCCGGGTACTTCAAGGTCGGGCGCAAGCTGGTGCAGGACCCGGTCAATCGCGGAGCCATCACCCTGGGCCGGGCCCTCCAGAAGTCCAGCCAGGTCGCGATTGCAAAAGTCGCGCTCGACCTGCCCGAGCGAGCGGTCTTTGACGTGCTCAATCGCGCCGGCTTCGGCGCCTTCATCGGCACCGGGCTGCCCGGCGAAGCCGGCGGCTACCTGAGCGATGAAGGGCTGCGGCGCGACATCAACCGCGTGACCCTGGCTTACGGCTACGGGCTGTCGGCTTCGCCGCTGCAGCTCGCTCAGGCTTATCTGGCGCTCGCGAACGGCGGGACGCGTTTGCCGCTGTCGATCCTGCGCCGCGAACAGGCGGCGCAGCCCCGGACCGTGTTCGATCCGGCGGCGACGCGGGAAGTGCTGGCGATGATGGAGCGGGTGACGGAGCAGGACGGCACCGCGCCGGCGGCTCGCATCCCCGGCTACCGCGTGGCGGGCAAGACCGGCACCGCGCGCAAGCTGGTTGATGGCCGCTACGACGACGAGCGCCATGTCGCTCTGTTCGCCGGGGTTGCGCCGGTGAGTGACCCGCGGATCGTGATGGTCGTGGTCGTGGACGAGCCGGGCACCGAGGCCAGCGGCGGCGGGGCGACCGCGGCGCCGGTGTTTGCGCGGATCGGCGAGCGGGCGCTGCGGCTGCTCGGCGTGCCTCCGGACGCACAGACTCTGGTCGCGGCAACCGTCCCGGGGCACGCCGGATGAGCGATGCGATGCAGCCCAGGACCCTGACCGCCGCCGCCTTGCTGGCCGGGCTGGCCCCGGCGCCGGCAGACCGCGCCGGCGGGCCGATCGGCACCTTGCCCGTGCGTGGCCTGACGGATGACTCCCGGGCTGTGCGGCCTGGTATGGCCTTTCTGGCCGTCGCCGGGGCGCGCCACGACGGGCACAGCCATATCGATGCCGCGGTCGAGGCCGGCGCTGTGCTGGTGCTGGCAGAGCGGTCCGTCGCCGCAGCCGCGGTACCGGTTGTTGTTGTGCCGCAGCTGGCGGCGTTGCGCAGCGAGCTCGCCGGACGCAGTTACGGCCATCCCAGCCAGGCGCTGTACCTGGCAGCGGTCACCGGCACGAACGGCAAGACCAGCGTCGCGCACTACTGCTGTCAGCTGCTGGGCCTGCTCGGTACCCCCTGCGGCTATCTGGGCACCATCGGCTGGGGCCAGCTCGGGGCGCTGCGCGCCGCGCAGTTGACCACCGCCGATGCAGTCGCGGTGCAGCGTCGCCTGGCGTCCCTGCAACAGGAAGGCTGCGAAGCGGTCGCGCTGGAAGCCAGCTCGCACGCGCTGGACCAGGACCGGCTGGCCGCATTGGCGATCAACAGCGCGCTGTTTACCAACCTCAGCCGCGATCATCTGGACTATCACGGCGACTTTGCCAGCTACGCCGCAGCCAAAGCCAAGCTGTTTGAGCGCACAGAGCTCGAGCAAGTCGTGCTGAACGCGGACGACAAGTTTGGCGTCGAGCTGCTGGCACGGCTGGCGCCGCGCCGCTCGCCTGCGCTGACGCTGTGCAGCTACGGCGTCGCAGCGCCGGTCGCCGCGGCCGACGCGCACCTGGGCTGGCAGGCACTGACCCTGCACGGTGCGGGTATCCGGGGCCGCTGGTGTGGCGCCTGGGGCGAGGCTGACTTTGCGCTGCCGCTGCTGGGCAGCTTTGCGGTCGCTAACGTGGCAGCGGCCATGGCGGTACTGCTGCATCGGGGCGTTGATCTGCATGCCCTGGGTCGCGCTGTCGAGCGTTTGCGCGGTGTGCCCGGGCGCATGGAGCCCTTTGTCGCGCACGGCCAGCCAACGGTCATTGTCGATTACGCGCACACGCCCGACGCGCTGCAGAACGCGCTGATCTCTTTGCGCGCCCACAGCGCAGCCCGTTTGCGTCTCGTGTTCGGCTGCGGCGGTGATCGGGATCGCGGCAAGCGCCCGCAGATGGCGGCGATCGCGGCGCAACACGCCGATGTGGTGTACCTCACCAGCGACAATCCGCGCACGGAAGACCCGGAGTCGATCCTGGACGACGTCGCGGCTGGCCTGCCCTCGTCTGAGCGCGCGCACCGCATCACGGACCGGCGCCAGGCGATCGAAGCTGCCCTTGCGGACGCGGCGCCGGAAGACCTGGTGCTGGTCGCCGGCAAGGGCCACGAGGACTACCAGGAAATCGGCACGGAACGGTGCTACTTCAGTGACCGGGACCTGGTCCGGACGCTGCTCGAGGAGGCCGCCTGATGTTGCTGATGCTCACCGAGTACCTGTCGGGCTATGTCAGCGGGTTCTCCGTCTTTCAGTATCTGACCTTCCGCACCATGGTGAGTGTGGTGACGGCTCTGGCCATGGGCCTGCTGATCGGCCCGGTGGTGATTGCGCGGCTCCAGGATCTGCAGATAGGCCAGGCTGTGCGCAGCGATGGCCCGGAATCGCACTTCAGCAAAGCCGGGACGCCGACCATGGGCGGCGCGCTGATTCTGATCGTTATCTTCGTCACGACCCTGCTGTGGGGCGATCTGTCCAACCGCTATGTGTGGACGGTGCTGACCGTCACCATGGCCTTCGGTGCCATCGGCTGGTGGGACGACTACCTGAAGGTGGTCCACAAAAACAGTCGGGGCCTGGTGGGCCGCTGGAAGTACTTCTGGCAGTCCCTGGTGGGCATTGGCGCAGCAGTTTTTCTCTACAGCACCGCGTCCAGCCCGGCAGAAACCGAGCTGATCGTGCCTTTCTTCAAGACGGTTGCGATCCCGATGGGCCTGTCCTACGTGCTGGTGACCTACTTTGTGATCGTCGGCACTTCGAACGCGGTCAACCTGACCGATGGTCTGGACGGGTTGGCGATCCTGCCGACCGTCATGGTGGGGGCTGCGCTCGGTTTGATTGCCTACGTTGCCGGCAACGTAGAGTTTTCCAGCTACCTGCAGATTCCCTACATTGCCGATGCCGGGGAGCTGTCTGTGTTTTGCGGTGCCCTGATCGGCGCCGGCCTCGGTTTTCTTTGGTTCAACACCTATCCGGCCCAGGTCTTTATGGGCGACGTCGGCGCGCTTGCGCTTGGTGCGGCGCTGGGCGTGGTCGCGGTCATCGTCCGGCACGAGATCGTGCTCTTTATTATGGGCGGCGTGTTCGTGCTGGAGACCGTGTCGGTCATCTTGCAGGTCCTGTCTTTCCGCCTCACCGGTCGGCGCATCTTTCGTATGGCTCCGATCCACCATCATTTCGAGCTGAAAGGCTGGCCGGAGCCCCGGGTGATCGTGCGGTTCTGGATCATTACGGTGGTGCTGGTACTCATCGGCCTGTCGACGTTGAAGCTTCGATGATGGCGCGGCAACACACGCTTGTAATTGGCGCTGGCACAACGGGCGCATCGGTGCTGCGGCACCTGCACGGCCGCGTGCCGCTGACGCTTATAGATACCCGGGGCGAGCAGGCGATTGCGCCAGCGCTGCGGCAGGCATGCCCGGAAGTTCGCTACTGGCCGGCCGCCGACGAACAGGCGTTGCGGGCCAGCATCGATTCGTTGCTGCCAGAACTTGCGCGCGCCGTGGTCAGCCCGGGGCTGGCCGACGATCACTGGTTGCTGGCTGCCCTGAAGGCTGCATCGGTGCCCGTGGTGACAGACATCGATCTGTTTTTCGATGCGCTTGCCGGCGCGGATGCGCGCCCGGCGGTGCCGGTGATCAGCATCACGGGCTCCAATGGCAAGAGCACCGTTGCGACGCTCACGGCAGGGCTGCTGCAGGCTGCGGGGGTGAACGCTCGTGCCGGCGGTAACCTGGGCCCTGCGGCGCTCGACCTGCTGGCGGACGATGTTGAGTGCTACGTGCTGGAGCTGTCGAGCTTTCAGCTGGCGCGCTCGCGCTGCGCGCCGCACAGCGTGGCGACGGTGCTGAACGTGCAGGCCGATCATCTGGACTACCACGGCTCTCTGGCGGCCTACGCCGCGGCCAAGCAGCGCATTTACACCTGCGCCGAGAAGTGTGTCAGCCCGGTCGATGATGCCCTTGCAGCCCCTGAGGCGGCGGAGGTTTTTTGGGGCATCACACTGGCCGCGCCGGGCCCGGGTCAGGCCGGTGTGTGCGGAGACGGCCGGCACAGGTCGTTCTGTGTCTGGCCCGAAACAGCGCCAGCGCCGCGTCCGTTGGCGCCCGTGAGCGCGCTGCGCCTTGCCGGCGCGCACAACCAACGCAACGCGTTGACAGCCCTCGCGCTGGTTCTGGCCGTGGTGCCCGATGCAGCGCCGGCTGCGCTGGCCGCAGGGCTCTCGGCTTACCGGGGCCTGCCGCATCGCTGCGAGATCGTCCGCGAGCTGGGCGGCGTTCGCTATATCAACGATTCCAAAGCGACCAACGTGGGCGCGACCGTTGCTGCGGTTCACGGGCTGGCTGCTGATCCCCGGGACGGCGGCGATGCGAGCCTGGTCGTCCTGCTGGGCGGCGACGGCAAGGGCGCGGACTTCACGCCCCTGGCGCAGGCCCTGGCTGTCGGGGTTCGCGCTGCGGTGGTGTTTGGCGCCGCGGCGGCCGAGCTGCAGCAGGCCCTGCGGGACGCGTTGACGGTGTTTCGCTGCGACACGCTCGATGCGGCCCTGACCCAGGCCCGTAGCCAGGCGCGGCCGGGCGACACGGTGTTGCTGTCGCCGGCGTGCGCCAGCTTTGACCAGTTTCGTAACTTCGAAGACCGGGGCGATGCGTTTCGCCACCAGGTCGAGGCGCTGGCGGCATGATCGGCGTGCTTCGCCAAACGTCTATCGACCCGGTACTGCTGGCAGCGGTGCTCGCGCTGGCGACCTTCAGCGCGCTGATCGTGCCGTCGGCGGCGGTCGATCTGGGCAGCAGCGTGTCGCTCAAACACTGGTTCGATCTGACCCTGGCGGGCTGCGCCTTCGCGATGACGCTGCTGCTGCCAACCACGTTGTGGCTGCGCCTGCGCTATGTCGCTCTGGGCGTTGCGCTGCTGCTGTGCGTGCTGGTCCTGGTACCCGGCCTCGGCAAGTCGGTAAAGGGCGCGCAGCGCTGGATCGATCTTGGCTTCTTCACCCTGCAAAGCTCTGAGTTTGCCAAGGTGCTGGTGCTCATTTTTCTGGCCGGGGTGCTGCAGCGCTTTGGCCATCGCGGGCAGGATCTTGGGCACGAGCTGTGGCTGGTGCTGTTGCCGCTGGTCGCCCTGTGGGCGTTGCTGCTGGCAGAGCCGGATTTCGGCACCGTCGTCGTGCTGGCCTTTCTGACCGTGGCCCTGCTGTTTCTGGCCGGGGTGCGCCTGCGGCTGTTTCTTGCGGTGATCGGCACCGCTCTTGCCGCCTTTGCCGCGCTGGTCTACGCGCAACCCTACCGGCTGGCGCGCTTTACTTCTTTCGCAGATCCCTGGGCCGACCCGTTCCAGGACGGCTACCAGCTGACTCAGTCCCTGATTGCCTTTGGCCGCGGCGGCTTCTTCGGCCAGGGGCTGGGGGAGGGCGTGCAGAAGCTCGAATACCTGCCAGAGGCCCACAACGACTTCATTTTTGCCGTGATCGTCGAAGAACTCGGCCTGATTGGCGCCCTGGTACTGATGGCGGTGTTTGCCGTGCTGGTGCTGCGCCTGCTGTCTGTCGGGCGCCGGGCGGCGCTGCAGGAGCACTGGCACGGAAGCTACCTGGCCTACGGCGCTGCGCTGCTCCTGGGCGGACAGTTCCTGATCAACATTGGCGTCAACTCGGGCGCGCTGCCCACCAAGGGCCTGACGCTGCCGCTCATCAGTTTTGGCGGCAACAGCCTGATTGTCTGCGCGACCCTGCTGGCGCTGGCCTTTCGCGTGCAGCTCGAGTGCGATCGGCCCGTGCGCGAAGTGCGCGGCGCGGCCCGACGGCGCAGCCGCGCACCGGCCAAAGGCCGCAAACAGCGGGAGGCTGCCCGTGGGCGCTAGCGACCTGGACCTTGCGACGGTCTCCCGCGGCGGCTTTGAAGTGCCGGAGATGCGGCGCGTGCGCTGCATTCATTTTGTCGGCATCGGCGGTGCCGGCATGTCCGGGATTGCCGAGGTGTTGCTCAACCAGGGCTACGACATCTCGGGCAGCGATTTGCAGGAATCGGCGAGCACCCGCCGGCTGCGCGAGCTCGGTGCCCGGATCGCGCTCGGCCACGATGCAGCCCACTGTGCCGGCGCCGATGTCATGGTGGTCTCGAGCGCCGTCGACAGCAGCAATCCGGAAGTGGTTGCCGCGCAGGCGCAGCGCATTCCAGTGATTCCGCGCGCCGAGATGCTGGGCGAGCTGATGCGCTACCGCCACGGTATTGCCATCGCCGGCACGCACGGCAAGACCACGACCACCAGCCTGGTCACATCGATCTTCCAGGCTGCCGGTCTCGATCCGACGTTTGTCATTGGCGGTTTGCTCATGAGCGCGGGCACCAATGCCCGGCTGGGCGCCGGACGCTTCATTGTGGTGGAGGCGGACGAGAGCGATGCCTCGTTCCTGAACCTGAAACCCATGCTGGCTGTGGTCACCAACGTCGACGAAGACCACATGGCGACCTACAACCACGACTACGCCGTGCTGGAAGGGGCGTTTGCGGACTTCCTGCACCAGCTGCCCTTTTACGGCAGCGCGGTGATCTGCATCGATGATGCGGGTGCCCGGGCGCTGCTGGATCGCGTCTCCCGGCCCGTGGTGACCTACGGCTTTAGCGAGGAGGCCGCCTACCGGGCAACGGCCCTTGCGGCGCGCGGGCGCAGCTGGCGCTTCCGGGCCGAGCGGCCCGCCCCGCACGCGGCCCTCGATATCGAGCTGAGCCTGCCGGGCGAGCACAATGTTCGCAATGCCCTGGCGGCGATTGCTGTCGCGACCGACGAAGGCGTGCCGGACCAGGCGATCGTCGAAGGGCTGAAGGCGTTCCGGGGCGTCGGGCGACGCTTCCAGGTGACCGACGACGTGGTCGTGGGCAGCAAGACGGTGACCGTGGTGGACGACTACGGCCATCACCCGACGGAGGTCGCGGCGGTCATCGATACCGCGCGCAAAGTCTGGCCGGAGCGCCGCCTTCTGATGTGCTACCAGCCGCACCGTTATACCCGTACCCGCGATCTCTATGACGAGTTTGTGCGCGTCCTGTCCCAGCTCGACGGCGTTGTTGTGCTCGAGGTTTACAGCGCCGGCGAGGCGCCGATTGCCGGGGCCGACGGTCGCTCCCTGTGTCAGGGCCTGCGCCAGCGCGGCACGCTCTTGCCGGTGTTCGCGGCGGACACGGACGAGGCCCTGGCTCTGCTGCCGGGCATTGTCGAGGACGGCGATGTGGTGCTCGTGCAGGGCGCCGGCAACGTCAACCAGCTCACGGCGGCGCTGGTACCGGAGTCGGAGTCATGATGGACATGGCCCGTCTGACTCGACACGGCATGGTGGGTGCCGTCGCGCTCGCCGTGCTGGTCGTCATGCTGCTGGTCTATCGCGCCCTGAACGCGCCGGTCACAGAGATACGCATCGAGGGCTCGCTCAGCCCGGCGGAGCGTGTGCTGCTGCAAACGGCTCTGGCGCCCGTGCGAGACGCCCGGATTCTGACCGCCGATCTCCGCGCTCTGGTGCGCGATATCGAAGCGCTGGGCTGGCCGGAAGACGTCAGCGTCCGTCGGCTCTGGCCAAGCACTCTGCAGCTGTCCATTCGCAAGCAGAGCGTGGTGGCTCGCTGGCAGGACAGCCAGTTCCTGACCAGTACCGGGCGCGTGATCGATCAGGCGGATGTCGGTGACGACCTGCCGCGCCTGCGGGTTGCGGGCACGGACCCGCTCGAGGCCCTCGAGACACTGCAGCAACTTGACCAGCTGGCCCGGGGGCAGGGTTTGCGCGTTGCCGCGCTGGACTTTGAGCCAGCCCGCGGCTGGCGCCTGACCCAGTCGGACTCGGTGCCTGTGTATCTGGGCGACGGGCCGCTGCTGGCTGTCCTGCGACCGGCCTATGCCCGCTTTCTGAAAGTTCGGAGCGCCCTGCCGATGGCAGCCCGGCAATCCCTGGAATATGCAGACGCGCGCTATGACAGCGGCGTCGCGATCAAGTCTTCCCCCGCCGCGGCCCCGGTGCTGCTTGGCCAGGCGACGAGCAAAGGAACCGGCATCGATGAGCGCTAGGGGCAAACGGAACGATGGCGAGGGTCGCAAGATTGTGGCCCTGGACATCGGCACCAACAAGGTGGCCGCGATCGTAGGCGAGATTAACGCCGACGACGAGCTTGAGATTATCGGTATCGGTACGCACCGCTCCCGAGGGCTCAAGAAGGGCGTGGTGGTCAACATCGAATCCACGGTGCAGTCCATTCAGCGCGCCGTGGAAGAAGCCGAGCTGATGGCGGGCTGCCATATCGAAAGCGTCTACGCAGGCATTGCCGGCAGCCACATTCGATCCTTTAACTCCCACGGCATTGTCGCCATTCGCGACCGGGAGGTTTACCCGCAGGATGTGGAGCGGGTGATCGACGCGGCCCAGGCCATGGCGATTCCTGCCGATCAGAAGATCCTGCACATCCTGCAGCAAGAATTCGTGATCGACAGCCAGGAAGGGGTGCGCGAGCCCCTGGGCATGTCCGGGGTGCGGCTGGAAGCCAAGGTTCACCTGGTGACCTGCGCCGTCAACGCGGCACAGAACATCGAGAAGTGCATCGAGCGCTGCGGCCTGAACGTCGACGATGTCATTCTGGAACAGGTGGCGTCGAGCTATGCGGTGCTGTCTGACGACGAGCGCGACCTGGGCGTCTGCATGATCGATATCGGCGGCGGCACCACCGATATCGCGATCTTCACGGAAGGCGCGATCCGCCACACCGCTGTGATTCCGATCGCCGGCGATCAGGTCACCAACGACATTGCCATGGCTTTGCGCACGCCGGCGCAGAACGCCGAGGAAATCAAGATCAAATACGCCTGTGCCCTGGCTCAGCTGGCCCAGGCGGACGACACCATTCGCGTGCCCGGCGTGGGCGACAAGCCGTCCCGGGAGCTGTCCCGGCAAGCCCTTGCCGAGGTCGTGGAGCCGCGCTACGACGAGCTGTTCACCCTGATCCAGGCGGAGCTGCGGCGCAGCGGCTTCGAAGACCTGATTGCCGCAGGCATCGTGCTGACCGGCGGCGCCTCAAAGATGGAAGGCGTGGTGGATCTCGCGGAAGAAATATTCCACATGCCGGTGAGCCTTGGCTCGCCGCGCAACGTTGCCGGGCTCAAGGACATCGTGCGCAACCCGATCTACGCCACCGGCGTCGGGCTGCTGCTCTATGGCCAGGAGCAGGAGGCAGAGAATCCAGGCGGCAAACGCAGCAGCAGTGCCGGGCTCGGTGCCCGGATCCGGCGCTGGTTTGGCGACAATTTTTAGCGGTGCGGCGGCCAATGCAGCAGCACCAACGAAACGTCCCCGGTAAGCGGGGATCACGGCGAAACGGAAACGAGGGGCCAACACCTCGGAGTCACATGCAATCTCGAAAGGAGAACTGAGATGTTTGAACTGGTAGACAACGCGCCCCAGAGCGCAGTCATCAAAGTGTTCGGCGTTGGCGGCGGCGGCGGCAACGCTGTCCAGCACATGCTGAAGCGCAACGTAGAGGGGGTGGATTTCATCGCCGCGAACACGGATGCGCAGGCGCTGAAGAACATTCACGCCAAGACCGTGTTGCAGATGGGCACGGAGATCACCAAGGGCCTGGGCGCTGGCGCCAACCCGGACGTTGGCCGGCAGGCGGCGCTGGAAGATCGGGACCGGTTGGCGGAAGCCATGGCCGGGGCTGACATGGTGTTCATCACCGCCGGCATGGGCGGCGGTACCGGCACCGGCGCAGCGCCGGTGGTGGCTGCCGTGGCCAAAGAGATGGGCATTCTGACGGTGGCTGTGGTGACCCGGCCTTTCCGCTTCGAAAAGCGCAACGAGATCGCCGAGCGCGGCGTGCGGGATCTGTCTGAATCCGTGGATTCGCTGATCACCATTCCGAACGAGAAGCTCTTGGCGGTGCTCGGCGAACGCACCAGCATGCTGGATGCGTTCAGCGCTGCGAACGATGTGCTGCTCGGTGCTGTCCAGGGCATCGCGGACCTGATCATTCGCCCTGGCATGATCAACGTCGACTTTGCCGACGTTCGCACCGTCATGAGCGAAATGGGCATGGCGATGATGGGTACGGGCCGCGCTGGCGGCGAGAACCGCGCCCGGGACGCCGCCGAAGCGGCCATCCGCTCGCCGCTGCTGGAAGACGTCGACCTGCATGGCGCCCGGGGCATTCTGGTCAATGTCACCGCCGGCCCGGAGCTGAACATTGGCGAGTTCACAGACGTCGGCAGCATTGTCGAGGAGTTTGCCTCGGACTCAGCCACGGTCGTGGTGGGTACGGTCATCGATCCGGAAATGGAAGACGAGCTCAAAGTCACCGTTGTGGCCACGGGCCTGGACGACACCGGCAAGCCGAGCGTTGTCGTCGACAACACGGCCCCGCGGGTGGATGTTGCGGCCAGTGGCGCCATGGACTACGGCAAGCTGGATCGGCCGGCTTACGCGAGGCAGCAGGCTGCAGCGGCCGTCAAGCCGGAAGGCAACCTGGCGACGGAGCTGGAACGGGAAGATCTGGACTACCTGGATATCCCCGCCTTTCTGCGCCGGCAGGCTGACTGACCGGTCGTGGGATCCCGTCGTTCCTTCAAGCGCCTCCGCCAGCAGGTCAGCCGTCGTTTGTCGGCGGCCGGCGTGGCGGCGGGGGTCGTGCTGGAACGAACCGCCAAGTCCGTCAGCTTCGATGCGCTGCTGGAACGGCGGTACCGACGCGCACGCCGGGACGGGTTGCCGTTCCAGTTTGTGCAGGTCGGCGCCAACGACGGGGTCACCCACGACCCGATCAGAGCCTTTGTGACCAGCCGTCCGGTGCAGGGCCTGGTCATCGAGCCGCAGCCGGACGTGTTTGCCCGGCTCGCGGAGAACTATCGCGGCTATCCGGCGATCAGGCCGCTCAATCTGGCGGTGCATGCAACGCTTTCGGAAGTGACCTTGCATCGGCCGGATCCGTCGCTGAACGCCGACCACTCAGGCATCGCTTCCTTTGATCCAGACCGCTTTGCCCTGACGGCCAGGCGCACCGGGCTTGCGAGCGAGCAGATGGTCAGCGTGACGGTACCTGCCAAACCGTTGATGGGGCTGCTGGCAGAGGAGTCTCTGGAGCGTCTGGACCTGTTACAGATCGACGCCGAGGGCTACGACTTCGAGATTCTGGAGACCCTTGACCTGTCCCGGTGCCAGCCGGAGATCATTCGCTTCGAGCATGGCATTTACAGCGGTTCCGGTCAGCGCGATGCGCTGCGCACGGCATTGCTGAGATTCTTTGATGCGGGCTATGCCGTGGCTATGGAACGGGTCGATGCCGTGCTTTGGCGTCAGGAATCGCTGTAGCACCGGTTCGCCTTGCGACGGTGCGCTCAGTTCTTGACCATGCACCTGATACAATATGTAACAAAATCCCCCCGTCACTGCGCCCGCTGACATGCGCTCCCATGTAGTATTCGCGCGGTTTCGAATACTTGTTACAACGAAGACTGCTGCGACCGCGTCATGGGCCTTTACCAATGCACCTTGAAGAATGCGATTCGCGCCACAGGCGTGGGGCTGCACAGTGGGTCAAAGGTTTACGTCACGCTGCGCCCGGCTCCGGAAAATACCGGCATTGCGTTCATCCGCTCTGATATCGATCGCGATGTGCTGATTTCCGCCCGAGCGGAGAACGTCAGCGATACCACGATGGCCACGACCCTGGTGGCTGATGGTGTCAGCATCTCTACTGTAGAACATCTGATGTCGGCGCTGGCTGGCCTGGGGATCGATAACCTGATCGTTGAGGTGAGCGCTCCAGAGCTGCCCATCATGGATGGCAGCGCGGCACCTTTCGTCTTTTTGCTGCAATCCGCGGGCATCGTCGAGCAAGCGGCGCTAAAACGCTTCCTGCGCGTCAAGGAAACCGTATCCGTGGTCGACGGCGATGTCTCCGTCATGCTGAAGCCGCACGACGGCTTTCGGCTGGAGTACACCCTGTTGTACGACCATCCGGTCTTCAACCGCCACTGCACCCGCAGCTGTGTGGATTTCTCGACGACGGCGTATGTGCGCGAAGTCAGCCGGGCCCGTACCTTCGGGTTCCTGGCGGATTACGAGAAGCTGCGGGCGATGGACCTGGCGCGCGGTGGCAGCCTCGATAACGCGGTTGTGGTCGACGACTACGATATTCTGAATGACGAGGGCCTGCGGCTGCAGGACGAGTTCGTCAAGCACAAGATCCTCGACGCCATCGGCGATCTGTATCTGCTCGGCCATCCGCTGCTGGGCACATTTTGCGGCCACAAATCGGGCCATGGCCCTAACAACGAGCTGGTTCGCAAACTCCTCGCCCAGCCCGACAGCTACGACATTGTCAGTTTCGAAGACCTGTCATCGCTGCCAGGCGGCTATGCGCCCACGGAGCTTGCCGCCTCGGCCTGAGCAGGCGTTACTCCTGCCGGCTCGGAAAAGCCGGGCACCAGTTCACAGGGTGACGGCGGAATGGCTGCCTGCTTGTAACGAATCGCCCTGATTCGCAGTTCTTTTCGCCGCTTTGAGGCAAGGTGGCCGTATTGCATTGGATGCGCGCCAGCGTCATCGAAGTCATGCGAGCGATTCATGCCACTTTCACGCGCACGTCCTCGACGTCGGCGAAGTGGCCGAGGGAACGCAGCTTTGGCAGCAACTCGGGGACCGCAAACCTGAGGCGCGTGGCCGCTGCGGCACTCCGGCAGGCCAGCGTCAGCTGCGGGCCTTTCAGAGTGGTGACCCGGACGGAGTTTCGGAGTGTCGGAGGCAACAGCGCCTGCAGCTCTGCGGTCCAGGCTTGCTGATCGGCGGCGCTGCGCAGCAAACGACCGAGTGGAGTGTACTGCCTGTGGCCTTTTGTCAAGAGATCGTCTATGTTGCGCATCGAAATCGGTGTGGTGCGATCACTGCCGGCAATATAGACGCCTTTTACCACGGGCCACACGCCGCGCGCCATTGCCTCCGATTTGGACAGATCTGGGGGATCATCCATTGAAACTCATTCTGCTGAAGGACGGCGGGGTGCCGGTTGCATTGCGCCTGTCGCGGGCGAGCGCTGCACTGGCCGTCGCTGCCGTATTTGTACTTTTAGGCGCCGTGGCCGTCGCGGGCTATCAGACCGCGCGCTATCAGGCCCCTGAGCCCGTTGCCGCCGAGGCTGTAGAAGCCTGGCAGCAGGAACTGGCCAGCCAGCGCCAGAGCCTGGGCGATCTGAACGGCGAAGCGCAGGCGACCAGCGTTGCGGTTGGCCGGCAGCTGGCACGCATGCAGGCGCGGTTGCTGCGAATGGAGGCCATTGGCTCCCGGGTCGTCAAGATCGCCGATCTTGACGCCGACGAGTTCAGTTTTGTCGAACAGGCTCCGCAGGGCGGCCCGATCGCCCGGGAAACGGTCGTGCCGCTGGCCAACATGCAGGCCGATCTGGACGAGCTGGCCATGCGCCTGACCACTCGCGAGCGGGAGCTGGCCATGCTGGCGTCGCTTCTGAAAGACAAAGAGTACCGGCAGGATGCGGTGATCGGCGGTCGGCCCATCAAGTGGGGCTGGCTGTCTTCGAACTACGGGCACCGGGTCGATCCGATCAGCGGCAAGAAGGCCTGGCACGCCGGGGTCGACTTCGCTGGCAAGGACGGGTCCGACGTCATTGCGGTCGCCAGTGGCGTGGTGACTTTTGCCGGCAAGCGCTACGGCTACGGCCTGCTGGTCGAGATCAACCACGGCGACGGCTACAGCACCCGCTATGCCCACCACAAGGAACTCAGCGTGGTGAGCGGCGATATCGTGAAAAAAGGCCAGACCATTGGCCTGATGGGCAGCTCCGGGCGCTCCACCGGCCCGCACGTGCATTTCGAAGTGCTCAAGAACGGCAAGCACGTGGATCCTGCGAAGTACGTCGCCAGCCGGCGCTAAGCCTGCCGCATGCGAGCGGCGCGTCCGCGCCGCCAAGCCAGCTTTCGTTTAAGATTGCCGCCCGAAATTTCCAGCGGCATGGTCGGCAATGGTATTGCGAGCGATCTTCGGATCCAAAAACAGTCGTGAACTCAAGCGAATGGGCAAGGTCGTTAAGAAAATTAACGATCTGGAGGCGGAGTTCGAGGCACTCAACGATGCCCAGCTGCAGGGCCTGACCGAGACCCTGCGGCAGGAGCTCAAGGACGGCGCGGCGCTCGACAGCCTGTTGCCCCGCGCCTTCGCGGCCGTCCGCGAGGCCTCGAAACGGGTCAAGGGCATGCGGCACTTCGATGTGCAGCTGATTGGCGGCATGACCCTGCACGAGGGCCGGATCGCAGAGATGCGCACCGGCGAGGGCAAGACTCTGATGGCCACCCTGGCCGCTTATCTCAACGCGCTGCCAGATCGCGGCGTGCACGTGGTGACCGTCAACGACTACCTGGCCCGGCGGGACGCCGAGTGGATGGCGCCGATCTACGAAGCCCTGGGGCTGAGCGTTGGCGTGATCCAGTCGCAGCAAGCGCCGGGTGCCAAGCATGCCGCCTACCAGGCGGACATTACCTACGGCACCAACAACGAGTTTGGCTTCGATTACCTGCGCGACAACATGGCCTTTGCGCCGGAGGACAAGTTTCAGCGCGAGCTGTCCTTCGCGATCATCGACGAGGTCGACTCGATTCTGATCGACGAAGCGCGCACACCGCTCATCATCTCCGGGCCGGCGGAGCAGAGCACGGATCTTTACGGGGTCATGAACAAGCTGGCCCCCAAGCTCAAGCCGGTGGTGGTGATCGAGAGCCTGGACCCGGGCGTCGAGGCCGACGGCGACTTTGTCGTCGACGAAAAGAACCGCACCATCGAGCTGACCGAGCGCGGCCACCAGCTGGTAGAAGAGCAGCTGATCAGCATGAAGCTGCTGGAAGAGGGCGACAGCCTGTACGCCTCGTCCAACCTGAACCTGCTGAGCCACATGCAGGCGGCGCTCAAGGCCCACGCGCTGTTCAAGAAAGACGTCGACTATATGGTGACCGGCGGCGAAGTCGTGATCGTGGACGAGCACACCGGGCGGGCCATGCCCGGGCGGCGCTGGTCCGAGGGCATTCACCAGGCCGTAGAAGCCAAGGAAGGTGTGGCGATCCAGAACGAGTCGCAGACCATGGCATCCACGACCTTTCAGAATTACTTCCGGCTCTACGACAAGTTGTCGGGCATGACCGGTACGGCTGACACGGAAGCCTTCGAGTTCGGGCAGATCTACGGGCTGGATGTGGTGGTCATTCCCACGCACCGGCCGATGGTGCGCAAGGACGAGAACGATCTTGTCTACCTGTCGATCGACGAGAAGTACGACGCCATCGTCGAAGACATCAACGACTGCATCGAGCGGGGCCAGCCGGTGCTGGTCGGCACCGCGTCCATCGAGTCCTCCGAGCGCCTGTCTTCAGAGCTGAACCGGCGCGGGATTCCCCACAACGTGCTGAACGCCAAGCAGCACGAGCGGGAGGCGGAAATTATTGCCCAGGCCGGTGCGCCAGGTGCCATCACCATTGCCACCAATATGGCCGGCCGGGGCACTGACATCGTGCTCGGCGGCAACTGGGAAGCGCAGGCGCAGGCACAGAGTTTGAGCGACGCCGAAGCCGCAAAGCTCAAGGCGCAGTGGGAGGAGACGCACGCCAAGGTGCTGGAGTCTGGCGGGCTGCACATCATTGGCACAGAGCGGCACGAGTCGCGCCGTATCGACAACCAGCTTCGGGGCCGCTCAGGACGCCAGGGCGATCCGGGCTCCAGCCGATTCTATCTGTCCATGGAAGACAATCTGATGCGAATCTTCGCATCAGACCGGATCCGGGGACTGATGCAGTCGATTGGCCTGGAAAAGGGCGAGGCCATCGAGCATCGCATGGTGAATAACGCCATCGAGAAGGCGCAGCGCAAAGTTGAAGGCCACAACTTCGACATTCGCAAAAACCTGCTCGAGTACGACGACGTTGCCAACGATCAGCGGCAGGTCATCTATCAGCAGCGCCGCGACCTGATGGCGGCGGAAGATATCAGCGACACGATCGACGGCCTGCGTGCCGAGGTCGTTGATAATCTTGTCAGCGACTACGTGCCGCGGGAATCCGTCGAGGAGCAGTGGGACGTGAAGGGCCTGGAAGAGGCGCTGTTTGCCGAGTGCAAGAGCCGTCAGCCCGTTGCGCAGTGGCTCGAGGACGACGACAACCTGGACGAAGAGAAGCTGCGCGAACGCATCGTTGCCCAGGTCGATGCGGAGTACGAGCAGAAAGCGAGCCGCTGGAAAGAGCAGGGCGTGGATATTCACCAGGTCGAAAAGCAGGTGATGTTGCAGGTGCTGGACCAGCGCTGGAAGGAACATCTGGCGACCATGGATTACCTGCGAGCCGGTATCGGGCTGCGCGCCTACGCGCAAAAGCAGCCGAAGCAGGAGTACAAGCGCGAGTCCTTCGAGCTGTTCCAGGAGCTGCTCGAGAACATCAAGGCCGATGTGGTTCGCCTGCTCATGCGGGTCGAGATCGAGTCGCCGGAAGAAGCCGAGCTTCGGGAGCGGGAGCGCCGGGCGCAGGAAGAGGCGCGTCTGCGCTTTGAGCATGCGCAGAGCTCGGCGTTGCCGGCGGACGAAGCGCCAGCCGAAGCCGCGCCGCCGGAGACCTTTGTGCGCGGCGAGCGGAAGGTTGGTCGCAACGAGCCGTGCCCCTGCGGCAGCGGCAAGAAGTACAAGCAGTGTCACGGCCGCTCGGGGTGACCGGAACGTCGTCATGACCGAGCCGAATCCGCTCTGCCCGCCGCCGGACCCGGCCTTGCCCGTGCCTGGTGTGCGCATAGCGACTGCTGCCGCGGGTATCAAGAGCGCTGACCGGGACGATATGGCGGTCTTGCTGCTGGCGCCTGGCACTCGCTGCGCGGGCGTGTTCACTCGCAGCCATTTCGCGGCGGCGCCCGTGCAGCTATGCCGGGAACTGCTCGACAGCCAGCAACCGGTTGCCGCGCTGGTCATTAACAGCGGCAACGCCAACGCGGCGACCGGCAAACCGGGACGGGCCGATGCAGAGCAGGTCTGCGCCGCGGCGCGCGAGGCCTTCTCGGTGGACGGCGCCGTGCTGCCGTTCTCTACCGGCGTCATCGGCGAGCGTCTGCCCGTTGGCAAAATGTGCGATGCCCTGGGCGGTGCGGCCAAGGGTCTGGGTGCAGATCGCTGGCTGGAAGCGGCGCAGGCCATCATGACCACCGACACTGTGCCCAAGCTGGTGACCCGGCAACTGCAGCTTGATGGGCAGACCGTGACCATTGCAGGGATCGCCAAAGGCAGCGGCATGATCAAGCCTGACATGGCGACCATGTTGGCCTACCTGGCCTGTGATGCGCCGGTGGCTCAATCGTTGCTCGACCAGTGGACGGCTCGCATTGCGGACCGCAGCTTTAACCGGGTGATTGTCGACGGCGATACCTCGACCAACGATGCCTTCATGCTCCTTGCGACCGGGCAGGCATCGCTGGCAGAGATCGGCGCACAGAGCGGCGCACAGAGCGGCGCACAGAGCGGCGCACAAAGCGGCGGGGAAGGCGACCCGAACGCCGTGCTGTTGCTCGATGCCCTGACCGCCGTGGCAGCAGAGTTGGCCCAGCGCATCGCGCGGGACGGCGAAGGCGCCACACGCTTTGTCACGGTCACCACCACCGGCGCGCGCACGGACGCAGACGCGCTGGCGGTCAGCCAGACCATTGCCGAATCGCCGTTGGTGAAAACGGCGCTGTTTGCCGGCGACGCCAACTGGGGCCGGCTCTGCATGGCGATCGGGCGCGCGCCCGCAGAGGTCGATCCCGACCGGGTGAGCCTGCATCTGGGCGACCACTGTATTGCGCAGGGTGGCCTGATGGCGAGCAGCTACGACGAGGCGGAAGCGACGCGCATCATGGCGGCGCCGGAGATACTCATTCACTGCGATCTTGGGCTGGGAGGCGGCCAGGACCGGGTCTGGACCACGGACTTGTCCTATGACTATGTTCGCATCAACGCCGAGTATCGGACCTGAGGCAGTTCGCGTAGGCCGTTGTCGTTGCCGGCCAGTCTGAGAACACGCCGCTCACCCCAACATCTTCCGACAGCACCTGCAGCGCGGTCAGGATATCGCCGTCGTTGCGCAGCGCGGGCAGCACGCTGCGGTAGTAGTAGGCGCGCTCGGGCGCTTTGAGCACCCGGTCGCTGATGCTGCCGGACCGCTCCAAACTCCAGGCGATCAAAGACAGACCGCTGCGCCGTGCCTCCAGCGCATAGGACGACGGCACCATCTGGCCTTTGTCTGCCCGCAGCAGGAAGGCCATGGGCGGGGCCAGGTAGCGCAGTCCCATCGCCTTGAGCTGAGCGAAGGTCGGGCCAGTGCCGCCCAGGCCGGGATCCTTCGGGTCGGCCGGGTCGATGGCCGCGTCGCGGCTGTCCAGCAGCACCGCGTTGGCGCCCCAGGCCGGGGTTTCTGTCAGCCAGTAGCGAACGTCCCGGGGATCGAAGGACTGGGGAAAGACGCGCTCCGGCGCGACGCCAGCAGCCTCGTAGCGATCGATCAGCGCCTGGGCGTAGGCCGCCTGGGTCATGGGCAACGCCGCGTCCGCGGCCTTGAGTTCCGGTGCGTGCGCTCGGCCGTGGCGCTCGAACAGGGCAATGCTGTCGTCCAGGGTCATCAGCGTGCCGCAGCCCGGGTACTGGTCCGGGGCCAGAGGCTGGCCATGCTGGTAGCCAAGGGCCGTCGTGTTCTCGGGAAAGGCGCGGTCATGCTTGCCGCACAGGGAGCGAAACTCGTCCAGGGTCAGGTCGCTGGCGCAGCAGCTGACGGACGCCGGCGCGTCGTCCGTGGCACCCCTGAACGGGGAGCGGCAGCGGCTGGCGAGCGGCGTGGCGAGAATGTTGGTGGTGCGGTGCAGATCGCACTGGGCATGGCGGCAAACCAGGGCCCCGTCTTTGGTAAAGGTCACATCGCACTCGATGATGCCGGCGCCTTGATGGATTGCGGCGAGGTAGCCTTCCCGGGTGTGTTCGGGAAACAGCGCCGGCGCGCCCCGGTGCGCGATGGAGAACCGGTTCGGCGCGCCCGGCGTGGCGCAGTTGTCGACCCGGCGCTGGGTGTCTGCCAGGCCCTGCTGCCGGGCCAGGTAGCTCAGCCTGTTGCTGACTGGCACTGGGGCTGGCTCGGCGGGCAGGTATTGTGACCAGTGTCCGGCGCCATCGAGGGCAGCACCCTTTAAGGCGCAGCCCGCGATGGCGACGCCGTTGCGCGCGCAGCGCTCAACGGCTGGGCGCTCTGAGGGTTCCGGGTCGCTGGTCGCGGCGGGCGAGTTAGCGCTCGCCGGGCTCCCGATGGTTGTCGCGGTCAGCAGCAGGGCCGTTCGCAAGATCGTCAGAGTAGAGCTCATCGGTGTCTTCCTTGCCGGGAATGCTGTGCCGCTCGTTCGCCCAGTCGCCGAAGTCGATCAGGCGGCAGCGCTCGCTGCAGAACGGCCGGTCTGGGTTGCCTTCGTGCCAGGCAGCGCTGGCGCCGCAGTGCGGACAGCTGACAATACGCGGCGGCGCGGCCGTGCCCACGATCAGCGCTCTCCGCTGGCCGCGGCCAGATTCAGGTACTGTTCGTGCAACCGGGCAACCTCGCGGTCCAGATGCGCCAGATCCTGATCGTTGACGATCACGTCATCGGCCAGGGCCAGGCGGTCTTCCCGGCTGGCCTGGGCTTTGATGATGGCGCGCACCTGGGTCTCGTCGCTGTCGTCCCGGGCCATGGTCCGAGCCACCTGCAGCTCGACGGGCACGTCGACCACCAGCACCCGGTGGCAGTGACGTGACTGGCCCGTCTCCGCCAGCAGGGGGCTCGCCAGCATCGCGTAGGCGCTGGTGGCCGCCGCCAGATGGTCGACCAGATACTGATTGATCAGCGGGTGTGTCAGCTGCTCCAGCCACTGGCGCTGCTCGGGATCGGCGAAGACGATATCGCGCAGGGCGCGGCGGTCCAGGGTGCCCTCTGCCGTGAGGAGGTGCGCGCCGTAGTGCTCGGCGATGGCGGTCAGCGCTGGCTGCCCCGGCTCGACCACGGCGCGCGCGGCCAGGTCGGCATCAACGATGGTGATGCCCTGCTCCGCGAACCGGTCCGAGACCGCGGTCTTGCCGCTACCGATACCGCCGGTAATGCCGACTACAAACTCCGCCAAGGGGTGCCCTGCTAGCTGCCTCCGAAAACGCGAAGGACCGTATCACGGAACATCAAAGCGACCCAACCGCCGGTCGCCAGGAAGGGACCGAAGGCGATGGGCTCGCTGCGCGCGTTACGGCGCACAACGATGCCAAAGAGCGCCCAGCTCAGACCGGCTATCGAGGCGATCAGTATGGTCGCCGGTAACACCTGCCAGCCGAGCCAGGCACCGATGGCGCCGAGCAGCTTGAAGTCGCCGTAGCCCATGCCTTCCTTGCCGGTGGCGAGCTTGAAGCCCCAGAACACGACCCACAGCGCGCCGTAACCGGCGATGGCGCCGATGACCGCGTCAGGCAGAGATACAAAGCCGCTCCAGACCCAGACGCCCAGGTTAAAGAACAGCCCCAGCCACAGCAGCGGCAGCGTCAGCTGATCGGGCAGCAGCTGGGTGTCGAAATCGATGAAGGTGCCGGCGATCAGCACCCAGGTAAAGACCAGCGCAAAGCCGCCAGCGGCGGTGAAGCCAAAGGCCGCGATGACGGCGACAGACATCAGCGCCGTCAGCAGCTCGATCGCCGGATAGCGAGCGGCGATGCCGTTGCCGCACTGGCCGCAGCGTCCGCGCAGGAGCAGCCAGCTCAGCACCGGGATGTTCTGCCAGGGCTTGATGGCAAAGCCGCAGCCCGGACAGCGGGAGTTCGGGAACATCAGGTCAAAACGGTCGGCCTCGGCGTCGGCTTCAAGCAGCGCCTGCTGCGCGTCGTCATCGTCGGTGAGCTGCAGGCGAGCCTGCAGCGTCCACTGACGCTCGAGCATGACAGGCAAGCGGTAGATCACCACGTTCAGAAAGCTGCCCACGCACAGGCCGAGCCAGGTGATGACGACGACGCCCAGAACGCCGTAGCTCAGCAGGTTGTCCAGCCCCACTGTGGTCTCTGTCGCGGCGCGGCGGGATCAGGCCCCGACGACGGCGCCGAGCTGGAAGATGGGCAGGTACATCGCGATGATCAGGCCGCCAACGAGCACGCCGAGCACGGCCATGATCATGGGTTCCATGAGCGCGGTGAGGTTGTCGACGGCATTGTCGACCTGCTCTTCGTAATACACGGCTGACTTGTCGAGCATATCGTCCAGGGCACCGGCTTCCTCACCGATCGCGACCATCTGCACGACCATGTTGGGAAACACGCCCGCGTTGCGCATGGAGAAGTTGAGCTGCTGACCGGTGGATACATCGTCACGTACCCTCAGCACGGCCTTGGAGTACACGCTGTTGCCGGTAGAGCCGGCAACGGAGTTGAGCGCGTCGACCAGCGGCACGCCGGCAGAGAACGTGGTCGAGAGCGTGCGCGCGTAGCGAGCAATCGCCGATTTCTCGATGATGTTGCCGGCCACCGGCATCTTGAGCGAGATCTTGTCGAGCGCTTCCCGCAGCCCCTGAGAGCGCTTTTTGGCTTGCCCGAACAGGAAGATGGCGCCGACGACGCCCACGAGAATGACCCACCAGTACGCCTGGGTGAATTCGGATAGGCCGATGACCATCTGGGTGAAGGCAGGCAGCTCGGCACCGAAACCGGCAAAGACTTCTTCGAACTGCGGGACGACCTTGATCAGCAGGATCCCGGACACGACGATTGCCACGACCAAAACGGCGATGGGGTAGGTCATGGCTTTCTTGACTTTCGCTTTCAGAGATTCGGTCTTCTCTTTGTAGGTTGCGACCCGGTCCAGCATGGTTTCCAGGGCACCGGACTGCTCGCCGGCGTCGACCAGGTTGCAGAACAGCTCGTCGAAGTGGTCCGGATGCTTGCGGATGGCAGAGGCGAATGAGTTACCGCTGGCGACGTCGTTGCGCACCGTGCGCACCAGATCCGCGACCCGGGGCTTGTCCAGGCCGTCGGCCACGATCTCGAAGGCCTGCACCAGGGGCACACCGGCTTTCATCATGGTGGCCATCTGGCGAGTGAACAGGGCGATGTCGGCGGGCTTGATGGCCGCGCCGCCGCCGATGGTAATGCCGGCGCTCTTCTTGCGGACCTTGGTTGCGCTGATCCCCTGCCGGCGAAGTTCCGCCTTGGCGATCGCAGGGTTGATGCTGGAGATCTCGCCCTTGGTTTTCTTGCCCGCTTTGTCGGTGCCTTCCCAGGTGAAGGTTGCGCTTTCGGCCATGGCTTGAGTATCCCGCGTCGTTCCGTGATGAAGTCTACGTTTAGTGTCCGCTGGTGACGCGGTTCACTTCCGTCAGGCTGGTCAGTCCCTGCATCACTTTCATGAGGCCGCTGCGGCGCAGGTCGTTAAAACCGTGCTCTCGCGCCTGATCGGCAAGTTCAATGCTGTTTCCGTCTGCCATGATAATACGAGCCAGTTCCTGGGTAACTTGAACGACTTCATAAATACCCACGCGACCTTTGTACCCGCTACTGCATTTGTCGCAGCCGTCGGTGTTGGCGTCGTAGATGGTCAGCCCGGTTGTCATGTCCTCTTCGGTAAAGCCCTCTTCTTCCAGGGACGCCCGAGGTACATCGAGAACGGTCTTGCAGTTATTGCACAGTCGCCGGGCCAGGCGCTGCGCGATGATCAGGTTGACGGAGGTGGCCAGGTTGAACGCCGGCACGCCCATGTTGCGCAGGCGGGTCAGGGTTTCCGGCGCGGAGTTGGTGTGCAGGGTGGAGAGCACCATGTGGCCGGTCTGGGCGGCCTTGATCGCAATCTCTGCGGTTTCCAGGTCCCGGATCTCACCGACCATGACCACGTCCGGGTCCTGGCGCAGGAACGAGCGTAGTGCTGAGGCGAAGTCGAGCCCGACCCGGTGGTTGACGTTGACCTGGTTGATGCCTTCCAGGTTGATCTCGACCGGATCCTCGGCCGTTGCGATGTTGCGCTCAGCAGTGTTCAGGATGTTGAGGCCCGTATAGAGCGTGACGGTCTTGCCGGAACCGGTAGGCCCGGTGACCAGGATCATGCCCTGCGGCCGATGCAGGGAGTCCAGCAGCATATCTTGCTGCGCCTCTTCGAAGCCCAGCATCTCGATGCCCATTTTGGCGCTGGACGGATCCAGGATCCGCAGCACGACCTTTTCGCCCCAGAGCGTCGGCAGCGTGTTGACCCGGAAATCGATGGCCCGGGTCTTCGACAGCTTCATTTTGATCCGGCCGTCCTGGGGGACGCGCCGCTCGGAGATGTCCATCTCGGACATGACCTTGAGGCGCGCTGCCAGGCGAGTGCCGAGGTTCTGCGGCGGCCGCGAGGCTTCGTGCAGGATGCCGTCCGTGCGGAAGCGAATGCGGTAAGACTTTTCGTAGGGCTCGAAGTGAATATCCGAGGAACCGCCCTTGATGGCATCCAGCAGCATCTTGTTCACGAAGCGAACGATGGGTGTGTCGTCGGTGGCAGAGGCCTCGTCCTTGTCATCGGCCGCGTCGTCGTACGCGTCCATGTCGAGGTCTTCGAGGTCATCGTCCCCCAGCTCGCCCAGACCGTCGTCTTCGCTGGCATTCAGGAACTGCTCGATCACGACCGCGAGCTTGTCTTCCTCAACCAGAATCGGTTCGGTGGTGACGCCGGTCTGGAACTTGATCTCGTCCAGGGCCTGCAGGTTGGTCGGGTCCGAAACCGCGACGAACAGTCGGACCCCGCGGCGGACGAGGGGCAGTGCGTTGTGCTGGCGAATCAGCTTTTCTTTCACCAGATCCTTGGGGACGCTGGTCAAATCGAAGCCGTTCAGGTCAAGCAGCGGCACGCCAAACTCTTCCGAGGCGCGAGCGGCAATGTTGCGAGCGTCTGCCAGCCCGTTCTGGACCAGATAGCTGACGAAGGCGGTACCTTCTTTACGCGCATCGGCGCTTGCCTGGGAGGCGGTCTCGGCGTCGAGCACCTGCTCTTCAACGAGGCGTCGTGCGAGTCCGCTCAGCGGGATGGGTTCCGAGGCCATGGGGCTGCAATCCTTGTCTAGTCGCGTTTGACCGCGATGCGCGTGTGCCAGCGAACACCTTAACGAGCGAATTCGCGGGAAGTCTAATCAGCGGTCACCCTTGGGTCGATAAGGCCGTCACAGAAGCTGACGAATGCTTGGGGCGACGGCCTGCACAGGCTTGCGAGCAGGGCCTGAGAGCTTGAATCCCGCACGATTAAGCTACGCTGAACAGGTCAGCAAGGGACTTTGGGTCCGTTTGCGTCACCCGGCGAACTGCCGTGCTTGGTCACCTACTGACGTTGTTCGTACCCGCGGCAAATTGAGGCGACAGTCTCAATTCGCTCCGGAGCGAGGCCGAACTGTTCTTATCTTTTTGATATATATGAAGAAATAATTTTTTCGGGCAGAGTGCGGCCAAACTGGCACAGGGATTGCTCCCTGTTCATCAAGATTCGCGGCACCTTCGCTCTCCGGAGCGGCGCGGTCGGAGCGGCGCTCAGACGGAGCGACGGACGTGAGGGGCCGACATCGATCCTGACTTTGTTTCTAAACTTGGAGTAACACCATGAAGTCTATCCAGAAGGGTTTCACCCTCATCGAACTGATGATCGTAGTCGCCATTATCGGCATCCTGGCTGCTGTCGCACTGCCGGCTTACCAGAACTACATCGAGACGACCAACACCGCGAAGATGAACACGCACTACGAGCAGGCTGTTCGATTCATTCGGAACGAGTACCAGCGACTGCGCACTGAGCTGTCCATGGGCACTGAAACGCGGGCTGATGTCAGTGACGCCACTGATTCTGCGCAGGAGTGGGTTGACCTGCTCGACCTCGAAACTGCAGGCGCTACTGCCCCGGAAGGCGGCCCGGCTTTCGTTACCACGGCGAATGGTGACGCAGCGACCGGTGCGATCGGGATCCAACTGGTCAGCGGTACGGTGCTCGCCAGCAACCTGGTTATGCAGGTTGACCGGCCCACTTACGGTGGCTTCGAAGACGACACTGTTGTCAGCCGTCAGATCTGCTGGACGCAGAACGACTGCAACCCCTAAGCCTAATGGTTTAGCTGGGTAGAAGGCGGGGCTTGTATTGAGCCCCGCTTTCTCTCGTTTTGAGCCACTGAATTTGTCGCTACCCCAGTCGACTAAAGCCTCGTCGACGCACTGAGAGGGCCCGATCATGAAGCACAGTTTTTCGACACGAGTATCTGTCCGGCACGGTCAGCAGGGCTTTTCCTTAATCGAGCTGCTGATCTCGGTGGTAATCCTCTCTATCGTCGGCGCGATAGCCATGCCCATGTACCAGAACTACGTACAGACAAGCGAAGCTGGCGTGTTGCTCAGCAATATGGCGACGATCGAAGTGTTCCAGGAAGACTTTCGGCTACGTACAGGCGACTATGCCGTCAATCTTGCCGACAAGGCCGCGATCGAGGCAGCCATTGGCTGGGAGCCCCGAGATGGTGCCGAGTACCTCTACAGCATCGCCGCTGGCGATGGCTCAATTTACCGCCTGACGGGCATTGACCCGAACGGCAACACGCGCTGCATCGAGTATCCGGCGGGCACGCCCTGTCCTTAGGAAGAAGCCTCAAAAGAGGCCTCGCAGAGACCTTCGGGAGACCCCAGCTCAGCGCAGGATCCCCGGCTGTTTGCATCGCCCCCGAAAGGGGGTATCTTGCGCGTCCTGATGACCTGCCGCGTCTAGTCTCACGCCGGGATAGCTCAGTTGGTAGAGCGACTGATTCGTAATCAGTAGGTCCGCGGTTCGATTCCGCGTTCCGGCACCAGCGACTCAAGATCCGCTGACGCCCTGCGCGTCGCGATGCGGGAGCCATGCATACCGATCCGTCCCCCCCGTTGACCGCCCTGCGCCTGAACCTGATCGCGTTCTGTGTGTTTGCGGCGCTGCTGATCAGCCTGTTTTTCTATGGCGTCGGCTTCAACCACCTGTTCCTGGTGCTCGTGTCCGTCGCCCTGTTTGCGGCCTTTCTGCTGTCTGGCCCGGTTGCATTCCAGCGTTGGCTGGCCGCCGATCGGGTGGGCGCGACGCTTGTGGCCGTGTCTTTGCTGGGGCTCTGCCTGGTCCAGGTGCTGGGCGCGATCAGCCCGGAAACCAGTTTCTCCGGCGGCTTCATCGTCGGGGCCGCACCGGCGGCTTACGGGATCGCCCGGATGCATGGCGCGGAACGCCAGCGGGCCCTGATGGCCAATCCCCGGCAGCTGGTGTCCCTGCCGGCGCTGGCACTGGGAATTCTGGCGATCATGGTGCTGATTTCTGCGGTCCGCTTCCTCGGCTGGCAGGAGCGTACCCAGGAACCGCTGGCGGACCCGACCAGCTTTGCCATGCTCGTGTATCTGGGGCTGGTGCCCTGGCTGCACCGGCACCTTGCAGGGCCCGCCGACACAGCCGTGCGGGCCGGGACCCTGTTCAAGGTTGCCGCTGCCGCAGCGCTGGGCAGCCTCGCGGTGTTTTCGACCGCCAGCCGGGCCGCCTCGGCGCTGTTCCTTGCCGTTGTTGTCGGGTGGGTCGTGCTCGTGCTCTTGCGCCGCGCGCGCTGGCGCCCGGTGCTTGCCGTGGTGTTGGCAACCGCTGTGTCCTGGGGCACGGTCAGTGCGCTGTCTGTGGCGTTCCAGGAAGCCGTTGGCCAGGAGCTGGCTTCGGATAGCGCACTGGAACAGCGCCGGCTGCTGCTGCGCTCCGCCGCGACGCTGGCCAGCGACGCCTTTCCGCACGGGCTTGGGCTGTACGGCTACGACCTCCGATATCCGGCCGTTCGGAGCCTGCAGGAGCAGACTTCCGGTGGGCGGTTCGTGCATAACGACTATGTCCAGTTTGCCGTCGAAGGGGGAATCTGGCTGCTGGTGCCGTTGCTGTTCTTCCTGGCGCTCGTCGTTGTCCAGGGCCTGTTGTCGCTGCGGACGCCGCCAGCCAGCGAACGCTGGCTGCGCGCCGGGGGCTGGGTCGCGCTCGGCTGTGTGCTCGTACATGCGGCGGTCACCTATGTGTTTTACACGCTGAGCCTGGCGCTCGCCATTGGCTTGCTGGCAGGCTGGAGTGCCGCCGCCAACCCGGATCAGCCGGCGGGACCTGCGGTGCGCCGCGGGAGTTTGATCGCCTGGCTGGCCGCCCTGGGGCTAGGCATCTGGGCGCTTGGTTTGCTTGCGCTCGAGAACGTGACTCTGGGCGTGTTCTCGGGCCAGCCGAGCCTGCCGGGCACCAGCCAGCTGCGGGTCTCTGTCGACCGTCAGCTGCAATTTGCCCGGACGGCACAGCGCCTGAATAGCGATCGCAGCACGCCGGTCGTGGTGCAGGCGCTGCACCTGAAACGCCGCTTCCTGGAAAACAGTGAGCCTTCGCTCTACGCCGCGGCGGAAGCGGCCTTGCAGGAGGTGCTGGCCATTAACCCCTATGCGGAGCAGAGCCGGATCGAGTATGCGGACCTGCTGGCTCGGAGCGGTGCCGGTCGCGGTGACTTCCCCCTCGGTCTGCGCCTGGCCCGGCAGCTACTTGATCAGGGCCTGGCCTTGGATCCCGCGTCGCTCAAGCTGCTGACGACAGCGCTGCGCCTCGTCGATGCCACCGGCACGCCCGAAGACGCATACGGGTTCATGACGGAGCGGATTGCGCCCTGGCTGGAGCTTCTCTCGATACGCTTTCCGGAGCAGGCTGGGGCATTGACCGAAGACCTGATTGCCCGCGCCCGGGCGCTGGGCGAAACGGCCGATCTGCCCGGCTACCGGCAGCGGCTCGAGGCCATTGAGCGACGATTGGCAGCTCCCAAGCCCGGCAAGGTCTGGCTTATGCGCTGGCGCGAAGGGCTTGCCGACAGGGCATCGCCCGTCGATCCCTGATCCTTGCGGTGCGCCGGCTAGGATGCGTCGGCGACACCGGTGTTGCTGCGCCGGGCGCGCTGGAGCTGTTCCTGCTCTTCCCTGGTGGGCACGCCGGGCTTGAGCGGGCCTGCCGGACGGTGCTGACCGGGCTCGAAAGCCAGGTAGAAGTACTCGTAGCGCGAGGCATAGGGGTAGAACCGGAAGCTCGACGGCGGCAACTCGTGGGCGGCTGCAAAGCGCGCGATGCCGCGATTCTTGAAGTCGTCCTGCTGCACGACATCGAAGGCGGTGGACTCGTCCGTGAATACCGGCGACTCCGTATCGAAGGGTCGATAGTGTTCGGTCAGCAACACCGTTGATTCGTTGTCGCGCATCACCTGGCGACGAATGTCTGATTGCAGGATCGGGTCTTCCGGCAGCGCGACCATCACCCATTTCGGCGATGGCCCCGGAAAACGGCTGAAATCCGGGACCGGGCGCCCGGCATTGCGGTAAGTGTCCGCTGTGACCGAGTTGAACTGCCCGTCTGCGAACACCAGGGCCAGGGGGCGTTCGTTGTAGACCACCCAGGTGCCGGCCAGCAGGCACAGCGCCTGTACCGTGCCGATCATTGTCAGGTCGGTTTTGAGCCCTGGCTTGCCGGCCTTGTACACCACCAGGGTGAGCAGCGGGCCGAGCACCAGGTCGACGAGCACGATGATCCGTATGCCCTGCCAGCCACCGTCGGTCTCGAAGAAAAAATGCGGGTACCAGACGTAAACCACCAGCGCGGCCAGCACCGCGAAAATGATCAGGGACAGTCCCAGGTGTATGGCGAAGGCCTGGTAGCGGCTCATGGCGACGGCGGTTTTCCTGATCGGGTGGTTAGGGGCCAGCCCCGGGGGCTCAGGCGGACTCGTTGAACCGCATGGAAAGGTCCAGGGGCGTGACTTTCTTGGTCAGATTGCCAACCGAAATATAGTCGACGCCGGTTCGCGCGATGTCCGTGATTCGTGTCTCATCCACGTTCCCCGAGGCTTCGAGCTTTACCCGCCCGGCGTTCTCTGCCACGGCGGCCCGGGTGCGCTCCAGGTCGAAGTTATCAAGCATCACGATATCGGCGCCGGCGGCAATGGCCTCCCGCAGCTGTTCCATGCGCTCGACTTCGACCTCGACCGGTTTGCCCGGGTGGTTGCTTTGCGCGGTCGCGACTGCGGCAGTGATGCTGCCCGCCGCCATGATGTGGTTTTCCTTGATCAGGAAAGCATCGAACAAACCGATCCGATGATTCTGCCCGCCGCCGCAGATGACGGCGTACTTTTGCGCCAGGCGCAGCCCAGGCAGCGTTTTGCGGGTATCCAGCACCCGTGCGTTGGTGCCCTCGACGGCATCGACGTAGCGCGCTGTCTGCGTGGCCGTGCCGGCCAGCAGCTGGATAAAGTTCAGCATGGTGCGCTCGGCGGTCAGGATCGAGCGGGCGCTGCCCTCGATCTCGAACAGGGTCTGATTGGCCTGCAGGCGGTCGCCGTCCTGCACGTGCCAGCGTACCTGCAGGCTGGAATCGATGACCGTCACGGTCTGCTCGGCCCAGGGCACGCCGCACATCACGCCGGGTTCCCGGGTAATGACCCGGCCGTGAGCGGGCGTTTCCGGGGCGATCAGCTCGGCGGTAATATCGCCGTCGCCCAGATCCTCAGCGACGGCGTCAGCGACGTTGGCGGCGATGGCGGAGCGCAGCCGGGGTTCCAATTGTGAGAGCTGTGCCATCGGCGCATGTCCTTCGGTGCGCGAGTTCGCGCGGTGGGTCCATAATAGCCTCGCGGCGAACCTTCGACAGCGAATCGATCTGATCTGGTGACCATGGATATAGACCAACAGCACTGGCTCAAGCGCGTCCGGCGCTGTCCGAGCCCCTTTGCGGACGAGCGGACCGACCCCGATGACATCGCGTTGCTGGTGCTCCACAACATTTCCCTGCCCCCCGGACGCTTTGGCGGTGGCCATGTCGAGGCGCTGTTTTGCGGCGAGCTTGACTGCGCGGCGCACCACAGTTTCGGCGATCTGGCAGGCGTAGAAGTGTCCGCCCACCTGTTGATCGACCGGCGGGGCCGGTGCACTCAGTTTGTGCCCTTCAATGCGCGGGCCTGGCACGCCGGGCTGTCGACCTGGCAGGGCCGTTCGCGCTGCAACGACTTTGCGATCGGCATTGAGCTGGAGGGCACGGACACGCGCCCCTATACCAAAGCCCAGTACCGGACCCTTGACCGGGTCACGCGCGCGTTGACGGCGCACTACCCGCAGCTGCACAGCGGCGCCATTGCTGGCCATAACGAGATTGCCCCGGGGCGCAAGACCGACCCGGGCGCCGCCTTTGACTGGGCCGGCTACCTGCAGGCGCTCGATACCCCGCGCCCGGATCCATGACCCCGCCCTGGCCGCGAATCGGCGTCGACCTGGGCGGCACCAAGATTGCGGCCGGGGTTGTGAATCAGCAGCACGCCTGCATCGCTTACGAGCGCGAGCCCACGCCGCGCGGCAACTATCGGGGCACCCTCGAGCTCATCGGCGCGATGGTGGCGCGGCTCGAGGCCCGGGCAGCAGCGCTTGGCGCCGCGGCAGCTGGGACTGCGCTGCCCCTGGGCATCGGTACTCCGGGAGCGCCGGAGCCATCCAGCGGCGCCATGATGCACTGCAACTCCCTGTGGCTGAACGGCCAGCCGCTGCCCGCTGACCTGGCGCAGCGGTTGGCGCGGCCCGTGGCGCTGGCGAACGATGCGGACTGTTTTGCCCTGGCGCAGGCGCACCTGCAGCCGGGCGGCGCGCGCGGCCTGCTGTTTGGCGTCATCTTGGGAACGGGCGTCGGCGGCGGCTGGGTCCAGGATGGCGCCCTGCGCCGGGGGCCGAACGCGCTGGCCGGCGAGTGGGGGCACAACCCGCTGCCGGCGCGCCTGCTTGTCCGCGGACCTGCCGGCCCGGTACTGGCCGATCGTGCCTGCTACTGCGGCCGGGCCAACTGCATCGAAACCTGGCTGTCCGGTCCGGGCCTGGCGCGCACCGATCGGGCGCTTTGGCCGGCAGCGGATCCGGCCCGGGATGGCCGGCAGATTTTTGCCGGGGCCTGTGCGCAGACACAGCGTACCCGCGAACTATACTTGGAGCAACTGGGCGCGGCGCTGGCAACCATTGTCAACGCAGTTGATCCCGATCGCATCGTTCTCGGCGGCGGCATCTCGCAACAGCCGCTGCTGTATGATGCGTTACCTCGGACCATGCAGCCGCATCTGTTTGATACGCGTCGGCTGCGCACGCCGCTGCTGCCCCCCGTGGGCGGTGACGATAGCGGGCTGATCGGAGCTGCGCTGCTTTGCTGAAGATGCCTCTGGCACGCTTCTGATGCTTGCAGAACCGGCCCGGCACTCGCAGCAACGAACCAGGAGCATGCATGCCACTGCGCGATAGCAAGGACGCGAACCCAGAAGAGACTCAGGAGTGGCTCGACGCCCTGGACAACATCCTCGAAGACGGCGGCGGCATCGAGCGCGCAAACTTTCTGTTGAGTCGTCTGTCTGCGCGCATGACCAAGATCGGCGCGCAGCTCCCCTACACGATTACCACCCCGTACCGGAATACGATCCCCTCCAGCCAGGAAGCCTTCATGCCTGGCGACCTGTTTATGGAACGTCGCATCCGCTCTCTGATTCGCTGGAACGCGCTGGCCATGGTTGTCAGAGCGAACCGCCGGCCGGGGGATCTGGGCGGGCACATCTCCAGCTTCGCGTCCTCCGCCACCCTGTACGACGTGGGCTTTAACTACTTCTTCCGGGCGCCGACGGACGATCACGGCGGCGACCTGATTTACTTTCAGGGCCACGCCTCTCCCGGCATCTATGCACGCTCTTACCTGGAAGGGCGACTGGACGAACAGCAGCTCGACAATTTTCGCCGCGAGGTCGACGGCGACGGGCTGAGTTCCTACCCGCATCCCTACCTGATGCCCGACTACTGGCAGTTTCCGACCGTGTCCATGGGGCTGGGGCCGCTGCAGGCCATCTACCAGGCCCACATCATGAAGTACCTGGACGCGCGCGGGCTGGTACCGCGCAAGGACCGCAAGGTCTGGGCGTTTCTGGGTGACGGCGAGATGGACGAGCCGGAATCCCTGGGCGCGCTGTCCCTTGCAGGCCGCGAGAAGCTCGACAACCTGATTTTCGTGGTGAACTGCAACCTGCAGCGCCTGGACGGTCCGGTGCGCGGCAACGGCAAGATTATCCAGGAGCTGGAAGGCTACTTCCGCGGTGCGGGCTGGAATGTCATCAAGGTGGTCTGGGGCCGGCATTGGGATCCGCTGTTTGCCAAAGACAAGCTTGGCCTCATGCAGCAGGTCATGGACGAAACCGTTGACGGCGAGTACCAGAACTTCAAAGCCAAGGGCGGCGCCTACGTGCGCGAGAACTTCTTCGGCAAGGACCCCAAGCTGCAGGCGTTGGTCGACCACCTGTCTGACGAGGACATCATGCGCCTCAACCGCGGCGGGCACGATCCGTTCAAGCTGTACGCGGCGTATCATGCGGCGGTCAACCACACGGGCCAGCCCACGGTCATCCTGGCCAAAACCGTGAAGGGTTACGGCATGGGCGATGCCGGCGAGTCCGAAAACGACACGCACCAGGTCAAGAAGCTCGAGCTCGAAGGTCTCAAGCACTTTCGGGATCGCTTTGGCCTGCCGCTGAGCGACGAAGATCTGGAGCAGGTGCCGTACTACAAGCCGGAAGACGACGCGCCGGAAATGACCTATCTGCGGGAGCGCCGCGCGAGCCTTGGCGGATCGCTGCCGAAGCGGCAGGTCACGGAAGAGACCTTCGAACTGCCAGCGCTGTCGGCGTTCGACAACGTACTTAAAGGCACCGGCGAGCGCACCAACTCCACCACCATGGCCTTTGTGCGGCTGCTCGGCACGCTGGTGCGTGACAAGCAGATCGGCAAGCGCGTGGTGCCCATCGTGCCCGACGAGGCGCGAACCTTCGGCATGGAAGGCATGTTCCGGCAGCTGGGCATCTACTCCTCAGCCGGCCAACTCTACGAGCCGGAGGACTCCGGCGAGATCGCGGCGTACAAAGAGTCGCATGATGGCCAGGTGTTGGAGGAGGGCATCAACGAGGCGGGCGCCTTCGCGGCCTGGATGTCGGCTGCCACCTCTTACAGCACCAACGGCTACACGCTCATGCCGTTCTACATTTACTACTCGATGTTCGGCTTTCAGCGCATTGGCGATCTGGCCTGGGCGGCTGGCGACATGCGTGCCCGGGGCTTCCTGCTGGGCGGCACTGCCGGACGGACGACCTTGAACGGCGAGGGCCTGCAGCACCAGGACGGACACAGCCATGTGCTGTCGAGCACGATTCCCAACTGTGTGTCCTACGACCCGTGCTACGGCTACGAGCTCGCTGTGATCGTGCACAGCGGGATGCACCGCATGTACGGCGCGCACGAACGCGTGTTCTTCTACATCACGGTCATGAACGAAGCCTACGTGCAGCCGCCGATGCCGGAAGACGATCCCGAATCGCCGGTGACGGTGCAGGAAGGCATTCTGAAAGGCATGTATCGGCTGCGGACCCTGGGGGACGGCAGCGGCCCGGTGGTTCGCCTGCTCGGCGCCGGCACGATCCTGCGCGAGGTCGAAGCAGCTGCTGAGCAGCTGGCCGAGGCGCACGGGCTGACCGTCGAGGTTTACAGCGTCACCAGCTTTACCGAGCTCACCCGGGACGGGCAGGATGTGGCCCGCTGGAATTTGCTGCACCCGGAGGAGCCGCCGCGGCGCAGCCACGTGGCGACGCTGCTGGACGGCGATGCGCCGGTGGTGATCGCGAGCGACTACATGAAAGCGCTGGCAGAGCCCCTGCGCGGGCTGGTGACGGCCCCGATGCAGATCCTCGGCGCCGATGGCTTCGGTCGCAGCGATACACGCGAGCAGCTGCGGCACTTTTTTGAGGTCGATCGCCGGTTTGTCGCCCTGGCGGCCCTGAGTGCTCTGGCCGACGCGCAGCAGCTGAGCGTCGAGGTTGTGCGCAAGGCGCGCGATGACCTGGCGATCGACCCCGATAAACCCAACCCGCGACTCGTTTAGGACCTTCCCGTGCAAGACATCAAGATCCCGGATATCGGTGACGTGGATACCGTCGAGGTGATCGAGCTGTGCGTCGCCCCGGGCGACAGCGTCGGCCCCGACGACCCCCTTATCGTGATTGAGTCTGACAAGGCTTCCATGGAAGTGCCGGCCGGCGCGACCGGAACGGTGGCCGAGCTGACCGTTGCCGTGGGCGACGAGGTGAGCCAGGGGGATTTGATTGCCCGCCTTGAGGGCGCAGCCGCGCCCAGCGCCGAGCCGGCGGCCCCGGCGACCGCCGAGACCCCTGCTGCGCCGGCCGAGGCGGCGCCGGCCCCGGTCGCCCCAGTGGCTTCAAGCGTGGTGATTCGCGTGCCGGATATCGGCGACGCCGATGAGGTGGTCGTGATCGAAGTGCTGGTCAGCGCCGGAGACCAGATCGAGGCCGGGGACCTGCTGGTCGTTCTGGAATCCGACAAGGCGTCCATGGAAGTGCCGGCGGAGCAGGGCGGCACGGTCGAAGCGGTGCAGGTCAAAGAGAACGATCAGGTCCGTGCGGGCAGTGAGCTGGTCATGCTCTCAGTTGCTGGCGCCGCGACGCCGGCAACGCCTGCGCCGGCCCCAGCGGCTGCCGCCAGCCCGGCCCTGGCAGCATCGGCAGCAAGCGCACCGGCTCCCGCGGCCGCCGTCAGCCCCGCCGCTGTGCCGGCGACGGGCACTGACAGGAATGCCGACGTCTACGCCGGGCCGGCCGCCCGGCG
>CAZXIJ010000001.1:255175-286263 GCA_964640725.1 uncultured Pseudomonadales bacterium | reverse complement strand
GGAATCTGACAAGGCGTCCATGGAAGTGCCTGCGGAGCACAGCGGCACGGTCGAGGCGGTACAGGTCAAAGAGAACGATCAGGTCAGCGAAGGCAGTGAGCTGGTCACGCTCAAAGTTGCTGGCGCCGCGACGCCTGTCGCAACGCCTGCGCCGGCCCCCGTGGCTGCCGCCAGCCCGGCCCCGGCGGCGCCGTCGGCAAGCGCACCGGCGCCCGCGGCCGCCGTCAGCGCTGACGCTGGGCCAGCGACGGACACTGACAGAAATGCCAGCGTTTATGCCGGGCCGGCTGCCCGGCGCCTGGCGCGAGAGCTGGGCGTTGACCTGTCGCAGGTCAGCGGCACCGGCGACAAGGGCCGGATTTTGAAGGAAGACCTGAAGGGCTACGTTAAAAGGACCCTGAGCAGTGGCGGTGCTTCGGGTGGCGGCATGGGCATACCGCCGATACCGGAGGTGGACTTCTCGAAGTTTGGCGCGACCGAGCTTTCGCCCCTGGGGCGGACCCGGGTGGCCGGGGCGGCGAACCTGCATCGCAGCTGGCTGAATATTCCGCACGTCACCAACCACGACGAGGCCGACGTCACGGAGCTCGAAGCCTTTCGCAAGTCCCTGAAGGCTGAAGCGGAGCGCCGCGGTGCCCGTATCACGCCGCTGGCGTTCATCATCAAGGCCTGCACGCACGTCTTGAAGGAGTTTCCGACCTTCAACGCGTCCCTGGACGGCGCGGGCGAGAACTACATACTCAAGCAGTATTGCAACATCGGCATGGCCGTGGACACCCCGAACGGCCTGGTTGTGCCGGTGATTGCCGGCGCTGACCAGCTCGGTGTGTGGGAGCTCTCGGCGGCGATCATTGAGCTGGCAGAAGCGGCCCGGGACCGGAAGCTGAAGCCCGCGCAGATGCAGGGCGGCAGCTTCAGTGTTTCCAGCCTGGGCAGCATTGGCGGCACAGGCTTTACGCCGATTATCAATCCGCCGGAGGTGGCAATCCTTGGCATCGGCCGGCTGCAGATGTCACCGGTGTGGAACGGTGACGAGTTTGAGCCGCGAAAGATGTTGCCGCTATCGCTGAGCTACGATCATCGCGCCATCAACGGGGGCGAAGCCGGACGATTCCTGGCGCGGCTGCGTGCGGTGCTGGCCGACGTCCGTCAGCTCATTCTCTAGGAACGCTAGGAACTGGCGGGGCCCCGCCATTGCGTCTCTTCGCTGTCCGTGCGGTTGACGGTGCGGGCGAGCACGAAAAAGTAGTCGCTTAAGCGGTTGAGATAAGTAGCGCCTGCTGCGGTGTCTTCGGGCAGCGCCCACAGTCGTCTTTCCGCACGGCGCGCGACAGTGCGGCACACGTGCGCCGCAGCGCTCATGCGATTGCCGCCTGGCAGCACAAATTCAGTCAGGGGCGGGAGAGCCTCGTTGAGCGCTGCGCTCTGGGACTCCAGCGCTTCGACCCCAGGAAAACGGTCACTGCCTGGCACTGCCAGCGCTGCGCCCAGGTCGAACAGCGACTGCTGCAGCTCGGTGCACTGCACGGCGAGGTCTTGTGCTCCGCCGCTTTTGAGTTCGTTGATGAGCAGGCCGATGAAGCTGTTCAACTCGTCGACGGTGCCGATCGCTTCGATTCGCGCATCGGCCTTGCTGACTTCGCTGCCGTCGGCGAGCGAGGTCTTGCCGGCGTCGCCGCGGCCGGTGGTTACCCGGGTGATGCGTCGCTTGTTGTTGGTCAACGGCTACTGGCCGTCGTCGAGCAGCGGCGCGGCGCTGACGGTGGTGGCGAGGGCGGCGTCGAAGGCATCGACGTTGATGACGCCGGTAGCGAAGGACTTTTTCAGCCCTTCGAACGCAAATTGCAGGAAACCGCGAGCATCTGGCAAGCCTGTGCTCGCGTCCGCCGCGCAAATGTTCACGCCGACCACGACGGGAATGTAGCCTTCGCTGGTCTTGAAGGAGTGCATGTACAGGTTGTCGAAGATGCGCCGGAAGCTGTCTGATGTGCAGCTGTCCAGAGACGCTTGCTTCATCATGACGGCGAAGATGTTCTGCTCCGGGTGCGTCACGATATCCAGCGGGCGCACCAGCGCGCGCACTTTGGCGCTGATTCCGGAGGTCAGCTCATCGATGACTGCCGCGTCGTACTGCTGTTCGATCACGTCCAGGTTGTTGATGCCCACGAGCAGCAGGCAGGCGGCGCCGCCTCGGGATTCGGTTTCCCGCAACAACGCGCTCAGGCGCTCGATGGTGAACTTCTGGTTGCCGAGCCCGGTGACTGGATCGACCAGGTCGGTCGTTTGCAGCTCGCGGATCTTCTTGCGCAGCAAGCGGTTGCTGCGGAGCAACTCGTTCTGCCGCGCGGCGATCCGCTGGGCGGCAACGACCCGGGGCAGAAGCTGCGCCCGCAGGTTGGCCTTGTTCAGAAAATCGTCGACGCCTTCTTCGAAGGCGTTGGTCATGGCGTCGAAGTCGTCTCGCGCGGTGAGCAGCACAACGTAGGTGAAGTGGTCATGGCTCTCGTCGAGCTTTTTGACGCGTCGCGTCAGCTCGAGGCCATCCATGGACGGCATGAGCCAATCAGCAATCAGGATCTGTGCCGGACGTTTTTCCAGGCTACGGAGTGCCTGCATGGGATTGTTGGTGAAGCGCACGTTGGTGAACCCACCGCTGCGCAACACCTTGGCAATGATCGCGCTCGAAAACTTGGCGTCGTCGACAACCAGGATCGGAATGTCCTGGCTTGCCAGATCGCGACGGGGTCGAGACTCGCTCTCCGGTGCAGCACGGCCTGCGACAGGCGGCGCTGTCGGGACTACAATCGGTTCGCCGGCAGCAGATTCTGCCGCGGCGTCGTTGGCACCTGCGCGATCCGGGCGCGGCGCGTTTTCCGGGCGCGGCGCGTGCCGAATTCCGGGAGCAATGGGCGTGACGGCGCTGGCGCCGGTGCTCTCATTGCCGGGTCGATTCCCGGAAGTTGGTTTGGTTGGATCCATGGGTAGTGGGTGCCCTGAGCGCCTTGGTTGCAGACTGACAGCTGCCCGGGGCTGCTTGTGCATCCCGGGGACCCGTCGGCGGAGTCATTTTGCTTGCTTATCCCGCCGAAGTTTTGGGATCTTAGCACGCAGATTTTGGACATATTGTGCGGTTGTTGTAGGAGTTCTTATGCCGTCATTTGACACGGTTTCGGAAGTAGATGAACAAGAGGTCCGCAACGCCGTGGACCAGGCAAACCGGGAGCTCGGCACCCGTTTTGACTTCCGCGGGGTGGACGCGAGCTTCGAGCTGGTCGAGGGCGGGATCCTGGTTGCGGCCGAAGAAGATTTTCAATTGACCCAGTTGTACGACATTCTGGTGGGCAAGCTGAGCAAGCGCGGTGTCGATCACCGGTCTTTGGACCCCCAGGACATCGAGTCTGCGGGCAAGCAGCGCCGGCAGCGCTATAACCTCAAGCAGGGCATCGATAAAGATCGCGCCAAGAAAATCGTCAAGCTAGTTAAGGACAGCAAACTCAAGGTGCAAGCGCAGATTCAGGGCGAACAGGTGCGCATCACAGGCAAGAAACGCGACGACCTGCAGGCCGTCATGACCCTGCTGAAGGAATCCGAACTGGACATTCCCTTGAGCTACGACAACTTCCGGGATTGAGCCGGCGCTTGCGCTGGCTGTTCAGGCCTGAAGTGTTGAGCGCCTTACTTTGATCCACAGGATGCGCGAGCAGGACAACGCCCAGCGATCGCTCTGGCGTGCCGTTGCCAATCGTCGGATGCTGGCCTGTATCTTCACCGGCCTGGCGTCCGGGCTGCCCCTGTATCTGCTGATTCAAACGGTCCCGTTCTGGCTTCGTCAGTCTGAGGTCAGCCTGCAGGATATCGGGCTACTGGCGTTGGCCCAGCTTCCCTACACGTGGAAGTTTTTGTGGGCACCGCTGCTGGACCGTTACCGCTTTGCGTCGCTCCCGCATCGGCAAGGTTGGATCTTTACATTTCAGCTGTTGCTGGCGGCTGTTGTTGCGTTTCTCGGGTTCGTGCAGCCGCTCGGTGCTCTGCTCACGATCGGTGTTTGCTCGGTGCTGGTCGGGTTCTTCAGCGCCAGCCTGGATATTGTGCTCGATGCCTACCGCCGCGAGCTGCTCGACGACGATCAGCTTGGGCTTGGCAACAGCATCCATGTTCAGGCCTATCGGATCTCCGGACTCGTTGCGTATTCCGGTGCCTTGCTGGTAGCTGCGGCCTTCAGCTGGGAAATAGCCTTTGCATCGGTTGCAGGGCTAATGGTGCTCGGCGCGTTGGCGACCTGGCTGCTGCCAGGCCTGAATGCTGCCCGGGAACGGGATCGTCCCAAGCGGCTGCGAGACGCCTTTGTGATGCCGTTTCAGGAGTACCTGGCTCGTCGCGGCCCGGGCGGCGTGTTGCTGGTGCTTTCCTTTATCTTTCTGTACAAGCTTGGCGACAGCATGGCAACCGCGCTGTCATCGGCGTTGTTCGTCGACCTTGGGTTCAATGAGCAGGACGTGGCCTACGTTGCTAAAAACGCTGCGCTGTGGCCCGCCATTGCCGGCGCCCTGCTGGGTGGCATCGCCATGCTGCGGATTGGCATTAATCGGGCACTGTGGGTGTTCGGGCTGATCCAGCTGCTCACGATTTTCGGCTTTGTCTGGCTCGCCCAGAACCCTGGCAACCTGTGGGTACTGGGCGGCGCGCTCGCTGCTGAGTACTTCGGCGTTGGTTTGGGCACGGCCGCGTTTGTGGCGTTCATGGCGCGCGAAACCTCGCCGGCGCTGGCTGCCACGCAGCTGGCACTGTTTACCGCGCTCTCAGCGGTGCCCCGGGTTGGCGCTAGCGCGGTGACCGGTTTTCTGGTGAGCGGGTCCGAGGGGCAATCCCTGAGCGGTCTTGCGGCTGTACTTGGGGAGTTGTTGGTGGGGTTCGGGTTGCCACCGGAAGGGCTCGGTTGGGTCCGTTTCTTCTACCTCTGCGTGGCGCTGGCGGTTCCCGGAATGCTGCTGCTGCCGCTGGTTGCACCCTGGCAACAGCGACCGTCGTCCTAGCCTACGGGCCCTGGTCACCTTGCTGGCAGCGGGTGTTACATAGCTTTGACAATGTTCATACAACACGCTCGTAGACTCTTCCGCAGGTGAGGTTGGCGGTCGGCACAGAAATTGGATGGTCCCAAGCTTGAATTTCCACTGGTTGCGATTGGAGCCTCTGCTGGTGGTCTTGAATCGCTGAGAGCGCTCTTCGGCGCCTATCGGGAGCCTGCGGGCTGCGCGTTCGTGGTTGTTCAGCATCTGTCTGCCGACTACGACAGCGTGATGGATGAGCTGCTCGCGCCCCATACTCCCGTCCCGGTCAGCGTCGCCAGGGACGGCGAGCGCCTGCGGCGCGATCACATCTACCTCGCGCCTGCGCAGATGCGCCTGGGCCTGAAGCAAGGGTGTTTCTCGGTGCGCGAGCGGGACTCTGCTGCTCCGGTGCACCTGCCCATCGACTACTTTTTCGAACAGGTCGCTGACGTCTGTGGTAGCGACTCGATCGCAGTGGTGCTGTCCGGCACGGGTTCGGACGGATCTGTGGGGGTGACCGCCATCAGTCGTGTGGGCGGCTTTGTGCTCGCCGAGTCGCCCGGTCTCGCCCAGTTCGACGGCATGCCCCGGTCAGCGATCAATACGGGTTGTGTAAGTATGAGCCTTGCAGCACCGCGCCTTGCGGCAGCTGCAGTTCGCCACATGCAGGATCCCGAGACGCTGGATCCCCTGGAGTTTCTGAGCGACGACGAAGCTCAGATTCTTGAGTTGCTGAAAGAAAATCACGGGGTGGATTTCACACTGTACAAACCCAGTACGGTGCTCCGACGGATGGATCATCAACTGCAGCAGAAGGGCTGCGAATCCCTGGGCGAGTTTCTCGCAGGGGTCGATCGACACCCGGAATGGCTCGATGATCTGTACAGCGACCTGTGTATCGGCGTGACGTTTTTCTTTCGCGACTCGGAGCGATTTGAGCAACTGGCTGAGCAGGGGCTTGGGCCGCTGGTTGAAACTTCAGCCGATGACCCGGTGCGCGTCTGGGTGCCTGGTTGTGCGACCGGTGAGGAGGCCTACTCCATCGCCATTTTGCTTTGGGAGCTGTTTGAGGCCAACGGCAAGAAGCCGAATTTCCGTATCTTCGCGACCGATGTGTACGGCGGCGCTCTGGATCACGCGACGACGGGCGTCTACGACCCTGCAGTACTGCAAGACGTTGACGGGCGCCGCCTCGAGCGCTTCTTTGCCCGGCGCGCGCAAGGCTACGAAGTGATTCCTGCGCTGCGCAATCAGGTGAGTTTTGTAAAGCAGGACCTGTTGCGCGACCCGCCTTTTACCAAAGTACATTTGGTCAGCTGCCGCAACCTGCTGATCTACTTCAACCGCGCAGCGCAGGAAAACGCACTGGGCTTTTTCCACTTTGCCTTGCGTGAGCAGGGGTTGTTGTTTCTCGGACCGAGCGAAGGGCCACCGGGGCTGAGTGAAGCGTTTGAGACGATTGGGAGCGGGCTGTTCCGCCGCACCAATGACGGGCGCCGGATCGGGCTCAAAGCGCTTACCAGCCGCGACGTCCGGTTGGGCAAACAGGACGCCGCCCGCCTTGCGCCCGAACCGCGGCGGCCTCCAGGGGGGCTACAGCGTGGTCTGCTGCGAACCTACGATGAGCTGCTGGACCTGTTCATGCCGCCGGCGATCTTGCTGAACGCAGAAGGCATGATTCTCGATAGCTTTGCCGGCGCGCAGCATTTCCTGTCGAAAAAGCCGCGGAGGCCATCGAACCTGATTTTCGACGTCGTTGATGATCGGCTCGCCACTGTGCTCAGCGGCGCCCTGCGGCGAGCTGGAGAACGGCGCTCAAGCCTTGCCATTGGTCGCTTTGATCTCGCCCGGGGCAATGAGGCCGGGTCCTACCAGCTGACTTTGACGCCCATCAAGCACGCAGCTGTCCGCGAACGCAACTTCCTTTTGCGATTCGATGCCCAGCAGCCGGCGCCGGCGGAAACGGTTGAAGAAGCGCGGACACAACCCGTCTTTGGTGGGCTGAGTCCGAACCCGTTGGTGGCAGAGCTGGACCAGACCCGGGATGACCTGAGCGACACCATCGAGCAGCTGGCCTCCAGCAACGATGACCTTCAGGGTGCCAATGAAGAGCTGCAGGCTGCGAACGAAGAGCTGCAGACCACCAACGAGGAGCTGCATTCCGTTAACGAGGAGCTCCACACCGTCAATGCTGCTCATGCAGAGAAGATGGCCGAGCTCAGCGAGGTCAACCGCGATGTGAGCCATCTGCTCGAGAGCACCGATATCGCTGTGGTTTACGTGGATGCAGAGCTGCGGATAAGAAAATTTACGCCGCTGTTCGGCGAGTGCTTCGGGGTCTCCGAAACCGATCTGGGCCGCCCCTTGGAGGGCTTTGGCCAGCGACTGGACTACCCGGATATCTACAGCGACCTGCGCGCAGTGTTGAGAGACGGCAAGCTCATTGAGCGCACCTTGGAACACGATGACGGCGCTGTGCAGTTGGTGCGCTGCCTTCCCTACCGGATCGAAGGGGTGCAGATCCACGGCGTCGTCATTACGCTCGTAGACGTGACGGAGCTGGAGCAAGCCCGGCGGGCGCTGACCCTAAGCGAGCAACGTCTTGCGAGCCTCATGAGCGCGACCCAGGAGGCCATTGTCGAGCTCGACGCGCAGGGTTGCTGGCGATTGGGCAACGAGACGAGTTTGCGGCTGTTAGGCTTCGACCAGGCGCCGGTTGGGCGCCCGCTCCATGACTTGCTGCATCCAAGCTGCGTCGATCCTGAGGGTTGCCGGCTGAAGCATGCACTGGAGGGCAAGGTGTCCCTGACAGATGAGACGCTGCCCCTGCAGCGGCGTGATGGGGCGCAGCTTTACGCCCGCTGCTGGAGCCGGTCCGAAGCGGAGCGGCCTGAGGTGCGGGTTCTCACTCTGCTCGACTACACGGAGCGACGACAGCGCGAGCAGAAAACCGAGGCGGCTATTGCTGATCGCGACCGCTTTATCGGCATGCTGTCCCACGAGCTGCGCAACCCTCTGTCTGTGATCAACAACGCGACCTCAGTGCTGGCGCTCAAGGACAAGGACGAGGTAGTGGCCCGGGTCGTCGGTCGCATCAGCCGGCAAACGCACTATATGCGGGACCTGCTCGATGACTTGCTGGAGTTCATCCGGATTCGCGAGAACAAGCTCAGCATCGAGCTTGCGGTTTGCTCGGCGCAGCTTGCGGTCGATCAGGTCTGTGGCGACTTCGCCGAGCAAGCAGCCGAACAGGGCCAGGAGATCGTTGTTAGCCATTCGGATCAGGAGCTGTTCGTGTTGGGTGACCAGCAGCGGCTCCGCCAGGTGCTCAGCAACCTGTTGCGAAACGCCATCAAGTACTCATCTGGCGCGGGGCAGATTCGTGTGTCTACCCAGTTGGCTGAACGCAGCGTGCAGATTGCCGTTGCCGATGAAGGCGAAGGTATGAGTGAAGCGGTGGTCTCCCGGGTGTTTGATGCGTTTTTTCAGCGAGACGACTCTCTGGATCGATCCGCGGGCGGTATTGGTTTGGGTCTGACGCTGGTGCGCGAACTTGTTGAACTCATGGGCGGCTCTGTTCAGGCCAGCAGCCCGGGCTCGAAGCTGGGCAGCACGTTCACGCTACTCTTGCCGTCGGTCAAGAGCCAGGTTTTGCCCGAGGTCACAAGGTCGCCGGTATCGGAACTCCCCTTTCGCAGCGTGGTGATCATCGAGGATGTTGAGGACGCGCGCGACAGCTTGCTCGAGATTTTTGAAGCGCTCGATATCCATGCCCGAGCTGCAGCCGACGGTGCCACGGGGCTTGCGCTTGTGCGAGAGCTGCGACCAGATGTTGCGCTTCTCGATATCGGTTTGCCGGGCATGAGTGGGCACCAGGTCGCGGAGCGCGTGCGGCAGGAGAAAGAGCTCGACCGCACCTGTCTGGTTGCGCTCACTGGCTACGGAGCGAATGAGGATCGGCGGCAGGCCCGGGCTGCCGGCTTTGACCTGCATCTGACAAAGCCCTTTGAGGTCGACCAGCTGCGGCTGATTGCCGAGACCTATCAGACGCGTCAGGCGGGTGGTGCGACGCTCGTGAAAACCGGAGCGGCGTATCCGTGAGTCGCCAACGTGTGCTGTTGCTCGGCGCTGAAGGCGTCGGCAAGACAAGCATCGTGCGTCAGCTGCAGACGGGCGGCTTCGAAGCCTGTACTGCGCCTCAGCACGGAATCAACGTTTCGACGGTGACGATCTCCGTCGGCGAGCGAGATGCCGTCATCGATCTCTGGGACGTCGGTTTGCTTGCCGACGAGGGCGTGGTTTTGCCATTGCTGGAAGAGGGGGCGCTGCGGGTCCTGTTAGCCGTTGATCGCGGCCGACCGGACACCGTGGCCTACGCGCTGGAACGCTTGAGCTGGGTCCGGTCGCAAATTCGTGGCCCGGCCCCAGGGTTCCTGCTGATCGTCAACAAATCCGACCTGGCAGGCCTGCCGGAGTTGCCAATTGCTGGTACCGCGCTGGCTGAATTGCCCCGGTATGAGCTCTCGGCGCTGTCCGGAGAGGGCGTTCGTGCTCTGTTCCGTCTGTTGGCGGAGGTGGCGTTGGACTCCTAGGTCAACCAGAACTGATCTTTGCTCACGCGCCCGCGTAACAGCACGACCCCCTCTTTCTCCAGCCGCTCGCGCTGTCGGTCAGCGCCGGCCCGGGTCGCGATCGCGCCGGCGGCATTGACCACCCGGTGCCAGGGGAGCTTGCTGCCTGCCGGAAGCTGGGACAGCACCCGGCCGACAAAACGCGCGCGACGAGGCAGCCCGGCCAGCTCAGCGATCTGGCCGTAGCTCGCGACGCGGCCTCTGGGAATGCTGGCCACGACCTGCCAGATGACCTCTTCGCGGCTTGGCTCGTCGTCGGCGGCCGTTTTCGCGCGTTGATTTCGGGTCCTGCCGGCCCCATGAAGGGGGCAAGACCGCGGCTTGCTGGAGGTGCCGTCCTTGTTCCGCTGGCTGCTGCTGTTTTTTGTCGTCACGCCCATCGTGGAAATGTACCTGCTGCTGACCGTGGGCGACATGATTGGCGCGATCCCGACCATTGGCCTCGTGGTGCTGACGGCGGTCATCGGCGTTGCCCTGCTTCGCCAGCAGGGCCTGGCGACCCTGACGCGGGCTCAGCAGCGGTTGGCTGAAGGCGGGATACCGGCAGCCGAGATGGCCGATGGCCTGCTTCTGGCCGTTGCCGGGCCGCTGCTGGTCACTCCCGGGTTTGCGACCGATGCCATGGGCTTTGCGCTTCTGACGCCTGCCATTCGCCGCTGGCTGGGCCGCGCGGTGGCAGCTCGGATGGTGGTTGTCGGCCCCCAGGGCGGCTTTGGTGGCCCTATGGGCCCGGGGTCGAACAGGCCCCCGGGCGGGGCCGCGCCGGGGCCCGGACGCCCGTCGGGCGGGCCGCCAGAGCGCGGACCGGTCACCCTGGATGGCGACTACGAGCGTCACGACGACCCCTGATTCAGAGATTTCGCCCCTGCCCCCTTGAATTCCCATTGGGCGCCCCTATAGTTTGCGCCCCCGAGTTAGCACTCTCAGGGGGAGACTGCTAACAAATCGAATTATGGCAATCCATTTGCATATTGGGAGACCACTGGAATGAAAATTCGACCCCTTCACGATCGTGTCGTCGTGCGCCGGTTGGAAGAAGAGACCACCAGCGCTGGCGGCATCGTGCTGCCCGATTCCGCGACCGAGAAGCCTTCGCAGGGCGAAGTTCTCGCGACCGGCAACGGCAAGATTCTCGAGAACGGCGACGTTCGCCCGCTGGACGTTAAAGCCGGCGACCGGGTGATCTTTGGCCAGTACGGCGGCAGCACCGTCAAGATCGACGGCGAAGAGCTGCTGGTCCTGAGCGAAAGCGAAATCTTCGGTGTGCTCGAAGGCTAAGCAGCCTCGCACAACCGAACAGAACGAACCCTTAAGAGGAACAAAAAGTAATGAGCGCAAAAGACGTTAAGTTTGGGGATGACGCCCGCAGCCGCATGTTCGAAGGCGTGAACACCCTGGCGAACGCCGTCAAGGTCACCCTCGGCCCGAAAGGCCGCAACGTGGTTTTGGACAAGTCCTTCGGTGCCCCCACGGTCACGAAAGACGGGGTCAGCGTAGCCAAGGAAATCGAGCTGGCTGACAAGTTCGAGAACATGGGCGCGCAGATGGTGAAGGAAGTCGCGAGCCAGACCTCCGACGAAGCCGGTGACGGCACCACCACCGCAACGGTACTGGCCCAGGCGATCCTGACGGAAGGCCTGAAGTCCGTTGCCGCGGGCATGAATCCCATGGATCTCAAGCGCGGTATCGACCACGCCGTGACCGCAGCCGTTGAGGCGATCAAAGGCATGGCCACCCCGTGCAAAGACAGCAAGGCGATCGCTCAGGTCGGCACGATCTCTGCGAACAGCGACAGTGCTGTGGGCGACATCATTGCTGAAGCGATGGACAAGGTCGGCAAGGAAGGCGTCATCACCGTTGAGGAAGGCTCCGGCCTCGAGAACGAGCTGGACGTTGTCGAAGGTATGCAGTTCGACCGCGGCTACCTGTCGCCTTACTTCATCAACAACCAGGAGTCCATGTCGGCTGATCTCGACGATCCCTTCATCCTCCTGTGCGACAAGAAGATCTCTAACATCCGCGACATGCTGCCGATCCTCGAGAACGTTGCCAAAGCCGGCAAGCCCCTCGTTGTGATTGCCGAAGACATCGAAGGCGAAGCTCTGGCAACGCTGGTGGTCAACAACATGCGCGGCATCGTTAAGGTGGCTGCTGCCAAGGCACCGGGCTTCGGCGATCGCCGCAAGGCCATGCTGCAGGACATCGCGATCCTGACCGGCGGCACCGTCATTTCCGAAGAAGTCGGCCTGACGCTGGAAGGCGCCACCCTGGACGACCTGGGCACCGCCAAGCGCGTGACCTCTTCCAAGGAAAACACGGTCATCGTTGACGGTGCTGGCGCCAAGAACGACATCGAAGCGCGCATCAAGCAGATCCGTGCCGAGATCGACGACACCAGCTCTGACTACGACCGCGAAAAGCTGCAGGAACGTCTGGCGAAGCTTGCCGGCGGCGTTGCGGTGATCAAGGTTGGCGCGCCGACGGAAGTCGAGATGAAAGAGAAGAAGGCTCGCGTTGAAGACGCGCTGCACTCGACTCGAGCAGCGGTCGAAGAAGGCGTTGTGCCTGGCGGCGGTGTCACGCTCGTTCGCGCCATCAGCGCTCTGGAGAGCGTCAAGGGCGACAACGAAGACCAGGACGTCGGCATCGGCATCGCGACCCGTGCCATGAGCGCACCGCTGCGGCAGATCGCTGCCAACGCTGGCGCCGAAGGTTCCGTTGTTCTCGACAAGGTCAGCCAGCTCAAGGGCAACGAAGGCTTTAACGCTGCGACCGGTGTCTACGGCGATATGCTCGACATGGGCATCCTGGACCCGGCCAAGGTCACCCGGACCGCACTGCAGGCCGCTGCGTCTGTCGCGGGCCTGATGATCACCACGGAAGCCATGGTCAGCGAACTGCCGGAAGACAAGGCAGCGGCGCCTGCCATGCCTGACATGGGCGGTATGGGCGGCATGGGCGGCATGATGTAAATCAGGCTTCCTGCGCTTTCCAAGCACTCAGAACCCGGCTTCGGCCGGGTTCTTTGTTTCTGGGGTTTGGTGGGCGGACAGCGGCAGGATTCGGGCACCTGCCGCTCGGCGGGAAAGAAACCTGGGGCAGCTGCGGAGATCGCTGCTGTTGCTGGCTGTAAGATCGTGTCGGCGGCTTTTACGGTGCCCGGATCCTGCCGCCGCCCGCCCCGCCAGCCCCCACGTAAACCAGCACCCGGCCGAAGTAGTTGGGGATGGTGGGACGCATGGGCCAATCATTCTTCAAGGACCCTGCCGTTGCGGCGGTGCCTCTTCACCACGGTGAATTTGGTGGGGTGAGCGGGCGGCGCGGGGAGGCCGGCCGGGCACCGTAAAAGCCGCCGAAACGATGGTCCAGGCTGCATCAGCAGTCATCCCCAGGGATGCCGCCATTTTCCTTCCCGCCCGGCGGCAGGTGCCCGGCCGGCCTCCCCGCGCCGCGCCTTCCCTCCACCAAATCAAACCCCTATAGTCGCTCCCGGGGCGCGCCAAGCGCTGATATCCGGGCAATTTGCGGGGGCAAAAGCATATGGAACTCGTCGACTATCTGGCCCGGTGGGGTCACTTTCTGGCAGGCATTACGTGGATCGGCCTGCTGTACTACTTCAACTTCGTGCAGACCGAATACTTCAAAGTAGCCGACGGCGATGCCCGTACGGACGCGTTCACCAAGTTGGTGCCCAACGCCCTGTGGTGGTTTCGCTGGGGCGCGATGTTCACGCTGATTACGGGACTGGTGCTGCTCGCAAACCGGGCGCCGGGCTGGACCGTCGATATCACCATTGGCTCCGTCATGGCGATCCTGATGTTTCTGAACGTCTGGCTGATCATCTGGCCGAATCAGAAAATTGTGATCGCCTCGAACGAGCAGGTGAAAGCCGGCGGCGAAGCCAAGCCGGAAGCGGCAGCGGCAGCACCCAAGGCTGGACTTGCGTCACGGACGAACACTTTGTTTTCCATTCCCATGTTGTTCTTTATGGGGTCTTCCGCGCACTACTCGCACGGTGGGCTGAACACCAACAGCACACCGCTGATCGCAGCGCTGGTCATTATCGGCGCGCTGGAGCTGAACGCGATCTTCGGCAAGCAGGGACCCATGACCAGCGTCAAGGGCGTGATTGCCAGTGGCTTTGTGCTGACCGCGGTGCTCGTTGGCATCGTCGAAGTCCTCTAGCCCGGCATCGCGTTCGCGATGACCCATCGGTACGCAGATCGACGTGGTGATCTGCGGCCGTTCAATCGGAGCCATCCATGCCCAAGCCACTAGATCCCTCACTGTCTATCTCTGCATCGCCCGAGGATGCAGCGGATCCGCGCCGCGGAGCCGGCGGCGGGGGCGGGCGCCGCACACGCGGTGGCGGTGGTGGCGGCGGTTCTGTTGCTATCAACCTGGTTCTGGTCATTCTTCTGGCTGGCTTGATGGTGGCTGGTTGGTTTGTCGCCAACCAGCAGCAAATGCTGTCGCAGGCAGAGGCAGATCGGATCCAGGCCGAGGCTCGAATCGCCGTGCTGGAAGACCGGCTACGCGTCACGGACGAAGTCATGAGCGAGGCTGGCGCCGATACGAAAAACGAGCTGGGGCGCTGGGAGTCGGAGATTCGCAAGCTGTGGGCGGTATCCAACGAGCGCAACAAGGGCTGGATTCAGGGCAATCAGGCCACGCTCAAAAAGCAGGCGAGCAGCCTCAGCGACATCAGTTCGCAGCAAAAGCAGCTGGCCAGCCAGCTCAGCGCCTTCGACAAGAAGCTCGATGCCCAGGGCGGAATCCGGGACGATGTCGCCTCCCTCGGCAAGCGCATGGACGGGCTCGTCGAGACCCAGCGCGAGCTGGTTGATCGGGTCAATGCCGCGCGCAAAACCGTTGCCAGCCTTCAATCCGGCCTTGCGAACCGCGTCACCGAGAACGAGCAGGCGGTTGCCTCGATGGATTCCTACCGGCTGCAACTCAATAACCGCCTGGCCGAACTTGAGCGACGTCTCGCCGGCGGCTGACAAAGTTCTGTCGCCGGAACCTTGACCGACGTCCGTAATTGTTCATGTCTGTCCTAAGTTGCTGCTCCTCAACATGTTTTCAGCGGTGCCGCACGCCGACGCTGTGATCTGGCGCATGAATTGTCGCCAAATGCGGCGGCATACTCGGCGCATGTCAGCCTTACCCAAGTCCCGTGGCGCAGCGCAGCTATCCAGCCAACGCATTCTTGTGCGCGTCGCGTTGGCAGACGTTGCGCCGGTGCCGACCCGTCGGCCCCCGCAGCGGGCCCCACGGCGCGGTACGCGTAGCCCCGGGGCAGTACAGGCGCCGCTCGCCAATCTGAGCTCCGCGACGCCGCTGCGACCGGTCGCGATGCAGTCGCCGGGGGTCAGCGAGGAGCCCGTCAGCAACGACTCCGAAGTCGCGCAAGCGCTGGTTGACCATGCACGGACCCAGCAGTGGCAGATTTGCGAACTGCCGAGCGAATCTGGCGCGCTGTACCTCGCGAACGCGGAACAAGTGGCAGACCAGGTGGCTCTGGTGCTTCTGACCGGCGCTGCCGGGGCAGACATGGCGCTGGTCTGCCAGCTGCGGGAACGCTTTCACCATGCCTTGTTCATTGCGGAACAGGATTCCCGGGAGGCAGACCTGGTGCTGCCTGAACGTGCCGGCAGCGCCGCTCTGGCGCGTTTGCTGCAACACGCAGGTGCCCATCAGCGGCGCAGCGAGCGCATCGTTGGCCTGATCCGTGATGTTGGCGAAACCCGTCGTCGCATGCACCAGCTGACTGACATCGGCAACTCGCTCACGTCCAGCCAGGAACTCGACGAGCTGCTCGATACGATCCTCACGGAAGCGCGTCGTATTGCCAACTGCGAAGGCGCATCGATGTATCTGCTGGAGGATGGCGAGGACGGCGAGGAGGATTCCGATCGCACGCTGGTCTTCAAGCTTGCCCAGAACGATGCGCTGGACATGCCCTTTGCCGAGACCCGGCTGCCCCTGACGGCACAGTCTATCGCGGGTTACGTGGCGCTCTACGGGCGCGAGCTCAATCTGGAAGATGCCTACCAGCTGCCCCCGGATGCGCCCTACGATTTCAATCGCTCCTTTGATGAGCGTGTGAGCTACCGCACTCAGTCGATGCTGGTGCTGCCGATGCGCGATCACCGCGATCGAGTTGTGGGCGTGTTGCAGTTCATCAATCGCCGCGATGCCGAGACCGAGCGCGTGCTGCCGTTCTCGGACGATGCGGTGGAAGTGCTTCGGGCCGTGGCCAGCCAGGCGGCGGTGTCGATTCAAAAAAATATGCTCATCGCCGACATGAGCGCGCTGTTCGAGAGCTTTGTGCAGGCCTCAGTGAAAACTATTGAGCAGCGGGACCCGAGCACCAGCGGCCACTCGTTCCGCGTGGCAGACAAGACCGTTGCGCTGCTGACGGCGCTGCCGCAGTCAAACTGTCACCGTTTCGCAGACCTGACCTTTTCTCCCAGCCATCTAAAGGAAGTGCGCTACGCAGCGCTGCTCCACGATTTCGGCAAAATTGGCGTTCGCGAGAACGTATTGGTCAAGGCGAAGAAGTTGACGTCGGAGCGGCTGGAGGTCCTTGAGCATCGAGTTGAGCTCGCCCGGGAACGGGCGCGACGGCGCGCGGTGGAAGAACAGCTCAGCCGTATGCATCAGGGGCAGAGTCCGGAGCAGGCGCTGCACAGCGTTTACGAAACGCTGGACGCCGAGCTCGCGCGCCTTGACCAGTTCTGGGAGTGGATTCAGCGGGCCAACGAGCCGAACCTGCTCGAGGCCGGTGACTACGCGCACCTGAACCAGCTCAGCCACTACCGTTTCGTTGAGCTGAACGGCAGCGATGGCACGCTGCTTGATCGTGCCGATCTAGAGGCGCTGTCGGTGCGCCGGGGCAGCCTGACACCGGCGGAGCGCGTCGAGATTGAATCTCATGTTTCGCACACGCGCGATTTTCTGGCGATGCTGCGCTGGCCGGAGGAGCTGGCGGGCGTGCCGAGCATCGCGGGTGCCCATCACGAAAAGCTGAATGGCACGGGCTATCCGCAAGGTCTGATCGGTGACGAGATCCCGCTTGCCAGCCGGGTCATGACCGTCTGCGACATCTACGATGCCCTGACGGCCATGGACCGTCCTTACAAGCGTTCCATGGGCTCGGAAGAGGCGCTGAACATTCTGGAAAAGGAAGCCAGCGCGAAGCTGCTGGACGAAGATATCGTCCGCATCTTTATCGACAGCGGCGTTTACCGCCGCGGTCTGGTGTTCGAGTAGGGCACCGGGCGAGACGCTACTGCCAGTCTTCGACAACCGACACGGCGACGCGATGCCCGCGGTAGTCGACAATGATGCCGTCCTCGGTCACCGCTCGCAGCACCATCTCGCCGATACTTTGCCCTTCCTGCAGCCGCTGGGAGTTGACGACCACGGCGCGCATCTCCGGATCGTCCGCAAAGATGTGCGTGGAGAATTCGAGGGTCGGGAATGCATCCCGGTCGGCGGGCGGCAGCTCTGCCACCTTGACGGTGCCGGCGTTGCCGGCGCGTGGTGCCGGATCCGACACCGCGGCGCTGGCTCCTGAGCCTTGCGCTGCCGGGCCGGGGCCGACCGCGATCTCGTTGGCGCCCGGCACCAGAGCTTGCTCCGCAGCAGCGGGCGCCGCGGCTGCGGGGCCGCTCTCGGGCATCGCGATGTCCATCGCTGCGGCCTGCTCGGGGCTCAGGACGCGTCCGGCGCCGGGGGCAGGATTTGCCTCGGAGGCCCGGACTGCGGTTGTCGGGTTGGCAGGCGTGAAGCCTGTGCGACGCGACGGGCTCGGACTGGCCGGTTCCCGGGCCGCCGGCGCCTGGTTGGGGCCGGTGCGCTCCCTGGGACGCACCACCAGCTCCCGGGTTGCAGCAGGGTTGCTGATCCCCGGCACGGCCTGGGGCGCGCTGGCCTGGCTCGGGCCGAAGCTGCGGTAGGCGAAGGCGCCAAGGCCGAGCAGCGCTACGCCGCCTACCACCAGGCCCAGCCACAGCCGGCGGCTGCGGCGATGTTCCGCCAGGGCCTCCCGGGCTGCGGCGTGTGGGTCATCCGTGCCGTCCTTGCGCTGCGCTTCGAGAATGAATGACATACCGTCAGCCGATCAGCGTCGGGCCGTCGAGGCCCAGGCGATGGTGAATTCGGATCCAGGTCTCGGGACCGACAATCCCGTCGGCGACCAGACCTTCCTGTTCCTGAAACAGCTTCACGGCATCAGCGAGGGCGCTGTCAAAGCGCTGCTCGTCGCTGCTCTCGATCGGCAGGGCGGTCAGGCGGATCATCTGTTCGCGCAGCCAGCGCACGGTCGAGTGCCGGTCGTCCTGCCGGAGGTTGCCCGGGTACCGGGGCGGCGTCTGCCACAGCACCACGAAGTTGCCGAACCAGGCATCGCGCAGGTCCCGCGGCGTGACCCGGCGCTCGATGCCGGCGATGCTGAGGATGTAGCCGTTGGCGTCCTTGGCAACGATGGCGCCGTAGTAGGGTTCCGGCTGCCGGTCCCACAGCTCCAGCACGGCGGGCAGGTTGAGCCGCTCCACATCGCTCCAGCCGCCTTTGCGGCTCAGGCACTGCAGATCGACGGCGGGCGCGTAGTTGCACGGCACCTGGGTGTTGGCGGCATTGCTGTAGTTGGCGCCCCAGCGCGCGAATACCGAGGCGTAGGCCTGGCGCTGGCTGATATAGGACGAAGTGCCTTCCGGCCGGCTGATGTCGGCGAAGCCAGGGTTTGCGGGCGCAGGCGCGGCCGTCGGCTCTGGCTCTGGCGCAGCCTGTACCGGTTGCTCTACCGGTCGCAGGATCTCTCCGGCGAGGCTAGGCCCCGCCGGCTCGGTGGCGCCGCGGCTGCCTGCCAGGTAGGCCAGCGCGATGCCGGCGCTCAAGAGCGCGAAGACCCCGACGGCGATGTACAGGGGCTTTTTCGATTGCGGCGGCAGGATCTCCAGCGCTGCCCGATCGACGATGCCGTGGGTGACCCTGCTTTCGCCTTTGACATAGGCGCCAAGCAGGGACCGGTCGGCCACGACGTTGATCAGTCGCGGAATGCCCTTGCTGATGCGAAACAGGGCATTCATGGCCTTGGGCGTGAACAGCTGCGGGTTGCCGCCGGCGTGGGTTAGCCGGTGCGAGATGTAGGCCATGCAGTCTTCCCGGGACAGAGCGCCCAGGTGATAGCGCGCGGTAATCCGCTGAGCCAGCTGGCGCAGTTCCTGCCGCGCCAGCATCTCGCCGAGTTCCGGCTGTCCGAGCAGGATGATGCGCAGCAGCTTGCGCTCGTCGGTTTCCAGGTTGGTGAGCAGGCGGATCTGTTCCAGCACCGCTGGCGACAGGTTCTGCGCCTCGTCAATGATCAGAACGGTGCTGCGGCCTTGCTGATGCGTTCGCAGCAAGTGTGCGTTCAGCCGGTCGATGTACTGCTTGATGCTGGTGTTCTTGTCCGGGTCATAGGGAATGCCGAGCTCGTCGCAAACGGTTTGCAGCAGTTCCTTGACCGTCAGCCGCGGGTTGAGCACGAAGGCCACGTCCAGATCTTCCGGGGTCTGCTTGACCAGGTTGCGCAGCAGGGTGGTTTTGCCGGTCCCGACTTCGCCCGTCACCATAACGAAGCCGCCGTGGGCAAAGCCGTAGTGCAGGTGCGCCAAAGCCTCTCGATGCCCGTCGCTCAGGTACAGGAAACTCGGATCCGGGGCGATCGAGAACGGTTCCTGATTGAGGTTGAAATGCGCGAGATACATGGTGCTGTCGGCAGTTGAGGGACGGCTTGCCGCCAGCGCTTGCGCGCCGGCTGCGTGAGCCGCTTATTGTAGCTGACTCGGTGCCTGGTGCAGCTGCGCATCCTTGATCTGCCAGAGGCGCTCGATCCATGCTGCCAGCGCCTCCCGGCCGCCCTGGGCGGCTTCCGCAAGGACCGTCGGGGGGATGTCGCGCCGGGTGACCAGCAGCTCCGGGTCCTGGCAGCGGCCACAGAGGAACCCCCAGAAGCTTGGGGGCGGTCCCGGGTAGCGGATGGTGACGTCCAGGAGCCCGTCCAGTTGCTCGCCCAGGCCGGCCAGCACGACGGTCAGGCCGCCGACCTTTGGGTTCAGCAGATGCTCGAAGCGGGCTTGCTGGGCCGCGTGCTTCTCTGCCGAATAGCGCGTGCCCTCGGTAAAGTTCAGAATCGAGGTCGGGTGCAGCCGAAAGCCCTCGCAGGCGCGCTCGATTTCCCGACGGTCGGCATCTTTGAGCCTGGGGTTTTTGGCAGCCTGATCCCGGGAGATGCGCCGGACATAGGGAAAGCCCAGCAGCCACATCGCCTGGCCGAGAAAAGGCAGCCAGATGAGCTCGCGTTTGGTGAAGAACTTGATGGGCGGAATCAGCGGGCGCAGCTGCGTCTGCAGCAGCAGGATGTCCGGCCAGGTCTGATGGTTGCTGACGATCAGGTACCAGCTGTCCCGGGACAGGACCGTGTCGTCCCCCAGTATCAGCTGCGGGCGGCTGATACCCAGGCGCGCCAGCAGCATTCGGTTGCAGCCCGTCCAGTAGTCGATGATCCAGTCCATGCGACGCGTCCAGCGCGCATGCTGGGAGCGCGGCAGCAGGGCACGCAGCAGCCCCATCGCATACAGGGGGATGCATGCGAAGATGGTGTTCAGAATGATGAACAGCAGCGCGATGCTGCCTCTCAGGGTATTCATTGGCGGCGACTAGTAACACAGGCAAACTTGTCAGGCCAGCTTTCGGTCTTCGGCGCTTCCGGGCAGCGGTGTGTGTGCTGGCGTGTCTGGCGCTTGCGGGTTGCGAAACCCTCGGCTACTACACCCAGGCGGTGCGCGGCCAGCTGCAGCTGACCTTTGCCCGGCAGCCGGTGGCCCGGCTGCTTGACTCGGAGCAGGTCGACGCGGACCTCAAGGCCCGGCTCGCCCGCAGTCAGACCCTGCTGGCCTTCGTGAACGATCATCTGGGCCTGGCTGCGGAAGGCCGCTATCGCAGCTACGTGGATCTGGGCCGCGAGGCGGTGCTCTACAACCTGGTCGCGACCCCGGCGCTGAGTCTCGATGCGCATCACTGGTGCTATCCGGTCGCCGGCTGTGCCCCCTATCGGGGCTACTTCCGGCAGGCGGCCGCGCGCCGAGCGGCCGACCGCTTTGCGGCCCGCGGCTACACCGTGTATCTGGGCGCCGTGCCGGCCTACTCCACCCTCGGTTGGTTCCGGGACCCGTTGCTGTCGAGCTTCATTCGCTGGCCGGACGCCGATCTGCTGTCGCTTCTCGCCCATGAGCTGTCGCACAGCCGGGTCTGGGTCGATGGCGATGTGGCCTACAACGAGGCGTTCGCGACCTTTGTCGGCGAGCAGGCGGTGCGGGCGTGGTTTGCGGCCAAGCCCGGGGGGGCTGCGGCGCTCGCCCGGTGGCAGCAGGAGCGAGCCGGGTGGCGGCGCTTGCAGCCGCTCCTCAACGACCTGGCGGCGACGCTGCGTCGAGCCTATGGCACGGATGCGGTAGCGGCCGCGAAAGCTGCGGCCCGCGACCAGCTCTACGAGGCCTTCCGGGCCTGCTACGCGAAGTATCAGCCGCTCCTTGGCGCCGGTCGCTACGATCGCTACGTTGAGGCGATCAACGATGCGGCGCTGGCAGCACGTGCCACCTATGCCAATCGCGTGCCGGCGTTCGCGATGCTGTTTCGCGACGTCGGGGCAGCCTGGCCGGCCTTTTTCGAGCGCGCTCAGGCGCTCGGCGATTTGCCGTCGGCGCAACGCGAGGAGCAGGTGCGCGAGCTGCTGGCGCGCGCAGCGGCGCGGGGGCCCTCAGCGCAGGAGCAGGTAGCACAGGGTGCTGATGACCAGCACGCCCAGCAGGTTCAGTGCCAGGCCCTCACGAACCATGCGATCGATGGGGACCTCGCCGGTGCTGAAGACGATGACGTTGGGGGCCGTGGCGACCGGTAGCATGAACGCGCAGGACGCGCTCATGGCCGCGGGCACCATGAACAGCCGCGGATCGATGGCAGCGGCCAGCGCCGCGGCGGCCAGGATGGGCATCAGCAAGGTGGTCGTCGCTGTGTTGCTGGTGGTTTCGGTCAGGAAGGTCACCGACAGGCAAATGCAGGCAATCAGCAGGTACAGCGGCAGATCAGTGAGCCCTGCCAACGCGCCGCCGATGCTCTCCGACAGGCCGGAGCTCATGAACCCTTCAGCGATGCTGATGCCAGCGCCAAAAAGAATCAGCATGCCCCAGGGGATCCGGTTGGCGCTGTCCCAGTCGAGCAGCCGCGCCGGTCTCCCGTCTGAGTCCCGCCCGTCGCCGCCCGCCGGCACCAGGAACAGCGCCACCACCGCCAGAAAGGCAACGATGGCATCGTTGGTGTAGGGCGCATCGACCAACCCGCTCCAGCCGCCAAAGGGCTCCCGCCGGGTCACCCAGGCCAGAGCGGTCAGCGCGAACACCCACAGCACCCGTCGCTCCCGCGGCTGCCAGGCACCGACCGCGGGCAGGCGGACCTCGCCCTGGTGCGACAGGCCGCGAGTCAGCCAGAAGCCGATCACCGGCAGGAACAGCAGCACGACCGGCACGCCCCAGCTCATCCACTCGGCGAAGCCGATACTGCTGCCGGTGGTTTCTTCGAAGATGCCCATGAGGATGACGTTGGGCGGCGTGCCGATGGGCGTGCCTATGCCGCCAACGTTGGCGGCATAGGCGATGCCCAGCAGCAGCGGCAGCGACAGCTTCGGGTCCTCGGCGTCGCGGAGCACAGCCAGGGCAACGGGCAGCAGCATGAGCGTGGTTGCCGTGTTCGAAATCCACATCGACAGGGCCGCCGAGGCTGCCATGAACCCGAACACCAGCCGCCGGCTGCTGCTGCCGCCGAAGGCCCGCACCATAGTGAGCGCAATGCGCCGGTGCGCGCCGTTCTTTTCCAGCGCGGTCGACAGGATGAAACCGCCCAGGAGCAGGAGAATCAGCGGGTGGCCATAGGACTGGGCGACCTGCTTGCTGGTGATGACGCCGAGCAACGGCAACAGCGCCAGCGGCAGCAGCGACGTCGCCGGGATCGGGATGGGCTCAAAGACCCACCAGAGCACACAGAGCACGGTGACCGCCAGCGTATATGCGGCGGCGGGCTCGAACCCCGCTTGCAGCATGAGGAATCCCGCCAGGAATGCGAGAATGGGCCCGGCAGGGAGGGCGAAGGACTTGAGTTGCGCTGCGCGTGACGATGGCATCGACGGAGCCTGCCAAACGTCAACAAAAGGAACAAGCAGTGTCCAGCGGCTCTTTTTACTGGTACGACCTGGAAACCACCGGGACCGACCCGCGCTGGGACCGGGTGATCCAGTTCGCCGGCATGCGAACGGACCTGGCGCTGAACCCGATCGGCGAGCCGCACAGCATTTACGTGCGGCTGGCGGACGACGTGTTGCCGAACCCGGCGGCGACGCTGGTGACCGGCATCACGCCGCAGCAGGCCAACGCCGAAGGGGTCTCCGAATGGGAGGCGCTGGAGCAGATTCACGAGCTGCTGTCCCAGCCGGGCACCTGCGCGCTGGGCTACAACAGCCTGCGCTTTGATGACGAGTTCCTGCGCTACGGCTTTTACCGGAACCTGCAGGACCCTTACGCCCGCGAGTACGCCAACGGCAATTCCCGCTGGGACCTGATTGATCTGGTCCGAGGCACCGGCGCGCTGCGGCGCGACGGCATCGAGTGGCCGCGGGACGAGGATGACCTGCCGGTCTACAAGCTCGAGGCGCTCAGTGCCGCCAACGGCATCGAGCACGGCAACGCCCACGATGCGCTGTCCGATGTCCGGGCAACGCTGGGTCTTGCGCAGCTGATTCGCAAACATCAGCCCCGTCTGTTCGACTACCACTACGAGCAACGGCGCAAGAACAAGGTGCGCAAGCTGCTGGAACCCATCGGCGCGCGGCTGTGCGTGCACGTCACGGCCATGTACCCGAGGGCGCGCTATGGCTGCGCGCCGGTCGTGTCGGTGTGCCGGCACCCGACCAACAGCAACGCCATCATCGTGGCGGACCTGAGCCAGGACGTTGAGCCGCTGCTGGATTTGAGCGAGGACGAGATCTACAGCGCGCTGTTCGGCAAGGATCCCGCGGCGCGCCCCGGGCTGAAAGAGGTGCGGCTGAATCGCTGCCCCTTCATTGCCGGCATCGAGGTTTTGACTGCAGAAAACTACGAGCGCCTGGGGTTTCGCGAAAAAGAGATCAAGGAACGGGCGCGGCGGCTGGCAAAGCCGGGCATCTCGGACAAGCTGATGCGGGTATACGGTCGGCGGCGCGCCCAGCTGGAAGCAGCCAACCCTGTCACGGATGTCGACGGCGCGCTCTACGGCGGCTTCTTTCGGGATGCTGACCGGCATCGCTGCCAGGACTTTCGGTCCCGGCTCGGTGGCGGCGAGTTTGCCCGCCTCGACTATGACGATGCGCGGCTCGCGACGCTGGCCGAGCGCGCGCGCGCGCGCAGCTTTCCGGAACTGCTCGATGACGCGGGCCGCAGTGACTGGCAAGCCCATGTGCGCGAGCGGCTCGGCGCAACGGACGCGCCCTGGCTGACCCTGGCTGCGTTTCGAGAGCGCCTGGCTGAGCTTCGCGAAACAGCGCCGGACCGGGCCGACCTGCTGGATGCGCTGGCCGCTCACGGCGACGCCGTCGCCGCGCGCTACGGTCTGTCGTGAGCGAATCGCAGCAAGACCTGCAGCCCATTGCCGCGGTGCGCGGCGTCAGCAAGGCCTACGGTGAGCAGCCAGTGCTGGTGGACGTGAGCGTGCAGTTTGCCCGAGGCGAAACCACGGCGATTGTCGGTGCCAGCGGCAGCGGCAAGACCACCTTGCTCACGCTGCTCAACGGTTTGGAACGCTGCGATGCCGGCGTGGTCGAGGTGTTTGGCGAACCGGTGCCCGATGACGACGTCGCGGCGTTTCGGCGGCAACTCGGCTATTCGGTCCAGGGTGCCGGGCTGTTCCCCCATTTGACGGTGCGGCGCAATATTTGCCTGGTCGCGGAGCTCGAGGGCTGGCCGCAGGCGGAGGTGGAGGCGCGTTACGCCGAGCTGATGGCAGCGATGGAGCTGGATCCGGCGATGCGCGATCGGTTTCCCCATGCGCTGTCCGGTGGCCAGCAGCAGCGCGTGGGGCTTTGTCGGGCCCTCATGCTGCGGCCACCGCTGCTGCTGCTTGATGAGCCGTTCTCGGCGATCGACCCGATCACGCGCGGCGAGGTCTATCGCGTGTTTGCCGGAGCCCAGGCGCGCATGCAGATCAGTTCTGTGCTGGTCACTCACGATATGCGAGAAGCCGTGCTGCTGGCCCAGCGGCTGGTCATTTTGAAAGATGGCCGGGTCCTGCAGCAGGGCCCGACGGCGGACGTGCTCGCCGCGCCCGCTCACGAGTACGTGGAGCAACTTGTGAAGGCGCAGCTGTGAGCGGGCGCGTTCTGGCCTGCCTGGTCCTCGCGCTCGGGCTGCTGGCCGCCGCCGGGCCCGGCAGCGCGGCCGAGCCGGCAGCGCGACCGATCGTCGTGGCGAGCAAGAACTTCAGCGAGGGCTATCTGCTGGCCGAGCTGGTGGCGCAGCAGCTGGAGGCAAGCGGTTTGCCCGTCGAGCGCCGGTTCGGCCTGGGCGGCACGATGATTTGCTACCAGGCGCTCCGCAATGACGAGATAGACCTGTATGTGGAGTACACCGGGACCCTGGCCCAGGCGGTGCTGAAGCTGTCGGACCCGGCGACCATGACCGTGCCCGCGCTCGCGGCCCAGGTGGCAGCGCTGGGGCTGGCGCTCCTGGACCCCCTCGGTTTCGACAACACCTACGCCATTGCGGTGCCGACGGCAACCGCGCAGCGCCTGGGGCTTCGCAGCATCTCGGATCTGCGTGAGCACCCCGATTTGCGGCTGGTGTTCAGCCACGAGTTTCTGGAGCGGCAGGATGGCTGGCCAGGCCTGCGAGCGGCCTACGAGCTGCCCCAGGCGCCCACGGGCATCGAGCATGCGCTGGCCTATCAGGCGCTGACAGAGGGCGCGATTGACGGTACTGATGCTTACTCCACTGACGGCGAGCTGAAGCGCTACGGGCTGACCGTGCTCGACGATGACCGCGCGTTCTTTCCCGAGTATCGCCCGGTCCCGCTCGTGCGCGCTGCAGTGCGCGACCGGGTTGCGCCGGTTCTGGCGGCGCTGGCCGGCCGGGTCAGCGACGAGCAAATGCAGGCGCTCAATGCCGAGGTCGTGTTCGAAGGCCGAAGCTTCGCCGAAGTGGCCCGCGGTTTCCTGCTGCGAGAAGGACTGATCGCCGCCGGCGCCGGCGTCGCAGCGGCGAGCTGGCAACGCGAGTTGCTCGGCCACGTGCTGCAGCATCTGAAGCTGACCGGTCTGGCTCTGGGTTTCGCGACGGTGCTTGCGCTGGGCCTGAGCCTCGCGATCTTCCGCCATGCAGCCCTGTCTCGCGGCGTGCTGTACGGTGCCAGCCTGCTGCAAACGGTGCCATCCATCGCGCTGCTGGCGCTCATGATTCCCCTGTTCGGCATTGGCGTCCTGCCCGCTGTGATTGCGCTGTTCCTGTACGCGTTGCTGCCGATTGTGCGCAATGCACTGACCGCACTGACCACCGTTGATCCGACCCTGGCCCGCACGGCGGCCGCCATGGGCCTGACGGAGCGCGAGCAACTCCGGCACCTGTACCTGCCCCTGGCACTTCCAGGTATCTTCGCCGGCATTCGCACCGCCGCCGTGATCTGCATTGGCACTGCGACCCTCGCCGCGTTTATCGGAGCCGGAGGGCTGGGCGACCCGATTGTGACCGGTCTGTCTCTGAACGATACCCGTCTGATATTGCGCGGTGCTGTGCCCGCGGCCTTGCTGGCAGTCTGCACGGAGCTGCTGTTCGAAGGTCTGGAGCGGGTGTTCCTGCCGCAGCACCTGCGGCGCTGATTCAGGCCCGAAGCGGTTGGGTTCGCAGGAACGCATCGAAGGAGCGGGTCGCCGGATCGAAGTCGATGTCCATGGGCGGATCCACCATTAGCGCCATATACCAGCCTGACGCGTCAGGGATCGGAGCCGCGTCCAGCAGGTGCTCGCCCCAGGGGTAGGGCTCAGCACCGAAGTAGTCGCTTGGGGAATCCCAGAACCAGCCCAGCTGCCGGCCCTCAGCGAGCGCGGCGACGACGGCTGCCGGGGCGCCCATCTTCTGCGCGCTCTGTGCCTGCAACGCCAGCTCGGCGCTGTCCGCGATCACCAGGCGATGCAGCCGGCCAGCCGCATTCAGCATCAGCAGGCCGGGGGGGTCAGTGACCAGGTAGTACTCGACGAGGGCGTGCCGTGCCATGAGCGCCTGAACCTGCGTGGCGATCTGCGGCACCAGCAGAAAGCCTGGGGGGTTCAGGGACAGATTGCTCTGCAGCCGCGATGCGTGCTGGTTGAAGTAAGCGAAGCGCGACTCGTCGACGAAGGCGGTAACGGCCTCGGCGGTAGAGAGCTTCTGCTTGGATGAAAACCGGTCCAGCAGCCGATCGTTGAAAGCCGCGACCGCGTGCTTTTCGTTGGCGACGCCTGTGAGCATCGCGCGCTGCAGGTAGGGATCGGTGAGCGCTGCGGACAGGGCCAGGCCGTCCAGCGCGGGCATGGCGTAGTCGATGACTGCCACGGAGACCCGGGAGAAGCGTTCGATATGGTTGATTTCCTGCTCGATCATGCCGGGATCGAAGTGGATGACCGGATTCTGTCCGGGGCGCTGCTCGTAGGCAAAACAGCGGTCCACCAGCGGCGCCAGAGCCGGCGGCTGATTCAGAAAGGCCAGTGCGCGGTGCGGGTCGACAAAGCTGCGCACGGGCCACTGGGCCGGCAGGCTACGCTCGAGGCTGCTCAGGAAAGACTGGTTGTCATCAATCAGGCAAACCGTTGTGGGGTGATAGTAGGGAGGCAGTGCGAAACGCGGCACGATCAGCCCAGGAGCTTGCGCAGCGCCCGCTGCTTGTCTTCGCTGAGGCGCCGATAGCTCTCTAGAATGGCCTCTTCGTCCAGGCTGAGCTGGCGTTTGAGAATCTGTTCGAGCTGGGGATGGAGCGGCGGGGACAGGGCTTCTTCATGCTGGGCGTCCGGCAGTCCCGACAGAGACTGATGCAGCCGGGCCACGATTTCGGAGTTCATGCTGCGCCGATAGTGCCGGGCAGCGTCAGCGATGCGCTCGCGCATTTCTGCAGGCAACCGGACCACGAACTTGTAGGGTTTTTCTTTCACACGCGGCAGACGCCCCCCGCAGGCAATGTAGCGCCTGCCTCGAGGGGCCACAAGAGATATCATTTTGATATCGAATGCCCCGTCGCCGTACGAGCGACAGTTCCTCAGCTGCTACGGAAACAGATCATGCGAGCATCGAAGCTGCGCAAGCGCGAGAACATTCAGCTGGCTGCAACGCTGGTTCTGGTCCGGGACGGTGCTGCCGGGGTCGAGGTTTACATGACGCGGCGCCCGGGCGGCATCGACTTTGCAGACCTGCACGTCTTTCCTGGCGGCAAGGTCTCAGCCGAGGACGATGACAGCCTGGTCAACGCAACCGTACCCCTGCGCGGGCTGGCAGCGGCTGACGCGGACGCGCAGCTCGATGAAGCGCAGGCGCTCCGTTACTGGCTGGCAGCCGTGCGCGAGTCTTTCGAAGAGTGCGGCGTGCTGTTTGCGCGCAACGCAGACGGAGACTGGCTATCCATGGCGGCAGAGGAGCGCGCGGACTATGTCGCGCTGCGCCAGGCGTTGATTGACGGGCAAACGTCGCTGGCGCAGCTGTGCGCGCAGCGCAATCTCACCATCGATCTAAGCTCGGTGGGGTACCTCAGTCACTGGCTGACTCCGGATTCTGTGGCGCGCCGATTCGACACCCGGTTCTTTCTTGCCCGCATGCTGCCCGAGCAGCAAACCGTCGAGCACGCCGACGAAGTGGTGAGCGGTCACTGGGTCAGCCCGGCCGCTGCCCTGGCGCATGCCGACGCCGGCGATTGGCAGCTGATCTCGCCGACCCGGGTGACCCTGGCGTCGATCGCGCCTTACGACACGACCGAAGCGCTGTGGCGCGCCGTCTCGCGCCGGGAACACATGCCGCTGCTGACGCAGGCGCTGCGCGACGAGGGCATGTGCGGGTGACCCCGCTGCTGTCGCTGCAAGGGATCGGCAAGGCCTGGGGCGAGGGCGACCAGGCAACGACCATCTTTGACGATTTCGCTTTGGCGCTGGCGCCGGGCGAAGTCGTGGCGCTCACCGGTGCCAGCGGTTCCGGAAAGTCCACCCTGCTCAACCTGATTGCCGGCATCGTGCCGGCCGATCGCGGCAGCATCGCGCTGTCCTGTGACGTGCTCGGCCCGGAGGTGTTTCGCTACGGTCAGAAGTCGTCCCGGGCCACGGCCCCGGTCCGTCGTCGCGCCCTTGGCTACGTGTTCCAGTTTTTCAACCTGGTGCCGACGCTGACCGTGGGCGAGAACCTGGCTCTTGCGCTGCAGCTGGCCGGCCAGGAGGCGCGCTGGCAGGAAGCCGTGGCCCGCCTTGCGGCCATGGGGCTGGGCGATGCGCTGGCGCGATTTCCCGAGTCGCTGTCCGGCGGCGAGCAGCAGCGGGTCGCCATCGCCCGTGCCCTGGCCGCGCGGCCACCGCTGCTGTTGGCCGACGAGCCGACAGGCAACCTGGACAGCGGCAATGCGGCGCAGGTGGTCGACACCCTGTGGCGCGCCGTTGCCGAGACCGGAGCGGCGATGCTGATCGCGACGCACGACCCGCAGGTGGCCGCCCGTGCTGATCGCCAGATCGCGCTCGGATAGCGGCGAGTGATCGGGCGCGCCTTTAGCGGTCCCTTGGCGTTGCTGCTGCGCTCGCAGCTGCGCTTTGCCTGGACGACGCCCCTGACCACAGCGACGGCCTTGCTCGGGCTGGCCCTGGGGATCGCCAGCATCGTCGCTGTGCACCAGATCTGTGACCGGGTGGTGGCTTCCCTGGATGCGATCGTGCCCGCGCATCTGCGCGCTGTGACACACCGGGCCACGCGGCCGGATCTCTCAGCCGCTGATTACTTCGAGCTGCGTCGCAGCTGGCGCCGGGGCGCCCTGCCGCAGGTTTCAGTCATGGCGCCTTACCTGGAAGGCCGGCTCCCCTATGCCGGTCGATCGCTCACGGTGAGCGGCACCGATTGGCTGGCGATGCCGCGCGGCGTTGCCGCGTCCGGGAGCGCCGGCGCGGCCAGTGCCGTGGTCTTTGGCGCTTCGGCCTACGGCACGGGGCTCGGCGATCTGCAGGCGGGCGATCGCCTGCAGCTTGCCGGTCGCGAGATCGAGTTGCTGGGCAGCACGGATCTCGCGGGCGAGCCGCGGCTCATTGCAGACATCGCACTGGCGCACACGCTGCTGGCGCCGCAGCCGGCGGAACGTCTGAGCGCCGTGCTGCTGCGGGTCGACGACCCGCTCGCCGAGCTGCGTTCGCTCCTGAACCGTTTCTTGCCGGGCTTTGATGCCGGGTTGCCCGTGCCCGAGGGCCCGACGTTGCCCGGTTGGCAGGTCCAGGATCTGGCGTTGCTGATGCCCGAGCAGCGTTTCGGTCGCAGCGTGTTGTTCAATCTGGGCGCGCTCGGGACCTTGTCCATCCTGGTGGCCTGGTTCCTGATGTATCAGACCGCCTTGCTGTGGTTTCGCCGGCAGCAGCCGGTGTTTGCCCTGCTGCGGCAGCAGGGCGTCGGCGAGCCCTCGCTGCTGGGCAGCTTCGCGCTGGCGCTCGGCGCCTTGAGCGCTGTGGCGGGCGTCCTTGGCGCGCTCCTGGGCGGCGTGCTCGCTCGTGTCCTGCTGCAGCAACTCGGCAACGTGGATGCCGCTGGCGCGGCCTGGTGGCCTTCGGCGCTGGTTCTGAAGGTGGTTATGACCGTGCTGCTGGTCCCCGCGGTTTCTGTCTGGCTGGTTCGCCAGGTCACCGCGGTACCGTCCCAGGGCACCGGTTTTCCCCTGGTCCGGGCGCTGCTGATTCTGGCTCTGGCCGGGCTGACTGCCGGGCTGGCGGTCTGGCCGGGCGGCGGTTTGCTGGGTGGTTTCGGCGCTATCCTGGCAGGCTGCGGGCTCCTGGTCACAGCCCTGGTGCCGGTGTTGAGCTGGCTGCGGGCGCGGGACTGGCGGGGTCTGGACCTGCATTGGCGAATGGGCCTGCGGGAACTGCTGTGGCACCCGAGAGACCTGGCGGCGGCCCTCGGTGCCCTCGCCCTGGCTGTCGCGACCAGTATCGGCATCGCGACCATGGTGCAGAGCTTTCGCGACGATTTTGAGCTGATGCTCGACCAGCGTCTGGCTGACGCGATTCGCGTCGAAGGCCCGGCGCTCGCGCTGCAGTCCCTGGCGCGGGAAGTGCAAATGCCGGAACAAATGCCGGAACAAATGCCGGAAC
>CAZXIJ010000001.1:214752-255075 GCA_964640725.1 uncultured Pseudomonadales bacterium | reverse complement strand
CAAATGCCGGAACAAATGCCGGAACAAATGCCGGAACGAGTGCCGGAACAGGTGCCGGAACAGGTGCTGGAGCAGGCGCCACAGCCCCGACGCTACGAGCAAGCCCGGGTGCTGGTGAATGGGTTGCCGTTAACCCTGCAGCGCAGCCGCCTCGACAGCTTGGGTGCCGGTCGTTTCGGGCATCCCGAAGCGCTGGGACCGGCCGATGCCCTGCTCAGTGAAGCTGCAGCCCGCTCGCTGCGGCTGGCAGCGGACGATGCGATCACGATCGGGGGCCAGAAGTTTCGGGTCGCCGGTATCTATCCGGGCTACGGCGATCTGGAAGCCACCGCGCAGATCGGCGAGCGCAGCGGCGTCCTGGTCGACGGCTTGCAGCAGCCGCTGCTGTTTGAGCTGCGGCGGCTGGGTCTGGGGGCGGGGGTCGCCGCTGATATGGGGGTCGCCGCTGATGGGGGGGGCGCCGCTGATGCCGTGGATCAACTTGTCACAGAGCTGGCGGCCGCCTGGCCGGACCTGGATATCGTTTCTCAGGCTGATGTGCGCGAGCGCGCAGTGGCAATCTTTGACCAGACCTTTGCGATCACCCGGGCGCTGACCGCGGTCGCGTTGCTGGTGGCAGCTGTGGGCCTGTACAGCGCGCTGACGGCGCTTGGCCTGACCCAAAGCCGCACGCGCCGGCTGCTTCTTTACCTGGGCCAGACACCCCGGGAACGGCTTGGCTTTGCCCTTGGCCGAGCGCTGGCCGCAACGCTGGTGACCCTGTTGCTGGCCGTGCCGCTCGGGCTGCTCATCGCCGCCATGTTGTGCTACGTCGTCAATCCGCGCGGGTTCGGTTGGTCCGTGCCCCTGGCGCCTTCCCTGGCGGCGATCCTCTGGCCGCTGGGCTGGGCGTTCCTGGCCGCGCTGCTTGCCGGGGTACTCGGAGATCGCCATGAAGCGCGTTAGCCGACCCGCCAGGAGGTTCCGGGGGCTCGCCGGCATAGTGCTGTGCGGCCTGCTTGCGGCCTGCGGCGTTGATCCTGAACCGGTACCGGATGCGGGCGCTGCCAGCGGCCGTTTCAGCGTCGGGCAACTGCTGGGCGAGACCGATGGCAAGGCCAGCTATGCTGAGGCAGACCCGGCTTACCGGCTGCGCTTTCCTGCAGATCACGGCCCGCACCCGCGCTTTCGCAGCGAGTGGTGGTACCTGACGCTGAACCTCGAAGACTCGACCGGAGCGCAGTATGGCGGCCAGTTCACGGTGTTTCGCCAGGCTTTGCCTGAGGTGCGCTCTGAGGGCTGGACTGACACCCTGTCGAGCGCGAGCCCGGCAGCGCCCTGGGCGGCGAGCCAGGTCTACCTGGGACACTTGGCCATGACGGACGTCGCGGCCGGGCGCCATCGTTTTGCCGAACGGTTCAGCCGTGGGCTGGCGCCGCTGGCGGGCAGCCGGGCCGAGCCCTTTGCCGTGTGGCTCGAGGACTGGCGGCTGGAGAGCCAGGAAGACAGCTTCCTGCCGCTGCGCCTGGTCGCCGGCGCGGAAGCCTTTGCCTGGGATCTGACGCTCTCCCCGGGCAAGCCCCGGGTGCTGCAGGGCGAGGCGGGCTACAGTCCCAAGGGTCCCGGGCAGGCATCTCACTACTACTCCTATTCCCGGCTGCCGGTGGCAGGCACGCTGCGCCAGGGCGAGCGGACCGTGACGGTGACCGGGACTGGCTGGCTGGACCGGGAGTGGAGCACCAGCGTGCTGAGTGCCGGGCAGATCGGCTGGGACTGGTTTGCGCTGCAGCTGCGCGATGGCCGGGACCTGATGCTGTTCAACCTGCGGCGCGAGGACTGCAGCCGCGACCCCTTTGATCACGGCGTGCTGGTGCACCCGGATGGGCACAGCGAGCACCTGCCGGCGTCGCGCTTCACGCTGACGCCGATCGAGGAATGGTCGCCGGCGCTGGGCGATCGCTGGCGCCCCGTCGATGGCTGCCGGGCCCGCTCCTGGCCCCTGGCCTGGCGCGTGCAGGTCGACGACGAGCAGTTCATGGTGCGCGCGGCGGTCAGCGACCAGCGCATGCTCACCGCGGTACGCTACTGGGAAGGGCTGGTTCGGGTGCTCGATGCGCAGGGCGAGGCAGAGCTCGGCCGCGGCTATCTGGAACTCACCGGCTACTGACCGTCCCCGGCGCTGCAGCGCCGCCCGTTGCGAAGAACCCTGGAGTACCGCATGACCGATTCCCTCACCTGGACCTGCACTGGCAGCCGGCCCGGACCTGAGCTGCCGCTGTTCGATGTGCGGCTGGATGCCATGCAGCACCCGCAGAGCGGGATCACCCTCGACCGGCTCGTGCTTTCCTCCGTGGACTGGGTCAATCTGGTCGCTGTGGACGACACCGGGCGCTGCGTCATGGTCCGGCAATACCGCTTCGGTGCCGGTTACTGCACGCTGGAAACCCCCGGCGGAATGGTCGACGCCGGAGAAGATTCGCGCACCGCGGCGGAGCGCGAGCTGCGGGAGGAGACCGGCTACGGGGGTGGGCGCTGGCGTTACCTGGGCGCCGTGGAGCCAAACCCGGCCATTCACGATCACCTTTGTCACCATTGGCTGGCGGAGGGTGTGGCGCCCGTGGCAGCTCCAGAGCCAGGCCGCGGAGAAGCCATTGAGGTCAGCCTGCTGGACGAGGCCGCGATCCGCGATGCGGTGCGCGCGGGCGAGCTGCGTCATGCGCTCGCGCTGTCGGCCCTCAGCCGCGTCTACGACCTCTGGCCGCGGCCATGGGCCCAGGAGTCAGCGCGTCCCTGACCCGTGCGCCGGGCGGCGGCGGCCCGGAAAGCGCGGGCGGTGCGACGCGCTGGAAATGGCTACAATGGCAGGATGAGTGAACTGACGACAGAGTTGGCCAAGCCGGCGACAGCGCCCGCGAGTGCGGCGAGCCGGCTGCGGGCGGAACAGCCTGCGCCACGACTCCCAAGCGGGCAGCGCGCGGCGCGGTTGCTGCTGGTCGACGACAAGCCGGAGCTGCTGTCCAGCCTGCACGAGCTGGTCACGCTGCACGGCTACGAGGCTGATGCGGCCCTGGGCGGCCAGCAGGCCCTGGAGCTGCTCGCGCAGGGCGACTACGACGTCATGTTGCTCGACCTGATCATGCCCGGCATCAGCGGGCACGACATTCTTGAGTTCGCGGCGGAGCAGCAGCTCACCACCAAAATCATTGTGGTCAGCGGCGATGCCTCTTTTACGGGTATCAAGCACGCGCTGCACTGCGGTGCCTTCGACTTTGTGAAGAAGCCCTACGAGGCCGCCGAGCTGGTCGCCACCATGGAAACAGCGCTGCGCCAGTGTGACCTGGAGTCTCGCGCCGACGATATGGAAGCGCAGCTCAAGGAATCCGAAGAGCTGCACCGATTTATCGTGAACAGCAGCCCGGACCTGGTGTACATGCTCGACCGCAACGGCTGTTTCACCTTTCTCAACGATCGCGTCATGACCCTGCTCGGCTACGACAAGGACGAGCTCATCGGCCGGCACTACTCCGAGCTGGTGGACGACGACCACCTTGAAGTCGCGCGCAATGTCTTCAATGAGCGCCGCACCGGCGAGCGGGCTGCGCACAACGTCGAGATCCGCCTCAAGAGCAAGCTGAACCGGCAGGGCGCTCGCCTGTTGCCGCACTCCGTATGGATGGAGCTCACGGCCATGGGGGTCTACACGGACCCGAGGGAGCGCACGAGGGACAACTTCTCGGGCACCTACGGCACCGCCCGGGACATCACCGAGCGCAAGGAAGCCGAGCGCGTTATCAATTTCCAGGCCTACCACGACCTGCTGACGCATCTGCCCAATCGGGTGCTGCTGAAAGACCGCCTGGCCATGGCGATCACGCACGCGCGGCGCAACAAGCGCAAGCTCGGGGTGATGTTTCTGGATCTGGATCGCTTCAAGATCGTCAACGACACCCTGGGCCATACCATGGGCGATCGCTTGCTCAAGGCAGTGGCCAAGCGGCTGCAGAGCTGCCTGCGCCGCGGCGATACGCTGGCGCGCTTTGGCGGCGACGAGTTCACCCTGTTGCTGCCGGAGGTGCGGACCCAGGACGACGTGGTAGTGATCGCGTCCAAGATCCTCAACCGGCTGAATGCGCCCTTTGTGATCGACGGGCACGAGCTGTTTGTCGGCGCCAGCATCGGCATCGCCCTGTACCCGGAAGCCGGCGAAACGGAAGAGATGCTGATCCAGAATGCCGACATCGCCATGTACCACATTAAGGGTCGCGGCAAGAACGGGTACCAGTTCTACACCGAAGAAATGAACCATCAGTTCTCGACCCGGCTGTCGCTGGAGCGGGAACTGCACAATGCCCTGATCGAGGGCCAGCTGAGGGTCCACTACCAGCCTCAGATCGATGTGGCGACCGGCGCTATCGTCGGGGTCGAGGCGCTCGTGCGCTGGGAGCATCCGGAGCGCGGCCTGGTGTGTCCGGAACATTTTCTGCCGGTAGCCCAGGAGACCGGGCTCATCGTGCCGATCGACCGGCGGGTGCAGCAGGTGGCTTTCGAAGAGATCGCCCAGCTGCAGCGCGCGGGGTTCAAAAACCTGCAGCTGTCGGTGAACCTGTCGACCATGCAGCTCGAACAGGAAGGCTTTGTGGAAGCTTTTCTGGTGGCGATCGACAAGGCGCGGCTGAAGCCGGACTCGCTGAAGGTCGAAATTACCGAGAACGTGCTCATGCAGGACGTCGAGGTGATTGTGCCCAAGCTCAAGGCCTTGCGAGACAAGGGAATTCGGGTCGCGATCGACGACTTCGGTACGGGTTATTCGTCCCTCAGCTACCTGCAGCAGTTCCCGATCAACACGCTGAAGATCGACCGGACCTTCGTGCACGACATTCGCGCCGAGCAGGGCGATGCCAGCATCATTAACGCGATCGTTGCCATGGCCCGAGGCCTGAATATGACGCTGATCGCAGAAGGGGTCGAAAACAAGACTCAGCTGAACTACCTGCGGCAGCAAGGTTGCCAGCACGTGCAGGGTTTTTACTTCTCCAGGCCCGTCACCTGCGATGCGCTGAAGGACCTGCTCAAAGCCCAGCCATTCCTGCTGCAGGCGGCAGACCATTGAGTGACCCACAAGAGGGTGGGCTGCCCGGCGCGGTTGGTTTCACGACACGAGTGGTCCACAGCGATCGCCAGGAGCTGATCGAGCACGGCTCGCTGCAGAAGCCGATTCACGCGACCGTGGCTTACGGCTACGACGATGCCCGAGACCTCGCAGCAGTGTTTCAGGGCAAGCAGCCCGGCTATACCTACGGCCGGCAGGTCAACCCCACCGTCGAAGCGCTGCAGAAAAAGATCGATCGCATGGAAGGCGGTATCGCTACGGTGTGTTTCGGCACCGGCATGGCGGCGATTGGCACGACGCTGTTCGCGCTGCTGCGCCAGGGCGATCACTTCGTCTCCAGCAGCTTTCTCTTTGGCAATACCAATAGCCTGTTCAACAGCTTCGGCGCACACGGCGTAGATGTCAGCTTTGCCGATGCGACCGATGTCGATGCTGTCGCCGCGGCCATCAACCCGCGCACCCGGCTGGTGTTTGTCGAGACCATCGCCAACCCGCGGACCCAGGTCGCGGCGCTGGCCGAGATCGGCGCGCTGTGTCGGGAGCGCGGGCTTGTGTATGTCGTCGACAACACCATGACGTCCTCTTACCTGTTTCAGCCGCGGGCGGTGGGCGCCTCGCTCGTGGTGAACAGCCTGACCAAGTACTTTGGCGGGCACGGCAATGCGCTCGGCGGGGCAGTGACAGAGATGGGCGAGTTCGACTGGTCGAGCTTCGCCAACATCTACGACACCTACCGCGGCGGCGACGCGCGCAAGTGGGGCATCACCCAGATCAAGAAGAAGGGCCTGCGCGATTTTGGCGCGGCGCTCGGTCCGGAGGCTGCGCACCATCTTGCCGTGGGCGCCGAGACCCTGGCGCTGCGCATGGCCAGGCAATGCAGCAACGCCCAGCTGCTGTGCGAAGCTCTGGAAGCGCACCCCAAGGTGCAGCGCGTGTACTACCCGGGGCTTGCGAGTCACCCGGAGCACGAGCGGGCGAAAGCGCTGTTTCGACATTGCGGCGCGCTATTCAGCTTCGAGCTGCGCCCCGAGTGCGACATCTGGGCCTTCATGGCGGCCCTCAAGATCATCATCAAGTCCAGCAATCTGGGCGATAACCGCACCCTGGCGATTCCGGTCGCCCAGACGATCTACCACGAGATGGGCGCCGAGCGCCGTGCCAGCATGGGCATCGTCGACTCGCTGATCCGTATTTCAGTGGGCATCGAAGAACCGGAAGACCTGCAGGCGGATCTGCAGCGGGCGCTCAAAGTCGCCTGACCTGGCCGGCGCCACCGGCGCAACGCAATCCTGAGGGGGAAACGATGGGAAGACTGGAAGACAAGGTAGCGATCATTACCGGCGGCGCCGGCGGGATTGGCAAGGCTGCGGGCAAACGCTTCGTGGCTGAGGGGGCCCGCGTGTTGCTGGTCGACCTTAACGAACAAGCGCTGCAGGCCGCGGTCGCCGACATTGGCAGCAACCAGGTCAGCTACTGCGTGGCAGACATCACTCAGAGCGACGACAACGTCCGGATGTTTGCACTGGCGTCAGAGCGCTACGGCGGCGTGGACATTTTTCTGGCAAACGCCGGTATCGAAGGGGACGTCAAGCCGCTCACGGAGCAAAGCGAGGAGCGCTTTGACCAGGTGCTGAACGTCAACGTTAAAGGCGTGTTTCTGGGGCTCAAACACGGGATCCCGGAAATCGCCAAGCGGGGCGGCGGCAGTATCGTGATCACGTCCTCCGTTGCGGGCGTCACCGGTTCGCCGGGCGTCGGCCCCTACGTCACCAGCAAGCACGCCGTCATTGGCCTCATGCGCTCCGCAGCGCTCGAGTGCGCTCCGATGAATATTCGGGTGAACACCGTGAACCCGTCGCCGGTCGAGACGCGCATGATGCGCAGCCTCGAGGACGGGCTGATGCCGGGCGCTGGCGAGAACGCCAAGGCGGCGCTCGTGCAGCAGATTCCGCTGCAGCGCTACGCTGAGCCCGACGACATCGCCAAGGTCATGCTGTTCCTGTCCAGCGATGACAGCGATTGGGTGACCGGCTCGGTGCAGATGGCCGATGGCGGCTTCACGACCTGAGCTGGCGCGAACCGTTGTCGTGAAAGATGCGCTGTTGCACACAGACCTGGCGCTGCCGAACCGGCGCAGCGGCAAGGTGCGCGATCTGTATGACGTGACGCTCGCGAGCGGCGCCGACGCGCTGCTGATTGTCGCCACAGACCGGATCAGCGCCTTCGATGTGGTGATGGCGAACGGCTTGCCCGGCAAAGGCGTGGTGCTGACCCAGATCTCGAAGTTCTGGTTCGACTACTTCGCTGATTCCGTGCCGCACCATCTGCTCTCTACCGATGTGGACGATGTGCCCGGCCTCACCAGCGCTGAGCGGGACCAGCTCCGGGGCCGCATCATGCTGTGCCGGCGTACCGAGGTTCTGCCCGTGGAGTGTATTGCCCGCGGCTACCTGACGGGCAGCGGCTGGAAGGACTATCAGCGCAGCGGCGCCCTGTGCGGCATCGAGTTGCCGACTGGGCTGCGCAACAGCGACCGCTTGCCGGTGCCGCTGTTCACCCCTTCGACCAAGGCGGCGAGCGGCCACGACGAGAACATCAGCCAGGCGGAAGGCGCCGCGATTGTCGGCGAGCAGACCATGAACTGGCTCGCGCAGGCGACCCTCGACCTGTACGGCCGCGCCAGCGCTTATGCCGCCGAGCGCGGCATCCTGCTGGCCGACACCAAGTTTGAGTTCGGGCGGGTGCCAGACTCCGAGACACCGATTCTGATCGACGAGATCTTTACGCCGGACAGCAGCCGTTTCTGGCCGGCCGATGACTGGTCCCCCGGGCGCGAGCAGGACAGCTTCGACAAGCAGATCGTTCGCAACTATCTCGAGACCCAGGTCGCAGCCGGGGCCTGGGACAAGACCCCGCCCGGCCCGGCGCTGCCCGCGGGCGTCCTGGCCCGGAGCCTCGCCCGCTACCTGGAGGCCTACGAGCGCCTGACCGGGCAAACACTGACCCTCTGAGTCGTGGATTGGCCCGAGTACCAGCGCCGCAGCGATGCCCCCCACCGGTTCACCCGTTGGCACCTGACGCAGCTGCTCGAACTGCTGGAGCAGGGGCTCACCGCCGATGCGGCACAGAGGCCAGGGTCAGAGGCGCTGACGTCCTATCTGGGCGACGCCCAACCGCTGCAGGCCGCGCTCCGGGCAGCCCTGGCGTCGCCGCCGCTACCGCAGCCCCGCGACTTTCGTGGCGGCCCAGCGCTGGATATGCTGGCCCTCGACTTCGGCCCCCGGCTGATCGGCGATGCGCAGGCACTGCTGCGCTGGGCGAGCGAGCAAGCGGTCCGCACCCCGGACACCGCGCCCCGCGGCCTGGGCGGCTTCGCCGAAGCCTGGGCTGACTATGCACGCACCTTATCTTCCACGACTGCAGGACCCGCGACGATGAGCACACCTACGGAACGCGTTCAGGCGCTGATCGATGGCTTTAACCGCAACGATATCGATGCGGTGCTGGCCTGCTTCGCAGAAGACGCGATCTACCACAACATGCCCATGGAACCTCTGCAGGGCCTTGCCGCGATCCGTGCCGGGCTGGCCGCCTTCATGGACAGCGCCAGCGAGATCGACTGGCAGGTGCGCAGCAGTGCCGAGGTGGGCAACAAGGTGCTTAACGAGCGCCTGGACCGCTTTCTGATCGGCGGCCAGTGGCTCGAGCTTCCGGTGATGGGCACCTTCGAGGTCGCCAACGATCGCATCACGCACTGGCGCGACTACTTTGATCTGGCCGATTTCCAGCAACAGATGGCGCAGATCGCCGGCTAGGGCCCGTGCGTCGGGTTCTGATCGCCAATCGCGGCGCCATCGCTGCGCGGGTTGTTCGCGCCTGTCAGGCTGTCGGGCTGGAAAGCGTCTGTGTGTACAGCGCGGCCGACCGCGATGCGCCCTATCTGGCCCAGGCGACCGCCACGCACGCCCTGACCGGGCTGACCGCGGCGGACAGCTATCTGGACCAGGGGCAGCTGCTCGAAGCGCTGGCTCGCAGCGGCGCCGACGCCGTGCATCCCGGCTATGGCTTTCTGTCGGAGGACGCGGACTTTGCTCGCGCCGTCGGCGACGCCGGGGCGCAGTTTGTCGGGCCAGCGCCGGAGCTGATCAGCCAGCTCGGCGACAAGGCCCGGGCTCGCGAGACCCTTGCGGCCGCTGGCCTGCCGGTCTTTCCCGCGAGCCCGCCGGTGGCTGATTCGCGCGAGGCGGTCGCGGCGGCGCAGGCCGTGGGCTACCCGGTGTTGCTGAAACCGGTGGCGGGCGGCGGCGGCATCGGCATGGCCGCAGCGGACGATGCCGAGGCCGTGAGCGCGGCCTTTGATCGCTGTCAGCGCCTGGCGCAGGCTGCCTTTGGCGACGGGCGCCTGTTCGTCGAGCGGCTGGTGCGCGGCGGCCGGCACATTGAGCTGCAGCTGGTCGGTGATCGCCTTGGCACGGTGCGGGTACTCCATGAGCGGGACTGCTCGGTGCAGCGCCGGCACCAGAAGTTGCTGGAGCAAACGCCGGCCCCGGGGGTGCCCCGGGCAGCGATCGAGGCGTTGGCGGCGCAGGCCACCCGGGCCTTTGCCGACCTGGGTTACCACAGTCTTGGCACGCTCGAGACGCTCTGGCACCCGGAGCAGGGCTTTGGCGTGCTCGAGGTCAATACGCGGATTCAGGTGGAGCACGCGGTGACCGAGGCCGTCACCGGCGTTGATCTGGTCGCGCTGCAGCTGCGGCTTGCCGCGGGCGAGCGGCTGGCGACATTGCTGCCCGAGGTGCCGCCGATTCGCGGTCACGCCATCGAAGCCCGCCTGTATGCTGAGGACTGGCGTGCCGGCCACGCGGCCACGGGCACCCTGCGAACCTTTGAGCTCCCGGCCATGCGCCACGTGCGGGTTGAAAGCGGCTATGGCGCCGGCCAGCCGGTGACCCCGTACTATGATCCCCTGCTCGCCAAGATCATCGCCTGGGGGCCGGATCGAGCCCTGGCGCTGGGGCGGCTTGGGGTCGCTCTGCGAGCCGTGTCTGTGCGCGGGGTCGAGACCAATCGCGAGCTCTTGCTCGGCCTGCTGCAGCATCCCGAGGTGCGGGCGGGGACTGTTACCACCGATCGCAGCGTCACCGAGCTGCGCAATTCTGTCTAAGGAGCGTTATGGCCCGTTTGTCTGTAGAGAGCGAGGTGACCGGTTCGGTCTGGAAGATCGAAGTGGCCGTGGGCGATCGCGTCGAGGCCGGCGCGGTGCTGATGATCCTTGAATCCATGAAGATGGAAATTCCGGTGGAGGCGCCGGCCGCCGGGCAGGTGGCGACGATCGAGGTCGCGCTGGAGGAAGCTGTGGACGAGGACCAGTGCCTGGTGGTGCTGGCGACCTGAGGTGGGGCCGGCCCGCCGGCGGGCCGTGATAAAATCTCGCGCCGATTGTTCAAGAGCGGGAGACCCCCTATGACCGAGCTGGTCACCATCGATATCCAGGGCGGCGTGGCCGACGTGCGCCTCAACCGTCCCGACAAGCACAACGCGCTCAGCCCGGATATGTTCAAAGCCATTATCGCCGCCGGCGAACGGCTGGCGACGGCCAAGGAAGTCCGAGCTGTGGTCCTGTCCGGCAACGGCCCCAGCTTTTGCGCGGGTCTGGACATGGCGAGCATGCAGGGCATGGCGGACCGGGAGCCGGGCGAGAGCAGTGCCAGCACCAGTGCCCTGCTGGCTCGGGGCGAGCAGCCCGAAAATCACGCGCAGCAGCCAGCCTACGTCTGGAAGCGGCTGCCGGTGCCGGTGATCGGTGCGATTCACGGCGTGGCCTACGGCGGCGGCGCGCAGGTGGCCCTGGGTACAGACATTCGCTTTGCGGCGCCGGACGCCAAGATCTCGATCATGGAGATCAAATGGGGGCTGATTCCCGACATGAGCCTGACCCAGACGCTGCGCAACCTGGTGCCGCTGGACATTGCCAAGGAGCTGACCTTCACGGGCCGCGTCATGTCGGGCAAAGAGGCACAGGCGCTGGGACTCGTGACGCACGTCAGCGAAGACCCGCGGACAGCAGCCCTTGCTTTGGCTGAAGAGATTGCCAGCAAATCACCGGACGCGATTCGCCGTGGCAAGGCGCTGCTGGAAGCCAGCTGGCATGCCGATGAGCGCACGGGCCTGGAGATGGAGTCGGTGCTGCAGACCGAATTGATCGGCTCCCCCAACCAGATCGAAGCCGTGATGGCCAACTTCGAAAAGCGCGCGCCGCAGTTCAAGGACTGACGCAACCTGTGAGCTGGGAAAAAGACGTTCACGAGCTGGCGGAGCGTCGTCGGCAGGCGCAGGCCCAGGGGGGCGCGGAGGGTATCGCCAAGCAGCACGGCCAGGGCCGGCTGACGATTCGCGAGCGGATCGACGAGTTGCTCGACGACGACAGCTTTGTCGAGCAGGGCCGGGCGACGGCGAGCCCCGAGTACGATGCGCAGGACGAGCCCACGGGGGCCTTTACCCCGGCGAACTATGTGCTGGGTTTTGGCACCATCGAGCAGCGGCGGGTTGTCGTGGGCGGCGAAGACTTCACCTTAAAGGGCGGCTCCCCGAACGCCGCGGGCCTGCGCAAAAGCGTCTATGCAGAACATATGGCCTGCCGCTACCGTGTGCCGCTCGTGCGCCTGCTCGAAGGCGGCGGCGGCAGCGTCAAAGGCTCCGGCCGCAAGGGCGGCACCGTGGGCGAGCCGCTGCATCACGAGCCGCGCTTCAAGATCATTGCCGACGCGATGGGGCAGGTCCCGGTCGTCTCGGCAGCGCTCGGCGCCGTGGCCGGCTTTCCCGCTGGCCGGCTGGTTGCCAGCCACTTCTCTGTCATGACCCGCTATACGGCCCAGGTCATGATCGGCGGGCCGGCGCTGGTGGAGCGGGCCCTGGGCGTGCGGCTCAGCAAGGACGAACTCGGCGGGGCCGCGGTGCACGCGGTCAGCGGCATTGTCGATAACGTCGCCGAGGACGAGTACGACGCGCTGGCGCAGCTGCGGCGATTCCTGAGCTATCTTCCGGGCAGCGTCTACGAGCGCGCGCCGCGCCGTCCCTGTAGCGACCCGGTCGATCGGCAGGAGGCGTCGCTGCTGGACGCGGTGCCGCAGGAGGACAACCAGCCCTTCGATATGCGCGCCATCGTCGAGGCCGTGCTGGACCAGGGCTCGGTGTTCGAGCTGGGCGCTGCCTTTGGGCCGAGCCAGATCACCGCGCTGGGGCGCCTCGACGGCCAGCCGGTGGGCGTGCTGGCCAATGACTGCCGCCACGCGGCCGGCGCCATGACCGCCGCCGCCGCGCAGAAGTACCGCCGGTTTGTGGAGCTGTGCGATACCTTCCATTTGCCCATCGTGAATTTTGTCGACCAGCCGGGTTTCATGATCGGGCCGGAGGCGGAAGCCGCCGGCACCATTCGCTATGGCATGGCCGCCGTAGCGGCGGCCTGTCAGGCCAGCGTGCCCTGGGCCTCGATCCAGATTCACAAGGGCTTTGGGGTGGCCACTGCCGCGCACTACGGTGACGATGCTTACGTGCTTGCCTGGCCCTCCGCGCAGAGCGGCGCGCTGCCCGTTGAGGGCGGCGTGGCTGTCGCCTTCCGGCGCGAGATCGCCGCGGCGGCTGACCCGGACGCCAAGCGCCGGGAGCTCGAAGACAGGCTTCGGGCAGGCCGCTCGCCGTTCCCCCGCGCTGAGTCCTTTGCGGTGCACGAGCTCATTGACCCCCGGGAAACCCGGCCCCAGCTGTGTCGCTGGATCGACTGGATTCAGCCTAAACTAGACGGGTTGACGGGCCCCGTTGCCTTTCCGATGCGGCCCTAGGCCGCCATCCCCAGAATTCCAATCCGAGTACCCAAGGAGTCCTCATGTCTCATTCCTTCGAAGATCGTGTCGCCATTGTTACCGGCGCTGGCGGCGGCCTGGGCCGCTGTCACGCCCTGGAGCTTGCCAGCCGCGGCTGCAAAGTCGTGGTCAACGACCTGGGCGGCGCCATGGACGGTACCGGCGGCTCCTCGGAGGCCGCTGACGCGGTTGTCGCAGAGATCAAGGCGGCCGGTGGCGAAGCCCTGGCCAACGGTGGCAGCGTTTCTGACCCGGCTGGCGCCAAGAGCATGGTGACCGACGCCATGAATGCCTGGGGCCGCGTCGATGTGCTGATCAATAACGCTGGCATCCTGCGCGACAAGTCCTTCGCCAAGATGACCATGGACGACTTCAAGCTGGTGATCGATGTGCACCTCATGGGCGCCGCGATGGTGACCAAGGAAGTGTGGCCCATCATGAAAGAGCAGAACTACGGCCGGATTGTCATGACCACTTCGCCCAGCGGCCTGTACGGCAACTTTGGCCAGGCGAACTACGGCGCGGCGAAGATGGGCCAGGTCGGCTTCATGAACACTCTCAAGATCGAAGGCGCCAAAAACAACATCCACACCAACGCGATTGCGCCAGTGGCTGCCACCCGCATGACGGAAAACCTGATGCCGGAAGCCGCGCTGGCAAAGCTCGGCCCGGAGCTCATTACCCCCGGCGTTGTGTTCCTGTGTACGGAAGATGCGCCCAACGGGATTGTCCTGCAGGCAGCTGGCGGCAAGTTCTCGATTGCCTGTGTGGTCGAGAACGAAGGCGTGGATCTGAGCGGCAACCCCACGGTGGAAGCCGTTGCGGAAGAATTTGCGAAGATCGCTGACCTGTCCGAGGCGCAGCCCCGGGGGCAGCTTCAGCTCGGCAGCATGTAACCGGCCCTATACGGCCGGGCGCCAGCTCAGCCTGCCGCCAGGGACAGCTGCCGGCCCAGGCTCTCGAGGGGCACGGGCTGGTTGCGGACCACGCACCGGCCTTCTTCGACGGTCTCGATGCAGCGATCGGTGCCCAGCAGCTTTGCGGGCACCAGGCTGCGCAGCCTGCTGCGCAGGGTTTCGAAGTCGCTGGCAATCACAAAACGTTGCACGATATCGGCCAGCCCGGTGTCCTCGTCGTACAGCTCGTAGTGCAGCTTCAGCACCGGCTCGCTGCTGCCAGCCTGGCCAAACAGGTCGCTGTGCGCAGACCATTCGCCCTCCGGCAACCACAGCCCCATGCCTGCGGCCTCGACGACGATGCTGTGCTTATTGGCCATCAGGTATTGCCACAGCCGGAACTGGCCGTACTCCACGAAACGCAGGCTCTTCTGGTCTTCTCGATTCCGCACCTGGCAGCGCACCAGCAGAAAGCGGTGAGGGGTCGGGGTCGCCAAAATTTTGACTCCTGAAGTCGCGTAGAATCGGTTGCCTTCAGTCTAGAACGAACCTTGCGGAGTGCACTGAACCATGGCCGGCGCCTTGCTTGCTTTCCTGATTGCCCTGATCGGTGGCGGCCTGCTGTGGCTGCTCCTGGGAGTGCGATTCCAGTTTCGCCCGCAGCCGGGCGCCAACGCCGTGCTGAACCTCGCGGCCTACGGCGCGCTGGTTCTGCCCTTTGCTTTCGTGCTGGTTTTCTTTGTGCTGGAGCGGCTCTAAAGCGGCGCGCCAGGCGGCTTGATGGGCGTGATCTTGGCACGCGGCTCCTGGGCTGTGGCCTTGGCCGCGGCCATGGGGCTGGGTTGAGGCGTTCGCTCCGGGCCAAACAGGTTGTCGCTGCCGACCTCGCCCCGGGCATGGTGGAACAGGTTGGCCATCCACTGCTGACCTTCCCGGGTCTTGCTCAGGTAGCGCAGCGCCGGGCCCAGATACGGATAGACCTGGTCGTAAAAGAAGTTCGGAAACTTGTCCCGAAGATCGCCAGCGCTGGTGTAGTTCTGTCGTGTTGTGTCCCGGATTTCCCGAAACTCAGCGAATAGCCGGGCCAGCTTGCGCAGGTACTGGGGATCGCCCATTTGTCCGATCAGGTCCGCTGCCCGCACCAGCGCCGACACGCTGTCGTCAGCCTGGTAGTAGGGATCCTCGGGCACCGGAAAGCGGGTCATCTCGATGTGCGAGGCCAGGCGCTCGGTGTTCAGATACGGGTCATCGGCAAAGCGCTCGTGTACATACAGGCAGCTGCGGGTGACGTGATGGGGTGTCAGGAAAGCGTCTGTGGCACCGGGTGGCGCGACGATACGGTTGCCCAGCTCGTCGACCAGATAGCTGCCCTCGCGATCGTCCCGCAGCACGCCGCGGATGTAGCCGATATCGTGGTAGAGCATGGCGACCACCGCGTGGAGCCAGTCGCTTGCGCTGATGTCGCCTTCAGACAGCATGCGCCCGCGCAGGGTGACCTGGCCACAGTCCGTAGCCAGCATCGTGTGGTGCAGGTCGTGGTAAGCGCAATCGCAGGTCAGGAGCGTTTCCAATGCCTCCCGGCAGGCGCGCTCAAGCACTTCGCGCTCCGTCGCGCTGGCACTGGGGAAGGCGGTGACGAATCGTGTCAGACTACTGCTGACGAACGCTTCGATCGCGGATCCATGAAGATCAAGCATCAGGCGATTCTGTAACCAGGGGGTTGGACTTGGCCCCGGCGCAACAAATCATTCGTCGGCCGCTGGCTGTTCGTGATTTTGACGCTTACAGCATAAGGCCCCGGCGCAGGCGGGCAAGGAAACTTGCCTCAACCGCGGCGCCGCGGTGGCAGGACGAGAACCATGTCACATATTGAGCTTCGACATCTGCGCACCCTCGTGGCGCTGCGCGAAACCGGCAGCCTGGTCGAGGCGGCAGAACGGGTGTTCCTGACGCAGTCTGCGCTGTCTCACCAGCTCAAGGACCTCGAGCATCGTTTGGGTGCGAGCCTGTTCATTCGCAAGACTCGACCGGTCCGTTTTACGCCGGCCGGAGAACGGCTGCTGGCGCTGGCCGATCAAGTGCTGCCCGCCGTAGAGCAGGCGGACGACGACCTCGTGCGGCTGGCCGGCGGGGAGGCCGGGCGCATCTATATGGCGATCGAGTGCCACAGCTGCTTCGATTGGCTGCTGCCGGCAATCGACAGCTATCGCGAGGCCTGGCCAGATGTCGATCTGGATATCTCCACCGGCTTCAACTTCGCGCCCTTTCCGGCGCTGGCCCGGGGCGATCTGGACCTGGTCATTACCGCCGACCCGGTGGAGGACCCGGCGATCTGCTACCTGCCGCTGTTCAGCTACGAAGCGCAACTGGCGCTGTCCCGGCACCATCCGCTCGCGCAAAAGGATTTTGTCGAGCCGGAAGACCTGCGGGACGAAACGCTGATCTGCTACCCCGTGGACCGGGACCGGCTGGATATCTTCCACAACTTCCTGGAACCCGCGGGCGTTGAGCCCGCGCAGCTGCGCACGGCCGAACTCACCACGATGATGATTCAGCTCGTGGCCAGTGGCCGGGGAGTGACCTGCCTGCCGAACTGGGCGCTGCACGACTACCGGGAACGGCAGTTCATCGTGCCCCGTTCCCTGGGCGCCGAAGGCATCTGGCCAACGCTGTATGCCGCCGTTCGGCAAGACCAACAGGATGCACCTTACATGCAGGGCTTTGTGGCAACGGCCATCGAAACCTGCTTTGCCAACCTGGTCGGCATCGTCGCCGCACCGGCCGGTTGAGCCCGTGCCCGCCGGTCCCGCCCCCTGTGGCGCGGGTTGATCGACGGGAGTAGGGTTGCCGCATGGAGCCCGATACGCAGAGCAAAGCTGACGTCATTCGCGAGCGCGTGCTGGAAGCCGCGCGCCGCGTGCTGGTGCAGGAAGGCCATGCCGGGTTTTCCATGCGCAAGGTCGCCGCGGCGTCTGACATGCGGCTTGGACACCTGCAGTATTACTACGGCGCCCGGGCCGAGCTGGTGCGCGCCCTGGTGACCTCGATCACCGAACGCTTCGATGTTTTTTACGCGCAGCGCTTGCTCCCTCTCGAAGATCCCCTGGACCGTTTCATTGGCAGTGCCGAGTTCGTGCTGTACGGCGGGCCGGTGCGCGACATGGGCCCCCTGCTGCGGGAGTGCTGGTCCATGGCGCGACGCGATGCAGACGTTGCGGAAGCCATGGACGATTTCTACCGCGGCTGGCGGGACCGGCTGGCGCGGGCCATGCGGGACGTTAACCCGGACCTGGTGGCGGCGCAGGCGGAGCTGCTGGGCGCGGAGGTTGTGGCCATGATCTCCGGCAGCTTTCTGTTTACGGAGGGCTTTGGCGAGGCCCCGCTGCCGGGCCGGTTTGCGCAGCATTTGCGCAGCCGGCTGACGGCGACACCGTGGATGACAAACGCATGATCGAAACATCACGGCTGGCTGGAACGAATATCGTGATCAACCGGGTCACCGGCGACCTGCTGCCCGAAGAGGTGGAGCAAGCGGTTGCACGAACCCTGACGGAAGCGCAGGAGGCCCCGATTATCTGGGATGTGCGCGAGGCCCGGTTCGAGCACTACACCTACGATGACGCCAAGCAGGTCGACAGCGTGCTGACGGACCAGTACGAGCGTATGCAAGGCCAGCGCCGCGCCTTCCTGGTGCGGGACGAGCTGCAGCGGCAGCTGGTGGTGATGATCGTGGGCCGGATACAGGCGCCGTTTCCCTGGGCCGTGTTCGACGCGCTGGACGACGCCACGGCCTGGCTCGCGCCCTAGCTAGGGCATCAGGCGCTCCAGTTGCCACTGGTGCGCGGCCCGGGCCTGGGCACGGTCGTGGGGCGCGTTGTCCTGCAGGGCCAGCCGTTCGATACGCTCGGCTGCGAAGAGCAGCCCGGTCGCGCTGGCGGGCACGGCCTGCGGATCTTCGTCGGTGGCGGCGAGCCAGCTTGCAAGGTCTTCGCTCGGTGGCAGCACGCTACTCTGAGCCGCCTTCGATTCGTACAGCTGATCAAGTTTGCGGGGCACCGGGGGGCGCATGCGCCAGCTGCGCTGGACCGGTTCTGCGGCCAGCGGTGTCACCGTGCCGTCGAGCCGATACTGAATCTTCAGGCTGGGCCAGTAGGCCAGGAGCGCAACGCGCGGCTCGGCGGTAATGGCTTCCCACTTCGGGCTGGTAGCGTTCACGAACAGCGCGGGCTGATCGTTCAGCCACCGCAGCACCAGCGTGCGGACTTCCGGCTGGCCAGTTCGAGCCACGGTGGCCAGCGACACCAGCGGCGCCATGGGGTCGCTCGCTGCGACGGCGCGCTGCTGCTCGGCTCGCCAACGCTCCCGCAGGTCTTCGCTCACGGGGTGGCGACGACGCCGCCAGCGCTGCGAATCAGGGTGCGAATCCATCGCTCTTCACTGATGAAGCCCTGGCCCCAGCTGGACCACTGCGCGCCGAGACCTGCTGTGACCATGGCGTCAGCGTTCTGGCCATCTGCCAGCGCCTTGCGCACGATCTGGTTCGTGCGGCGCATCATGTCGAGGGTCCGCGCGAGGTCCGGAAGGCTCGCGAGGGTGCCGTGCCCGGGAATCACCTGGATATCGTCCGGGACCAGGCGCACGATCGTTTCCAGGTTGGCAATGTAGCCCTCGACGCTGCCCCCGGAATCCAGGTCGACAAAGGGAAAGGTATCCCGGAAGTAGTGGTCGCCCATGTGAATCACGTTTGCGCCCCGAAACCAGACGACGGAGTCGCCGTCCGTATGGCCGGCCGGCAGGTGAATGAGGTCGATGGCGTCGCCGTTGAAGTGCAGGCGCAGGTCGTCGTCGTAGGTGACCGTCGGCATGGCAGCCCGGGTCAGATCGGGATCTCCGGCCAGGCGCACGCGCACGTTGTCGTGCGCGATGATGGTGCCTGCTGTGCCGAAGGCCTCGTTGCCGCCGGTGTGATCAAAGTGATAGTGCGTGTTGACCACCAGCTTCGGCTGGTCGCCGTCGATCTTGTTGATGGCGCGCAGAATGCGTTTGGCCAGTGGCGCGAACTGGTTGTCGACGATCAGCGTGCCGTCCTCGCCAATCGAAGCAGCAATATTGCCGCCCGCACCGGTGAGCATATGGACGTTGCCTGCGACCGGTTGGCTGGTCACCTTGGTGTCCTTGAACCGGTCGGCATCGATCGCCGGCGCGCCCTGAGCGCTGTTGGCCAGCAGGGCCAGCAGCACCGCGGCCGCGCAAATGGCCAGCAGCCGGTAGTGTTGGTTTCGGGTTCGGGCCATGGCAGTGCGCTCCTTGACTGGAATGGCAGGTCGCTAGAGGTTGAAGTGGATGCCGGTCTCGGTGTGGTTACGCCAGCCTTCCGGAGCATCGGCCTGATGCCGCTTGGCGATGTTGTACATGAAGGCGTGGCCGCTGGCGAGCAAAGTGTCGCGAATCATATCTTCCGTATCGAGCTCGGTGGCCCGACGAACCAGGCGCTCGAACACGAATATGAAATGGTTCGTATGCCGAGCCCGAATGGCCGTGCCGTAAAAGAGGTCGAAGCTGTCGCTGTCCTCCAGCTCGATCGACAGCTGCAGCAAGCGACGGGAGAACAGCGCGTCATCGCCCGCCGATAGCTGAGCAAACAGCTGGGCCATTTCTTCCCGGGAGATCGCACCGCTGCCGGCGTTGCCCTGGCTGGATACGTACAGCAACCCGCTGATGGCGCCCAGCTGTTCCCGCACGCTCTCGGCGATACGCAGGAACGTTTCCTGGCGTGCGTGCAGCTCGCTGGCGGCCATCTGCCGGGACTGAATCACCGCCTGCTCGGCGGTGCGCTGGATCTCTACGGCCTGGGCCTGCAGCGCTCGGGAGTTTTGCTGTAGCTCCTTCTGCTGCAGGAAGTAGCCGATCACCAGCCACAGGAATGCCAGAGGCGCGAAGGCGCCTTCCAGGAAGCTCCCGAGCTTGTCGGCCGGCAGGGATGCGAACCGCGTCCAGCCTACGGTGGTGCTGACGTAAGCAGCGCCGAGCAGCAGCCACCCGGCGCTCAGGCTGAGCCCTAGCCAGATACGCCAATCCCGGCCCCGGGACCTCACCGCTTCGGTCTAGGCGCTGTCGTCGTCCGCCTGGTTGAGCTGGCGACGAATATCGGCCAGGTCGCGCTGGATTTCGCTGATGCGAAACACCAGGTCGGGCAGCTGGTCGGAGATACGCCAGACCAGGAACGCGATGGCCAGCAGAACAAGGAAACTGAAGAAGCCCATGCAGGGAATCTCTTGAGGTTGAAGCGGTGCAATGATTACCGCTTGGAGCGGTGGCGTCTACCCGGGTTGATCGTCCCGCAGGGACTTCGGCGTCAGGAGCTCGACGAGCGTGCCGGTACCAAAGCTCAGGGCGGGGTAGCCGGGCACCGTAAAGTGCGCCACGCCGAAGGTCGGCAGGTTCGGCAGCCAGGGCTCCGGCGCCAGCCGGTTCGCGAATTCCGTGAGCCCCGGGTTGTGGGCGACCAGCGCCACGCTGGTGCAATCCGGCGGCGTCTCCCGCAGCTGGGCCAGCACGATGTCGGCGCTGGCGTGGTACAGGTGGTCGTAGGGGCAGACCTGGTCAGCGGCGATCTGAAAGCCCTGCTGCACAAACTCGCTGGTGCGCCGGGCTCGCCGCGCGGTGCTGGTCAGCAACCACTGCGGCGGGTGACGCCGGCGCGCCAGCTCTGCCGCCATGCGCTCCCCGTCGCGCTCGCCGCGAGCATTCAGGCCCCGGTCGAAGTCGGCCTGGCCCGGGTCAGACCAGGAGGACTTGGCGTGGCGAATGATCCAGAGGTGGCAAGTCACGGGCGCGTTACTCGAAGAGCGCGAAGCACTCTTCGATGGCCTTGAGCTGATTGCCCGCGGCGCTGGAGGGCACGACGATGGGGGTGCGGATCCCGGCATCAAACCAGGCCTCGATACCGTCGCGCACTTCGCTTGCGGTACCGAACAATGTGGTGTCCGCCAGCCAGCGGTCCGACAGGCAAGTTGGCACCCGGTCGAAGTCCTTCGCTTCGATGGCCGCCTCGACGTCGGCCATTTCCTGCTCGTAACCGGCCTCGCGCCAGTAATTGCGGTAGTTGGGCAAGAACGCGTAGCTGCTGAGGGTCTTTCGGTTGACTGCCATGGCGGCAGTTTTGTCATCGCTGATGCAGGTGGGCACCATGTTGCCGATAAAGAACTCGCTGTCTGCGCGCGCGCTGTCGGGCAGGGCCGCAAGGCTCGCTGTCATGTGGGACCGGGCGCCGTTGGCGAACACCATGCCGTCGCCGATCTCGCCGGCCAGCGCGATCATCTTGCGACGCAGGGTGGCCAGCACCATGGGGGGCAGCTCGCCGACCCGCGGCACAGCGTTCATGCCCGCGACGAAGGCGCGCATATCGCCCAGGGGTTTGCCCTGGGTGACACCGATGCGGCTCATGGCGGCTTCGTGGCTGACCCCGATGCCAAAGCGAAAGCGCCCGCCTGACAGCTCGTGGATGAAGCCCGCGGTGCTGGCAAAGTCCGTAATGTTGCGGGTGTAGATCGGCGTGATGCTGGTGCCGATCTCGATGCGGTCGGTGACCTGCGCGATCGCCTGGCACAGCGACAGGTTGTCGCCCAGGCTGGGGCAATAGATGCCGGCGAAGCCGCGGCGCTCGGCCTCCCGCGCCGCTTCGATGATCGGGGCGCGGCGTCCTGGCACTGCGGCCAGGCTGATGGCTGGCATTCGGGTCATGGCAAAGTCCTCGGGTGAGATTGATTGGATCGGTGGTGCCGGGCCGACGTTTCAGAGCAGCCGGTGCCGAGCGTTGCTGCGGCGGGGCTGCGCCAGGTGCGCGCCCAGATAGTCCCGGCGCGCGAACAGTTTGATCAGCGCAACGCCGGCCAGAAAACCGCCGATGTGGGCCCAGAACGCAACCCCGCCGCCGCTGCTGCCCAGGCTCGGCACGCCTTGCAGCAGCTGCAGGGCAAACCAGTAGCCCAGCATGACGAAGGCCGGCACGGATAGCGTCGTGATGAAAAAGCCCAGAAAGATCAGTGTGTGGATGCGGGTTTTGGGAAACATCAGTGCGTAGCCGCCCATCACGCCGCCGATTGCGCCGGACGCGCCGACCATGGGGATAGCGCTGGCCGGGTCCGTCAGCACCTGGGCGCCGGCCGCTGCGAGCCCGCTCAGCAGGTAGAAGGCGACGAAGCGACCGGGCCCCATCACGTCCTCGACATTGTCGCCAAAGATCCACAGGAACCACAGGTTGCCGATCAGGTGAAACCAGCCGCCGTGCATGAACATTGATGTGAAAATGGTCTGCGCCGAGGCTTCGCCGTCAAGCTGGCACGCCAGCTCCTGGCTGACGGGAATCACGGCGCCCGCCGCGCCGCCCAGCAGATCGCCCGGGATCAGCGCGTGGGTGCACAGGGATTGCGGTAGCGCGGGGTCGGTGCCGAAGCCCTGCAGCAAGGCCCACACCAGCAGGTTCAGCCCGATGATCGTGTAGGTCGCGTAGGGCACGTGCACCGAAGGGTTTTCGTCGCGTAGGGGAAACACGTCAGCGCGGCTCCTGCACCGGTTCCAGCTGCTCCGTCAGCAGCGTGCGCCGGCCGCCGCTGGATTTGATCATGCTGCGGCCGATGCGTGGGTAGTGCACCAGGTCGCTGGGATTGCGGTCGCCGCCCATGAGGTAGACCAGGTCCTCGTCGAAGGGGTTGTGCAACAGATGGGCCGGGCTGCCGGCGGGAAACGCCATGAAGTCGCCGGGGCCGACCTCGACCTGCTGCTCGCCGATGTCCGCGCGCCCGCGCCCGGCGAGCACGTACAGGAACTCCTCGTCCGTTTCGTGGCTGTGGTACTGGGTGCTGTCGCGGCCGGGCTCAAGGCGGACCAGATGGACGCCGAGCGCGCTCAGCCCGAGCAGATCGCCAATGGACCGCGTCATGCGGATCGCGTTGTCGTTGAACTGATGCTGGTGGCGCTGCTCCGGCAGGGCCGCGATGTCTGCGGCGTGCAGCAGGCAGGGCACCGGTGGGTCCTGATCGCTCACACTGCGGACTCCCCGAGCAACTGCTGCAGGGCAGCGATCAGGCGCTGGTTTTGATCAGCGGTGCCGACGCTGATGCGCAGCTTGTTGGCCAGGCGCTCGTCGTCGAAGTAGCGCACGAAAATCTGCAGGTCCCGCAGTCTGTCGAATAGCTGCCGGGCGGTGGCTGCCTGTCCGCCGGGCACCTGCGCCAGCAAGAAATTGGTCTGTGACGGATCGATCGTGAAACCCAGCTGGCCGAGCCCGGCGCGCAGGGCATCGCGATCCTGCCGGACCCGGGCCCAGACCTGCTGCGCGTATGCCTGGTCGCCGATCGACGCCGTGCCCAGTGCCTGGCTCAGGCCATCGATGTTGTAGCTGTCCCGGGTCTTGCTCGCGATCGGATCGATCAGCGCCTCGTTGCCGAGCAGATAGCCGAGCCGCAGACCGGCCAGGCTGTAGCCTTTGCTGAAGGTGCGCAGGATCAGGAGGTTGTCGCAGCGCTTGAGCAGCGCCACAGCGTCGTAGCCCTGTTCCGGCGCGATGAAATCGGCGTAGGCCTCGTCCAGCAGCAGCACGCCGTCCAGGGCGCGGGCCAGAGTGCCCAGCGGCTCCGCCGGCTGCAGCACCCCCGAGGGCGCATGTGGGTTGACCAGGCAAGTGAGCCGCGCGCCGTGGCGGTTGAGCTGGCTGGCCGCATCGTCCGGCAAACGCCAGGCGGCATCGAGGGGTACGCGCAAGATCCGCGCATCCTGAACCTGGGCCAGGACCGGATAGAGCGAGTAGCTTGGCTCGGCCATGCCGAACCCGTCGCCTGGGCCGACAAAGGTCGTCATGGCCAGGCGCAGGGCTTCGTCGCCACCGTGGGTCAGCACCACCTGCTCCGGGGCGACGCCGTGGTGCCTGGCGACAGCTTCGCGCAGCGAGTGCCCCATGGCGGAGGGGTACACCCGCAGGCTCGATACATCGATTGCATCCAGCGCGGCCTGCACCGCCGGGCTCGGCGGGTGCGGGTTTTCGTTGGTGTTCAGCTTGATGACGTCGCTGCTGCCGGGCTGCTCGCCGTAGCTGTAGCCCGTCATGGCGGCAATGTTCGCGCGCTCGTAACTCATGCGCGGACCTTAGCGCCTTTCCGCGAGGTGGTCGACGCTGTGCCGCGCGAGGCTTGAGGGCCCTCAGTGCTCCTGCTTCTGCAGCCGGCGCAGCGCGGAGCGCAGGGATTGAATGTTGTGTTCGTTTCGCGCGGGCGGGTGGATCAGGCGCTCCACCACCGTGAGCAGCGAATCAAGCTCCCGCCGCTGGTCGAGCACCACTGTCAGGCTGGCGTCCTGGCCCGGGCCCCCGGGCGGTGCCGCGCCGAGGCCCGTCGGCGCCAGGGTCAGAAAGAGAATCGGGATGCCGGGGTTGGCGCTGCGAGCCTGGCTTGCGAGATCGATCCACTCGCCCTGATCCTCGCTGACTTCAATCACGAGCGCCGCGAAAGCGTTGGGGCTGTCGAGAAACAGGGTTTGCGCCTCTGCCGGTTTCTGAGCCTCTACCACGGGGTAGTAGCGCTGCAGCTTGGCCAGGGCCGGACTGGGCGTTCCGCGCTGCTCGAGATACAGCAGCGGCGCCTGGGGATCGATGCGTTCGTCCATGCTGCCGCTCTCCGGCAGGAACACATCGACCCTAGTGCCGCCTCCGGGGCGGTTGCCCATCAGCAGATGCCCGCCATGTTCGTGCACGATGCCGTCAACGACGGATAGCCCCAGCCCGCTGCCAGTGCCGATTTCCTTGCTGGTGTAGAACGGCGTGAACAGTTCCTGAGGGGGCTCTTTCAGGCCGTGACCGTTATCCATGACGGAGAGCACGAGACGCTCGCCGCTGAAGGTCGCCACGCAGCTGGCGCAGGTGTGCGGTGGCTGCGTGTCCCGGGCAAGGGCGATCTCTATGGCGCCCGCGGCGGTCATTGCCTCGCTGGCATTGCGGATGAGGTTGACCAGCACCTGCTGAATCTGGTGCTGGTCGACGACGGCGTAGTGTGGCTCTTCTGACAAGGACAGCTCGATACGCTGATCGGGGGCCAGCACGTGCTGCGCGAGTTCCGCGCCGGAGCGGATGACTTCGACCAGGTCCGAGCGGGTCAACTCGGGCTTGGTGCTGCGGCTGTAGATCAGCAGTTGCTGCACCAGGTCGCTGCCCCGATGCCCGGCTTCGTTAATCTGACGGATGAAGCCGTCGCGCTGAGCCGGGTTGTCCAGCACAGCCTCCAGCCGCAGGAGCTCCGAAAACCCCATGACGGAAGTGAAGATATTGTTGAAATCGTGCGCGATGCCGCTCGCCATCTGGCTGACGGTACGCAGCCGCTGCGCGTCCTGAATGTCGCGCTGCACCTTGCGCAGCTCGCTGGCTTCGTCGGTGATGGCCTGCAGCCGGCTGATCCGGACGCCCAGGCGTCGGGACTTGGCCACCGCCGCTTCGCGGACCTGTTGTTCCTGCGCGAACCCCCGGGCCATGGCGAAGGTCAGGACCAGGATCTCGAAACTCACAACAGCCAGCAGCATGTCGTTGGCGAGCGTCGTGGCCCGCCAGCCGGCAGTCGCGAGTGCCAGCGCGCTGACTCCCAGCACCACGGGAATTCTTGCGACGACGAAGTACGGGGCCATGCTGCGCTTGTTGCGGAGCGCCGTCACGGCGAGCCAGATGTTTATGGCAATCGCCAGGGCCAACAGGCCAAGCAAAATCAGCTGCAGTGGTCGAATTGGATAAAACGACATGGCGACGCCGAAGAGGGTGGCGGTGACCGCGATCAGTCGAGCCGCGGCCCGCAGCTCAGGGTGGCTGTGGTGCAGTTTCAGAAAGCGCAGCCCGAAAAGCAGGCTGAAGCCGATGGTGAGCCCTACCAGGATCGATGCCAGGGCCGTCGACAGATTGGGCGATGACGGCAGCAGATAGGTGGCCAGAGAGCCGTCCAGGCTGGCCAGCACTGCGGTGATCGAAGTGACGTAGCCGTTCATGTACAGATAGCTGCGGTCGCGGGTCGCGAACCAGATCACGCCGGTAAAGGCACAGGCCAGCAGCATGAGGCCGTAGAAAATGCCGTGCCGGAGATGCAGCAGCATCGCGTCCCGGCTGTACTCGGCGATGGTGAAGAACTGCAGGGGGTACACCGCCTGGCTTAGCTCTGACTCGTGCCGGAGCAACAGGCTGCGGGGCCGCTCGTCGGGCGGTACGCGAACCACCAGGCGCAGATCGGCGACGGCGCGCTTGCCGGCGGGCTCCCGGGTGCCGCCCACGGAGCTCTGGACCACCTGTCCGCCGCTGACAACGTGGGCTTCAAAGCGCTCGACCCAGCCGCTGACGATGGTGATGCGGCGGGTACCCGCGGGAATCGGCGTTTCGATCCACATGGGCTGGGCGCTGGCGCCTTCCGAAAGGTAGAGCGGCGCGCGGGTCTTGCTCATGCTGGGCGCTGGCTGCTGCTGCAGCGCGGCCAGCGCTTGCTGGGGGTTGGCGATGGACTGGCTCGAGTCGACCAGCACGCGATAGCGATCGTTTTCCTGGGCGGCGCTGGCCGCCGCGACGAGTAGCAGAAACAGGGCAGTGCCCAGGACCCTGACGGATCCGGGCCGGAGGTCAGCGCGCTGGCGCGGACGCTCCCTCACAGATCCTCAGAGGTCCGGCTGCACGCACTCGATGCGCGTGCCCAGATATTCCTCCAGCGGCGGCAGGTTGAAGGCGTCGTCTTCGGAGATGAAGCTGATGCTGATCCCTTCGGCGCCAGCTCGGCCGGTCCTGCCGATACGGTGCACGTAATCTTCCGGATCCTCTGGCAGGTCGTAGTTGAAGACGTGAGTCACGCCGTCGACGTGAATGCCGCGCCCTGCCACGTCGGTCGCGACCAGGTACGGCAGGCTGCCGTCCTTGAAGCGATTGAGCGTGGCCAGGCGTTTGCGCTGCGGCACGTCGCCCGCCAAGGGCTCGCATTCGATGCCTGCCTTGCTGAGGTAGGCCTGCAGCCGGTGCGTTGCGTCGCGCCGATTGGCAAAGATCAGCGCGCGCTTGGGCGCCTGCTTCTTGATGACCTCCGCCATGAGCGCCGCTTTCTGCTTGCTGCCAACGACCCAGAATTTCTGCTCGACGGTGTCGGTGGCGACCGTGTCCGGCTGGATGACGACATGCTCCGGCGCCAGCGTCCAGGATTTTGCCAGGCGCATGACGTCGTCGTTGAAGGTCGCGCTGAAGAACAGGGTTTGCCGGTTCCGCTTGTGCGGCGTCTGGTAGACGATGCGGCGTACGTCCGGGATAAAGCCCATGTCGAGCATGCGGTCGGCTTCGTCGATGACCAGCACTTCGACCTGTCGCAGGTCAATTTCGCGCCGGTTCACGAAGTCGATCAGGCGTCCTGGCGTCGCCACCAGGACATCCACCAGCGAGCCGCGCAGCTTGTCGAGCTGCTTCTGGAAGTCGATGCCGCCAACCACGCAGTGCACAAACTGTTCCATGTGGGGCACCAGCTCGTTGGCGTCGTCTTCGATCTGCATGGCCAGCTCGCGGGTCGGCGCCAGGATCAGCGAGCGAGGCTGGCCTACTTTCTGATCCTTCTTCGGGTTTTCCCACAGCCGGGTGAGCAGGGAAATCAGGAACGCGGCGGTTTTGCCCGTGCCCGTCTGCGCCTGCCCGGTCACGTCGTAGTCGGCCAGGCTGTAGGGCAGCACCGCGCTCTGGATCGGCGTGCAGTATTCAAAACCGGCGTCGGCAATGGCCTGCATCAAAGGCAATGGCAGGGCGAAGTCGTGAAAGCGGTCTTTATCAGGATCGGTCGCAACGGAAAAATCGGACAGTTGCCATTCGCTCATAGAATTCTCTCTAAAGGGCTTTGAGCCCGGTCGTCTCGGACCGGCCCAGCATAAGGTTCAGGTTTTGGACGGCGGCGCCGGCGGCGCCCTTGCCCAGGTTGTCGTAGCGGGCGCAAAGCAGAAACTGCTGCTCGTTGCCAAAGACCATCAGCTCGATCTCGTTGCTGTCATTCATTGCCGTTGGATCCAGGGAGCCGCTCTCGCGGGGATCCGGGTCGGCGCTCCGAAGGACGCGCACAAAGGGCTCGTCCCGGTAGTGGGCCGCCAGCAGATCGGCGATCTCCTGGGCATTGGTGCTGCGCTCGAAGTCGCTGGCGAACAGGGGCACGAAGCCCAGCATGCCCTGCCGGTAGTGGCCGACGCTGGGCATGAACAGCGGTGCCGCAGACAAGGCTGTGAACGCCTGCATTTCCGGCAGGTGTTTGTGAGCCAGGTCCAGCGCGTAGCTTTGGGTGGCGACGGTTGCCCCTGCGGGCAGGGCCTCGTAGCGCTCGATCATGCTGCGGCCACCACCGCTGTACCCGGATACGGCCTGGTAGACCCGGTTGCCGGTCGTGGACAGGAGCCCGGCGGCCAGCAGCGGGCGCAGCAACAGAATGAACCCCTGCGGGTAGCAGCCCGGGTTGCTCACGCGGCTCGCGCCGACCACCAGTTCCCGCTGGACCGTGCCGAGCTCCGGCAGGCCGTAGACCCAGGCCGGATCGGTGCGGTGTACGGAGCTGGCATCCAGTAGCCGGGCATCCGCAGGCGCCAGCGCCACGGCATCGGCAACAGCAGCATCCGGCAAGCACAGGACCGTGACGTCGGCTTCGCTCATGGCGGCCTGCCGCGCAGCAGGGTCTTTTCGATCTGCATCGGCGACGGTCACCAGGGCCAGATCGGGACGTCCTGCAATCCGATCGGCGATTTGCAGGCCGGTCGTGCCCGCCTGGCCGTCGATGAAAATGCGTGAGGGACTGCCGGTGCTCAAGGGTATGCGCTGCGTTGGGAGTCGGAAGACTGTGGATGGCGGGCGGGACAATCGCGGAAGTGTAGTGAATTTTCAGTCCGCCCGCACCCGCTGCCGGGACGGTATCAGGGCCCGTGGGCGAGGTCGTTACGGGTCCTGATCAGAAACCACTGCCAGGCGCTGCGGAACAGGGCCAGGGCCAGATACAAGGCTGCGGCGGGAAACAGCAGCGTTTGCAGGCCAAACACCACAATCAGGTCGATCATGTTGGCAACGCCCTGTTCGGCCCGGGCCTTCAGGCCCTCGAGACGCTCGTCGATCCGCAGTCGCTCGGTCTGCTCGTCCATGAACTGCGACAGGCGCTCCAGCATGGAGCTGTCCGGGTCCCCGGCCGGGGCGCTGGCTGGAGCCGGGGCGGCAGCGACGGCGCTGGTGACGGCTTCCAGGCCCTGCAGGGCCTGGGCCTGACGCTCGGCAAGGAACATCTCGCTGGCCAGGGTGGCAGACAAGGTCACGGCCGCGAACAGGAAGCGGGCGAACAGTGCCAGCGCGCAGAGCCGTAGCAGCAGCGCGCGGCCGGGTAGCCGCGGGGCAAACAGCGCCACCGCACCCGCTGCCAGCAAACCGGTCAGGGCCAGGGTCAGCCAGCGCGTTGCGAAGATATCGGTCAGCACCAGCTGGGCGCCCAGGGACGCCGAGGCCATCAGTACCAGCCAGGAAAAGCGTTCAATCAGATCGTTGAGCGGGTCAAGAATTTCGCCCGCGGTAATGGTTACGCCCACCCCCACGGGCTGCACGGCGATTTCCGTGCCCTGGGCGACGGAGATAACGCCGTTCAGGGAGCGGGCGACCGCGTAGGTGGTGAGGGCCCGGCTGAGCAGGCGATCGGCGTGGTCAGCGGCGCTGCGATCGAGCCCGCCGTGCCACGCCAGCGCGCAGCCGATCAGAGCAATCAGCAGCAGAGTCAGGTTTCGGACCAGAGGCGGGCGCATGGGATGCAGCATACCCTCGCCGGGCCAGGATCAGCCCAGGGATTCCAACCGCTCGGTGATGGCGCTCCTGATGGAGTTGCGGTCCAGGGAGGAAATATCGGCCAGCGCGTCCAGCCGAATGCGATGCAGGTGCAATACGGGCCAGGATTGCTCGAACTCGCGCAGATCGCCTTTGGCCAGGACCGGCAGGAACGGATCGTTGTCTGGACGCTTCTTCATAATGGCGCGAATGCCCGCCCCGAAGGGCACCTGGCGTTTGCCCAGAGACCGGTTGTTGTCGACATTGGCCAGGAACAGGCCCTGCTTTTCGATCATGTCGCCGGGAATGACATACAGGCCCGTCGCGACCACGGCCTCGTGCCCGATGAAGCTGAAGGTATCGTGGAATGCGCTCGGGTCCGGCAGGATCACCAGCCTGCTGTCCATGTCCTTGGGAAAGTACATGTTGTAGTTGGTGTAGATCTGGCGGACCGAGGCGGAGTACACGCACAGAGAGTCTTCGAACTGCAGCACGAAGTCCCGGGCACGCTGCTGGTGGATAAAGTCCAGGTCCCAGGCAAGGTCCGGGTTATCCGCTGTCGCGTCGATCGGTGCGTCGAGGATCGCCTCGCCGTCGGTACTCACTGTGCCAAGTCCCCTGTATGCTGGATTTCAGTCCCGTCCTGAATCAGTCACATTCTATGGGCTGTCGGTCGCTCGCCGCGAGGGCCAGGGGAAGAATTTGGGCGTGTTTGTGACGTACTCCGCATAACCCTTGCGGCGCTTGCTCAAACCCTTTTCGAGAATGTCGTTGGAAAGGCCCAAGAAGATGGCGGTCATGACAACCGGGCCGATCAGTGCCCACCAGGCTGCGGCACTGAACGCCACCAGCCCCAGCCCCCACCACTGCAGCGCATCGCCGAAGTAGTTGGGGTGGCGGGACCAGGCCCACAGGCCCTCGCTCATGACATCGGGTTTGTCTTCGTCGCAGCGGGCGAGATAGCGCTCGAGCTGGATGTCTGCCACCAGCTCGTAGCAGAAACCGACGACCCAGATGCCGGCGCCGATCAGGTTGACGGCGGAAAAGTGGTCTGGTGCCCAGAAGGCCGCGATGATCGGCGTGGCCACCAGCAGTGCCAGCACGCCCTGCAGCAGGTACACCCGGTACAGGCTTTTGAGCCACCACCAGGGTCCGCCGTGCTCGCGCCAGAGCTGGTAGCGGCGATCTTCGCCGCTACCGAGGTTGCGACGCAGCAGATGGACCGCCAGGCGCATGCCCCAAAGGGTGGTGAACAGCGATACGAAGTACACTTTGGCGGTCAGGGCGGCGCCGGTTGCCGGCAGCAGCACCCAGACGATCGCAACGAACAGCGGCCCCCAGGCCATGTCGATGATGCTGGCGTCCCGCAGGGGCAGGCTCAGCAGCCACAGGGCGATGACCACTGCGAGCACCGTGAGCGCGGCCAGGCCGTAGAGTTCCAGAAACATGATGATCGCTCCCCTGTGCTTCTGCTGAGCACGTCTGTTGATGGCGGCTCGGGCATAATAGACCGATGGACGATACCCCTGACCGCGAAAAATCCCGACGTCTTTCCAGCCTGCGCCCCGCGCTGGCGTTCCTGGCACCCTATCGAAAGCAGGTGATCTTCGCGTCAGTGGCGCTGGTGCTGACCGCCGGGCTGACCCTGTCGATCGGCCAGGGCCTGCGGGTGCTGGTCGATGCAGGCTTGTCCACCGGTTCCAGCGAGACGCTGGACCGGAGCCTGATGCTCTTTGGCGGGCTGGTCGTCCTGCTGACCATCGGCACCTTTGTCCGCTTCTATTTTGTATCCTGGGTTGGCGAGCGGGTGAGTGCCGACATCCGGGCCGCAGTCTTCGACCATCTGGTCCATCTGCCCCCGGCGTTCTTCGAGCGCAACGCGCCCACCGAGATTCAGTCCCGCATCACCACTGACACGACCCTGCTGCAAACGGTGATCGGCTCTTCGGTGTCGATCGCGTTGCGCAACGTGTTGATGTTTTTCGGCGGCCTGATTCTGCTGCTCGTCACCAACGTCAAGCTGTCTCTGATTGTGCTGGTCAGTGTGCCGCTGGTGGTGTTGCCGGTGCTGACCTTCGGGCGTCGGGTGCGCAGCCTGTCCCGATCCAGCCAGGATCGGCTGGCGGATGTGGGCAGCTATGCCGGAGAGTCCCTGCGCAACATCAAGATCGTGCAGGGGTTTAATCACCAGGCGCTGGACCGCCGGGCGTTCCGGAACCGGGTCGAAGCGGCGTTTGATGTCGCCCGTATCCGAATCCGGCAGCGCGCCCTGCTGGTGGCGATCGTCATGCTGCTGGTCATGGCCGCGATCGCTGTGATGCTGTGGGTCGGTGGCCGTGATGTGTTCGCCGGGCGCACCAGCAGCGGGGAACTGGTGGCCTTCATCTTCTACGCGTTCATCGTTGCCGGCTCCGTCGGCGCGATCAGCGAGGTCTACACGGATCTGCAGCGCGCTGCCGGCGCCATGGAGCGGCTGTTTGAGCTGCTGCAGTCCCCCGCGGAGATCGAAGACCCGTCCGCGCCGGTCGAGCTGCCGGCCGGCGCGCTCGGCATTGAGCTTGAGCACGTGGGCTTTCGTTACCCCACGCGGCCCGATCAGCCTGTCTTCGCGGACCTCTCCCTGACCGTGGCGCCGGGCGAGATGGTTGCTCTGGTCGGGCCGTCCGGGGCCGGCAAGACCTCGATGCTGGATTTGCTGCAGCGCTTTTACGACCCCACCGCCGGCACGATCCGCATTGGCGGCGTCGATCTGAAGGCGCTGCGCCTGGGCGACCTGCGGCGGTCCCTGGGGTTCGTGCCCCAGGATCCGGTCCTGTTCGGCGGCACCTTGCGCGACAATGTGGCCTACGGCCATCCCGAAGCCAGCGATGCCGAGGTGCGAGCGGCACTGGCGCAGGCGCATGCCAGCGAGTTTGTCGACGCGCTGCCGGAAGGCCTCGATACGGTGCTCGGAGAAGGCGGCGTGGGGCTCTCCGGCGGGCAGCGACAACGCCTTGCCATTGCCCGGGCCCTGGTCCCTGGCCCGCGGGTGCTGTTGCTCGACGAAGCCACGAGCGCCCTCGACGCCGAGAGCGAAGCGCAGATTCGCCGGGCGATCCTGTCCCTCAAAGGGCAGCGCACCCTGTTGGTCGTTGCGCACCGGCTCTCGACGGTCCGCGAGGCGGATCGGATTCTGGTGCTGAACCGGGGGCAGATCGAGGCCAGCGGCAACCACGACGATCTGATGGCTGGCGACTCCCTGTACGCCGATTTTGCGCGGATTCAGTTCGCCGATGCGGCCCTGGGCAGGGCCTCGGGCCAGCCACCGAGTGCCGCTGGCGCGGTGCCGGCGACGAGCGGCTTCAAACACGCCGGGGGCTGAGCCTGATACCGCCGGGGCCGCCGGGGTGGTCTTTCGGCCGATGGGGTCCGGCCGCTAAACTCGTGGCTGACTGTATTCACCACTGTTTCCATTCTTAGGGGGAGGGCACCATGGGGCCACTGAAGGGACTGCGGATCATCGAGCTGGCAGGCATTGGGCCAGGACCGTTCTGCGGCATGATGCTGTCTGACATGGGCGCCGACGTGATCCGGGTGGAGCGTACCGGTGGCCGGGGGGGCGCCTCCGGCGATGTGCTGGCCCGCAACCGCCGCTCGGTCGCTGTGGACCTCAAGTCGGCGGAGGGCGTCGAGACGGTGCTCAAGCTCGTAGAGGGCGCCGATGCGCTGTTTGAAGGGTTCCGTCCGGGCGTTACGGAGCGTCTCGGGCTCGGGCCTGAGGCCTGTCAGGCTCGAAACCCGAAGCTGGTCTACGGCCGCATGACTGGCTGGGGGCAGGATGGCCCGATGGCGCAGGCCGCTGGCCACGACATCAACTACATTGGCCTGTCTGGCGCCCTGTACGGGATCGGCCGGGCCGGCGAGCGGCCTGTGCCGCCCCTGAACCTGGTCGGCGACTTTGGCGGCGGCGGCATGTTGCTGGCCTACGGCATGGTCTGCGCGCTGCTGGAAGCCAAGACTTCTGGCCAGGGCCAGGTGGTGGATGCGGCCATGATCGACGGCGCTGCGTCGCTGATGAGCATGTTCTTCAGCATGGCCGCCGGGGGCATGTACACCGATCAGCGTGGGACCAATCTGCTGGACGGCGGCGCGCACTTTTACGACACCTACGAAACCGCTGACGGCAAACACGTCTGTATCGGTTCGATCGAGCCGCAGTTCTACGCGCTGCTCATCGAGAAGGCGCAGCTGGACCCGGAGCGGTTCAAGCCGCAAATGGACCGCAGCCAGTGGCCGGCGCTCAAGGCCGAGCTCGCGGACGTGTTCAAAACCCGGACCCGCGACCAGTGGTGCGAGATCATGGAAGGCACCGATGTGTGCTTCGCCCCCGTGCTGTCGATCTTTGAAGCGCCCGATCACCCGCACAACAAGGCGCGCAACGGTTTCCTGGCTCTGGACGGCGTGATGCAGCCGGCGCCGGCGCCGCGCTTCGACCGCACCCCGGGGAAGGTCCGCCATTCGGCGCCGGCCGCCGGGGCGGATTCCCGCGCGGTCCTTGCGGACTTCGGCTTTGAGAGCGCAGCGATCGACGAGCTGCTGGCGGCCGGCGTGGTCGAGCAGGCATCCTGAGGCAGTGCCGATGACCGGCTACGCGCAAAGCTACCAGCGGTCTTTGGAGGACCCGGATGGCTTCTGGCTGGAGCAAGCCGGCATGCTGCCCTGGCATCGAGCGCCGAGCCGCGGCTACGGCCAAACCGACGCCGGGATCGACAGCTGGTTCGCTGACGGCACGCTGAATACCGCCTGGCTGGCGCTGGACCGTCATGTGGCCGAAGGCCGCGGCAGCCAGACGGCGCTGATCTACGATTCGCCAGTCACCGGCCAGGTCCAGCACTTCAGCTACGAAGCGCTGCGGGACGAGGTTGCGCAGTGTGCGGGCGCGCTGCTGCGGCTCGGGATCGGTATGAGCGATCGCGTCATCATCTACATGCCCATGGTTCCGGAAGCGGCGATCGCGATGTTGGCCTGTGCGCGCATCGGCGCCATTCACTCCGTGGTGTTTGGCGGCTTCGCGGCACCGGAACTCGCCTCGCGGATCGACGACGCGCAGCCCAAGGCGATCCTCGCCGCATCCTGCGGCATCGAGTTTGATCGCGCCATTGCCTATAAGCCGCTGATCGACGACGCGCGGCGGCTGGCCAGTCACAGCGTAGATCACTGCGTGGTGCTGCAGCGCGAGCAGCAGGTCGCGGCCCTTGCGCAGCCGGGGGATCAGAGCTGGGCAGATTTTGTGGCCGGGGCGGCACCGGCGGATGCGGTCCCGGTGCCGGCGACGCACCCGCTGTACATCCTCTATACCAGCGGCACCACCGGCAAACCCAAGGGCGTGCTGCGCGATCACGGTGGCCATGCGGTGGCGCTGCGCTACAGCATGAGCGCGATCTACGACTGCGGCATCGGCGACGTGTTTTGGGCGGCGTCCGATGTGGGGTGGGTCGTTGGCCATTCCTACATTGTGTATGGACCGCTGCTGGCCGGCTGTACGAGCGTCCTGTTCGAAGGCAAGCCGGTCCGTACACCGGATGCCGGCGTGTATTGGCGGGTGATTGAGCAGCATCGGGTCAAAACCTTCTTCGTGGCACCGACGGCATTCCGGGCGATTCGGAAGGAAGACCCGGACTGCCTGCTCAAGCAGCGCTACGACCTTTCCAGCCTGCAGTATCAGTTTGTCGCGGGGGAGCGGCTCGATCCGCCCACCGGCGAGTGGCTGGCGCAGCATCTGGGCGTGCCGGTGATCGATCACTGGTGGCAGACCGAGTCCGGCTGGCCGATGGTGGCGAACATGGCCGGCACCGAGCTGATGGAGACTCGCAGCGGGTCGCCGACGTTGCCTGTGCCCGGATACGACCTGCGCATCCTGGACGAAGACGGGGCCGAGGTTGGCCCGAACGTCGAAGGCGCGGTGGTGCTCGCAGCACCCCTGCCGCCGGGGGCGCTGCCCACAGTCTGGGGCGATCACCAGCGCTTTCTGGAGACCTACTTCTCGCGTTATCCCGGCTTTTACCTCACCGGTGACGGCGGTTACCGGGACGAAGACGGCTACGTTTACATCATGGGCCGCATTGACGACGTGATTAACGTGGCCGGCCACCGGCTCTCCACCGGCGAGATGGAGGAGGTGGTGGCAGCCCATCCCGCAGTCGCTGAGTGTGCGGTCATCGGCCGCACAGATGCCGACAAGGGGCAGGTGCCCTTTAGCCTGCTCATACTGAAAGACGGGGCCAACATTGCCGCCGAGGCGTTGCGCGAGGAGCTGGTCGCGGCGGTGCGCGCAAGGATCGGTGCCTTTGCCAACTTCCGGGACGTACTGGTTGTCGAACGACTTCCGAAAACCCGATCCGGTAAGATACTGCGCAAGACGCTGCGGCTACTCGTCGATCAGGCATCCGGTACGTTGGCGAGTGATCAGGTCATTGCCACACCATCCACGATCGACGATCCCGCCATTATCGACGAGGTCCGTCTGGCGCTGGGCAAGCACCCGGCGCTGGCCTCTGCTGTTCCTTCAAGCCAGGGCTGATCATGATCATTGTGCACGGGACCATCCCGATCAAAGAGGAGAGCCGCGATCTGGCGCTCGACCTGGCCCGGGACATGGCCGAAGCCACCCGCACCGAGGACGGCTGCATCTCCTACGACTTTTACATCGGTTTGAACGAACCGAACACCCTGCTGCTGTTTCAGGAATGGGAGGACATGGACTCGCTCATGGCCCATTTCAAGACTGAGCACATGGAGTCGTTCCTGCGCGAGTTGCCCGACGTGCTGGACGGCGAGATCACCACCCGGCGCTATGCCGTGCAGGCCGTCGAAGAAGACGACGATGACGAGTACGAGGACGGCTTCGAAGAGGAAGAGAGCCCCGTCATTCACTGATCTCGCGGGGACCTTGCGGGTTAGTCGCTGGCGACAGCGCCGGCCGCCCGGGCGATGAGGGAGCCCACGGCAACGATCACCAGCGAGCCCGCCACCAGCGCCAGCCCCAGGCTGCTGTGCTCGCCCACGGAAAGCCAGACGCCGAAGCAGAAGTAGGCCATGCCGGCAAGGGCAGCCATGCCGCCGGCAAGCCGGCGCCCGCCGCGCCCGCCGAGCAGTTGCGGCAGCAGGGCCAGCAAGGGCAGGGTTTGCACGGCCAGCCAGAACAGATTCGCCGGGCCGAAGGCACCGGACGGCAGCGGGTCGATGAACAGTTGCTTGAGGCCCAGCACGGCGAACACCGAGCCGATGGCCAGGAACATCAGGAACAGGTAGCCGCGCACCCTAGCGGTCGTCGATCAGGGCCAGCACGTTCTCCGGCGGCCGGCCAATGACCGCGCGCGTGCCGTCGCTCAAAATCGGCCGCTCGATGAGCCTGGGGTGCTCGGCCATCGCCGCAAAGAGCGCATCGTCGCTGGCCTGCGCCAGAGCCAGTTCACTGTAGGCTGACTCACCGGTCCGCATCATGGCCCGGGGCCCGATGCCCAGCTGGGCTGCCAGGCTGCGCAGAGTGTCGGCGGCAGGCGGCGTGTCAAGATACAGTAGCAGCTGCGGCGCCAGCTGGCGTTCTTCGAGCAGGGCCAGTGCGGCGCGAGACTTCGAGCACCGGGGGTTGTGATACAACGTGAGGGTCTTCATGGGCGCATTAAAACACAGCGAAGACCGGCGCTCGGGCCGGCGTCGCGGTGCCTGCTTGCTGATCGTGCTTGGCGCTGGCCTGCTCGCCGGTTGCGCCGAGCCCGACGGTCAGCGGGTCACGCCCTCCGGCCGTATCGAGCCCTTTCGCTACGACGAGTGGCAGGGCCGTTGGGTACTGGTGAACTACTGGGCCGAGTGGTGCGCGCCTTGCCGCCGGGAAATTCCCGAGCTCAACCTCATGAACGGCGTTCAGGGGGTGCAGGTTGTGGGGGTCAATTTTGACGGCGTCAGCGGCGAGACCATGCCGCGGCTGATCGCGGAGATGGGCATCGAGTTTCCGACGCTGCTGGTCGACCCGCGCGAGCGTTACGGCCTGGAGCGGCCGCGCGTCCTGCCGGTGACCCTGGTCATTGATCCGGCCGGTACGCTTGTGACCACGCTGCAGGGCCCGCAGACGGTCGACAGCCTCCAGGCGGCGATCGGCGATGGGGGTCCCGTGCTGGCGGATCCTACTGGTATCGACACGCTTTAAGGGCGTAGTTCTGGCAGGACGCCTGCAGCGCCGGCTGGTCCTGCAGCGTCGTGTTGCGCCAGGAGCGCCGCCAGGCTGCAACGACTTTTTCCGGGTACTTCAGGCGCCCCCGGCTGCCGTTGTACCGGCCCAGCGCATCGACCAGATCGCCGTCCGCGACCTCCAGATAGTGCGCGAGAATCGCCGTGCCGTAGCGCACGTTGGTGCGTACGTCGGTCAGGTTGTCCTGGGGCCTGCCGATCTCGACCCGCCAGAATGGCATGATCTGCATCAGGCCCTGGGCACCGACACGGCTGATGGCGAAACGGTTGAAGTGGCTCTCGATCTGCATGACCGCCAGCACCAGGTCCGGGTCCAGACCGTGATGGTTGGCCTCGCGGTACACGAACTGCAGCAGCGCAAGGCGCTCCTCGGGATTTTTCAGGTAGCGCCCGAGGCGTTGCTCGGACACTTTGAGCCAGACCTCGGCATCGAAGCGGTCCGTGCTGTCGTAGGGCTCGGCCATGCGCTCGACGAGCGTCTCCAGCAGCGCCGGGTCGATGTCTCTGGGGCGCGCCTGAGTCGCCAGCGACGACAGTGCGAGCAACAACCCGACAATGAGGGCGACCGCAGCGCGCCGCTGGTCCCTGGCTGAAGCTGGTAAGCGCGCGCGCACGGTCGCAGCCGGTCAGCTCAGCCGGCTGAGCACTGAGTCCAGCGGCACGGCGCTGGCGTCGCGATTGTCGCGGGTTCGATACTCCACCTTGCCCTCTTTCAGTCCTCGATCGCCGATCACGATTCGGTGCGGCAGCCCCAGCAGGTCCGCGTCGGCAAACTTGGCCCCGGGGCGGTCGTCGCGATCGTCCAGCAATGTCTCGATGCCCTGGGCGGTAGCGGCGGCGTACAGCGCCTCCGCGGCAGCGCGCACCGCCTCTGACTTGCCGTAGTTCAGCGCCAGGACATGCAGGCGAAACGGTGCCAGCGGTTCCGGCCAGATGATGCCGTCGTCGTCGTGGCTCTGCTCGATCACCGCGGCGGCGACCCGGGTGATGCCCAGGCCGTAGCAACCCATGATCGGCGTCAGCTGGCGGCCGTCGCTGCCCAGCACCGATGCGCTCATTGCCTGACTATAGATCGTGCCCAGCTGAAAGATGTGACCCACCTCTATTCCGCGCAGAAACTTGAGGGTGCCGGCACCCTCCGGCGCCCGGTCGCCCTCCACCACGTTGCGCAGGTCTGCGACCCGGTCGGCGTTCAGGGCCTGGTCCCGGTCCCAGTTGGCGCCGGTCAAATGGAAGCCGGTTTCGTTGGCGCCACAGACGAAATCTGCCAGCGCTGCCGCCTCCTCGTCGACGTACATTTCCAGGGCCAGGCCGACGGGCCCCAGGGAGCCTGTCGCGCAGCCCGTGGCGGCCTCGATCTCGGCATCGGTCGCGAAACGCAGCGGCGCAGCCACGCCCGGGAGCTTGCTGGCCTTGATCTCGTTCAACTCGTGATCGCCGCGCAGCACCAGCGCGACCGGGCGGTCCGGCGCGCCCGCGTCATCGACGCCGGCCACGAGCAGGGTCTTGACCGTTGCCTCGACGGCGACCTTCAGGAAGCTGGCGATGTCGGCGATGGTCTTCTGGCCCGGGGTCGCTACTTTTTCCAGTGCTGCGCTGGCGGCGGGGCGCGGACCGGGCGCCGCTGCCCGGGCTTTCTCGAGGTTGGCGGCGTAGGTGCCCTCGCTGGCGTAGGCGATGACGTCTTCGCCCGCGGCCGCCAGGGCGTGAAACTCATGGGAGTTGGCCCCGCCGATGGCGCCGGTATCGGCCTCGACGGCCCGGAAGTCGATGCCCATGCGCGAGAAAATCCGGCTGTAGCAGTCGTACATGTCCTGGTAGGTTGCGTCGAAGGAGGCCTGGTCAGCATGGAAGGAATAGCCGTCCTTCATGATGAACTCCCGGGACCGCATCACCCCGAAGCGCGGACGGCGCTCATCCCGGAACTTGGTCTGGATCTGATAGAAGTTGCAGGGCAGGTTCTTGTAGCTCTGCACTTCGCTGCGGAAGATGTCGGTCACCACCTCTTCGTGGGTGGGCCCCAGGCAGAAGGCACGGTCGTGCCGGTCCTGCATGCGCAGCATCTCCGGGCCCATCTTGTCCCAGCGCCCGGATTCCTCCCACAGCTCGGCGGGCTGCACCACCGGCATGAGGATCTCCTGGGCGGCGCTGGCGTTCAGCTCCTCGCGAACGATCGCTTCGATCTTGTGCAGGACCCGCACGCCCAGGGGCAGCCAGCTGTAGAGCCCGCTGGCCAGCTGCCGGATCAGGCCGGCACGGAGCATCAGCTGGTGGCTGGCGACCTCGGCGTCGGCCGGGGTTTCCTTCATCGTGGGGATCAGAAGCTGGCTCTGGCGCATGGAAATCTCAGTCTGTTGTCGCTGCTGCAGTGTGTCTGGGGAACGCGGCCTTGGGAACCGGCGCGGCCCGGGTTCGGCTGATGAGAAGCCGTTC
>CAZXIJ010000001.1:170829-214652 GCA_964640725.1 uncultured Pseudomonadales bacterium | reverse complement strand
AGCCATTCGGCGAGCCAAAAAAAAGGGCCGTCTGGCAGGGAGTGCCCCGCCAGCGGCCCCTTCTCGCGCGGAGAGCTTTAGCCCACCATTTCCTTCAGGCGCTTGAGGGCGGTCGCCCGAACGCGAATGGATGCCGGCTTCGGACCGATCACGATCTCTTCGCCGGTGGCCGGGTTGCGGCCCATACGCTTTTTGGTGGCCGGACGCTTCACAGCGCGGACCTTCAGCAGGCCGGGGAGCGTGAACTCGCCGCAGCCGCCTTTGCGAATGTGACGCTCAATCAGCGACTCCAGCTCTTCCAGAACCGCGTCGACCTGCTTTTTGGTCAGTTCGGTCTCGTCAGCGATCGTGGTCAGGATGGCCGTCTTGGTCATCTTGTTGCGGATTGCTGGCTTGCGCTTCGGCGCCGCGGCCTTCTTGGCCGGGCGGCGAGCAGCCGCTTTCTTCTTTGCGACCTTCTTCTTCGCTACCTTTTTCTTTGCTGCCATGAACTTGTTTCCCTTCAGGTTTGGATCGATCTGGCGATTGCACGCGTTTTGCCCGTTGCCGGAACCTGCCTTCTTGCGGCCCCCGGCCCGCGGGCCAGGCCTGCGGCAGGGGAAACCAGTCGAAACACAGGGATCGGGGTCTCCCCAGATCACATTTGGGATGAGTTTTGCGGGCTCGCGAGACGAAATCGCCGGTTTTTTACGGCTATTTCGCTGCGGACATCGTGCCCGGCGAGCAGTCCCCCATACCAATGGCGCGATTTATAGCAGAGCAGATCGCGCTGCGGCAACTGAAATTGCGCGAAAACACTGTATTTTTATTGGCTTTTTGCCGATCATGCGCCGCCCGAACGAGGCCTGAGGGGCATTTCGAAGGAGTTAGCCGTGCCGATATACGAGTTCGTTTGCGAACAGTGCGATCATGAATTCGAGAGTTTGCAGCGTTTGAGCGACCCGCTGCCGGAGCAGTGCCCGAGCTGCTCAGGCGGCCCGGTGCGCAAAAACGTCTCTGCCGCCGGTTTCCGCCTCAAAGGCGGCGGCTGGTACGAGACCGACTTCAAGAGCGGCGGCAAGAAAAATCTGTCGGGCAGCGAGAGCAAGGGCGACGGTGGCGCAGACAGCGGGGCTTCATCCTCCGGAGACAAAGCTTCCGGCGACTCGCCCGCGAGCGGTGCCGCTGCCAGTGGCGGGGGCGCGGACAAGGCGTCCGGCAACAGCGGCGGCAAGAAGGACAGCGGCGGCGACAGCAAGCCCAAGAGCAGCCCGGGCGGCGCATCCAGCGGCGGTGCTGCCAAAAAAGACTGAGCTGGCCTGCTCCGGGCAGTAGACTAGCGCCCTTTCCTTATACCTGAACGGACTCAACGACCCATGTCCATGCGCAGCCATTACTGCGGTGTCCTCGGCACAGCCCAAATCGACGAAACCGTGCAGCTTTGTGGCTGGGTCCACCGGCGCCGGGACCACGGCGGGGTGATTTTTCTGGACGTGCGGGACCGCACCGGCATTGTCCAGGTCGTGTACGACCCGGATACGGTCGACAGCTTTGCCCTGGCCGAGACGGTGCGCAGCGAGTTTGTGCTCCGGATTACCGGGCGCGTGCGGGCCCGGGATGCAGGCAAGATCAATCCCGAGATGGCGACAGGCCAGATCGAGGTGCTGGGCAAAGCGCTCGAGATTCTGAACGCGGCCCAGACGCCGCCGTTTCAGCTGGACGAGCACTCCGACGCGGGCGAAGACGTGCGCCTGAAGTATCGCTATCTGGATTTGCGCCGGGAGGAGATGCAGACCCGGCTGCGCCAGCGCGCCCAGATCACCAGCGCGGTGCGCAGCAGCCTCGAGCGGCAGGGCTTCTGGGAGGTCGAAACGCCCACGCTGACGCGCTCGACGCCCGAAGGCGCGCGCGACTACCTGGTGCCCAGCCGCACCCATCCCGGACAGTTTTTCGCGCTGCCCCAGTCGCCGCAGGTCTACAAGCAGCTGCTGATGATGTCCGGCATGGATCGCTACTACCAGATAGCCCGCTGTTACCGGGACGAAGATCTGCGCCACGACCGGCAGCCGGAATTTACCCAGATCGACATCGAGGCGTCCTTTACGGATGAGCAGGAAGTTATGGGGCTTACGGAGCAGATGCTCCGGGACGTGTTTGCTGCGGTCCTCAAGGTCGACCTGCCCGAGTTCCCGGTGCTGTCCTTTGATGAGGCCATCCGGCGCTTTGGCAGCGACAAGCCCGATCTGCGCAACCCGCTGGAGCTGACCGACATCGCCGACCTGATGGGCGCGGTGGACTTCAAGGTGTTCAAGGGGCCGGCCAACGATCCCGACGGGCGCGTGGTGGCGATGCGCGCCCCGGGCGGTGCTCGCCTGTCGCGCAAGGTCATCGACGGCTACACCGAGTTTGTGAGCCGCTACGGCGCCAAGGGCCTGGCCTATATCAAGGTGAACGACCGCGCCGCGGGGGCGGACGGGCTGCAGTCGCCGATCCTGAAATTCCTGCCGGGGGACGTGGTCAGCACGGTGCTCGACCGGGTCGAAGCGGTCGATGGCGACCTGGTGTTCTTCGGCGCCGACAAGGCCGGCGTGGTGAACGATGCGCTCGGTGCCCTGCGCGGCGAGCTGGGCCGTGAGCTGGGGCTGATCGAAGACCGCTGGGCGCCCTGCTGGGTGGTGGACTGGCCGATGTTTGAAGCCGGCCGCGATGGCGCGATCACCGCCATGCACCACCCGTTTACGCGCCCCAAAGGTACGCCGGACGAAGTTCGCGCCGCGCCCCTGGAGGCCCGCGCTGCCGCCTACGACGTGGTGCTGAACGGCTACGAAATCGGCGGCGGCTCTCTGCGGATTCACGAGGCGGAGATGCAGGCTGCGGTGTTCGATGCGATGAAGATGGGCCAGGAAGCGAACAGCAAGTTCGGCTTTCTGCTCGAGGCCCTGTCCTACGGGTGCCCGCCGCACGGCGGTGTGGCCCTGGGCCTGGACCGCATCGTTATGCTGATGACCGGCACCCCGGCGATCCGCGATGTCATCGCCTTTCCGAAGACGCAGACCGCGGCCTGCCTGATGATGGCGGCCCCGAGCCCGGTCGATGATCATCAGCTCAAGGACCTGCACATCAAGGTTCGCTGACCCCGCAAGGAAGGAGCACGCAATGGCCGGCCACAGCAAATGGGCGAACATCAAACACCGCAAAGCGCGCCAGGATTCCAAGCGCGCCAAGGTGTGGACCAAGATCATCCGCGAAGTCACCGTCGCGGCCCGCCTGGGCGGCGGCGTGGTGGAAGACAACCCCCGGCTGCGGCTGGCGGTGGACAAGGCCCTCGGCGCCAACATGCCCCGGGACACCATTGATCGGGCGGTTGCCCGGGGTGCCGGCGCCCAGGACGGCGACAATGTCGAAGAGCTGACCTATGAAGGCTACGGCCCTGGCGGGGTGGCGATCCTGGTCGAAGTCATGACCGACAACCGCAACCGTACCGTGGCCGAGGTGCGGCACGCCTTCAGCAAGCATGGCGGCAACCTGGGCACGGACGGTTCCGTGGCTTATCTGTTCAACCGCACCGGGGTCATTGTCTTTGCGCCCGGGGCCGACGAAGAGAAGATTATGGAAATTGCCCTGGAAGCAGGCGCCGAAGACCTGGAAACCGACGACGATGGGGCGATCACCGTCTCTACCCCCTGGGAGCAGCTCAGCACGGTGCTCGATGCGCTCAAGGCTGCCGGGCTTGAGCCCGACAGCGCCGAGGTCGACATGATTGCCGGCACCACGGCGCCCTGCGATGCCGAGCGCTCGGAAACCATATTGAAGCTGGTAGACGTGCTGGACGACCTGGACGACGTGCAGAACGTTTACAGCAATGCCGAGTTTGCCGACGGTGCCCTTGAGGGCGCCGGCTGAGCGCGGGCCATGGCCCGGGTGCTGGGCATCGATCCCGGGTCCGTGCGGACTGGCTACGGCCTGATCGAAACCGGTGATCGCGGCAGCGCACGCTATCTGGCCAGCGGCTGCATTCGCCCCCGGAGCAAAGACTTTCCGGCGCGGCTGGCAGAGATCTATCGCGGCGTCGACACCCTGATTCAGCAGCATCGACCCACAGCCTTCGCAATCGAGGATGTGTTTCTGGCCCGCAACCCGCAGTCGGCATTGAAGCTGGGTCAGGCCCGGGGCGTGGCCATTGCCGCGGCGGTGGCGCACGATCTGTCGGTGGCCGAGTACGCGCCAAAGCGCATCAAGCTTGCTGTCGTTGGCACGGGCAGCGCGAGCAAGGCCCAGGTGCTGCACATGGTCAAAATGCTCCTGCAGCTCAAAGACTCTGTCGCCCTGGGCAGCGACAGTGCCGATGCCCTTGCGATCGCCCTGACGCACGTCAATACTTCCGGCCCATGATTGGTCGTCTGAGCGGAAAGTTCATCGAGGCCACCGACACCCACGTCCTGCTGGACGTTGGCGGGGTCGGCTACGAACTCGATGTCACCACCGGCGTCCTCGGCCTGTTGCCGGCCGGCGGCGAGCCCCTGTCCCTCTATACCCACCTGGTTGTTCGCGAAGACGCGCAGTTGCTGTATGGCTTTGACGGCCGGCACCAGCGCGATTTGTTCCGTAGCCTGATTCGCGTGAACGGCGTGGGGCCGAAGCTGGCGCTGGCGCTCCTGTCGGCGCTGTCCGCAAGCGAGCTGGCTCATGCCGTCAATCGGCAGGAGCTGGGCGCGTTGACCCGTATCAGCGGGGTTGGCAAGAAGACCGCTGAACGGCTGCTGGTAGAGCTCAAGGGCAAGGTCGATCTGGGCCTGGAAGTGGTGGTGCCCGAAACCGGTGCAGTGGTCCCGGCGGACCGAACGACCGATGCCGACCGGACTGCCGCGTTCGATGCGCTCAAGGCGCTGGGCTATCGGCCGGCGGAAGCCGAGCGCATGCTGAAGGACGCGGCGCTGGAAGCACCCGCTGCCAATACCGCGACGCTCGTGCGTCTGGCCCTGCGCAGCGTGGCGCGGGCCGCAGGCAATTCCTGAGCGTGGGCCAGCTGTGAGCATCGAGCCCGACCGCCTCATTGCCCCGGAAACCAGCAGCAATGCCGAGCAGCAGCTCGACCGGGCCCTGCGACCGACGGACCTGCGGGAGTACGTCGGTCAGCGTGCCGTCAAAGAACAGCTCGAGATATTCATCGCTGCGGCGCGAGGTCGGGACGAGTCCCTTGACCACACGCTGGTGTTCGGCCCGCCGGGGCTTGGCAAAACGACGCTCGCGCACATCATTGCGCACGAGATGGGCTCGGCCCTGAAAACCACCAGCGGGCCTGTGCTCGAGCGCGCCGGCGATCTGGCTGCGCTGTTGACCAACCTGGAACCGGGCGACGTGCTGTTCGTGGACGAAATCCACCGCCTGTCGCCGGTGGTGGAAGAGATCCTTTACCCGGCGATGGAAGACTTCAAGATCGACATTCTGATCGGCGAAGGCCCGGCGGCGCGTTCGCTGAAGCTGGATTTGCCGCCGTTCACCCTGGTCGGCGCGACCACGCGGGCAGGTTTGTTGACGTCACCACTCCGGGACCGTTTCGGGATCGTGCAGCGGCTGGAGTTTTACCGGGTCGACGAGCTTTCAGAAATCGTTCAGCGAAGCGCTGCCAAGCTTGGGCTGAACATCGATACAGCGGGAGCCGGCGAGATCGCCCGGCGGTCCCGGGGCACGCCGCGGATCGCAAACCGCCTGCTGCGCCGGGTTCGCGACTTTGCCGAGGTGAAGGCCGATGGGCAGGTCACCGTGGCGGTGGCGGACGACGCGCTCAACCTGCTGAAAGTCGACAAACTGGGCTTTGACACCATGGACCGGCGAGTGCTGACAACGATCATGGACAAATTTGGCGGCGGCCCGGTGGGGCTCGACTCCCTCGCGGCTGCGATCAGCGAAGAACGCGACACGATTGAAGACGTGATTGAGCCCTACCTCATTCAGCAGGGCTTTCTGATGCGCACGCCCCGGGGCCGTATCGCCACAGCCAGCACCTACCAGCATTTTGGCCTGCCGGTACCCGACGGCCTGCCGGGCGCCACCGCCGGTCAGGACGCGCTGCCGCTGGCGCCAGACGCTTAACCAACCGCTGCCTCCAAGGAGACTCCCTTGTCCGAGCAACTCTCGGTGTTCGAACTCATCAGCAACGCCAGCCTGCTTGTCCAGGTGGTCATGGGCCTGCTCGCGCTGGCCTCCGTCGTGTCCTGGATGATGATCTTTCAGCGCTGGTTTTTTCTGCGCCGCACAGCCCGGGAAGTTGAAGACTTCGAGGACCACTTCTGGTCCGGTATCGACCTGCGCAAGCTGTACGGCGAGCTGGCGAACAGCGGCGATCTGACCGGCATCGAGTCTGTATTCGTGGCCGGCTTCAAGGAATACACCCGCATGTCGGAGCAGGCGAGCACCGACGCCGACGGCATCATGCAGGGCGTGCAGCGGGCCATGCGGGTGACCGTGACGCGGGAGGAAGAAAAGCTCGAAACGCACCTCGCGTTCCTCGCGACTGTCGGCTCCACCAGCCCCTACGTCGGCCTGTTCGGCACTGTCTGGGGCATCATGAACTCCTTCCGCAGCCTGGCCAACATGACCCAGGCGACGCTGGCATCGGTCGCCCCGGGGATCTCCGAGGCGCTGATCGCGACCGCTATGGGGCTCTTTGCAGCCATCCCCGCGGTGATTGGATACAACCGCTTTTCGGCCCGGGTCGAATCGCTGATGACACGTTACCAGGCCTTTACGGAAGAGCTGACGACCATTCTTTACCGCGCCGCGCACGCTCGGCCCACCGGTGGCGATGCCGGTGGCCGCAGCCGCGGCGTGAAGGCGAGCTAGGCGCATGGCTGCCCGTCGCAAGCCCATGTCCGAGATCAACGTCGTGCCGTACATCGACGTGATGCTCGTGCTGCTGGTGATCTTTATGGCCACGGCGCCGCTGCTCACGCAGGGCGTCAATGTGGACCTGCCGAACGCGCCCTCAGAGCCCATCGACGATCCGTCGGAAGACCCGCTGGTGGTCTCGATTCGCGCTGACGGGGCGATCTTTGTGAACCTGGGCATTCAGAACGCCGAGGACGAGGGCACGCGGGTTACCGTGTACTCCCTGGGCGAGCAGGCCGGCAAAATCATCAGCGCGCGCCCGGACATCGCGGTGTACGTGAAGGCAGATCAGAACCTTGCGTACGGCGAGGTGATCAGCGCGATGACCGCGCTGCAGAAAGCCGGCGCGCAGAGCGTCGGGCTGATCACCGACCCGCCGGAAGCGCCGGGGGCCTAGGCTGTTGCTGTACGCGCTGCGTCATTACTCCGGCCCATTGCTCCTGGCCCTGGCGATTCACGGCCTGGCGGTGGCGGCGCTGCTGAGCGGCTTCAATCCCGAAGCCCGGGAGACCCGGGTCATCAAGCCGCAGATTGTGAAGTCCGAGCTGATCGTGCTGGAAGCCAAGGCCAAGCCGGCGAAGGCCAAGCCGCCCGAGCCGAAGCCGATGCTCAACAAGCCGCCGCCGCCGAAGGTCGAGCCGAAGCCCAAGCCGGTGCCGCGCGAGACGCCCAAGCCGGTGGAAGTGCCCAAGCCAGACCCCAAGATCAAGGCGCAGGAAGAAGCGCGCAAGCGCGAGGCGGAGCGTCAGCAGCGCTTGCAGGAGCTGGCGGAGCAGCAGTTTATGGAGGCGCTGGAGTCCGAGGCCGCAGAGCTCGACACGGCGACCAGCGAAGATTCCGGCGCCGAGGCGGCGCAGTCATTCCGCATGGGCATTTACCAGGCGATTGTGGGCAACTGGTCCCGCCCTCCGAGCGCGCGTCAGGGCATGCAGGCGCTGCTGCGCGTCGAGCTGGTGCCGACGGGCGATATTGTCAGTGTGACTGTGGTGGAGAGCAGCGGCAGCGCGGCCTTCGACCGCAGCGCCGAGGCCGCCGTCAACAAGGCGCGCCGATTTGAGGTGCCGAAGGAATCGGCCATTTTTGAACGTCACTTTCGACAGTTCACGCTGTTGTTCAAGCCGGAGGATCTGTTGCGGTGATGCGTACACGAAACATGGGAATCAAGAGTTTGCCGGGACGAGCCGTGATCGGGGCACTGCTGGTGCTGTTCGGCGTCGCGGCGCTTGCGGCAGAGAGCCTCGATGCGATCATCATCGACAAGGGCTACGACAAGCAGACCCGCATCGCCATAGTGCCCTTCCAGCAGGGCAGCGACCTGGGCGGGGCGCCGCAGCTGTCTGACATCATTGCCGCCGACCTGTCTCGCAGCGGACAGTTCGCGCCGCTCGAGCGCAGCAGCATGCTGTCCTTCCCGACCCGCCGGGACCAGGTGTTCTTTCGGGACTGGCGCATCCTGGGCGTGGAGTACCTTGTGATCGGGCGCGGCGGCCGCAGCACCGATGGCCGCTATGCGGTCAGCTACCAGCTTTACGACGTCAGCAACGAGCGCGAGCTGCGCAGTGCCGACCTGGCAGCCGGTCCGGACGCCTGGCGCGACCTGGCGCACCGTGTCTCTGATGAGGTGTACGAGCAGATCACTGGCATCAAGGGCGCTTTCTCGACGCGCATCATGTACGTGCTTGCCAAAGACGCCGGCAAGCCGACGGCAAGCTACAGCCTGGAAGTGGCCGACGCCGATGGCGCTCGGACCAAGACGGTCTTTGCATCCAAGGATCCGTTGCTGTCAGCCAGCTGGTCACCGGACGGCTCCCAGGTGGCGTACGCGTCCTTCGAGACCGGCCGATCTTCGATCATTTTGCAGGATCTGGCCTCGGGCCGGCGGCAGCAGCTGACGAATTTCAAGGGCATCAACAGCTCTCCGGTGTTCTCGCCGGACGGCAAGCAGCTGGCCATGGTCCTGTCGAAGGACGGCAACCCCGAGCTGTACCTCATGAACCTGGCGGACCGCCGGCTGCGCCGGCTGACGCAGAATCCGGCGATCGAGACGGAGCCCAGCTTCTCGCCGGACGGCAAGCACCTGATTTTCACGTCGGATCGCGGCGGCAGGCCGCAGATTTACCAGCTCGAGCTGGCCAGCAACTTTATCGAGCGGCTGACCTTTCAGGGCGACTACAACGCCCGGGCCCGTATGCTGGCAGACGGCCAGCGCCTGATCATGGTGCACCAGCGCAGCGGCATTTTTCATATTGCCTGGCTGGATATCGCCCGGGACGATCTGCGGGTGCTGACTTCGACCTCCCTGGACGAGTCGCCCTCCGTTGCGCCCAACGGCGCGATGCTGATCTATGCAACGCAGGCCGAAGGCAAGGGCATTCTGGGCGTGGTATCGGTCGACGGGCGGGTCAAATATCGTCTACCGTCCCGCGCGGGCGACGTTCGGGAGCCGTCCTGGTCCCCGTTCTTGCCCTCCAGCGTAACCAGTAGCGGCCGGTAGTGGCCGTTTTGCGCACAATTGCACAAGAATCCATCGCATTTGTTGTCACTAATTGCGGTGGAATCACGTAAAATCCGCGCCGTTTTGGCGTATGTGACCGGGCGCCGTGCTGGCGTCGGGCCCCCCTGAAGGAGATAGGCATGACAAAGCAATGGATTCGAAGCGCAGCGACAGCGCTGATGGTGCTGCTCTTTGCAGCGGGCTGTGGCTCATCGGGCACCAAGGAGACGCTGCCCCCGGCGCCGCCGCCGGATACCACCCCGGACACGCCGCCGCCGGTCGATACCACGCCGGAGCCGACGGCTGCCTTCGACCCGAACGGCAACCCGTTTATCCCGGGCACCACCCGCCTGCTGCCGCGAACCTTCTACTTCGCCTATGATCGCAGCGTGCTGAGCCAGGAAGACCTGGCCGTGCTGGAAATGCACGCCACGGTCCTGCGCAACAATCGCAGCAAGACCATCGTCGTCGAAGGGCACTGCGATGAGCGCGGCACCCGGGAATACAACCTGGCGCTGGGCGAGCGTCGCGCGAACTCCGTGCGCACGTTCCTGCGCAGCGCTGGTGTGACCGACCAGCAGATGGAAAACGTCAGCTACGGCGAAGAGCGTCCGGAAGATCCGGGCCACTCGGATGCGGCCTGGAGCCGCAACCGTCGCGCCGTGCTCGTCTACCGCTAGGTCGACGCGCGATGATCGGCGATAGCTTCCGCAGCAAGCTCTGGCGACCGCTGGCCGCCTCGATGCTGGCAGGGGTTCTGACCGCTGCGCCCCTGGCGCAGGCGCAGGACGCTGCGGCGGGCCAAAGCCGGTCCGGCAGCGCCCAGTTGTCTGAGCTGTTTTACCAGCTGCAGGTGATGCAGCAAGAGGTGCGCGATCTGCGCGGCCAGCTCGAAGAGCAAAGCCAGCTGATCCGGCGCCTGCGCCGGGACCAGAAAGAGCAGTACGTGGATCTGGACGGTCGCGTTGCTGCTCTGCAGCGGGGCGGCGGTGCAGCAGCAGCGCCGAACTCGACGGCGCCGGCTGGCAGCGGCGCCAGCAACAGCGGCGCGCCAGCGACAGCGGGATCGGCCCCCAGCGCGCCGCCCGTTGCCGCCGAGGGCGAAGCGGCGGACTACAACGCGGCGCTGAAGCTGCTGCGGGAGCGTCGCTACGATGAGTCCCTGCTCAGCTTTAACCGGCTGCTGTCGGACTACCCCGGTGGCCAGTACGCCGGTAACAGCCTGTACTGGCTGGGCGAGCTGTACCTGGTCAAGAACGAGAGCGAGCGGGCCCGGGAGCAGTTTGTGCAGGTCATCGACCTGTATTCGGACCACGCCAAGGTGCCGGACGCCCTGTACAAGCTGGGCGTGACCTATCACCGGCTGGGTGACAAGGACCTGGCGCTCGATTTTCTGAACCGCGTGCGGGGCCGTTTCCCCAATCACAACGCGGCCAAGCTGGCGGCGGACTATGCCCGCGAGATGCAATAGCGTCGCGCCCGCGACGCTGCGCATCACCGAAGTCTTTCTGTCTCTCCAGGGTGAAGCGCGCAGCAGCGGCTACCCGACGGTGTTCGTGCGCCTGACGGGCTGCCCGCTGCGCTGCCGCTACTGCGACACGGAGTACGCCTTTTACGGCGGCGAGCAGCGCGTGCTCGATGACCTCGTCGAAGAAACCGTTGGCCATGGCGTTCGGCACGTGTGCGTGACCGGCGGCGAGCCGCTCGCGCAGCCGAACGCTTTGCCCCTCATGACGGCGCTGTGCGACAGGGGGCTGAACGTATCGCTGGAGACCAGCGGTGCCCTGGACGTCTCGGGAGTCGATGCGCGGGTCAGCCGCGTGCTCGATCTGAAGACCCCGGATTCCGGCGAGCTGAACCGCAACCTGTGGTCCAACCTGGAACACTGCGGCGGCCACGATCAGGTCAAGTTCGTCATTTGCTCGCGCACCGACTACGACTGGGCGCGCATGACCCTCGACCGGCACCGGCTCGACGAGCGCTTTGGCGACGTCTGGTTTTCCCCCAGCGCCGGGCAGATGGATGTGCGGGAACTGGCGGACTGGATGGTGGCCGACAAGGTACCGGCGCGGCTGCAGGTGCAGCTGCACAAGCAGCTGTGGGGCGACGAGGCCGGGCGATGAGTGTCCAGGGCAAACCACGGGCGGTGGTCCTCCTGTCCGGCGGTCTGGACTCCGCCACGGTGCTGGCGCTCGCCAACCGCGATGGCTACGAGTGCTACGCGCTGTCCTTCTCTTACGGTCAACGCCACTCGGCGGAGCTGGAAGCGGCAAAGCAGGTTGCGACCCATCTGGGCGCAGCTGCGCACCGCATCGTGCCCATCGATCTGTCGGCATTCGGCGGCTCAGCGCTCACAGATGCGGCGATCGACGTGCCGGATGCGGCCGATGGGGTCGACGGCGAGATACCCGTGACCTACGTGCCGGCGCGCAACACGGTCTTTCTGTCCCTGGCGCTCGCCTGGGCAGAGGTGCTCGATGCCCGGGACATCTTCATCGGCGCCAACGCGGTGGACTACTCCGGGTACCCGGACTGCCGGCCGGCCTTTATCGCAGCCTTCGAGCAGCTGGCAAACCTCGCGACCCGCATCGGGGTGGAAGAAGGCGGCATGCGCATCCATGCCCCGCTCATCGACTGGACCAAGGCGCGGATTATTGCCGAGGGCGTTGCCGCAGGCGTGGACTACGGGATCACCGTGTCCTGCTACTCGGCGGATGAGCAGGGCCGGGCCTGTGGTCGCTGCGACAGCTGTGCCTTGCGGCGGGCGGGGTTTGAGGCGGCGGGTATCCCGGACGTGACGCGTTATCGTTGAGGGCCGAGCGGGCTCCGGCGTGGCTACAGGTGCCGCTGCGCGGTTCCTCGCGGCTCTCTATTGAGCTGCCGCCAACACCCGCATACAATGCCGCGCCTCGCCGATCCGTCGGCGGGCCTTGGGAATGGGTCGTTAGCTCAGTTGGTAGAGCACCGGGCTTTTAACCTGTAGGTCCTGGGTTCGAGTCCCAGACGACCCACCATTCAATCTCGCCCCTCGTCGCCTCCTTCTTCGGGCCTCTGCCGGTCTCGCTTTCGGGCTCCCGCGGGCAGCTCTGGCACCGCTTCCAGCGCCGCCCAGAACTGGCCCTGGCTATCCATGTGGTAATCCACCCCGTGCAGCGCCAGCTCGTGCGGCAGCTCCGCCTTGCTGCAGCCGAACAGTTGTTTCAGCTCCTGGGTGTTTCTAATGGGGGGCGACACCCGTGGCCGGCCGCGCATGCGGTGCAGGGGGCGCTGGAGCTTCGGGACGGGTGGGTCATGCTTGGTCATTCAAGAACTGTATATATATACAGTTTTCAGCGCCAGCCCGAAGCCTCACGGAGGACGATTTGGCTGCCGCTAGGCCTCGCGCAGATGGTCTCGGGTGGCCTCGTCGGCGGGAAAGAACAGTTCGACGGACAGGTCCTGGGCCACGGTCTGCTGCGGCGAGCCGAAATGCGCCAGCATGGTGAACAGCGCGTAGCGCGCCTGCCCCTTGCGCAGGCGCATGGTGATCGCCGGCGGCGGCGCGCTGCTCCAGTTCGGGGCCTGCCAGCTTTCCGGGGCCTCCGGATGGTTCTGCAGCCGCTCGATCAGCTCGGCCATCTCCTGGTCCCGGGGATTGGCGAGCAGCGCAGCCCGGGCTCGAAGCAGAAAGCTGAAAACCACCTCCTGCCAGTTTTCGAAGTGCGGCTTCAGGCCATCCTCGCGCAGGCACAGGTCGACGACCGGGAAGGGCGCGTCGGCAGTGTCCGGTGCCGTGGCGAGCAGCAGCGCCGGATCGATGAACTGGCTGAAGAAGCGCAGCGCGGCGCCATTTGATCCCACCAGCCGCCAGCGGCCGTCCAGCAGCATGGCGGGGTAGGGCTCGTGTTGTGCCAGCATCTGGTCCAGCGCCTCCTGGAACAGGCCCAGGTCGGCTTCTGCCAGCGGCGCGTCCGGATAGGCGGCGCTGTAGCCGGCGCGCTGCAGCAGCGCGTTGCGCTCCCGCAGGGGCACATCCAGCGTGTCGGCCAGTTCCAGTACGGTCTGGCGGCTGGGTTGGGCCTTGCCGGTCTCTACGAAGCTGATGTGACGCTGGGAGATCCCGGAGTTTACCGCCAGCTGCAGCTGGCTCAGCCGTCGGTGGCTGCGCCACTCTTTCATGAGGGTGCCGAAGCTGAGCGCGTCGCGCTCGCCGGTCGGATCTTTGCTGGCCTGATTGCCGCCAGCGCGCATGGGGGTCACGGTGCTCATGGCTCGAGTGTACGCCGCGCGAACACGAGGTCCATGACCTGCAAGGTCATTGGCGCGATGACGCTTGCGCGCTAGATTGCCGGCCATCGCAACCGTTGGAGCGACTCCATGCGCACCGTCTACCTGCTGCTGGCGATTGCCGGTACCCTGATCCCGGTTCTGTGCTTTCTGGAATTTTTTGGCAGCGAAGGTTTTTCCGCTTACCGCTTTGGCCAGGGCATTTTCGCGAACGGCGCGGCGGCTGGCTTTACCGCCGACCTGTTCATCAGCTCCTTCGCGTTCTGGGCCTATATGTTCAGCCGCCCCCAGGGACCGAAGCCCTGGCTGTTTATCGTCATGAACCTGGGCATCGGCTTGTCGCTGGCGCTGCCCGCTTACCTGTACGTGACCGAACGCCGTCGTGCAGCAGCCCCCGGCGACGATCCCGTGGCAGTCGCAGAACCCGGCTAGCCTGCTGGTTCCTGCGTAGCGACCGTCAGCACACCGGCGTCGGTGACGGCGGTCACCTGCACGGTCTGCCCGGCGGTCAGGGAGGCGCCGGATTCGCTCACGATCTGCCAGCGGGTATCGCCCACGAAGTGCGCGATCGGCACACCGCCGACCGCTGCAGTCAGCTCAAACACTTTGCCGATCTCGCCGGCGGCACGCTGGTGCAGGCCGGGCGCGTCTGTTGCGCTGTTGAAGTCGCGCAAAAAACGCCAGTAGACCCAGGTCAGTACCACCGACAGCGTGCCGAACAGGAGCGCCGCGCTCATCATGCTGACCGGGTCGGCGATGTAGGTTACGAACGCCGTGACCAGCGCCGCAATCGCAATGCCGATCAGAAAGCCGGTAAAGCCGACCAGCTCGATCAGGAGCAGCACAGCGCCGGCGATCAGATACCATTGAAACTGGCTGAAGTTCACGCCTTGTCGTCCTTCAGCACCTCCCGGATGCCTTCGATGGAGCCCAGCAGGCTGCCGGCTTCAAAGGGCATAAGAACAACCTTGGAGTTGCTGGCCGAGCCGATGGTTTGCACGGCCTCTGTGTACTTCTGCGCGATGAAGTAATTGATGGCTTGCCGGTCACCGTTGCGGATGGCAACAGATACGGTCTCCGTCGCACGGGCTTCGGCCTCTGCCAAACGTTCTCGCGCCTCGGCGTCGCGGAAGGCCGCTTCGCGCCGGCCTTCGGCTTCCAGCACGGCTGCCTGCTTCTCGCCCTCAGCCCGGGCGATCTCGGCTTCCCGGTAGCCTTCCGCCTCGAGCACTGTGGCGCGCTTTTCCCGCTCCGCTTTCATCTGCTTGCCCATGGCGTCGATCAGATCCTGGGGCGGGGCGATGTCCTTGATCTCGATGCGGGTGACCTTCAGTCCCCAGGGATGCGTGGCTTCGTCCACCTTCTCCAGCACGCGCCGGTTGATGTTGTCCCGCTGCGAGAGGGTTTCGTCCAGGGCCATGGCACCGATCACGGCGCGAATGTTGGTCATAACGAGATTCTGCAGGGCCAGCTCCAGATTGTTCACTTCGTAGGAGGCTTGCACTGCGTCGATGATCTGGAAGAAGCAGACCGCGTCGGTGACGACTGTCGCGTTGTCGTTGGTGATGACTTCCTGGCCCGCGACGTCGAGCACCTGCTCCATCATGATCTGGCGGCGGCCGATGCGCTCGACGAAGGGGACCAGCAGGCCGAGCCCCGGGGTCAGGGTGCGGGTGTATTTGCCCAGACGCTCGACGGTCCAGTGCTGGCCCTGGGGCACGACCTTGGCTGCCGCAACGGCCGTGATGACCAGCAGGACTGCGACGAATAGGGTGCTGGTTTCCAGTCCCATAGGAGATGCTCCGCGAAAGTTTCTGGGCCAGTATACTTCACCGGGTAATGCCTACTGACGGGGGAGTCATGAGCGAAGGAACACGAGGGACTCGGTTGAGCAAGCTCAGCCGCTCCATAGCCGGCAAGGTGGCGATCGTCACCGGCGCCGCGAGCGGCATGGGCAAGGCAACCGCTGAGCTGTTTGCCGACGAGGGCGCGCGGGTCGCGGCCATTGACCTCAGCAGCGATGCGCTGAACGCCGTGGTGGCGGGGATTCGCGGGGCGGGCGGCGAGGCCGAGGCCTGGGTGCTCGACCTGCAGGACGCCGCGGCCACCAAATCGACCATCGAGGCCGTCGCTCAGCACTTTGGCGGCATCGACATCCTGGTCAACAACGCCGGCATCTCGCAGGGCCTGCCCATCGACAGCCCGGACTACGACGAGGTTTGGGACCGGCACCTGTCCGTGCTGCTGAGTGCCCATACGCGCACCATTCGCGCGGCTTTGCCATGGCTGCGCGCCGCAGAAGATGCGCGCATCGTCAACATCGCATCGACGGAAGGTCTCGGCGCCACCAAGTTCGCGAGTCCTTACAGCGCGGCCAAGACAGGGGTCATCGGGCTGACCCGGGGCCTGGCGGTAGAGCTGGGGCCGGAAGGCATTACCGTGAACTGCATCTGCCCGGGCCCGATTCGTACGGGCATGACGGACGCGATCCCGGAAGATCAGAAAGCCATCTTTGCTCGCCGCCGGGTGGCCCTCAAGCGCTATGCAGAGCCGGAAGAGGTCGCGCACGGCACCCTGTCCCTGGTGCTGCCGGCGGCCAGTTTCATCACCGGCGTGGCCTTGCCGGTGGACGGTGGCCTGACGATCAAAAACGCCTGAGCGCGAACGCTGTCGAACTCGTTGGACCACTTGTTAAAATGGCAGATCGGGGCCGTGACGGTGACCCGGATCCCCGAGTTGACCACCGCCTCGCTGGGGCCGCATCTGCTGCCGCAGGCAACGCCCGAGGCGCTGGCGCCGTACCCCTGGCTCGCGCCATTTCTGGATGAGCGCGGCCGGATTGTCCTGAGCATGCACGCGCTGCTGGTCGAGACACCGGCCCAGGTGTTGCTGGTCGATACCTGTATCGGCAACGACAAGACGCGCAGCTACCCCCGCTGGAACGGCATGCAGACGGATTTTCTGGAGCGGCTCACGGCCGCTGGTGACCGATGGCGACCGGGTGCGGCTCGACAGCTGAGCCGCGACCTCAGGACGGCTCGAGGTCTGCCGAGGCCTCGATCGTGCCCGCGAGCACCGTGCGAATCTCGCGCTCCAGTTCCTCGTAGCCGAAGGGCTTGCGCAGCAGCGGATAGTCGATGTCGACCAGCTCGGTATAGCCGGACATCAGCATGACACGCAGCGTCGGGAACTGGGCGCGGAGCTGATCCGCCAGCTCGATGCCGGTGCGTTGCCCGGGCATCACGATGTCGCTGAGCAGCAGGTCGGGCACGCCGTGCTCGCGGACCCAGGCCGCCGCGTCGTCGGCGCTCTCCTGGTCCACTACCTGGAAGTTCATGGTTTCCAGCAGCCGCCGCAAGGTAGAGCGCAGCGATGCCTGATCTTCGACCAGCAGGACCGTCATGCCCTCGCGCAGCGGCGGCAGCGGGCCCGTCGCCGCGGGCGCCGCCATGGTTGCGAGCCCCGGGATCCGCGGCAGGACGATGGTGGCTCGCAGGCCGTTGCCGTCGGCCTCGTGCAGCTGCAGGTCGCCGCCGGACTGGCGAGCGAACCCGAACACCATGCTCAGCCCCAGCCCGGAGCCTTTGCCGGCTTCCTTGGTGGTGTAGAACGGTTCCGTGGCGCGCTCTCGCTCGGTGACCGACATGCCAGGGCCGTCGTCGCTGACAGACAGGGACACCTGCTCCGGTTCTGCGGTCAGCCGCATCCGCACCGAGCCGCGCCCGTTCAGGGCCTCGCGTGCATTCATGAGCAGGTTGATGATTGCAGTGGTCAGGTTGGCTTTGTCGACCGTCACGCCATAGGTCGAGCGCCCCTCGCTCGGCGTTGCCGTGGCGCCGGCCTCGCCACACACCAGCTCGAAGCGAATGCCTTCGCCCAGGGTGCGTCGGAACAGCGCTTCGGCGCCGGCCAGGTACTCGTCCAGGGCCAGGTGCTCCGGCTCCTGAGGCTGTTGCCGCGCGTAAGCCAGCAGCCCGGAAGTGACCTCGGCACCGGATTGCGCGGCGAGCAGAATGTCCTCCACACACTGCTGTTGCCGGGCTGTGAGCACGTCGCTCGCCTGGCGCAGCATCTCTGCGCTCAAGGACACGACGGTCATCAGGTTGTTGAAGTCATGGGCGACGCCGCTCGTCAGCTGGCCGATGGAACGCAGCTTGTCGCCTTCCGCCAGGTTGGCTTCCAGCTGCCGCCGTTCTTCCTGCAGCAACAGACGGTTGGCGAGCTCCTCTTCGAGTTCCTGGGTGCGCGCGATCACCAGCGATTCCAGCTCGCTGGCCGCGGCCTGCTGGGCGCTGGCGGCCTGGCGCTGCAGGCGCCGATTCGTCCAGAGGTAGGCCAGCAGGCCACCGATGACGCCCAGCAGCAACAAGGCGGTCAACACAGCGGTTTTCAGTTTGTCGGCGCTGCGCAGAGAGGATTCCCGGGCACGCAGGGCAGACAGCTCGGCGGAACGCCGGTCCAGTTCCAGCTCAGTGCGCTGGTAGGACAGCAGGCGTTCAAAGTGCTCGGAGTCGATGGCGTGCGCCGTGTCCCGGCTGCGAACGATGGCCTGGTAGGCGCTGGCGTGGTCACCGATGCTGGCATGCGCGATGGCGGCTTTTTCCAGGGTGTCGACCAGGTGCGTCGTTGGCTCGCGCTGGGCCAGCCGGTCAATCAGGTCGTTCAGGAGTACCAGCGCTTGCTCGTGGCGACCTTCATCCAGGAGCGCGGCCGCGTAGCGGCGCTCGGCGTACTCGATGCGGGCCTGGTCGTCGGTCTCCCGCGCCATGTGCAGCGCCTGATCGAACAGCGTTCGCGCGCGGTCGCGGTCGCCCAGGGCGTGGTTCGCGCTGGCCAGGGTGACCATGGCATTCACCCGGGTCGAGGTCGGCAGCTCGGGCAGCGGGCCGGCGAATACGCCTTCCAGATAGCGGCGCGCGATGGCGGGCTCCTGCTGGTTCAGGTGGGCCTGAGCGATCAGGTCGCGCAGGCGAACGGCGCGCTGCGACGCGCCCACCCGGTCAGCTTCCCGAAGCCCTTCGAGCATGTTGCCCAGCGCCGCTTCCGAGTAGCCTGCCTCGAGCTGGCTGACGCCCATGAGCACGCTCAGCGCAGTGGTGTATTCGATGTCGTCTTCGCGCACAAACTGGCGGGCCCGGGCGTAGGCTGCGATGGCAGCCTGCGGCAAACCGTATTGCTGCAGTAGCCAGCCCCGCTGCGTGAGGCTGCGGGCGCGCAGGCGCCCGGACGCGGACTGGTTTGCGGCATCGACCGCCAGCCGGTTCTGGGTCAGGGCCGCAGCCAGATCGCCGCCGGTCATTTCGAGGTTTGCGAGACTCATCTGCAGCATGCCGCGGGCAACAGGGTGGCTGACGGTGCTGAGGTGCCGGACCAGACTGTCACAGGCCTCACCGTCGCCATGGGCACCGCTGCTGTTCTGATCGATCCAGCACAGCAGCGCGTCGGCGATCGCCACCTCGGGGTGGGTCCGGGCCGGCAGGCGATCGACATTTTGGCGCAGCGCCAGCGCCGGGGCTGCGGTGGTCAGCCAGCGCTGGGCCTGGGCCGGGCGGTCGCTGTGACGGTGGGCGAGAATCAGCTGCAGGCGCAGGGCATGAAGGCCCCGGGCATCACCGATGGCTTGCTCGATTTGCTCCGTGGTCAGATCGTTCAGCGCTGCGAGGCCCGGCACGCCAGCCGAATCCTCATCCGCGGGCGCCGAGGGCGAACTCGCAAGGGACGCGGATAGCAGCCCGGCTGCGAGCAGTTGTCTTGCTCGCGCAGGCCGAAATTGATGAGAAGCGCCGATGGAGTGCATCAACAAAGCCTGGACCGTTAAGCCACTATACTCGGGCCACGAAGCGTTCCGCGACCCCGGCAGCCGGCCGGGACCGCCAGCCGTCAGAGGGTGCGCCCATGGTGATCAGCTCAGTTTGCAGGATGGCGCTCGTGCGCCCAAAAATCCTCTTCGGTCTGCTCTGGGCGGCTTTTGCGAGCTTTGCGCAGGCCGCTGAGGTCTTCCGCTCTGTCGGTCCGGACGGCACCGTGCAGTTCAGCGATGAGCGGGTCGAGGGCGCCGAACCGGTGCGTCTGGAAACGCCAGAGCCTGCGACGGGCAGCCCGGCGGGCACGGCCAGCACCACGGCCGCGACGCTGGAAGTGGCTGAGGCGCTGGCGCAGGATCGGCGCGAGCGCGGCGCCGAGCGCCGGGAGGCCTTGCGGCTGCGAGCTGAGCTGGCGGAGTCCAGGGCGCGCCAGGCCGAGGCGCAGGCCCGGCAGGCAGCGGCAGAGCGGATCGATCAGGACCGCTTCCTGGGACCTGGCTTTGGGTTCCCCCTGCGACCCGGCCACCGGCCGGTCATCGAGCCCATTCCGCCGGCTGATGCGCCTCCGCCTCCTGAGCCGCCCAGAGGCAGCCCCCTGCCGTCTGACTGAGCCGATCGCTTAGCGCACCACGCCGCGGTCGATCAGGTCGTCCACCCGATCGCCGAGGCCCAGCTCGGCCAGGATCTCCCGACTGTGCTGGCCAATGGTCGGTGCCGGCCCGCCGGGCGCCGCCGCCGTGTCACTGAACCGCGGCGCCGGCCGCGCATCGAGCAGGGGTCCGGCCTGCGGGTGCTCGAGCCGCCGAAACACCTCGTTGTGGGTGACCTGATCGTCCTCAGGCAACTCGTCGAGGGTTCGAACCCGGGCGAAGGGCACCTGTTCCGCCGCGAACTTTTCCTGGGCGTCGGCCGCCGGGGTTTCCCGGGCCTGCGGGTAGACGCGGTCGTTCAGGATCTGCCACCAGGCACCGCGGTTCCTGGTGCGTGCGGCGACGCTTGCAAATCGCGGGTCCTCTGCCACCTCGTCCAGCCCCCAGGCCCGGCAGAGCCCGGCAAACTCCTGCTGGGACAGGGTCATGGTCGCGCCCCAGCCGTCGGCGAACGCCATGACCAGGCCGGATGCGCCGATAGGCGGCCGCGCATCGATGGGGTCCGGTTCGCCTTCTTCCTTCTGCAGAATCAGGTCGGCGGCGACGTCCATCCACGAAAAAGCGATGGCGGTGTCGAGCATGGACAGCTCGATGTGCTGGCCGCGGCCCGTGCGGCTGCGAGCCAGCAAGGCGCTGGTCACGGCCTGGGCACCCGTCCAGGCGGTTAGCTTGTCGAGCAACAGCATGTTGACCTGCTCCGGCTGGTCCCGGTGCTCCCGGTGGATACGGCCCTGGACCGAAGCGATGCCGGAGTAGGCCTGGATAATCGGATCATAGGCCCGGTCCCGGGCCCGGGGACCGGTTTGCCCGAAACCGCTGATGGACAGGTAGACCAGCCGCTCGTTCAGGGCTGAGAGCTTTTCGTAGCCGATGCCGAGCCGGTCCGTGACGCCGGGACGGAAGTTCTGAATCAGCACGTCGCTCTCGGCCGCCAGCTGCTCGACGATGGCCACAGCTTCCGGCTGCTGCAGGTCGAGCGCCAGGGAGCGCTTGCCGCGGTTCAGAACGTGGAAGAAGCCTGAGAAGCCTCGGCGCTGGCTGCCCACGTGACGCTGGATATCGCCGCCGGGACGCTCGATCTTGATGACCTCGGCGCCCTGGTCCGCCAGCAGCGCTCCGGTCAGCGGCCCGGAGACCACCGCAGACAGATCGAGCACCTTGAAACCGTGAAGAGGTCCTGACATATGCGCTCCCGCTCGTCCTTCGATGAATGGCCTATAATTGCGCGTTTCCGGGACTGGTAGCAAAATCATGGACCCGCTTCTCAATTTCGAAGGCAAAGTCGCGCTGGTCACCGGCGGCAGCCGGGGGCTGGGCCGGCAGATGGCGCTGGCGCTGGCGGAGCGCGGGGCCGATGTGGTGATCACCAGCCGCAAGGCAGACAACTGCGAGGCTGTTGCCGAAGAAATTCGTGCCCTTGGCCGGCGCGCGCTGGCCTACGGCGCGCATGTTGGCGAGTGGGACGCCCTGCAAGGGCTGGTCGATGCCGCCTACGAGACCTTTGGCAAGGTCGACATCCTGATCAACAATGCCGGTATGTCGCCGCTGTATCCGTCCCTGGGCGAGATCAGCGAAGCGCTGTTCGACAAGGTCATCGGCGTGAACCTGAAGGGGCCGTTCCGTTTGAGCGCGCTGGTGGGCGAGCGCATGGCGGCCGGTGACGGCGGCAGCATCATCAACATCAGCTCCATTGCCTCGGTGCAGCCGAGCCCGACTTCGGAGCCCTATGGCGCGGCGAAAGCCGGTCTCAACGCCATCACGCGCAGCTTTGCGGACGCGCTCGGCCCCAAAGTGCGGGTCAACGTCATCGCCGCAGGCCCGTTCCTGACCGACATCGCTGACGCCTGGGACATGGAAGCCTTCGAAAAGGGCGCGCAGCGCACCATGGCGATTCCCCGGGGCGGTGAGCCGGAAGAAATCGTTGGCGCGGCGCTCTACCTGGCGAGCGATGCCGCCAGCTTCACCACGGGCGCGCTGATCCGTGTCGATGGCGGCTCTCGCTGAGAGACTCATGCCCCGATGAACGAATCTCTCGACGATCTGATCGCGCTGCTCACCGCCGAGGTCGAGCGGCTGAAGATCGATCTGGAGACCTTTCGTCTGTCTTCGCATCCGAATCGGGCGCGGCTGGTGCGGGAACTGGTCGACGCGATTGACGAGCGCCAGGATCGTCTGGAAGAGCTGGCGGCGCTGCAGGACAGCACCGCGCCGACGCCGTCAGCGCCCCCCGGCCCAGAAATCCACTAACGCGCGCACCACCCCGGCGGTCGGATCCGCGCCGTGCAGGCGCGCCAGGGTGCCTAGGCCCCCGGGGTTCGCGATGTTCACCTCCATCAGGTACGGATGCACCAGGTCGATGGCGGCGAAGCCAACACCCCGCGCCAGCAGCTCGTTGGCAACGCGATCAGCCAGCCGGCGTTCTGCCGGAGCCAGGGCGCAGGTCTCAGCGGTGGCGCCGGTCGCCATGTTGGCCCCTGGCACGGCGGTCATGTGGTCGGACCGGGCGCTTGAGTCCGTTTGCGGCAGCGGGCGGCGCAGGTAGCAGTCCAGCAGCAGCCCGCCGGCGTAGAGAACCCGCTTCTCGCCGTCTTCGATTTGCGGCAGGTAGCGCTGCAGCAGCCAGTAGCGGTTGCCGGCAGTCAGGGATCTGAGCAGCTCGGCTTTCCGAGCCGCAGAATCGTCTGCCCGCAAGCGGTACAGATCGCGACCGTAGGCACCGGCGGGCGGCTTTAAGACCCAGTCGTGACCGCGCCCGGTTTGTGCCAGCAGATAGTCCGGATCGCAACTTAGGTAGCTGGGCGGCATGAGTTCCTGCCAATGCATCTTGCCGTGCAGGCGCAGCAGGGCATCGACACCGGTGACCAGTTGCTCCTGGGGTAGCCTGCTCAGCAGCTGCATGCGGTCCAGGAAGGACCGCCGCTCGCCAAACCCCAGGCACCAGATGCGATCGAAAGCCTCGACCGGCCCGGCGCTGCTCAGCAGCGCGCCCCCAGCCATCTGCAGGGACTCATGGTTCGCTGTGGCTGCGCGCCAGCCGGCCGCGCGAAATGCCTCTGGCAACCGCACATGGTTGTCGTTGCCCGGGGGGGACTCGCCGGCGCTGGTTAGAAACAGGATCGAGTCCATGGGCGTGACGGCAGGCCGTGCGGTATCCGTGAGCATCCAGCTTAGGGCAGACGCACCGCATGCGGTAAACTGGCTTTGTATTGCAAGTTTTCGAGAGTGTGCGCCTATGGACACCAGTGCCGACTATTGCCTGACGCCGAACCAGGTCCCGCTGTACGAGCCCGAGGTGCTGGCGCCCTCCGAGCGGGATCTGCTCAAGGAAGAGATCCGCGACCTGCTGGCGCAGCGCGGCGCAGCGCTGGTTGCGCACTACTATGTCGATGGCGACGTGCAGGACCTTGCGGAAGCCACCGGCGGTTGTGTCTCCGATTCCCTGGAGATGGCCCGATTCGGCAAACACCACGAGGCCGAGACGCTGGTCGTGGCTGGCGTGCGCTTCATGGGCGAGACAGCCAAGATCCTGTCGCCGGAAAAGCGCGTGATCATGCCCACGCTCGAGGCTGAATGTTCTCTCGATCTGGGGTGCCCGCCGGACGAGTTTGAAGCCTTCTGCAAGGAACACCCGGACCGCACTGTGGTGGTCTACGCAAACACCTCGGTGCGGGTCAAAGCGCTCTCTGACTGGGTCGTGACGAGCAGTGTCGCGCTGCCGATCGTGGAGCATCTGTCGGCCAAGGGCGAGAAGGTGCTGTGGGCGCCGGACAAACATCTCGGCAACTTCATTGCGCTGAAGACCGGTGCTGACATGCTGCTCTGGAACGGTGCCTGCGTGGTGCACGAAGAGTTCAAGTCCAAGGCACTGTTCGACCTGATGGCGGTCTATCCCGACGCCGGCATTCTGGTGCACCCGGAATCTCCCGCTGCCGTGATCGATATGGCTGACGCGGTCGGCTCTACCAGCCAGATCATCAAGGCTGCCGGCGAGCTGCCGCACGACACGTTCATCGTTGCCACAGACCGCGGCATCTTCCACAAACTGCGCCAGCTCAATCCGGACAAGCGGTTTATCGAGTGCCCAACGGCAGGTGACGGCGCGGACTGCCGCAGCTGTGCCCATTGTCCCTGGATGGCGATGAACGAGCTGCGCAAGCTTGCCGAATGCCTGCGCAGCGAAACGCAAATGGCCGGCAACGAGATCAAGGTCGACCCGGCGATCGCTGAGCGCGCGATGCTGCCGCTTAACCGCATGCTGGACTTCAAGGCGGGCTAGGCTGGCCAGGTCGGTGAAGGCTCGCTAAGGCCGTCCTGGTCGCCCGGCGAGCGCTTAGCTGCGCAGCTCGCGCAGCGCCGTGCGCAGATCAATGATCTTCTGATCCAGCTCCGAGATCAGTTCATCGTCCGTGCGGCTGACCAGCCGGCGGGCGTACTGCAGATGCTGAATGGCTTTCTGGTAGCTGCCGTGCAGCGCGAAGAACTCAGCTCGCGCCCGGTGTACGGCCACAATGTCGCCGGCCAGCCCGGCGATCTCTGCCAGGTCGTACCAGACATCGACGTCGTAGGGCTTGAGCCGGCTCTGCCGGGTGAGCACAGCCTGCGCTTGCTGGTGTTCGTCGGCCTTGGACAGCGCCGTGGCGTAGAGCATGGCCATGGGGGTGTTGTCCGGGTTCAGCACCAGCTGATGCGATAGCAGCCGGAGCGCCTGTTCGGTTTTGCCGGCCTCGGTGAGCAGCTCCGCGTAGCTGCCGATGTGGAGCAGGCTGTCGGGGTTTTCTGTGTAGAGCAGGTCGCCCAGGATAATGGCTTCTTCGTGCTCGCCGGCCTTGGACAGCGCCAGGGCCAGCCCGTAGTTTGCGACCGGGTCGTCCGGGTTGTCGCGTACTGCCTTGCGGTAACGCTTGACGCCCGCCTGCGGCGACGGTGAGTAATGCAGCGCGGCGCGCGTTTTCATCATGCGGAATTCCTGCGAGTCGCCGTAGTCGCGCTTGGGGTAGCGCGCAGCCTGGGCGCGGGCGTCGGCGATGCGGCTTTCCGAGAGCGGGTGTGTCAGCAAAAACTCCGGCGGCGTGCGCGAGAAACGGTAGGCGCGCTGCATGCGCTCGAACATTCGGCCCATGGCGTGCGGGTCCATACCGGCTTCGACCAGGGTATTGAGCCCGACCCGATCGGCCTCCTGCTCGCGGGTCCGGCTGTAGCGCAGTGCGTTGGACTGCGCCGCGGCCTGGGCGCTGCTCAGAGCGGCGATACCGGCTTCGCCGCCGCCCAGGGCACCGATCGCGATCGCGGCGATCATGCCTGCGAGGTTCGGCAAGGCCTGCTGACGTTGCTCTTCGACACCGCGCGCGAAGTGTCGCTGGCTCAGGTGTGCCAGCTCGTGGGCCAGCACGCCGGAGTACTCGTGCACGTCTTCGGCGTAGAGCATCAGCCCGAGGTTGACGCCCACCACGCCGCCAGGGGCGGCGAAGGCGTTGATCTGGTCGCTGTCGATCAACGTGGTGCTGAGCAGCTTGTCCTTGAGCTGCGAGTGCTGAGCGAGGCGGCTCATGTGCCGCTCCGTGTAGTACTTGAGCAACGGGTCGCGAACGGTCGGCAAGCTGGCGTTGATTTGTTTCAGAAAGTCGCGCCCGATCTCCCGCTCGAGCTGCGGCGAGATCAGCGACGAAGACGCATCGCCCAGCACCGGCAACTCGATGGGGTTGGCGTTTGCGGCGTGCACGGGGGCCATGAGGCCGAGCGCCAGCATGCCGGCGAGCACCCGCAGAACACAGGAGAACCATCTGAACTGGGGCACGAAACACCTCGATACGGGCCGATATGGCAGCAGCGCCCATCATACCCTCAGTACTTCCAGACTCCGTTAGCCTTGGTGAGTTCCGTTGGAACTCCCCGGATTCAGACGACCGTCAGATGAAGCCGCTATAGTAGGCGGGTGAATATTGACCAATCCCTTGATCTTACGGGCCTGCAGTGCCCCATGCCGCTGCTTAAGGCCAAGCAGGCGCTCAACCGCCTGCCGGTCGGCGCTGTGCTGGAGGTACTCGCCACAGATCCCGGGTCCGAGCGGGATTTCGAGGTGTTTGCACGGCAGAGCGGCCATGCGCTGCTGCTGTCCGAGGCCGGAGCTGACCATCGGTTCCGCTATCTGCTTCGCAAAGCGGCGCGCTAGAGGCCAACCCCATGCGTTTTCTGCAAGTTATCAGCCACTGGGTGAACCGCTACTTCTCGAACGAAGAGGCGATCACCCTGGTCGTGCTGCTGGCCGCGGTACTGCTGGTTCTCGTGACCCTCGGCGGGGTGCTGGCGCCGGTGCTGACGGCGCTGGTCTTCGCTTTCCTGCTGACCGGCTTTGTCGAGCGGCTCAAGCGCCTGGGGGTTCCCGAGCTGCCGGCGGTGCTGGTGACTTTCCTGCTGTTTCTGTCGGGCCTGGTTGCGACCCTGTTTCTGGTGGTGCCGCTGATTCGGCAGACCCGGGCCCTGGTGGCGGGCTTGCCGGAGTTGCTGGTGCGGGTGCGCGAGCTCATGGTGCGGCTTGGCGAGGCGTTTCCGGAGCTGATTACCGAGCAGCAGGTGGCGGCGTCCATCGACTCCCTCGCGGGCCAGATCGGCAACCTGTCGACCGTGGCGCTGGAGCTGGCCGTCGGGCAGGTCCCGTCGATCGTTGGCCTGCTCATCTATCTGGTGCTGGTGCCGATCTCGGTGTTCTTTTTCCTGAAGGACCGGCAGGAACTGCTCGCCTGGCTAAGGTCCCTGCTGCCGCAGCAACGGCTGCTGCTGGACAGCGTCGGCGTCGAAATGAACGCGCAGCTCGCCAACTACGTGCGCGGCAAGTTCATCGAGATCCTGCTCGTGGGTTCCGTGACCTTCCTCGCCTTCACGATTCTGGATCTGAGCTACGCGGCGCTGCTGTCCGTGCTCGTGGGCATCTCTGTGCTGATTCCCTTCATTGGCGCCGCGGTGGTGACCATCCCGGTGTTTCTGGTGGCTCTGATCCAGTTCGGCTGGTCCTGGGAGCTGGGCTACGTCATGACGGCGTACGGCGTGATCCAGGCGCTGGACGGCAATGTGCTGGTGCCGTTGCTGTTTTCTGAAGCGGTCGACCTGCACCCCATCACCATCATTGTGTCGGTACTGGCCTTCGGCGGGCTCTGGGGGGTGTGGGGGGTGTTTTTCGCCATTCCCCTGGCCACCCTCGTCAAGGCCATCTACAACGCCTGGCCCCACGAGCACGAGCGCGCGATGCCGCCGGAGCCCGGGGAGCCGGTGTTGGCGTCAGCGGCGGACGAAGCGTCGGACAGTTCTGCGGCGAGGGCCTCCGGCGGCTGATCGGCGCCGGGTGCGCGGACTCATGCTGGTTCGGTTCAGGTTGCCCCTGTACCATGCGCGCCACTGTTTTTTCGGTTTCGGTTAGCGGTCATGTTTAAAGGAAGCATCGTCGCCCTGGTTACGCCCATGGCGGCAAATGGCGATGTCGACTGGCCGGCGCTGACCCGTCTGATCGAGTGGCATCTGGACCAGGGGACGCACGGCATCGTGCCCATGGGCACCACCGGCGAGAGCGCGACTCTGGCCGTGGACGACCATTTGAAAGTGGTCGAGCGCACCGTCAGCGTGGTCGCTCGCCAGATACCGGTCATTGCCGGCACGGGTGCCAATGCCACCTGGGAGGCCATTCACCAGACCCGCGCGGCGGAAAAGCTGGGCGCAGATGCCTGCTTGCTGGTCACGCCTTACTACAACCGCCCGACCCAGGCAGGGCTGGTGGCGCACTACCAGGCGATCGCCGAAGCCTGCAATGGCCCCCTGGTGCTTTACAACGTCCCGCCGCGCACGGCCTGCGACATGCTGGCAGAGACGGTGGCCGAGGCCGCGCAGATCGACAAAGTCGTTGGCATCAAGGAAGCCTGCGGGGACTCCGAGCGGGTCGGCGAGATCCGCGCTCTGGTGCCGGACGATTTCTGCATTCTTTCCGGCGAAGACGCCCAGACCTTGCGCATGCTTGAGCTGGGCGCGGTCGGCACAATTTCGGTCACTGCCAATGTGCTGCCGGCGGCGATGGCACAGTTTTGCACCCGGTTTCTGGAAGGCGATCGCCAGGGCGCTGCGGTCATGGACGCCGACCTGCAGCGCATGCATGCGGCGCTGTTCATCGAGTCCAGCCCGTCGCCCACCAAGTGGGCGCTCGAGCAGATGGGCATGATCGGCCCGGGTATTCGCCTGCCGCTATTGCCCCTATCCAAAGGCAAACAGGCCGCAGTGCGGGCCGAACTGGTGGCTGCGGGGTGCTTGTCCTGATGAATCGTTGCCAATGCATTGACCGGGGCCAGCCAGTTCTGCGGCGCCCGCCGGTCCTGCGGCGCGTGCTGATCCTGGCCTGGCTCGTCCTGGGAACAGCGGGCTGCGGCTGGCTTTCCGATGATCGCGGGATCTTTGTCGATCGCCGGGACGACTACCTCGAAGCGGAGGAGGGCGAGGTGGTGGTCGTGCCGGAAGATCTGAACGACGAGTCGATCGGTGACCCCTTTCCGATCCCGCCCACGCCGGCTCAAAGCGACGCTGAGTTCTACCCCTTCAAGCCGCCGCTGCCAGACGCCATCTACGGCGATGACAAGCGGGAGTCGGTGCGTATCCAGACCCTGGGCGATCGCCGCTGGCTGGTCATTCCCGAACCGCCGGCCACCGTGTGGCCGAAGATCAAGCAGTTCCTGACCGATAACGGCGTCTCGATCGTCGCCGAGCAGCCGACCATCGGCCGGCTCGATTCCCAGTGGCTCGCGCTCAGCGACAGCAGCTACCGGGACATCGTCCGCTCGGTCCTCAAAGATGCCCGGGCGGAGGACGCCCAGGTGACCGACGACACCGAAGAGCGCGTACTGATCCGCGTGGAGCAGGGCATTCAGGATCGCACCTCGGAAGTGCACCTGCGGCATCAGCGTAGCGCTGACCGCCTGGTTCCGGTGCCGGCGCCGGACGACATTGCCGCGCTCAGCAGCGCATCCTTCCCGGCCGAGCAGGAGATGCTCAACGAGCTCGGCGCCTTCGTGGCTGCCCGGGTCGCGGAACAGACCGTGTCCATGGTCGCGCAGTCCATTTCGACCCAACCCAAGTCAGTCATGGAGCGGGCCACTGGCGGCGCACCGGCGCTGCGGCTGAACCTGGACTTCGATCGTGCCTGGGCCACCGTTGGCCAGGCCCTGGCGAACGCCGAGATCGCCGTGGACGATGCCAACGAGGATGCTGCTGCCTACGCGGTCACGGTCACCGAAGCCACATTTACCGGCGATGAGCCCGGTTTCTTCGGGCGCATGTTCTCCTTCGGCAGCGACGATCAGGCGCTCCGGCTGCAGCTGTCTCCGGCGGCAGGCGCTGACGGTGCCTGGTGGGTGCAGGTCACCGACGAGGCCGGCGCTGCTGTCGATCGGGAGCTCGCCCAGCAGCTGCTGGTACTCCTGCGCGAGTTTGCAGGTTGAACACCGCTGCGCTGGCGCTGGCTGACCGGGCCCGACCGGCGATCGCGTCTCTTGGCAGCGGCAGCAAAGGCAATGGCACCCTCGTGCAGCTGGGCGGTGAGCTGCTGCTGGTCGATTGCGGCTTTGGCCTGCGGGCGGTCACCCAGCGGCTCGCGCGCCTGTCCCTGCGGCCGGCAGATCTGTCGGCGATTCTGGTCAGCCACGAGCACTCCGACCACATGCAGGGCGTCGCTGCACTCGCGCACCGCTTCAATATTCCCGTATACGCCTCCCACGGAACGCTGCGCGCCACCGCTGGCAAGCTGTTTGGCCGCGCGTTTACCAGCGATGAGCCCTTCGCCATCAACGCGGTAGAGGTCATGCCGGTCACTGTTCCGCACGACGCTCGGGAGCCGACGCAGTTCGTGTTTCGTGCCGATGGCGTGAGCGTTGGGGTCTTGTCTGATCTGGGGCACGTGACGGCGCATGTCTGCCGGCACTACCAGGGGCTGGACGCCTTGCTCCTTGAAGCCAATCACGACCGCGACATGCTCGCGGCGGGGCGCTACCCGCCATCGGTCAAACGACGGGTCGGGGGCGATCTGGGCCACCTTGCCAACGAGCAGGCCCTGGCGTTGCTGCAGCAGATCGCGCATCCGGGGCTGCGGGTGCTGCTCGGGCACATCAGCGGCGAGAACAACTGTATGAACCGGCTGGCCGAGCTGTTTGAGCCCATGCGCGGCGAGCTGGCGGACCTCGGGTACGCGACCCAGGCGGAAGGCCACGATTGGCGCGCCATTGACGCCGAAGCCGCTGCAGCACCGATCGTGGTGGCCGAGCCGGCGCCGTGAGCGCCTACGGCGTCGAAGAGACGCAGCTCTATTGCCCGTACTGTGGTGAACGAATCTCCGTTCTCGTCGATACTAGTGCCGTCGGCGACGGCTCAGACAGCTACATCGAAGATTGCCAGGTCTGTTGCCGCCCGATCCGCCTGACCGTGCGCCTTGCCGGCGATGGCAGCTTTGAAGTTCTGGGGCAGCACGAAAACGACGTCTGACCCCTTCGCCCAGTGACCAGGACAGCGACGAGCCCTATGGAAGCCCAGCAACCAATTTTCGAAGTGACTCCGGAAGCGTTTCAGACCGATGTGGTCGAGCGCTCCTCGCAGCTGCCGGTGGTGCTGCTGTTCTGGGCGGCGCAGATGGAGCCGGCGGTGCAGGCTCGAGCTCAGCTGGAAGGGCTCGTGCCCCGCTATCAGGGCAAGGTTCTGCTGGGTCTGGTGGATGTGGCGCAGGATCAGGCGCTCGCTCAGCACCTGCGGGTCCAGGCGCTGCCCAGTATTCGTGTGGTCAGCAATGGCCAGATCGTGGGGCAGATGGATGGCCCGCAGACCGATGCCGATCTGACCGACCTGCTGGACGGACTGACCCTGTCGCCGGCCGACGTGCTGCGCACGCAGCTCGGTGCGCTCCTTGAGCAGCGCGATTTCGATCAGGCCATGGCCCTGCTGCAGCAAGCGATCAACGAGGAGCCCAACAATCAGGGTTTCCGCGTCGAGCTTGCAGATGTGCTGCTGCGGCGGGCTGCCGGCGGCGATGCGCAGCTCCTGGCAGAGGCCCGGCAGGTGCTGGCCGGCGTGCCCGAAGACACAGAGGGCCGTGGCCGGCCGGCGGCTCGGCTCGCCCTGCTGGAAACGGCGCTGAGCATGGCCCCGGTGGCTGACCTCGAGGCCCGGGTTACGGCTGACGAGGATGATCTGGAAGCCCGCTACCAGCTGGCCGTTCGTCTGGCCGTCCTGGACAGCTACGAACCGGCACTGGAGCATGCCCTGACGATTCTCCAGAAAGACCGCAAGTTTAAGGACGATATTGGGCGTCTCACGATGATTCAGATCTTCGAGATGATGGGCAAGGGACACCCCCTCGCGGGCAGCTACCGGCGCCGGATGTTCAACTTCCTGCACTGATGCGCAGTGCGCTTGCGCGGGCTGTCCTAAGCTGACGACGCTGTTAGTGCGGCTGGATGGCCCATGGAATCGCAATCTTCTTCACGATTAGTATTGACCTGGCAGCAGAGCCAGCTCGGCGTTGAGGCCGACGAACGCATTGTCGTTGGCCGGGAGCGCGATGTGGACCTGCGCCTGGACGGTGAGTACGTGTCCCGGGAACACCTGACCCTGTGCCGGGAAGACCACTATTTCGTCGTCCGCGACTCGTCCACGAACGGCACGTTCGTTCAAAGCGAGGACAACAAGGTCGTGCACTGCAAACGCGGGCGCGTCCGTCTTTGGGGTCAGGGCTGGATCGCGCTCGGCGAGCCCCTGAACCGCGAGACCGCCGTGCACTACCGGGTGGTGACTGAGCGATGACTTTCGCCTGGCGCAGCGATGAGCGCAGCCATCCGGGGAATCGGCGGCCCTGTAACGAAGATGCCGTGCTGTCCCGGGCGGAAGACGGCTTGTGGGTAGTGGCGGACGGCATGGGCGGACACAGCGCCGGCGACGTTGCCAGCCAGACGATCTGCCGCGCCCTGGACCGGTTGCAGCTGCGCGGGTCGCTGGCGCAGCGCGTGGATCAGGTAGAAGATACGTTGCTGGCGGTCAACGAAGAGTTGCGGTTGCACGCCGAGCAGCTTTGCGGTGGTGCGACCGTTGGCAGTACTGTTGTGGCGTTGCTGGTGCACGCTGACGCAGCCGTTGCGTTGTGGGCGGGCGACAGCCGGCTGTATCGGCGGCGGGAAGGCGTGCTGGCGCAGATCACCCGGGATCACAACCCGATCTCTGATCTGCTGGATATCGGCGCGGTGACAGAAGCTGAGGCGCTGGCGGCGGACACGAATGTCATCACCCGGGCCGTGGGCGGCCAGGCTGGCTTGACGCTGGATGTGGCGCTGTTTGATGTGCGGCCCGGAGACACCTACATGCTTTGCACAGACGGTTTGTATCGAGAGCTGACCCTTGGCGAAATAGCCGGGGCCATGTCTGAGCCGGCGCTGCAGAAAGCCTCAGATCGGCTCCTTGACGGCGTGCTCGCCGGGGCAGCGAACGACAACGTGTCTTTTGTGCTGGCGCGAGATGTCAGCGGCGGCGCCGTCTGAGCCCATCGCAATCATGAGCGACGAAAAGGACATCACCGTATTGCGGCTACCCCCGGACGGGTCGGCTAACGATCAGCTTGGCGATGCCCCGTCGCGGGTCGGTGGCCAGCAGGATCAGAGCCTCGCGCCCGGGCCCCCGTCGAATCTGCCGGGCAGCGCAGACGGCCTGTCCCTGTCGGGCACCGACGGCCGCGCGCCGCAGGTGCTCAAGCAGCGCTTCGTGCTGGACCGCAAGCTGGGCAGTGGCGGTATGGGCACCGTGTTCCGGGCCAGAGACCTGCGCAAGGTCGAGGCGCAGGATCGGCATCCCTATGTCGCCGTCAAGGTGCTGAACGCCGACTTCCGGAAACACCCGGAGGCGTTTATCGCCCTGGAGCGCGAAGCGTCCAAGTCGCAGAGCCTGTCGCACCCGAACATTGTCTCCATCTTCGACTTTGACAAGGACGGCGACGTGCCGTTCCTGACCATGGAGCTGCTTGAGGGGCAGGAGCTGACGGAGCTGATCCGGCAGTTTCCCGATGGGCTGCCCGACGAGATCGCCTGGCCGATTATCCGCGGGCTGCTGTCCGGGCTGCGCCACGCTCACGAGGCGGGGGTCGTGCATGCCGACTTCAAGCCTGGCAACGTGTTCGTCTCGCCGTCCCATCACTCGAAGATTCTGGACTTCGGGATCGCCCGGGCTGTGCAGGTCAACCACAGCGTCACCCCCGACGACAACACGCTGTTCGATCCCAAGCGGCTGGCGGCGCTGACGCCCGCCTATGCCAGCCGCGAAATGCTCAACGGCGACAACGCCGAAGTTCGAGACGACATCTACTCCCTGGGGGTGGTGCTTTACCTGGTTCTGACCGGTCACCATCCCTATGGCCGCATGTCGGCCAAGGACGCGGCGGCGGAAAACATGCGTCCGGACCGGCCCCGGCGGCTGAGTGGGCGTCAGTGGCGAGAGCTGTCCCGATGCTTGCGCTTTAACCGCAGCGACCGCCCGCTCGGCCTCGAGTCCCTGCAACAGGCATTTTTCGAGCCGCCAGCCTGGCGTTCGCGGACCGCCGTGGTGGCACTGATTGCGTTCTGTGTCGCCCTGGCGTTCAGCTACTTCCGAGAAGACGCGGTCATCGACACGGTCAAGGAAGAAGTCCGTACCACGACGCTGCTTGATGCCCAGGTGGAGCGCGTCGAGGCGTTGCTTGCTGAACCGGTGATCGACCTGGCCTGGCACGACCGCGCCCGGGCGGAGCTGGATACCCTGGGCACGCTGGAGGGTGGCGCCGACCAGAGCCCCGAGTTCAAGGACGCCATGGCGGCCCGCTCGCTGGACGCGATTCAAGATAGCGACGACATTGAGATCGCCCTCGCCCTGTACCAGGCAGCGGATCGCTACCTGGCGGTCGATGCTGCTGTGGAGTGGCTCGAGTCACGCTACGAAGCGCGCATCGTCCAGCGGTTGGCGCGCCCGGAAACGCCCGATACCGCTGCCTCCCTGGCCTGGCTCAGCGCGCTGCGCGCCGCCCTGGCAGAAGCCCGGGAAGCCCTGCCGGAATCGACGCGCTGGGCCGAGCTGGAGCTGGAAGTGGTCGAGGCGCTGGCTGCGGAAACGCAGGCGCTGACCGAGGCCGGGCTGTTCGATGCCGCCGACGCGACGCTTGAGGTTCTGCGCCCCGTCATGTTCTTGCAGCCGGCACTGATCTCGCTGCAGAACGCCCTGGTCCGCGCCCGCCGCGAGCAGGCGCAGGCAGAAGCTGCGCGGCTTACGGCCGATATGTCGCAAGAGTACGACGCGGCCGTCCAGAACCTGGTTGGCGACAGCTGTCTGAGCCTGGAGCCGGCAGTTGTGCAACGGCATCTGGCGGAGCTCGACCAGGAGTTTCCCGGGCTGGCCAAACGGGCGCTGGGCCGGCTCGACACCGCCTTTGCGGCGTGCGTGCAGGAGCTGTCGGTGGCAGACCCAGACCGCGCCACGGACTTTCAATCGCTGGCACTGCAGACCTTTGGCGCTTTGCCGGCGACGGCCAAGGTCCGGCTCGACCCCTGTGTGCCCAGCTATCTGGTGGGCAACGGCGCTCAGAGTGGGCGCAGCGGCTACTGCGTCGATCGTTTTCCCGATGGCACGCCCGGCGCCAAGCTGGTTGTGATTCCGCCGGCGACGGCGGCTGGCCGGCCTTTCGCAATCCAGAAAAGCGAGCTGCGGCTGGCCGATTTCGGACGCTTCTGCGCGGCGACGGACCGGGCATCGGCCGCTTGCACGGCCCTTGGCGATGCGGACCTGCCGGTGCTGGGCGTCTCGGCAGCGGAAGCCACAGCGTACGCGCAGTGGCTGTCGGGACAGGTCGGCTATCGCTACCGGCTGCCAACGCTGGCTGAGTGGCAGCGTGCTGCCGGCGACTCCCTGGACCCGAACCGCAACTGCGTCCTCAGCACCGAAACGGTCATTCGCGGCGGCACAGCGGTCGCAGCCGGGGCCGGCGTGCAGAACGAGTTCGGGCTGCTGAACGCGGCTGGTAACGTGCAGGAATGGGTGGTTGCCGGCGACGGCGGCTACCAGGCCGTGGGCGGTTCTTTTGCCGACCCCCTGGCCAGCTGCACGCCACGTACGGTGCGAGCGGCAGCGGATGTTGCGCCGGGTACTGCCGGTTTCCGCCTGGTTCGCGAGTTGGGGAAGCGCTGAGTGGGATTGCTGAAACTATCGCCAGATGCCGTTCACCTGCGCCGCGTCGCCCGGGCCTACCGTGCCGGCGAATGCAGCAAGCGCGACTACCGGCGCGCCCGTGCCGAGATCATTGAGCGCTTTGCCCGGCAGCCGGCCACCGAAGATACGCAGCGGCGGGACGACACCTTGCGCACGGGCGACATCACCGCTCGCCGCCTCGCCGGCCCCGCTCTGGCCATGCAAGCGGCGAACGATGCCGACCTGACAGCGCCGGTGGTGCGCTCGCGCGCTGGCCGCTGGCGTCGCTTGCTGGTGCCGGGGCTGCTGTTGCTGCTGGTGGCTGCAACAGCGCTGCTGGCAACGGTGCCCGCGCAGGCGGCGAGCATCCCCGCGGTTCGCGATCGCGATCCCAACCCGGCCACCAGCGAGCGGCTGCAGATTACCGGCATCCGGCTCCCGGGCCTGAGCGACGAGCGCGGCGTGGCGCGCTACAGCAACCTCAGCCCGGTGGATGTCAACGACGAAGTGTTGCGGGCGTTGGCACAGATCGAAGCCCGTCACGCGCTGGGCCCGCACGGCTTCAGCGCGCCAGAGCTGCAGGAGCTGGGGCGGCTGCTGAGCGCCTTCGGCGTGCACGAGCAGGACGCGGCGCTGAGCGCACAGGAGTCCCAGGCCCTGCTGGACCTGATCTCGACCCAGAAGCAGCGTCGGGGCATCTCTGTGCGCGAGCTGGAAGAAGTGGCCGAAGTGGTGCAGCGTTACATCCGCAATCAGGGCTATTTTCTGGCAGAGGTCTATCTGCCGGAACAGCAGGTCGAGGACGGCGTGGTCAAGCTCGCGCTGCTCCCGGGCACGCTCGGCTCCGTGACCGTGAATGGCCCCATGGAGACGCTGATTCAGGAAGAACTTGCTGATCTGCGCGGCCAGGTCCTGAACAAGGGGCAGCTCGAGACGCGGCTGTTCCGCATCAGCCAGCTGCCGGGGCTGCGAACCCAGGCATCCCTGGCGCCAGACACGGCGGTCGGCGCAACGGCGCTGACCCTGGACGTGCTGGAAGAGCGTGCGTTCGCTGGCCTGTTGCAGATCGACAATCACGGTCTCGACGATACCGGCGAAGAGCGGCTGGGCGCGCGGCTGATGTGGCGCAATCCCTGGCAGCTGGGGGATGTGCTGGAGCTGGGCATGCGAACCAGCTTTGACCCCCTGGCCCAGCAGCAGTTCTGGGGCCGCTACGAAATGCCGATCCGCCGGTCGCCCTACCGGCTGGAGTTTTTTGTTGGCAACAACCGTTACGATTTCGACAGCGTGCGCGGTGTTGACGCCGATCTTGATGGCGACAGCCGCTTGCTGGAGTTTGGCCTGCGCCGCAGCTACTGGCAGACGCGCACCTCCAGCGCCCACGCCCGGCTCAACGTTGGCGTGCACGATTTGAGCTGGCGCGAGTTCGACAACCAGCGGTTTGCCTTTGCCAATCTCGCGTTTACCGGTCACCGGCTGTGGGATCGCGCACGCCTGTCCCTGCGCGGCGGCGCTGCCATTGAACATGGCCGGATTTTCTCTGGCGAAGCCCCGGGACAGGACCGCGGGTTCCTGCGGCTGGCAGCCTGGGGCCGGCTGTGGAAACCTGTCTCCTTGCCGCTGTTGCCCGGAGAACAGAAGTTCGCGGTGCGCTGGCAGCTGCAGTACGCCGGCTCAGAACTGCCCGCAACGCGTTCCATGAGCCTGGGCGGGCCACACCTGGGCCGCGGCTTTGAACGCACCCAGTTTCTGGCGGACCGGGCGGTGAACCTGGCGCTCGAGTTGCGCTTTCCCCTGCGCGTGGGCGAGTTTGTCACCTTCCTGGACGCAGCCTACGGCAACGGCGAGAACGATCGCGATGAGCCCTGGGCCCAGCTGACCTCTCTCGGCGTGGGCTGGGATGCCGATTGGGCGGAGGCCTTTACCAGCCGGCTCAGCTTCGCGCTGCCGATTGCCGGCGACGGGTCACCGCCGATCGATGCGCCTGGCCCGCAGCTCTACTGGAAGCTTCAATATGCATACTGACCGTTGCTCGATCGCACAGGCCGGCAAACGCCGCGTGTCTGTCCTCCTGTTGCTCGGTACCTGGGGCCTGGCTGGCAGCGCGTTGGCCGGCGAGCCGGCACCGGAGCCGGCGGAGGTGGTCCAGGACCAGCTGAAATCGGAAAAGCTCGGCGACCGGGTCATGCCTGACGCGCGGGATTGGCGTCTTGATCCGGCCGTGTTCACGGAGCTTGCGCCCTTCACCGCCCCGGAGACCGCGATTCGGCTGCCGGCAGACCAGTCCGAATAGGCAGTTGTGCACAGCTGCGCAATAAGACGATTTCTTGCCATATTTTGACCCGGCCGGTCTCCGGGACGAACCCTTGTTGTCGGTAACTTACTGAAAATAAGAAAGAATATATTTTCAAAGGGCTGCTCCAGCGCCGCCTGGGGCCTTCTTCTCAGCCTTCCCGACTGCAGTTATCCTCAGAGTTATCCACAGCGTGAGAACAAAGATGGACACGGCAGAGAAGGCAGCGCAGAGACTGGACGAGTACCGGTCTCGAGGCTGCCAGCGGGTCAAGGTCGTCTTTACCGATGTGGATGGGGTGTTGCGCGGCAAGTACCTGTCCCTGGCCAAATTCAGCAAGCTGCTGGAGACGGGCGGCGGCTGGTGCGACTGCGTGTTTGGCTGGGATCTGGACGACGTGCTGTACGAGCTTCCGGGGGAAGCCGGCTACAGCGGCTGGCACCGGGGCTTTCCCGATGTGCCGTTCCGGCTGCGCGTCGAGACTGAGCGCTGGCTCGAAGACGAGCACTGTCCGCAGTTTCTGGCCCAGTTCGAGCCGGCCGAGGCGGGAGACGCGCCGCCGCCATGCCCGCGGCGCCTGCTCGAGCAGGCGCTGGGCGCGCTCGCGCAGTGCGGGCCCGGGGGGCTGACCCTGCGCAGCGGCTTCGAGTACGAGTTCTTTGTATTTGACGAGACCGCGCGCTCCGTGCGCGACAAGGGCTACCGCGAGTTGGTGCCTCTGACCCCAGGCAATTTCGGCTACTCCGCGCTGCGGACTGCGACCCACGCCGAGCTGTTTGGCGATTTGATGAGCGAGGCCGAAGCACTGCGCTGTCCGCTGGAAGGGCTGCATACGGAGACCGGTCCCGGGGTCTGGGAGGCGGCCCTGGCGCCTGCGGACGGGCTTGAGGGCGCTGACCGGGCGGCGCTCTTCAAGACCTTTGCCAAAAGCTACTTTGCCCGACGGCAGCTCATCGCCACCTTCATGGCGAAGTGGTCCATGGCGGTTCCGGGCCAGAGCGGTCACTTCCACTGCTCGCTGATTGGCGGCGATGGCAGCAATCGCTTCTCTGCTCCGGATGCCGAGCATGGCATGAGCGAGCTGCAGCGCCAGGCGCTCGCCGGGGTGCTGAAGTATCTGCCGCAGTGGCTGGTCATGCTGGCCCCCACGATCAACAGCTACACCCGGCTGGTGCCCGGCGCCTGGGCGCCCACGGCCGCCACCTGGGGGGTCGAAAACCGCACGGCGGCGGTGCGGCTGATTCCTGGCGGCGAGGGCCAGCGGCTGGAAGTGCGAGTCCCCGGGGCAGACTCCAATCCCTACCTGGTTGCGGCGGCCATGGCGGCGGCGATGCGGCTGGGCATTGAGCAGGCGCTGACGCCGCCGGCGCCGGTGACCGGCAACGCCTACGCGATCACGGAATCGCTGCCGGCGCAGATGCAGTTTCCCGCAACGCTGCGGGAAGCGACCGCGCGTTTCGCGGCCTGCGAGGCCGCGCGCGCTGCCTTCGGCGATGGCTGGGTCGATCACTTTGCCCGGACCCGGGACTGGGAAAGCCGGGAGTACGAGCGGCACGTCAACGATTGGCAGCTAGGGCGGTACTTTGAGCTCATCTGAGTGGCGACTGGGGCTGCTGCATGCAGACCAGATGTCGGCCGAGCTGGCGGCGGTCCACGGCGGCTACCCGGCGCTGTTCGAACGCCTCTTTGCCCGGGCCGGCCTGGGGCCCGAACGCCTGGTGCACATCAACGCTCGGGAAGGCGAATTGCCCGGCCCGGCGACGGCGGACGCTTATCTGGTGACCGGCAGCCAGCACAGTGTCTACGACCCCTTGCCCTGGATCGCGCGCCTGGCCGAGTTCTGTCGCTCGGCCATGGCAGCGGGCCGGCCGGTGATCGGGATCTGCTTCGGGCATCAACTGCTCGCGCACTTTTTTGGCGGCCGCGTGGCGCCGGCCAGCGCGGGCTGGCAGATCGGGGTGCAGCGCTACCAGGTGACGCAGCGGCGAGCCTGGCTGGCACCGGCGGCCAGCCAGTTCGAGCTGCTGGCGAGTCATCAGGATCAGGTAGTGGCGCTGCCGCCCGGTGCCCGGGTGCTCGCCGCGTCCGCCCGCTGCCCGGTGGCGGCCTTCGAGCTGGGCCCGCTGGCGGTCGGGGTTCAGGGGCATCCTGAGTTCACCCGAGCCTACGCCCGGGACCTGTTCGAGACTCGCCGGGCGCAGATTGGCGATGCGGTTTGCGATGCCGCTGCAAGCGGGCTGGCGGCCCCGCTCAGCGCCGATCTGGTGACCGGGTGGCTGTGCAACTTTATCGGCCACGCAGGCTCCAAAGACCGAGGCACGGACCATGACTGAGCCCCCCCACAATCTGCGCCGGCACGAAAATCGGGCCCGGGCGCTGCTGAAAGATCCGCAGGCGGTGAAGGCGCTGGCCGCCCGGGGCGCGCAGAAGCTGGGAAGCGCAGCCGGGGGCGGCGGCCGTTTCGCGGCGGTGCGCGCTGAGCTGGCAACGATGCTGGCGCTGCTGCAAGCCTGGGCCCGGGGTGACTACCGCGGCGTCTCGGGCAAAGCGCTGCTGTCCATCGCGGCGGCTGTGGTCTACTTCGTGGCGCCGCTGGACGCCATCCCGGACTTTCTGCTGGGTCTGGGCTACATCGATGACGTGGCTGTCATCGGCTACGTACTACAACAGCTGCGCAGCGAGCTGGAGGCATTCCGAGCATGGCAGACCGACAACGATACAGCGCCCGATCCCTAGGCGGCCTGCTGGCCGTGCTGATCGCTGTGCTGGGCCTGTCCGGCTGCAGCATCAAGCTGGCCTACAACAATGCCGACCGGCTGATTCGCTGGAGTGCCGACGACTACATTGATTTCGACAAGTCCCAGCGCGTCTTCCTGGACGGCGAACTGAAGCGGCTGCTGTATTGGCACAGAACCACCCAACTGCCGATCTATACGGGCGCGCTTCGGCGCCTGGAAGCCGATATCGCCGCCGCCGCAGGCACGGCTCTGGACGGCGGTCCCGGGGCAGAGGCGGTGCTTCAGTCGCAGTTCCGGGCGTTCATCGAAACCGCGCTGGAATGGGCCGAAGCGATCGAGGAGAAGGGGCACCGGACCGGCAGCCAGATGCTGGTGTCGCTGACCGCAGAACAGATCAGCGAATTGCCGGGCAAGCTGGCCAAGGAAAACCGCGAGTTTGCCAAAGAAGAGGCCGGCAAGTCCCTGGAGGAGAATCAGGACCGCTGGGCTCGCGAAGTGCGCAAAGGCCTCAAGCGCTTTACCGGCCGGTTGTCGCCGGTCCAGAGGGACTTCGTCCTGGCTCAGTCCCGGCGCTACCAGCCGGAGTTTGTGCCCTGGGTCAGCTACCGGGAGCGCTGGCAGGCGGATCTGCTGGCGCTGCTGGACCGCTGGGCAGCGCGAGGGATCCAGGCAGAGGATCTGGTCGCGGAGTTCCGGTCGCTCACCGATAGCCGGGAGTCCTACTACGGGGATTTCGGGGGGGTCCGCGAGGCCAACGAAGCGCTGGCCATTGAGACCATGGCCGGCATCTTCACCCGCATGACGGATGCCCAGGCCAGACGCTACTCCGAGCGCTTTCTGGGCATCGTCGAGGACCTGGAAGAGCTGGTGCAGGAAGCCGCGCCGGCGCCGCCTCCGGCCCTGCCGGCGGATCAGTGTCTGTGGCCTCTGCCAACCTGTCCCGGCGAACCGCTGAACGGCCCCTAGCGCGCGGCCAGCGGGCGCCCTAGACCAGGCTGCGCAGCATCCAGGCTGCCTTTTCGTGAACGACCATGCGGTCCGCAATCAGGCTTGCGCTGGATTCGTCGTCAGCTTCCTGGGCGCTCGGCAGCACTTCCCGGGCCGTTCGAACCAGCGTTTCCTGAGCGGTCACCAGGTTTCTGAGCATGGTCTCTGCGTCGGGCACGTCGGTGTCCTCGTCAATCTGCGTCAGCTTGGCGAAAGCGGCGTAGGTGCCGGGCGCCTGATAGCCCAGGGTGCGCACCCGCTCGGCGATCTCGTCGACGGCGGTCGCCAGCTCGGTGTACTGCTCTTCAAACAGCAGGTGCAGATCCCGGAACCGGGGGCCGGTCACGTTCCAGTGGTAGTAGTGGGTTTTCAGATAGAGGCTGTAGCTATCTGCCAGCAGCCTCGACAGGCCGCCGGCGATGCGGTTGCGTGCTTCATCGCTGATGCCAATGTTGATGGCTGGCGCTTCCGGGTGAAGAGGTTGGGTCATGGGGGCTCCTGGTTGGTGTGTGAGCGTCCAGGCCATGATCTATCAATCCCGGTTCGTAGTTAAATCAATTGTTAATCTTAAAACAATAGATAATAGCTATTAATTGCCGGCGAAGGCGCCAAAGGCAAGCAGCGCGAGCGCGAGGGTGGCGGCGATTTGCCAGGTCAGTCGGGGCTGGCGCCAGCGGGGAATACGAAGGGTCGACATCGGGTTTCTCCTGGGTTCGCCCAAGACCTTTCAAGAGCCGTGCCATTTGTAAAACCAATGAAAAACAACAAGTTGCAATGAGAAGGCCAGGCTTTTGGTGTCTAACACGCCAATAGTTGGCGTAGCTGCACGGTCTTTGGCACAGTCGAGGGACACGAACAGGGGAGACGGCGGCATGGCATTGCACTTCGCGACGATCTGGGAGGCCGCTGCTGATCACGCACCACAGCGCGAAGCGGTGATCTGTGACGGCGTGAGCCGCCGCTGGGGGGACTACGAGGACCGGGCTGCGCGCCTGGCGGCGATGTTCGAAGCGGCCGGCCTGGGCCCCGGCAGCAAGGTCGGGATCTACCTGCACAACAGCATCGAGTATCTGGAAAGCCAGTTTGCGGCCTTCAAGATCGGCGGCTGTCCCATCAATGTGAACTATCGCTACAAGGCGGACGAGCTGGTTTACCTGCTGAACAATTCCGATGCGGAAGCCGTGGTGTTCCAGGGCAGCTACGCCATGCGCATCTGGGAGATTCGGGAGCGCCTGCCCAATATCAAGCTGTTCGTGCAGGTCGACGACGGCAGCGCCGAGGTGCTGCTGGATTTCGCGACCGCGTACGAGTCGTTGCAGCGCGAAGCGCCCCTGGCACGGCGAGCGCAACCGGAAGACGGGGTGTACATGCTCTATACCGGCGGCACCACCGGCATGCCCAAGGGGGTGATGTACCCGGCCACCGGCTTCTCGGCGGGCATGCTGGGCATCGCCGCCGCCGCGCACGAAGTGGCGCCGCCCACCGACGTGGCGGGCTATCAGACCTTTCTCGATGCCATCGAGACCGCGCCCCGGAGCCTGCCGGCCTGCCCCATGATGCACGGGACCGGCATGTGGCTTGGCTGCATGACAACCCATGCCCAGGCGGGAACGGTGGTCGCCACCAGCAAGCTGGGTCTGGATGCGCACCGGCTCTGGCAGCTGGTGCAGATGCATCAGGTCAACGAGATGGTCATCGTCGGCGACGCTTTCGCCCGGCCATTGCTGCAGGCGCTGGAGGAAGCGCGCGACGCCGGTGAGCCCTATCGACCGGCGGCGCTCAAACAGCTGGTCTCCAGCGGCGTCATGTGGAGCGCCGAGATCAAGGCCGGCCTGCTTGAGCATCTGGACGTCGCGCTGATCGATATCATGGGCTCCTCGGAAGGCGGCATGGGTATGTCCGTGACTTCTCGGGAGGCCAAGGCCGACACCGCGAAGTTCCAGCTCAACGAGGGCGTCAAGGTATTCACCGAGGACGACCGTGAAGTCGAGCCCGGCAGCGGCGTCATGGGCATGATCGGCACCACAGGGCTGGTGCCCATCGGCTACTACAAGGACGACAGCAAGTCGGCGGCGACTTTTCGCGAGATCGACGGCGTCCGTTACAGCTTTCCCGGGGACTTCGCGACCGTCGAAGCGGACGGCTCCATCACCCTGCTGGGTCGCGGCAGCGCCTGCATTAACACGGCCGGCGAGAAGGTGTTTCCGGAGGAAGTCGAAGAGGCCCTCAAGCGACACCCCGCCGTGCGCGACACCCTGGTCGTCGGCCAGCCGGACGAGCGTTTTGGCGAGCGTATCGTTGCCGTGGTGGCGGCCACCGACGACGGCGCGCTGGCGGAGGATGCGCTGCTGGACTTTGCCCGGGAGCAGCTGGCGAGCTACAAGATACCGCGCCAGGTTTGCCTGGTGCCGGAGGTGCGCCGGGCGCCCAACGGCAAGGCCGACTATAAATGGGCGAAGGCGGTCGCGGCAGAAGCTGCCAAGCGCTGACGGCAGAAGCTGCCAAGAGCTGACG
>CAZXIJ010000001.1:137765-170729 GCA_964640725.1 uncultured Pseudomonadales bacterium | reverse complement strand
GCTGACGGCAGAAGCTGCCAAGAGCTGACGCGTCAATTTATTGGCGCGCGCTGACCGCTTGCGGGCCGCGCCGCGGCGGTCCATTGCGGAACAGTGATCAATTGCTCAGGTCGCAGCCTTTGTGCGGGCATTTCCTGAGGCTTTGACTACCTTAAAAGAACCCCAATGCGCGAGAGCCTGTGTGTCTGCTTCCAGCGACGAGTTTGACATTGACCTTGAACACGCCATAGGCGTGTGCAAACAGGTGTTGCCGCTCATGAGCCGGCAGCGCGTGCCGACGATCCCGCAAAACTACGCAATCTGGTACGAGTATGTGACCCGCGCCAACGGCGAGCTGGTGCGCGAGATCGAGCAGCTGCTGTCGGACGGCGAGTCTTTTTCCCCCGATCGCTGTGAGGACATCTACCAGCGCCATTTCCTGGATGCCATTCGCGCCGAGGTCGACGACATCCAGGGCGAGATGCGCCAGCGCGTTGAAGGCGTGCTGCGAGAGCTGGGCGGGCTGGGCAGCGATATGGATCGCTACTCGGACGTGCTGGACGAATGCTGCAGCAAACTGACCGATGGCCTCAGTGCAGGCGATCTGCAAAAACTGGTCGTTCTGCTCGCCAAGGAAACGGCGGCAACGCGCGAGCGCAGCGGCCAGGTGGAAGGGTCGCTGAAATCCATGAGCTCAGAGCTGCATCGGCTGCGCGCCCAGGTTGACCGCCTGTCCCGGGATTCCCGTACGGACCCGCTGACCCGCATCGCCAACCGTCGGGTCTTCGACAAATCCATCCGCTCCATGATGGCCGAGGCGGAAAACAACGGCACGCCGCTGTGCCTCATCATGGCAGACATCGACCATTTCAAGCAGTTCAACGACAACCATGGTCATCAGGTTGGTGACGACGTGCTGCGCTTTGTTGCGCTTGAGTTGAGGGCCTGTGTCAAGGGCCGCGACTTGCTCGCCCGCTACGGCGGCGAAGAGTTTGCCGTGTTGCTGCCGTCTACGCCCTACGATGGCGCCATGCGGCTTGCAGAGCAGATTCGCGGCATGATCGAGGCTCAGCCGGTCATCACGGTGTCCGGCGACAGCCATCCGCTGACGATTTCCCTGGGCGTGGCCGAATATCGCCCGGGCGAGGCTCCGGAAGCGTTCATCGAGCGCGGTGACCGGGCCCTGTACCTGTCAAAAGACCAGGGCCGCAACCGCGTCTGCGGAGAGCGTGCGCTGATCGCTGCCGCCTGAGCCTGGCCCTTCCCGGGGCGTTGCTGCCGTCACGGAACCGGGCGCTGCCTTTGGTAGAATTTCGCCGTTCACACTGTCGCTGTTCGAGGCTGCCTTGCACCGGTTCTGCCGCCGATTATCCCTTCTTGCCCTGAGCCTGCTGGCGCTGGCGGCCTGGCCGGCGCGGGCCAGCGATCTGCTCGCGGCGCCGCTGCCAGTGCGTAACCTGGCCCCGGTGTCATTGCTTTACGGCTTGCCGGTGATGCAGGGTGCGCAGCGCTGCTGTGAGCGCCTGACGGCCAGTGCGCGCATCGCCCAGGTGAGCAATTTCACGTCGGCCCGATTTCCCGAGACGCAGCTGACCTTCGACGGCGAGACCACGCAGTTCGAGTACATCCTGCAGCGCGCCTTTGGCCGCCGCGGCGAGTGGGGCTTAGTGCTGCCCTACGTGCAGCACACGCGAGGCTTTCTGGACCGTTCCATTGACAGTTTTCACAACACCTTTGGGCTGCCCGAAGGCGGACGCGATCTGGCCCCGAGAGACCTGCTGAATTACTCTATCCGCAGCGACGGGCAAACGCCGGTCGCGTTCCGGGACCGGCAGCGAGGCCTCGGGGACCTGCGGGGCTGGCTGGGCTGGTCGCTCCTGACCAGCGACGCCCGGGCGTTGACGGCCCGCGGCCAGCTCAAGCTGCCTACCGGCCGCGTCGACAAGATGACGGGCAGTGAGGGCACGGATCTCGCTTTGTGGCTGGAGCTCGAGGAGCGAGCGCTGCTTTCCCGGGTCGGCGTGGTGATCTCCGGCGGTGTGGGCTTCGCGGCGCTTGGCGACAGTGACTTGTTGCCGGATCGCCAGGAGAATGCGGCCTGGTTTGGCCACCTGGGCCTGCGCCGCGCGGTCGGGCCCCGGCTGGCGTTGCTGGCGCAGCTCGATGCGCACAGCGATCTGTATGACAGCCGGGTCGATGCCCTGGGGGGCACCGCGCTGCTGGGTACCCTTGGTTTCCGCGTTGCGGCCAGCCAGCGACTTAACATCGATTTTTCCTTGATGGAGGATCTGATCTCACGCAGCAGTGCTGACGTGGTGTTTCAGCTACAGCTACATGCCCAGCTCTAACCTTGCGCTCAACCGCGAATCTCCCCTGCCGTCTCTGGCCCGTGACTGGGCCGGCATGCAGGCCGCCAGTGCGGCCGAGCCCTTCGACCTGCTGGTCATTGGCGGCGGTATCACCGGAGCCGGTATCGCGCACTTCGGCGCCAGCGCCGGTTTGCGCACCGCGCTGATCGAAGCCGACGATTTCGGTTCCGGTACTTCCAGTCGCTCCACCAAGCTGATCCACGGCGGTCTGCGCTACCTGGCCATGGGCGAGGTGTCCCTGGTGCGCGAAGCGGCGCTGGAGCGCAAGACCCTTCACCAGATCGCGCCGCACCTGGCGGAGCCGCGCTGGATGGTGCTGCCCTCTGACTCCAAGCTCGACTACCTGAAGTACCGGGCCGGCGTCACGCTGTACCAGATGCTTGGACAGGTCGCCGACGACGACCGTTTCCACCGGGATCGAGAGCACGACCCGGTCGCTCTGGAACCGACCTTCAACTGGTCTCGGTACCCGCATGCCTGCATCTATCGGGAATACCTGACCGACGATGCGCGGCTGGTGCTGGCGACGCTGCGCAGCGCCGTCGCCGAAGGGGCTCGGGTGCTGAGCTACGCTCGGGCCACGGCGATCCACCCGGACGCCGTCACGGTGACCGATGCGAGCGGCGCTGAAGCACCCATCGACCTGAAGGCGCGCTGCATCGTCAACGCGACCGGTCCCTGGGCTGAGTCGCTGCTGCCGGCTCAGGAAGGCGAGCCACGGCTGCGGCTGAGCAAGGGCGTTCATGTCGTCCTGTCGCAGGACAAACTGCCCGTCAGGAACCTGGTCATGATCGAAGCCGATGACGGGCGGCTCATGTTCGTGATCGGTCGCGGGCGCTACACCTACGTCGGCACCACAGACACCCGCTATGACGGCGCGCCGGCCACCTGGCCCAAGGTTGAAGCCGAAGATGTCGAGTATCTGCTGGCGCCGCTCAAACGGTACTTTCCCGAGCACCCGGTGGACAGCGACGATGTGCTGGCCGCCTGGGCCGGTCTGCGCCCCTTGATCAACGAGCCCGGCAAGGCGCCGAAGGAAATGTCGCGCAAAGACGAGATCTGGCAGGACGGCAACTTCATCACCATCGCCGGCGGCAAACTCACCGGGCACCGCCATATGGCGGGCGACGTGATGGCGCGGATCGGCACCACGCTGGGCCGCGAGATGCCTGCAGAGCTGCCGGTCGCGCCGCTGCGTGGGGGCGATCTCGCCGCGGTCGGAGTCGCCTCCGTGGCCGAACTGGCGACGGCCGTCGCGAGCCGGTACCAGCAACCGGAGGCGGTGGCGCAGCGGCTGGTCCGGATCTACGGCAGCGAGGTGTTTGACGTGCTCGGTTCGGCGCCCGCGCCCCTGTCGGCATCGCTGTTTCGCGAAGAAGTGGAGTGGGGCGTTCGCCAGGAGGGCGCCGAGACGCTCGAGGATCTGGTGTATCGCCGGCTGCGGGCCGCCTGGTTTGCCCCCGCCGAGCTGCTGGACGCCCTGCCGGCGCTGGCAGCGCTCATGGCCGGGCTGAAAGGCTGGGATGCTGCGGAGCAGGCCCGGCAACTCGCTGCGACCCGGGCCCGGCTCGAGGACGATCTGTCCTTTCAGGACTAAGCGCTCTGGCTCAAGCCGGTTCTGCCTGATCGACAAGCGCGGTATTCTCCGCCCTCGATTTTTTGGAGGGAGTCTCGATCATGGCTATGCAGAACACCCCGCTGCTGATGTCCCGCATCCTGGACCGCGGTGCGCAGATCGCGCCCCAGGAAGAAATTGTGACAGTGACGGCGGACGGCGTCCGGCGCCAGACCTATGCGCAGACCCGGGATCGCGCGCACCAGCTGGCCCATGCGCTGCAGGCTGCCGGCATCGCCGTCGGCGACCGGGTTGGCACCTTCATGTGGAACGGTGCCCGCCACCTGGAGGCCTACCATGCCATTACCAGCATGGGCGCGGTGCTCCACACCCTCAACATTCGCCTGTCAGACCACGATCTCGAGTACATCATCGAGCACGCTCAGGACAAGGTGATCATTGTGGATGCCGACGTGCTGCCGCTGCTCGAAAAACTCAAGGGCCGCATGCCCAGCGTCGAGCGGATCATCGTCGCCACCGAGCCGGGCTGCGAAGGCTGGACGACCGACCTGCCGAACCCGGTTGATTACGAAGACTTTATTGCCGGGCAGCCCACCCGCTACGAGTGGCCGGAGATTCCGGAAACCTCGCCCATGGGGCTGTGCTACACCAGCGGCACCACCGGCAATCCCAAGGGCGTGGAGTACGAGCACCGCTCCCAGTACCTGCACACCATTACCCAGTGCATGACCGATTGCATGGGCCTGTCCGGCACGGACACGCTGTGCGGTATCGTGCCGATGTTTCACGCCATGGGCTGGGGCCTGCCGTTCTCGGCGCTCATGCTCGGCATGAAGCAGGTCATGCCGCACCGGTTCATGGACCCGGCCCGGCTCCTCGACCTGATCGCAACGGAAGGCGTGAGCATCTCTGCCGGGGTACCGACGATCTGGCAGGGCATCAAGTCCCTGTATGAAGCGAACCCTGACCAGTACGACCTGAGCAAGCTGTCCCGGCTCACCTGCGGCGGCAGCGCGCCGCCCCCGAGCCTGATCCGCTGGTTCTGGGACGCGCTCGATGTCGAGATGATTCAGGGCTGGGGCATGACCGAGACCTCGCCCCTTGGCACCCTGTCGCGCCGGGTCATGAAGCGTGCGCATCTGGATCTGACCGAAGACCAGCAGTTCGAAAACGTTGCCAAGGCCGGCCAGGTCATGCCGGGCATCGAGATCGAGATCTTCGACGAAAGCTATACCGAGCGGCAGCCGCACGACGGCGAGACCGTGGGCGAAATCCTGATTCGTGGCCCCTGGATCTGCAGCGAGTACTACAACAACCCGCAGCCGGACAAGTTCCACAACGGCTGGCTGGTCACCGGCGACGTCGGCAAGATTGACCAGGACGAGTACCTGATCATCAGCGACCGCTCCAAGGACCTGGTCAAGAGCGGCGGCGAGTGGATCTCATCGGTCGATCTGGAGAACCACATCGTCGGGGTGCCCGGCATTGCCCAGGCCTGCGTGGTCGCGCAGCCGCATCCCAAGTGGGATGAGCGACCCCTGGCCCTGGTGGTCCTCGAGGAAGGCGCCCAGGTGTCGAAGGAAGAGATCCTGGCGCACTGCGAGAAAGCCTTTGCCAAGTGGCAGTTGCCCGACGACGTGCTCTACGTCGACAGCATTCCCCTGACCGGCACCGGCAAAATGGACAAGAAGGTCGTGCGCGCCGATCTCGAGGCGCAGAACTACCAGCTGCCGGATCTGCGCTGAGCGTCGGCGCGCCCTAGCGGTCGCCGTCGGCCTCGGGAATGTGCAGCGGCATGCGCATTTGCGACTGGCCGGCGTTGGCCTCGGTGCCGACCATTTCCGAGTAGGCGGATTCCTGCACCAGCACCGCCTGCCGAATCCCGGCGTTTTGCAGCAGCCGCTGGCAGGCCGCCAGGGACTTGAACACCCAGTTGCGCTTGCCGCTGCGCGTTAAGATGGCGGACTCTCCGCCGGCGCTGCAGCGGAGCAGGTAGATCACCGGATCCACGGCCAGAACTTCCACCTCGCTGCCCGGCTGGGCCGCGAGGGCTTTAAACGCATCAAGTTTCACACCATCACCTTTTTCGCGACCCAAGGACCCTGCCCATGGCCTTCAAGAACCGTATCACCGAAATGCTCGGCGTCGAGACGCCCATCGTTCAAGCCCCGATGGGCTGGATTGCCCGCTCGCAGCTGGCATCGGCCGTTTCCAACAGCGGCGCGCTGGGCATTATCGAGACCTCCTCCGGAGAATTGGGCGCGGTTCGTGAAGAGATCATCAAAATGCGCGACCTGACGGACAAGCCCTTTGGCGTGAACATCGCCCAGGCGTTCGTGCGCGACCCGGAGATCGTGCAGTTCGTGATCGATCAGGGCGTGCGGTTCGTGACGACGTCTGCCGGCAACCCCGAACGCTACACCGGCGAGCTGAAGGCAGCCGGGCTGACCGTGTTCCACGTTGTGCCGAGCCTGTCGGCGGCGCTGAAGGCCGTCGAGTGTGGCGTTGACGGTCTGGTGGTGGAAGGCGGCGAGGGCGGTGGCTTCAAGAATCCGCGGGACGTATCCACCATGGTGCTGCTGCCGCTGATCCGTTCCAAAGTGGATGTGCCGATCATCGCAGCGGGCGGATTTGTGGATGGCCGCTCCATGGCTGCGGCCTTTGCTCTGGGCGCCGAGGCGATTCAGCTCGGCACGCGTATGGTGTCTGCTGCGGAATCGCCGGTGCACGAGAACTGGAAGAATGCGATCGTTGGCGCCAAGGAGACCGATACGGTGTTCCTGAACCGGCAGCACTCCCCCGGCCTGCGCGCCCTGCGCACGGAAAAAACCACGCGGCTGGAGCTGACCCCGGACGTGAACGCGATGACCGAATTTGGCACCGCGCTGGACCTCTATTTTGGTGGCGATATGGAAGCGAGCATTGCGCTGACCGGGCAGGTGGCCGGGCGCATCGATGCCGTACGGCCGGTCGCAGAGATCATCAGCGAGATCCGGGACGAGTTTTTCCAGATCGTAGGCGAGCTGGGCGCCGCCTACCGGTAAGCCCGCGCGGCTCGAGCCGGGCCCTGCGCGACCTCTCATTTACGGCAAAAACCTTTCGGGGTACACCGCCCGTGCGCTGGATCACGATGGCCGCGCGCACGGCTTCTATACTGAAATGGCCTATTTGTGTTGATGCAGTACCAAACATGAAGACCCGCTTTCTCGCCCCCGTTCTCGCCGCCCTGATCGCTGCGCCCATGGTCGCCCAGGCCGACACTGTTTTCGGCGTTTATGCCGGGTACGGAGTCTGGCAGCAGAGCGTCACCGGTGATCTTCGCTCCGGCGGCATCGCCGTCGACGTGGAGGACGATCTGGGCGTTGACGATGACGACAATACCGTTGCCTACCTTGCTCTGGAGCATCCGCTTCCCGGTCTGCCCAATGTGCGCTTCCAGTACGCCCGGAATGCGCTGTCTGGCATGGAGACGCTCAGCCGCAGCATCGAGATCAACGGCACGACCTTCAGCGCAACAGATAACGTCAGCACGGATCTGGGACTGACCCAGGCGGACCTGGTGCTCTACTACGAATTGCTCGACTCGGTGGTCAGCGTCGACCTCGGGCTGGTTGCCCGCATGATCGATGGCGATATCGAGATCGTTTCGGCCAACGAGTTCTCCCGCGCGGACTTTCGCGGCGCGCTGCCCTTGCTGTACGGCGCGGCCCGCGTTGATTTGCCGCTGACCGGCCTGTCTGCCTCGGCGCAGCTTCAGGGCCTGTCCTACGACGGCAACCAGCTGCTCGAGTACTCGGCGCAGCTGGGCTACGAGTCAGCGCTCGGCCTTGGCGGCGAGCTGGGTTGGCGCAGCTTCAACCTTGAGGTCGACGACTTCGACGACCTGGATCGGGCCGAGATCGAAATCAGCGGACCCTATCTGATGCTGAACTACCACTTCTAATCGCCCCTATAATGGGCGCATGGACAGAGCCCAGGTTATCAAGCGGCTGCAGGCGATCGTGCCGGCAGACGCCATCATCAGCGACCCTGCGGGTTGTCGCCCCTACGAAACCGACGGGCTGACGGCGATTCGCCAGCAGCCATGGCTGGTGGTGCTGCCGGAAACGGAAGCGCAGGTCGTGGATGTGGTCAAACTCTGCGCCGAGCTGCGCCTGCCGCTGGTGCCCCGGGGCGCGGGAACCGGCCTGTCCGGCGGCGCCCGGCCCCACGAGCAGGGCATCCTGCTGGGCCTGTCGCGCATGGGCAGGATTCTCGAGCTGGATCCGGTCCGCGCGCTGGCGCGGCTCGAGCCCGGGGTCCGGAACCTCGCCATCAGCGAAGCGGCCGCGGCGCACGGGCTGTACTACGCGCCCGACCCCTCATCCCAGATTGCCTGCTCCATTGGCGGCAACGTGGCGGAAAACAGCGGCGGCGTGCACTGCCTGAAGTACGGCCTGACGGTCCACAACGTCACCGGCGTGCGCCTGGTGATGGCCGATGGGGAACTCCTTGAGCTCGGGGGCGGGAGCCTCGACGAGCCGGGCCTCGACCTGCTGGCGCTGCTCTGTGGCAGCGAGGGCATGCTGGGCATCGTGACCGAGGTCACCGTGCGCCTGCTGCCGGCTCCGGCGGTCCGGCAGGTGCTCATGGCCGCCTTCGCGCGCGTTGAGGATGCGGCAGAGGCCGTCAGCGCTGTCATTGCCGACGGTATCGTGCCGGCCGGCCTGGAGATGATGGATCAGCTCGCGATTGCGGCGGCTGAGGACTTCGTGCACGCGGGTTATCCGCGAGACGCGGCGGCCATGCTGCTGTGCGAACTCGACGGCGTGCTCGCCGAGGTAGAGCTGGATGCCAGCCGCGTGCAGGCCCTGTTCGAGAGCTGTGGCGCGACCCAGGTCGAGCGCGCCGTCGACCCGCAGGCCCAGGCCCGGCTGTGGCAGGGGCGCAAGTCCGCCTTCCCGGCCGTCGGCCGGCTGGCACCGGATTATTATTGCATGGACGGGACCATCCCCCGGGCGGCGCTGGCCTCGGTACTGAACGCCATCAGCGATCTGAGCCGCAAGTATCAGCTGCGGGTCGCCAACGTCTTCCATGCCGGCGACGGTAACCTGCACCCGCTGATCCTTTACGATGCCAACCGCGACGGCGAGCTGGCGCGGGCAGAAGCCTTTGGCGCCGACATCCTCCGGGCCTGCGTGGTGGCCGGCGGGACGATCACTGGCGAGCATGGGGTCGGCGTCGAGAAGCTGGACGGCATGTGTGTGCAGTTTCCCCCCGCGGCGCTGGCGCAGTTCGACCGGGTGAAAGCCGCGCTCGATCCGGACGGGATCCTGAATCCCGGCAAAGGCATTCCCACGCCGTCGCGCTGCGCCGAGCTGGGCGGTATGCACGTTCATGGCAACCGCGCGCCCTTCGCCGGATTGCCGCGCTTTTGATCCGCGCCGGCGACAGCGACGACGGCGCGCGCATTGTGGCCGCCGTCGAGCAGGCTGCTGCGGCGCGCAAGCCTTTGCAGGTGGTTGGGCAGGGCAGTAAAGCTGAGCGATTCGCGCCGCCGACCGCGGCGGCCCGGGCAGAGCGCCTGTCGACCCTCGATCATTGCGGCGTCCTGCATTACGCGCCGGACGAACTCGTTCTGGAAGCTCGGGCTGGCACGCCGCTGGCAGAGATCGAAGCGCTGCTGGCCCGGCACCATCAGGTGTTGCCCTTCGAGCCCCCCCGGCTGCGCGGCGCCGGAACGCTGGGCGGCGCTGTGGCTGCAGGCTTGAGCGGTCCGGCCCGGCCCTGGCGCGGCAGCGTGCGCGATGCCGTGCTGGGCGTGGAGCTCGTGAACGGGCTCGGCGAACGGCTGCGCTTTGGCGGCCGGGTGGTCAAGAACGTCGCCGGCTACGATGTCTCGCGGCTGCAGGTTGGCGCCTTCGGCGCTTTCGGGTGCTTGCTCAGTATCGCGGTTCGGGTGCTGCCCGCGCCGACGCTGACCGTCACGGTGCACCAATCGGTTGCCTGCGACACAGCGCTGGCGCAGCTGGCGCACCTGCCCGCCCGGGCGCTGCCTCTGACCGGCACGGCGTTTGTTGACGGGCGGTTGTCTTTGCGGCTTGCCGGCGCCCCGCGGGCCGTGCTGGCGGCGGCTGCGGAGCTTGGGGGCGAGCGCGTTGAAGGCGATCTGCTCTGGCCGGCGCTGCGCGACCAGCAGCACGACTTTTTTCGCCTCGGAGATGTCCGCTGGCGCGCCAGCCTGCCGCCGGGCACCGGCGCCCTGCCAGGCGATGCGCAGGCACTGATCGAGTGGGGCGGCGCCCAGCGCTGGTACCGGGCGGCCGATGCAGGCAGCGACCGGTTGCAGGGCACCGATCTGGACGAACTGCAATCCGCGGTCCGTGCTGCCGGTGGCTCGCTCGTGCCCTTCGCCGCGGCGCCCTGGGCTCAGGTTTCCGGCGCCAGAGCTGTGCTGCAGACCCGGCTGCGGCGAGCGTTTGATCCCCATGACCTGTTTGGCGAGGGGGCCAGCTGATGCAAACCTCGCTGCCTTCTGAGTTCCTGGCCACGGACCGGGGTGCCCGGGCCGATGCAATCCTGCGGTCCTGTGTGCATTGCGGGTTCTGTAACGCGACCTGTCCGACCTATCAGGAAACCGGTGACGAGCTGGACGGTCCCCGGGGCCGCATCTACCTGATCAAGGATCTGCTCGAGCAGGACGGCGACCCCGCGGGCCGCGCCGAAGGCGCCGACCCGGCCCCCCGCACCCTGCGCCATCTGGATCGTTGCCTCACTTGTCGTGCCTGCGAAACGACCTGTCCTTCCGGCGTTGCCTACGGCGAGCTGCTGGAGATCGGGCGCAGCGAGGTGGCGGAGCGCCAACCGCGCGGCTTCTGGGCGCGGCTCCAGCGACGATGGTTGGCCACGCAGCTCAGCCGGGCCGGCCGGGTGCGCCTGTGGGCGCGGTTGGGGGGGCTGTTTCGCTGGGCGCTGCCCGGGTCCCTGGCGCGACAGATTCCGCGCCTGCAGCGGGCGCAGCGTCCGGATGCAGAGCTCGCGCCCCTGGCTGACAAGGCCTTCGACGGGCTGCAGGTTTTGCTGCTGGACGGCTGTGTGCAGAAAGCGGCGACGCCGAACACGAGTCTGGCGCTCGAGCGATTGCTCCGGCGTCGGGGCGCGCAGACGGCCCGTTTGCGCGAGGAGCACTGCTGCGGCGGTCTTGCGCTGCACCTGTCAGACGAGGCCCGGGCCCGGGCAGAAGCGGCGCGCCTGCTCGATCAGGTAGAGGCCCTGCCGGTCGCGCCGGCGGTGATCGTGTCCAGCGCCAGCGGCTGTGGCGTGACCCAGCGAGACTACGCCGCCTGGTTCGCCAAGGACCCGCACTACGGCCCGCTGGCGGCCCGGTGGGCGGAACGGTTTTGCGATGCATCGGAGCTGCTTGCCCGGAGCACCACGCTGGCGCCCGCGGTCCAGGCCCGCCGGATCGCCTGGCACGCGCCCTGCACGCTGCAGCACGGCCAGCGCCTGGGCGGTTCGGTGGAGCCGCTGCTGCGCGCGGCCGGCTACGAGTTGCTGCCGGTCGCCGAAGGCGGCGTGTGCTGCGGTTCCGCCGGTACCTACAGCCTGTTGCAGCCAGAGCTGTCGGCAGCGCTGCAGGCGCGCAAGCAGGCCGCGCTGACGGCGCCAGCGCCGGAGCTGATCGCTACGGCCAACGTCGGCTGCCAGCTGCACATCGGCGATGGGCTGGGCGTTTGCGTGGTGCATTGGCTGGAGCTGCTGGAATAGGCCACACTGGTGCTCTCGGGGAGCGGGGGAGCGCGCCATGAGCAGCGATGTGGGCGGGACGGTCGGCAACCTGTCTGGCGACGGTCAGGCCGCCGCCGGCGACGAGCCGGTCGTTACCGCCGGGACCTACGCGTTCCTGGCGTTCCTGACCCTGCTGAATGTCATGAACTTTGTAGACCGGCAGCTGCTGAGCAGCTTCGCGAATTACATCGTGCCTGACCTGGGGCTAACCAATACCCAGTTCGGTCTGCTCACAGGCCTGGTGTTCATCATCTTCTACTCGGCCATGGGCCTGTTCATGGGCGCGCTGGCGGATACGGTCAACCGTACCCGGCTCATCGCTGCCGGTCTGGCGCTTTGGTCGGTGTTGACCGCGCTGTCCGGTGCCGCCAAGGGTTTCTGGTCTCTGGCGGCCCCGCGCATGTTCATCGGCGTTGGCGAATCGATCATGACGCCGACGTCCATGTCCCTGCTGGCGGATCGCTTTCCCTCCAGCAAGCTCGGCTTTGCCTCCGGTTTCTACTACATGGGCGTACCCATCGGCGTTGGCGTGAGCCTGCTGATTGTGGGCTACATGGGCCCGGCGATCGGCTGGCGCAACTGTTTCTATGTGCTCGGTGCCATCGGCGTGTGCCTCGCTGTCATCATGCTGTTCCTGCGCGAGACGCCGCGCCGACATCTGGCGGCCGCGCAGGCCGCGGCGAGCGCCGCAGAGCCTGCGTCCAGGCAAAGCTTCAAGGAGATTCTGGCGACGCTGCTGACGGCGTTGCGGGCATCGCCAGCGTTGGGCCTGACCATTGCCGGCGGAGTCACGCTGCACTTCATTCTCGGGGCCGCGGCCTTCGACCAGCTCTGGTACGTGCAGGAGCGGGGCTTTGACCGCGACGAGATTGCGCGGCTGTCCGGGTGGCTCGGGCTTGCGGGCGGCATCCTCGGCAACCTGTTTGGCGGCCTGGGCAGCGACCGATTCCTGGCGCGTACCGGGCTTGGCCGGCCGATGTTTCTGTTTTGGGTGATGCTGGTGCTGGCGCCGTTCAATCTGGCGTACCGTCTCGTCGAGCCAGACAGCCTCTGGTTCTATCTCGGAATCTTCCTCGGGTACTTTCAGCTGGGTTGCTTTTACGGCCCGACCTTCTCGACGGTGCAGGAGCTGGTGCCGCCACAGATCCGGGCTACCGTGGTCGCGTTCTACATCCTCATGCTCAACTTTATCGGCATGGGTATCGGCATCACCGCTGGCGGGATCACCGTCGACGTGCTCGCCGGGGCGGGCGTCGCCGAGCCGTACAGCGCGACGCTGCTGAGCTTTACCGTGCTGTCGCTGCTCGCGGTACCCCTGTTCTACATGGCCGGGCGGCGCTACGCACAGGATCGCACGGCGCTCTACGAGCGGCTGAGCTCACCGTGAGCGATGACGGGTCTCAGGTTCGCTGGCCGGCGGTGCTGGAGTCCGAACGCCTGTATCTGCGGCCGCCGATCGAAGCCGATGCCGCGGTCGTCAATGCGGGCATCCGGGCAAGCTTTGCGGAGCTGCACGTCTACATGGAATGGGCGCAAAAAATGCCGTCCCTCGCAGCCTCCCAGCAGTTCTGCGCCAGCGGCAGCACGACCGTTCGCAGCGGCACCGCTTTTCCGCTGCTGATCTTCCGCCGGTCAGACAATGCTTTTGTCGGGGCCAGCGGCTTTGCCAGCGTGGACCTCGCCGTGCCGAGCTTCGAGCTCGGCTACTGGTGCGTCACGCCGCATGGCGGCCAGGGCTACATCACGGAAGCAACTGCCATGCAGCTGCGCCATCTGTTCCAGGAGCTGGGCGCGGAGCGCGCGGAGCTGCGCATGGATGAACGAAATCTGCGCAGCGCTGCCGTTGCCGAGCGTTTGGGTTTCACCCTTGAAGGGACGTTGCGCAACGTCGTGCGCGGCAACGACGGCGGCCTGCGCAACACCCGGGTCTACGCGTTGCTGGCGGCCGAGGCGAGCTCGCTGATCAGCCCTTGAAGGTACGGTAGCGCTGGCGGATCTGCGCGGCGCCGGCGGTATCACCGGCCTCTGCCTTGGCTTCGGCAATGAGCAGCCAGGCGTCGCGCTCCAGGAGCGGCGCGTCACCCGTCAGCGCCAGGGCTTTGCGCGCATAGCGCTCCGCGGCGGCCGGCGATTCAGGCAGCTGCAACCGCCCAAGCTCCAGCCACAACGCGGGCCGGCGTGGTTCCAGGCGAATGGCCCGTTCCACGTAGGCAATGGCAGTGCTGCGATCGCCGTTGCTGGCTGCCTGGCGGCTGTCCCGGAGCAGGGCCAGGGTCGCCTGGCTGGCGTCGGAACGCGGTGCGCCCCCTGGGGCCGAGGGCGCGTCAGCGCGTTGCTCGAGCTGGGGGTAGATCGGCGGCGCGCCATTGCCGCTGCCCGCCCGGGGGTCAGGGTCCGAGCCTTTGCTGGTGGCGCAACCGCCTGCTGCCAGGGTTGCGAGGAGCACCAGCGCGGTCGCCAGGCGGCGTCGGAGAGTCAGCTTTGAGTTGTCCATGGGGCGATTATCCCCCGCGACGGAAGGGTTCGACCAGCGGTTCGTACCAGCGCTGGCCGCAATCTGGGTTGTTCTCCAGCCGGGCGTCCCGGGGCAGGGGCAGGCGCACGACTTCTGCATCCAGGCAGCGGCCGCGGGCCGCATAGCCGGTGCGGTAGTCGAAGCCCTGCGGGACCTGCTCCGGTGCAGTCGGCAGCACCAGCGGCGCGATGTCGACGTCGTCCATGATCGCGTCCCATAGCCGCATCGCCCCGGAAGCGCCTGTCAGGCCGGTGGGCGCATTGTCGTCCCGGCCAATCCAGACCACAGCGAGGCGCGCGCCGTCGAAGCCTGCGAACCAGCTGTCGCGAAAATCGTCCGAGGTGCCGGTCTTGCCCGCGATGCCGCTGCGCGCCAGCCGGGAGGTTTTGCCCGTGCCCCGGGTCATGACGGTCTGCAGGGCCCGCAGCAGCGTCGTGTCCACGGCCGGGTCGATGGTCGGCTCGAGCTCGATGGGGAAGTGGGAGAGAGGCGTGCCGGACTCGTCGAGCACGGTAACGACGCTGCGCAGAGTCATGGCGAACCCGCCGCTCGCGAAGGTCGCGTACAGCTGTTGCACGTCCACCGGCGTGCGCGCTTCGGCTCCCAGCAGCAGGGAAGGATAGGGGTTGCCCGCCGGCTTGCCGGTCAGGCTCTCGAGCCGCGCAGCGACCCGATCGACACCCAGCTCCAGCCCAAGATTAACGGTCGCCAGATTCAGGGAATCGGCCAGGCCTCGAACCAGCGGCACCCGGCCGTGAAAGGTCTCGTCAAAGTTTTGCGGCTCCCAGCGCTGGGCCCCGGGAAGTTCCAGGGCCACCGGGTCGTCGGCCAGAGGCGTCGCAAGATGCGCGCCTTGTTCCAGGGCCAGAAGGTAGACCACCGGCTTGATCAGGGAACCGATGGGGCGCCTCGCCTCCAGGGCACGGTTGTAGCCGTCGAAGCCGGCGCGCCGGCCTCCGGCAAGGGCCAGAACTTCGCCGGTCTGGGTATCGCTGATTACCACCGCAGCTTCGAGCCCGTTGTCCGGCAGCTCGCGGCCCTTCTCGATGGCGTTCAGAATTTGCTCAACCCGTGCATCGACGCGATCCTGGAGTCTTGGGTCGAGCGTGGTAAAGACGCGGAGCCCCTGGCTCGCCAGATCTTCGTCGGCGTAGCTGTCCTTCAGGTACCGGCGCACCAGCTCCATGTAAGCCGGGTAGTAGGTGCCGCCTTTGCGCAGCCCCTTGACGACTGTGAGCGGCGTCAGCCGCGCTTCGGCCAGCTCCGTCTCGCTGATCAGGTTTTGCCGGTGCATGATGTCCAGCACGCGATCGCGGCGCTCGCGCACCCGCAGCGGGTGCCGGTGCGGGTTGTAGTAGGTCGGCCCGCGGATGATGGTGACCAGGGTCGCGATTTCCTGCGGCACCAGCTCGTCCAGGGGCTTGTTAAAGTAGAACTGCGCGCCGAGCCCGAAGCCGTGAATCGCGCGGCGGCCGGACTGGCCGAGGTAAATCTCGTTGATGTAGGCGTTCAGCAGATCCGTTTTGCTGAAGCGCAGCTCGAGAATGATGGCCATGGCCAGCTCGCGCAGCTTGCGCTGGAAGGTGCGCTCGTTCGACAGAAAATAGCTTTTGACGAGCTGCTGGGTCAGCGTGCTGCCGCCCTGGGACAGCTCGCCGCTGCGGACGTTGACGAGCAGCGCGCGCAAGATGCCGCGCAGGTCGAAACCGTGGTGGGAGTCAAAGCTCTGGTCCTCGACGGCTTTCAGGCTGCTGCGCAGCAACTGGGGCACCTGCTCTGGGGTCAGAATGACCCGGTCTTCGCCGTGACCGGGGAAGATGCTGCCGATGGCAGGCGGGTCGAGTCGAAGCAGCGCGGCCTGGCCGATGCCGCGCCCGCGCCGGTCCAGCTTCTCGATGGCGGTGATGAAACCGCCGGCGGTGGTGAGCCTGACCGGGCCCGCGGGCCGTGAGCCCTCGGGAAACCGGAAGCCTCGCAGATGTACGTCGATGGCGGCTCCGCTGCGACGGTAGCTGCCGGGCAGGGCGACGCTGGACGCCGGTTCGTAGCCGACGCGGGACAGCTCCTGGGTCAGTTCCAGGTCGGAGATGCGCAGCCCGGCATACAGCTCCAGCGGCTGAGCGTAAACAATGGCGGGAATGGACCAGCGCCGGCCCTCAAAGGTCTGGGTGATGGTGCGGTCGAGGTGCACAAAGTAGCCGGCCAGCGCCACGGCGAGCAGCAGCCCGAGCACGAGCGCGACTTTGAAGGCGAGCCAGAACCAGCGCTTCATGGGGAATCCAGGGACAGCGACTGCCTAGGCGCCGCCGCTGTCGCGTTGCTGTTCCAGCGCGATCAAGTGGTCAGCCACCGTGAGCGCCTGCTTGCGGCCGACGTTCATGTTCACGCGGTAGCGGTTGGCGACGGTCAGGCTCGGCACGCTGCGTACCCGCACAGCGCGGGACTGGCCTTCGATTTCGCTGAGCCTGCGGCGAACTGCCGGGCCGTTGTACAGGGCCAGAAACTCCGCCTTGCTGAGGCCGTTGCCGTCGACGAAGTCGCCCAGCTGTTCCGCAGACAGGAACTGGCGGTTGTTGTCGTGAATGGCGCGGAAGAAGCGTTGATGGTTCTGCTCCAGGGCGCCGCCCTGTTCCAGGGCCAGGTAGGCCTGGGCCAGCAGCGCGAACATGGGCGAAAAGGAGACCGGGGCTCGTTCGAAGCGGGCGTTGTCCGGCAGGGTGGTTTCCCACTCGTCGAGCAGCGGGTCAAAGTTCCGGCAGTGGATGCAGCCCCAGCTGAAAAATTCGGTCACCACGATGGGCTCGCCGGGCGCGCGCTCCGGGGCACCTTCGATCAGGGAGTAGTGCTCGCCCTCGGTGATCTCGCCGGTGCTGACCCCGGATGCGTACATCATGCCGTAGCCCGCGACGACCACGACCAGCAGCACCACAAAGGCCAGGACCGCGTTGCGCAGGCGGATCGCCTTGGTGTCGGTGCGGGAGCTGCGTTTCTTGTTGGCCACGGTACCTTCCGGTGCTGGAAACGGTGAATTGTAGCGAGGGCTGGCCAGCCATGGGTAGCCCGAACCCTCTTGCGCAGAAATGGCATAATTTCGCCATGGAAACCTACCAGCTATTTCATTTCGACTTCTGTCCGTTCTGCATGCGGGTCCGACACTTCCTGGATCGCAGCGGTCTGGATGTGCCCCTGCGGAATATCCACAAGGAGCCCGAGGCACACCGGGAGCTGCTGGCCGGCGGCGGCAGCCAGCAGGTCCCTTGCCTGCGGATCGAGGCACCGGACGGGCAGGTGCGCTGGCTGTACGAGTCGGCTGATATCATTGCCTACCTTGGCGAGCGCCTTGACTGACCCGGTCCCGGGCCCCACGGGCCCGAGCGCTCCGGGTTCGAGAGAACCATCCGGCGATGACGAGGCCCCGGTGCAGGCGGTCCCTTCGCTCAAGGCCGAGGCCCTCAAGGCGGTTGAGCACATGCAGCTCAGCCCGCTGTCTATTCAGGCCGCGTCGCTGGTGCGCTCCGTCGACGCGCTGTCCCGCATATTCTGGATCTCCCTGGCCGGCACCTTTTTGACGATATTCTTTGCCGGTCTCGCGCAGCTCGAGGTCAACGCCAGCAACGAGTTCATCTCTCTGGGCGAGTATCAGGTGCCGAAAACCCTGGTGCCGCTGGTGGCCCTGCTGTTCGCCCTGTTTCTGTTCTGGCTCACCGCCAACCGGCTGCGCATGCTGTGTTACGTGCTCGACGGCAGCTCCCTGCCCGAGCGCATGGTCGACGAGATTTTTCGCCTCAACCCGCCGGTCCTGAATGTCTTTGACGAAGACAACGAGCAGCGCTGGAGCCCCTTTAACGGGGTCGGCGTGCTGATCATCAATTGGGCGGTGTTCATGGGCAACGCCATTGCCCTGACCCTGTTCTCCACTTTTCAGCGCGGCGCGGTCAGTGCCGAATTCGATTTTCTGGAGCTGAGCCTGTTCCTGCTGGTGGCCGGTGGCATTGTATTTTACGGCGTGCGCGCCATCTTTCCGCCGCTACGCGCCATCTTGTCGAAGCTGCATGGCATGCAGTTCCGTATCGGCTGGCAGCGCAAAGTGTTTGGACTGCTGCTGATCTTCGCGACGATCGCGGTGCAGAATCTGGACCAGTTTGCCGACCCCGCGGAGCAGGCGGACGATCTGCTGGGACCGGCGTTTGCCAACGCGATCGACGGCGAGACGCTGTTCATGCGTGGCATTGAGGTTAAGCTGTTCGGCATTGACGCGGTCGAGCGCGATCAGGTCTGCCAGGATCGCGCCGGCAACGACTATCCCTGCGGCAGCGTCGCCACGCAGGCGCTGCAGGAGCGGGTCGCGAACCAGGATGTGGTGTGCTGGCCGCTTTACGCAATCTCGGCGCAAAAGGTGCTGGGTATGTGCGCCGTGCAGGACCCCGGGGGTGCCATGCCGGGCAGTCCGGACGAGTTTCGCGAGATCTTTGCCGACGACAGCCTGTCCCGGGTCCAGGTCGAGCGGGGCCACGCCTTGTCTGTGGGGGTTGGCGAAGAGATCTACGCCGACGAGCAGAATCAGGCACAGACGCTGCGGCTGGGCATCTGGCAGGGCTCCTTTGAGCTCCCCGCCAACTGGCGGGCCCGAGGCCGCTAGTGCTATGTTCTTGCACCGAAAATTGGCTCCCTAAAGACACTGGCCGGCGCCGTCCGGCGACTACAGAGGATCGCGTATGAGACTTGGACTCATCTCCGGCTACTCCGGCCGCAAAATCAATATTCCCCTGGATCAGGTCAGACACGCCGAAGATCTGGGCTACGAAAGCATCTGGACTGCTGAAGCCTACGGCAGCGATGCCGTGACGCCGGCCACCTGGATCCTGGCCAACACCACGAAAATGAAGGTCGGGACGGCGATCATGCAGATGCCGGCCCGCACCCCAGCCATGGCAGCGATGACGGCCATGACCCTTGCGGAGCTTTCTGGCGGCCGGTTTATCTGTGGCGTTGGCGCATCGGGTCCGCAGGTGGTCGAAGGCTGGCATGGTGTGCCTTACGGCAAGCCCGTCACGCGCCTGAAAGAGTACGTGACGATTATGAAGCAGATCTTTGCCCGGCAGGCGCCGTCCACGTTCGAAGGCAAGATGTATCAGCTGCCCTACACCGGCGAAGGCGCGACGGGCCTGGGCAAGCCGCTCAAGAGCATTCTGCACAGCGAAGAAGACATCCCGATCTTCGCAGCGACGATTACTCCGGCGGGCGTGGCTGCGGCGGCGGAGGTGGCCGATGGCTTCTTCCCGGTGTGGATGGATCCGGAGCAGTACCATGTGTTCGACGAGCCGATTCAGAAAGGCTTTGCGGCCGCTGGCGGCGACAAGGACCTCACGCAATTTGACGTGGCACCCTTTGTCACCTGCGTGATGGGCGACAGCGTCGAAGAGTGCATGATGCCGATCCGGGGCAATATGGCGCTGTATATCGGTGGCATGGGCGCCCGCAACAAGAACTTCTACAACGACTACGCCAAGCGGTTGGGCTTCGAAGAAGCGGCCATCAAGATCCAGGACCTGTTCCTTGCTGGGCGCAAGGACGAGGCCATGGCAGCGGTGCCTGCGGAGCTGATCGATGCCTGCCATCTGGTGGGCCCGGCAGACCGCATCAAAGACCGCCTGCAGCGCTGGCTGGACGCCGGCAAGAAGGGCCATGTGGCGTCGATGCTGATCGGCTCCGGGCAAAAGGAAGCGCTGGAAGTCATCGCCGAGACCGTGCTCTAGGCAAGCCCCGGCGGCGGCGCTGCCCGTCGCCGCTGCAGCGTCAGGACACCGGGTCCTGGCGCCGCGGCAACCGGCGTTCCGGATGCGTCCCGTCCACGTAGCCCATGAAGGCGCCGTGGATGCTGTATCCCAGCAGCTGCCGCACGCGCCGCGGCAGCGTTGCTGCCGTTTCTGCTGGCACCGCCAGCATCATGTTTTCCAGCTGCCGCACCCACCCTGGACAGTACTGCGGGGTGACGATCAGCCGGCTGCTGCTGGACCGATTGGCGCCACCGCGGTGCAGCAAAGTGCCTTTGGCGATCATTAGCGATCCGGCCCGAAGCGGCACCGGTTTGGCATCTGCCGCGGGCTGCGGATCCTGCGCCGTGGGGGCGGGCAGAGACCGGCCGCGGACATCCGCGACGACGTTGTCGTTGTCCAGCGGGTGGGCCACGCGATGGCTGCCTGGAATGATTTCCGTCGCGCCGTTGCGTTCGGTGGTGTCGTCGATAGCCCAGAACGCGCTCACCCCCAGCGACGGGCGAGGCATGGGCAGCAGGATCGCGCCGTCATCGCGGTGCCAGGGCTGCACGGTTTCGCCGGGGTCGGTGTTGATGGCCAGGCACGCCGACAGCAGGCAGCTCGGCCCCAGGTCGGCCTCGGCAAAGGCCAGCGCCAGCGGGTGGCTGACGAGTTCGCTGAACACAGCCGGTGCCTTGGCCAGCAACGCGTAGACACGCTGGCTGTGAAAGCCTTCGAAGTTGTTGCGGCCGCTATGGCTCAGGTGGGGTCGCAGGGCATCCCGCACGGCCTCGACGGCCTGGGCGCTCAGGACGTTTTCGAACACCAGATAGCCCTGCGCGTCGAAGCGCGCCTGCGCTGCGGCAAAGGACTGATTGCCCAGCCAGGGAGTCAGGGTTGCCGGGTCGACAGTGTCTATGTGCAGGTCAGTCATAGCGGCGCTCCGTGCTCTCGCTGTGGGCGGGCGCCGCTATGGTAGCGGAAAAGCGCGCTGCGCTTTGCTCAACGCTTTGTTCAGCTGTTGTTGTAGCGCTCAATCGCCTCGTTCACGGTGGTGCGCGCAAAAGCAGCGTCGCGCCAGTTGCCGACCCGCACCCACTTGTCCGGTTCCAGATCTTTGTAGTGCTCGAAAAAGTGCGCCAGGCGCTGCAGATCGATTTCGGCGATGTCGTTGACGTCGTTCACTTTCTCGTACAGCGGCGTAATCTTTGGCGCCGGGACGGCCAGGATTTTCTCGTCGCCGCCGGCTTCGTCTTCCAGCTCCAACATGCCGATCACGCGAACGGGCAGTACCGCACCGGGCTGTACGGGCATGCGGCCGTACACCATCACGTCCACGGGGTCGCCATCATCGGACAACGTGTGCGGCACGAAGCCGTAGTTACACGGATAAAACATCGTTGTGTACAGGAAGCGGTCAACGAAGATGGCGCCGGAGTCCTTTTCGAACTCGTACTTGATCGGGTCCGAACGCAACGGCACCTCGATGATGACGTTGAGTTCTGCCGGCGGGTTATCGCCAATACTGACTTTGCTGATATCCATGACTATCCTCGCTCCTCCAGGAGTTCGACGGCGCGCTCGGAACGAATCCTCGCGGCTTCTTTGTATTCCAATGCCTTTGCGGAGCTGGCGTTGCCGTCCAGTCCGCGCTTGTACACGCCCTGTATGATCGCTGCGCTGCGGAACATGTTGTAGACCAGGTAAAAGGTCCAGTGGTCGATCCCTTCGCGCCCGGCGTGCTCGCAGTACGCGGCGACCAGTTCCGACTCCGTCGGGATGCCCAGGGCTTCCAGATCGGCGCCGGCCAGCCCTTCGTCCTCGTAGCTCGCGCCGTGATAGTCCTGGCAGATGTAGCCCAGGTCGGCCAGCCCGTCGCCCAGGGTCGACAGCTCCCAGTCCAGCACCGCGACGATCTGCGGCGCCTTTGGCGCGATCAGCGTATTGCCCAGGCGATAGTCGCCGTGAACGATCACCGGGTCTGTGTCCGCCGGCAAGTTTTTGGGCAGCCAGTCCATCAGCACGTCCATGGCGTCGATCTGCTCGGTCTTGCTGGCCCGATACTGCTTGCTCCAGCGCCCGACCTGGCGCTCGTAGTAGTTGCCGGGGCGGCCAAAGGTCTCGAGCCCGGCGGCGATCGGGTCGACCTTGTGGAGTTCTGCGAGCACCCGGGCCAGATCCAGGTAGATCGCGCGCCGGTCCGCGGGCGCCTCCGAGGGGATGCGGGTTTCCGTGAACAGCCGGCCCTCAATCATTTCCATCACGTAAAACTTGGTGCCCAGCACGGCCGGGTCCTCGCACAGACAGTGCATGGTCGGCACGGGCACAGGTGTGTCGGCCAGCGCCGCCATGACCCGGTGTTCCCGGTCGACCTGGTGGGCGCTCGGCAGCAGCTCGCCCGGGGGTTGCTTGCGCAGTACGTAACGCCGCCCGCCGGCCTCCAGCTGGAAGGTCGGGTTGGACTGCCCGCCCTCGAACTGACGGACCGTCAGGTCCCCCTCAAAGCCGTCAACATGCTCGCGCAGATAGGCGGCAAGCGCGCCCTCGTCAAATCGGTGGGCGTCGCGAACGGTGGTCAGTTCGACATCGGTATGGTCGGTCACAGTCTTTCCGGCAGCGGGTCAGGCGCGCAAGCTTACGGATGGCCGTAACTGGTGCAAGCACTTGCTTGATTCGCAAGGGCTTTCGGTGACACCCTTGGCGGCTGTTTTTGCCGGATACCGGGGATTGCCATGGCGACCGAGACCAACCTTCCGACGCCCCGGGTAGCGATCACGCTGCCAGCGGGCCCCAAGCTCAGCCAAACCATTGAGCGCCTCCAGTGGGCCGAGCAGAACGGCTTCCCGGATGCCTGGTTCAGCGATTCCGGCGCGCCGGACACGCTCACCCAGGTCGCGGCCATCGCCCATCACACCGACAGCATCCGCATCGGCACCGCGGTCACGCCGGTGTACACCCGAACGCCGGCGGTGCTGGCAGCCACTGCCAACGTGATTGCCCAGGTCCTCCCGGGGCGCTTTGTGATGGGGCTGGGCTCCTCGTCGCAAACCATCATGGGGCAGTGGAACGGGATTGCCCTCGACAAGCCGCTCACCCGCGTCAAGGAAACGGCAATCATGGTGCGGGCCATGCTCGCCGGCGAGAAGAGCAACTTCACCGATCTCGACACCCTGTACAGCAAGGGCTACCGGCAGGCACCGGCAGAGAACCCGCCGCCGCTCTACCTGGCAGCGCTGCGCCCCAAGATGATCGAGATGGCCGCCGAGATTGGCGACGGCGTGATCTTCAACCTGTGGCCCAAGAGCGCGCTGCCCAAGATGATGACGGCGCTCAAGGCCGGCGCCGAGAAAGCCGGCAAGGACTGGCAGCAGATTGAGGTGGTCAACCGCGCCATGGTGCTGTGTACCGACGACAAGGAGCGCGGGCGTTCCATGTTCCGCGCGGCCTTTGCGCCGTATTACGCGACGCCGGTCTACAACAAGTTCCTTGCCTGGGCCGGTCACCCGGATGCCGCGAGCACGATTACGGAAGGCTGGGCAGCCAAGGATCGCGACAAGACCAGCGGTGCGCTCACCGATGAGCTGATTGACGAGATCGCCATCATCGGCAATGAAGCAGAGATTCAGGAACGCATTCGCAGCGATGCGGCCGGGGGCGTGCACACGCACATCATCGCGCCCATGGCGGCCGATGCGAACGACCTGGAGCGCACCTACAACGCCTTTACGAAGGCCAACTTTTCCTTCGCCTAGCCCGGGGCGGCGGTAACGGGAGGCAGCCTTGAGCGACGCCAAAGTGTTGATCGACTCGCCGGCCGAAGGTGTTGCCCGGCTCACTCTGAACCGGCCCGACAAGCGCAACGCGTTGTCCAACGAGTTGCGCGCGGAGCTGTTCGCGGCACTCCAGGCAGCGGACCAGGACGATGCTGTGCGTTGCACGATCGTGCGTGGCGCCGGCAGCTGTTTTTCCGCCGGCTACGATCTGACTTCCAACGTCGCTAAAGGCCAGCCGTACTACACGGCCGGCGGTCTGTCGAACTGGCCGCGGCACGTGGTGGACGGTTTTTTCAGTATGTGGGACATGGCCAAGCCGATCATCGCGCAGGTGCACGGCTACTGCCTGGCTGGCGGCACGGAGCTGGCGACCGCCTGCGATCTGGTTTACGTGGCGGACGACGCGCAGATCGGCTACCCGGTCGTGCGCACCATCTCGCCGCCAGACAACCAGTTTTACCCCTGGATCGTTGGTCTCCGACGCGCCATGGAGTTGATGCTCACCGGCGATTCCATGACCGGCGCCGAGGCCGTTGAGTGCGGCTTCGCAAACCGCGCGTTCCCGGCTGCAGCGCTGGAAGCCGAGGTGCTCGGCATTGCCGAGCGCGTGGCCCGGGTGCCCACGGACGTGCAGCAAATCAACAAGCGGGCCGTACATCGGCAGATGGATGCCATGGGTATCCGGGCCGGTATTCGCGCCGGCACGGAGCTGCAGCAGCTCGCGACCTTCACGCCCACGGCGCAGGCGCACTTCAAAGAGATTCGCGAGAACCTGACGAAAGCGCTCTCCAAGCGTGACGCAGAGTTTGGGGACTACCGGGAATCGTGAATACGCTCTACATCATTCGCCACGGGCAGACTGAGTGGAATGTCGAAGGTCGCATGCAGGGCCATCTTGACTCGGCGCTGACCCCCGCCGGGCAGGAGCAGTCGATCGCCAGCGGTCGCGCCCTGCGCGATTTGGGTGGCGTTGACGAGCTCATTGTTTCGCCTTCGGGCCGGGCGCGGGAAACCGCGTTTTTGCTCAACTCTTTCCTGAGCGCCGAGATCAGCTTCGAGGCCCTGCTCATGGAGCGGGACTGCGGCCACTGGTCGGGCCTGACCCTTGACGAGATCAAGACGCAGTACCCGCGAGAATGGGAGTCAAGGCAGCAGCGTCCCTTTGAGCACTGCCCGCCCGGCGGCGAGAGCACGCCGGATCTGATCGAGCGGATCCGCCCCCTGCTCGCGCAGCTCGTGGGGCGCGGCGCAGAGCGCATCGGGCTCGTGACCCACGGCGTCACATCCCGGGCGATCCTGACCGAGCTGCTGGGCCTGCAGCCGGCGATGGCCGGGCGCGTCCGGCACCCGAACGAGGTGTTTTACCGGCTGGAGTTTACCGAGCAGTCGGTGCAGCCCAGCCACTTTGTGGCCGGCAAAGGACCGGTGGACGGGCTCCTGCACGGTGCCGTCCCGGTCGCCGCAGCGCCCCCGAACAGCGAGTAGCGCGGCGACCCGCGCCCCCAGTTTCAAAACGAGAAAAAGGCATCAGCAATGAAAGTAGACACCGGCGTCAGCAGCAATCTGGACACCGTGGCCGCCGAGGCCCGGGACATCGAAGCCATGGGCTATACCGGGATCATGACCGCAGAAACGGCCCATGACCCGTTCTTCCCGCTGCTCCTGGCTGCCCAGGTCACTGAGCAGGTGGAGCTGGCCACCAGCATCGCGGTTGCCTTCGCACGCTCGCCCATGACGCTGGCGAACATCGGCCACGACCTGAACGCCGCGTCCAAAGGGCGCTTCACCCTGGGATTGGGGTCGCAGATCAAGCCCCACATTACCAAGCGGTTCAGCATGCCCTGGTCGAGCCCGGCAGCGCGAATGCGCGAGTTCATCCTGTCCATGCGCGCGATCTGGGCCAACTGGCACGAGGGCGCGCCGCTGGAGTTTACCGGCAAGTTCTACACCCACACGCTGATGACGCCGATGTTCACGCCCACCAACACCGAGTTCGGCGCGCCGCGGGTGTTCCTGGCAGCGGTCGGGCCGATGATGACCGAGGTCGCCGGCGAGGTGGCCGACGGCGTGATCATCCATGCCTTCACGACCGAGAAGTATCTGCGCGAGACCACGCTGCCGGCGCTCGAGAAGGGCTTTGCCAAAGCTGGCAAGGCCCGGTCGGATTTTCAGATCTCCTATCCGGTGTTCGTCTGCACGGGCAGCACGGAAGAGGGCCTCGATCAGGCCAAGGTCGCGACGCGCAAGCAGATCGCGTTCTACGGCTCGACGCCCGCCTACCGGCCGGTGCTGGAGTCCATCGGCGCCGGCGAGCTGCAGGGCGAGCTGAACACACTCTCCAAGCAGGGCCGCTGGGACGAGATGGGCACCCTGATCACGGACGATCTGCTGCAGGCCTTTGCGGTGGTCGGCGAGCCGAAGGATGTGCCCGGCCAGATCAAGCAGCGCTACGGCGACCTGGTGGACCGCACTGCGGCGGCCTATGCCAACCTCGGCCCTGACGATCGCAAGCTCATCATCGAAGGGCTCACGACATAGAGCAATAAATCGGTCAAAATATGGCGATATTCTCGCGGTATGCAGGCTGTCTGCCGGGTGACAGTGTGCGCGAGTTCACAGCTGCTAGGCTAAGCTCACCAGTCCTTACATGACCCGCCCCGGGGGCGAGGACAATTCGTGTGATCGCTGACCGGGTGCCGTTGAGCACTGGTCCGCAAAGATGCAGCCGAGCCGGTATAGCCGGTACACTGGAGCGACGACGGGACGATGACAGCCAGGGAGACCACATTGCGACAGCGATGGCGCCAGCTGCCTCAGGGCGTACGTCTGCTCGCCCTGTTCAAGGGCGCAGCGGTCTCCGGGTGCTTTGGCCTCGCGCTGGTGCTTGGCACCATGAGCACGGATCGCGGCTATGCCCGGCACGCCTTTGCCGTTCCGGCGCAAACCCAGGTACAGCCCTGGCGGGCCGAAGTCGATCAGTTTGCCTCCAAGGTGTCTCGCGCCTTTGGCGTGCGCGCCGGCACGGCACAGGAGTTCTCCGGGTGGATTCTGGAAGCCTCCGAGCGCCATGACTTCAGCCCGGAACTGATCGCCAGCCTGGTGCTGACGGAAAGCTCCTTCCGCAAGGGCGTGCGATCTTCCGTGGGCGCGATCGGCCCGGCGCAGGTGCGCCCGGAGTACTGGGGACGCTTTTGCGGCAATCCGGACCTGTCTGATCCGGCCGAAAATATTTACTGCGGCGTGCAGGTACTCGCGCACTACCGGGAACGCTGCGGCGGCGAAGCCTGCGCCCTCAAGGCCTACAACGTTGGCCCCAAGAGCCGGCGCATCAGCGCTGCGGAGCGCTACCTGTCGAAGATCGGCCATCACGTCAGCGTTCTCGAAGCCACGCAGGTTGAAGCGCTCTAACGCGCTGATGCTCTGGCCCCGGCACCGTCCCGGCTGCCTGCCCTCATGAATCGCCGACGCTGGCTCCAACGGCAATCCCTGCTTGCTGGCAGCGCTGCTGCGGCAGGGTGGACTCGCGCGAGCGCCGGTCCTCTGCCGCCAGGGGCATTGCCGAAAGAGAACGGCGAGCGCGCCGGCGAGGCCGCGCTGGCCCGGATCGTCAGTGGCCGTGCCCTGTCGGGCTGGTCGCAAACGCCGCTCGGGGAGCTGACTGGCCTGATCACGCCCAGCGACCTGCATTTCGAGCGCCACCATGGCGGCATTCCTGCGCTCGCGGCCGCGGAGCACGAGCTTGCGATCCACGGTCTGGTCGACACCCCCAAGCGCTTTGACCTGGCGACACTCGCGCGCTTTCCCGCGGTGACGCGCTATCACTTCATCGAGTGCTCGGGCAACGGGTTCGCCAGCACGCAGCCTGCAGATCGCATTCCCGGCGAACTGCGTCCCGGCGATGTCGACGGGCTTTTCAGTCACAGCGAGTGGACGGGCGTGCGCGTGCGCGATGTCCTCAAGGCCGTTGGCCTGAAGGGCAGCGCCCGCTGGGCACTGGCGGAGGGAGCCGATTCTGCGGCCATGACACGCAGTATTCCTGTGGCCAAGCTGCTGGACGATGCGCTGCTGGTTTTCGGGCAGAACGGTGAGGCCCTGCGGCCGGCTCAGGGCTACCCGCTGCGCCTCCTGCTCCCGGGTTTCGAAGGCAATATGTCGGTGAAGTGGCTCAAGCGGCTGGAGTTTTCTGACGCCCCGTTCATGACTCGAGAAGAGACCGCGCGCTACGCCGACAGCCGCCCCGACGGCCGGGTCGAGCTGTTTACCTTCTCCATGGGGCCCAAGTCGCTCATCACTCATCCTGCCTACCCGCGGCGGTTGAGCGCGCGCGGCTATCAGGAAATCAGCGGCTTGGCCTGGAGCGGCCTCGGCGTTGTGCGCAAGGTCGAGGTGTCCGTGGATGGTGGGCGCCGTTGGCGCAAGGCACGGTTGGACGGGCCGGCGTTGCCCCGGGCGGCCCGGCGCTTCCGCCTCGGTTGGGATTGGCACGGCCAGCCGGCGCAGCTCATGAGCCGGGCCACGGACAGTAGCGGGGCCACGCAGCCCGGCTACAGCGAGCATCAGCAAAACCGCACGCCGGGGACCCTGTATCACAACAATGCGGTGCGCAGCTGGGCGGTCGCCGCCGACGGCGAGATTCGCTTCGCGATGACAGATCCGCTGCGGTGAGTCGCTTTGCCGGGCAGCCCCGCGCCGACCGAGGCCGGCTTTTGCATTGGCTGTGCCTGCTCTGCTGCGGGCTGCTGTGGTCCGGGGCGGTGCACTCAGACGCTGGGCCGTCTGGCTATGAGGCCCTGGGGGCAGTGCTTGGCCCGGACGAAATCGCCCGACTGGATACGGACCTTGCGCCAGCGGGTACGGTGCCTGAAGGCGCGGGGACGGCGAGGCTGGGCGAGCCGCTCTACCGCGGACGCTGTGCCCACTGCCATGGGCCTGAGGGCACCGGTGCGCCGTTCGATGCGCTGGGGCCAGGAGACGCCGTGCCTGCAAGCGCGCGGCTGGTGGGACGCTTCTGGCCGCAGGCCACAACGCTCTATGACTACATTCGCCGGGCCATGCCGCAAACCAGTCCCGGCACCCTCACGAACGATGAAGCCTATGCGTTGACGGCCTACGTACTGTTCCTCAACGGGCTTGTCGACAAGCAACAGCGCGTTGACGGCCAGATGCTGCGCAGCCTGGTTTTGCCCGCCCGGGATCGCTTTTACGAGAGCCCGGAATCGCGTCGCCTGGTCAAGAAAGCGGTGCGCAATCGCTCGCGCTAGCCGCGGCTCAAATTGTTGGCAGCGGGTTCAGTTTGCATTCAGACTGACGCCGCGAAGATGGCGCCCAAGGTTGCTGGCCCGCTCGAGACGTTTGCAGTTCGAGCACGTTGTTGGCAAGCAACCGGTTCGCGACGGCAGCTCCCAACGCCCTCCCGTCCCGCCGAAGCGAATCGCCCCGCCCGCAGCAGTGCGGGCGGGGCTCTTGTTTCCTTCGACCGGCCTCGCTCAGCGCCGCACCGCCGGCGTCTCGATGGTCAGCCCCTGCGCCCGCCATTTCAGATACAGCTCCAGGTTCACGTACTCCGCCGCCCCGAAGGCAAAGGGCTCCGCCCGCACCCCCGCGTTGCAGAAGCGTAGCCGGCGTTGCAGCGAGCCGATGGTTTGCCACTGCAGCCGGTAGGTTGGATAGCCGTTGCCCAGGCCCTGGCTGAGCCGATCGCCGCGGAGCATGGCGCCGACGCTCCGCTCGTGGCAGTGGTGGCAGGCCAGGTTCATCTGCCCCCGCCGCTCGTAGTAGTACTGGCGGCCAAGGGCCAGAAAGGGCGCCGTCTCGGGCGTGATCGCCAGCGTGACCTCGCTGCCGCGGGCCTGGTGGGCCAGGTAGGTCGTGAGCGCCAGCAGCGGCGGGGACTCCCAGGCATAGGCGGGCCGTCCCTGGCGGTCGACGCGACAGCGGTTGATCTGTTGCTCCAGGTTGATGAGCCGCTGACGCTGTGCGTCGAAGCGCGGGTAACGATGGGCTGCGTCGGCAAGGGGATGCCGGACCGGGTCCGTTGCCCGGTGGCAGCTGGCACAGGACGGCCCCTGCGTTGCGTCCGCCCATAGCGCAGCGCCCTGGTCGACCCACAGCAGCCCAGGGTTTGCGAAGGGGTCGTCCTGCAGGGCCTGCGTGTCCGCCTGCTGAAACGCGTAGCCGGATCGGGGTGCCGGTCGAGGCCAGGTCGGGGCTGCAGGTTCGGCGCTCGCGTCGGGGGCCGGCGCGCACCCGCTGGCAGCGGCCAGCGCCACCGTGAGCGCGGCTGCGATGAACAGCTGCCAGCTGCGGCAACGCTCAGCCGGTGACTTCGAGCGCACGTTGCGCCTCGTGGTGATTGCCGTGCTGATCCTGCCAGCGGAAGTGCAGCGTGCCGCTGCGCGTCGCCCGCAGGCGAAACTCGATGAACGGGTTAGCGGCGATGCCGGGCTGCAGCTCCGCGCGGAACACCAGGGCGTCGTCGAGCCGGCACTCAAACCGCTCGATGATGTTGCGAGGCAGACGCTGGCCCTTCGCGTCGCGGCGAAAGCCGCTCTCCATAGGGTGTGCGATCAGCGTGCGAATGGTCACCACCTGTCCGGCGGCTACCGGGTTGGGGACCGCCAGGCGCACCCGGCCAAACGCGCTGGCGGCCATCAGATCAGGAAATCCGTGCAGGCGGCGAGGGTCACAATGGTTTTGGCCGTGCCCTGCCACAGGCTGCCGTCGCTCAGCGCGGCGACGGCGGTGAGCACCTGGGAGTCGGCCAGGCGCACACGGGTACGGACACTGGCCTCACCGCTGTCAGGAGACAAGGTAAAGCGCGCGATCAGCGGCAACGGGTTGGCTTCGGACCAGATGTCGATGACCTGCACATGGTCGGCCTCCGTCATCGGGCTGGCGACAGTGACTGCCAGCGCGACCGAGTGGCCGTTTTCTGCCAGCGCCGGTATCTGCAGCGCGACCTTGCCCTGTTGGCGCGGCCGGTTGCCGTAGCGTTCGGCCATGGCCTCGGCAAGGGCGACAGGCGTGGCGCGCGCTGGGAGCGGCAGCAGCGTGCAGGCCATGGCGGTGCCCGCTGCCCGCAGCCAGGTGCGTCGCCCGAGCTTCACGGGGCAGTGCCTCTGGCCCCTGGTCGGCTGTTTGCCAGGAAGGCGACCAGATCGTCGATCTGCGCCGCGCTCAGAATGGTTTTGCCCCGGTAGTCCCGGGCGACCTGCTGCAGGCCGCTGGCGCGGAAGTAAGCGGGCATGACCGTTTCCGGATTGAGCCGTGTCGGGTCCTCGATGCGAGCGCGCAGCGCGGCGGCGGACAGCCGGCTGCCAACCGCGGTCAGGTCGGGACCGATGTTGCCCTGAAAGGCCGCCGGGACCTGCCGATGTTGATGGCACAGGATGCAGTGACCGGTGTCTTCGTCGGCGAACAGCGCGCGGCCGCGGTCCTGCGAAGCGGCCCCGTCGGACGCGGCCAGGGTCTTGGCCCCCAGGATCGGATTGCTGCCCAGCAGCAGGGCCGCAAACAGCAGGCTGAGCCTGCGCGCTGGCGCAGCCCGCACGTTCATGCGGGGCCGAACACTTCGCGGGTGAGATGCCCAAACCAGTCCCGGGCGTATTGGGCTTCCTGGGCGCGGACGCCCGGTGCCGCCGTGATGGGGCTGGTGCCGCCGGCGCCCTTGACGGGCTGCCAGCGGCCTTGCCCGGCGCGATAGACATCGGCCACCGAGATGCCTTCGGTCGGCGTGGTCAGGCTGTAGCAGGTGTTGATGAGGGGGCTGTCCAGCGGCGGCTGCTCGCCCAGCGCGCGCAGGATCTGCACCGCGGCCAGCCGGGCCTGAGCGTTGGCGGCGAACGCCGATTTGGGCATGCCGTTGGCGATGGCCGCATCGCCGATCACATACACGTCGGGTACCAGGGCGGAGCGAAAGCTCGGCACGTCGATGGGGCACCAGCCGCTGGCATCGCTCAGGCCAGCCTGGCGGGCAAGCCGGCCCGCGGTTTGCGGCGGGATGACGTTGATGACGTCACCGCGCACGGTCTCGAACTCGGTCATGACCTGGCTCTTGCCGGCATCCACCGCGGTCACAGCGGCGCCGTCAGCGAGCCCGTGCCATTCCAAAAGGTCCGGATAGTGCTGCGCCCAGGCCGCTTCGAACAGCGGCTGTTTGGAAAAGCGGTCCTTGGCATCGAGCACCAGCAGCTTGGCCCGGGGCTTGGCCTGTTTCAGATAGTGCGCGATCAGGCTGGCCCGTTCGTAGGGGCCGGGCGGACACCGGTAAGGGTTGGCGGGCACGCTGATCACCACGACGCCGTTTTCCGGCAGGGCGCGCAGCTGGCGCGCGAGCAGCCGGGTTTGCGATCCGGCCTGCCAGGCGTGCGGCAGGCTCGACGCCGCTGCCAGGTCGTAGCCCGGCAAGGCCTGGTAGTCGATCTCGATGCCGGTCGCGAGCACCAGCTTGTCGTAGGGGTGCTCGGCGCCGTCGTCGAGGGTCAGCGACCGGCGCGCCGGGTCGATCCCCTGTACCGCCTGATGTCGCACGCGCACCCCGCGCGCCGCCAGAGCCTCGTAGCCAAACTGCTGTGCCGACAGCGGGCGCTCGCCGATCAGCGCGAGGTTGCTCAGGGGGCAGGCGGTGTACTGCGTTCTGGGCTCGAACAGGGTGATGGCGAGACCGGGATCCAGGGCTTTGAGCGTGCCGGCGCAGCTGGCACCGGCGAAGCCGCCGCCGATGATCGCGATCCGCGCTTTGCCCAGAGAGCCTGCGCCGCCGGTCGCGCAGCCGGTCAGCCATGCGCTTGCGCCCAGCCAGTGTCGTCGCGTCAGCGGCATCAGCGCGCGTCCGGGTTGTCTTCAGCCCGCGGGCTGCCGTCAGCGCGTCCCAGGGCGGTTGCCATGGCGCTCAGCTCGAGGTCGCTGTAGCCCCTGGCAATACGCGGCATGAGGGTGCCGGCGCGGGCGCCGCTCCGAAAATCGCGCAGGGCGGCCAGAATATCGGCCGGGGCCCATTGGCCAAGGTCGCCGAGCTTTGACGCGGTGCCGTGACAGCCTCGGCAGGCGAGGGCGGCTGCACCGTCATCGCTGTGGCCGCCGGTTCGCGCCGGGGCGAGCGGTTGCGCGGCCAACGCCAGGGGACCGGCCGCAGTCAGCACCACCAGCACAGACCTTGCGAGCGCCCGGCTGGCTCGGCCAGCGGTGACCAGACGCTGCGGCCTTGGCTTTTGCAAGGACTCAGGCCTTG
>CAZXIJ010000001.1:57734-137665 GCA_964640725.1 uncultured Pseudomonadales bacterium | reverse complement strand
TTTTTGAGGGGTACCTGCCGCACGCGCACACCGGTGGCGTTAAAGATCGCGTTCAGGACCGCCGGTGCCGCAACCGCAATGGTCGGCTCGCCGACGCCGCCCCAGAACCCGCCGGACGGCATGGCCCTGGTCGTCACCCGGGGCATCTCGGAGATCTTCATGGATGGATAGGTGTGGAAATTGTCCTGCTCCACCTGGCCGTCCTTGACGGTGCACTCGCCGTAGAGCAGGGCCGACAGGCCGTACACGAAGGAGCCTTCAACCTGGGCCTCGACCTGCTGGGTGTTGACGACGTGACCCGGGTCGGTGGCCGCGGCAATCTGGTGCATGGTCAGCTTGCCGTCGGCGTCGACGGATACTTCCGCGCAGGCAGCAACATAGCTGCCAAAGGCATAGCAGAGCGCCAGCCCGCGGCCGTGATCCTCGGCCAGCGGCTCGCCCCAGCCGCCCGATTCTGCGGCAGTTTCGAGCACGGCCAGCCCTTTCGGGTTGTCGCCCATGAGCTTGCGGCGAAAGGCCAGCGCATCAACGCCCGCGGTGTGCGCCATCTCGTCCAGGAAGCACTCCATGTAGATCGCGTTCGGGTTGACGTTGACGCCGCGCCAGAAGCCCGGTCGCAGGTGGGTGTTGCGCATGGCGTGATCGATCAGCAGGTTCGGGATTGTGTAGCTGATCTTGTGATCGCTCATGGGCAGCAAGCCCTGAAAGGTCGCCAGATCTGCCCCGTCCTGCAGCGCTGAGGGGCGCAGGCCCGCCAGGATGGACTGTCCGGAAATCCGCATGTGCAGCGCCGTGAGGTTGCCCTCCGCATCGATGCCGCCGGTGATTTTAGCCTTGGTGATCGGGTGGTACATGCCTTGCCGCATGTCTTCCTCCCGGGACCACAGCAGCTTCACCGGCGTGCCGGGCATCGCCCGCGCGATTTGCACCGCCTGCCGCACGAAGTCGCCGGCGCCGCGCCGGCCAAAGCCGCCGCCCAGGTGCAGCTTGTGCACGTCACACTGTTCGACGGGCAGTTCGGCCGCGTCAGCCGCGGCGGCCAGAGCCGCTTCGCCGTTCTGCGTCGGGCACCAGACCTCGCAGCGGTCAGCGGTCCAGACGGCCGTGGCGTTCATGGGCTCCATAGTGGCGTGGTGCAGGAACGGGTAGCTGTAGGTCGCCTCGTGGGTTTGCGCGGCGGCGTCGAGCGCGGCCGCGGCGTCGCCCGCCTGGTTTCCCACAAAGGCATCGTCGGCGTCCAGGCCTTCGTCCAGCATCGCGCTGATGCTGGCGCTATCGACCTTGCCGGCCTCGCCGGTTTCCCAGGTTACCGGCAACGCCTTGATCGCCTGGTTGGCACGCCACCAGGTGTCGGCGACCACGGCGACTGCGTTGTCGTCCAGGGGCACAACAGCCTGGACACCGGGCATGTTTTTGACTTTGTCGGCGTCGTAGGACTTGAGTGTCCCGCCCCGGACCGGGCAGGCCACGACCGATGCGTTCACCATGCCGGGCAGGTTCAGGTCGGCGCCGTAGATTTGTTTGCCCGTGAGCTTGTCAGCGGTATCCAGCCGCGGCACCGCCGTGCCGATCAGCTGCCAGTCCTTCGGGTCCTTGAGGGTCACGGCCTCGGGCGGTGTGAGCGCCGCTGCGGCGGCGGCAACGGCGCCGTAGCGCACGCTGCGCCCGCTGGGGATGTGGGTCACGACGCTGTTTTTGGCCCGGCACTCGCCGGCATCAACGCCCAGGCGCTCGGCAGCCGCCCGGATCAGCATCTCGCGGCCGGCGGCACCGCCCTCCCGCACATACTGGTGGCTGCCGCGAATGCCGCGGCTGCCGCCGGTGGAGAAATTGCCCCAGACCCGGTCCCGGGCCAGGTTTTCCCCCGGGGTCGGATATTCCGTCTCGACCTTCGACCAGTCGCACTCCAGCTCTTCGGCGACCAGCTGGGCAAGGCCTGTGAGCGTGCCCTGGCCCATTTCGGAACGCGCAATACGGATCACCACTCGATCGTCCGGGTGAATGAGTGCCCAGGCCGTGACCTCGCTGGGGTCACCGGTCAGGGCCGTGTTGGCGTCGAGGGCGGTGCCGTCAGCGGCGCAGCCGCCCAGGCTCATGCCAATGGCAAGGCCCCCAGCGGCCTGGGCAGTGCCGAACACGAAGCGGCGGCGGCTGATCTTTACTGTTTTTGCGTGATGCGTTGTCGTCATGGCTAGCTGACCTCCGTGCCGAGTTCCGCTGCGCGATGAATGCCCTTGCGGACCCGCTGCAGTGTGCCGCAGCGGCAGATGTTGGTGATGCCAGAGTCGATGTCGGCGTCGCTGGGGTTCGGGTTGCTCGCCAGCAGCGCCGAGGCCGCCATGATCATGCCGGCCTGGCAGTAGCCGCACTGCGGAACATCGAGTTCCGACCACGCTTGCTGAACCGGGTGATTGCCGTCTTCCGATAACCCTTCGATGGTGACGATCTTCTGGCTGGGCTGCACTGCGTCGGCCGGATAAACGCAGGCGCGGACGGCCTGGCCGTCAACGTGCACCGTGCAGGCGCCGCACTGGGCGATGCCGCAGCCGTACTTGGTACCGGTCAGACCAGCCTGTTCGCGCAGCACCCACAGCAGCGGCGTGCCTGGATCAAAAGTCAGTTCCCGGGTAGCGCCGTTGATGTTGAGTTTCGCCATGGTGCAGTTGCTGCCGGTTGCTCAGGATGAGGCTTACGATAACCGAGATATCGCAGAGCGTCGCCTGTCTCTCCGGCCCGGCGTGCTTGCAAAGCGTGCATCAAAAGCGTGCATCGCCGCTGGCGATGCGTTCGGCCAGCGCTGCGGTCAGTGGCTCGTAGCGCTCGGCGCCCGGCATCATGACGTACAGCGGATCGGTGACCTGTGCCAGGTCGTAGCCGCTCTTGCGCAGATCGCCTTTCACCATCTTGAACGTGCCGGTCACGTCGACCTCCTGCTGCACGCGCAGGAACACCGGAACCGCGTAGGCCGGCAGTTCTGCTTGCACGTAGCGGCTGAAGTCCGCCAGATCCAGTGCCTCGACGCCGATGTTCAGGGCCAGCGCGGCCATGCCGGCGCGGCCGTCGGCCTTAGGCACCTCGACGCCGTAAACGTTGCTGAACTGTACCTGGGGGTGACTGTTGATGATCTCGCCCACCTCGTTCGTGGAGACGTTTTCGGACTTCCAGCGGAAGGTGTCGCCCAGGCGGTCAACAAACTGGTAGTGCGGATAGCCCAGGTTGAAGCCGACGTCGATCTCGCGAATCAGGTCGCCGGTGTCGAACCAGGCATCGCCGTCTTTGCGCAGGTTGCGCACGATCTTCTTTTCCGTCGCGGCCTGGTCTGTGTAGCCCTCGAAGGTTGACTGCGGGGTGATTTCCCCAAGCAACAGGCCGGGCTCGCCGGCCTCGACCTCGATCGCCCGGCCGTTGGCGTCACGCACGATTTCTTCGGCATCGACGTCGTAGCGCACCAGGGCGATGCTGTTCGCCGTCATGCCCATGGTCTGGTCTTTGTTCATCAAATTGGCAAAGGACACATTGCCTTCACTGGAACCGTAAAACTCGCTGATGCGCTCGATGCCGTAGCGATTTTTGAATTCGTGCCAGATGTCTGGCCGCAAACCGTTGCCCATGGCCGCCCGCAGCGGGTTGTCGGCATCGTTGCCGCCGGTGCTGGGGGTATTGCACAGGTAGCGACAAAGCTCGCCTATGTAGATCAGCGCGGTGCAGTGATGATCGCGCACGTCGCTCAGGAAATTGCTGGCGGAAAAGCGCCGGCGCACAAACATGCTGGCGCCGCTGTGCAGCGCAGCGCCGACTCCGATGATCAGTCCGGTGCCGTGGTAGAGCGGCAGGCACAGATAGATACGATCTTGTTCCGTGCAGCGCAGGCCGGCGATCTGAGCCAGCGCGCCGCTGCCCAGATAGCGACGATTGCTCAGCACCGCTGCCTTGGGCAGGCCCGTGGTGCCAGAGGTAAAGATGTACAGCGCGTTGTTGCCCAGCGTCTGGGCCCCGGTCGTCGCCACGTTGCCGGCGTCCTGCGTCTCGCTCAGCCCGTTCAGGTCCCGGGCCCAGTTCGGACAATTCGTGGGGCCCGTGTCCGCCATGAACAGGAAGTCCTGGCCTTCCTGCAGCGACAGATCGCCAAGCACGTCAGCCACGGCATCTTGCCGCTCGGCGCCGACGATGCATTTTTTGGATTGGGTCGTTTCGATGCAGTGTGTCAGGGGCCGCCCGATCAGGTTGGTGTTGATCAGCGCGCCGATCGCGCCCAGCTTGTTCAGCGCGAACACCGTGGCCAGGAACTCGATCCGGTTCTCCATGATGATGCTGACTGTGTCGCCGGCTTGCACGCCCTCCGCCTCGAGGGCGCGTGCGAGCTGATTGGCTTCGCCGTTCAGCTCGCCCCAGGTCACGGTCCGGCCCTCACAGAGGATGGCGGGCCGATCGCCGAAATGCTGGGCGTTGTGCTCGAGCCGGGCCCCGAGGCTGTCGCGGTCGGTCAGTGGCCGGGGCTTCATGGCTTTTTTGAGCTTCAGCAACGTCGGCACGTTGCTCAATGTGCTGACGATGTCGCGAATTCCCATCGGCGTCCTCGGCTGTCTGTGATCTGCCGCGAGACCTTAGCGATGGGCCCGCCTGCCAGCAAGGCGAAGCGTCGCTGGCGCGTGCGGCAGGACGTTGCGTATCATCGGGCGCAACCTTGGGGGAGGGCGTCATGACCGTTGCATCTGGCTATAGCCAAAGCTGGCAGATCGGATCTGTCAAAGTGACCCGGGTGGTGGAGATGGAGATGGCGGGCGGCAGCCGCTTCATCCTGCCGGACGCCACGCCTGAGGCCTGCGCGCCCCTGTCCTGGATGGCGCCGCATTTCATGACGCCCGACGGCAAGCTGATCATGAGCGTGCATGCCTTGATCATCGACACCGGCAGCCGCCGTATCATGGTCGACACCTGCATCGGCAACGACAAGGAACGCAACATTCCCGCCTGGAGCCAGCTGCAGACGGCTTTCCTGAGCGATATCGAGGGGCTCGGCTATGCCCGGGAAACCATCGACACGGTGCTGTGCACGCACTTGCACGTCGACCACGTAGGCTGGAACACCATGCTGGTCGACGGTGCCTGGCAGCCGACCTTCGAGCAGGCTCGATACCTCTTTGCCGAGACCGAGTGGCGCTACTGGGACGCCGCCGAAGACGAGGCGGTATACGGGCCGGTGATTGCCGATTCCGTGCGGCCTGTGGTCGATGCCGGGCTGGTCGATCTGGTCACGGAGACCCATCAGGTTTGCGACGAGGTGCGGCTGGAGCCAACCCCCGGACACACCCCCGGCCACGTCAGTGTCCATATCGAGTCAGACGGCGCCGAGGCGCTGATTACCGGGGACTGCATCCATCACCCCTGCCAGATGACGCGCACGGACTGGTGCAGCAGCGCTGACTTCGATCAGGGTCAGGGCCGGGCGACCCGGGAATCGCTGCTGCGGCAGTACGTCGACAGCGACGTGCTGATTATCGGGACGCACTTCGCGACGCCGACGGCCGGGCACGTCAAACACCACGAAGGCGGCGGTTACTGGCTCGACTGCTCGGCGTCGTAGCGCTCGATCCGCGCTTTCAGATTGTCGATGCGCACGTTCAGGCGGCTGCGCAGCCCGGGCACGTCCATGGCGATAAAGCCCAGGCCCAGAGGCAGCATCCAGAATCCCAGCACCGGCAGAAAGCCCAGCACGCCGCCAATGCACAGCAGCACGCCCAGGAGGCTGCGGACACCCGGCGGCACCCGATCCCGTGCCCAGACAAGCGTGCGGTAACTGGTGCGGCGGATTTTTTGGGGCAAGTCGTCGGCCACTACACCAGCATCGGGCCGCTGCTCGGCGCGTCGTGAGCGTCCGGGTGCGCGCGCCGGGCCAGATCGGGGGCGATGGCCGTAAAGCGCCAGGCGCCGTCCTCGTGCATCGTGCGGTCCAGGCGATTGCGATGCAGCAGCAGATGAACGTGCGCAATGGCTTCGCCGAGCGCCATCATCATCTGGCGCGGGTCCAGCTTGCGGTTGAACAGCACCGGCAGCAGGTCTTTGGACGTTTGCGGTGTGGTGCAGGCCTCTTCGATGGCCAGCATGCGGTCTTCGTGATGCGCGATCAGGTCCCGGAGCCGGCTGCGCACGCCGTAAAACGGCAGGTTGTGTGCTGGCAGCACGAACAGGTCTTCGGGCAGGTCCAGCAGCCGGTCGTGGGACTCCATCCAGTCCTTCATGGGGTTGGCGTTGGGCTCGCTCGCATGAACGCTGACGTTGCTGGTGATGATGGGCAAGATCTGGTCGCCGGACAGCAGCACCTTCAGCTCCGGGCACAGCAGGCAGGCGTGCTCCGGGGAGTGCCCGGAGCCGACCACAATGCGCCACTCCCGGCCGCCGATGGTCAGGGTCATGCCGTCGCGCAGCCGTGTGTAGCCGTCCGGCATGCTGGGCATCACCATCGCGTCGGCGCTGCGGGACGCCCACTGGCGTTTGAGCTCGTCCAGGAAGGCATCGGACATGCCCGCTTCCCGGTAGAACTTGCGGCTGGCCCAACCGGTGCGGCTATCGGAACCGCTGCCTGGGCCAGAGCCGAAGAATGCCCGGGCCTGGTAGTACTCCGCGTGGGTCATGTACAGCGGGCACTGGAAGCGGTCCGTCAGGTAGCGGGCCTGGCCGATGTGGTCCGGGTGGAAATGGGTGCACAGCACGGCGATGACCGGTTTGCCGCCCAGCTCGTGCTCGACAATGGTCTCCCAGTGCCCCTGGGTGTCTGGCAGGTTCAGCCCGGTGTCCACAATCCACCAGCCGGTATCGTCCTCCAGCAGGTAGAGGTTGATGTGGTTCAGGGACCCGCCCATGGGCATGGTCAGCCAGCGCACGCCGGGCGCGAGCTCCCGGGTCGTGCCGGGCTCTGGATGAGTGTCGATTGGGTAACGTAACTTGCTGATTTCGCTCATCCGCCCAGTATAGCGGGTCCCCGGTGTTACCATCTGCCCCATGAGTACGGCGACTGACCAGCGCCCTGGCGATTTCTTCAGCGAGGCGGAACTAAAGGCCTATCGGCGGGTTTCCGATGCCCGGGCCTGGTGGCTCGTGGCACATTGCTGGCTGGTGATTGTCGGGATCTGGGTCGCGGTCGCCTGGTGGACGCATCCGGTTTCGATCCTGCTGGGCATTGCGCTGATCGGCACGCGGCAGCTGGGTCTGGCCGTGCTGTCTCACGACGGCGCCCACGGTGCCCTGTTTGCCGACCGGCGCCTGAACGACTGGGTCAGCGAATGGCTGCTCAGCCGGCCGTTGCTGGGCGGCGGTATCGACAGTTACCGGCGCTATCACCTCAAGCACCATCGACACACCCAGCAGGCGGAAGACCCTGATCTGCACTTGTCTGCGCCCTTTCCCATTTCCGGGTCGAGCTTCCGGCGCAAGGTACTGCGAGATCTGACCGGGCAGACGGGCTACAAGCAGTACGCCCAGATCATTCGCCGGTCCTTTGCGGATGGCGTTGCAGTGGGCCTGGAGCGGCTGGGACCCAACCTGCTGATTAACCTGGTGCTGTTTGCCGGTTTTGCCGCGAGCGGGCATTGGGCCCTGTACTTCTTGCTGTGGTGGGTGCCGGCGCTGACCTGGAACCGGCTGGTGACCCGGCTGCGCAACATTGGCGAACACGGGGCCGTGCCGGACAACGATGACCGCCTGCGCAACACGCGAACGACGCAGGCGAACTGGCTGGAGCGCGCGTTTATTGCGCCCTATTTCGTCAACTATCATTTGGAACACCATCTGGTAGTGAACGCGCCCTGCTACCGGCTGTCAGAGATGCACCAGCAGCTGCTGGGGCAGGGGCTCGGACCGCGCATGGAGGTTCAGCCTGGCTACCGGGCCATGTTGCGTCAGGCTTTAACGACCTGAGGCTATGCTCGTCGGCCGCCTGCGCCGGGGACCCGCAATATCGAGTCGGTGCGTATGGTCGTGCCGGCCCCAATGATCGGAAACGAACATGAACTGTGCCAAATGCCAGGGCGTCCTGGAGCCTCAATCCTTCGGCGACGAAATCGTGATTCATCGCTGCAACGAATGCAGTGGGCTGTTTCTGAAGCCGGACATGCTGATGGCCATGAAGCAGGCCCGCATGAGCGAGGCCGTGCTCGATACCGGTGATCCCAAGGTCGGCCGGGTGCTCGATCGGCTGGACGATGTCGCCTGCCCGGAGTGCGGCACGACCATGTGCAAGCGCACCGACGAACGGCAGGCGCACATCTGGTACGAATCCTGTCCAAATTGCGACGGGCTGTGGCTGGATGCCGGCGAGTTTACCGACCTGAAGTTCGAAACGCTGATGGACCGGCTGCGCACAATGATCAAGGGTCGCCGGCCCGAAGATCCCAATCAGGCCTGCGGCGGGTGAGCGTCCGCTGCATCGCCGGACGAGGTCTGGCAAGCGCTGACCGCTGATCCGCCGCTGCGGACGGCACGCAGTTGGCACTTTTCCCGGTCCTCGTCTTTACTTGCCTCCATACCGGGCGCAGAATGCGCGCCTTGAATTTGCTGCGCTTGTGGCGGCAACTGCACTGACATCGAAATTTTTCTGACGGATCGCTGACAGACGCATGAACGTGACTGCATTCCAAACCATCGCTTCCGCTCGCGGCGCCCATGTGTGCGCCGCGATCTTTGGCGAGTGCATGCCGGCGGGCGTTTGGTGCTTTGCGGATCACGGGCTGTGGTCCTCACCCAAGCACTCGCCGGGAGGCTCCGACGGCTGACTTCTGTTCCGCAACTGCGCGATACACAAGCCCCGAAGAGCCCCAGGCCTTCGGGGCTTTTTCGTTCCGGGGGCATGAATACACCGATCTCTCGAAGGAGAGGAGATCATGAAGTTTGAAGCCCAAATGCAACGGAACCTGACGCGCACGCTATGGCTGGCGTTTTTTCAGGTGTTCCTCATTTTTCTGCCCATTGCGGTGCCTTTCTTTCAGAGCAAAGGCCTGTCCATGCAGGAGGTGTTCTCTCTGCAGGCGCTGTTCGCGGTGATGGTGCTGGTGATGGAAATTCCCTCCGGGTACCTGGCGGACCTGCTCGGCCGGCGACAGATGCTCATTGTTGGCAGCCTGTTCAGCGGTGTCGGCACGACGGTGCTGGTGTTTGCCGAGGGCTTCTGGGGCCTGGCGCTGTTCGAGGCCTGCCTGGCCGTGAGCCACAGCCTGGTCTCCGGCGCGGACATCGCGATGGTCTACGACTCAGAGCTCGCTTCTGGCCGCAGCGTGGCGCGGCAAAGAAGTGTGGTCGGCAAGCTGTATGCGGCGCGCACGCTGTCTGAAGCGTTAGCGGCCATTACCCTCAGCGCGCTGCTGATCTTCGTTGCCGTCGACGTTGCCTTGCTGGTGCAGGCGGTGATTGGCTGGCTGCCGCTGCTGCTGTCGGTGTTGCTGGTCGAGCCGCCCGTCGAACGTCTCGCAAGGCCCCAGGGGGCGGTGCGCGGCGCCGAGCATCTGCGCCAGCTGGCCGCGATCTGGCGCGCGATCTGGCACCACAGCGCCGTGCTGCGGCTGTGTTTCCTGGCGCTGTCGGTCTGGTCCCTGACTACCTTCAACGCGGTCTGGCTGCTGCAAAAGCTGTGGTCTGAGCAGGGCGTGGACCTGGCGCACTTCGGCTACCTGTGGGGCGGCCTGGCGCTGGTCACCGCTCTGGCTGGGCGCTTCGCACACGTGGTCGAAGAACGGCTGGGCGTTGGCGTGTTGCTGACCCTGATAGCGGTTGCGCCGGTCCTGGGCTACCTGCTGATGGACCAGCTTGGCGTGGTCGGCGGCGTTGCTGTCAGCGTGAGCTTCTTTGTTGCGCGCGGCCTGGGCCTGGTGACTCTGCGGGACGCGTTCAACCAGCGCGTGCCCAGCGAGATCCGGGCGACGGCGAACTCGCTGGCAAGCTTTGGTTTTCGCGGGGCCTTCGCGCTTACCGGCCCTTTCGTGGGCTACGCCTTTGACCTGTGGGGCATGCGCACGACGCTGGTCCTGCTGGCGCTGGCAAGCTTGCTGATCGCGCTCGCGATTGTCCTGCCGCTGGTGCTGGCGGTTCGGCTGGAGCGCGCGCGAGCCCTCGGCGCCTGAGCTCGGGATGCCTCTTCGGCGCGGTGGTGTACGGTAGCGGCCGTCGCCATCGCGCCGGAACCCTGCGTTGCTCGCCCCAGAACTCTCTGCAAGCACGATGACCGTCGCCGGTCGTCGCTCGGGACGGCGCCTTGGTCGATGGCTCGGGGCCCTGTGTCTGGCTCCCGCTCTGCTGCTCGCCGGCGCCTGGTCCCTGCTGCCCTTGTGGCTGCCTCCGGCGCTGGATGCCCTGCTGGCCCCGCGGGGCTATCAGCTCCTGTCGATTGCCGTCGCTCGCCCTGGACTTTCCGGCTGGCAGATCCCGCGCCTGCTGATTGGCAACGCAGAGCAGGCTGTGGGCCTGGAACAGCTGCGGTTGGGCTACCGGCCAGCGCTGCTGTGGCGCGGACGACTTGATGCGATCGACGTCGGTTCCCTGTCCTACACCCGGCTGGCCGCGGCGGCTGGCCCCAGTGACGGCGGGCTGCACCTTGAACAGTTGCCGGCGACCCTCGAACCCGAAGCCTGGCTGCAGCGCTTGCCCTGGCAGGCGCTGCGGGTCGCCCGGCTGTCCCTGCAGCTGCCGGCCGCCGGGGTCTGGGCGACCGGCCAGCTGCAGCAGTCTCCGCAACGCCTGACGGCGGCGCTGGCCTGGCACGGATTGCTGCCTCTTGCCGGCATTGGCAGCGGGCGCAACGCCGGGGCAGGGACCGGACCGCCGCTCGATCTGACGCTGCGCTACCAGGCCGGCGAGGCGCTCCGCCTGGCCCTGGCCGGTCCTGACGGGACAGAAACGGTGCGTCTGTCGACGCGCTTGGGAAGTTCGGCGCTCGACCTGTCAGCGCGGATCATCCTCGACGAGGCGGAGTCGCGGTTGCTCGATGCGTTGCTGGGCAGCCCGGCGCCAGTGCCTGCGCAGCTGGCTCGGGGGCGGGTGGCGCTGCGGGCCCGGCTGCCCTGGCCTTTGCCGGCCGCCTTCGGCCCCGGCGACCTTGTCGGCAGCGGCGATTTTGATCTGGCGTTGCGGCTGCCGGAACTGCAGGTGTCGGCCCTTGCCGGCGTTGCGGCCTTCGACGCCGGCACGCTGCAGCTGACGGTCGATACGCTGACAGCGTCGGCGGTCGGGGCAGGCGCTGCCCAAGGTGTTGCCGAAGGTGTTGCCACGAGCGATGCCGCAGGCGCAATCGACCTGCGGTGCTCGCTGACGGGGCCCTGGCCCGTGGTGATCGATGCTCGCGGCTGGGCCCTTGGCGCCGGACCGCGCTGCGATCTCACGGGCAGCCACGATGCTCTGCAGCTCACCCTGACGGAGGCTAGCGGGACCTCCGCCGCGGTCACCGGTAGCGCGTTGCTGGCCGGACGGATACGCGGTTTTGCGCCGTCCGGGGCGGTGGGCGTTGATCTGCGCCGCCTGCAAACGGGCGAGCTGTCTGGGGAGCTGCAGCTTGATCTCGGCGACGCGCGACTGCCTGTATCGATCGCCGCGGCCGCGGACGGAGCGCGCGGCGAGTTGCGCTTTGCCCACGCTTACCCGGTGCCGGCGCGCCTGTTGTCCCGGCTGGGGCTGGTATCGAAACCGTCCTCCGACCTGCTGGGCGGGGATCTGTCCTACCAGGGCAGCCTCAACTGGGCTGCCGATGGCGTGACGGCGCAGGTAGCGGCCGCAGTCAGCAACCTGGTCGTGGACCTGGAGGCGCTGCGGGCCCTGGATCCACCCTTGGCCCTCAAGCCGGTCAGCGCCCAGGCTACCGTGACTCTGTCGCCCGGGACGGCGACCTTTTCCGGCCACGCTGAAACCGGGCCGCTGCGAGTGCCCGTCTCGGGTTCGGCGGACCTTGGCAGCGGGCGCGTGCAGCTGACCGCGCCCTTCGAGCATCCGGTGCAGCGCCCTTTCTTTGCGGGGCTCTTCCGGCGCTGGCCGCACCCCGTTGAGCTGGATGCGGGACTGCTGCGCGGCGTCTTCGCCCTGACCCTTGCCGAGCAGGCCCGGTGGACGCTCGAAGGGTCCTTGGCCGGCGGCGCCGGCCAGCTCGATACCAGCCCGTTCAGCGGGCTTGAGCTGCGCTGGGCTGGCGCTGGCGACGACGCTGTCTTCGAGCTGGCGACGCCCGGCGATGCGCCCCTGACCCTTGCACGGCTCGATCCCGGCTTTTCTTTGACCCTGGCTGCCCTGCCGCTGCGCCTTGCCGGGGACGCGACCGGTACCCGGCTGGCGGTCGGCGCTGGCCGCATCGCCGCCTTTGGGGGGACCGTGGCCAGCGCGCCGTTCGAGCTGGCCGTGGAGCCCCTGGATGCCGACTTTGTGCTCGACCTGCAGGGGCTTGCTCTGGCAGAACTGCTGGCCCTGGAGGGAGAGGACGTTCGCGGCACTGGTGTCCTGGACGGTCGATTGCCCGTTTCGGTGCGGGACGGGGCGCTTGCGATCAGCGGCGGGCAGATCGCGGCGCGACCGCCAGGCGGCACCATCGCGCTGACCGACAGCCTGGCTCAAAGTACTGGCCAGCCCGGGCTCGATTTCGCGCTCCGGGCGCTCACGGACTTTCGCTACAGCGCCCTGTCCGGCGACGTCAGCTACGCGCCGTCGGGCGAGCTGGCACTGGCGCTGTCCCTGCGGGGTTCCAACCCCGCGGTGGAGCGAGGCCGGGCCATTCAGTACAACCTGAACCTGACCAACAACATACCGCTGCTGCTGCAGTCCCTGCGCGCCGATCGAGTGCTGACAGACCGGGTTGAACAGCGCCTGAACCGCTAACTCGCCTGGCCAGGACGACACTGCTATGGTCCGTGCATTGCCGCAGAGAGTCTCTGACATGCTCGATTTCCGCTGCCCCTTGCCAGTGCCCGGCGTGCTTGCCGCGGTGCTGCTGTGTCTGGGAACGAGCGGCTGCACGCCGACGGTAAAGGTCGCGACCGATGAGCCAATCACGATCAACCTGAACGTCAACATCAAGCACGAGATTCTCGTCAAAGTGGATCAGGACCTGGATGATCTGTTCGCCGACAACTCGGAACTGTTCTAGGAGGCTGGCCATGCGCAGCAGCAAGCACAATCGATGGGCGAGCCTGATCCTTGCAGCGCTGCTGGCCCTGGCGTCTGCAGCCGCCCAGGCGGATACGCTGGAGGCCCTCAAGGCAGCGGGCGTTGTCGGCGAGCGGGCGGACGGCTACCTGGGCGCCGTGCAGGAAACCATTGCCGCCGATGCCATGGCGGTGGTGACCGAGGTCAATGCCAAGCGGCGGGCGGAGTACGAACGCATTGCAGCGGCCCATGGCCTTGAGAGAACCAAGGTCGAGGCGCTCGCGGGCAAGAAGACGCTCGCCAGAACAGCCAGCGGGGCCTGGATCTTTGTCGAGCGCTGGCAGCGCAAACCGTAGCCGCGGCCGAGGGCGTCAGCGGGCCATCGCCGACTCAACAGGTCTTGCCGAGAGCCGCTGGGCATCGCATGCTAAGGCCCGAGAAAATCAAGTGGATTGACCATCGTGCTCGCGCGGTTGCCGGAGAATCGGCGACTTGTCGCGGTTTTGCGGCACGGCGCGGTCTAATCTAGGAACACGAATCGGAGGCAGGCGCATGACGGACGACGCGAACCAACCGGAACTGTTGTGGGTGCAGACGATACTGTTCGCTGCGACCTTCGCCATCGCGGCGATCGGTGTTCCCTGGTACGCCCTGACTGTCGGTTTCGATGCGGTTGCCGTGACCGGTTTCGTGGTGTTCGCGGCGCTTACGGGCATGTCGATCACCGGTGGCTACCACCGCCTCTGGGCGCACAACGCCTATCGCGCCAGCTTGCCCCTGCGGCTGTTTTACGCGCTCTTCGGCGCGGCCGCTGTACAGAACAGCATCCTGGTCTGGGCCTCCGGACACCGCCGGCACCATCGCCATGTCGATGACGACGACCGCGACCCTTACAGCGCGGGCCGCGGCCTGTGGTTTTCTCACCTGGGCTGGATGCTGCGGTCCTACGAGTCCGGCAAGGACGATTTCAGCAACGCAGCGGACCTGGAGCGGGATCCGGTGGTGGCCTGGCAGCACAAGCACTACCTCGCGATTACCCTGATCATGAACTTCGGGCCGCCGCTGCTCGTGGGCTATCTTACCGGCGACTGGATCGCGAACCTGCTGCTGATGGGCGTCGCCCGTCTGGTGTTCTCGCACCACACGACGTTCTTCATCAACTCCCTCGCGCACTTCTGGGGCAAACGACCGTACACGGAAGACAACAGCGCTCGGGACAACACCATTCTCGCGCTCTTTACCTACGGCGAGGGCTACCATAACTACCACCACCGCTTTCAGCGCGACTACCGTAACGGGGTCAAGTGGTGGCAGTTTGATCCGACCAAGTGGCTGATCAAAGCCTGTTCCTTTGTCGGCCTCAGCTCAGACCTGAAGACCGTAGACGCGATTCGCATTCGGGAGGCCGAGGTGGAGACCCAGCTGCGCCGCGCGGAGCGGACCTTGGCGGAACTCCCCAACAGCGAAAAGTGGCGCGCCATCATCGAAGAAGAGGCGGCGCATTTTCGCCAGTGCCTGGAAGAGTGGAGCCAGCTTCGACGGGAGGCTTTCGAGCGGCAGAAGGCGCGATTGAACGCCCGCACCGACGAGCTCAAGCGTCGCTTCAAAGACCCGCTGCATGCGCAGCTGGCCATGCTGGAGCGTAGCCTGAAAGATCAGGTCAATCGCCTGAGCCAGATCAACGGCCAGATGCTGCCCGGCTAAGCGGCTCCGTGCCCCGCTATCGCTTGCTGCAATGCCTGCTGCCTGCGGCGGTGTGGGCCCTCGGCAGCTGCACCGCCGTCGAACGCGCGCCGGCAACCCTTTGCGCCGCGCCCTTTGCCGGCGCCGGCCCGGATTACCGTTCCCTGGACGAACTGAACGCTGCCCTGCGCCGCGATGCAGAAAGTATCGCGGCCCGCGTTGCGGCGGTGGATGCCCGGGCGCAGCGGCTGGACGATGAATGTTTCGATCTGAACGCGATTTCTGACTGGAACCCCGATGCCGGCGCGATCGCTGCTGCGCTGGATGAGCGATCGCAGGACGTCGACGCGGTGCTTGCGGAGCGGCCGCTGTTCGGCGTGCCGCTGCTGCTCAAGGCCAATATCGACACTGGCGATGACCTGCCGACGCACGCGGGAGCGCTGGCGCTGGCAACGAGGCGGGCGCTGGACGACTCGGAGGTCGCCGCGGCCTTGCGGGCTGCTGGCGCAGTCATCGTTGGCAAGGCCAATCTGTCTGAGTGGGCCAACTTCCGCAGCCAGCGCAGCGTCAGCGGCTGGAGCAGCGTCGCCGGCCAGACGCGCAACCCCCACGTGCTGGACCGCAACCCCTGCGGTTCGTCGAGCGGCAGCGCGGTGGCGGTTGCCGCAGGCATCGTGCCCGTCGCGATCGGTACGGAAACCAACGGCAGCATCGTTTGCCCGGCGGGCGTGAACGGCGTCGTCGGATTCAAGCCAACGCAGCACCGCGTGAGCGGTGACGGCATCGTCCCCATCGCCCCGTCCCACGATATCGCTGGCCCGATCGCGCGATCGGTTCGCGACGCCGCGCGCGTGGCCGCCGTCATGACCGTTGATGCGCAGGACCTTGAGGCAGGGCTGTCCCTCGACGCCCTGGCCGGCAAGCGCATCGCCGTCTGGCGCGATCACTACGGCGCCGGCGAGGACCCGCGGCTCGAGCAGATTTTCGACACCGCGCTCAAGGCGCTGACGGCCGCCGGTGCGATCTTGATCGACCCGCTGGCTTACCAGATCGACAACGCCATCAACGAAGCTTCCTTCGCGGTCCTGTTGCACGAGTTTCATGGCAGCCTGGCGACCTATCTGGCAGCGCCGGACCGCTTTGACGGGCCAGACACCCTGGCGGCGATCATGGCCTTTAACGAGGCCAACGCGGCGGCGACCATGCCCTGGTTTGGCCAGGACCTGCTCGAGATGACCACGGCGCAGGGCGCCCTCGATGCGCAGGCTTACGCGGCGGTGCTGGCCGGCAGCCGGGACCGGTTGCGCAGCGAGCTGGCGGCCTTGCTGGCGACCCATCGCTTTGACGGCATCATCGCCCTGACGAACGCGCCCGCGTGGCCCATTGATGCCGTCGCCGGGGACCGCTTTTCTCTGGGCAGCGCGAGCCTGGCCGCGATCTCTGGCTGGCCGACGATTTCTCTGCCCGCCGGGCAGGTGATGGGCTTGCCGATCGGGGTGTCCCTGACGGCCCCGGCGCAGCAGGACGCAGCGCTGCTGGCCATGGCTTTTGCGCTGGAGCAGCGTTTGCCCCCCGCGCCGCGCCCGGCCTTCCTGCCGTCCCTGGAGTCGGCAACCGACCGCTAGCCGCAGGCTGGCAGCTGCTGGTGCTCCGCTAGCGGGCTTCGGTTACTTCGATCAGTCCTGGCCGCAGCAGCGGGCCCTTGCGCTTGCGCTCGTACTTGCGCGCCGGCGTGTTGATGATCTCGGTCAGCTCTGCGGCCGCGCGGCCAGCGGCGATGCGCTCAGCGCTGGCATCGCCGTAGCGCGTGTTGCGCTGCCGGGGCTTGCGGTTTGCCGCTGCGATCATGGCCAGCATCTGTTCCGGCGACGTTTCCTGGCCGTGCAGGGTGCCGGCGGCGCGGCTGATGGACTCGTTCATGAGCGTGCCGCCCAGATCGTTGCAGCCCGCCTGCAGGCAAGCCACCACGCCCTCGTGTCCCATCTTCACCCAGCTGGCCTGAATGTTGTCGATCTGGCCGTGCAGCGTCAGCCGCGCGACGGCGTGCATCAGGATGGCCTCTCGGAACGTCGGGCCTTTGCGGGCTTTGCCTTTGAGGTACATGGGCGCTTCGCGGTGCACAAAGGGCAGCGGCACGAATTCCGTGAAGCCTCCGGTGCGGGCCTGCAGCGCCCGCACGCGCAGCAGGTGCCGGGCCCAGTGCTGGGTGCCCTCGACGTGCCCGTACATGATTGTGGCGGTGGTGCGGTAGCCGACCCCGTGGGCAGCTTCCATGACATCCAGCCACTGCTGGGTGTTGATCTTGTCGTGGCAAATGATCTGACGCACTTCGTCGTCCAGAATTTCTGCCGCGGTGCCGGGCAGCGTGTCCAGCCCAGCCTCCTGCAGGCGCGTCAGGTACTCGGCGAGCGGCAGTTCCAGGGTTGCCGCGCCTTGCCAGACCTCGAGCGGCGAGAAGGCGTGAATGTGCATCTCTGGCACCGCAGCGCGCACGGCCTCGATGATGCCGATGTAGGTCTCGCCGGTGTACTCCGGGTGGATGCCACCTTGCATGCACACCTCGGTCGCGCCCCGGGACCAGGCCTCTTCCGTGCGCCGCTGAATCTCTTCGTGAGACAGATCGTAGGGGCGACCGCGCAGGTTCTCCGACAGCTTGCCTTTGCTGAAGGCGCAGAACTGGCACTTGAAGTAGCAGACGTTGGTGTAGTTGATGTTGCGGTTCACGACGTAGCTGACCGTGTCGCCGTTGGTGGCCGCCCGCAGCCGGTCCGCAGCCTGCACCACGGCGCTGAAGTCATCGCCTCGAGCACTGAACAGCGTGATGACCTCTGCCTCGCTGAGCTCGGCGCCTGTGCTCGCCTTGTCGAGCGCTGCGGCGATCGCCGGGGTGACGGCGCGCGGGACTCGTTGCAGCGCCGCAAGATCGCTGGCGGGGGGCGGTTCCACCTCGCCCGGGCTCCAGGCATCCGTCCGCGCAAAGCCCTCGGCATCGATCTGCGCCAGTACCGGATCGTGCAGCGCCGGATCGACCCACTGGTCCAGATCGCGAGCGTAGGCCGGGTAGATGGTGAGCCGTTCCTGCAGAAACTTGCCGCCGGCCTGGGCCGTGGCCGTGCGCAGGTCTTCCAGATGCGGCCAGGGCGCCTCCGGGTTCACGAAATCCGGCGTGACGGGCGAGACGCCGCCCCAGTCGTTGATGCCGGCCGCGACGATCTGTTCCAGCACGCCCGGGCTCAGGTTCGGCGGCGCCTGAATGCTCATGGTTTCGCCGAACACAAGCCGCGCCACGGCAAGGGTCCAGAGCAGCTCGTTCAGGTCCGGTTCCGGTGCCTGGGCCATCTTTGTTTCGGGCTTGGCGCGGAAATTCTGGATGATGATTTCCTGAATGTGCCCGTGCTCTTCGTGAACGGCGCGAATCTTCAGCAGCGAGTCGATGCGCTCGGCGCGGGTCTCGCCGATGCCGATCAGGATGCCGGTGGTAAAGGGCACCCGGGCGGCGCCGGCATCGCGCAGCGTTTGCAGGCGCACGGCAGGCACCTTGTCCGGGGAGCCGTAGTGCGGCATGCCTTTTTCACACAGCCGGTCCGCTGCGGACTCCAGCATGATGCCCATGGACGGCGAGACCGGCCGCAGCCATTCGAGTTCTTCTGGCGTCAGGTTGCCGGGGTTCAGGTGAGGCAGCAGTCCGGTTTCCCGGTAGACCGCCTCGGCGCAGTGCTTCAGGTAGTGCAGGGTCGACTCGAAGCCCATTTCTGCCAGAGCTTCCCGGGCCGCCTTGTAGCGCAGCTCCGGCTTCTCGCCCAGGGTAAACAGAGCCTCCTGACAGCCCAGCTCGGCGCCGTGGCGAGCGGTCTCGAGCACCTGCTCGACGGTGAGGTAGGGCGCCTGTACCTTGCGCGGCACCTGGGCGAAGGTGCAGTAGTGGCAAACGTCCCGGCACAGGTGGGTCAGCGGGATGAACACTTTGCGGCTGTAGGTGACGACATTCGCGAAGCCGCGGTCGCGCAGCTCCGCGGCGACTGCCGCGAGCGATACGGTGTCATCGGCCTCTGCCAGCGCCAGAGCCTGAGCCTCGCTCAGCCGTGCGCCCGAGCGGGCTGCTTCTAGAATTTCTTTTACTTTCAAGGATTTGCCCCAGTCGCGGCGTGCCCAGGGCACGGTGTCAGGGTCAATTATCCTCGGCAAAAGTTCTAAAGCTAGATCGGTTTGATCTAAGGATGTACCGCTGCGACTTAGTCCCGCTGCGCTGTGAACGCCTGGGCCCACTGCCGGCCGGCGTCGCTGGCAAGCCAGTGAATGCTGTTGCCCACAAAGTTGGCGAAGGCCGGATTGCTGTAGGCCGCTGGGCCGTCCCCCAGCTCCGAAACCACGATCGGGCTTGCCTCCAGCGCGTTGGCCCAGGCCAGCAGGTTGCTGCCTGGCGGGTGCGTCCAGCTGGCCTGCTCGGCTGCGCTCGCGAGCGGTGGCGGGCTGAAATTGCGGTCTTCGAAGGCGTAGTCCGCTCGCAGCAGCGGGGCAACCCGCGCTTCGAAGGCGCTGGTTTTGAGATACAGCTCGTCGGTGATTTCGAAGCGCTCTGGCAAGCCCTGCAGCACCGGGTGATCGCTGGCCGGCGACAGGCCGACGGTCGCATCGGGCAGTGGGCCATGGGCGCCCCGGTAACCGGACCCCGGCACCGCCACCCCATCGAGGGTGCCCGCGGAGAGCATGAACGGCGATGCCGACAGGGCGCGCCAGCGGTCCCAGTGCGGCCAGGATACGGTCGCGTGATTCAGCAACAGCATCCCGGTGCCCCGCGCCAGGTGGGCTTCGACTGCGGCGGCAAAGGCCGGCGGCGGCTGGCCGTGCGGATCGCCGCCATCATGGCTGGCGCCGGCGGCGGGAATCCCGCACATGTCGTAAAACAGGATGACCTGGACCTCCGGGCACAGCGCCGGATCCAGCAGGCTGTGCGCGGCCGGGTGCTCGACCCAGGTGCACCGGGCCCCTTCGATGCCGTTGAGCATGGCGTCAAAGGCCGTGGCGTCGAACGCGTGGCCGCCGGTGACAACCAGTACCTCGACCGCGCTCACTCGCCGAATTCCAGCACTTCTTCGTACCAGCCCGCGCCCATGACGGCCATGGAGTCGTTGCTTGGCTTGCGGTGTTCCCAGGCATCAGGATCCTGCTGGTAGGCCATGAGCGCGGCCTCTGCAGCGTCGGCGTCGTCGCCTTCAAACTCGTAAACGGTGTAGTAGGGCGCTGGGGGCTCGCCCAGGAAGCCTTTGACAGCGCGATAGGATCGGGCGGACCGCACTGCCGGGCAGCGGGCGGTGTCTTCGATGTGGTTGCCCAGGTACCAGTCGTTGAATGCGGCCACGGCGGACTCGTTCTTGGGGCCCACCAATCCGAGCAGGACCAGCTTGCGTGCGGGGGCGTCGGTGCTCACGGGATCTCCTTGCTATGCTCTGCGAGCGACAGATTAGCAGGGGAAGATCGTCATGGCGCAGGGCAACACAAACACCGATCAGGGGCTGGCGGCCCGGATCCAGCGGCTGGAAGACATTGAGGCCATCAAGGTCCTCAAAGCCGACTACTGCGCCGCCTGCGACGCGGACCACGATCCAGCACTCGTTGGGCCGCTGTTTACCGACGATGCAGTCTGGGAGGCGGCGGGCATCACCCGGGCGGAGGGGCGGCCGGCCATCGAGCAGTACATGCAGGCTGTGCGGGACGGCGGCGGTCTGGTGCGCAGCGCACACAACGTCTTCAACCCCCGTATCGAGGTCGATGGCGATACGGCAACCGGCCATTGGCGGCTGCTCATGCTCGCCACCCGGGAACCGGGCGATGTTTACCTGCGAATCATCGGCAGCTATCGCGAACGCTATCGGCGGACCGCGCAGGGCTGGCGCTTTGCTGAGCTGTTCTGCGATGTCGAAGAGAACGCGCCGTACCAGATGGCGGCAGAACACCAGGCGGAGGCGGATCGACAGGCGCTGCAGGACGTCATGCTGAACTACGCGGCCGGTGTCGATGAGCGCGACATGGCGCGCTACGCCGACTGCTTTGCAGAGGATGTGGAAGTTGTCGACTTCGGCCCGGAACCGATCCGCGGTCGGGAAGCCTGGGTGCGCTACGTTGATCAGGCGCTCAAGGCCTATGGCCCGACGCAGCACATGCTGGGACCGCAGTGGGCGCGGATCGAAGGCGATCATGCGCAAACGCGCAGCGACGTGCAGGCGCTGCACTATCTGGCCGACAAGCCGGACACGACTCTGACGCTCTGGGCAACTTACGAGACTGAGATGCGGCGGGAGAACGGACGCTGGCTGATTTCCCGGCACCGGCTCGTGCCCCGCGGTACCCGCACCCAACATGGCTGACTAGCCGCGCCCCATGGCGGCCAGGGCCCGCCGCGTGGCCGGCGCGCCCGGCAGCTTTGCCAGCGCTGCCAGGTCATCGGGCGTGTCGATATCCAATGACAGCCCGGGGCTGCGCAAAACCTGCGTGGGCGCGGGCACGGCCGTGGCGGCTCGCAGGTGCGGCGCAAAGCTGCGCCCGTCAAAAATTGGCGCGATGAGCTGCGGCGGCGACAGCATCAGCAGGTTCGTGCCTTCGCAGCGCGCGTCCGGCGCGATGGTGATTGCGCAATGTGAGCGCGCGGCCGCAAGCAGCTCGGCGCTGGTTACAGCCGGCACGTCGGCGGGAATCATGCTGACCGTGGCCGCGCCCGCGGCAACGGCTGCCGCCGCGCCGGCGCGCAGGGCGCCGGGCAGGTGGGCGTCGGCGGGCTCCGCGAACACCGCGGCGCCGCAGCGTTCTGCGAGCTCGTCGGCTTCTTTGTTGCGCGACACAATCAGCACCTGGTCGAAGGCTTCGCAGCCGGTCAGCGCAGCCAGTACGTCAGCGGCCATGGCCAGCACCAGGGCCTGGCGTTCCTGCACGTTCAGCGCCGGGGCCAGTCGCTGCTTGGCATCTGCGAGCAGTTTCAGCGGCATCAGGGCCCAGTGCCCGCCGCCCTGGCCGCTTACAGGCACTCGATGAAGTCCAGGCATTCCTTGGCGAGCGCGATGCGGTCGTCCAGCGTCTGCATGACCGTCTGCGCCACGCGGGTCGGCACCGCGATGTTCTGCACGACGAACTTGTCGAGCTCGTCGAGCACGTAGCCGTCGAGCAGGTCGCCGTAGTGCGCGGCCACTTCGTCGGCCATGGACGCCAGATCCAGTTCCCGCATGATTTTCGCAGTGGGGCCCTTGATCGCGTTGCCGCCGACGATCGGCGACACCGCGACGACCTTGGCCGGGCTGGCCCGCAGGGCTGCTCGCATCCCGGGCAGCGAGAGCATCGGGTCGACGGAGACGAAGGGATTCGACGGGCAGATGATGACGCCCTCGGCGCTGCGCAGGGCGTCGAGCAGCTCCGGCGATGGCCGTGCTGTCTCGCTGCCGGCAAAGCGGAAGCCTTTGACCCGAGGCTTGCAGCGTTCCCGCACGAAGTAATGCTGGAAGCTGAGCTCGCCGTCGCGAGTCTCGACCATGGTCGAGACCGGATCGTCGGTCATTGGCACTACCGTTTGCTTGACGCCCAGCTGCTCACAGAACGCCCCGGTGACGTCTGTCAGCGACAGGCCGTCCTGCATCATTTTGGTTCGCAGGTGGTGGAGCGCCAGGTCCTTGTCGCCCAGGTTGAACCAGGTCTCGCCACCCAGTTCTTCCAGGGCTGCCATGAACTGCCAGGTCTCATCGGCCCGGCCCCAGCCAACCTCGGTATTGTTCAATCCCGCGAGGGTGTAGGTCAGCGTGTCGATATCCGGGCTGATCTTCAGGCCCAGGTGCTCGAAATCATCGCCAGTGTTGACCACCAGCATAAGCTGATCAGGGGGCAGTACCCGGGACAGGCCGAGCGCCAGCTTGGCGCCGCCGATGCCGCCGGTCAGGGCAATGTAGCGGGTCATAGGGTCACGCCCGGACGCGAAGGCACGAGCATACCGCTATCGGAACAGATCTTCCGCCAGCGGCCGGACGATGGCCGTTGCCGGCTGAGTCTCGCTGCTGGCAGCGGCCGGGAACCCGCGCACGATTGCCAGCGGCAGTCCTTCTGTGGTTTCGCCCATCACCAGGGTCGCTGCGGTGGCGATCGCGTCAGCGCGGTTGATGAGAGTGACCTTCAGCGCCCGGCCGAACATATCTTCCCCGCCGCGATGGTCGTCCAGGGATTGCAGGCCGGCACAGCCGATGGCCGTGCCAACGGTGCCCAGCCGCCAGGGGCGGTTGTGGCTGTCGGTGATCACCACGGCGACCTGCGTGCTGGTCGCTTGCAGGAGGGCTTGCCTGAGCTGCGCGGCGCTGGCGTCAGGGTCCACCGGCAGCAGCAGCGCCGCTTCGCCGCCGCCGTGATCGATGTTGGACTGGTCGATGCCAGCGTTGGCGCCGACGATGCCGAGCCGGTGGCGAACGATCAGCACGCCCGGTTTTTGCCGCAGCACCTCGTCGCTCTCGTCCAGGATCAGCTGCACCAGCCGCGGGTCCTTGTCGGTCTGCTGCGCGAGCGCTGTCGCCTGTTCGCCGGGAGTCACGGTTGCCAGATCGATGAGCCGGCCTTCTGCTTTCGAGACAATCTTTTGCGCGACGCAAACCACGTCGCCGTCTTCCAGGCTGACCTGGGCCCTCGCCAGCGCCTGCTGGATCAGCGCGCTCAGATCATCGCCCGGGGCGACCAGCGGCAGCCCCGGAACGGCGAAGGTTTCGAAGCGAGTGGTCAGTGGTCTTCCTGGCCGACGATCTTGATGCCGCTGTGCGAGATGTCGTGCTTGCGGTTGATCTGGATCAGAATCGAAGTGAGCGCTTCGGCTGCGGCGGAGTTCTCGATCGGCCCGGCGTGCCAGCCGTTCATGCCGGCCTCTTCGATGAGCTCGATGACGCGGTCCCGGGCGGCTTTCTTGTTGCCAGCGACCAGCACGTCGCACTCGATCACGACGTCCTGCTGCAGCAGGTGCGCGGCAATGTTCTGGAATGCGGTCACGACCATGACGTCTTCCCCCAGCAGATCCTGGGCGCGCTTGCCGGCGCTGCCTTCTGGCGGCAGCTGCACCGTCCCGACCTTGGGCGGCACCAGCGGCACGGTGACGTCGATCAGGATCTTGCCCTTGAGGCTGTCTTTGACCGCTTCCAGCGTCGACAGCTGGTGGGCCGCGGGCACTGTCAGCACCACCAGGTCCCCGGCCGCGGCGGCGGCGCCGTTTTCCATGGCCTGCGCCGGCGTATCCGGGGAAATCTTGGCCAGCTCGGCGACCGCGGCCTCAGCCTTCTCCTGGGTTCGGGAGCCGATCACGATGTTGTGGCCGGCCTTGGACCAGCGGATCGCGAGGCCCGTTCCCAGGTCTCCGGTGCCGCCCAGGATGGCGATGGTTTCTTTCTGGCTCATGGTGCGTGTCCCAGCTGGTCTCGTGAATGGGGCGGCGGATTATGCCGCGGCCGGGCAGCTTCGCCCAGAGCGGGTCAATTATCGGTTACTGTGCCGGTCGCCGCGGCGCAGGGCCGCGGCCCAGAGGCCGGGACCGCGACAGGAGAGAACAGCATGCGAATCGGATTGATGGTCGGCTCGGACGGCGCACGGCTCACCATGGCGGACCTGATCGGCAGGGCACAGCAGGCCCGGACTGCGGGCATCGATGATCTCTGGCTGGCCAACATTTTCAGCTTCGATGCCATCGCCACCCTGGCGGTCCTCGGTCACGCGGTGCCTGGTCTTGGCCTCGGCACGGCGGTTACGCCGACCTATCCCCGACACCCCACCGCGATGGCGCAGCAGGCGCTGACAGCCGCAGCTGCCACGGATAACCGCTTCACCCTCGGTATCGGCCTGTCCCACAAGGTCGTGATCGAAGACATGCTGGGTTTCTCCTATGACAAGCCGGCCCGGCACATGCGCGAGTATCTGTCCGTACTCATGCCCCTGCTCCGGGGCGAGACGGCGCACTTCGACGGCGAGCAGTATCGCGTCCACGGGGTGTCGCTCGATGTGCCTGGCGCGGACCCGGTACCGACCGTGATCGCCGGGCTGGGGCCGGTCATGCTGAGGCTGGCCGGAGAAATGGCAGACGGCACCAACACCTGGATGGTGGGGCCGAACACCATGGGCAATCACATCGTGCCGCGGCTGCGCGCAGCGGCAGAAGGCGCCGGCCGGCCGGCGCCCAGGGTCGTCGGCGGTTTTCCCGTGGTGCTGACGGGCAACCCGGACGCGGCGCGGGCCCGCATCGCGGAGTCCCTGACGATCTACGGGCAGCTGCCCAGCTACCGGGCCATGCTGGACCGGGAAGGGGTGGCGGGGCCGGCGGATGTGGCCATCGCCGGCGATGAGGCGGTGCTGACTGCGGCGCTGGACCGGCTTCGGGATCTGGGGGTAACGCACTTCAATGGCGCTATTGCGGATGTTGAAGACGGCGCCTTCGACCGGACCCTGGCCTTCCTGGGCAGCTACGCCAGGGCCGGCTAGCGATGTCCCGGCAGTTTCTGGTCGCCGATATCGGCGGCACCAACGCGCGCTTCGCCCTGGCCCAGGCGGGTTCGGACTCGGCGCCCAGCCTGCTGGACATTCAGCTGTGGCCCACGGCGGCGCTCGGGGACGGCGATGCGCTGGCGCAGCGCCTGCAGGCGCGCTTTGACCTCGCGAGCGTCGAGCGCTGCACCCTGGGCGTGGCAGGTCCCGTGCAGGCGGGGCGTGTGGCGTTAACCAACGGGGCGCTGGTGCTGGACGCGGCAGGGCTGGCCCGGGACCTCGGGAAGCCGGTCGAGGTGCTCAACGATTTCACCGTGCTGGCGCACGGCGTTTCCAGCTTCAGCCAGCTGATCGCCGTGGGCGGCGAAGCCGGGGCTGCGGGCCCGAAAGCCGTGCTCGGCGCCGGCAGCGGCCTGGGCATGGGGCTGTGCATCCCGCCCGATGACGGTCGGGATGGTCCCTGGCAGGTTCTGCCGTCGGAGGGCGGCTACGCGGATCTGCCGGCAACCAGCCCCCTCGAGGCGCAGGTGCTCGCTCTCCTGCAGGAGTCGCTCGATCACGTCTGCTGGGAGACCGTGCTCAGCGGCCCGGGGCTGGTGCGGCTGTACCAGTGTCTGGCCCAGATCTGGGGCGAGCAGGCATTGCCGGCGACGCTGACCCCGGACTGGATCACTGCGCAGGCCGAAGCGGCCCGTAATCCCTTGTGTCACCAGACCGTCGAGCTGTTCCTGAGCTGGCTCGGGGCGGCAGCCGGCAATTTTGCGCTGTCGACCTGCGCCCTGGGGGGCGTGTACATCGCCGGCGGCATCGCGCCGCGGCTGGCGCCCGCGCTGCTGGCGAGCCCGTTTCGACGCCGCTTCGAAGCCCGCGGCGCGCTGTCGCCGATGCTGGCTGCCGTGCCCGTGTACCTGGTGCTGGATCCCCATCCGGGACTGCTTGGCGCTGCCTGCCGCGCTCAGTCGCTCGCGGACTGATCGCGCCCGCGCGCCTGGATGGCCGAGCGCCGGGCGGCGACCTGGTCCTCGGGACGCCGGCTGCGCCCGTGGCGCGTCGAGGCCTCGTATTCCAGCGCCAGGCCGCTGGCCAGGTCCCGTTCCCAGCCGGCGTTCATGATCCGGCGGATTTCCGTGCGGGTTGCCGGATCGGTGCTGACGATGTCCGCTGCCAGCGCGCGGCACGTTGGCAGCAGGGCGTCGGCTGCCACCACCCGATTCACCAGGCCCCAGCGCTCGGCAGTAACCGCGTCGAGGTAGTTGCCAGTCAGCGACAGCTCCTTCGCCCGGTTGATGCCGATCAGGCGCGGCAGGCGCTGGGACAGGCCCCAGCCCGGGACCACGCCGACCCGAGCATGGGTGTCGGCGAACTGGGCTTCTGGCGCTGCGATCAGGAAGTCGCACATCAACGCCAGCTCGAAACCGCCGGTGATGGCATAGCCGTTGATCGCGCCGATGATCGGCTGGGGCACTGCGGCCAGCACCTCCAGCAGATTGTCGCGCAGCGGGGGCACTGCAGCACGGTGCTCGCCGCCGAGCTCTTTGAGGTCGAGGCCGACGGTAAAGGCGCGCCCGGCCCCGGTCAGGATGATGACCTGAGTCTGGGCATCGCTCGCCAGCCGCCGGAACTCCTCGATCAGCGCGTTGCGCAGGGGCGTGGACAACGCGTTCAGGGCCTCCGGGCGATTCAGAGTGACTTCGGTGACGCCATCGGTCGTGGTGCTGAGCAGGACGTTGGCGGACGGGGCAGGGGATGACATGGCGGTTCCAGCGTGGGTGGCGAATCAAAGAAAGCGGAAAAATGGTACCTTAGGGTACGTTAGGAAACCGACCGCAAAGCGCCGCCCCCATGAATCCGACGAGCTCGCGCGCCGCGCAGCCGCTGCGCCTGAAAACCCTCAGCCTGACTGACCTCATCGTCGGCGACGCGCTGGTGCTGAACAGCCGCTGCCTGCGTTTCATTTCCGCCCGCCCGGAGCTGGATGCCCGCGCGCAGTGGCGGGACGGCATGCTGTCCGGGGCTGAGCTGCAGGCGCTGCAGGATTCTATGACGCGCCTTGAGGGCCTGTGGTCGCTGCTGCGCGACGGCCCGGCGGACGCGTTGGCCGTTGCCGGGGTCAAGCGCTACCGGCGAATTCTCGATCTGCTGCCCGGCGGTTCTGCGACCGGCCGCGCTGCCAAGGAGCTGCTCGACCAGACCGAGGCGCCGGATCAGCGCGCTGCCCTGCGGGCGGTGCTGGACCAGTGGCCCGTGCGGTCGAGTGTGCGCACGATGAGCGCCGGTGACCGCGATCGCCTGCAAGCGCTGCTCGCGGCAGATGCCGCAGACTGGCAGAGCGCGGTCGATCTGCTGACCGCCGAGGATCTGCCCCTGACGCGCCATGAAGCGGCAGTCCATGCGGCGCTCAAGCGCTCCTACCGCAAGCTGCGGCGCGCGGCTCGCGGCCACGATCCGGCGAAGCGGGCGCAGCCGTCCGTCTTGACGGAACTGGCCCGGCGCACCGCGCGGGTGGTTGCTCAACTGGAACTTTTGCGCCCGGTGCTGTCTGAAGGGCAGGGCCGGCAGCTGTGGTATCTGCAGCGTCTGGATCGAAACTTTCGCAGGCGACGGGATCTGGCGTTGTTTCAGCAGCGGCTGGAGACCCTCGACGCCCGTAGCGAGCCGCTGCACCGCGCCCGGGAGCAGGCCGCGGCTGCGGTCAAGAGGCGCAGAAAGATCCAGGCCCTGCGCAGCGCCAAGTTGCTGGAGCTGGCCTTTCAGGCGCGGCCTGGAGATTACCTGCGGAGACTGATCGCGCAATTGGCAGCGCACAGCGACCAGCTGGTGCTGGATGATTCCGGGCTCGAGCTGGTCACGCCGACAGCGACTGAGCCCTCGCCCTCACTCGGAGAGATTACAGTTGAAGAACCGAACTAGCGTGCTGAGCGCGCTGCTGCTGGCCCTGTGCTCAGCACTGCCGGCACAGGCGGATGACGCGGGCTACAGCGAGCAGTGGGGCCCGGCAACGGGCACCGTGCTGCCCATGCTCAGCGCCCAGGACCAGAGCGGGGCGACGCGTACGGTCGCCGACCTGACCGGATCCAGCGGCATGCTGCTGATGCTCGTGCGGTCGGCGGACTGGTGACCCTTTTGCAAGCGCCAATTGGTTCAATTGGCTCAGTGGACACCGGAGTTCGAAGCGGCGGGCGTCAAGGTTGCGGCGATGAGTTATGACAGCCTGGAAGTGCTCGAAGGCTTCCACAGCGGCAACGAGTTGCCCTATCCGCTGCTGCGGGATGTCGATGCCGCGCACGTGATCGCCTACGGCGTGCTCAACGAAGACTACGAGCCCGGACACCGGGGCTACGGCATTCCGCATCCGGGGGTGTTCCTGGTCGATCGCGACGGCGTCATCCAGGGCAAGTTTGCGGTGCCCGGGTATCGGCAGCGACCGCCCTTCGAGGACATGCTGATTGCGGCGCGGGCCTTGCCTGAAGGGAGCCCGCCAGCGGCTATGCAAACGGACGTGCCAACGACCGCGCCGGACAGTCCGGCTGCTGCTGAAATGGGGGCGCCCGGGCTTTGACCGAAGGCGACAGACGGGTCTGATGTTGCAAAAATCGCGAATGTTTGCGGGCACCCTGGCGGGTGCCTTGCTGTGGCTTGGCGGCTGCACCACGGTCATTAACTCGGTCACCGAAGATCTCGCGGCAGACCTGTCCACGGCGATCCTCAACAGCGAGGACCCGGACACGGTGCGCCAGGGCGCGCCGGCTTATCTGCTGCTCATCGATGCGCTGCTGGGCGAAGCGCCTCGCAACGAAAACCTGCTCCTTCAGGCGGCGACTCTGAACAGTTCCTACGCCGGCGCTTTCGTCGACGATCCTGCCCGTGCCCAGGTCCTGAGCCGGAAAGCCATGTATCAGGCCCAGAAGGCGGTCTGCCTCGGGCTGAAGCGGGCGTGCAATCTGCGGCAGCGACCGTTCCCGGAGTTTGAGCGCTGGCTTGCTGCTCTGGGCCCGAAAGATGTGCCCATGGCCTATGGGCTCGGTACCGCCTGGGCCAGTTGGCTGCAGGCGCACTCCGACGACCTGGGTGCGATCGCCGAACTCGGCCGCGTCACGGCGCTCATGGCGCGCGTGCTGGAGCTGGCGCCGACGCACGATGGCGGGACCGTGCAGCTCTACATGGGCGTGCTGGAATCGCTGAAGCCGGCCCTGGTGGGCGGTCAGCCCGAAAAAGCCCGTGCGCATTTCGAGCGGGCCATCGATATCTCTCAGGGACGCAATCTGATGGCCAAGGTTTTCTTTGCAGAAAGCTATGCGCGCGCGGTTTTTGACCGGGAGTTGCACGACCGGCTGTTACAAGAGGTCGTTCAGGCGGAGCCTGTGGCCCGGGACCTGACGCTCACGAACACCCTGGCGCAGCGCCAGGCGCAAACGCTGCTGGAGACCGCCGATGACTATTTCTGAGACCCGCCGCCGCGCTGGCGCAAACGTGTTGCTGGCCGTGCTGCTGCTGGCGGTTGCCGCCATGGCCCCAGCCGCCTGGGCGGTCACGATCAAGGTCGCGACCGTTTCCCCCGATGGCTCCACCTGGATGAAAACCCTGCGCAAGGCTGGCGCCGACGTCGCCGCAGCGACGGACGGACGCGTCAAGTTCAAGTTCTACCCGGGCGGGGTGCAGGGCGACGACAAGACGGTGTTGCGAAAAATGCGGCTCGGCAGCAGCCTGCACGGTGGCGTCATGACCGTGGGCGTTTTGTCGCAGGCCTATCCCGACCTGCAGATCTACGGTCTGCCGCTGGTCTTCGAGAATGCGGCCGAGCTCGACTACGTGCGCGCCGAGATGGACGCGGAGCTGATGGCCGGGCTGGAAGACGAGGGCTACGTTGGCTTTGGCTTTGCGGAGATCGGCTACGCCTATGTCATGTCGCAAAAGCCGGTCGACAGCGTCGAGTCCGTGCGCCGGCTCAAGAACTGGGTGCCTGATGGCGACCTGGCTTCGGCCAAGGCCCTCGAGGCGTTCGGCATCTCGCCGATTCCGCTGACGATTGGCGATGTGCTTGCCGGATTGCAGACCGGGTTGATCGACACGATTGCCGCGCCGCCGGTCGGCACGTTAACGCTGCAGTGGCACACCCGCCTGAGCCACGTGCTGGATATGCCCATGCTCTACACCTACGGGTTGCTGGTCGTGTCTGACCGTCAGTTCCGCAAGGTTTCTGCGGCTGACCAGGCGATCGTGCGCGAAGTGATGGGGGCGGCGACCCAGGCGGTCAACGCGCGCAGCCGGGCGGACCACGAGCAGGCGCTCGGCGTGCTGCAGCGCCAGGGGCTGACGTTCCACGTACCTGACGCGCCGGCACGCGACACGGCTCAGGCGCTGGCCGATGCGGCGAACGAGGCACTGGTCGCCGAGGGCTTCGTCACCCGCAAAGGGTGGGATCGCCTGCAGGCCTTGCGACAGGCTTACGCAGCGCAGCCTGAGCCCTAGCTGGCCGCGGCCTGGAGGCATTGCTATGGCGGGACTGATGACTCGATGGCTCGCGCGGCTGGAAGACACGCTGTTGGTGCTGTTGATGCTGGCGCTGATTCTGGTCGCGGCTTACCAGGTCCTGGCTCGAAACCTCTTCGATGGCGGCCTGCTGTGGGGCGACGCGCTGGTGCGAGTGCTGGTGTTCTGGATCACCATGGTCGGCGCGATGGTGGCTTCGCGCAGCGACGAGCACATCCGCATCGATCTGCTGGCGCGCTTTCTGGGACCGCGTACCAGTGCTGTCACGCGCCGGCTGTCAGCCGCCTTTACCGCAGTGATCTGCGCGCTGCTGGGCTACTACAGCCTCGACTTCATTCGCTTTGAGTACGAAGACGGCACGCTGGCGTTCGGTTCGGTCCCGGCCTGGCTGTGTGAGCTGGTGTTGCCCGTGGGTGCCTTTGTCATGGCGCTGCGCTACCTGTTGATGACGATCTGGCCGGCACCGCTGCCCAAGCCTGCGACCGACGCCTGATGGGCATTGCCGGCATCGCCGTACTGATCGTTGCCGCGCTGCTCGGTGCGCCCCTGTTCGCGCTCATTCTGGGCGGAGCGATGCTGGGCTTTTTGCTGGCTGACATCGATCTGGCGGTGGTTGGCATTGAGCTCTACCGGATCGTCGACACGCCCATGCTGGTCGCATTGCCGCTGTTTACCTTTGCGGGCTATCTGCTCGCCGAGGCGCGTACCTCGGAACGCCTCGTTGCGCTGGTGCGCGCGCTCGTCGGACGGTTCCGGATTGGCCTGGCCGTCGTCGCCTTTATTGTGTGCGCGGTGTTTACCGCGCTGACCGGCGCCTCTGGAGTCACCATCGTTGCGCTCGGCGCGCTGCTCCTGCCGGCGCTCACCAGTGCCGGCTACGACCGGCAGTTCAGTCTCGGGCTGGTGACCAGCTCGGGCAGCCTGGGGCTCCTGTTGGTGCCTTCGATCCCGCTCATTCTCTATGGCATCGTCGCGCAGCAGATGAACGTCGGCGAGCCCTTTGCCATCGTGGATCTGTTTGTGGCGGGGCTGCTGCCGCTCCTGCTCATGCTGGGGGTGCTCATTGCCTACGCCGCCTGGCGATTCCGCGGCGTGTCGCTGCCGGTCCAGCCGTTCTCTCTGGGGGCGCTGGGGAGCGCGCTGTTCGCGGCGCGCTACGAGCTGCCGCTGCCGGTCATCGTGCTGGGCGGCATTTACAGCGGCCTGTTTGCCGTCTCGGAAGCAGCGGCGGTGACCGCGCTCTACGTTCTGGTCGCCGAGGTGTTCCTGTACCGCGAAGTGCCTGTTCGCGCTTTGCCGCAGATTATCGTCGCTTCCATGAAGATGGTGGGCGGCATCCTGCTGATCCTGGGCGCGGCTCTGGCGTTCACGAATTTTCTGGTCGACGCCGAAGTGCCGCAGCGGCTGTTTGAGCTGAGTCAGGAGTACATCGAGTCCCGGTGGATGTTCCTGCTGCTGCTGAACATTCTCTTGCTGCTGCTGGGCGCGATCCTCGATGTGTTCGCAGCCCTCGTGATTATGGTGCCGCTGCTGCTGCCGGTCGCGGTCGAGTACGGGATCGACCCTGTGCACCTGGGTATCGTGTTTCTGGCCAACATGCAGATCGGTTACTTCACGCCGCCGATCGGCATGAACCTGTTCATCGCGAGCTATCGCTTCAAGGAGTCTCTGCTGACGCTCTACGCCGCCAGCTGGCCCTTTATGCTGGCGCTGCTCGCGGCGCTGGCGCTGATTACTTACATCCCCTGGCTGTCGCTGGTGTTTGTTCGATGAGTCCTGGCGTTCGGCGCTGGCTGGCTGGCCTGCTGGTGCTCGGCGCGATGGGTGCCGGGGCCGAAGAGGTTGCGTTGCCGTCGGCGACCACGCAGGTGGCCGGGTTCCACGAGCAGCTGACAGAGGTCGCGAGCGCTGAGCTTGATGGCCAGCAGCGCCGGGCGCAGCTGGCCCCGATCGTGCCGGCGCTGTTCGACCTGCCGCTGATTTGCCGCCTGAGTATCGGGCGCCGCTGGCGCGAGCTCGAGCCGGGCCAGCAGGCCGAGCTGAGTGCGGCGCTGGGCCAGGTGGTGATTGCCACCTACGCCGATCGCTTTGCCGGGCCGATGAACGCGCGCTTCGAGATCCTGGAGGAGGTAGCAGGCCGCCGCGGGCCGGTGGTCAGGGCCCGGATCGTCCGGCACGACGGCACGTCGGTGCCCCTCGATTACCATTTTCGGGAAGGAAAAATCTACAATGTGGTCGCCGACGGCGTGAGCGACCTATCGCTGCGTCGCGCAGACTACAGCGACATACTGAAACGCGAGGGCTTTGAGGCGCTGCTGGGGCATCTGGCCGCGCAACGGGTCCGACTGGAGAACGAGAACGATGGCGCCGAAAACTGATTGCCCGCTGCGCACCGTGAAGCAACGTCCGCTTGCGATCCTGAGCCTGCTGTTGCTGGCGGGGCTCCTTGCCGGCTGTGTCAGCAGCGTGCCTGCCTACGGCCCGGGGGATCCTCTGGAAGGGGCGAACCGAGTGAGCTATCGGGTCTCTGACTTCATCGATCGGCGAGCGCTGGTGCCGATTGCCCGGGGCTACAGCCGAATCACGCCGTCCTGGTGGCGCACCGGGGTCGGCAACTTCTTCTCCAACCTTCGCAATATCGACAGCGCCGTGAACGGCCTGCTGCAGGGCAAGCCGGGCAAGGCCGGTACCGATCTCGCCCGGGTGCTCGTGAACAGCACGGTGGGCATCGCCGGATTGATTGATGTTGGTACCCGGGTCGGTCTTATGCATGGCGAGGAAGACCTGGGCCAGACCTTCGCCGTCTGGGGCTATCACCGGCCGCCTTATCTGTTTCTGCCAGCCGGTGGCCCGAGTAGCGTTCGCGACCTGCCCGGCGCCGTGATTCAGGGGGCGATGCCGCGGTTGCTGATTGGCTCGACTTACAATCTCTGGGTTGGGCTGCTGGACGCCATCAACGCCCGCGCATCTGCCCTGGCCCTGACGGATGCCCGGGACAGCAGCGCGCTGGACGGCTATGCCTTCACCAAAGACGCGTTCTTTCAGCGCCGCAAATTTCTGATCTTTGACGGCGACCCGCCGATCGAAGACTTCTTTGACGACGAAACGTTCGACGATGACTACGAGGACGATGAATAGCGGTCCGAGCGCGCTCTATCGGTGAGTCGAATTGTTAGAGAGCGCCTCGTGCGCTGGGTTTCGCTGGTCTGCCTGAGGCCGGGCCTGGTGCTCGTGCTGTTGGCTGCACTGACCGCCGCCGCCGGCTGGGTTGCCGTCGAGCGCTTCGCGATCAACAGTGACCTCTCCGGGCTGATTGACCAGAGCGCTCGGTGGCGCACGGACTTCGATCGCTACGCGGATGCCTTTCCAGACCGGGTCGACACCCTGGTTCTGGTGGTCAGCGGCGATGAGCGCTCGCGGGTCGAGAAGGCGGCCCGCGCAATCCGCGATGCCATGGCGGCACGACAGGATCTGTTTCGCTCTGTCCAGGCACCGGCTGTCGAGCCCTTCTTTCGGGACCACGCCCTGCTGTACCTGTCGGAAGACGAGCTTGAATCGCTTATCGACCGTTTGGCGCAGGCGCAACCGTTGCTGGCAGCCGTTGCCGAGCGGCCGCGGCTGGACGCGTTGTTTTCCCGGTTGGCGCAGGCACTGGATGAGCGCGACGCGGCCGGCGACCGGTCCGCAGCGCTCGGAGTCGATGCGGTGCTGCAGTTGCTGGAGGGTTCCGCCGACGCGTTGCTGGACGGCGCCGACCCAACGGTGGCCTGGCGCGATCAGCTGTTGGCGGAACCGGGCCCGATTCTGGCGTTGGTGAGTGCCCGGGCGGCAGCGGTGCCCGCTGCCTCGAATGGCTCGCCGAATGGCTCGCCGAACGGCTCGCCTGTGGTCGATCTGGACAACGCGCAGGTCGTTGCCGGTGCGCGGGCCGTGCTCGCTGAGCTGTCCCTGCCCGCGGGGGTCGCTGTGCAGCTCACCGGGGAGATTGCCCTGGCGCACGACGAAATCCTCGCCGCCACGACCGGCGTGCAGCGGGCTGGCTGGATCTCCGTCGCGTTGCTGGTGGCGGTGCTGTTGCTGGGGGTGCGGTCGGCCAAGGTCGTACTGGCCACCTTCCTGCTGCTGCTCACGGGGGTGATCTGGACCACCGCCTTCGCCATGGTGAGCGTGGGCGAGTTCAATACGCTGTCGATTGTGTTTCTGGTCATGTTCTTCGGTCTCGGGGTGGATTTTGCGGTTCACTTTTCCCTGCGCTACCAGGAGGCCTGGCGGGCACTGGGGCCTGCGCAGGCGCGTGACCGGATTGCGCAATGTCTGGTCACTGCGACGGCCAGCGTCGGGCCTGCCATTGGCCTGTGTGCGCTGACCACGGGCCTGGCTTTCCTGGCGTTCTGGCCGACGCCTTACCGCGGCCTGGCGGACCTCGGCGTGATATCGGCGGGCGGCATGGTGATCGCGGCGCTGCTGACCTTTACGCTGCTGCCTGCCCTGTATGTGGTTCTGGGACCGGTGCGCGCGCCGGAACTGGCGCTGGCGGGCGGCTCGAGACTGATCGCTGCCCTGATCTCGCGCCGAACCCTGGTACTGACGCTGGTGGGCGCGGTTGCGGTCGCGGGCGGACTTGGCGCGGCGCGCAGCTACTTCGATTTCAGCGTCCTGGCGCTGCGGGACGAAGGTTCCGAGTCCATGCAGGCCTTTCGGCAGCTGCAGCAGGAAGGTCTGGTGACAGACTACTCGCTGTCCGTCATGACGGCCTCGCCGGAGGTCCCGGAAGCCCTGGTCGCCCTGCCGACCGTGGACGATGTGCTGGGCCCGGCGGCCTATCTGCCTGCCCGGCAGGCGGACAAGCTGCTGTTGCTGGACGACGCAGCGGATCTCTTCTGGGACCTGTTCGAGCGTCGGGCTCGCCCGCTGGCGGCGGATCCCGGTTCGCCGCGGCAGGGTGCCGCCCGGTTACTTGAGGCCCTGCAAGCCCAGGGCGATGGCCGCTACGCGGGATTGATCGCAGACCTTGAGGACATTGTCAGCGGCAGCGACGCGCAGCTGCTCATCTGGGAACGGGCCGTGCTCGACGATCTGCTGCAGGAGCTCGACTGGCTTGAGCGGGCGCTGGCGGTGGCTCCCGTGCGGTTCGAGGATCTGCCGGCTGGCCTGCGCCGGCAGCTGCGCAGTCCGGGGGGCGACTACCTGCTGCAGGTCAATCCGGCGCGCGATCTGTCGCGCGGTGCTGCCCTGAAAGGGTTCGTGGAGTCCGTGCGCGTGGTGGCGCCGTCGGCGACCGGACGGCCGGTCATTGAGTGGGGCGTGGGCCAGATCGTGGTGCAGTCGTTCCTGACTGCGCTGCTGCTGGCGGTTGCCGCGGTGCTGGCTGTGTTATGGGGGCGATATCGCCGCTGGCAGGACGCATTGCTGATTCTGCTCCCCCTGGCGCTCGCCATGGTGCTGACGCTGGCGATCGGCACGGCCCTTGGCTCGCCGCTGAACATGGCCAGCGTCCTGGTGTTGCCGCTCATCTTCGGGCTGGGGGTCGATAACGGCATTCACGTCGTCGATCGCTACCGAGACGGATTGCCGGTGGCGGGCCTGGCGGGTTCCAGCACGCCCCGGGCGGTGCTGCTCTCGACCCTGACGACCATCGGGGCCTTTGCCTCGCTGATGCTTTCCCCCCATCAGGGGACCGCGTCCATCGGCCTGTTGCTGACCGTCGCGGTCAGCCTCATCCTGCTGCTGACACTGTTCCTGCTGCCGTTGCTGCTGAGCTACGACTCCGGGACGGCGCTCAGGCGCGGTGGCGCGACCGGCTGATTGGCTGACACCTTCGGCAGCTGCCGGAGCGCCGACACCCCTTTGCTGATGAGCCGGCTGACTTCTTCTTCCGGCAGCGGTTTGCTGTACAGGAACCCCTGGGCGTACTCGCAGTCGTTGTTGGCCAGGAAGTCGAGTTGTCCCTGGGTCTCGACGCCCTCAGCGACCACGTTCATGTTCAGCCGATGCGCCATGGCGATGACGGCGCCGGTGATCGCCATGTCGTCGCTGTTGTGGGGAATGTCCATGACGAAGCTGCGATCGACCTTGACGGTGCCGATGGGGAATTTCTTGAGGTAGTTGAGGGACGAGTACCCGGTGCCGAAGTCGTCAATCGCCAGCGCGATTCCGAGTTCGTGCAAGCGGTTGATAATGATCGACGCCGCTTCGACGTCGTGCATCAGCATGGTCTCGGTGATCTCGATCTGCAGCAGCCGGGCTGGCAGCCCGCTGGTTCGCAGGCAGCGCCGCACATGGCTGATCAGGTTCGGGTCTCGAAACTGCCGGGGCGACAGGTTAACGGCGATGGTGAACTCGTCGTCGGCCAGGGCAGCGAAACGCTGGCCCGCGGCGCAGGCGGCTTCGATGATCCAGCTGCCCAGGTTGACGATGGCGCCGGTCTCTTCGGCAATCTGGATGAACTCACCGGGGGGCAGGAGCCCGCGTTCCGGATGGTTCCAGCGTACAAGCGATTCCACGCCAGCGATCTCGCCGTCCTTGATGCGGTACTTGGGCTGGTGATACAGCACGAACTCGCCCCGGGACAGGCCCTCGCGCAGCTCGTTCTCGGTGCGCAGGCGATTCACCGCGCGCGTGTTCATGTCTTCGCTGTAGAACTGGTAGTTGTTGCGGCCGCGCTCTTTGGCCCGATACATCGCAAGGTCCGCGTTCTTCATGAGCACGTTGGCATCCTGACCATCGGTCGGGATGCTGGCGATGCCGATGCTGGTGGTGACCACCAGGTTGTGACCGGACAGAGGGATCGGCTCGCGCAGGCTCTCCAGGATCTTCGCGGCAACGATACCTGCATCCGCGGTCCTGGTGATGTCAAACAGCAACACCGTGAACTCGTCGCCGCCGGTGCGGCCCACGGTATCTTCCGACCGCACGCACTCGGTCAGGCGCAGCGCGACTTCGCGAAGCAGGGCGTCGCCGGCCTCGTGCCCGAGCGTGTCGTTGACGCGCTTGAACTGGTCCAGATCCAGGTACAGCAGCGCCGACTGCTGGCCGCTGCGCTCGCAGTGGTCGATGGCCAGCTGCAGGCGTTCCTGGAACAGGCGGCGATTGGCGAGATCTGTGAGCGTGTCGTAGAAAGCCATCCGTTCCATGCGCCGCTGGCTCAGCTTGATGTCCGTGATGTCGGCCGCCTGGATGATGAAGTAGCTGTCGGCGGCGTCCAGCTCGCCCTGGCGAACGATCTGGAAGTTGGTCCAGATCTCCAGGCCGTTCTGGCACAGCATGCGCCGCTCGCTCACGTGCTGCCCGTCTTCAATTTTCTGCAGCCGGCCGAGCGTCTCCTTGAGGCCGGAACGTTCGTCCTGGGGAATCAGCGCAGATATGTGCATGGCTTCCAGCTGCTCCAGCCGATAGCTCAGCAGTTCCTGGGCGAACCGGTTGGCCTGAAAGATTTGACCGTTGGTATCGATGAGCAGCATCGCCAGCTGCGCGTTCTCGAAGGCGCCGCGGAAGCGCTCTTCGCTCCGTTGCAGGCGGGACTGGGCTGCCCGCAGCTCCCGAACGTCGCGCACAATCGTCATCAGGTACTGCTCGCCCCGGAGCTCGAAGGCGTTGGCTGATACGAGGGCAGAGATCAGTTCGCCGCTGCGGGTCTTGAACTCGATTTCCAGGTTTTGGAAGCGGCGCTGGGCGGTCGGCTCCAGATTCTCGGCGTACTTGCGGCTTGCGACGCTGAACACGTCCAGCTCGGTCACGCACTGGTCGATAAAGTGTTCCCGCGGGTAGCCCGACGCATCGACCAGCGCCGGGTTGATGTCGTGAATCCGGCCGTCGCGCTGGCGGATGATGGCGATGCCGTCCGGGCTGTGCTGGAAGGTGCGCAGGAATTTCTCTTCGCTCTCGGCTCGGGCGATGTCGCTGGCTACCCGCTCGCTGACGTCGCGAGCGACGAGCATCAGATGATCAACGCCGTCGATCGTGACCAGCTCGAGCAGCAGCTTGGCATGAAATACCGCACCGTTGGCTTTGCGCATGGTCGTTTCGCGCTTGACCTGGTTCCGATGGGCGAGCAGCGCCGTCACATCGGCCTCCCGATCCTTCGGGTTTTCCCAAAGCTCCAACGACCAGGGATCCTGGCCCGGTTCCCGCGACAGGTCGTGGCCGAACAGCGTGTCGAAGGCGTGGTTCGCAGCAACGATCTGCGGCGGTTTCAGGACGGCGAGCATCGTGGCGTCCGGGGACGCCTGGAAGACCCGCTCGTGCCGCTCGCTGGCATGTTCCAGCTTGCGGGTCTCGACGATCAGGTGGTTCACGCTGTTGCCGGTCAGCAGCAGGGGGCCGTCGTCGTCCTGGCCTTCCAGCAGGCGCGCATCAAGGAAGATGTTGTGGTTGCGACGCGCGCTTTGCAGCTTCAGCTGTCGCAGGGCGATGGCGCCTTCGCTCTGCCGGCAGCCAGCGATCGCGTCTTTTGTGCGCTGCACGTCCGTCGGGTCAATCAGCGACGCGACGTCGACGCCGATGATCTCTTCCCCAAAGACCAGTTTGGCGCGGTCATTGGCGCCCAGGATCTCGCCTTCGGTGCCGAGCCAGAGCATCACGTCATTGCTGCTGCCTAGCACCGCGCGAAAGGCCTTCACTCGCTGTGCTTGATGGTTCAGGGCCTGCTGGGTTCGACGCTGGTCCCAGCAGCTGAGCAGCAGGTGCTGGCGGCCTAAGGCCGGGTGCGCATCAAAGCGTAGCTCAACGGGAATGCCCGCGCCCGTCGTCGGTAGCAGCGCTACGCTGATGTGCGGCGAAGGCGTATCGGACAAACACTGGCTGAGTAACGAGCGCCAGTCCTGGTCACTCAGGAAGTTGGCAAGGGACTGTTTGCCCGTTGCGCCCCTGGGCACTTCAAGCAGGGTTTCTAGCGGCGCGTTGGCGAACTCAATGCGGCCGTCGCCGTTCACCAGTGCCTGCGGTAGCGGGTGCTTTTGCACCATGCGCCGCAGCAAAAAGCGGCGCAGGCCGAAGGGGCCCAGGGCCGCGGTCCAGCGCGGGGTTTCCGCCTGGGGCTCGCCGCCCCGCGAGTCTGTGGAGTGCTGCTCGGTCACTGGTATCCTTGAACAGTGAGAGAATCCAATCCGGAAGGTACGTTGCGGTCCGACCGCGCTCCGCGATGGCCATCACAGTTGCACTGTGATGGGGCGCTGCCGGCTGATTTTGTGGATGGGTTCTCCGAATCAACGCGTTGGCAGGGAGGCGCCATGGAGTGGTTGCTGAGGCAGAGCCTGACGGTCACAGCGCCGTCGCAGGGCCTGGTGGAGATCACGGGCCAGCTTGCCGGGCTATGCCGGCAAGCCGGCTGCGGGCAGGGGCTGCTGCATCTTTTTCTGCAGCACACCTCTGCCAGCCTGATCATCCAGGAAAATGCAGACCCAGCCGTAGTGCATGATCTCGAGGCATTTCTGGCACGTCTCGTGCCCGAAGGCGACTCCCTGTACACGCACACGCAGGAAGGGCCCGACGACATGCCTGCGCATGTCAAGGGTGCCCTGACGGCGGTATCGATGACGATTCCCGTGGTTGATGGCCAGCTGGCGCTCGGCACCTGGCAGGGGGTGTTTCTGTGGGAACACCGCCGTGCCCCCAGGCCCCGGCAGATTCTGGTGACGGTTACGGGTGCCGGAAGCTAACCGCAGCCGGGCCGTGATCGTGTCAGGGGGGCGAGAGGTCTTCGCGCAGCTCGTCCATCCAGCGCCGGTGCCCGTCTGGATCCAGCATCATGGACGCGAAGTAACTGAGCATGTCCCGATGCGACTGGCCGAGCCGGGCCTTGCCCATGGCCTGCTCGCCCGGTTTGCTGGTGATGAAGGCGAAGCAGGCTTTCAGGTCCTGTCCCGGACCCAAAACCGCCGTCGTCTCGGCCGATAGCAGGTCATACAGCGGTTCCAGCTCGCGTTCTTCGAAGCCCAGCTCCCCGGGGTTCATCACCAGATTGGCCCACAGGGTGGCAAGGCTCAGCTGAAAAACGTCCTTGTCCAAAAAGTGCTCGGCGACAGTGGCCGCCTCGCGGACCTGGCGCAGCACGGGGCTCAGCATTGCGGTCAGGGCCTGGGGCGTGCGGGCTTCGGATTCTCGGTCCATTGACGAAGCATACTGCAGTTTGCGGGTAGTATTGGACTCAAGAACCAGGTGTAGAGAGCCGTGACCATGCTGCAGTTTGATCAGGTAAGGCTGCCGGCCGAGGCCGAGGCCTTGCGGGCCCGGGTGCGGGCGTTCCTCAGCGCCAACGACCAGTACCTGACCCACCGGAACTCGGACTTCTCGTCCGGACACGTGCCAGCGTTCAGCGCGCTGCTGGGCGAGCAGGGGTGGATCGGCATGACCTGGCCCAAGGCCTACGGCGGCTCCGAGCGCAGCTTTTTTGAGCGCTACGTAGTGACCGAAGAGCTTCTCGCAGCCGGCGCTCCGGTCAGCGCCCACTGGATCGCTGACCGGCAGTCAGGGCCTTTGCTGCTGCGGTTCGGGACGCCGGCGCAGCGGGAAACCTATGTGCCGCGCATTGCTGCAGGCAAGGCGTTCTTCTCGATCGGCATGAGCGAGCCGAATTCGGGTTCGGACCTGGCATCGGTACGCACCCGGGCCGAGGTTGATGGCGATGGCTATCGGATCAACGGCACCAAGCTCTGGTCAACGGACGCCCACCGCAACCATTTCATGATCGCGCTGGTGCGCACCGAAGCTCCGAGCGACAACCGCCACGCAGGCCTGTCGCAGCTGATCATTGACCTGCGCAACGACGACGTTGACGTCCGCCCCATTCGCAACATCGCCGGCTGCGAGGACTTCAACGAGGTGGTGTTCAAGGACACCTACGTGCCGCGGGATCGTCTGGTTGGCGAGCCGGGCAACGGCTGGGCCCAGGTCACCAGCGAGCTGGGCTACGAGCGCAGCGGTCCGGAGCGCTTTTTGAGCGCCTACCGGGTGTTTGTCGAGTTGATCCGCGCCGTCGGGCCGAACCCCGGCGCCGAGCAGCGGCGAGCGATCGGGCGCCTGGCGTCGCACTTCATGACGCTGCGCCGCATGTCCATATCTGTGGCCGGGATGCTGGATCGGGGCCGGGACGTTGTCGTCGAGGCTGCCCTCGTGAAAGAGCTGGGCAACAACTTCGAGAAACTGGTGCCGGAAGTCGCGCGCCTCACGCTGCCCAGTCAGGGGGCGGCGGCGTTTCAGGCGGCCTACACCGATACGCAACTGTCGTCGCCCAGCTTTACCCTGCGCGGCGGGACCCGGGAAATACTGCGCGGCGTGATTGCCCGCGGGCTGGGGCTGCGCTGATGACTGATGCAATGCTGCTCGACAGTGCTGAGCGAATCTTTCGGGACCACGCCGACAAGGCGCTGTGGGACCAGGCCGAGGAGGGCGCGTTTCCCGCCGAGCTCTGGCAAGCCCTGGTCGATAACGGTTTTGCGGCCATGGCGCTGCCGGACAGCGGCTTTGAGCTCGCAGACGTTTTCGCGCTCCTGAAGCTGGCCGGGCAGTACGCGGCGCCCGTGCCGCTGGCCGAGGCGCTGCTGGCGGCCCGCTGGCTGGGGGACAGCGAGAGCCTCGCTGCCGTCGGCTTTGCCGACGGTCACGGCGGGGCGACGGCGGTGCCCTGGGGCCGGCAAGCCGACCGGGTGCTGGTACTGCCTGCGCTGGCGCCGCTGACGGACGCCCTGCAGCTGGCGGATCTCGCCGGCGAGCAGCCCCTGGCGGTGCTGACGGTGGATCGCGCTGCAGTGATCGCCGGCAAGAACATGGCCGGGGAGCCGCGGGATCAGGTGACCGGTGCCCAGGCCGGCACGGTGACCGCCGAGACGCCCTATGCGCTGCTGGCTCTGGCTCGAGCGGTGCAGATGGCCGGCTGCCTGAACCAGGTGCTGCAGCTGGCGCTGGACTACGCCGGTGAGCGTGCCCAGTTCGGCCGGGCGATCTCCAAGTTTCAGGCCATTCAGCACATGCTGGCCGTGGCCGCCGCGGAGGTGGCTGCGGCACAGCGCGCCAGCGACTCGGCCGTCGCGGCCCTGGGCACAGCGCGCTTTCTGCCGGATCTGGCGAGCGCCAAAGCCCGGGTCGGCGAAGCGGCCGGCCTGGTTGCCGAAATCGCGCACCAGGTGCACGGCGCCATGGGCTTTACCCATGAGCATCAGCTGCATCACTTTACCCGGCGCCTCTGGGCCTGGCGCGACGAGTACGGTCACGAAGCCGAATGGCAGGGCCTGCTGGGCGCCGAAATCGTGAACCTCGGCGCCGATCAGGCCTGGGGCTTCATCGCCACGCCGGCCTGACCGGGCGTCGCGACCACACTTAGCCCGGGTCTTCGGTGGTGGCTGGCGGCTGTACCTTTGCCGGCTGCGTCTGCTGCCGCTGGCACAGGTCGTAGTAGGCGCCGCGCCGGGCGAGCAGCGATCGGTGATCGCCGCGCTCCACAATCTGGCCATCGGCCACGTACAGAATCAGATCGGCGTCCCTGATCGTTGACAGCCGGTGGGCGATGACGAAAGCCAGACGCCCGGTCAGCACCGCCGCGAGTCCGCGCTGAATCTGCGCTTCCGTGACCGTGTCCACCGACGACGTTGCTTCGTCCATGACCAGGATTTCCGGGTCTGCCAGGATGGCCCGGGCGAAAGACACCAGCTGCTTCTGGCCGGCAGACAGACGGCTGCCGCCTTCCCCCACGGGGCTGGCGTAGCCATCGTCCATCGCCTCGATAAAGGGGTGCGCCCCGGCGACTCGCGCAGCGGCTTCAATCTGTTCCGGCGTCGCCTGCAGATTGCCGTAGCGAATATTGTCGGCAATGCTGCCACTGAACACATGTGGCTGCTGCAGCACGATGCCAAGCCGCGCGTGCAGCCAGTCCAGGCTGCGTTCCCGGTAGTCCCGGCCGTTGATGCGCACGGTGCCGCCGGTCGGTTCGTAAAACCGGCAGATCAGGTTAACCAGGGTGCTCTTGCCGCCGCCCGTTGGGCCGACGATCGCGATGGTCTGGCCGCGGGCCACCGCGAGGTTGACCCCGCGCAGCACCGGCTCGGCAGGATCGTAGGCAAAGGACAGGTTATCCAGCTCGATGGTCTCGATCCCGTCGTTGTCGAGCGCGCTTGCCCGGATAACCGCTTCGGTATCCGCAACGGTGGGCTCCGTTTCGATGAGGCTCAGAATACGCTCGGCGGATGCCTGGGCCATCTGCATCTCGGCGAACCACGCGCCCAGTTCCTCGACCGGCTCGAAGAAGTGCCGGATGTAGGCCATGAACGCGATCAGCGTGCCGGTGCTGATCGCGCCGGCCAGCAGCTCCAGGCCGCCGACGGCCAGCGCGATGCCCGTCGCGAGGCTCGCGAGGGTCACCACGATGGGCACGTACAGCGCCGACTGCAGATGATTGGTCACCGAGTGTCCGCGCATCTGCCCGGTGAGGTCGCCAAACTCGTCGCCGTTGGCCGCTTCGCGCACGAAGGCCTTGCTGGTCAACATGCCCATGATTGCCTCGTTGTAGGCGCCGGTGATGCGGGCGTTGGTGGCCCGCACCTGGCGCGCACTGGTCAGCATGCGACGTTGAAAGCGCACGGAGATCCAGGCCAGCAGGGGCAGGACCGCGAGCACGATGAGCGCCAGCTTGACGTTCATGACCAGCATTGCGCCGGCGATACCGACCATCATGGTCAGGCCCCAGACCAGATCCAGAAAGCCCCAGGCCATAATGTTTGACAGGCGCTCGCAGTCTGAGGTCATGCGCGCCATGAGCCAGCCGACGGGACGGTAGTCGTAAAAATCGAAGGACAGACGCTGCAGATTGGCGAAGCCGGCTGCGCGAATATCGTGGCTGACGTGCGTTCTGATTTTGCCGCCGAACCAGATAAAGCCGCCGATCGCGAAGGTGGCCAGCAGCGTGTTCAGCGCGTACAGCGCGATGATGGGTTCTAGCGTGTGCCAGCTTGTCAAGGTCAGGCCCGTCTGGCTGACCTGGTCCACCACGGCGCGGGTCAGTAGCGGGTAGCTGACCTCGGCAATGGCGGTGAGCACGGCGCAGCCGGCGAGGCCCCAGAGCGTGCGCGGGTAGGCTGCTGCATAGCGAAACAGCGAGCGCCACAGGCGCAGGTCCAGGCGCGCTGCCCGACGTTCATCGTCGATGCCGTCGTCGTACAGGTCGTCGTCGTAGCTCATGATGGCTCTCCCCGGTTGTCGAGCGGGACGTCTGCGGTCGTGGTTGCCTTCGGCGCTTGTCTGCTGTTGTCCAGGTCGGCGGTCACGGTCTGCTCCAGGGCCAGCTGCACTTCGCACAGGGCCTGGTAGGGCCCTGGCGTCTGGCTCAGCTCCGCGTGGGAACCCAGCTGCACGAGCTTGCCCTGCTCGAGCACGGCGATCCGGTCAGCATTCATGACCGACGACAGACGGTGCGCAATGATCAAAATGGTCTGTTGCCCGCGGCGCCGGTCCAGCGCCGCGAGAATTTCCGCTTCGGTATTGAGATCAACCGCCGACAGCGAGTCGTCCAGGATCAGAATGGGCGGTGCCTTGAGCAGCGCCCGGGCCAGGGCCAGCCGTTGCCGCTGGCCCCCGGACAGGGTCACGCCGCGCTCGCCGACCTGGGCATCGAGCCCGTCCCGAAACTTTGCGAGGGTCTCTGTCGCCGCCGCGTCTGCGAGTACCTGATGCAGCGCATCGTCGCTGGCGCTGCCGTCGCCGACGCGCAGGTTGTCAGCGATGCTGCGGGAGTACAGGAACGGCTCCTGCAGTACCACACTGATCTGCGAGCGCAGCCAGTGGCGGTCACAGTTGCTGACCTCGTGCCCGTCCAGCCGCACGCTGCCCTGCTGATAGGGATACAGCCCGAGCAGCAACCGGATCAGCGTTGACTTGCCCGAGCCGGGCGCGCCCACAATCCCCAGGGTCTCCCCGGGCGCAACGGTCAGCGACAGGCCAGACAGCACCGGCTTGTCGTCATAGGCCATGGACACATCCTCGATGCGGATCTGTCCCGCGATGCGTGCGGGGGCGGGCACCGGGCGCTCCGGTTCCGGCGCGCTGCGCAGCACCTCGTTGATGCGGCCCAGGCTGATTACCGCCTTGCCGCTGTCCGTCAGAATGCGCCCGAGCTGTCGAATGGGCCAGATGACCATGGCGATGTAGGTGGTAAACGCAAACAGCGTGCCCACGGAGATTTGCCCGGCCAGGGTCAGCCAGGCCCCGTAGAACAGCACGATGCCGATCTGTGTGAAAGCCACCAGGTCAGACAGGCTCCAGTACAAACCCATCAGCTTGATCAGCCGGTGGTTGCGATCCCGGAACTCGCCGTTGCGGACCGCAAAGCGCTCGATCTCGAAGTCCTGGCGATGAAAGGCGCGCACCACCCGGATGCCGGTCAGGTTCTCCTGCAGCGTTGCCGTCATGGCCGCTTCGGCTTCGTCCGTGGCCTGGAAAACGGTTTTGACCTTGTGAAAGAACAGCCAGGCCCCGACGATCAGCAGCGGCATCAGCACCAGCGAGCTGGCCGCCAGCCGGGCATCCAGGGCAAACAGCACCGGCATCACGCACAGCAGCATCAGGATCGTGCGCCCGATCTCGACGATGTCGGTGTCCAGAAACACCCGCAGGGTCTCGACGTCGGAGCTGGCGCGCTGAACCAGATCGCCGGTGTCGGCGCCATCGTAGTAGCGCGCCGGCAGGTTGTGCAGGTGCGCGTACAGCCGGTCTCGCAGGTCGCTCACGATCTGCTCGGACGCCAGCGCTGCGTAACGGCCCCGAAGGTAGGTGAAGGCGCCGGCGATCGCCGTCAGCAGGAGGATCAGGCCGCCGGACAGCCACAGGTAGAGGCTGATGTCGTTTGGCTCGAGCACAGCCGCCGAGTTCGCGTTCAGCGCCTGGGCCCAGCTGCTGACCCAGGGGATAGCGCGGCTCGCATCCTGAGTCGTCACCAGGTCGATGGCGTGTTTGCCGAGCAGCGGCGGCGCGAACAGGAACAGGTTCGTCAGCACCATAGCGGCGACGGCTGCCAGGTAGCGGTGGCGCTGCCCTGCGGTGATTTGCCAGAGCCCGCTGGGCAGGGGCTGGCGATTGCTTTGCGTATTCATGGTCTCTGCCTTTCCCGGCAGCCATCGGGCCCGGGGCTCGATGGCTGCCTAGCGCAGCGCCGCACAGGCGCTGCGATTGGTTCGTGCTGGAACAGGGGTCGCGCAGTCGGCTCAGCCTGGGAACGGCGCAAAGGCCGGTCGCAACGGAATCGACGGAGCCGGCTCTTTAAGAGCCGCTGCGGATCTGCTGAAAGCTGAGGTGGTTCGTTCGCGCTGCCGGTGGGCGTTGCGATGGGTCGGCGCTTATGCGAGCGCCTGCACGACCTTTTGCGGAGCTAGCGCCGGTAGCGGTCACCGGGCACGCCGACAGCGGGCTGCGGAGCAGCGGCGACAGCGGTGGTTGGCAGACGCAAGGAACCAGCAGCCTTCATAGCAGGTGCTGACGAAATGTTGATCATGCTGTGCATATCAATCCTCCTTGCGCGAGCGGGCATGCTAACCGCGGCGCGGGGCAGAAGGCAAACCCGCCGCGGATGCGCGCCCGGCGGTTATGATGGGCGGCATGAGGGTTACGGCAGCATCCAGGCCATGAACGAGACGCAATCACCTGGCGCCGGTGCCGGTGCCGGTGCCGGCGCGAGCGCCAGCGGCGAAGCGCGCGCTGCCGCGCTGCTGGCGCTGCTGGCCCTTGAGCGCGTGGAGCAGAATCTGTTTCGCGGCCAGAACGAGGCGCCGCGCAACCCGCAGCTGTTTGGCGGGCAGGTGCTGTCGCAGGCGCTGCGGGCGGCTTACGAGACCGTTGAAGGCCAGGCCGCGCACTCCCTGCACGGCTACTTTCTGCGGGCCGGACGGCATGATCGACCGGTGCTGTACGAGGTCGATCGCATTCGCGACGGACGCAGCTTCGCGACCCGGCGCGTGGTGGGGATCCAGAAAGGCGAGGCGATCTTCAGCATGAGTGTGTCCCTGCACAAGGACGAGCTTGGCTTCGATCACGCGTCGGCGATGCCCAACGTGCCGCCGCCGGAAGAGCTCGAGGACGATCATCTGGTCGCGGCCCGGCTGCCCGAAGACGCGCCAGGACTATCGCCCTGGGTCCGGCTGCCCTGGCCCTTCGCGGTGCGCTCGGTGTTTCCGCCCGGCAGCGAGGCCTATTACGAGCCGAGACGGTTTGCGCCGGCCTGGATTCGTTTCCGGGGCGAGCTGGGCGACGACACGGCGCTGCACCACTGCCTGCTGGCTTATGCTTCGGACATTGGCCTGGTATCGACGTCAGCGCTGCCCCATCAGGCCACCATGGACCGCAGCCGGCTGCAGATGGCGAGCCTGGACCACGGCCTCTGGCTCCACCGGCCCCTGCGGGTCGATGAGTGGCTGCTGTTTCACAAGCACACCACCGCGGCCACCGGCGCCCGGGGCCTGAACCACACGGAAGTCTACGATCGCAGCGGCCTGCTGGTCGCGTCGATTACCCAGGAGGGCCTGCTGCGAACCCGGCGCGACTGAGCCGCGGCGGGTGCTGCGCGGCGCTGGCGAGCGTGCCCTTGCGTTGGTAGCTCAGATCGAGCACTTCAAGCTCGACGTCCAGCTGGCCGGTCAGCAGCAATAGCGCCTTGCGCTCGCTGGCGGGCAGCGGCCAGTGGGTCGCGTCCACCGTCAGCTGGTTCCAGGTCGGGTCGACGGCCTGCCAGCGCCCGTTCACCTGCACCTGGTTCCAGGCGTGGAAGGCAAGGGACGGGCTGGGCTCGTCATCGTAGGCCATGCCGATGACCGTGCGTGCCGGTAGCCCGGCGGTCCGCGCCAGGGTGGTCAGCAGGTCTGCGAACTCTGTGCAGTCACCGCGCGGGTCATCGAGCAGCGTCAGCACAGACCGAAAGCTCACTGCTTCGTCGTAGCGCAACGCCCCGTGCACGTAGTGCACCAGCCGCTCGAGCTGTTCGCCGGGGGGCAGCGCTGCGAGCGCCAGCCGCTCCACGATCTCGAGGAGGCGCGGGTGTGCGACCGGCAGGGACAGGGAAGCCCCCAGATAGCTGTTGCTGCTGGCCGGGAGCAGGGGGTTCGCGATCAGGACGAAAGGTTCCGGAAACTCGTGAGCATCGTTTCCGGTCGCTCGCAGCGCCAGCCGCGCCAGCTGTTCGTGGCGCTGCAGGGGCGCACTCAGGGGCAAGCGATAGCTCGCCTTCTTGAGCGGCGTGCGGGCCGCGAGGGCCGTGTCCTTGTCGGTGCGAGCAAGCTTGAAGACGCCGCCGAGCTCCAGCAGCACCGGCACCAGCTGCTCGTCGAGCTCGATCAGCGTGTCGCCGGGCAGGGCCCGCTTGCGGACGCGATAGCGGCCGTCCTCAAAGCTGTCGAGGACCAGCTGCTCCGTCGCCAGCTCCAGGGTTTCCAGCCGCGGGCTCTTGAGCGCGAAAGAGTCGCCAGCGGCGGGCCGGGCGTCTCGCAGCCAGGACTCGAAAGCCAGGTAGTCCGGGAGCGCGTAGCGCCAGCTGACCGGCTGCGGTGCGAGCTTCTCGCCCGCCATTTCGCGGACAGCGACCAGGGCGCCGGCCTGGCGGGACAGCGTCACGGCCTCGTGGCTGCCCGGGCGCGTGACCTGGTGGCTCGCGGCCGTTAGCGCGTAGGGCTCGGCGCTGTCGAAGGCGTAGGACTCAATCACCGTAACGGGCTCGCCGTCGGCGAGGGCGAAGCGCAGTTCGGTGCGGAACTGCCACCGGCCGCCGCGGCCCCGGTCTGCGGTCGACCGGTAGTAACCGACGCCCTGCCCGTCGAGCCGCAGGGTGTACCAGCGTTCCCCCTGCAGGGCGCTGGCCGTTGCCACAGCAGCCGGGGTGCGCTCCAGCGCGCACCAGATCAGGGCGGCGACGGCGCAGGTGGCCAGTAGCCCCAGCAGCGTGCGGACGATCATGATCAGGGCCTGTCAGGGACGAGAGCCGCATTGTAGCCCGACCGGTGGCGTCAGAAGGCCGGGGGACCCGTTGCCCGTGAGCTCGCCCAAGGGGCGGCCCCTTGGGCTAAACTGCGCGCCTTTCCCAGCGGCGGATTGATTTGAGCACCGAGCCCCAGGATTTTATTCGTCAGCGCATTCGCGATGACCTTGCCGCAGAGCGGATCGAGCAGGTCGTGACCCGCTTTCCGCCGGAGCCGAACGGCTACCTGCACATCGGCCATGCCAAGAGCATCTGCCTGAACTTCGGCGTTGCGCAGGAGCAGGGCGGGGTGACCTATCTGCGCTTTGACGACACCAACCCGCTCAAGGAAGACCAGACCTTTGTCGATGCCATTGCCGAAGACGTGGCCTGGCTGGGCTTCAGCTGGGGCAACCGGCTCACCTACGCGTCGGACTATTTCCCGCAGCTGTACGACTTTGCGCTGGAGCTGATCGATGCGGGCAAAGCCTACGTCTGCAGCCTGAACGGCGAAGAGATCCGTGCGAGCCGCGGCACTTTGACGGAGCCGGGGCAGAACAGCCCTTACCGGGACCGTACGCCCGCAGAGAGCCGGGACCTGTTTGAGCGCATGCGGGCCGGCGAATTTGCCGACGGCGAGCATGTGCTGCGCGCGCGTATCGATATGGCGTCGCCGAACCTCAATCTGCGCGACCCGGTGTTGTACCGCATTCGCAAGGTCACCCACCAGCGGACCGGGGACGACTGGCCGATCTACCCGATGTACGACTACACGCACTGCATTTGCGACGCGCTGGAGGGCATCACCCACTCGCTGTGCACGCTGGAATTCGAGGATCACCGGCCGCTGTACGATTGGGTGCTCAGTAACGTCAACGTCAATTGGCACCCGCCGCAGATTGAGTTCTCACGCCTGGGGCTCGAGTACACGGTGATGAGCAAGCGCCTGCTGCACCGGCTCGTGGACGAAGGCCATGTGCAGGGCTGGGACGATCCGCGCATGCCCACGCTCGCCGGCTTGCGGCGCCGGGGCGTGACGCCGGGCGCCATCCGCGATTTTTGCCAGCGCATTGGCGTCACCAAGCAAAACAACGTCATCGAGCTGCAGTCTCTGGAATACTCTGTCCGCCAGGATCTGGAAGCCAGCGTGCCGCGCGCCATGGCGGTGCTGGACCCGCTGCCGGTCACGATTCGCAACTACCCGGACCAGGTCGAGGTGATGTCTGCGCCGCTGCATCCCAAGCGCGAGGCGCTGGGGCAACGCGAGCTGCCCTTCTCCGGCAAGCTGTACATCGAGCGCGACGACTTTGCCCAGGTGCCGCCGCCGAAATGGAAACGCCTGGCCCCGGAGGGGCTGGTGCGGCTGCGGCACGGCTATATCGTTCGCTGCGAAGAGGTGCTGACGGACGACGCCGGCGAGGTCTCGGAGCTGATTGTCAGCTACGTGCCCGAATCCCGCAGCGGCGAGGACACCAGCGGTCTCAAGCCAAAAGGGGTGATTCACTGGGTGAGCCAGGAGACCGCGGAACCGATCGAGGTGTGGGAGTACGACAACCTGTTCGCTGATCCCGCGCCGACCGCGGCGAACTTTACCGATGTGCTGCGCAGCGATTCCCTCCAGGTCCGTCAGGGCTTTCTGGAACCGGCTGCGGCGGTGAGCAGTGAAGACCGCTTCCAGTTCGAGCGCACCGGCTACTACGCCCGCGACCCGGCACAGCGCAATCGCTTTCACCGCACGGTCACCCTGCGGGACGGCTGGAAGCCCTGATGGCGCGCCGGGGCGCGAACAAACCGCCCCGCTACCGGGACGCGCAGCTCGATCCGCAACAGCGCGCCGAGGACTTGTGCGCACGGCTGTCCCTCGAAGAAAAGCTTGCGCAGCTGTCCGGCTGCTGGGCCCGGGACCTGCACGACAGCGACGGCTTCAGTCGTGAGCGCGCGTCGGTCCAGCTCGCGGCCGGCATTGGTCACGTGACCCGGATCGGCGGCAGCACGGCGCTATCGCCCCAGGCCAGCGCCGCCTTTGCAAACGCAATCCAGCGCTATCTGGTGGAGGAAACTCCTCACGGCATTCCGGCCATCGTTCACGAGGAGGGCGTCGCCGGCTACTGTGGCCGCGACGCCACGCAGTTTCCCCAGGCGATCGGCCAGGCTGCGACATTTAATCCGGCACTGGTGCGTCGGCTGGCCGAGGTGGTCGCCGAGCAGCTGCGCGCGGTGGGTGCCCGGCAGGTGCTGGCGCCGGTACTGGATGTTGCCCGGGATCCGCGCTGGGGGCGGCTGGAAGAGTGCTACGGCGAAGATCCCTACCTGTGCGGGCGTATGGGCGTGGCTTATGTTCGCGGCGTGCAGGGCGACGAGCTGACCCAGGGCGTCGCGGCCACGGGCAAACACTTTCTCGGCTACGGGTTGCCCGAGGGCGGTATGAACCATGCACCCGTACACCTGGGGCCGCGGCAGCTGCGGGAAGTCTATGCGGAGCCGTTTGCCGCAGCCATTCGCGAGGCAGAGCTCGCAAGTGTCATGAACGGCTACAACAGCGTCGATGGCCTGCCCTGCGCTGGCGCCCCGGCGATACTTCGCGACCTGCTGCGAGACGAGCTGCGCTTTGAAGGCGTGGTGGTGGCCGACTACTTTGCCGTGTCCCTGCTGCAGCGCCACCACCGGGTCGCTGCCACGCCGCTGCAGGCCGCGCGTATGGCGATCGAGGCTGGGCTCGATATCGAGCTGCCAGCGCGCGACTGCTTTGGCGAGGCGCTGGCGGACTGGCTGGCCAGCGACGCGCGAGAGGCCGCCGCGCTGATGGATCTGGTGGATCAGGCGGTGCTGCGAGCGCTGCTGCTGAAGTTCCGGCTGGGGCTTTTCGAGACGCCCACGGTGTCCGAAGACGCGGCGCCCGGCTGCTTCGATACCCCCGATCAGCGGGCGCTGGCGGAAGAAGTGGCGGCCGAGTCGGTGGTGCTGCTGGAAAACGATGGTGTGCTGCCCCTGGCGCCTGATTGCCGGGTTGCGCTGATCGGACCGGCGGCCGACGACGCCCGGCTGCTGCTTGGCGACTACAGCTACCCGGCGCATCTGGAGGTGGCCTTCGATGGCGCTGGCCCGTCCCCGGAGGGCCTGTCACCGGTCGGCGCTGGTCCTGCCGACAGCGACTTTGCCCCGGCAGCACACAGCGTGCCGATGCGGTCTTTGCAGGCGGTGCTCGCGGAGCAGCACCCCGTGGTCAGCGCTGCGGGCTGTGCCCTTGACGGCGCGCGCGGCGCCGAGGTGTCTGCCATGCGCGATGCTGTGAGCGCAGCGCGCGCAGCTGATGTGGTGGTTGTTGCCGTTGGCGGGCGCAGCGGACTCACGCCGAACGCCAGCAGCGGCGAGTTTCGGGACGCCATGGACCTGCGGCTGACCGGCAATCAGGAGGCGCTGATCGATCGCCTGCTGGCGCTGGGCAAGCCTACGGTCGTCATCGCGATCGGCGGCCGGGCCTTCGACTTCAGCCACTTCAACGATCGGGTCAGCGCTTTGCTGCACGCCTGGCTGCCAGGCGAAGCCGGGGCCGAGGCGCTGGTATCGCTGCTGTGCGGCAGCCGCAATCCGAGCGGCCGTCTGCCGGTCAGCCTGGCTCGAGGCGCCGGGCAGGTACCGATCTACCACGGCCCCCGCAGCGGCGGCGGCCGCAGCATGATGTACGGCGCCTATACCGATGCATCCAACAAGCCGCTCTACGCGTTTGGACACGGCTTAAGCTACACCCAGTTCGACTTTGGCCCGCTCGAAGGGCCGTCAGTGGTCGACAGCTTTGGCGTGATCGTGTTGTCGCTGGTGCTGCGCAATGTCGGGCCCGTGGCCGGGAGCGAGGTGGTGCAGCTGTACCTGAGCGATGAGGTCGCGGCCGTGGCCCGTCCGCTCAAGCAGCTGGCCGGTTTTGCGAAAGTGCGATTGGCTCCGGGCCAGAGCGCCCGGGTGCGCTTTCATGTCGACGCCAGCCAGGCGGCCTACTTCGACCAGGCCATGAACTTTGTGGTCGACCCGGGCGTGCTGCGGTTTCGGGCGGGCCCGGCCAGCGACCGCTTGCCCGCTGAACTCGCAGTCGAGATCGAGGGCGAGCAACGGCGGCTGCACCAGCATCAGCTGGTCGCAACACAGGTTGCCGTCACGGTGCTCGATGACCCGGGCTAGCCGAATGCGCAATTGACGATTGTGATCCAGGGAGACGCATGAGCGACCAGACAGCCTTGCCGGAACCGCAGTGGTTCGGGCATCCCCGGGGGCTTTACGTCCTGTTTTTTGCCGAGATGTGGGAGCGTTTCTCTTTCTACGGCATGCGTGCATTGCTGGTTTTTTACCTGACCAAACACTTCTTGTTCAGCGATCAGCAGGCGTCCGGGCTCTATGCCACCTACGCGTCTTTGGTGTACTTGATGCCGGTGCTCGGGGGCTTGGTCGCCGACCGCTACCTGGGCTTCCGCCGCGCCATCGTGTTCGGGGCCGTGCTGCTGTGTATCGGTCACCTGGGCATGGCCTGGGAGGGTTTCGGCGCGACCCGGGACGCCAGCGGCGCAATCATCCGGGACGAGTTCGCCATGAACGTGCTGTACGGCGCGCTGGCGTTCATCATCATCGGCGTCGGTTTCCTGAAGCCCAGCATCTCGAGCATCGTCGGACAGCTCTACGGCCCGGAGGACGAGCGGCGAGACGGCGGCTTTACGATCTTCTATATGGGCATCAACCTCGGCTCCATGCTGGCATCCCTGGCTTGCGGGTACCTGGGCGAAACCTACGGCTGGGCCTACGGTTTCGGCCTGGCCGGCTTCGGCATGCTGCTTGGCCTGGCAACTTTCCTTCGCGGCAGCAACCTGCTGGGCGATGCAGGCTGCGCGCCGGACGAAGCGGCAAGCGGGATCGCGCAAAGCGGCTGGCGTTTGGCTGATCTGCCGATCTATCTGGGCGGGCTCGCCGGGGTCGCGGTGGCCTGGTGGCTGATCCAGTCCCAGGCGTTGGTGGGCACCCTGCTGAGCTGGACTTCGGTGGTCGCGATTCTGGGGGTGATCTGGTTCTCGCTGCGTCGCTGTACGCCGATCGAGCGCGATCGGATGCTGGCGGTACTGATCCTGATCGCCGTGTCAGTGGTGTTCTGGGCTCTGTTCGAGCAGGCCGGGAGTTCCCTGAACCTGTTCGCCGACCGCAACGTCGACCGGACGCTGTTCGGGCTGGAAATTCGGGCCTCGCAGCTGCAGTCCCTGAACCCCATGTTCATCATTCTTCTGGCGCCGCTGTTCGCGGCCCTGTGGCCTGCGCTCGCGCACCGGGGCCTGGAGGTGTCCACAGCAGCCAAGTTTGGCCTCGCGGTGCTGCAGGTGGGGCTCGGCTTTCTGGCGCTGGTCTACGGTGCAGCGCTGGCCGAAGACGGTCAGGTCGCGTTGTTCTGGCTGGTGCTGGCGTACTTCCTGCACACCACCGGCGAGCTGTGCCTGTCGCCGGTCGGCCTGTCGATGGTGACCCGGCTGTCGGTGCCCCGGGTAGTCGGGCTGATGATGGGCGTCTGGTTCCTGAGCAGCTCGGTCGCGCACTACGTGGCCGGGCTCATTGCTCAGATGGCCAGCGTCGAAGACGGCGCAGGCGCTGCAGCGGCGGATTCATTGGTGGTCTACACGGACACATTCACGCTGGTTGCCCAGGTCGCCGGCGTGGTGGGCGCGCTGGTGCTGCTGGCGTCGCCGCTGCTGCGCCGGCTGGCGCACGAAGGCCGCGGCGCCAGCCGCTAGCCAGGACTCAGGGCAGCAGCGCGCCGCCGTCCACGTCGATGGTGGTGCCGGTCACGAAGCGGTTGCCGAGCGCGAACAGGATTGCCTCGGCCACTTCCTCCGGCTGCCCGGGCCGGCTGATCAGATTGCCGGCGGTGGTCTGCTGCATGAACTGCGCGCGCGCTTCGCCGGTCATGGGAAACATGGGCGTGTCGATGAATCCGGGCGCGACGGTGTTGATCCGTCGCGGCGCGATTTCGGTCGCGACAGCGCGCGCGAAGCCTTCGACAGCATTGCCCACGGTGGAGATCGCGGAGTAGCCGGGCGGGCATTTGCGTGCCGGCGTGCCGCTCACGAGCACCATGGCGCCGTCCTCTGCCAGGTGGGGCAGGGCCTCGTGGACCGAGTTGCTGTACCCCCACAGCTTGCGGAAGGAGCCCTGAAAGCCCTCCAGGGACATCTGCTCGAAGGGGCCAACGGCCCGTTCGCCCCCGGTTGCCGCATTGACCAGGTAGTCGAAGCCGCGATGCGCGCTGAACAGCGCCTTGAGTGCCGGCACGTCCAGCACATCGACCGCGACTGCTTCAACGCCCTCCCCAAGGGTCTCGAGCGCGGCGTCCAGCCGGGCCTGGTCGCGCCCGCCGATCAGGACGCGCGCACCTTCGGCGTGCAGGCGCTGCGCGGTCGCGAGCCCGATGCCTGAGCTGCCGCCGAGCACAATGGCCTGTTTTCCTTCGAAGCGCATGCAACCTCCCTAGCGGTGCTGGTCCAGGGGCTCGGCCCCAGCGTTGATAATCATGGTGCGCACGGCCTCGTACGCTTGCTCAAGCTGGCGCTCGTCGGTCCCGCGGATCACCAGCGTCGTGCCGTAACGGTTGTCTTTCATGAAGGGGTAGCTGCCCAGATCCAGGGCCGGGTAGGCATCCTGGATGGTGCCGAGGGCCGCAGCGACCTGGCTTTCGCCCAGGTAGACGGTCACCGAGCGGCTGCGCACCACGGCGCCGGTCTCGAGCTTGCCCTCCAGGGTGCTGAGCATGCCCTGCATGACCCGGGGAATGCCGGCCATGACGTAGACGTTCTCGATGAAAAAGCCCTGGGGACCGCCGGTCGGGTTGTCGATGAGGCCGGCGCCCTCGGGCACCCGGGCCATCAGCAGCCGGTTGCGCATGACCTCTGCCGGCGCCTCCCGGCGCCCGATGACCGCCGCGATCTCCGGGTGCTCGATCACCGGTCGGTTGAAGGCCTGGGCGATGCAAACGGCGGTGATGTCGTCATGGGTCGGCCCGATGCCGCCGGTGGTAAACACGTAGCGATAGCGTGCCCGCAGCGCGTTGACCGCCTCGATGATTGCTTCCGGGATGTCCGGCACCACGCGGGCTTCACGGATCTGGATGCCCCAGCTGCCGATCGTGGTCGCGATGTGGTTGAGGTTGGTGTCCTGGGTCCGTCCGGAGAGGATTTCGTTGCCGATAATCAGCACCGCCGCGGTCACGGTGTTGGCAGCCATGGGCGCCTCGCTAAGCCTGAAAGGATGGGAGCTTACCACCGTCTGCGAACGCGCTTTTGTCGACGAATGGCGTGCGCTGCGTCTCGTTTGCGAAAGGTTTTACAGGACCTGTGCAAACGATCAACGCAGCGAATCTGCGCCTCCCTTAAGTTCGCCTCAGGTTTTCCAAGCGACCCCCGCGCCAGCGGAGGTTGGTGGTCTCGAGAAAACTCCCGATACGGAGAGCGGAATGAGTAGTACTCGCTGGACGCGGGGCCTTCGGCGACTGGCGCCGGCAGCCTGGTTAGTTTTTGCCCTGAGTGGCTGCAGTGACGGCGGCAGTGACCGCCCGGTCACGGCGCCGGAAGCGATCGTGATCGCCGGCAGCGTCGGGGACGGGCCGGTGGTCGATGCGGCCCTGAGCTTCGTGGACGCGGCGGGCACGCTCATCGGCCAGGCCAACAGCGACGACCAGGCGCGCTACGAATTTGTGGTTCCGGCAGCCACGCTGCTGCCGGTCAAGGTGGTCGCCAGCGGCGGGCGCGATCTGGTCAGCGGGCGCCCCCTCGATTTCGATCTGGTCGGCGTTCTCGGGCCTGATCAGGCCAGCAGTGCCAGCACCCTGAACCTGTCTCCGCAATCGACGCTTACGGTGAACGCCGTGGAGTGTTCGGGCAAGCGGCTGAGCTATCGCAGCCTGACCGCCATGTGGTCCGGGCTGCGCGGACGAATCGGGATGGGCCTCTCCGCCCAGGTACTGCCGGACCCGATGTTTGACCCCATCGATCGCGATAATGTGGCAGATATCGTGCTCGCGAGCGAAGCCCTCGCCGAAGTGCTGCGTCGCACGGCGCGGGCCCTGGACGACGTGAACGATGTCGCGACCATGAACGAGCTGGTGCGCTCCCTGGCCTGTGATCTGGGCGCAGACGCCGAGGTGGACGGGCAGGGCGCTGGCGCCAAGCTGCGCGCTGCCGCGGTGTTCCGCGCCGCCTCCGCCGAGGTGCTGCTGGAGCAGGCGGCGGGGCAGCTGGAAGTCGACGATCAGCCTGCCACCGGGCGGATGGACGCGGCGATCTCGCAGATCATGCCCGAGGCGGCCGGAGAGACGGTTCTGAGTGTGGGCGTGACCCCTGAGCTGCAGGCGCAGGTACTGCGCGATCTGCTGTTGCTGCAGTCCCGGGACGAGAGCGACACGATTCTGGACCTGATCGACATCGTGCAGGCCTCGGAGCCGGAGCAGCTTGGCAATCGGGTCCGGGTGCGCCTTGACGCGCGTGCTCAGCAAGCGCTGTCCCAGGTCACCCAGATGCTGGCCAGCAGCGAAAGCAATGCGCTGCAGGCAGTCGGCGGCGTTATGGCCGAGCAGGCCGACGGCGCAGCGCCGTTCATTTCCTTTTTTGCGTCCAGGCCCCGGGTTGATGCGGGCGACAGCGTCAACCTGTCCTGGGCCGTGGCTGCGGCAGACCGTTGCCGCGCAACCGGTGACTGGACAGGCCGTAAGTCCCTGGAAGGCACGCGCGCCCTTGATGGCCTGAAGCGCACCGGGGAGTATGTGCTGACCTGTTTCAGTAGCGGCGGCAGCAACCGGGCCGTTGTCCAGGTGCAGGTCGATGGCCGGGTATCGCCCAAGCCGCCGGCAGCAGAAACTGCCGGTCCCGTGAAGCCGCCGGCACGAACGATGCCGCCGGGCGCTGATCTACCGGACCTGAGCCGCCCCATTGCTGGCCCGCCCCCGGCGAGCCGACCTGGCGTTGGCCAGCCGGCGCCATCGCAACCGCCGGCGGCTGTCAAAGCGCCGCCGGTCCGGGTCGACCTGCAGGTGTCGGACACCGCGATCACAGCCGGCGAGTCCGTCACCTTGCGCTGGTCCAGCGAAAACGCAGACCAATGCCGGGCCTTCGGCAGCTGGACGGGCGCCAAACCGCTGAGCGGCGCGGTGACGTTGCGCAATGTTCGCAAGTCCGGCAACTACTCGCTGCTGTGCCGCACTGGCGGGGTCAGCGAGAACGCTCTGGTGCGTGTCGAAGTGGCGGAGCAGGGCACGCTGCGGCTGGCCTGGACGGCGCCGGAGAGCAACGTGGACGGGACCCCGGTGGAGGCGCTGCGCGGCTATCGCCTGCACTACGGCCTGCGCCCGGGCAGCTACGATCAGGAGGTGACGATCGATGATGGCGCGGCCACGGAAGTGTCCCTCGAGGTCCCCCGGGACACCTACTATCTGGCGCTGTCGGCGATTGACCGGGACGGCGCGGAGAGCGAGCTGTCGAACGAAATTCGCAAGACTGTGCGCTAGCGGCAGGTCCGCCGGGCGATTGCCGGTGCCACGGCCGGTTCGCGGCTGAGCGATCGTTTATCATGACCCTTCGATAAGCGCCTTGAGAAGCAACGCCATGGCTGGTCCCGATCTGCCCCCCCGAGCAACTTCCGGCAGCGCCGGCGCCCGTCGCCTGCGGCGGGTTGCTGCGGTGATGCTCCTGCTTCTGACAGCCAGCGCCTGCGATCGCACGACCCCGGAGCAGCACCTTGCCGAGGCCAGGACCCTGATGGCCAGCAACGAGTACCGGCGGGCGGTCATCGAGCTGAAGAACGCCATTCAAAAGGATCGGGCCCTGGCCTCCGCCCGCCTGGCGCTCGGCGAGGCGTATCTTGCGACCGGTGATTTTTCCTCCGCGCTGATCGAGCTGGAGCGCGCCCTCGACCTCGGTGCAGACGAAATGGCCGCCCGGCTCGGTTTGCTGCGTGCCAAGCTCGGGCTGAATCGGGTGCAGGAAGTGATTGGCGAGCTGGCTGATGCCTCCGGCCGGACGGTGGATGAGGGCCTGCTGCTCGGCGAGGCTTACGTGATGGCTGGCAACTTCGGCGCGGCGCGGCCGCTGTTCGAGGCTGGCCGGGATCGGGCAGCGGGACTCGCAGGGCTCGCCGCCGTGTTCTGGAGCGAAGGCAACCTGACCCAGGCTCGCGCCCTCTATGCGCAAGCCATCGAAAAGGATCCGAACACGGCGAGCTACTGGCTGCGCCAGGCGGAGCTTGAGCTGCGCGAAAGTGATTTCGAGCAAGCCGCGGCATCCTTTGCCGCCGCTGCTCGCTTGCCTCTGGGCCGGGTTCTCGGCCAGGTCGGCGAAGTGCGCACGCTGATTGCGCAGGAGCAGCTCCCGCAGGCGGCGGAGCGCATTGACAGGGTGCTGGAGCTGGCCCCCGATTACCCTTTGGCGAAATACCTGAAAGGTCTGATTGCCTACCAGCAAGATGATGTCGACGGCGCGGAGCTGGCGCTGCGCGATGTGCAGACCAGTTTTCCCGACCATGCCCCGACGCTCTATCTCATGGGGCTGGTGAAGTTCAAGCAGGGGCAGCCGGCGCAGGCGGAGCGCAACCTGCAACGTTTTCTGAACACCAACCCGAACAACCTGTCAGCTCGGAAGTTGTTGGCAACGCTGTTCTCTGAGCGCGGAGAGCCAAACCGCGCGGCGGAGATCCTGCAGCCCATGGCCGGGCGTACCAAGGACCCGCAGCTGCTGGCGATGCTTGGCTCGGCGCTCATGCAGATGGGCCGGACGGCAGAAGCGACGGAGTACCTGCAGGCCGCGGTGGCGCTGGACCCGGAGGGCGCGAGTTTTCGCAATCAGCTGGCCTTGAGCCTGCTGTCTGCCGGCGAAGATGAGCTGGCCATGGCGCAGCTCGAAGCAGCCGTCGAGGTTGACGGACAACAGTTTCAAAGCGACTACCTGCAGGCGCTCGTGAGCTTGCGCAAGGGCGAGCTGACGCGCGCGGAGACGGCCATTGCAAACCTCTCGGCAAAAGCGCCCGAGAGCCCGATTGGCCCGAATCTGATGGGTGCCGTCGCCATCGCGCGCAACCAGCCCGATGTTGCCGAGGCGCGTTTTCGCGAGGCGCTTGAGCGCGACCCCGCCTTCGCGCCCGCGCGCAACAACCTGGTTCGCCTGTACGAGTCGCAGGACGACTCTGGCAAGTCGGTGACGCTGCTGCAGGAGCGCGTTGCCCAGGCCCCCTCTGACTACGCGGCGCGGCTGGCGCTGGCCGAGCTGCAGGTTCGCCAGGGCGATCTGGACGCCGCTCGCGAGCAGCTGCTGCGCGTGGTGTCGCTGAAGCCGGCGCTGGTAACGGGCCGGCTGGCGCTGTCCCGCGTGCACTTGCTGCTCGGTGATGCCGGTCCTGCTCGGGAGGTTCTGGATGAAGGGCTGGTCACCCAGGAACGCAATATTGATCTGCTGGCGGCCAAGGCCGATCTGCAGCTGCAGCTGGGCGAACAGGAGGCTGCCAGTGCGACGACGCGCAAACTGCAGGCGACCGCTTTGAACCTGGCTCCGAATCCGGCCCTGAACTACGCCATCGGCGCACTGCAGCTGCGCCTGGGCGAGCTCGAGCCGGCGGAAAAGAACCTGGCCCGAGCCATTGAGCTGGCGGGCGGCGAGAACCCGTTAGCGGAGCTTGATCTTGCCAGCGTCTTGCTGCGGCAGCAGAAAACCGACGAGGCCGCAGCCATTGCCCAGAGCCTTGCCGGACGGGTCGATGCCGATTCGCCGGCCGCGCCGCGGCTGCAGCTGCTGCAGGCCGACGTGCTGCTGGCACGCAACGAGCTGGGCAAAGCATCGGCGATCTATCAGAGCCTGTCAGAGACGGGCAATCGCCAGGGCACCCTGCGGCTGGCGGCTGCTGAGCTGCGCAGCGGCAACGCGGCTGCCGGTATCGGTGTCCTCAGGGGCTGGCTGGACCGCAACCCGGCAGACCAGGCAGCACGCATCCTGCTCGCTGGTGCCCTGCTGGGCGACGGCCAGAACGACGCGGCGGTGGTCGAGTACGAGGCGCTCGAGGACTCGGGCAACCCGGTCGTGCTCAACAACCTTGCCTGGCTCTATCAGCAGAAAGGCAACAAGCGCGCGGTGGAGCTGGGTCGCAAGGCCTACGAAGCATCTCCGGGGAACGCCGATGTCGCAGACACCTACGGCTGGATTCTGATCGAGCAGGAGCGGTTGGCGGAAGGGGTCAAACTGCTCAAAGAGAGCGTCCAGCTGCGGCCGGGCAACCCGACGGCGCTGTATCACCTGGCCTATGCGCTCAACGCGCAGGATCAACCGGAGGAAGCGCGGGCCCCATTGGCGCAAGCCCTGCAGGCCCCGGCGTTTCCGGAGCGCGAGCTGGCGCAGGCATTGCTGCGCGAGCTGGCTCAGTAACCGGAAAGGAGCTAGCGCCGGCGTCGTCGGCGGTCGGTTTCGTCTCGCCCGTCGCCGCGCGACAGGAAGGTATAGCGTGCACTCAGCTCGATGCCCGTATCGTCGAAGTCCCCGGCGAGGGATGCATTGCTGGTACGTCGCAAATGAAACAGCTGGCCTGACACTTCCAGGCGCCGTCCCACCCGGTAGGTAGCGCCCAGGTCCAGAAACCACTGCCGGAAATCGGCATCCAGCTCATCGAAGTTCGATCTCTGGTAGTTGAGTTGCACGAAGCCGTCGATCGAGCGGCGAATGGCGCGGGTCAGGCCAAGCTCCACAGCGTCGGTGGTCTGGTCCCGGTCAAAGTTCTGGAAATTGACCTTGGTGCGGATCAGCGCCGCTTCCAGCATGTTCGGGCCGAAGGCTTCCCGATAGGTCGCGGTGTAGTTCGTCGAAACGAACACGTCCGTCAGGTCCGAGTTGGCGAAGGGAATGTCTGTCGGGTTCTCGATCGCATCTTCGACGCTGTCGACCTGCCCGGCCCGTTCGGAGATGGCTCTGACCGCATCGAACTCGAACTCCCGCCCGCCGACGGGGCTGTAGATTGCGTTCAGGTTGAAAATAGTGCCGTCTGCGCCTTCGCCGGCTTCCGGCTCGTAGTTCGAGTAGCCGCCGGTCGCGCGCCAGGACAGGCGCTGGCCGGTGCGGCGCACGGTCATCGTATAGGTTTCGATGTCGATATCAGCCACAAGGGATGAATCGAAGTCGACTTCGCCTTCGCTTGCGTTCAGCTCGACAAAGGTCGTTGGCGACAGCCGGGAGCTGTAGCTGACCGCGTTGAGCGTGCGCTCGTTGTCGATATCGAAGTTCTCGTCATCGAGGAGCGTGAACTGGTGACTGAACTTCAGCTCATCGGTTTCCCGGGGGCGAAACTTCAGCCCGACGTTGCCTTCGGTGGTATTGGTGATCTGCCGGTCGTCCTGGGTGCCGCGACCGAAGGCCTGGTTGGTGGTTTCCCGGCGCACGTGGCGTAGCCCCAGGTCCAGCCGTTCCGGCAGCGCTTCCCAGGCCAGGGAGGTGCCACCGGTAAAAATGTTCTCGTCGTCAAAGAAATCGCGCGCGAAGATGCGGCGGCGCAGGTTGTAGCCCGATTCGATTTTGAGAGAGGGCCCCTCGTGCTGGGCATTGAACAGCACGGCCGGGGTGATCTGCGTATCGGCTTGCTCGTCGCGTCCAAAACGCCGGGCGTTGGTTGTGGTTCGAGAGCCAAGTTCGGCGGCAGCCTCGACCTCAAAGGCGGCTGCGGTGCCAGGCAGGGTGCAGAGCAGGGCGCTGGCGGCCAGCACCCCGCTGCATCGGCGGACTTGAGAGGCGTAAGCCTTGGTCAGTTGCATGATGGACGATTCCTCTAACTGCATGGCACACCGGGTGCCCGGGATCTTTCCGATCGACCTAGAACGCGCGTTCCGGAATGGTGAGCACGTCGCCGGGGCGCAGGTTCAGGTTGGTCTGCATGTCGCCGAGCTTCAGGATCCGGCTCAGGTTGATGCTGACGCGATCGCCGTTGCGCCGAAACAGCACTGAGCGGTTGGCGTTCGCATATTCGTTGGTGCCACCGGCTTCCAGCACCAGATCGAGGACGGTCATGCCCTGGCGATAGGGAATCGACAGCGGGTTTTCCACAGCGCCGGTGACCCGCACCCGAGAGCGGAACTCATCGCTGGCGACGTTGGTCACGATCACGGTGACGTAGGGGTCTCGAATGAAAGTCGAGAGCCGTTCGGTGATTGTTCCGGCCACTTCTTCGGGGGTTTTGCCGCCGACCATGACATCGCCAGCCAGGGGCACAGAGATTTTGCCGTCCGGGCGGACCGGCACGGCCACGCTCAGGTCATCATTGCGCCAGACATTGACCCGCAGGCTGTCGCCCACGCCGATGCGGTACTCGTCAGCGAAGTCCGCCTCGGGGCCCACATCGCTCGGGGGCGCTGTGGTGACCTGGGTCGCGCAAGCGCTGAGGGCCAGCGTCGCGAGCGCGATGACGCCCAGGCGCAGGCTGTGGGCAATCTTGTGATAGAAGCGACGGTTGGCTTGGAGTTGCATGGCAGGAAATCCCGGGGTCGGAAAAGTGCAGATGATACCTACTTGAGCTCGACTGTGGCACCGGCCGCTGCACCGGAAACGTACCGGTTACAACCGTTACATCGACCGGTTCTGGGCTACAACGTCGACCAATACTCAACAGAGCGCTCACAGACCCCGGGCGAGCCGGGGCGGATGATAGGGTTTCTGCCGATCATGGATGGGAACACCGATGAACCAGCGAGCTTCAGAACCGCCAAAGGTCCGGTTTCGCACCAAGCGCGTGTTTCGCGAGAACGGGAACTGGTATTTCAGCACCCGGGAGTGCATTGACGTTGGCCCGTACCGCACGGAGCTCGAGGCGACGGTGGAAGCAGACATCCTCATGAACCTGCTGCGGAACGCCCCGCTGGAAGAAGTCCGCAAGGTGATCCGGGAATTCGCTTTTGAAGCGCAGATGGCGAATACGGAGCCGGATCGCCGCCGCCAGGGCGAGCTGACGGACTACGTGGTCCGAGAAAGCGCAACAAGTCTTACTATTAACGGCGTACTCGGGCACTAACCGACCGGTTTATGCGTTGATTCTGGCCGCGCGCTCGACGATTCGGCGCGCGCGCTCCAGATGCGGCACATCGACCATCTGGCCCTTAAAGCTGAACGCCATGCGGCCCGCGGCCTGCTCCTGCTCGAACAGGGCCAGCAGTTCCCGGGCCTCGGCGACCACCTCAGCTGCCGGTGTAAAGGCTGCGTTGACGATATCGATCTGGTCCGGGTGAATGGTGATTTTGCCGGTGTAGCCCATCCACGCCGCCTCCTCGCACTCCGCGGCCAGGCCCCCCCGATCGCGGATATCGACGAACACCGTGTCTACGGCCTGTGCCCCGCCGGCCGCCGCTGCCAGCAGCGTTTGCACCCGGCAGTGGCGGTAGGTATCCAGGTAGGTGCCGTCCGGCCGCCGGTTGCGCGGCGCGCCGAGGGCAGCAGACAGGTCTTCAGCGCCCCAGGAGAGGGCCCGAACCCGGTCGCAGTCGGTAAAGGTGCGCAGGTTGAGCACCGCCAGCGGCGTTTCCGTGGCGACCAGAATCAGGCCAACCTGCCCTGGGTCATGGCCATGTTGACGCTCCAGCGCGGTCAGCTGCGCGTCGATCGCCATCAGCTCGGCCAGGGTCGAGACCTTCGGTACCACGTAGGCGTCCGGCGGGCAGACCATGGTGGTCGCCAGGTCGGCAAGCCCCCAGGGGCTGTCGAGCGGGTTCATGCGCACGGTCCGCTCTTTGCCGCCGAATTCTGCGTTCTTGAGCCACTCGGCCACGGCCTGCCGGGCGCTGTCCTTGCGCGCTGGAGTGACCGCGTCCTCCAGGTCCAGGATCAGTGTGTCGGCGGCAGTGTCCAGCGCCTTGGCGAACATGCGTTCGTTGGCGCCTGGCACAAAGTGAGCAGAGCGGCGCAGCGGTTCAGCCTGGCTGCCGGTGTCGTTCGTCATGATCGGCCGCGGAGCCGTTGGCGTTTGTGATTCACGTAATCGACCAGGATGTACTCGCCGAGCTGTTCCGGTGAGGTGTAGAACACCCGGCCGCCGTTGATGCGGGCGATCTCGTCCATAAAGGCGCGCAGATACTCGCTCTCTTCGAGCATGAAGGTGTTGATGGCGATGCCCCGGCGACTGACGCGCTTGACGGCCCGGAACGTGGACCGAATTGTTGCCGCGCTCGGCGGATAGGCGAACTGCGCTTCGCCGTCTTCCAGGTGCGCCGTGGGCTCGCCGTCAGAAATCATAATGATCTGCTTGCTGCCAACCTGGTGCTTGGCGAGCAACCGGTCTGCCAGCAGCAGGGCATGCTGCATGTTGGTGCCGAGCACGTACTCGTCCCATTGCAGGAAGGGCAGCTCTGTCGGTTTCAGCTCCCGCGCGTAGGCGGCAAAGCCGATGACGTAAAAGTGGTCTTTGGGGAACTGCGAGGTGATCAGGTTGTGCAGCGCCAGCGCAACCTTTTTTGCCGCCAGAAAAGAACCGCGCAGGGCCATGGACCAGGACAGATCGACCAGCATGGCGGTGGCGGTCGAGGTGACCTGCTCGCTGCGGTAGATCTCGAAGTCTTCCGGGGCGAGGGCGATGGGCGTGCCCCGGCCCTGCCGCTGCAGCGCGTTGCGCAGGGTGCGCGGCATGTGCAGGTGAAAGGGGTCGCCGTATTCGTAAGGCTTGGTTTGCTCCAGGCGCTCGCCAAAGCGGCCTTCCTCCGGCACTGCGTGGTTGCCCAGGCTCTGCTTCTTCAGGCGCTGGTAGATCTCGCCGAGCGCCCGCTGGCCGATCAGCCGCGAGCCGCGAGCGGTCAGGTCCCAGCGCCCGTCTTCGCCTTGCTGCAGGTAGCCGGCCTCTTCCAGCGCGCGCTTCAAGTCGTCGAGCTGGTTCAGGGAGTCTGCGGCGTCATCGCCGAGCAGATCGCGCAGCTGATCACGGTCGATGTTGTCCAGGTTGCCGCCGCGCTCGGCCTGCCGCAGCTGGCCCATGGCGTCGTCAATGCGGCCCAGCTGGTCCATGAGGGACATGGCGTCCTGCAGGCCGATGGCTTCCGAGCCGCTGAAGTCAAAGCCTTCGCCGGGGTTCAGAAAGTCGAGTTCCTTGGCGAGCTGCCGCAGCTGGGCCGCGAGCTCCGGATCCCCCAGCCGGTCATCCATGAGCGACATCAGCTCGGCGCGCTGTTCTGCCGACAGGGAATCCATGAGCGCCTGGGACGCGGCCATCTGCCCCGCCATCTGCTCCAGCAGTTCATCCAGGGACTGCGGCGGCGGGTCACCGAACAGGTCCCCGTACTGGTCCATGAAGGCGTCGAACTCCGGATCCTCGCCGGCGATCTTGCGGACCAGCATCTCGTTGAGCGCGCGGATCATGTCTTTCATGCGGTCCAGGTCGTCGTCCGACATGTTCTGCATCATCGACTGCACGTCGCGGAAGAAGCTGCCGGCCATGGCCTCCTTCAGCTCCCGGAGCAGCTCCAGGAAATCACGCTGGGCATCCGGGTCCAGAAACTCGTAGCTCTCCAGGGCGCGAATGCGCGCCGGCAGTGACTCGGGCAGTGTGTCAAGCTGCTCGGTGTTGCGCTCGGCGATGGACTTGAGCACGTCGGCGCTGAACGCGCCGTCGCTGTTGCCCGCGCGCCAGGCTTCGATCCGGGCGCGCTCGCGGTCTTCGATGGCGGCCAGGCGCTCGGCGAAATCGTCGAGCAGGCTATCGAGCTGGTAGCGTTTGAGCTGCGCCGCTTTCTGCTCGCGCAGCTGCTTGAGCAGGTCTCGCAGCCCGCCGAACTGCCCGCCGTCCGGCAGGTCCATGCCCCGGCTCATCAGGTTGCGCAAAGCCCAGCGCAAATCCCCGTACTCGAGCAGGTCGTCTGCCATCGCGCCGAGCGCGTCGGCCGGATCGATGGGTTCCTGCTGGCTGCCGTCCCAGCGGCTGTAACGGTGCAGCGAGAAGCGCAGAGGCGTCACGGTCAGCCGCTGTAGGTCGACTGGCCGTCGACGCTATCCTTGTTCAGGAGCTTGTTCAGGTGCAGGCCTTCCAGCACGAACTCGACGATGGCGGCACGCACGCCGGGGCTGGTGGCGTCGGCATCGGGAAAGATCTCCCACAGGGCCGGCAGGCCGTCCAGAATGCGCTGGTAGTCGGTGACCGTCATCGCTTCGCCGGTGTCGACGTTTTTGCCGTCGGCGAAGGCCAGCACCACGGGCTCCAGGCTCTGGGCGTCATAGTGCGCATCGAACACGCGCTTGACCGCCGCAGCCATAATGCGCGCCGTGATCTTGTCTTCCTGGCCATCTTCCATGGCTTCGAATTCGACCTTGCCCTGAAAGCTCGCTGTCAGGAACTCCAGGTCAGAGATGCGCGGCACGACCTCGTCTTCGCTCAGCCGCAGTGCGCGACGGTAAGCGTTTGCCACCAGGACCTCGTAGTTGGCGATGCTCGCGCGTACCGACACGCCGCTGCGCTGGTTGATGTCTGGGGACCGGCGCGCCAGGTGCGTGATCTCGGCAACGATTTCCTTCATGAACGAGGGCACGGCCAGCGTCGCATCGCCCAGGTCGCCGATTTGCGCCTCCTGCTCGATGATCGCGATCTCTTCGGCCGTTGTGAGCGGGTAGTGGGTGCGGATCTGGGCGCCGTAGCGATCCTTCAGCGGCGTGATGATGCGGCCGCGGTTGGTGTAGTCCTCGGGGTTGGCGGTGGCGATGATGAAGACATCCAGCGGCAGCCGGACCTGATGTCCGCGGATCTGAACGTCGCGCTCTTCGAGCAGGTTGAGCAGCCCGACCTGAATGCGCTCAGCCAGATCCGGCAGCTCATTGATCGCGAAAATGCCGCGGTTGACCCGCGGTACCAGGCCGTAGTGCAGGGTGGTGGCGTCGCTCAGGTACCGGCCCTCGGCGATCTTGATGGGGTCAACCTCACCGATCAGGTCGGCAATGGTGATGTCCGGGGTCGCGAGCTTTTCGGCGTAGCGCTCGCTGCGATGCAGCCAACGGATCGGGGTGTCGTCGCCCAGTTCGGCGACCAGCGCCTTGCCCTCGGCGCTGATCGGCTGCCAGGGATGCTCCGGGATCTCGACCCCCTCGATGATTGGCGTCCACTCGTCCAGCAGTTCCGTCAGGGCGCGCACCAGCCGGGACTTGGCCTGGCCGCGCTCCCCCAGCAGGATGATGTCCTGGTTGCCGAGCAGCGCGTTCGTCAGCTGCGGCAAAACCGTGTTGTCGTAACCGCGCACCCCGGGAAAAAGGGGCGCGCGGTCCTTCAGGCGCGCGATCAGGTTGCGGCGCAGCTCCGCTTTGACCGGCAGCGGCGCAACGCCTGTTTCCTTCAGCGCACCGAGGGTGCTGGGGCGATTCTCTGACATGCGGCCTCCGGTCCGTGGCCAGCTAGTCTCTCAGCGCCGGGAGGGCTTGCCAAGCAGGCGGTCCGAGATGATCCGCAGCTGGATTTCGCTGGTGCCCTCGAAGATTTTCGTGAGCCGGGCATCGCGCCAGTAGCGCTCGACGGCGTGCAGGGTGGTGTAGCCCGCGCCGCCAAAGATCTGCAGCGCATCGCTCGTGACCCGCTCGGCCATTTCGCTGGCGTGCCATTTGGCCATGGCGGCTTCCCGGTCGGCCGTGGCGCCGGCGTCCATGAGCGCACAGGTGTGGTACATGAGCTGCCGCGACGCTTCGATATCGCTGGCCATGCGGGCCAGCTTGAACCGGGTTTCCTGGAACTCGCTGATGGGTTGGCCAAACTGGACGCGCTCTCCGGCGTAGGCCATAGCGTCCTCCAGAGCGCCGCGAGCCAGGCCGATCGATCGCGCGGCGGTGTGTACCCGGCCCACGTTCAAGAAGTCGACGGCGTGCTGGAACCCGGCACCGCCAGATCCGGTCACCTGGTTTTCCGCAGGCACCTGCGTGCCATCGAAGGTGAGCTCCCAGGTTTTCCAGCCGAAGTAGCCAATTTTCGGGATCGGTGCGCCCTGGCAGCCCGCGGGCAGCGTGCCGCGCTCCTTCTCGATGATCAGGGTGATCAGCCCCGCCCGGCCAGGCACCGGCTGACCGTCATCGCCGTCCAGGCGCGCCAGCAGCGAGATGTAGTCTGCGCCGTCAGCGAAGGTGCACCAGTACTTGCTGCCCCGGATTTCGTAGTGGTCACCGACCCGGCGCGCCCGGCAGCTCACGCCTGCAAGGTCAGAGCCGACGTCTGGTTCCGACAGGGCGATGGCCGAGAGGTAGTCGCCGCGGGCGGCGGCCGCCGTCTTCTCCTGGCGCCGTTCCAGGCTCCAGCCGCCCACGTCCATCAGGGAGCCGGCGCGCGCGATGATGCTGCCCACGCTCATCCAGCCCCGGGACAGCTCCTCGGCGATCAGGCAGTACTCGAACACGCCCAGCCCCAGGCCGCCAAATTCCGGTGCCATGCGAATGCCGAAGTAACCGAGTTCCCCCATCTGGCGGATCAGCTCGGCCGGCATGGGGCCCTGCACCGGGTCCAGCTCGTTGGCCACGGGGATCACTTCCCGGCGCACAAACGCCCGGGCCGCTTCCTGAATCATCAGGCGCTCTTCAGTCAGATAATGTTCGCTCACGGTCACCTCAAAACTCTGCGGCGCGAAGCATGACAGGCTCGCGTCGCTGCAGCATCATGGCCCACCGCGAGTCGCGAGCTGTGGTCTGGGACGGATGTCCGCTTTGATTACCAAATCCTCTGGCCCTGTGCCCGTCGCCTGTTCCCGGCGCGACACAGACGCGCCCATGGCCGGCACGGCGGACCCCGTTGATCTGTGGCTGCTGCTGGAAGCGCCCGGGGCCTGGCCGGCCCGTGCGCTCGAGGACGGGCCGCTGGCTGTCGCCGAGGCCGCCTGGCTCGCCAGCCAGCTGCAGGCGCCAGCCTTGAACCATCTGCGGGTTCGGCCGCAGCTCATCAAACAGCATCGGGCCCGATCGGACCGCGGCCGATCCCTGTTGCTCGGTTACGGCGGCCAGCTGTACCAGCTTGCCGGTGCCGACGGCTTGCCGATGCCAGAGGTGGCGGCGCTGATTCAGTCCCTGGATGCCGGTGCGCTGCCGGCCGGTCTGCAGCGGCTCGATGGGCCGCATTTCTTTGTCTGCACGAACGGTCGCCGGGACCTGTGCTGTGCCCGCTACGGCATGCCGGTCTATCGCGCCCTGCGCGACCGGTTCGGTGGTCGGGTGTGGCAGGTGACGCATATCGGCGGTCACCGCTTTGCCGGCAACGTGCTGACCATGCCTGATGGCGCGCTCTACGGGCGGCTGAACCCGGAATCCTGTGCCGGCTTCGCCGATGCTGTGGCTCAGGGCGAGCTGGCCTTTCCCTGGCTCCGTGGACGTTCCTGTTACCGCCCGGTGGTGCAGGCGGCGGAGGCGATGCTGGGGATCCAGGGGCTGCGGCTGCTGCATGTCGACGGCGATGACCAGGCGGCCAGCGTCCGCTTTGCGGGCCCGGCCGGCGAGCACAGCATTGCGCTGCGACGCAGTGCCGAGCCGCTTTCGATCCTGGCGGGGTGCGACAAGCCAGGGCTGAAGGAGACCTGGCCCTACGAACTCGTGGGGTTTGCCGGCTAAGCGCCTGGCAGCTCATCGCCCGGGGCGTCGTCTGCCGCCCGGTCACCGGCCCCCTCTTTCGGGGCGAAGCGACGCGCTCCGCGCGGCATACGTTCAGTCACGAACTCCCGCACGTCTTCGGTGAGCTGTGCGGTCTCGCCTGTCGGCTCGAAAGGAAACCCCACGGAGACCCGATAGCGCTGACGGGTCTTGTTGAGCAGCTCCCGGAACAGCGTGATGTCCCGCAGCTCGGCGCTCACAAAGTAAAACAGGTAGTACAGCCAGGAGCTGCGCCCTTCGATGTGGATCGGGACCACCGGGCAGTTGTACTTCTGGGCAATGCTCAGGGCCGTCGGCAACCAGGGCCGCTCCCGCAGGCCGCGGATGGTGGGCTGGGCCAGCCGCCCGGAGGGGAAGATCACGACCAGCTGTTGCGCTCGAAATGCCCGGAGCATCACCTTCACCGTTTCCTTGCTTCGCTCGCGGGTGCGCTGGACCTCCTGCCACTCGATGGGGATGATCATATCCTCCAGCCCGGGCACGGCTCTGACCGCGTCGCGATTGGCGAAGAAACAGATGTCCTGGCGCCGGGACTTCAGCGCATCCCACAGTGCGACGCCGTCGGCGATGCCGGCCGGATGGTTGGCCACTGCGATAACCAGCCCGGTTCTGGGCAGGCGCTCGACCCCGGTGACTTCGACCCGCATGCGCAGCCGGCGGCTGAGCCAGCGGAACACCTGGGTGCCCTGGTACGGGCGCAGGGTGTCGATCATCCGGATGGCGTCGCGGTAACCGAGGATCGGGTACAGAAAGCGTCGCACAGCGCCCCAGAGCATGGGGCGGGTCCGCAATCCCTTGGCGCGCTCTTCGATGAGCTGATCGACAATGTGGGACATGGGGCACCGGCGCTGACTGGCGGCTATGTTAACGCCCGCCCGCCTTGTCTTACACTGCCGCCGCCGCGCCCGCTGACAGGACCTGCCATGACCGCTCCCTTTGCCCTGAGCCCCGATGCCCCGATTTTGGTGCTATCGACCGGTGGCACCATCGACAAGGTCTATTTTGACGCCCTCAGCGATTACGAGGTCGGGGATTCCGTGATTCCGGATTTGCTCAAGGAAGCGAATGTCCAGGCACGGTATCGGCACCTCGGGCTGATGCGCAAAGATTCCCTGGAGCTGACCGACGACGACCGGGGCCGGATCCGCGAGGCCGTGGCCGACGCCGGGGAACGGCGCATCGTCGTTACCCACGGCACCGACACCATGACCCGCACCGCGGCGGCGCTGCAGGATCTGACCGATCGCACCATCGTGCTGACCGGGTCCATGGCGCCGGCGCGGTTTGCTCGCACCGACGCGACCTTCAACGTCGGTATGGCGCTGGCCGCGGTGCAGGCGCTGGCGCCCGGCCGCTACATCGTCATGAACGGTCAGGTGTTTGACGCCGCCCGGGTGGTCAAGGATCGGGAGCGTCGAGCGTTCGTATCGACGGACGGAAACCCGCTATAATCGCCGGCCGCGCCTGCGGCGATGCCTGCCATCGGCAGCAGGGCGGCTTTTCGCAAAGCATCCGTAGCTCAACTGGATAGAGCACCAGGCTTCGAACCTGGGGGTTGCAGGTTCGAGTCCTGCCGGGTGCGCCACGATTGCCAGCGCCAATGGCGAGGCTATTGGCAACGTCGCTGGCGAGGCTGCCCGCGACAGCACGACGCGCAGGGCGTTGCCACTTTCACAAGGGTGTTCCATGAGTGCTTACGGTATAGCAGGCGAGCAGATTGCGGCGGCGCGAGCGGCTGCGCAGGCGGCGGGGCTGGACGAGGAAATCGTCCTGCGCGCGCTGATTCAGACCGCGGTCACCGCCTACCGGGAAGGCCAGGGCGTGGCCGAGACAAAATCCATGCTCGAGTTTCAGCTGAGCAGCTGTGCGGGCGACGAAGACTTTGAGTTTATGCGGCCCTGAGCTGCCGGAAGATTGCATGAGTGAAGTGTTTGACAGCGTCGAGTCCGCGATTGCCGATATCGCTGCGGGCAAAATGGTCGTGGTGGTGGACGATGATGACCGTGAGAACGAGGGCGACCTGATCATGGCGGCGTCGAAGGCGACGCCGGAGCAGGTGGCGTTCATGATTCGCCACACCAGCGGCATTCTGTGCACGCCCATCCTCGAAGAGCAGGCCACGCGCCTGCATCTGGACCCCATGGTGGCGCGCAACGATGCGCCCATGAGCACCGCATTTACGGTTTCCATTGACTACAAGCGTGGCCTGACCACCGGCATCTCCGCTGAAGAACGCGCCGCGACGGTGCAGGCGCTTACCAGCAGCAACGTAGCGTCTGACGATTTTGTGCGCCCGGGGCATATCTTTCCGCTCATCGCGCGCCGCGGCGGCGTCCTGGTGCGGTCCGGGCACACCGAGGCGGGCACCGACCTTGCCACCCTCGCCGGGCTGCCGCCGGTCGGCCTGCTTGCCGAGCTGGTCAACGATGACGGCACGGTGCAGCGGCTGCCGCAGCTCATCGAGTTTGCCAGGGCGCACCAGCTCAAGTTCATCTCGATCGCCGATCTGATTGCCTATCGGCAGCGGCGCGAGCAGCTTGTCGAGCGGACGGCGGAGTTCAAGGTGCGCACCCGCATCGGCGAGGCTCAGGCCTTTGCCTACACCACCAAGTTCGAAGATGTCGAGCACCTGGCCCTGGTGTTCGGCGATGTCTCTGGGGATCGCGGCATACCGGTCAGAATTCACCGGGAAAAACTGATCGACGACGTGTTCGGCCCGCAGTCTGCGCACCCGACCAACCTGATGGACGTGGCGCTGGACCGTATCGACGCCATGGGCGGCGGTGTGCTGGTGTACCTGCGATCCGGGTTCGTGGGCGTGCCGCTCGAGCGCCTGCAGGACGACAGCAAGGAAGCCGAGCGACGGGCTGAATGGCTCGAAGTCGGCGTTGGCGCACAAATCCTGCGCGACGTGGGGCTGTCGCGCATCCGCCTGATTGCCGGGCGTGAAGTGGACTACGTCGGCGTCGAAGGCTTTGGCCTGACTCTCGAGTCGACGGAACTGCTGAACGACTGAGCGGGCGCTTCTTGCCTGGCCCGAAAGCACCGCTGCCGATCGCCCTCACCCTGGGCGATCCTGCCGGGATCGGGCCGGAGGTCGTGGCGCGTTGGCTCAGTCAGGTTCCGGCGCTCGATCATCCGCTGCTGATGATTGGCTCCGGCGAAGCGCTGGCCCTGGGCGCGCAGCAGGCCGGGGTGCAATTGCCGGAACTGGCTGCCCTTCAAATCGAGCTCGTCGACCTGGGCCCATTGCCGGCGGATTTTGCCGTGGGCGAGGTGAGTGCCGGCTCCGGTCGCCTGGCCGTCGCCGCGGTAACCGCTGCGGCAGAGCGCTGCCTGACCGGTGCCTGCGCGGCGATGGTGACCGCGCCGATCAACAAAGCGGCGATTCACGCGGCCGGCTTTGTCGATGACATCGGCCACCAGGAGATCCTCGCGCGCCTTGCCCAGGCCACCGACACGGCAACCATGTTGATGACCCCGGGCTTGAAGGTCGTGCACCTGTCAACGCACAAGTCGCTGATCGAGGCGGCACGCTACGTGCGCGAAGACACCGTGCTGGCGCGCCTGCGCCTGTGTCAGCGGGCCCTTGCGGCCTGGGGCCTGGCCGCGCCCCGGATCGCGGTGGCGGGCCTGAACCCGCACAACGGCGAATCGGGGCTGCTGGGACGGGAGGAAATCGATGCGATCGCCCCGGCGGTCAGCGGCGCGCGTGCTCTGGGCATCGATGCCACCGGGCCAATTCCGGCGGACTCGGTCTTCAACCGGGCGATCGCCGGCGAGTTTGACCTGGTCCTGGCGATGTATCACGACCAGGGACACATCGCGATCAAGGTGCACGACTTTCATCGCAGCACGACTGCGACGCTTGGGTTGCCGTTTCTGCGTACGTCTGTGGACCACGGCACCGCCTTCGATATCGCCGGTCAGGGCCGCGCAGACGCCACCGGGCTGGGCGCGGCAGTGGCGGCGGCCAGCCATCTGCTGTCAGGACGCTTCGCTGCGCTGGACTCCCCCAGCGCGCCTCGGCACACTCGATGATCTGATTGCGAGGCCTGTGGGGAGTGACGATGAAAGCTGCGGTATTTCGGGAAGTGAACAAGCCTATGGAGATCGAAGAGATCTCCGTGTCCAAGCCCGGGCCGCGCGAGGTGCTGATTCGCACTGCAGCGGCCGGTGTCTGTCACAGCGACATGCACTTCTTTAACGGCACCTACCCCGGCATGGTGCCCATGGTGCTCGGGCACGAAAGTGCCGGGGTGGTAGAGCAGGTCGGCAGCGATGTGCAGTACGTCAAGCCCGGCGATCACGTCATCACTTGCCTGTCGGTGTTCTGCGGGCACTGCGAGTACTGCCTGACCGGACACATGTCCCTGTGCCAGGAGCCGGAAACCCAGCGCGAATCTGACGCCGAGCCGCGCATCAGCCATGGCGGCGCCGCGGTGCAGCAGTTTGCCAACCTCGGATCCTTTGCCGAGATGATGCTCGTGCACGAGCACGCGGTCGCGAAGATCCGTCCGGACATGCCCCTGGACCGCGCCGCGCTCATTGGCTGCGGAGTCACGACTGGCGTGGGCGCCGTCATTCACACGGCCAAGGTCGAGCCAGGCTCGACGGTCGCGGTGATTGGCTGTGGCGGCATTGGCCTGTCCTGCATCAACGGCGCGGCCATCGCCGGTGCAGCGCGCATCATCGCGGTCGACATGGTGCCGTCCAAGCTTGAGCTGGCGCGCAAATTTGGCGCGACGGACGTGGTCAACGGCAAGGATGGCGATGCGGTCCAGGCGGTCAAGGACCTGACCGACGGCGGCGTGCACTATGCCTTCGAAGCCATTGGCCTGAAGGGCACGGCCGAGCAGGCCTTCAACATGCTGCGCAACGGCGGTGCGGCAACGGTCATCGGCATGATCCCGCCGGGCGACATGGTGAGCCTGCACGGGCCGGACTTTCTGTTCGAAAAGAAGATTCAGGGCTCTTTCATGGGCTCTAACCGGTTCCGCGTCGACATGCCGCGGTTTGTCGACTTCTACCTGCAGGGCAAACTGCATCTCGACGACCTGATCTCCAGCCACATCAAGCTCGAGGACGTGAACGACGCCATGGCGCAGCTGGAAACCGGCGAGATCGCGCGCAACGTCATCATGTTCGACTAGCCGTGCGCTGGCTGAGTTTTCGCGCTGGCGGCCGGGCGTCCTGGGGCTATATCGACGGTGATGCAGTGGTCGATGTGGGGGACCAGGCGGGCGCGCCGGCAGGGCTACGGCAGGCGATCGCTGCGGACGCGCTGGCCGAGCTGGCAGCGGCGCCGGCGGTGACCACCCATGCGCTCACGGCCATCGAGTTTCTGCCGCCGATTCCCGACCCGGACAAGATTCTGTGCGTGGGTCTCAACTACAAGGCCCATCAGGCCGAAACCGGGCGCGGCGGCGAAGGCTTCCCGACGATCTTCGTGCGGTTCGCCAACGCGCAGGTCGGCCATGAGCAGCCGCTGGTGCGTCCCCGGGAGTCCAACACCCTGGACTTCGAAGGCGAGATCGCGCTGGTGATGGGCAAGGCCGGGCGCCGCATTGCCCGCGCCGATGCGCTCGATCATGTCGCCGGGGTCAGCATCTACAACGACGGCAGCGTGCGGGAGTACCAGCGCCAGACCAGCCAGTTCACCCCCGGCAAGAACTTTGAAGCCACCGGCGGCTTTGGCCCCTGGATGATGACCCTGGACGAGGTCGGCGAGCTGCAGGACCTGCATCTGACGACCCGGTTAAACGGTGCGGTGATGCAGGACGCGACCGCCGACCTGATGGTGCATGGCTTTGCCGAGATCATCGAGTACTGCAGCACCTTTACCCGGCTCGAGCCCGGCGACGTGCTGGTCACTGGCACGCCCGGGGGCGTTGGCGCTGCACGCAAGCCGCCGGTGTTCATGGATGAAGGCGATCTGGTGGAAGTCGAAGTGAAACCGGTGGGCGTGTTGCGTCACCGGGTGGTGGTCGGCTAGCCGAGCAGCGTAGCCTTCAGAAAAGTGGCCGCCCGGTCGGCCAGCCGCGCCGGCTCGTCAAAGTGCACCATGTGCCCGGAGCCGGCAAAGCGCTCGTGCTTGATGTGCTTGAAGTGGCTGATGCGGGCCTCGTACTCGCCGGGCTGAAAACGGCCACTGTAGTCGCCGTCGTAGAGCATGGCGCCGCGCCAGTATTCCTCGGCCAGGTCGCCCGTGATGGTCAGCACCGGCGCAGTGACCGCTTGCCACAGGCGCTGGCTGCTGGCCTCGGAAAACCCGACAAAGGCCGACGCGACCCGCGGATCAAAGGCCCAATGCAATTCCTCCTGGCCGTCCACGGATACCCGGTGGGTTGCGACGCTGGCGATTTCCCGGGCCCGGGACTCCGACAGCCTGGGATTGTTGTGGCGCAGGCGTTGCACCGCGAAGTCCAGATCCGGCAGCGCGCGCAAACGGCGCGGCAGGGAGAAACGCTCCAGCACCAGCCTGCGATAGCGATCGATGTCCTGCCAGTAGTCGGCCTGCACCTGGGGCCAGGTTGGGTCCGGCGGTCCCAGCCCTTCGACCAGCAGCAGCGCCTGCACCTGCTCTGCGAACAGCCCGGCGTAGCGGGCCGCGATTTGCCCGCCCAGGCTGTGGCCGATCAGGGCGACGGGCCGCTGCGGGGCTGCGTCCTGCAGGTGGGCGATCACCTGGTGCAGGTCGTAGTAGAAATGTTCGATGCTGTAGGCGCCGGGGTAATCGCTGTCGCCGTGCCCCCGCTGGTCGAGCAGGGCCACGTTGAAGTCCGCGGCGAGCGTGCGCGCAACGGGCAGCAGGCTGCGGCCGACATCGCGCATGCCATGCAGCAGCACCACGAGCGGCCGAGCCGGGTCTGCATGGTCCAGACGCCACAGCCTCAGCTTGACGCCCACGACCTCGACCTGATCCGGCCTCGGCGACGGCAATGCCCCGCTGTTCAAGAATCTTCTGCCTTGACGCGCGCAAAGGCGGGCGGGCGGCGCTCCAGGAAGGACGCGACACCTTCCTTGAAGTCCTCCTGCTTCAGGCTCTCGTCCATCCAGCTGTTGCTCTCGATCAGCGATTCGCCCAGGGGCATGTTCAGATGACGGTAGACCTGGGCCTTCATGAGGCGGATCGAGGCCGGTGAGGATGTGGCCGCCAGTTGCCGAATGTAGTCCCGGGCCGCATCTGTCGCGCTGCCCGCGTCGATCAGGCGCTCGGCCAGCCGCAGGGCGTGCGCTTCCTGGCCGTCAATCTTGCGACCACTCCAGAGCAGGTCCAGCGCGACACCGGTGCCCACGAGCCGGGGCAGGAGCCAGCTGGTGCCATGTTCGGCAATCAGGCCGCGCTGGGCGAAGGCTGTCGTGAAACGGGCCGCCGGGGTGACGAAGCGCAGATCGCAAAGCAGCGCGATGGCGAACGCCAGGCCGGCGCAGGGGCCGTGAATTGCGGCGATGATCGGCTTGCGCACCGACAACATGAAGCTGTAGGCCGTGCTGAAGTTCGGGCCCAGCGTGGCGTCCCCCGGGCTGGCCTGCAGCGCTGACAGGTCCTGGGCCTGCGGGTCCCCCTTTGACATGTCGCTCAGCGCGTTCATGTCCATGCCAGCGCCAAAGCCACGTCCGGCACCGGTGAGCACGATGCCCACAACCTGGCGGTCCGCCTCTGCCCTGGCAATCGCGTGCCGGAGCTCTGCCAGCATGCGAACCGTGAAGGCGTTCAGCGCCTCGGGACGATTCAGTGTGATGACGGCAACGGGATCCTCGACATCGTAGAGAATCTCTTGGTAGGGCATGGCGTGCTCCGGTCTGGCGAGGGAATCGGCTATGATGCCCTCGCGCCTGCGCGCTCGTAACCCCTGTCCCTTTTCCTGTCGTGAGTTCATGAGTCGAGCCGTTACCACCTTTGCGGTCTTCTGCCTGTTGCTTCTGGGTCTGTTTGGCGCAATCGGCTGGTGGGTGGGCTGGCCTCTGGTTGACCTGGCCTTTGACGCCGATCGCCGTGCCGCGCCCTATCACGTGCTGCTTTTTGACGATGCCGGCGCGGCCGGCAACGGTGAGCGGCCCGATGCCGCGGCCTATCTCAATGCGCTCGATGCGCTGCTGACGGAAGCCGAGGCTCCGACGCTGTGGCAGGCCTCGCAGCTCACCGTGCCGGTGGGACAGGTCGCCGATGAATGGCAGCGACTGCTGGCGCTGCGGTTTCCGGCGGGCTCCGGTTTTGTGCGAGTCGTCACCGGGCGTGACTACTCGAAGCTGGGTGCTCTTGCCCGAGAGAAAGGGCGCAGCGTGCTCGGGCTGGCGGCAGCGCCCAGGCCGCAGGCGCTTGGCTCGCAGCTGCTGATCGTGGGCGCGCAGTTCGACGATGTGCCGGCAGCGCAGGCGAGCGCAGCGCTGCGGGAAGCCTTTGCTGGCGCGCAGGCGCTCGGTGGCCGCGTCTACTGGGACAGTGCGGTCGCGGTGCTGGAAGGGCCGTCGGCTCTGTCCCATCTGGTGATCTACGCCTACGACTCGCCGATCGAAGTTGACGAGTGGCTGTTTTCCTCCGACACGGCGACGACCCTGGCGTTGCTGGGCACGCGCTTTTCGAACCTGCGCCTGTGGCGCGTATCCGGTGTGGTGCGCTGATTCCCCGTGTGCTGGCG
>CAZXIJ010000001.1:22125-57634 GCA_964640725.1 uncultured Pseudomonadales bacterium | reverse complement strand
CGGCTAGCCTTTCGCGTCGGCTCGCGCTGAGCGCTCGAAAAAGCGAACGGTTCTGAACTCGTCGAACTCGCCCAGGTTGGGCAGCGTCAGGGCTGTGCGCTCGCCGGTCACCCGGTAGCCGTAGGCCAACAGGTCCTCGATCCGGCTATCGGCGATGAGGAGGCCCCGCCCTGGCGCCAGCGCTTCCAGAGTGTTCAGCAAGGGCAGGTTCGATCGGTCGTAGAGCACGTCTGCGACCAGCACCCGGTCGATGTCCGCCGGCGCACTGGCGAGGTCCGGGCACAGGGTCAGGGACACCTGGTTCAAGCGGGCGTTGACGGCGCAGGCCAAACGGGCGTCGGCGTCGATATCGCAGGCGATCACCTCGGCAGCACCGGCCCGTGCTGCGGCAATGCCCGCCACCCCGGATCCGGCGCCGAAGTCCAGGATTCGCTGCCCGCGTACCAGTTCCGGCCGTGCGAGGATTTCCTGGGCCAGGGCCAGACCGCTGCCCCAGCAGAACGCCCAGTAAGCGGGCGCGGCAATCACTGCGGTCATGACCTGGGGCGGCAGCGGGCCGGTGTCGAAATCGGCATTGATCAGGGCCAGGCGCAGGTCGCCGCAGCGCTGCAATGGCATGAGATCGAGCCGAGCAGTCGGCAGGGTGCGGCGCAGGGCTCGCTGGAGGTCGGCCAGGCTCAACGGCTGGAGCCGGTGCTCAGAGGCGGGTGATGTGGCGTCGAATCCAGACCAGGCCGGTGACTCCGAAGGCCAGGACGACGAGCAGGGTCCAGTCATAGCCCGTCGTGGGGAGCGGCGCAGCGCTGGCGGCGAATACCGGGCTGGCGCCCAGGACTGCCGTGGCGAGCAGGCTCCGCAGAGCGGCGCGGACAGGATTTGAGAACCGTGACTTCATGACGCAAGGATACGAGGTTCAGATGACAGCTGTGCGCTGTCCTTGGCCATCCATGTAAGCAGTTCGTAAAGCTACCGGTGAATTTTTGGTCTGATCGGCGCGCGCGAGACTCGGCCACAGCCATCTCGACAGCGCGCCGGGGCATTGCGTAGAGTGCGCTATCGCGAATATGAGGGACCCAGGATGCCGATGATCCTGACGGAAGAGCAGAACATGCTCAAAGACAGTGCCAAGACGTTCTGCGCGGACACAGCGCCGATCGGCCAGCTCCGGGCACTGCGGGACGACGAGAGCGCCGATGGCTTCGACCGCGATACCTGGCAGGCCATGGTTGGCCTCGGCTGGGCGGGCATCCCGTTCCCGGAGGCCTACGGCGGCCTCGATTTTGGCTACAAGGGCCTGGGCGTAGTCACGGAAGAAACCGGACGCACCCTGGCCGCGAGCCCGCTCTTTGCCTCGGTGTGGCTGGGCGGCACCCTGGTTAACCTCGCGGGCAGCGAGGCTCAGAAGGCCGAGCTGCTGCCCAAGGTTGCGGCAGGCGAGCTGTTGCTTGCCCTGGCGCTGGAGGAGGGTCATCGCCACGCGCCGGATCATGTCGCCACCACGGCAACGGCCAGCGGCGACGGGTACAAGCTGGACGGGGCCAAGACCTTCGTGCTTGACGGTCACGTGGCGGACCAGCTCATCGTGACGGCGCGCACCAGCGGTGCGCCCGGTGACCAGAAAGGCATCAGCCTGTTCCTGGTGCCTGCCGGGGCCAAGGGCCTGAGCTGCACGCGCACGCACATGACAGATTCGCGCAACGCGGCAAACCTTGCGCTGGATGGCGTAGAGGTGGGTCCTGACGCGCTGCTCGGGTCTGTGGACGAAGGCGCGGGCCCCCTCGGCCAGGCGCTGGACATTGCGCGTATCGGGCTCTCGGCCGAGATGCTCGGCGGTCTGCAGGAGTGCTTTGAGCGAACCGTCGCCTATCTGAAAGAGCGCGAGCAGTTCGGCGTGCCCATCGGCTCCTTCCAGGCGCTCAAGCACCGGGCGGCCAATATGTTCTGTGAGGTCGAGCTGTCCAAATCCTGCGTGCTCGAGGCCCTGTCTGCTCTGGACGAGGCGCGGGATCCCGCCGAGGTTGCCAAGCTCGCCAGCCTGACGAAAGCCAAGGTTGGAGAGACCTACGACCTGGTGACGCGGGAAGGCATCCAGATGCACGGCGGCATCGGCATGACCGACGAGTTCGACATCGGTTTCTTTATCAAGCGCGCGGCGGTGGCCGAGCAAACCCTGGGTGATGTGGCCTACCACCGCAACCGCTTCGGGGCGATCGAAGGCTACTAGCGCCGCCGAATGCCGAGCGGGACGCCCAGCCCGTCCGGGCGGGGCAACCCTTGATGGGCGGCGTGCAGCGCGGTGAGCTGGTGCTGCGCAGCCTCGGGCAGCGGTGCCGTTCGGCGCGTCGTCATGTCGACATGCAGGGCCAGCTGCTCTGAGGTCGCAAGCAGGGCATCGTCGCTCTGCCGGTACATGTGCTGCAGGAAGTGCAGCCGCTTGCTGTCGAGGTCCAGCAGCTGCCAGCTGAAACCCAGCTTGTCGCCTTCGCTCGCTTCGTTCAGGTAGTTCACTCGCACCTCGCGGGTGAACAGCGAGCCGGCACCGCTCGCAGTGTAAGCGGCGCCCAGAGACAACGCGTCGTAGACCCTGTCCAGGGCTCGATCAAAGGCCACGTGGTAGTAGGCCATGTTCATGTGGCCGTTGTAGTCGATCCAGTCTGCCTCGACGGCCTGCATCGGGCACCGGACGGGAGCGATGTTCAGATCAATGCTGGGCATGCGGCAGTTCCTGGTGGCGGTGGCGATATCCTGTTGGCTCGACGCGAGTCCTTGACCAGGACTGCGCCCCTGCGCAAGATCATGGCAGACAGGGGGAGACAACGGTATCAGCAACGCAGAACCTCAGCGGCAGTCAGCCGAGGCCAGTGCGTCACCGCCGCTCACTGTTGGCACCAAGGCCAGCTACGGCGTCGGCCAGCTTGCCGAAGGCATCAAGAACACCTGCTTTAGCGTTTACCTGTTTTTCTTTTACAGCGACGTGTTGGGGCTGGACCCCAAACTGTCCGGGCTGGCCCTGCTTATCGCGCTGGTGTTCGACGCGATCTCTGATCCCCTGGTCGGCTACCTGTCCGACAGTTGGCGCTCCCGGCTCGGGCGCCGGCACCCGTTCCTGTTTGCTTCCATCGTGCCCCTGGCGCTGTGCTTTTACCTGCTGTTTTCGCCGCCGGCGCTGTCCGAGACCGGGCTGTTTTTGTGGTTGACCACCTTCGCCGTGCTGACGCGTACGTCTATTACTCTGTTTTACGTGCCACACGCTGCCCTGGGCGGCGAGCTGTCCGACGACTTTCACGAGCGGACCACAGTCGTTCAGTGGCGCTACTCCTTCAGCTACCTGGGTTACCTGTGTGCGTACGGTGTGGGCTTTGGCTATTTCTTCGCCGACACGCCGGCGTTTCCCCAGGGCGGGCACTACAACCTGGACGGCTACAGCCCCTTCGCCATGGTGATGTCGCTGTTGATGGTCGCCGCCATCGCCATCGCCAGCTTTGGCACGCTGCATCGATTGCCCTATCTGCGGCGCCCGGCCGAAGTCCAGCAGCTGGCCGCAATCACCCAGGTACCCATCACGCTGTTCCGGGAGATGGGCCAGGCACTGCGCAATCGTTCCTTTGCCTGGATGTTTGCCGGCATTCTGACGGTGTTTGTGATGGTGGGGGTCGACTCGGCCCTGAACCTGTACATGAACACCTACTACTGGTCGCTGGGCAGCGGCGAAAACTTCTGGTTTTTCTCGGCAACGGTGTTTGGCGTGTTGCTTGGTGCGGTCTTCACCCGGCGCCTGAACGAGCGGTTCGACAAGCTGCCCTGCGTCATGGTGGGCACGGCAGGCTGGGCGGCCGGGCAGATTGTGCCGGTGCTCATGCGCCAGCTCGGCTGGTTTCCCGACAACGATACCGATGCGCTCTACGCGGCCCTCGTCGGTATGCGGTTTCTGCAGGGCCTGTTTGTCATTCAGGCGCTGGTGACCTTCAATTCCATGGTGCCGGACATCGTGGACGAGCATGAGCTCCGCACGGGCAAGCGTCAGGAAGGCATCTTCTTTGCGGCATCGTCTTTTTCGCAAAAGGCTACGCAGGGGCTGGGCACTTTCCTGGCCGGCGTGGCGCTGACACTCATCGGCTGGCCGGAAGGCGGGTCCGAGGCAGAAGTGACCGAAGCAAACATCCGCCATCTGGGGCTGCTCTTTGGCCCGCTGCTCGCAGGGTTCGCAGCCATCTGCCTGTTTTGCTATACCAAGTACGATTTGACCCGGGAGCGGCATCGGGAGATTGTCGTGGCGCTTGCCGCCCGTCGTCTTCAGGCTGAGGCAGATGCGAGTGCGGCCGCTGCGGCCGGCGCGCCCGCTCTCGTCGGTGAGGTTGCCGGAATCGTGCCCGTCCCGCCTAAACACTGACAGGAGTCCGCCCGTGAACGGTGCCCAATCGCTGATAGAAACCCTGCTCGCCCATGGCGTGGATGTGTGCTTCGCCAACCCGGGCACCTCCGAAATGCATCTGGTCCAGGCCATGGACGCGGTGCCGGGATTCCGCGGGGTGCTGGGCCTGTTTGAAGGGGTCTGCACCGGCGCTGCGGACGGCTACGGCCGTATGCGGGAACGGCCCGCGGCGACCTTGCTGCACCTGGGCGCGGGGCTCGGTAACGGCATTGCCAACCTGCACAACGCGCGCCGGGCCGATACCCCGATCCTGAACCTGATCGGCGAGCACGGCCGCCATCACGTGCCGTACGACGCACCGCTGACTGCCGATATCGAAGGCATCGCGCGCCCTGTATCGTCCTGGGTACGGACCAGCCGCACACCGGGCCAGGTTGCACAGGACGGCGCCGATGCCGTCGCTGCAACGCTGGCTCCGCACCCGAACCCGGAAGGCGCGATTGCAACGCTTATTGTTCCCGCAGACTGCGCCTGGGGCGACAGCCACGCGGTTGTGGCGCCAGCGCACGAACTGCAGCGCTGGCGCAATCCCTTTGACGCGGCGGCGGTAACCGGGGCCGCCGCGATGCTTGGCAGCCGCTCAGTGTTGCTGCTGGACGGCAACGCGCTCAGCGCCCGCGGCCTGCAGGCGGTAGGGCGGATCGTTGCCAAGACCGGCACCGCAGTGTTCTCGTCCACCTTTCCAGCCCGTGTCGAAGGCGGCCCGGAGCTGTTTCCGGTGCGCCGGCTACCCTATTTTCCGGAACAGATTCAGGAAGCCCTGGCCGAGGTCGACGCGCTGGTGCTGGCGGGTGCGGACGCTCCGGTCAGTTTCTTCGCCTACCCGGACCTGCCGAGTTCCCTGGTGCCCGAAGCCATCGCGCCCTGGACCCTGGCGCGTCGGGATCAGGACGCTGCGGCCGCGCTCGAGGCGTTGGCCGACGAGCTCGATGCGCCGGTGACGGTGCCGGTGGGCGAGCACGCGGTTGATCAGGCGCAAATCCCGCGCCCGGAGGGACCGTTGACCACGGGCGCGGTCAGCACTTTGCTCAGCGCCCTGGCGCCTGCCGATTCGATCGTCACCGTCGACAGCGGCGGCGGCGGCGCGGCCTACACGCCCATGCAGCGGGCGGTGTCGCACAGCTGGCTGAACCTGACCGGGGGCGCTATCGGCCAGGGCGGGCCCGTGGCCGTTGGGGCCGCCATTGCCTGCCCGGATCGCAAGGTGTTCGCTCTGCTGGGCGATGGCGGCGCGATGTACACCAACCAGTTTTTATGGACGGCCGCCCGGGAACAGCTGGACATCACGGTGGTGATCTACGCCAACCGCTCCTACAACATTCTCGAGGTGGAGTACCGGCGCCTGGGCGTGAACGAGATCGGCGCTGACGCAGGCTCGCTGTTCTCGCTGGATACGCCGCCGGTCAGCTGGGTGGGCCTGGCGCAAGCGCAGGGCGTGGACGCCGTGCAGGCCGACAGCTGCGAAGCCTTTGCTCAGTCTCTGGCAACCGCAGCGCAAACGCGAGGACCGTTCCTGATCGAAGCGGTGCTCACCGGTCGCCGCTAACGGCGAAATCCGCGCGCCGCTAACGGCGGGCTTCAGCTGCCGACAGAGTGAGTCCGGCGGGCCTCTTCGCGGCTGCTCGCGGCGATGTCGATCTGCTCCAGATGTACGGGGAACCCCCAGAGGCGATGCACGTGCTTGAGGACCGCGTCGGTATCTTCCGCCAGAGGCTGGCGCGCGTGGCTGCTGTGACGCAGGGTCAGGCTGCGATCGCCGCGCACGTCGACGTTCACGACCTGGATATTGGGTTCCCGGTCGCCCAGGTTGTACTGGGAGGCGAGCAGCGAGCGAACCTGTCGATAGCCGTCGGTATCGTGAATCGCGCTGACCTCGATATGGGCGGCCTGGTCGTCGTCGACAATGCCAAACAGGCGCAGGTCGCGCATCACCTTCGGTGACAGGAACTGGAGGATGAAACTCTCGTCCTTGAAGTCTCGCATGGCGGCATGGAGGGCCGGCAACCAGGGGGTGCCGGCGAGGTCGGGAAACCAGTCCCGGTCCTCTGCCGTCGGCTGCTCGCAGATGCGGCGCAGGTCCGAGTAGATGGCGAATCCCAGGGTGTAGGGGTTCATGCCGCTGTAGCCCGGGTGATCAAAGCCCGGCTGGTACAGCACGGCGCTGTGCGATGCCAGGAACTCCATCATGAAGGCATCGTTCACCTGGCCGCGATCGTAGAGTTCGCCCAGCAGCGTGTAGTGCCAGAAACTCGCCCAGCCTTCGTTCATGACCTGGGTCTGTCGCTGCGGGTAGAAGTACTGCGCGATTTTGCGAACGATACGCACGATCTCGCGCTGCCAGGGTTCCAGCAGCGGCGCGTTCTTCTCGATAAAATAGAGCAGGTTTTCCTGCGGCTCGCTGGGGAAGCTCGGCTCGGCGTCCGCCTGGGCCTTGGGTCCATTCGGGAGGGTGCGCCAGAGCTCGTTCAGGTTGCGCTGCACGTACTCAGCGCGCTCGCGCTGGCGCTGGGATTCGCGTTCCGCCGAGATAGGATTCGGGCGCCGGTAGCGGTCGACACCGTAGCTTTGCAGCGCATGGCAGCTGTCCAGGGTCTGCTCGACGGCCTCGACCCCGTAGCGCTCCTCGCAGTCGGTCACGAACTTACGGGCGAAAACCAGGTAGTCGATGATGGCGCTGGCATCGGTCCAGGTGCGGAACAGGTAGTTGTTCTTGAAGAACGAGTTGTGACCGTAGCAGGCATGGGCGATTACCAGCGCCTGCATGGTCATGGTGTTCTCTTCCATCAGGTAAGAGATGCAGGGGTTGGAGTTGATGACGATCTCGTAAGCCAGGCCCATGCGGCCATGCGTGTAGTTGCGTTCTACGTCGACGAACTGTTTGCCGTAGGACCAGTGCGAGTAGCCGATGGGCATGCCGACAGAAGCATAGGCGTCCATCATCTGGTCGCTGCGGATGATCTCGATCTGGTTCGGGTAGGTGTCCAGCTGAAAGTGCTCGGCACAGGCGCCGATGGCGCTGTCGTACTCCTCGATGAGCTCGAAGGTCCACTCGTTGCTGTCGCTGATGAGCCTGGAGTCTTTGCTTGCGGTTGCGTTCGTCATGGCAGCTCCTGTCCTTGCCGGCGTGTTCAGGCCGCCTGTCGTTTCTGGAACAGCTCGTGAAAGACAGGAAAAATTTCCTCTGGCCGCTGGATTCGGCGCTGGGCAAACAGTCCCGGGTGTGCCTGCTCCAGCTGCAGGTAGTGCCGCCACAGCTCCTGGGGCGGCCGGCGGGTGATCTCGACATAGGCGAAATACTGGGCCAGGGGTAGCAGGCGATCTTCCAGTAACGAGATGCAGCGCGGCGAATCGTCGGCCCAGTTGTCGCCATCGGACGCCTGGGCGCCGTAAATGTTCCAGCTGTCAGCGCTGTAACGTTCCTCGACGATGTCAGCCATCAGCTGCAGGGCGCTGGAGACCACCGTGCCGCCGGTTTCCCGGGAGTAGAAAAACGTTTGCTCATCCACTTCCTTGGCGGTCGTGTGATGGCGAATGAAAACCACCTCGGTGCGCTCGTAGTGACGCTTTAGAAACAGGTACAAAAGAAGATAGAAGCGCTTGGCGATGTCTTTGGTGTGCTGATCCATGGACCCGGACACATCCATCAGGCAGAACATCACCGCCTGGGATGTGGGAACGGGGACCCGTTGATGCAGGTTGTAGCGCAGGTCTGTGGTGTCCAGGAACGGAACCCGGGCGATGCGCCGCTCCAGGCGCTTGACCTCTTCCTTGAGCCGGTGCGCGCCGAGTTCGTCGCCGTTGGCCTGGGCTTCCAGCAGTTCATCTTCGGCCTGGGATTTTTGCCGTCGTGCCTGGCCCGTCAGGGCGATGCGTCGACCCTTGGAGGCATGCATGGAGCGCAGGATGGACAGCTTTGACGGGTTGCCCTCGGTGGCGAAACCCGCGTGCTGATATTTGAAGCTGTCGTTGCCCTTGAGGTTGCGCTTGACCAGGTTTGGCAGCTCCAGATCGTCGAACAGGAAGTTCAGAAACTCCTCCTGGCTCAGCTGGAACACGAACTCGTCATCGCCTTCGCCGTCCTGGGAAGCCTTGCCGCCGCTGCCCCCGCCGCCCTTCGGACGCTGGATCTTGTCGCCGCTTACGAATTCCTTGTTGCCCGGGTGCACGACCGAGCGGCGCCCGCCGTTGCCGTGGTGAAAGCGCGGCTCCGAGATGTCGTCGCCGGGAATCGAGATTTCCTCGCCGCGCTCCATGTCGGTGATGCTGCGCTCGCTGACCGCGTCTGTGACCGCGCGCTTGATGTGGCCCCGGTAGCGGTCCAGGAAGCGTTGCCGGTTAACGGTGCTTTTGTTCTTGGCGTTCCGGCGCCGGTCGACGATGTAGCTCATAGCGCTACTGCGACTTCCGCACGCGCAGATACCACTCGGCCAGCAGGCGCACCTGCTTTTCGGTGTAGCCGCGCTCGACCATCCGGTGCACAAAGTCGTCGTGCTTGCGCTGCTCGTCGCTGGAGGACTTGGTATTGAACGAGATGACCGGCAGCAGGTCCTCGGTGTTCGAGAACATTTTCTTCTCGATGACGCTGCGCAGCTTCTCGTAGCTCATCCAGCTGGGGTTGTTGCCGCTGTTGTTGGCCCGGGCCCGCAGCACGAAGTTGACGATCTCGTTGCGGAAGTCCTTGGGGTTGCTGATGCCAGCCGGCTTCTCGATCTTCTCCAACTCCTCGTTCAAAGAGGCACGGCTGAGGATGTCGCCGGTCTCCGGGTCCCGATATTCCTGATCCTGGATCCAGAAGTCGGCATAGGTGACGTAACGGTCAAAGATGTTCTGCCCGTACTCCGAGTAGGACTCGAGGTAGGCGGTCTGGATCTCTTTGCCGATGAACTCCACGTACTTGGGCGCAAGGTACTCCTTGATGAACCGCAGGTAGCGGTCGCGCACGTCGTCCGGGTATTGCTGCTGCTCGATCTGCTGCTCCAGCACATACATCAGGTGCACCGGGTTCGCCGCGACCTCGCCGGCATCGAAGTTGAAGACCTTGGACAGAATTTTGAAGGCAAAGCGGGTCGACAGCCCGTCCATGCCTTCGTCGACCCCGGCCACGTCCCGATATTCCTGCAGCGTCTTGGCCTTCGGATCCGTGTCCTTCAGATTTTCGCCATCGTAGATGCGCATCTTCGAGAAGGCGTTGGAGTTCTCTGGCTCCCGGATTCTGGACAGTACCGAGAACTGCGCCAGCATGCGTAGCGTGTCTGGCGCGCAGGGCGCGTTGGATAGAGAGCTGCCCGTGATCAGCTTGCGGTAGATGTTGATCTCTTCGCTGACTCGCAGGCAGTAGGGCACTTTGACGATGTAGACGCGGTCGATGAACGCTTCGTTGTTCTTGTTGTTCCGGAAGCTCTGCCATTCCGATTCGTTGCTGTGTGCCAGCACGACGCCATCAAAGGGCACCGCGCCGATGGCTTCCGTGCCGTTGAAGTTGCCTTCCTGAGTTGCAGTGAGCAGCGGGTGCAGGACCTTGATCGGGGCCTTGAACATCTCCACGAATTCCATGAGGCCCTGGTTGGCCTTGCACAGGGCGCCGGAGTAGCTGTAGGCGTCCGGATCGCTCTGCTCAAAGCTTTCCAGCTTGCGAATGTCGACCTTGCCCACCAGTGCCGATATGTCCTGGTTGTTCTCATCGCCAGGCTCGGTCTTGGCGACGGCGACCTGGTCCAGGATGCTCGGCATCTGCTTGACGACCCGGAACTGGCTGATATCGCCGCCGTACTCCTTCATGCGCTTGGCCGCCCAGGGCGACATGATGCCTTTCAGATAGCGCCGGGGAATGCCGTAGTCCTCTTCCAGGATCTGCGCATCTTCGCTGGGCGAAAAGAGCCCCAGGGGGCTTTCGTTGATCGGTGAGTCCTTGAGCGCGTAAAAGGGCGCGCGCTGCATCAGGTCCTTCAGCTTTTCGGCCAGCGAGCTCTTGCCGCCGCCGACCGGACCCAGCAGGTAGAGGATCTGCTTGCGTTCTTCGAGGCCCTGAGCGGCATGGCGAAAGAACGACACGATCTGCTCGATGGCCTCTTCCATGCCGTAGAACTCGTCGAAGGCCGGGTAGCGCTTGATGATTTTGTTGGAAAAGATGCGCGACAGGCGCGGGTCTTTGGACGTGTCGACGAAGACCGGCTCGCCGATCGCCATCAGCAACCGCTCGGCAGCGGTTGCGTAGGTGCCGGGTTCATCCCGGCACAGATCCAGATACTCGGAAAGGGACAGCTCTTCCTGTTGAGCGGCGTCAAACCGCTCCTGATAGTGCTCAAATACACCCATCGCTAGCGCTCCTTTGCTGCGGTATGCCGTTTCAATAAACACCCGCTACAGTTTTGGAACCTGGACAACGGTCACGGTTCCCGAAAAAAAATATTTTGGCTGGCGCTGGCTGAACGTGTGCAAAACTGTTAGCCGCCCATGCGGCACATTTCAGCGCTTCCTGTGTCAGTGTAGGAGCGTGTGCGAAAAGGATGGGGGTAATCGATACAAGTTATAAAGCAAAGGTTGCTTGTAACTCGATGTTTCTAAGGAGCGCGATTTACCGCGTCAAGGTAGAGCTACCTGTCGGTCTAGAGACAATCGCCTGACAGACTGTTGACCCAGTTGTTCACAAGGGTCAGGCCTTGAGTGTGTACCAGGCTGCGGCCGGTTTCCGGCATGCGGCGACTTGGATCACTGCTGGCCATGCGGTAGCTGAGGATGGATTCGTCGGCGCGGCCGGGCACGATGCTGTACAGACGCCCACCGGAGCCCTTGCCGGCGGCAATGGGCGGTTTGCAAATGCCGATGGCTCGTTGGTTGATCGTCGAGCGCTGCAGGTGCAGGCCGGAATTTTTGGCGCTGCCGGTTTCGCTATGACAGTGCGCGCAGTTGCTGTCGAGGTAGTCCCGGGCTGCGTTTGCCATGGTTTGCGGCTTGATCCCGGTATCTGTCCAGCGAGTCATGGGTCGTTGGCTCGCAGTGCCCTTTGGTAGCCAGCCCTTGTGGATCATGGTTTTCAGCGCGGCGCCGCCGCCGCTCTCAGTGCCTGTCAGCTGCGCGAGCGTCAGGCCGATCGGTACCAGCTGATCGGACTTGTGGTCCAGCGCGTGGCACTTGGCGCACTCGTTGCGCGTGGGCACCACGTAGGGAAAGGTTGCCGTGCCGCCGGCATTCATGGCCACATCGATAATCGCGCCGGTGCGCGTCAGCTGTGCGTCGTTGGCCTGCCAGATGTAGCTCAGGGGCGTCCAGCCGTGTTCCTCGCGCACCAGTAACCGGGTTTCAAGGAGTCGCATGGCGGCGCTGCCGGCACGATGGCTGTCGTGTCGGTGCAGTTGCTGCGACCCGGCGTGCCCTTCGTCGTAAAAGAACGTTTTGCTGATGACGGCGCCCACGGGAAAGGTCAGCTGATCATCTGTAGAGACCTTGATCGCTGTGCCCTTCGGCAGCCACAGGGCGCGATGTTTGCTGGCGTAGTCCGTAAACAGCGGCATGTTGACGTCGTAGGGAACAGCGGCGGCGTTGAGCGCCAGGCCATCGTCGCTGGCTGCGAGCAGGCGCCAGGCCGAAAGCTGGTTGGGATACTGGTCCGGGTCGAATCGGGCGGGCTCGCCAGCGAGGGGGTCCGGCAGCTGGCAGCCGAAACCGGCAAAGGCACTGGCTGCGGCAAGGAGCGCCAGCCACAGCCATTGCGTTGCCGTCTGCCCCACGGGCGCGCTAGCGCCCGAGGCTGACGACGGGCAGTTTGGGCAGGTCGCAGCGATGGTCGTCCATCGCGGTCGTCGGGTTCTGGTAACCGTTGCCCGAGTCCAGGTTCAGCATCTCGGTCTCGTCCTGGATACAGATCCGGGCGGTGCGCCCGTCGGCGACGATGCCGTCCCAGACGATGGCGGGCAGCGTACCGTCCTTGCCGTACAGCGCGATCCGGGCCTGATCCAGGGCTTCGAAGTCCGGCGCATAGCCGCTTTTTCCGTAGCTGTTCTGATAGATCAGGATCTCTTCCGGGTACGGGTCAAAGGCGTCGGCCAGCTCCGCCTGGCCTGCGTAGTTGGCGCTGAAGTAGCTGCTGAGCACGATATGCGCGGTCTGGTGGTCTTCGAAGGCGTTGTCGAAAGCCTCGACCTTGTCATTGGAGTTCACCACCAGGCCGGAGCCCGCGGGCACACCGGAAACGGCAGTGCCGGGCGCCGCGAAGTTGCCGGTATTGTTGCGACGGATCTGGTTGCTGTAGACCCGGGTACTGTGCCCGGCCATGGGCAGGTCGGGCATATTGAAGACCAGAATGCCGCCAGTGTTGTCCTCGGCCACGTTGTCGTACACGTCGGCATTGACGGTGTTCTCGATCTCGATGCCGGCGACGTTGAAGGCGGCGCGACTGTTGCGGACGATCACGCCGTCAGACTGGCCGACGTAGATACCGGCGTCGGAAGCGGCGATCGCGACCGATTCTTCGATGAGCGTGTTTCGGGTCTGCACCGGGTAGATGCCGTAGGCGCCGTTTTCCGTGTTGGGCCCCCGGGTCCATTCCGTGCGTACCCGGCGCACGGTGATGTTCTCGCCGTCGTTAATCTTCAGGGCGTCGCCGATGCTGTCTTCAATGCCCAGATCCTCGATCACGAAGTCGCTGGCATTGACCAGTACGCCTTCGCCGCCGGCGACCTGGCTTGCGAAAGACAGCACGGAGCGATCCATGCCGGCGCCGCGGATCGTGACGCCGTCGGTGTTGAGCACGAGCGAGCGGCGAATCGCGTGGGTGCCTTCCGGGATCTCGATGACATCGCCTGGCTTGGCGTTTTCGAACTGAGCCCGGAGCGTTGCCTCAACGCTTTCGGCTGCGCGGCTTGCAGAGGCGGGGCCGGCACCGTTGTCGGAGCAGGCGGTCAGCAGGAGCGTCGCGGCCAAGGCAGTCAGGGCGGCAGGCACCCTGAGGCGAGCACCGGTCCAGCGGTCAGCAAATGGTTTGGCGGTCATTGGGTTCCCCTTCACAACATCAGCAGCACGCGATCGAACGTCCAGTAGCTGGCGATCGCGCCCAGGCCGAGCGCGAGCACGCTGGCGACCGTCAAGGTCGGTCCCTGCGGTACCGGGCGCAGGCGCGAGGTGCCCACAACCCGGGCCAGGATCCAGCCCAGCGCCAGCATGACGATGATGACGAGTATTTGTCCAACCTCCAGGCCGAGGTTGAACAGCAGCAGAGCGGCCACCAGCTGGCCCTCGGGCAGGCCGATATCGGCCAGGGCGCCGGCGAAGCCGAGGCCGTGCAGCAACCCGAAGCCCGCGGCGATCAGCCAGGGCCGACGTTCCGTTAGCGGCGAGCGGCGTTCCGGCCCGAGCAGCAGCTCCCGGGCCAGGAACACGATGGACAGGGCAATCATCGCTTCGACCGGTGCCTGCGGCACGCGGACGACGTCCAGCACGGACAGGCCCAGGGTGAGGCTGTGAGCGACGGTAAAAGCAGTGATGGTCGCCAGCAGCGCCATCCGGCTCGATATGAGCAGGACGAGGGCAATGACGAACAGGATATGGTCGATGCCGAACAGCAGATGCTCGATACCGATCAGCAGGTAGCTCGCGAGCCCTGGGGTCGGCAGCGCGAGATCCTGGGCCGGGTTCTCGGGCTTCAGGAGGAATCGCTGGTCTTCGCGATCCGCGAAGTCGATGGCGACCAGCACGTCGGTGAGCGTTTGCGAGAGCCCGTCGATACGAACGGTGCCGCTGCGCAGGTCGCAGGCAAGGCGCTCGCGCCGCAGCAGCGCGCCCGCGGTTCGCTCCAGCACCGGTGCTTCAAGACTCTGGCAGCTTTCGGGCCACACCGGCTCAAGGGGCAGCCGTCGGCCGTCCAGGACCGGTTGTTTCCACAGCACCGCGAAGACCCCGGGACTCTCCTCAGTGAACTGCAGGTAGGCCGGCCGAACCTCGTGGGCCAGCACTGAGCCTGCGGCGATCAGCCACAGGCCGAGGACGGCCAGCAGCTGTACCGGGCGGTGTGGGGCCGCTGCGCTCAAGAGCCTGCGGCGCCCGGCGTCGCAGCCGGTTCAACGACAACCGGGTAGCGGTCGCGTAGCGCTTCGTAGAAGGCTTCGCTGGCTTCCTGGCGGCGGTTCTGGCCGTAGTCGATCGCGATGCGTGCGGACGCTTCATCAAAGGACTGGGTGCGGGCCGGGACAATGCCAGTGATGCGGGCCAGGTGAACACCGTAGGCGGATTTGATGGGGCCGTGCCAGCTGCCGGCAGCGCCCGGGCGTTCCGGCAACGCGACCAGGGCCTCGGCGAACTCTGCACCAAACAGATCGCCAACCTGCCGGGCGCTGCGGCCGGCAAACTGGCGCTGCAGCATGAACGGATCACCGCGCCCCTGAGCGAGCTCGCCGGCGTCGTCGGCGTTGGCCGAGGGCTCGGCAGCGGCCTGCAGCTGCTCGAGCACTGCGGCTGCATCCGCTTCGGCGTTGCTGCGCCGATCGGCATTGAAGTAGATATGTTCGAAGCTGTAGCGGGCCGGCTCGGCGTAGGCCGCCAGGTTGTTCTGGTAGTAGGCGCGCAGGGTTTCTGGATCCGGCGGGGTGATCGTGGCCTGGTCCTCCGTCAGGAAGGTGAGCTTCTGCACCAGCCGCCGGCGGATGATGGTGTCGTCGCGATCCAGCCCCATCGCTGCGGCTTCCCGCGCGTAGACCTCTTCCTTGATCCAGCCGTCGATCAGGCCCTGCAGCTCGGCGGTGCTGGGCGCCTGGCCCATCTGCGCCTGCCATTGATCGGCGAGCCGGCTGCGAATGGCATCGTTGACCACCACTGGCGGGACATCGTCGGCGCCAAAGCGAGCGTTGATCCAGAACAGGCCAGCCCCCAGCACCGCGAACCAGAGCAAGGGTTCGCGCAGCAGGCCGCTCGCGCGTCGCTCGGTCGGGGAGTCGGTCATCGAGGCCAGCCTGGTCCGGTCGCTTCAGGCCGCGAAGCGACCAAGGTGGTAGTCCGCATTGCCGAACTGCGCGTCAATCACAAGCAGGCGCTTGAAGTAGTGCCCCAGGCGCAGCTCTTCGGTCATGCCCATGCCCCCGTGCAGCTGCACGGCGTTCTCGCCAATGAAGGTGCCCAGCTTGCCGACCAGATACTTGAGGCCGTGCACGGTCCGCGGCGCGCTCTCCAGGCCCTCGGCAACCTCGAGAGTTGCGCGGTAGAGCATGGACTTGCACTGCTCGTACTCCATGAACATGTCGACCATGCGGTGTTGCAGGACCTGAAAATCCGACAGCGCGTGATCGAATTGCTCGCGCTCCTGGGTGTACGCCACGGTGTCCTTGTACAGCATTTCCATGCAGCCCAGGGCCTCTGCAGAGAGGGCCAGGATGCCGTCGATCACGGTGCGTTGCAGCGCTTCCAGGCCGTCGCCGGGCGCGGTCAGCAGCTGGTCGTTGCCGATGGCAACGTCCTTGAACTGAATCTCTGATGCGCGCAAGCCGTCGACCGTGGGGAAGTGTTCGCAGCTGACGCCGGGCGCATCCAGCGCCACCAGGGCCAGAGCGATACCCGCCTCATCGGTGCGCTCGCCGGCAGTGCGGACACTGACGATGACCGCGTCTGCGCCTTCGGCGTTGCTCACCATGCTTTTCTGGCCAGTGATCGCGTAGCCGTCGCCGGTGCTGCTGGCCGTCGTCGCAATATCGCTCAGCTCGAAGCGCGACTGGGCCTCCGCGTAGGCAAAGGCCAGACGCTTCTCGCCGGCCAGCAGGGCAGGCATCCAGGCCTCGGCCAGGGCGCGGTTGCTGCCGTAGCGCAGGGCACCAGCCCCCAGCACAATGCTGGCCAGGTAGGGCTCGAGCACCAGGCCTTTGCCGAACTGCTCCATAAGAATCATGGTGTCGACCTGGTTACCGCCAAAACCGCCGTCTTCTTCGCTGAACGGCAAGCCCAGCCAGCCGAGCTCTGCCATGGTCTGCCAGTTTTCTTCGGCATAGCCGGCGCCGGCTCGGGCGGCCTTCTGCCGGTCTTCCAGCGCGTAGCGGTCCGAAACAAAGCGCTCCACGCTATCCTGGATGAGCTGCTGCTCGTCACTCAAATTGAAATCCATGGCGAGCCCCCTAGTCTGACGTCGAGTTGGAACGCTTGAGCCCCAACACGTTCTTGGCGACAACGTCGCGCTGGACCTCGCTGGCCCCGCCGTAAATGGTGTACGCGCGGCTGCTCAGGTAACCCTGCATGCCGCTGCGCCCGAACTTGGGTCCGGCTTTGGCGCTGCCCCAGGCCGCCGCATGCAGGCCGGCGGCCTCGACGGTGAGCTTCTGGATGCGCTGCTGAATGTCTGTGCCCTTCAGCTTGAGGATCGAAGACTCCGGGCCAGGGGCCGCGCCTGCCTGGGCGGTCGCGAGGCTGCGGAGCTCCGTGAACTCCACGGCCATGAGCTCTGCTTCCAGCGCTGCCAGCTTGCTGCGAAAGCCAGGCTCTTCGAGCACGGTGCCGTCGCCGCAGGGCACGGAGCGGGCTTGCTCTTTCAGCTTCTCGAGGGCGACCACAGATCGGGAGATGCCGGCTATGCCTGTGCGTTCGTGCTGCAGCAGGCCCTTCGCGTAGGTCCAGCCCTTGCCCTCTTCGCCGACGCGGTTTTCGACGGGCACTTTGACGTCGGTCAGGTACACCGTATTCACCGTGTGCGCGCCGCCGAGCGTGATGATGGGCTTGACCTCGATACCTTCCTGCTTCATCGGAATCAGCAGGAACGTGATGCCCTGTTGCTTGCGGCCGGAGTCATCGGTGCGCGTCAGGCAGAAGATCCAGTCGGCGATGTGCGCCATGGTGGTCCAGATCTTGGTGCCGTTGACCAGGTAGTGGCTGCCGTCGGCGCTGAGCTCCGCCTTGCACTTGAGGCTGGCCAGGTCCGAGCCGGCGCCGGGTTCCGAGTAGCCCTGGCACCAGTTCACGGTGCGCTCGCGGATGGCCGGCAGAAACCGCTCCTGCTGCTCCTTGCTGCCATACCCCATGAGCACCGGCGCGAGCATGCCGACGCCGAAAGGCATGTCCAGCGGCGTCATGCCGCGGGCTGTCTCTTGCTCCCAGATATAGTGCTGCGTGGGTGACCAGCCGGGGCCGCCAAACTCCTTGGACCACTTGGGCACGTCCCAGCCGCCCTTGGCCCGGGCTTTCGCGAACCAGTCCAGGCGCCAGGCGTTGTAGTCCGTGCCCTTGGGATACTTGTTGTCGCTCAGAAAACTGCGGACTTCATTTTGAAAGTCACGATCCGCGTCGCTCAATTCGATGTCCAGGGTACTTGCTCCTTCAGTGTTTCGGGGACCGTTGGCCGCGCGCTAGCATAGCAAAATGGAGCGAAAATCAGGGGTGCTGGCCGGGTCCGTCGCGAGGCTCCGGGGGGTGTCTCGCCCGGTTGCGGCCGGGCTGTCCGGTCACCAGGAGACCGATCACGATAATGGTCAGGCCAAGCAGCGAGCTGGGCTGGATGGCTTCCTTCAGCACCAGGGCGATGGGCACCAGAGACAGGAAAGGTGCCAGAAAAATCAGCTGCCCGATGCGGCCTACCTGCGCGGTCAGTCGCAGGGCACGCTGCCAAAGAAGAAAAGTCAGGCCCATCTCCAGGGCACCGATCCAGACGGCGTAGCCGACCAGTTCCAGCGTCAGCGGCGGCCAGGCATCCTGTGCGTACAGCACGAGGCTGAAGAGGATCGCCGCAATTGCGAAGCTGGTCGCCAGCAGGGCCAGCGGGTCGCTGCGCATACGAGTATTGAGGATCCAGTACAGCGCCCACATTAGCGTGCTGGCGAAAATCAGGGTGACGCCGAGGGCGTCGGGTTGCCCAAGGGGACCCGCTGTGGCTCCGGCAATGAGCAGCAGCGCGCCGCCGTAGCTGATCGCGATGCCCAGCAGCGCCCGGCCGGACAGTCGCTGGCCGAGCATTGGCACTGCCAGCAGCGCCAGCACAATGGCCCAGGTGTAGTTGAGCGGTTGGGCGATCTGCGCCGGCAGCCGGTCGTAGCCGGAAAGCAGGGTTGGGTAAAACAGGAGCGGATTGACGGTGCCGAGTAGTGTTGCTTCAGCAAGCAGTCGCCGCCAGCCTCGCCCCGGGCTGGCGCTTTCTCTGCCCGTGGGAGGCGTTGGTTGCGTGCGAGGCGTTGCGCGCGCCCGCCGGAGAGCCAGAGCGCCCGCGAGAATGAGTGTCGAGGCGATGGTCGCGGGCGCCAGCAGCTGCAGGGGCGTGTTGGACGCCAGGCCCAGCTTGAAGGCTGTGGCGGCGGTGGACCAGCAGGCGACGGCGAGCAGGCCGACGAGCAGGGCTTGCCGCTCATCGTAAGATGGTGGATCACCGGCAGTTGCCGGGTGTTTGGCGGGCGATGCGTTCAGCGCTGGGTACCGGCCTGCAGAGAATCAGGGAGACAGGATGGCTGACGATACGCTGGCGGTGGCTGATCGCCAATTGCGCGATCAGGTGACGGCGCGGCTGGCGCGTTTTGCGAGACGCGAAGCCTCTGGCGCTGGCACCGCAGCAGCGGTGATCCTCGGCATCACCGAACTCGGTTTTGGCGCGGCGGTCGATGGCCTGCCGCGCCATGACCAGTGGCAGGCAGCGCCAGCGCTGCTGCTGACCCGCCGGCCCAAAACAATGCGCCGTCATGCTGGCCAGTGGGCCCTCCCCGGTGGGCGCGTGGATGCCGGCGAATCGGTGCTCCAAGCGGGACTGCGGGAGCTTCAGGAGGAGGTAGGACTGCAGGTTGGCCCGGAGGCGGTGCTCGGCCGGCTGGACGACTTCGTGACCGACTCAGGGTTTGTGATGACCCCTCTGGTCGTCTGGCTGGGTACGGCGCGCGAGCTGGTCCTTGCGCCGGAAGAGGTGGCTTCGGCGCATCGAATACCGCTCGCGGAGCTGCAGCGGCCGGATGCGCCCAGGCTGGATGCCATAGACGACAGCCCCCACCCGGTGCTGCGTATGCCCATTGGCACCGACAGCATCGCAACGCCGACCGCGGCGTTGCTGTTCCAGTTTGCTGAGGTGTGTCTCGCTGATCGCCAGACGCGTGTGGGACACTACGCGCAGCCGCATTTCGCGCGCCGCTAGCCTGGTCAGGCCAACCCTCGAAGCTTGGGCTATCATAATCGGCCAGCCAACGGGCTCAGAACGCAGTGATTCCAGCCAGGCCTGGTCCCGGGCGGATGTAACAGCCTGCTCACAGGTTGAAGGAAAACTGTCGCAATTTCGGCGTCCGGGCGTAGCAGAATACTCCGGCGGCAAAAGGGCGCCTCCCTGGGAGGGGCGGATCTGCTTCGCTAAGCTACATTAGCAATATTATTTACATATAGAACAGGACTGTGGACAAATCGGTCTTGTAAGGTGTCGGTTCAGCGTGAGGTTCGGCTTTCGCCTGCCGGTCACGACTCGCCGTTGCAAAACGCCTGGGTCGCCACAGGTCGGAAATGCAGGACCAGGAGTAGCAGTGTTTAGCGATATGATCACGGAATCTGCGTCGGAGCGCCGCGGCCCCAGCCGTCGCATGCTGCGCCGCCATCACCCGACGAACCAGAGCCTACAGTGGTTGCTGATGCTGTCTGCGGTGGCGCTACTCCTTTATTTTCTCGTGACGTACGAGCTGGGCCGCTTCACCGAGCCTTATCGCATTCTGATGGTGGTCGCGGTCCTTGTCGCCGCCATCGTGTATCGCGCTATGGGGGTCTTTACCCTCTTCGAGCGGGGCCACCATGCGGCGCTGCGGCTGATGAAGGCCTGGGCGGTCACCCTTGCGCTGCTGCTGATGATCGGCTTTGTGACCAAGCTGTCGGCAACCTATTCACGCCATATCTTTCTGGTCTGGGCCGTGGGCGGCGCTGCCGTGCAGTTCAGCATTCTGGTTGGTACCCGGGTCATGGCGAGGCTCTGGACCAACGGCATGAAGACCTACACCCCAAGCCTCGTGGTGGGTTCCGGTGAACTCGCAAGCTATCTGGTCAATACGATCAACAGGAATGCCTTCATCTCCCACAAGGTCGTCGGCATTGTCGATTACGACCGGGGCGACAGCGAATCTGCCAACGATGCGGCAGCCATCAGCGTGCCCCGGGTCGGCACCATCGACAATATTCGCGAGGTGGTGGAGCGACACCGGGTTGAGCGCGTCTACATCGCGCTGCCGTTCGAGAAAACCGAAGACATCCTGCGGTTGTACCAGATCGAGTTCGCGCATGAGGTCGATATTATCTGGGCGCCGGACATTTTTAGTTTTCAGCTGATCAATCCGAGTGTTCGAGAGCTGTCCGGTATTCCGCTCGTCTCCATGTCCGAAACGCCCCTGGCCTCTGGCATTCAGGCATCTCTAAAGAAGCAGCTCGATTTCTGGGGGGCTCTGGCGCTCCTGATTGTGCTCTCACCGCTCTATTTCATCATTGCCGCGGCGGTCAAGCTCAGCTCCCCGGGCCCCGTCATTTATCGTCAAACCCGTCATGGCTGGGACGGTCGCGAGTTTGTGATCTGGAAGTTCCGGAGCATGAAGGCGGATGAGGAATCTGATGGCACCGTAAAGCAGGCGACCAGTGACGATGACCGCGTCACCCGGGTGGGCCGTATCATCCGCCGAACGAGCCTTGATGAGTTGCCGCAGCTGATCCAGGTCCTGACCGGCAAAATGTCGCTGGTCGGGCCGCGCCCGCACGCGATCTCCCACAACCTGTACTACGCAGAAAAAATTGATCGCTATATGGCGCGGCACCGGATCAAGCCCGGTATGACCGGTTGGGCCCAGGTTCTCGGTATGCGTGGCGAGACCGAGACGGTCGAGAAGATGCAAAAGCGTGTCCAGCTAGATCTGGAGTACATCAACAACTGGTCGGTCACCTTCGACCTGTGGATTCTGCTCCGCACACCTTTCGCGATCATCAGCAACAAAGACGTCTACTAGAATCGCTCGCGCTGCCGGTTCTCGCGCTTGGCGCGAGGGGCATCGCGGCGTGGTTGGTGACAGGGACAGTATCGGATATCTCAGGATCAGTTTGGGACAGCACGTCATGTTGAATTTCCTCTTTAGCTCATCAGACAAATTTCCGCCGTTTCGCGTCGACGTGACGGTGCTGTTTGGCGATGAGCTGGTCCAGAGCCGCGGGCACAAGATCGACTGGTTTCTGCAGTCCGAGGAGCCTTGTGAGACCCCTTACGAAACACAGTGGAAGGCAGGGCGGGTCTGGGTTGCGCCCACAGACCCGGGTACGAGCCGCCTGAAGCGGTTGCGCAAGCACTTTCAGGCCATCGCGCACAGCTTTCGCGTGATCGGGCTGGCCCGGAAGAACGACTACGATTTCCTGCAGTCCAAGGACCAGTTTGTACTGGCGTTGCCGACGCTGCTCGCCGCCAAGCTCAGCGGGCGGCCGTTCGTGTACTGGCTGTCTTATCCGTTTCCCGAAGCGTCTCACTATGCGGCAAAGACCGACACTGCCCGCTATCCCTTCCTTTATCGAGTAAAAGGCTTTGCCTTTGGCTTTCTGCTTTACCGGGTCCTGTTGCCCGCTGCAAGGCACGCGTTTGTGCAAAGCGAGCAGATGAAGCGAGACATCGTGGCCGAGGGCATTCCCGAATCCAAATTGACCGCGGTGCCCATGGGTGTGAGCAGTAGTCTGTTCGAGCCCCCGGCGGAAGCTGCGGCAGAGCAACCCAACAGCTTTGTTTACCTGGGCACGCTGATTCGCGAGCGCAAGCTCGACTTTCTTGTGCGGGTGCTCGCCACGGTTCGTGAGCAGGTTCCAGATGCCCATCTCTACCTGGTGGGTGACGGTGACGATCCGGCGGATGCGGAGTTTTTGCGGCAGGAAATCGCAAGCGCCGGTCTGGAAGAGGCGGTCACCATGACGGGTTTTCTGCCGCAGGAAGAGGCCCTCGAGTACGTCCGGAAAGCGGCTGTATGTGTGTCGCCTTTTTTCCCGACTCCGATCCTGAACTCGACGTCGCCCACGAAGGTGGTCGAGTACATGGCGATGGGCAAGCCAGTCGTGGCCAACGACCACCCGGAACAACGTCTGGTGATTGGCGAAAGCGGTGGTGGCATTTGCACCGAGTACCAGGAGGCTGAATTCGCAGAGGCCATCGTGCGCTTGTTCGCTGATCCTCAGCAGGCTCAGGCAATGGGTCAGGCCGGACGTCAGTGGGCGTTGGAGAACCGCAGCTACAAGCGGATTGCGGATACAGTAGAGCGCAGATACCTGGAACTGCAGAGCGATTCGCGGCCCTGAGGCCGGTACCGAAGCCTGAAACTGGCGCTAACGCCCGGGTGTTTTCCAGGATGCAAGATCGCGCTTGATCAGGGCTTCGAGGGCTTCAACTTCGCCGCTCAGGTCGCTTGCGAGCTGGGCCTTGCGCTCAGCGGAAACTTGCGGGATCACGACCGATGAAGGCGCGCGATTCAGCTTGCGATACAGCCTCTGCAGCCCGGTTTTGCCGATCGCGTCCCAAACCGATTCGAGCCCGACAGCCTTGAAAGAACCGCGGACCAGGTTCTTCGCTGTTTCTATGCCCTGGTTCTTGTTGACGTAGCTTTCGTTGGACTTCTGGCTTTCCTGCTCAGAGTGGTGGCTCGCGTCGATCTCGAGGAACCGATACACCTTTTCGATGGTGCCCCGGGCGTCTGCGACCACGTCGTCATAGAGCAAGACCAGCAGCTGCTCCTCCGGAAACCACTCCAGCCAGCGCGCCAGATGAGTGGCGTATCTGCTTTGATCGAGGTAGGTCGGATTGTTTGCCATGCCGGCCTCGAAGGACAGGTCGGTGCCCGTCATTCGCCCGATACGTACCTCGTGACGATGGTTTGAAAGTGCCCGCTCGACGGGGTGCCTGAGCATCGCGATCAGTTTGAGGTCCTTGTTGTAGCGCCAGGCTCGCTCCGGGGCGGCCGGGTCGCACAGATAGGAAGGCGAGACTTCGCCGCAGACGCGCGCCGACGGCGCTGTATCGTCGAAGTGCGATTCGTACCACTGATAGCCGAAATCGAAGTACTTTGAGAAGAAGTCCAGCTCCTTCTCGCTCGAAAGCGTGACCTGCGGGTGCGTTTGGAGGACATCATAGACCCAAGTGGTGGCAGCCTTTTGGGCGCCGATGCCAATGAAAGTTGGTTTCATCGCTAGCGCTGGCTCAGCACGGCGCCGAGGACGACGGCGTGAGCGCCCAGGCGTCGCTTCAGGCTGTCCGTCGCCGCGGGCGTGGCCCGGTTTTTGGCGACAACCAGCAGTACCTGCTGGCAGAACTTCGCGATCGCATCTGGCACGGTGTTCATCTGGTCCAGCGCTGGGGTGTCGATGATGATGACGTCAAAGACCTTCATGGCACGGTGGAAGAACGCCTCCAGATCAGCGTTGACCAGGATGTCGTTGGCTTTGGCGCTGTGCTTGCCTGCAGGTAGGGCAAACAGTCGCGGCAGTCCTTTGGCCCGGGGCACCTGCGCCAGGTCCAGCTCGGGTTGTTCCAGGGCCTCGATGAGCGTGAAACCCTTCTTCAGGGGCAGCAATTGCTCGATGCCCGGGGACAGGAAGTTGGTATCGACAATGAGAGTCCGTTGCTCAGCCTGGGCGAAGGACGCGGCGACGTTGCAGGCCAGATAAGTCTTGCCGTCGCCGGAACGCTCGCTGGCGAAACAGATCGCCTTTTTCTGCGCGGCGATTGCCAGGCGCATACGCAGCTGCGTGAGTGCCCGGGCTTTCTTGCTGTCAGGGCTGTCGATGACGACCAGTTTTTTGTCAAAGCGAACGCGCTCCATGTCGGCAGCTTGCTCATGACTGTCGTTCACCGCGGCGGATTCGACGGCCGGGTTGTCTTTGCCCGCTTTCGGCTCGTTCGCAGACAGGCTGCTTTGATCGTTGCTGCTCATGTCTAGACCTCTGCCAGTACTTCGAGCCCGGTGGCGCGGGTGACGTCTCTGGCGGTGTGGAGCCTTCGGTTAATGACTTCAAGGAGCAGCGCCACGCCGATCCCGAACAGCACCCCCAGGGCGATGGCGAGAACCAGCCCTTGATTCCGGCTCAGGCCGCTCGCCCGGTGCGGCACGGAAGCCCGGCTCAGAATCGAGATGTTGGTCTGGTTGAAGCGGCTCTCCAGGCTCGTCTCCTGGTAGCGCTGCAGCGCAGCGTTGTAGGTCAGCTTTGCGCTCTCGACGTCCTGGGACAGGAGCCCCAGCTGGTCACGCTCGCGTTTGGCGGCGAAAAGCTTCTCTTTTTCTGCTTCCAGAGAGTTCGCGATCCGCGTCTCGTTGCGAATGGCGCGCTTGTACTCCGGATGCTGGAATCCGAGTTGTCGCGAAGCAACCTGGTAGGTCTCCGCCTGTGCTTCGACCAGACGTGCAGAGAGCTGTTCAAACCGCCGTGTAGCCGCATCCAGCCGCTCGTCGATGGCCAGGATGCCCACCTCTTGCTGGTACTCGGTCAGCAATCGCTGCTTTTCCTCGAGCCGGTCACGCAGGCCGGCGAGCTGGCCGTCGAACCAGTCCGCGTTGCGGCGAATCGGCTCAACCTGGAGCTCCACAGATAACGCCATGTACGCATCGGCGAAGGCGTCGGCCAGCGCTGCGCTCATCTCGGCAGTAGGGTAGACCACGGTCACGTAGATCACCCTGCTGTCGCGGGAGGGCTCCACGGTCAATTGCTGCAGGATCCGGGTTGTCAGCTTGTTCTCTGCTTTTCGGTTGAGGGGGGTGGCAATCGCTTCTTCACTCAACAGCTCGTCCACAAGCGCGCGCAGCGATTCCGGCGGCAGCGACTCAATGACGAGCTTGGCCACCCGCGGGCTTTTGATGATATCGACCTGGGTCATGAGGTAGTCGGTGCCGAGCTGACGCTGGAAGCCGGCAGTGCTGAGCGGGCCCTGGTTGGGAATATCCAGAACCAGGCTGGTGGTTGCCTGGTACTCGGCTTTGGCGTTGTCCAAGAACCAGGCAGCGCCCAGTGCCGTTAGCAGGGTGGCCAGGAGCAGCCACCAAAAACGCGTCTTCAGGACCTGAATAATTAGCTCGAAACTCATGACTGTATCTCTTGGTCAGGTCGTCGCGTCACCGCGCCCGGCTAGAAAATTCCCTTGCGCACATAGACGACGTCACCGGCGGACAGTTTGTCGTCGAGCTTGACCCGGGCATTGATGATCTTGCCGTCGCTCTGCGTGCGCCGAAGAGACAGACCCTTTTCCGTGCCGCGCTCCGTCAGCCCTCCGGCGACGGACAGACCCTGGAGGGCCGTCATGCCAGGCTCCAATCGATACCGTCCGGGACGGCGGACTTCGCCGTAAACGTAGAATTCTTCCATTCGTGGCACGAGCACCTTGTCGCCGGCCCGAAGGGCGAAGTTCTGGCTCATGTCACCGGCGCCAATGAGCGTATCCAGGTCGACCTTAAAGGAGGTTTCCTTGCCGTCCACGCCACGGCTCAGGATCAGGCGGTTGCCTGCGCCTTCTGCCAGGCCGCCGGCGAGCGCCAGCAGCTCAACCACGGTGCTGGCACCTTCGAGGACGCCTTCAGTTTCGCTCGTCGATTCATCTTCGACGACAAAGTAGCGACCGCTGCGTTTGACGTGTCCAACAATAGTCGCAACTGCGCCAGTTTTGGTGCCCCTGTCTTCCAGGCGGACGGTGACTCTTGGGTCGCGGACGATGTTTTGGCGCGACAGGATGTCGGCAATTCGCTCTTCGGCATTTTGCAGCCCCATGTCTGCAATACGTACCCGGTTGATGAGCGGCATGTTGATGTAGCCGTCATCTGAGATACGAACCTTTGACGTCAGGTCAGCATGCCCGAACACGGTCACGGTGACGTAGTCGCCGGGCCGCAACACCTCGCTGGCCAGGCTGCTTGCAGGCAGGCAGGCAAGGAGCGCTAGGATGATGAGTCTGATGCTTAGCTGGGCTGTCATGGTTTTTGGCCGGGTGTGGTAAGGCGAAATCTTACGGGAAACGATACGCCGAAAAGCCATATAATTCGTTAATCGTGATGTAAGAAGGGGCATCTCTGTGATCTTAGACAAACTTGTCAACACCGGCTCTCAAATCGCTGCTGAGGACGGTCGCACGGGTACCTGTGGTCATATTTTGACGTCTTGTGCCCGGTCGGGTCTGGGTGAGCTGGCGCTCTGTGTTTGCCTGCTCTCGGGCAGCGGTCTGGCACTTGCTGCCAACGGTGCACCGAATCCCTTTTCTCCGTATATCGAATCCAGGGTGGGCTACGACGACAACGTACTCAGGTTGCCTGACGGCACCGAGCCGGCGTTTTTCGACAGTGCCTCCCCGACCTATTTCGCCCAGGCTGGCCTCGGTGCGAAGGCCCGAATCAAGCGCAGCCGCCAGCGTATTGTTGCCGCCATCGACCTGTACCATCGCGAGTACGAAGAGCAGGACGAACTGAGTCACACCGGAGGCACCGCCCGGCTCGATTTTCAGTGGCGTGCCGCAGAGCGCTGGAGCGGTACGGTTTTTGGGGCCTACGACCGGCGGCTGCGGGACCTCGAGGATCAGCTGCAGGTCAGTGAGGGGTTGCGCGACACGCGCACCCTGGGCGCCAGCGCCAAGTACGCGTTGACGAACGAGCTGTCCCTTGAGCTGGCGGGCGCCTATAGCGATATTGACGTCGAGCGCGAATTCGACCTTGAAGTCGAACGCGAAGACCTTGCTGTGCGGCTGGCCCGCACCCTTGCCGACGACGGAGTCGTTGGCTTCGAGGCGCGCCGGCTCGAACGCACATCTGACGAGATCGGTTCCCTCGCGGACTTTGATCAGGTAGAGATCGGCGCATACTGGCGTCAGGCTCTGGCGCCGACGCTACGGCTTGAGGCGGCCATTGCCCATGCCGATCGCGAACCGGTCGACTCGTTCTCCGAGGACTACCAGGGCGTCATCGGCGATCTGTCTCTGACCTGGGATATCGGCCCGCGCTTTGCGCTGCGCGTTACCGGGCTGCGAGACGTCGGTAATCTGAACGACGAGCTTTCTGATTTCGCCCTGATCGATGAGTACCGGATTGAACCCCTGTTCCGGGCTTCCAACCGCCTGGAGTTCGGGCTGTCCCTGGGGCGCCAGGAGCGTGATTTCGAAGGGGGGGCCGGAACCCGGCGAGATCGAACCAATCGCTATGGCGGCAACGTGCTCTGGAAATTTGGCGCCGCGTCGTCGCTGGGTTTTGAGCTGGAGTACGGCGACCGCAGCTCGAACCGTGCCAATCGGGAGTTCGAGTACACCATGGCGCTGATCACCTTCCGCCTGGGCCTGAGCCCCTGATCGTTTCTGATCTGCCTCCCCGGAGGGCCTGAGCTAACGCTGCAGCGCTGCCTCGAAAGCCTCGGCATGCATCCGAGCGACGGTCTTCCAGTTGTAGAGCTGCTCAATCCGCTCGGAATTGCCGCTCACCCAGCCCTCGACCGTGGCCGGTGGCGTGGCCTCGAACTCGGAGATGCGATCAACCAGTGTTTCTGCGCTGTTGTAGAACAGCGCATTCGCGCCCACCACCTCCCGGGAGTAAGGCGTATCGAAAGCGATGATGGGCACCTGCAGCGCCATCACCTCGAGCAGGTTGGGGGACGTGCCGCCGAAACGATGAGAGTGGATGTTGGCCTTCGCGTGGCGACGGATGACGTTGTAGTCCGGGTTCATGGAGGTGAGATCAAGGACCGTCACCGCATCGTGCAGCAGGCCCTCAACCTTTTTGCCGTACGCCGTGTCCGGGATCGATCCGATCAGAACGAGCCTTGAGCGGCTGTTCCGGAAGGCCGCGATCAGGCTGTCGATATAGTTGTCCTCGACGACCCGAACGCTGATGAAGTAGTAGTCGCCGCTGGCTAGGCCGTAGCCATCGAGGATCCCGGTCTCGTCTTCGGGCCGCGCATCGCGAAAGGAATCGCCGCCGTAGGGAATGAAGGTCGAGGCCAGATTGAGCCGCTTCTCCTGGAATTTCTCGATCTCCCGGGAGTCAGAGATGACGCGCATGGGCAGCCACTTCATCAGGCGCTCGTTGAGTTGCAGATAGGCCCTTTTCAGGGAGCTTTTGCCCCAGGACGGCCGGGCCCACTCGACCCCGTCGGAGTTGACGAAGACCGCTTTGCGCATCAGCAACGGCAGCACCAGCACCCATGCTGCGTTGTAGCCCAGCATGTAGACCACATCCGCGCCGTTGCGCACGGCCAGCAAGGCGCTGTACAGGTCGTAGAATATTCGTCCCATGGGACCAATTTGCCTGGGCTCCTTAAAGAGGTGCACGACCTTGAAGCGCGGGTTCAACCTGTGATCGTCTGCCGGTGAGGACTCGCTGGTCACGTACACGTCGTATCCCAGGTCCTGCAGCTCGTCTCCAAGGCATCGAACCGTGGTTTCGTAGCCACCCAGGGAATAGGGGCCTTTGGATCCTATGATGTAGACGCGCTTAGCTGTCATGGTGCTTCCGGTCTGCAAGTTCGGTGCGAATGCTGTCGATGTAGCGGCTCAGGGCCTCCTGCCAGGGCCCCATTTCGTTCAGCCCGCGCAGATTCAGCAAGTAATTCTCTGCCGCTTCGTTGGGCGATACGGGGGCGATTCGCTTGAAGACCCGGTCGCCGGTTGCAGGCTCGACGCTGCAGCGGCTGCCGTAGGCCGCGAGGATCTCCCTGACGTACTCGTAACGCGTTGCGCAGCCGGCGTTGACGCAGTTGTAGGTCCCAAGGCTCTCGGTATCGATCAGCTTCTGAATCTGCCGCGCCAGATCGGCGGTGGATGTCGGGTTGCCCTGCTGGCTGATGTCCGAGTACATAGTCTCTGTACTCATGGCATCGATGATGCGCCGGGCGACAAAATTTTTCTTCTGCCCCGGATCGCCCCCGAAGAGCCAACCGGTACGAATGATCAGGTGCCTGGGCAGATGCTGCCGCACAAAGGTTTCGCCAAGCAGCTTGGAGCGATGGTAGTGCGTGGTCGGCGCCGGTGTATCGAGCTCCCGGTACGGTGTTCCCAGGCGACCGCTGCCGTAGTTGCCGGTGCTGGAGATGTAGACCACAAGGGCGCTCCCTGCGGCTTCGACAATATTCTGTGTGCCCACAGCGTTCACCTGATAAGCCAGGTCCGGTTCAACCTCGCACCGCTCGACGTCGGTCAGCGCAGCGGCGTGTATTGCAACGTCCGCTGCGAAGTCCCCCAGCACCTGCTGAACCTGAGGCTGGTTGTTGATGTCGAGGGTGCTGCGATCGCAGCACAGCACTTCGTGCGCATCGAACTGCTTTGCGAGCTCGCTGGCGAGCATGCCGGATCCGCCGGTGATCAGAATTTTCACGGTGCTGATGGGCTCTCGGGATAGGTCATCGAATCCAGGTCACGGTTGTCGGCCTCGTCAGGGTCGTGTTCGATGCTGGCGATGTTGAGCAGCATGTTGCTCTGCGAGCCCAGACCGCGAAACGCCATCCACAGGCCTGGCTCGACGGTCAGGCGCTGGTAGTTGCTCTGGCTCAGCCGGACGGCAAAGTACTCGCTGTCCGGGGCGTCGTCCTGGCGCACCACAAACTCGATCTCGCCGACCGGCACCACCAGGTTGAGAGTCATCTTCCGGTGTCGCTTCCAGCCCTTGGTCTCGTTGTAGGCGACAGTCGAAAAGTATGCCTCCCCAAAGCCGGAAAAACCCGGGGAGCTGCGCTTGATGGCGTGATAGATGCTGCCCTTCGGGTTCTCGATCTGCTTGAGCGGGTGGAGCGTGACGCCGTTCACTTCGCCCCCGCCCAGATTACCCCACGAGCGCCAGCGATCTGCTCGTACTCGTTCAGCTGGGCCAGGGTTTTCTGCATCATGTCGCCGTTTTTGCGATAGAAATCGAAGTACCACTCGCTCACGAAGCGGATGGTCTCGGGGTACTGAAGCGTTGGTTGCCAGCGCATGTGAAATAACGCCTTGTCGCAGTTGAGCTTGAGCAGTCCTGCTTCGTGGAAAGGAATATTGTCGGTCACGCTATAGGCTTCGTCTGCTGACTTGAAGTCCCAGTAGCCGCTGAGGTCGGCCAGCAGGTCAACAACGCTGCGGTTCTGCTCCGAAGCCGGGCCGAAGTTGAAGCTCTCGCCGTGCAGTTCCGGCTTGACCAGCAGCTCTGCGCCCAGAGCGAGGTAGCCGCTCAGAGGTTCCAGCACGTGCTGCCAGGGCCGCGTGGCGGAGGGGCTACGAATCTCGACGGCCCTGTTTTCAGACCAGGCCTGCATGCAGTCGACCACGATCCGGTCCTTGGCCCAGTCGCCGCCGCCAATGACGTTGCCGGCCCGTCCTGTGGCCATGCGCACCGGTGAGTCGGCATCGAAGAAAGAGTGGAAGTAGGACTTGAAGACCAGCTCTGCAGCGCCCTTGGAGCCGCTGTAGATGTCCTTGCCGCCAACGGCGTCTGTTTCTTTATAGCCCCAGACCCACTCGACGTTGTCGTAGCACTTGTCGCTGGTAATGATCACCGCGACGCAGGGCTTGTCGTGATGTCGCAGAACCTCCATGACATGGGTCGTTCCCATGACGTTGGAGGACATCGTGCCCACCGGGTCCGCATAGGACGTCGACACGATGGGCTGTGCGGCCAGGTGAAACAGGAAGTCCGGATTGCTGTCCCGGAATACCTTGGACAGTGCCGGAAGATCGCGGATATCCAGAATGTGGTGCTCGATCGCGCTGTCGAGCTTCAGCTCTTCGAACATGGCCGGCTGGGTGGGGATGTCCATCGACACGCCGACGACCCGGGCGCCGAGCTTCGTGAGCCAGGCGGTGAGCCAGCTGCCCTTGAAGCCCGTGTGTCCCGTGACAAGTACCGTCTTGCCTTTATATACGTTGTTAAACATCGTCTTAGCCCCACACGCGCCAGGGTGCGTCGCCGCTGTCCCACAGCTCATTCAGCTTGATCTTGTCCCGAAGTGTGTCCATGCATTGCCAGTAGCCCTGGTGCTTGTACGTGAACAGGTTCCCGGATGCGGCAAGCTGCTCGAGCGGGTCGCGCTCAAAGATGCAGTCCGGCGAGTTGTCGATGTAGTCGAACACCTCGGGCTGGCAGACAAAGAACCCGGCGTTGATCCACCCTGCGTCCTCTTTGGGCTTCTCCAGAAACTTCGACACGTTGTTGTCGTCCTCGATCTTGAGAACGCCGAACCGCGCTTCCGGGATTGCCGACGTCATGGTTGCGTGCGCGCCGTGACCCTTGTGGAAGTTCACGAGTTCCTTGATGTCGATGTTGGCGACGCCGTCACCGTAGGTGACCATGAACGGCGAGTCTCCGACGTGGGGTTGCGCCTGCTTGATGCGCGAACCGGTCATGGAGTGCAGCCCGGTCTCCAGCAGGGTCACCTTCCAGGGCTCGCTGGCGTTGTTCAGGATTTCCATGGACCCGTCAGAAAGATCGATGGTCACGTCGTTCTGATGCAGGAAATAGTTCGCAAAGTACTCCTTGATGAAGTAGCTCTTGTAGCCGAGCAGGACAACAAACTCGCGAAACCCGTGGTGCGCATACAGGTTCATGATGTGCCAAAGAATGGGCTTGCCGCCGATTTCGACCATCGGCTTCGGCCGGACATCGGTCTCTTCACTGAGACGGGTGCCGAGACCGCCGGCGAGCAGTAGTACTTTCATTTGGTTGTCTCCAAAGACATTTGTCGTGAGCCCATCCGGAGGGATATGCAATTTACTTTTGGGGCGTCAAGTTTGCGCTGAGCCTGGCTCAGCTGGCCGGCGCCGATGATAAAACGTTTTGATAGATAGCCATGAGACCGTCGTTGTGTGCGCTATGTGAGAAGTTGCGAATCGCGACGCTCTTCGCGTTGTTTCCCATCCGCGCGCGCTCAGCCGGGGCACTGCTCAGGGTGGTCAGAATCTGTGCCAGCGCGACGCGATCGCCGGGCTCGTACAGGCGGCCGGTCTCGCCGTCGCGCACCAGTTCCGGAATACCGCCGATGCGGCTGGCGACTACCGGTTTGCCGGCGGCCATGGCTTCCAGCACCGACATCGGGCAGTTTTCGTACCATTCCGATGGCACGACGATGGTTCCGGCGGCGGCGACCAGGGCCTGCATGCTGGCCTTGTCCTGAAAGCCAAGGAACTCTGCCGACGGGAAGCGCTGCTGCAGGGACTGCTCAAGGGGGCCGGTCCCGGCAACCAGTACGCGGGTGTCCTTGAGTTGCTCGGCGGCCTGCAGCAGGGTGCCGATCCCTTTCTCTGCCGAAAGGCGGCCAAAGTAGAGGATGTAGCCCTCGTCCTTGGCGCTTGCGGCGGCTTCGGCATCAACGCCGTTGTAGAGCACGCTGATGCGGTCCATCGGAAAGCGCGCCGACACCGATTCGGCCATGAAGCGGCTGGGGGCAATGAACCGGTCGACGGCCTCGTAGGATCCGGCCAGCCGCTGGTAGGTCGCCTCGGCGTACATCAGTGCGCTGCCGGCGAGCGAGCCGTCCGCGCAGCGGTTCGTCAGCACGTGACGGAACTGCCCGCTGGCGCATCGAGAGCACGGGGAACCGTCGTTGAGCCGGGTGTACACCGGGCAAACCGGTTTGTAGTCGTGCAGCGTCAGTACGACCGGAACGCCCTTGCGCCGTGCCGCGCCGATAATGGAAGGCGTCAGCTGGTGATAGATATTGTGGCAGTGCAGCAGGTCTGGACGGGTGTCGTCAATCAGCCTGGAGATCTTGTGAACGGCTTCCCGGGAATGGACGAACTGCAGGCCGGAGACCAGGCGGTTCATCGCGCCGCCCGCGTCATGGTAGTCCCGGTGGCTTACGAAGTACTGCTCGTAGGGGCTCGGCGCGTTGCGCGGGTCGGCCATCGCAAAGTCGACCACGTCGACGCCGTTGCTGAGCAGATGCTCCCGTTCCTGGAAGTAAACGGCTTCGGCGCCGCCAGCCTGGCGGAAGAATTTGTTGGCGAGAAGTACTTTCACAGTGGGCTCGTTGCGGGTTCTTGTCGTGACCAGTTTTGAATCTGCAAGCAGCAGCGTCTGCCGGCGCCCGGAGCGCAGAGCGACGGGACGGCATTATCCAGAACTCTGGCTTGCGCAGCGCCGGAGATTGTCAGCGAAATGTCGTTTCAGCGCAGATGACAATGCAATCACATCTCGCTGAGCAAACAGCGATTTTCTAGCCCGTCGACTTTCTGTAGGGTGCCCGCCACGGCTGCGCAGTGCGGCTGGCCATCGGCGCCGGATCCTTGTCGCGCATTGATCCGCGATAGCGCCAAATATGTGACAGTTGGGAATAGACACCGATGAAATCCTTGTTTGTGCTGTCTTCGCCGCACGGAGGCTCGACTTTTCTCGGGCAGCTGCTGGGCAGGAACAGCGAGTTTGCGAACCCCGGCGAAGTGACTTTCATTCCCAAGAACCTGGCGCTCGACGTGCCCTGTGTTTGCGGCGACCTGCTGGCGGAGTGCGAGACCTGGGGGCGGGTGTTCGATGAGCTGCAGCGCGTCACGGGCGTTGATCTGCGCAAGGATCCTTACGGTCTCTTCATGGGGGATGCCATTCGCCCGACCTCCGGATCCGCAGAGATCGATGCGATGGTGGATTTCAAGCAGCAAACGCCTCTGCGCATTGCTGTCGCCAAGGCCCGCGGGGCGATTGATACGGCGATGTTGCTCGGAGCCCCCGGCCGGGCTGTGATGAAGGGCCTGACCCTGCCCTCGATTCGCAAGGGCTTGCGCAACACGCACCATCTTTACGAGGCAATCGCCAGCCAGTGGGGTGCCCGGGTTGTGGTCGATGTGTCGAAAACGCTCAAGAAAGGTCCCCACCTGTATCTCGAGAACCCCGAGCAGACCCGGATTCTGCATCTGACGCGGGATGCACGCAGCGTCTGTGTATCGCGCATGAAGTACATGAGTGTGGACCGGGCGGCGGAACGCTGGGATCACTATCACCGCTTAGCCAGGCGGTTTACGGAACGCTGGGTTGCGCCCGAGCACCGGATGCTGATGCGCTACGAAGATCTGGCGCTGAACCCCGAAGAGAACCTGCGCAAGCTGTGCGACTGGCTGGAGGTGGAATTCGATCCGCAGATGCTGGATTTCTCGAAGGAGTTGCCCTCCCATGCGGCCGGCGGCAATCCGCGGCGCTTTGACTTTGCTGCGGGTATCAAGCGCCCGGAACAGCTCTGGGGCGAACGATTTCAGCCCGGCGATATGGAAGCGTTCGAGAAACGTGCGCAAGCGCTGAACGCTGAATTCGGCTATCAGTAGGAGTTTCCGGACCCATGGCATTGCCTACTCACCTGTTTGTGACCGGCGCTTCCCGGTCTGGCACCACCATGCTTGGCCGGCTCTTTGGCCGACACAGCGCTGTGCGGACCTTTCGAGAGCTGCATTTTTTCGGAGGGCTGTGCCAGGTTGCCGACGGCGAGGCCGAGCGCTCTCCGGAAGAAGCACGCGACCTTGCAGCGACCATTATCTCCCGGGTGCGGGATGATGTATGGCGTGCCCGGATCACCGACGAGGACCGCGCGCTGGCGGATCGCCTGCTGTCAGAGGACGATCAGGCGCCGACAAACTTTCGGGTCTACTCAGTCGTTGCTGCTCACATGGCCGGCGTGGAGGGCAAGTCCATCGGCTGCGAGCAAACGCCGCGCAATATCTTTTACGCCCAGGCATTGCTGGATCATTTTCCCGATGCTCACGTGGTCCACATCGTCCGGGATCCCCGGGCGGTGCTCGCCTCGCAAAAGAATCGAAGCATGATGCGCGCTAACGGTGCCGACAAGGTTCCGCGGCGAGAGATGCTGCGAACCCGCGTGAACTATCACCCGTTTACCATGTGCAAGCTCTGGAACCAGGCGACGACGGCCGCCCAGCGCCTTCGCGACCACCCGCGCGTACACATCCTGCGCTTTGAAGCGCTGGTCGAGAGCCCGGAGACCGAGATGGCCTCTCTTTGCGCTGCGCTGGGTTTGCGCTACGAGCCAGACATGTTGAACGTCCCGTTCTGGGGATCTTCGAACGCAGCACATTCCGGTGCCAGCGAAGCCCGCGGTGTCTCGAAAGAAGCCGTATCGGCCTGGTCCGAGATTCTGACCGAAGCGGAGGTGCATACGGTAGAGCGGCTGAGCGGTGAGTGGATGGACCGTTACGGCTATGCGCGCCAACCGACGGCGCCGCCGCTGGCCGCGCGG
>CAZXIJ010000001.1:0-22025 GCA_964640725.1 uncultured Pseudomonadales bacterium | reverse complement strand
CCAAAGTGATCGACGAGCGGTATCGCCGTGAGTAGCGAAAGAGACAGGGCAAGGTTCGACAGGCTGTTGATTTGTGTCTGCTCGGTCATCTTGACCTGTACTTCGATGAGCGTGTTGAGGCTGAAGGTGGCTGCCAGGGCGTACATGCAAACCAGCAAGTCCGTGATTTCGACATAAGCGCCGTCACTCAGAGACTGGGTGAGCGTTGGCGCGAGGGCTGTGAGCAGCACAAAGCCAATGGCCAGAATTGTCAGGTTCGCGCGCATCAGCCCATCGGCAGTCTGGCTGAGCCCGGCAAAGTCGCCGGGGCCTTGGTAGCGAGCGTTGAACATGGGCCGGATCAGGCCCAGGAACAAGCGCGTCGGCTCGTACTGCTTGACGTATTCAGCGAGCCGGTCGACAACCGCGTAGGCGGCAATTGCCTGGGTGCCGAAGAACATCGAGACGAATAGCCGGGTCGGCGCGCTGCCCGCGAACACCGCAGTCAGATTCTGCGCATAGGCCCAGCCGGCAAAGCGTCGGTAGCGCGCAGCGTTGTCGCGCAGCGTCCCGGGGTCTCCCGCCTGCCGCTGATCGTCAGCTCGCCATCGGCGCAGGCCCCCGAAGATCATCAGCATTGCCGCGAGCCCTTCTGCGAACATCTCGATGTAGACGAGCGTTGGCAGGTCGAGGGACCCGCTGCGGATGGCCCAGATCACCAGGGCGAGCTTGCCAATACCGGCAATGGCAAAGCTGTACTGGGCTTCGCGTTGCCACAGCATGCTCTCCAGGCCGCTGGCCAGAAATACGGCGGAAATGCGAAGCAGCCCGACCAGCAAGTAGGGCGCGAACAGGTATTGCCAGCCGACCAGCGACAGCTTCTCCACCAGGACGGGAGCGATCGCGATACACAGTGCCGCAACAGCTCCGTAGAGCAGTGCCCTGGCCGCGACGCCCAGAGACAGCATTTTGTAGGCCGAGACGTTGTCGTTGCTGTTTCTGAGCTCTGGCACAAAGCGCAGCACCAGAGCGTTGACTCCGAAGGAGGCGATCAGGCCGACGAACAGCACCACCGCGTGCAGGGTTGCGTAGGCCGCAAAGTGGTCTGTGGGCAGCTGATCAACAACCAGGATGAGGGCGGCAAGGGTCGACAGGGCTGTGCCTGCCTTGCCCAGCACAAAGTGCATCAGGCTCTGGCGCAGCGCCTGCCAGCCATAGTAGTCCTTGTTGGCTGTGGCCATTTCCAGAGAAGCACCGACCCGAGGGGACGAGAGTGTAACGCTGCGACCGGACCGGACCTATCGCTGATCCGCAGAAATGGAACGCAGGTCGCCGGCCTGTCTGGACATCTTGCGGGCTTTGGGCGGTTTGTACGCCAAACCGTGCCGGAGGGCGGATTTATCGTGTCGCAGCCTCGAAATGTTTACAAAACCGACATCCAGAACGGCCCCGCAACCTGCAAGATAGCTGTCCTGGCCGGCACGGATGCGCGGCCTTCATATAGTAAAATATATTGCATATAATAGCTTTCCTAGTAAGCTATATTGCTTAGGTGTGCATTTTTGCCCGGCACTCCGCAGCGACGGCGCTGTGTAATGTCTTGCCCGTCTCTGTGGAAGCGAATCCGCTGAGCCTTTGCGTTTTTCAAGGAAATTGGATTGTGATCACTCAACATCACTTGTCGCTGTTCTCTCGCATGATTGCCCTGAGCGGCTTGCTCCTCTGGGGCTTGCCTGCTTGGGCTGTCATCACTTTTTCCGAGACAACGACGCCCGCCGGGGTGGCGTTCACCGGTGAGTCATTCGGTGCCTCCTGGGGCGACGTGAACTCGGACGGCCTGCCCGACATCTTCGTCAATCACCACCGGGGGCGTGCCAGCATCTACGTCAACCAGGGCGACGGCACCTTCGAAGACCGCTACTGGGAAGTGGACATCTGGGACGGTGACATTGCCCTGCTGGACCAGCACGGCGGGGCCTGGGGCGACTGGGACAACGATGGCGATTCTGATCTGTTTATTTCCCTGGGGGCCCGCGACGCCAGCCAGTTTCTGGTGAACGAAAACGGCGTGCTGGTGAACCGCGTCGACGACTACTCCTTCGAGAACATTGCCTGGCCCGGCCGGCTGCCCATGTGGTTCGACTTTACGGGCGACGGCAAGCTGGACTTCACGATCATTAACCGCGGGTTTTCCCGGGATTTTGAGCAGATGGATACCCCGGTCGTCGACTTTGTGCGGACGCCCGGCTTGACCCAAAACATCTGCCAGGATAACCAGTACGGACATTTGATGGACGCGGACGCTAACGGCACCCTTGAGTGGGTCTGTGTGAGCACGGCGTTCCCGGATCGCATCTACGATATCGGGACCTTGCCGTTCCTGGATGTTTCCCCACTTGTGCCAACCACGCCTAACGTAACGGATTCTGCGATCGCTGATTTTGATGGCGACCTGCGCGACGACATCGTGATGGCACGGGGCCGGGTGCGCATCAGCGGGGCCGAGATCGTGACGCCGACGACTGCCGAAGCGCACCTGATCTCGCAGGTCAACAGCGAGACGGGGATCCGGCTGGAAACCAACGGCGACCTCACCGTTGTGCTGCACTGGAGCGCGCGTAATGTCTCTGACGTACGGATCGGAGCGGGTGGCATCAACCCGCCCCTGCCCGCGCCCGGGGATCCAATCTCGTTCACGCTCAGCGCTGCCGATACTGCCAATCACGGCATCGAGCCTCACGATCCGGCGGTGGACCGGGGGGTGTACGTCGGTTTCGACCCGGTGGCCGGGGAGTGGACCTTCCTGAACTCCTCCGGAGCGCCGACCAGCTTCAGCTACATCTACGCGTTCTTTGACACCACGACGACCTTTACGAACGTCACCGAGCTTGGGCTGGGCGCGATTGACGGCTCTATTTCGCCGCTGCTGATGACCTCGGCGCCGGGTAGCTTTGTGGACAATACCGTCACGGCGGGCCTCAACTTGCCGGCCAAGTGCAGCAGCGTTGTTGCGGCTGACTTTGACAACGACATGGATCAGGACCTCTACTTCGTGTGCCGCAACGCGGTCACGAACAGCCCCAACCGGCTCTTCGAGAACGATGGCACCGGCGTCTTTACCGAAGTTGCAACGGCTTTCGGCGCTGAAGGTGTGGTCGGTCCGGCCATGGGCCTGGGCGATGTTGCGACCACCGCTGACTACGACGTCGATGGCTACATTGATCTGTTCGTGACCAACGGCCTGAAACTGTTCCCGGAAGAGCCCTTCCTCTATGCCGGTCCGGATCAGCTGTTCCGGAACTCGGGCAGCGGCAACAACTGGACGCACATTGACCTGGTTGGGGTGACCTCCAACCGGGACGCCATCGGGGCGGTGGTGACCGTCACTGCCGGCGGCGTGCAGCAGCGCCAGGCCCGGGATGGTGGCTACCACCGCTGGTCTCAGGACTCCGGGCGCCTGCACTTCGGGCTGGCTGCGAACTCGACCTTCGATGTCGAGGTTCGCTGGCCTGACGGCACGGTGGAAACCTATACCGGCAACGCGGCGAATGCCGTCTACGAAATTACTGAAGGTACCGGTATCGCCACCGTTACTGTGCCGACCACGGTCGCTCCGTCGGTCTGTCTCGCCGTTGGCGGCGGCAACCCGGAGCCGGACGAGGCTACGGAACATGGCGTCTTCATGTGGCGAGACTGCGGCGATCCCCTGAACTGGCACGTGCGCATCCTGTCGGGGACCGCATCTTCCATCGATGCCAGCGGGAACGTCATCTCGACGCAGCCCTTCGACTCGGTGACCGAGGTTGGCATCGAAGCCAACGATACGCTCGATTTCACCACGGACCCGTCGCGCATCCGCTTTGTCAACAACGTCACGGTCGGCGCGTCAGACGGCTGGGACTTCACGATTCCCGCCGGTGCCGAGGTGTGCCTGGAGCTCGATCTGCCGGAAGGCGAGCCGGTGCTGCTCGGGCGCAACCGGATGGTGATGACGGCGCCCTTTGAGCTGACTACCCTTGGCTCCTGTGCCAACGTGCCGCCCACCGTGAGCGTTGGCACTGCAGAGGCCTTCGAAGACACCCTGGGCGTTGATGTGCCGGTGACGCTGTCGCACCCGTTCACCGGTACCGTCACCGTCGACTACGAAACCCAGGACGACACGGCGCTGGCGGGCTCCGACTACGTCGCGACGACCGATACTCTGACCTTCCTGCCGAACGAGACCAGCCAGCTCGCCCCGGTCGTCCTGATCGACGACAGCGATACAGAGGGCAACGAAGCGTTTCAGGTTGTGCTCACTGCAGCCACCGGCGCTGCCCTGCAGGGCACCAGCGGCCTTGCGACCATTCGCGATGACGAGGCCTCGCCCTGCGGCATGCCGACCATCGATCCGGCGACAGAAAGCGGCGTCTTTGTCTACGAAGACTGTGCCACGGGGCTTTGGTCCGTGCGCGCGGTTGTCGGCGGCGGCGATGACACCTTCGTGGGGGGGCTGTTTACCGACGTTGACTTCGGGAACGTGACACTGGTCAGCATTGAACCGGAAGACAGCGTCGATGCTACGACCGATCCTCAGGTCATCGATTTCCTGATGGAAGTGCAGGGCTCTGGCTCCGATGGCTTCGACTTCACCGCGCCGGGCACGGAGCTTTGCTTCGCCCTCACTGCGCCGTCGGCGGCCTCGGTGTTTGTGGGCATCAACAAGATCCAGGTCTCACAGCCCTTTGACCTGCTGACCGGCTCTTCCTGCACCAATCTCGTGCCAGAGCTCGAGGTGCAGGCAGTGAGCGTGGCCGAAAATGCCGGCAGCGTGGACATCACGGTCGCGCTGTCGGCGCCGGTGCCAGATCCCGTCAGCGTGGACTTCGCGACCGTCGACGGCACTGCCGAAGCCGGTCTGGACTACACGGCCACTTCCGGGCAGCTCAGTTTCGCGGCCAATGAAGTCGCGCAGACCATCACCGTGCCGATACTCAATGACGCGCTGGTTGAAGGCCTGGAGACATTCACGATCTCGCTGACCAATCCGGTGGGCGCCACGGTATCCAGCTTCAACGGTGAAGTGACGATCAGCGAGGATGAGGTTTCGCCTTGCAACAGCGTGCCGTTCAATGGCGCGACTGAAGCCGGCACCTACCTGTACCGCGACTGCGGCACGGGCGAGTGGTTCCTGCGTGTGGCTCAGGGCGGTGGACCCTTCGTGTTCTACCAGGGCTCCATCACGTCATCGCAGCCGTTCACGGCGGCATCGCCCTTCAGCCTCGAAGGCTCTGACGTCTACGATGTCGGCGCGAACGGTGACAGCATCGATTTCTCCTTTGGCGTTGGCGGCTCCGGCGTTGACGGCATTGACCTGACGGTTGCGAACGGCGTGGGAGTCTGCGTGGATATCAGCTCGCCCTCGCAGACGATTCTGCTGGGCGATCTGGCCAACCCGACCCCGGTGCAGGCACCTTTCGATCTCGGCACCCTGGGCCCTTGCCTGAACGCAATGCCCGATATCAACATCGACAGCGTACAGCTGGCAGAGAACGATGCCGGCGGCGTGATGACCTTTACCGTATCGCTGTCGGAAGAGGCGGGCATGCCGGTGACCGTGGACTACACTACTGCGGACCTCGCCCCGGTGAGTGCGCAAGCGGGCGTCGACTACACGGCCACCTCCGGAACACTGACCTTTGCGCCGGCGGAAACCGGCAAGACCATCGATGTGCCGATCATTGACGATGCGATCGGAGAGGTCAGCGAGACCTTTGAGGTCGTGCTCAGCAACGCCGGCAACGGGGTCATTGTCACGGGCACCGGCACGGGCACGATCCTCGACGACGAGGGCGTCAGCATGATCGCAATCACTGACGTGACGATCGATGAAGACGATGTTGCCGGCACCGCGTCAGTGACGCTCAGCCTCAGCCAGGCTGCGGGCGGTGATGTGACCGTCGATGTTGCGACGGTCGACGGCAGTGCCATTGCCGGGGAAGACTACCTGGCGGCCTCTGGCACTGTGACCTTTACTGCGGGCAGCCTGAGCGAAACCTTCTCCGTGTCGATTCTGAACGACGCCTTCGCTGAAGGCCCGGAGAGCCTGTCCCTGGCGCTGAGCAACGTCGCGGGGGGCGTGATTGGCGATCCGGAAGCGGTTGTGGCGATTGTCGATGACGAGCCCTCGCCCTGCGGACCGTCGGTGTTTGATTCGGGTGTTGATGCTGGCATCTTCCTGGCCAAGAACTGCGGCACGGACACCTGGTCCCTGCGCATTGCCGAAGGCGGTGGCGCATTCCAGGACCACAAGGGCAGCCTGATCGCCACCCTGCCGTTCGCGAACATCACCCCCGTGGGCTTTGGTGGCGGCGACACCTTCACCAACAGTCCGGCAACGGAGCTTGTGTACGATCTTGGCATGGGCGGCAACGGCATCGACGGGATCGACTTCGATCACCCGACCGGCCGCAATCTGTGCGTCACCATCGATGTGCCGGCGGGCCGGCAGGTGCTGGTGGGCGCGGACCAGACGCCGGTCTCTGGGCCCTTTGATCTGGGAACGCTCGGACCCTGCACAAACGTGACCGCAGAGCTCAATATCGATTCGGTCACGGTCGGCGAGGTCAGTGCCAATGGCCTGGCCAGCTTTACCGTGTCGCTGTCAGCACCGGCGAGTTCGCCGGTGACGGTGGACTACGCCACGGCGAGCGGCACAGCCACGGAAGGGTCGGATTACCTGGGCGACACCAATACGCTGACCTTCCTCGCGGGCACCACGACCCAGACCATCGATGTCACCATCGTCGATGACGCGCTGGCAGAAGGGGACGAAACCTTTAGCGTCGTGCTGTCCAATCCTGGCGGCGCTGACCTTGGGCCGAACGCTGTCGGCACCGGCACCATCACCGACGATGAGGCCTCGCCGTGCAACACCGCAACGTTCTTCGGGTCCGAGCGCACGGGTACCTACCTCTACAAGAACTGCGTTAGCGGTCAGTGGTCTCTGCGCGTTGCGCAGGGCGGCGGCAGCTTTGCCCGCTACGAAGGCTCGATCACGGCGCCGACGGCGTTCCTGTCCACGGCCCCCTTCAGCTTTGAAGGCGCCGGAGACGTGCTCGACGTCAACCCTGCGGGCGATGCCCTGACCTACTCCCTGGGTGTTGGCGGCGGCGGTACCGATGGCGTGGACTTCACGGTCTCGGACGAGGCTGGCGTCTGCGTCGACGCGACGGCCCTGTCCGCCACGGTACAGGTCGGCGATATCGCGAACCCGACGGTGGTGAACGGGCCCTTCGACCTGAGCACGCTCGGCCCCTGTCTCAGCACGACGCCGGATGTGTCGATCGACGATGTGCAGCTGGTCGAAAACGATATCGGCGGGATCATGACCTTCACGGTGTCCCTCTCGCAGGTATCTGGCAGCACAGTCACCGTCGACTTCGCCACCGCCGAGGACGCGCCGATCAGCGCTGAAAGCGGTGTCGATTATCTCGCGGCCAGTGGCAGCCTGACCTTCCTGCCGTCGGAAACCAGCAAGACGATCGATGTCCAGCTGGTGGACGATGCCCTGGGCGAGGTCGATGAGACCTTCCTGGTGCAGCTCAGCAACGTCGGCAACGGTGTGCTCTTGGACGATACGGGGGTTGGTACCATCCTCGATGACGAGGGCGTGACCATGCTCACGATCAACGACGTCACGATTGACGAGGACGACGCCGGAGGTCTGGCCGTGTTTACCGTGAACCTCAGCCAGGCCGCGCCGGCACCGATTACCGTGGACTTTGCGACGGTGGACGGCAGCGCGGTGGCCGGGGAAGACTACGTCGCCCGGACCGACACACTCAGCTTCGCCACCGGTGAATCGACGGCCCAGATTGAGGTGACCCTGAGCGACGATGCGTTTGCGGAAGGTCCGGAAGCCTTTGCTCTGACCTTGAGCAACGTGACGGGGGGCGTCATTACTGACGCTACCGGCGATGCCTCGATTGTCGATGACGAGCCGTCGCCCTGTGGCCCGGCAGTGTTCGATCCGGCGACGGAGCCGGGAATCTACCTGAGCAAGGTGTGCGGTACGAACAACTGGCAGCTCCGGATCACAGAGGGCGGCGCCCCGTTCATCCGGCATGAAGGCACGCTGATTGCGACGACTGCGTTCTCAAGCGTGACGCCGGTCGGTCTTGCCGGGGCCGATGTCCTGACCAATGTCCCCGACACCGAGATCTTTTACGACTTCGGTATGGGCGGTAACGGGATCGACGGTGCGGACTTTGAGCATCCGACCGGGCGCGACATTTGCGTCACCATCCAGGCACCTGCCGGACGGGATATCCTGATCGGGGCCGACAAGACGCCAGTGACCGGTCCCTTCGACCTGGGTACTCTGGGCGCTTGCCCCTGATCCAGGCCGAGGTTCCTCGAGGGCGCTCGCAGGAGAGCGCCCTGCGGTTCAGCGGCGTTCCGGGGCGCGTCTCAGCCGGCTGCTGTAGTAGGCGATGTACCCCAGGACGCCCATGAGCAGTGCCTGATAGGGCAAGTGGGAGACGAAGAAGTTCTTGTGAAAGAGGCTGATCGCGAAGAGGGCGATGCCAACTTTCATGGCTTCGAAGCCTGCGGACTCCCGGGCATCTGCCGTGCGGTGCGCAAGCTTGCGCGCGGTGCCGTAGCTCCGCAGCAGCAGCCACAGCAGCAGGCCCAGACCGATTACGCCAAGCTCCCACAGCACAGCGGGCACAGCGGTAAGTCCAATGCCCAGGCCAGCGTAGTTCGACGATGAAGCCAGGGTCTTGACCGCCAGGGCGGCGCCCCCGGGCTCCCGGGATGCGCCCATGCCGTGTCCGATCCAGAAACTCAGCTGGTTGGGCAGGTTTTCCTGCTGCCAGAACGTTACCGAGGTCACGCGGTTCAGCTCGAAAGCGCCGTAGCCGAAGTCCTCGTCCACGTTGCTTTCGATGATGAAGCTCACCATCCCTGCCAGACCGTCGTACTCAGTGCTCTTCGAGACCAGCGAAATGTTGCCCCACAAAACAGCGGCGAGCACGACGCTCACCATGGCCGTACTGGCGAAGATCAGTTTGGGTCTGGCCAGCATATCTCGCAGGAAGATGCCGACGTAGGCCACCAGGATGTAGACGATCGCGATCCGCGAAGCGTTGACAAGGATCGGGGTCAGCAGCAACACCGACAGGACGCTGACTGCCGCGATGGAGAGTTGCCGGTTCCGAAACAGGGCCAGTACATAGGCCCAGGTCATAATCAGCAGGATTGACATGACCGCACCGGCGCCGCCACCAAAGAGCGAGGCGCCGAAGGTTCCAGCGACCACGTCTTCGGCAACGACCCCGTCTCCGTAGTTCACCCGCAGGGGAACCAGGAACAGCAGTTGATGCATGGCGAAGGGGAGCTGGGTCAGCGCCAGCAGCAGTAACAATCTGGGGAACTGCTCAACGGTAGCCTGCGGTGCCGCTGCCAGGGAAAAGGCGAAAAACAGTCCCCAGACCTGGAAATACCCCTTGGTGCCAAAGACGAAGATGGCGGTGTTATCGCTCTGGAAAGCTGTATTCAGGATCGCGTACACCAGAAAGATAATGACTGGCAAAGCGATGTTGCCGGTATCGTCGCGCAGCCCGGGACGCTGCTGGACGCTGAGCAGTCTGGTGACGACGGCGTACAGCCCTATGGTCGTGATGAACAGCGCGATCATCCAGCGAATGGTCTGAAGCCCTGGCGCGTAGAGCTGGACCACGCCAGCGACGACCAGCGAGGAAAACAGCGCCCCTGCCAGGGCCATGCTGTAGTTCATCAGCAGCAGCGGCGCCCCTGCCAGTAAGGCGGCGAAGGTGACGATGCGGCCATCCTGCTGGGCAATACCGTAGCCGGCCCCGATGGCGCAGGCTACGAGCAGAGCGATTGCAAAGCTGTAGGCGGCCCAGGAGGGCATTTGTTCGGAAGGGGCTTTGTGCATGGTTCTGGCTGCCAGGATGAACGGTCGCTACGGCAGGGGGCTCAGCCGGATTGTGGAGACAGAGAGTGCACCCACCTGCAGCGTCAGCTGCCCGGTGGCGTCGACCTTGGCTTCGTAGCGGGCCGGCTCCGTTGGGGCCGTGATTTTAGCGACGCGCTGGTCCGGGCGGTCTCCTTCGGCGCCGCTGATCTGGTGGTGAGTCACAGTATAGCGATCGCCGGGGGTGAGTTTCAGCGGGCCCTGGATCTTCAGCGCGACGTCGTGCGGCTGCGCTGCGCGGTTGACCACCCACAGGCCGAGCTGCGCCCCGCCGTCCGAAAAGCAGGTGGCCGTGACATCGTAGCCGCCCGTGTAGCCGCTCAGATTTGGCGAGGTGCTGGTCGTGTTGAGAACCCTGGGAAGGTCCATCTGGCGCAACACTTTCATGGCACGGACCGTCGCGCGCGGGCGCAGATCGTTGTAGTCGATGGAGGCGTCGAATACCTGCCAGGGGCCTGCGTTCAGGCCGTGCAGGGCTGCGCCCTGGGCCTCCGGGAAGCGAATGAGCTGGGCCAGGTAGTCGGCGGTGCTCACCGCGGCTTGCAGGTTGCTCGTCAGGGCCGCCCTGGACCTGGGTTTGGGCTGCGTGAGGTTGACCCCGCGCGCGTGCTCGGTCACCCAGAGACGAACCTTGTGGCTGGACCCGCGCAGGCGTTTGGCGATGTTGACCGCGTTTTTGAACATCTTCAGGCGGTGGGGGATCTGCTTGCTCCGCCGGTGGGTCAAGCCCGGATCGTCGTAGTAGCTGTGCAGCGAGATGTCGTTGACCTCAGGCAGCTCGGTCAGCACGTCGGTGATCAGGTCCCTGGACTGGCTGATCTGCCCCTTGCGTGCCTGGTCCCGGTAGCGCCAATCGAAATCGCGCACGAAGGCAACGAAGCGCGCCTCCGGGTCGACGGCCTTGATGGCATCGATGTTCGCCCGGGACCGGCGAATGTACTTGTCGTGAGACCATTGATAGGTCGCGCGGTCGAGTTCGTTGCCGAGCTCGTAGTACCGCGGGCCTGCCGGAACACGTTTTTTGATCAGTGCGGCCAGCCGTGCGTTGGAGGCGGCAACCTCGTTGATGGGGCGCTCCTTGTCGAGCTTTTCCTTGTCCCAGCCGTTCAGGTTCAGCACATACCAGTGCTGGCCTCCGACTTGCTCCACGAAATCCAGATACTCGTTCACGCCGAAGCGAGCCGGTGCCGCCTTCGCCCACTTGACGGTACGCTGCCTGGCGCGCGCGGCGCCGACGCTGTCCTCCCAGGAGAAAGTGTTTGCAACCAGCCCCCCCGGATACCGATAGATCGCGCCGGGGAACGCCTGCAGGGAGGGCACGATGCGGCGGTCGACGCCTTTGCCCGGTCGCCAGAAGTCCTGCTCGAAAACCTGGTAGTGGATGTTGAATCCGAACAGGGCAGCAGGCAGCTCGTCTCGCAGAACCAGGTTGCTGCGCACGGTGACCAGCGCGGCCTGGCCCGGCGGTGCCGGGTCCGCTGAGGCGCCGGTTTTGCCGAGGCTTGCCGGGCTCCAGGCAAGGCTGACGAGCAGCAACGGGGCTATCCAGGCTAGCGATGTCTTCACGAAAAACCTCTCCTGGTCTGTGGGCCTTGCGGCCTCTGGCGCTGCCCGGGCTCGCCAGCGCGAGGTCGGGTTCCCGGGCAACTCCGTGGCATCAGGGGCAAGCACCCGTGTCCTGCAGGTTGAACGGCCCGCTGATCGGCTGCCTGGCTTCGCCGACGAAGACCTGAACACCAGCAGGCAGAACCTGCGGGTCGAGGCAGGCCGTCGCGCTTGCCGGTATCTCGGTCACCAACGCGTCCACACCGCGACCGCCGACGAAAAAGCGATAGTCGATCGTGGCGTCGCCGGGGGCCGAGTCGAGTACGTCGGGCGGCAGTTTCAACCCGATGCCGGTCGCTGACAAGGTTTCCGAGCCGGTGATCGTGCCGGCGTATTCGTCAAAGCCAAGGCCTCCGCCCACAGCCTGTACCTGCCACCGCCGGCTTCCGGACAGGGTGCAGTCCTGCCAGACGTACAGCCCTGGCTCGGCCGCCGGGTCTATGGCGGGCTCGCCGCACCAGGGATCAACCGCGGGCGGGGCGATGCTGCAGGCGGACAGGTCCTCCAGGGAGAAGTTGCCTGTTTGAGCCAGCCTGCCCGCGCCGACAAAGACACCAGCTCCCGATGGCAGCGCCGTGACCTCGACGCAGCTTGTCGCCCCTGCGGGGAGGGTCGTATCGAAGCCTTCCACGCCGTTGCCGCCGATGCGCAGGCTGAAGTTGACGATCGTGCCGCCGGCTTCTGCCGTCACGGCGTCGTGGGGCTCCAGGGCAACGTCGGTCGTTGTCAGGGCTGCGCTGGCGCCAAGCTGGCCCGCGTATTCCTGCCAGGACAGGCCGCCGCCGACGGCTCTTACGGACCAGTCGGTCGTGGTCGAGCCGCAGTCCTGCCACAGATAAAGGCCTGGTTCCGAGGCGGCGTCAAAAGTCGGTGGCCCGCACAGGTCCGTGTTGGCTGAATCGTCCGCCGGGTCCAGGGGGTTGGTGCCTGCCGCGACCTCGTCGCCGTCGTTGACACCGCCGTTATCCGTGTCGGGATCCGCAGGATCGGTGCCCAGGTTGAGCTCGACGACGTCGATGAGCGTATCGGCATCGCTGTCAGCGCAGGACAGCCCCGTGCTGAGGTCGATGTTGGTGCCGGCCAGCGGGCTCTGGCCCTCGCCGAGCAGCACGGGCAGGCCCGCGCTGGTCGGTGTGAAGCAGGCGTTCGCGCCGACCGTGAAGTCAAAGCCGTCAATGCCGGTGCTGTACACGGTCTGGGCGTAGACCAGGCCGGTGTCGGAGGCGTCGAGCACGTCGCTGCCTTCCTGGCTGAAGCCCGCCAGGGAGGTCAGGCCGCCAAAGGCTTCGATGTTGCCCGTGTATACCAGCGCGCCGCTCGCGTCACCGCCGCTGACTCTGACAAACCAGTCGCCGTTGCTGCAGTCGCGCCAGAGATAGAGCGCTACATCGCTGGCTCGATCAAAAACCGGCTCGCCGCAGAAAACCTGCTCGGACCCGCTGGTCGATCCGGGATTGAAGGGGTCGCTATCGATCAGGTCGTCGATGCCGTCGCTGTCCGCGTCGACACCGCCGTTGGTATCCGCGCTGGAAAGGAAACCGTCGTTGTTGCTGTCCAGAGCGCCGCTGCCGTTGCTGTCTATGTCGAAAGCGGTGCCGTCGTTGGCCGGGTTGCTGCTTTCCAGGTCCAGGAAATCGGGGATCCCGTCGCTGTCCGTATCCGGGGCGTTGCTGACCAGCCCCTGTCCGTTCAGGAGGTCGTCGACGATAAAGTTGCCGTCGGTCTCCGTGAGCCCGGCCTCGACCAGATCAGGGATCGTGTCGTTGTCGCTGTCCAGGTCCAGGGCGTTGATCACGCCGTCGCCGTCGGCGTCCTGGGTCACGACAGTGAGCGACAGATCGTCAAGGCCGGCTTCGACCCGTGTTTCCGGGCCACCATCTGCAGCTTCCAGCAGGACCCGGACGGTTTCGCCAGCGAAGACGCTGACGTCGGTCGCGGAGGCGGTCCAGACGCCAGCCCGGTTGCTGTTCTGACCGAATTCTTCCAGCAGCGTAAGCTGGGCGGTCTCGCCGATCAGGGTCACCCTGAACAGGTCGCCTGCGGTGGCATTGTCGAGGTGGGCGAAGTAGTAGTTGAACGCCAGGGTTTGCACGCTGGCAGGCAGCTGAAACTCTGGCGACAGAGCAGAGGTCAGCCCGCCGTCAACGTCAAAGCTGGCGTCGGAAGCGCCTGCTGCCGCGTGGGTCACGATGGCCTGGGTGCCGCTGGTCGTGTCTCCGCGCTGCATGACCAGAGCGCCGGAAACGGTTATCTCCGGTGCATCGATCTCCCACAGCCCGTCGTTGGCAGAGTCCGTGCCGTTCGGGTTAAAGCTCCAGCCCAGGTCCGTTTCGAAGTTGTCCAGGATCTGCACGATGCCGGAGCCTGCTGCGGCTTCGGCATCGTCCTGCAGGCCGTCGTTGTCTGCGTCGACATCCGAGTTGTCGCCAATGCCGTCCGCGTCGGCGTCGCTGTTCTCGCCGGGATCGTTGGGGAACAGATCAGCGTTGTCGCCGATGCCGTCGCCATCGCTGTCGGCGCTCTCTGCAGGGTCCAGCGGGAAGGCGTCGGTATCGTCGCTCACGCCGTCGTTGTCGTCGTCCGGATCCAGGTCGTTGGTGAGGCCGTCACCGTCCGTATCGCAGGGGCCAAGGGTGAGCAGGTCAAAGGGCAGAGGCAGCCTTTTGCGGCTGTCGCCCAGAATGACCCGATCGATATCCTGGACGTCCATCAGCAGGCAGGTTCGTGTCTGGGTCGCGGTGTTAAAGGCGATGCCCTTGTTGTTGCCAACGGTCTCTGCAACGCTCACCGCGAAGTCGACGCGGTTGCCGGTACCTTCAACCTGATCTTCGGTGGTCAGGCCGATACCGGCAGTGCTGCCGAAGTCCGAGTTGCCGATGAGCTTGCCGCGGGATTCCTGCACGATGAAATCGTTGACGTAGTCGATGCCGCCGCGCATGCGGATGTTCCAGTTGCTGGTGCCGCAATCGCGCCATACCAGCATGGCCGTGCCGTAAGCCTGGCTGTACGGCGGCTGGCCGCATTCGTCGCCGGGCTCGATCTGCTGAAACACCGGTGCGCCCGGAGTGACGCTGGCGATGGCACCGCCTTCTGTCGCTTCGTAGAGCGCGTTTGCCGATACTGCCGTGTGCGTATCGATTTGCCCGGAAGGCCAGCGAATTTCGATGTCGACTGTCTGGTTTTGAGCCAGGCCAAAGTGAATTCGCTGACTGTCCTGAGACCAGCGGTGATAGCCGCCATGTTGCTCCCGCAGCTGGGTCACGCCGCCGGTGGTCGCGAAGACCTTGGCACCGATGCCCTTGATGTTCGAAGTCGTGCCCTTCAGGTCGATCTCGATCCAGTTGTTGCTGTTGCCCTGGTTGCGGATGAGCGTATCCGGTCCGCCGCGGCTGACCGGGTAGAACAGCAGGCCGTTGGCGACCGCCAGATCCATAAAGCCGTCCAGGTCGTAGTCGGCGGAAATGACGCTGTCTGCGACTCCGTATTCCAGTCCGGTACCGACCGGGCCCTCGCCGCCGTGGTTGGTGACCAGCGTGAAGTTTCCTGCGCCGTCGTTGTCGTAGTAGCGGTTGGCCAGGTTGTCCGGGCCCTTGCGGCAGGCGAGATAGAGGTCCTGGTCCATGTCGTTGTCAAAGTCTGCAGCCACGCCGCTAATGCAGTCCACGGGCACAAACAGGCCGCTGGAGAACACGCGGTTGAGCTGGGTGCCGTCGTTCACCAGATGCTCTGTCTCTGCCGAGTCGTCCTGCGTGGTCGTGCCGAACATCACGGGTTCTGAGACGGTGTTGGTCGCCCGCACCCGTATATACGATTGGGAAGTGTTGATATGACGGACTCGCCACTCACCGCCGCTGCGGTTGACGCGGACGCCGTAGCCGACACCTTCGGTCTCGCCGTTGGTATCCAGTTCCAGCACGACGGGCAGATCGAAGATGCCGATGCCCTGACCGTCGATGATAAAGGTGACGGGACCTTCGGCAGCGAAGGTGAAACCGGTGCCGGCCGTGCTTCGGAACCAGGCGTCGATGTCTGTGTCGTTCGTTTTGGTGGCCCCGGAAGGTCGCCGGCCGCCGCGCACGACAATGACGTCGGTCAGGCCGTCGTTGTTGAAGTCGCCGGTGACGGTGTCATTGACACGGCTGATGGTCGGGAAGACTGAATCAATGCGCTCGAAGCTGCCGGTGGAGAAATCGAAGATGCCGTCCGGATACGCGCTCAGGCTGCCGCAGAGGTAATCCAGGTCGCCGTCGGCGTTGAAGTCAGCCAGCTGGCCGTAGGACTCGCGGTTGCCGCAGGGCGAGAACTGGCTGGAAAAGGTGAGCCCGGTGCTGTCCCGGGTGAAAAAGCTGTCGCCCCCGGAGGAATGCCGCAGCACGTCCAGCAGCCCGTCGTTGTTGAAGTCGAACCAGACGCCCATGCGGGCCGCGCCGTCGTTGGAGAGCCCGGCGGGTCCGGCCTGCTCGTTGAGGGTGCCGCCGGACTCCGCTTCGCTGATGAGCAGCTGGGCAGGGCCGGTGGCGCTGACTGCGAAATAGATGTCGTCGTCGCCGTCGTTGTCGACGTCGGCAACGGTCGCGCCGTGCTTGTCGTCGATGGTGAAGCCGATCCACAGATCTTCCGGGTCGTACTCATCGGCGACGTCCTCGAACACGCCGGTACCGGTGTTTCGATAGATCCGCGGAAAATCCCGGTGACCCTGAACGATCAGGTCGGGCCAGCGGTCACCGTTGAAATCGCCCCAGGCGATGCCCCAGCTCTCCGTGCCCCCGGTCATGCCGGCAGTTTCGGTGACGTCTTCGAAGGTCACGGGACTTGCCAGTGCCAGGGACGCTGTGAGCAGGCTCACGAAAAACAGTGCTGGTCTCATCTACGGATGCTCTCGGGATGTAACAAAGGTCGGCATGGCGCGAGTTTTGACCGCGAAACGGTGCATTCGTGCACGTGCTGCGGACTCGATATCGCCGTGTTTTCGCGGGCCGTTAAGGCTTGCGGCCCTGTCGCCGCTTACGGAGCGACTGATCAGACGATAGAGAATTGCTGAAGTTTGCGCTCAGGCAGCGTGCACAGTTTGCCCGCGCAGTCCTGAATACCGGATGACCAAAGTGTGAAGAGAGGCCGCTGGGACTCAATAAAAGCTGGAATATTGCCTTTATGTCGCTGGGGACAGGGCCTTTACGGCCGAGGTGCCTCCCGGAGGCGACGGGCTCCGGGAGGGGCTGGGGGCGCTCAGCCTAGGGGCAGGCGCCGGTATCTTGCAGGTTGAACGGGCCGCTGAAGGGCTGCTTGTTCTCGCCTACAAACACCTGGACCCCGGCCGGCAGGACCTGCGGGTCCAGGCAGGCCGTCGCGGCGTTCGGAATCGCCGTGACCAGTTCATCGACGCCGCTGCCACCGACAAAGAAGGTGTAGTCGATGGTGGCGTCGCCGGGCACTGTGTCCAGCACGTCCGGCGGCAGCCGGAGCCCGATGCCCGTGGCCGAGAGCGGCTCGGATCCCACGATGGTGCCAGCGTACTGATCGAAGCCCAGGCCGCCGCCAACGGCACGAACGTGCCATTCACGGCTGCCGGTAACCGCGCAGTCTTGCCACACGTACAGGCCCGGCTCGCTCGCGGTATTGATCGCGGGCTCGCCACACCAGGCATCGACGGTCGGCGGGTTGATGGTGCAGCTCGACAGATCCTCCAGCGAGAAGTTGCCGCTCTGGGGAAGCTTGCCGGCGCCGACAAAGACGCCGGAACCGCTCGGTACCGTTGCGATCTCGACGCAGCTGGTGGCGCCCGCCGGGATCGTGGTGTCGAAGCCTTCGACGCCAGCGCCGCCGATGAACAGGCTGAAGTCGATCAGCGTGTCACCCGGAATGGAGTCGACATTGTCGTGGGGCTCCAGGTCGACCAGGGCCGCTGCCAGCGGCGCGCTGGCCCCAAGCTGGCCGGCGTATTCCTGCCAGGGCAAACCGCCACCGACGACCCTGAAGGACCATTCCGCCTCGGCGGCGCCGCAATCGCGCCACAGATACAGGCCCGGCTCGCTGGCCGCGTCGAAGGTCGGCGGTCCGCAAACAGCGGTGTTGCTGGCATCGTCGGCCGGGTCCAGCGGGTCGGTGCCCAGGGCGACCTCTTCGCCATCGTCCACGCCGCCGCCGTCGGTGTCGGCGAGGTTCGGGTTGGTGCCGAGGTTCAGCTCGACCACATCCAGCAGCATGTCGCCGTCGGAATCTGCGCAAGCCATCCCGGTCGACAGATCGACGTTGCTCCCGCCCAGCGGCGTCTGCGCCTGTCCGAGCAGGACCGGAACGCCGTTCGCGTCGGGCGTGAAGCAGGCGTTTGCTGACACGGTGAAGTCGAAGCCATCCACACCTGTAACAAAGACGGTCTGGGTGTAGCTCAGGCCGGTGGCAGTGCTGTCAAGCACATCGTTGCCTTCCTGGCTGAAGCCCGCAAGGCTGTTCAGGCCGTTGAATGCGTCGATCGTGCCGGTGAAGACCAGCGGGCCCGGATCGTTGCCGCCGGAGATTCGAACGAACCACTCCTCGGTGCTGCAGTCTTGCCACAGGAACAGGGCGACATCGACGGTGCTGTCGAAGGTCGGAGCTCCACAGAACACCAGCGTGTTGCCGCTGCCGGAACCCGGATTGAAGGGGTCGCCGTCAATCAGGTCATCGATGCCGTCGGCATCGGCGTCGGTACCGCCGTTACTGTCAGCGGCCGACAGCAGGCCGTCGCCGTTGCTGTCCAGGGCGCCATTGCCGTTCGCGACAATGTCGTAGGCCGTGCCGTCGTTGGCCGGGTTGCTGCTTTCCAGGTCAAGGTAGTCCGGAATGCCGTCGCTGTCGCTGTCCGGCGGGTTGGTGATCGTGCCCTGACTTCCGAGCAGATCGTCCACAATGAAGTCGCCATCGGCGTCGACCAGTCCGGCTTCGACCACATCGGCGATGGTGTCGTTGTCGCTGTCAAGATCGAGGGCGTTCGTTACGCCGTCCAGGTCCTGATCTTCCGTGAAGCTGCTCAGGCGCAGGTCATCGACCCCGGCTTCGACGATCGAGCCGCCGCCGCCGTCGGCGGCTTCCAGCAGAATCTGCACGTTTTCGCCAGCGAAGGCGCTGATGTCCACGCTGACCGGCGTCCAGACGCCGGCACGGAGGGCGCCGACCCCGGATTCGTCCAGCAGCGTTTGCTGGCCGGTCTCGCCAATCAGCGTCACCCGGAAGATGTCCTGGCCGTTGGAAGATGCCAGGTGCGCGAAGTAGTAGTTGAACTCCAGCAGCTGGGCAGAGGTCGGCAGAGCGATCACCGGTGACAGGGCCGAGGTCGGGCCATTGTCGATGTCTGCGGTACCGACGGAGCTTCCGGCGTTCGCCGCGGTCACGATCGCCTGCACGCCGCTCGTCGTGTCGCCACGCTGGATGATGCTGCCAGACGCGGTGGTTTGCTCTGGCGTTGCGATTTCCCAGATGCCCGTGGTTGCCGTATCGGTGCCGTTCGGGTCGACGGTCCAGCCCTGATCCGTTTCGAAATCGTCCAGTAGCGTGCTCACCACCGCGCCGCCACTGTTTTCCGTAGCGTTGGGCATGCCGTCGTTGTCTGCATCGATGTCGGCGTTGTCGCCGATGCCGTCGCCGTCGGCGTCGCTGGTCTCGTTCGGATCGTTCGGAAACAGGTCTGCATTGTCGCCAACGCCGTCGCCGTCGCTATCCGCCGACTCGGAAGGATCCAGGGGGAAGGCATCGTTGATGTCGTCCACCCCGTCGTTGTCATCGTCCAGATCGACGTCGTCGGTCAGGCCGTCGCCGTCAGAGTCACACACGCCCAGGGTCTGCAGATCGAAGGGCAGGGGCAGGCGCTTGCGGCTTTCGCCCAGAATGACCCGGTCGATGTCCTGCACGTCCAGGCTCAGGCAGGTGTTGCTCTGGCCAGCGGTACTGAACGCGATGCCCTTGTTGTTGCCCAGGGCCTCGCTCACGGTCACGGAGAAGTTGACGCTCGAAGCGTTCGGCTGACTCAGGGAATCAATGGCTGTGAGCGACAGCCCGTTCACGCTCCCGAAGGGTGCGTTGCCATTGATGTTGCCCGCCGACTCCAGGGGCTCGAAGTCGTTGACGTAGTCAATGCCACCGCGCAGACGGATGTTCCAGTTGTCCGTGCCGCAGTTGCGCCAGACCAGCATGGCGGTGCCGTAGGTCTGGCTGTAGGGCGGTTGGCCGCACTCGTCGCCGGCCTGGATTTCCTGGAACACAGGGGCTCCGGGGGTGACCGCGACAATCGCGCCGCCCTCGGTGGCCTCGTAAAGGTCGTTTACGGCAACGCCCGTGTGCGTGTCGATCTGCCCGGAGGGCCAGCGGATTTCCAGGTCCACGGTCGCATTCTGCGCCATGCCAAAATGAATGCGCTGGCTGTTCTGAGACCAGCGGTGGTAGCCGCCGGCCTGTTCCCGGACCTGCGTGACGCCGCCGGCCGTGGCAAACACCTTGGCGCCAATGCCCTTGATGTTGGAGGTCGTGCCGTTGAGGTCGATCTCGATCCAGTTGTTGCTGTTGCCCTGGTTGCGGATGAGCGTGTCCGGGCCACCGCGGCTCACGGGGTAAAACAGCAGGCCGTTGGCCACGGACAGGTCGATGAAGCCATCCAGATCGTAGTCAGCGGCGATCACGCTGTCCGCCACGCCAAACTCGATCCCGGCACCCACCGGGCCTTCGCCGCCATGGTTCGTGACCAGGGTGAAGGAACCGGTACCGTCGTTGTCGTAGTAGCGGTTCGCCAGGTTCTCTGCGCCCTGGCGGCAGGCCAGGTACAGATCAAGGTCCATATCGTTATCGAAGTCCGCAGCCACGCCGCTGATGCAGTTGATCTGCTCAAACAGCCCGGTATTGAACACGCGGTTGAGCTGGGTGCCGTCGTTTACCAGGTGCTCCGTGGCGGCAGAGGTGTCCTGCGATGACTGCCCGAACATGACCGGGTCCGTGACCGGATTGTCGGCCCTGACGCGCACGTAGGCCTGCGAGGTGTTGGTGTGGCGGACTTCCCACTCGACGCCGTCCCAGGAGACGGAAACGCCGTAACCGCTGCCCGAGGTGTTGCCGGCGGTGTCCAGGTTGAGGATAACCGGCAGGTCGAAAATGCCGATGCCCTGACCGTCGATCGTGACGGTGACAGCGCCCGTCGCCTGAAAGTTGAAGCCCACGCCGTTGGTGCTCCGGAACCAGGCGTCGATGCTGTTGTCGCCGTTCTTGGTCGCGCCGCTGGGCCGGAAGCCCCCGCGCACAACGATGACGTCGGTGAGCAGGTCGTTGTTGAAGTCGCCGGGCACGGTGTCTGCGACGAGATTTACCGTCGGAAATACCGAGTCGATGCTGACAAAGCTGCCGGTGGAGAAATCGAAGATGCCGTCCGGGTACGCGGATTGGCTGCCGCACAGATAGTCCAGGTCGCCGTCGGCGTTGAAGTCAGCCAGCTGGCCGTAGTCTTCCCGGCTACCGCAGGGCGAGAACTGGCTGGTGAAGGTGAGTCCAGTGCTGTCCTGGGTGAAGAAGCTGTCGCCCCCGGATGAGTGCCGCAGCACGTCCAGCAGCCCGTCGTTGTTGAAGTCGAACCAGACGCCCAGACGTGCGGCGCCGTCGTTGGTCAGCCCGGCGGGTCCGGCCTGCTCGTTGAGGGTGCCGCCGGACTCCGCTTCGCTGATGAGCAGCTGGGCAGGGCCGGTGGCGCTGACTGCGAAATAGATGTCGTCGTCGCCGTCGTTGTCGACGTCGGCAACGGTCGCGCCGTGCTTGTCGTCGATGGTGAAGCCGATCCACAGATCTTCCGGGTCGTACTCATCGGCGACGTCCTCGAACACGCCGGTACCGGTGTTTCGATAGATCCGCGGAAAATCCCGGTGACCCTGAACGATCAGGTCGGGCCAGCGGTCACCGTTGAAATCGCCCCAGGCGATGCCCCAGCTCTCCGTGCCCCCGGTCATGCCGGCAGTTTCGGTGACGTCCTGGAAGGTGACTGGCGCGGCCCAGACGGGGGCGGCGGCCAAGAGAATAAGGGTGACGAGCGCTCGGTGGATGGTCATCAGGCTGTCTCGGATTTATCTTGGGGGGTTGACTGAATGTGCGTCTCAATCCTTGGTTGCACCGCATAAACCATTTCCGTCGATCCCCTCGTTAATGTCAACGAAAGGAACATCCATGGTTTGTAACTAACTTATTAAGATGGAAGGTTTACAAAAGCGCGGCAAAGCTTTGCATGAGTCGCACAACGGATCTGTCCCCGGGGTGACAGTGCGTGCGTTTTCTCGGGCACGGGAGTGCCCGGGTGCGGCGAAGCCCGGTGGAGAAAAATACAGAAACTAAGTTGCCTTTAAGGCTGCCGAGACCGCTGCAGCGTGCGCTGTGCCGGTCAGCTCACCCGTTCCCGGTCCCCCGGGACGGGCCTACTCGACGCTGTCGAGATCCGGTTCGAAGGCGACGTCGTGGC